>CAWKJS010000026.1:0-275879 GCA_963850055.1 uncultured Nitrososphaeraceae archaeon | reverse complement strand
GATAAGTGAACTAATACACTATAACATCTTAATTAGCTACTATTAACATGGCATTGAACTTTTTGTTCATGACTATATTGTGCGTAAAGAGTAGCGTCATATTTTGGAATAAATCATTTGTGGTGCTTTAGTTATTGATATCTTTACAATTCAATGGAGTTTTTCTAATGATATGTGTAGATATATTTACATTGGATACTAAATTTTATCGCACACTGAATTGTTCTGAGAGTTTCTACTAAGGAAATTTCGATTTTAATTAGTGTGATATAAACATCTAAATATCAATCTTATACTAATTTCTCGTTATATTGAAAAGCATTTGTATATCCCATAAGGAAGATGTAGATGGGATAGTTTCTGCAGCGCTATTACAAAACGGCCTGAAAATTAGGAACATATTTTTGGTTGACTATCCGAATTTATTGAATTCCTTAGACTATACAATATCTCTTTGTCAAAAGAATAGAAAGTTCTCAAGAGTTTTCATTTGTGATGTTGGTCTTAACAAAAAAAATCAGAACTTGTTCATAGATAAATTGAAGATACTACTTCTAAGAAATATTGAAGTTATCTATATAGATCATCATTATCTTGAGGTGGAAATAAGGAAGGAGCTAGAATCGATTGGGGTGAAATTAATACATGATATTAATGATTGTACTTCTGTTCAAATTTATCATTTACTTGGAAAAAAATTAAGCATTAGGTTTGCGTTTTACGCAGTCTGCTGCAGCATTGACGGATTATATGGAGTCAAATCCAAAGGCAAGTCTATTAGTTAGTAAATATGACCGAACGTTCTTAATGTTGGAATCGTGTTTTCTATCATATATCATATCTTCATCACAAAAGAATATTGATTTTCTAAAGTTTATCTCTAGGGCAATATCCAAAGGGAAAATGCCCCATGAGATTAATAATGGATTTAGATTGGTCAAAGAGTTTTGTGAGAAGATTAATAAAGCAATTACCATAGTAGAGGAACAATCAAAACACTTGAATAATATCTCATATTTTGAACATAACTTAGAGTTATCTTCCAGCATGATAGTAAATTTCGTTTTGGGTATTTCAGGCAAGAAAGTTGGAATAGCATTTAAATTAAAATCAAATATTAATTCATACATTCTTTCAATTCGTGGATCTAAGGAATGCAAGACTCATTTGGGGATGTTAGTAAACAATCTTACTGCCGAATTAAATGGTAGCGGAGGTGGGCACGACAAGGCATGTGGAGCCGTAATACCTGTGGAGAATTTCAAGAAATTTTTGGATAAACTAGATCAAGCAATAGTCTAAGCAAATTCAAAAAACTAATTAATTAATATTTAATTCATTACATAGATTTTAATATGACCAGAATAGGAGAGATTTACCGCAGGGTTCATGGTAGATTGGTTGAACGACCGACTAATTTTAGTTGGGTGATTCCTCAAAAATTGGCAGGTAGCGGGTTGCCATCATCCTACGATCAACTTACATGGCTTGCGTCTAATAACATAAAAAGTTTAGTTACTGTCAGAGAGATTCCTTTGCCAGAAATCTGGATTCAAAAAGTGAGTTCCCAAAACTATGAATTAGAAAATTATTTTCTGAAAACAGATGATTATAATGCTCCGACTATCGACGAAATTCATGGAGTGGTGGATTATATAGAAAAAAAGATTGAGGCAAATAAGCCTGTATTGGTTCATTGTGCTGCAGGAAAGGGAAGGACAGGAACCATCTTGGCGGCGTATTTGATAAAAAAGGATGGGTTGACTCCATATGAAGCGGTTAAAAAATTGAGACTCATGAGACCTGGATCGATTCAATCAGAACGACAATCTATGGCCATTGAACATTATTACCGATTTCTTAACCAATAACTATACTATCATGCATATGACTGTAAAATTTAAATTGACTTAAGAAGGTCTATATCTATTAACGATTAGCATGGTGTTCAATTCATTACAAGATTATCAAGTTAAAATTGATGAAAAAACGAAGTTGATTATTATATTTCTAACATCATTTTTTATTATAACTTGTCTATTATCTATTAATACCTCTCATTCTATCGAACTAGCTAGTGAGTCGGGAGATAACTCGACCTTTACACTCGATCAAATGACCACAGAAGCTGGTAACAATTATACCACGAGAGATTATAGTAGTTCGCTACCTGATCTATTTGATAAGGTCGAGAAATCAGTGGTTCAAATAACTGAACCTGGGAGCACTCAAGCAACAGAACCTAACCCCTCAAGACTAGGTTCTGGATTTGTATATGATAAATTAGGACATATTGTTACTAACTTTCATGTGGTAGACGGTTCAAAGAATAATAAAGTCTATGTAACATTTCTGGATGGAGTTTCATATGAGGGTGATATTATAGGAACTGATCCTTATGCAGATCTCGCTGTTATCAAACTATCCGAAGTAAATAAGAATGTCAGTTCCAAGTTGGTCCCATTGGAATTAAGTAATTCTTCTACAATTCGAATTGGACAAAAAGTTGTTGCTGTTGGAAACCCTTTTGGGTTATCTGGGTCCCTATCTGAAGGCATTATCAGTGGTCTAGGAAGGCTAATGCCAGCTGGTGATAACGGTGGATCCCCACCAAATCCATTTGACAAGACACCTATAATTAAACCTGTTCCATCGTTTTCAATACCTGACATCATTCAAACAGATGCCGCCATAAATCCAGGTAATTCAGGAGGTCCATTGATTGATATGAATGCCAATGTTATCGGGATTAATACAGCTATTTTCTCGAATACTGGTGTTTATTCTGGGATCGGATTTGCCATTCCTTCTAATTTTCTGACAAAAATTGTTCCCCTCTTAATTAAAAACGGAGAATACGATCATCCATACATTGGGATAAATGGGTTTGATATAACTCCAGAGATAGCAAAATTATTGAATTTACCTGAAGCTGTAGGCTTTTTAGTGATCAATGTTACGCATGATAGCCCTGCCAAACTAGCTGGGATAGTAGGGGGCAATAAGAGCATGCTAATTAATGGATTGCCTATCGAACTTGGTGGTGATATAGTTACCGAGATAGATAATAAGTCTGTTAGAAAAGTGGATGACATTTTATCGTATTTGGAGAATTACAAGCAAATTGGGGATAACGTAACCCTAACAGTATTGAGAGGTCCAGACCTTATTAAACAAGTTGTAACGATCCCTTTGACTGCTAGACCATCCTTGGAAACGAATTTGACTGATCCATCTTTGGGTGTAATAGGTCTGGATGTAACTCCTGAGATTGCCAAATTAATGAATATACAACGAGATAATGGTTTCTTAATCACCAGCATAATTGGTAATAGTTCCGCTTCTAAAGCAAATTTGAGGGGTAGTTATATAGTTACCGAAGTTAATGGCACAGCATTAGAGCTAGGAGGGGACATAATAGTAAAGATGGATAGTGTCGATATAAAGAACCAAATGGACATAAAGAAATACTTGAAAACTAAGGGTATCGGCGAATCTGTTATTATTACCTTGTTAAGAGACGACGACTATTTAACAAAATCTCTTGTCCTTGAACCGATTAACGAAAATCAACAAATATTGGAGGATTCCAAAAAAACTGAAAATGATTTACCACCTCCTCTACTACAGGATGACCTTAAAGAATTTTTAGAATCATGCGCAAAAGTGTTGCCTAGAGAAGCTTGCGAATCGATGATAATCGTAAAATAACATTTTCGTAATAGATGATATATATCGGCCTTAAAATATAGTTATAGGGAAAATGATTTCAAGGAATGAAGATGAATTCCACTTGTTTTGTAAACACGTAGTAGATTTGAACCCAAGTATACGTTTTGCAGGTATTGCCGATGAGGATGGAAAATTGGAATCCATAGCCGAAAGAGATGGACTCATCCCTCTTTTAACTCCTGAGGAAAGGGCTCAATATGCCATTACTGCTGCTACCAGGCAGTATACACGTTTGAGGTGGGAATACATGTTAGGTAAAATACAATATGCTAGTTCAAAATACGAGCGCCTGATTAGAGCTACCATACCAATTACCGACGAAAATAGTACTTTATCGTATGTCTTACTATTGTCGTTCGATCCTGAGATTACAAATGTTCATCAAATAATTACGGAAAAAATAATTCCATTTATAAACGAGAACAAGAACAATCTGACGAAATTACACAATAAGTAGGATTACCGATGTAAGGGGCCTTTTATGTTCCAAAAAAGTTTTTATTATTATAAAATTATTCAAGTAAAATTCTCTTATACTAAACGAAGATGTTATATACCCGAAAAATCTACTTAAAAATGCATGAATAAGTTCAATGTATTCGTAGTTTTAAGTATCGTAGCTGCAGCATCTTTGTTTGGAGCAATGGTAACACCAGCTCTCGCACAAGACAATATGTCAATGACCATGGACAACTCCTCAATGCCAATGGACAATATGTCAATGCCAATGGACAATATGACTATGACCATGGATAATAGCACAGTATCTTAAACTATAGCAAGATATTAACCAATAATATTTTTTCTAGAATTGATTTTCTAATTTTTTACATAATTTATTTTTTTTTGAAATAGTATGATATGTAATTGATGATTAAATAGGACTAAATATAATTATTTTTAATGACTTTTGATAATCTATCCGAATATTTGAATGCCTTAGAATCAGCTGGCGAATTGAAAAAGGTCCAGACGGAAGTAAGCTCTGAATTAGAAGTCGCTGAGATCATGAGACGATTGATGTATACAAAGAAAAGTCCCGCTATTCTGTTTGAAAACATCAAGGATTTTGAAATACCAATCCTCGGGAACGCATTCGGATCCATTAAGAGATTACAAATAGCTTTAGACTTGGAGGATTTTTCAGAAATAGGGAATAGAATAGTTGAGATGACCCGCATGAAAATGCCATCAGGGGTTCTAAATAAACTAAAAATGCTACCAAAGTTATCTGAAATCTCTGAGTACGGGCCTAAAATAGTGGATAAAGGTCAAGTCCAAGAAGTCATTGAAACAAATAATCCTTCCTTCAAGCAATTTCCCATTCTCAAATCATTCAAACAAGATGCAGGGAGATTTATTACGTTTGGAATGACTGTTACCAAACATCCAGAAACCGGCATTCGAAATATAGGAGTTTATCGCATTCAAATTTTGAGTGACAATCAAGCGATAATGCATTGGCAGATTCACAAACGTGGAGCTCAGCATTCTGATATCTCGAAAGAATCTAAAAAACCAATCGA
Source organism: uncultured Nitrososphaeraceae archaeon (assembly GCA_963850055.1). Lineage (GTDB taxonomy): Archaea > Thermoproteota > Nitrososphaeria > Nitrososphaerales > Nitrososphaeraceae > Nitrosocosmicus. The sequence continues at coordinate 270,621 of CAWKJS010000026.1, read as the reverse complement.
AGCAGCAATAGTAATTGGGGCCGACCCTGGTACTATTTTCAGCAGCATAGCCCCAGTTCCAGAAGGTATGGATAAATTTCTTTTTGCAGGTATTTCTCGAAAGAAAGGGGTCAAAATGGTGAAGTGTGAAACAGTAGATTTGGAGGTTCCGGCTAATTCAGAAATCGTATTTGAGGGCATCATCAATCCAGAAAATCTTGAGACAGAAGGACCATTTGGAGATCACACTGGTTATTATACGCCTCCTGACAAATTCCCTGTCTTTACATTAACCGGTGTTATGCATAGAAAAAAGCCTATTTATTTAACTACTGTAGTTGGAAAACCCATTCTCGAGGATGCTTATTTTGGAAAGGTAATAGAAAGATCTTTTTTACCTTTAATACAGATGTTCCAACCCGAAGTAATAGATTTCTCGATGCCGGCAGCCGGATGGTTTCAAGGATTGGGAATTATCTCAATTAAAAAGAGATACCCTGGGCAAGCAAAAAAGGTGATGATGGGATTATGGGGGTTGGGGCAACTTTCCTTAACTAAGATTTTTGTCGTAGTTGATCATGATATTGATGTTCATGATATGGATAAGGTTATTTGGGCCGTAACTACCAAAGCAGATCCAAAACGGGATATATTGATAATAGAGAATGTGCCTACAGATACTTTGGACCCTTCATCTCCTTTGGTAAATTTTGGATCAAAAATGGGAGTCGACGCCACAACCAAATGGAGAGAAGAAGGGTTTTTTAGGGAGATTCAGGAGGAAGTTCAAGTTGACGAAGAAACAAAATTGCTGGTTGATAAAAAATGGTCTATGTACGGATTTCCTCTAGAAAATACCAATACTAACCATATCAACTGAAAGGATTTTATGACTGCATTCGTACTTGCCTAGAATCAAGTTAAAGCCTTATATTTAGGAATTAAGCATAGTAAGTTACTAAGATAGATAATGTCTAGTAAAGACAAAATCAAAACTAACAGCCTCCAGTTAAAAAAAGCCATGAAATGCGAGAGTTTGGATGAAGGAACATTTGCATTCTTAAATTGGATGAATTGCAAGTCATTTGATAGTGAAGTTTTTGAACAGAACCCTCCTTTAATCCTGAAATATGTTGATTTTCCTAATGTTGGTTTGGTAAGATTATTTGATAGATTTTTGGGACAGGACATTTTTGTCAATATAGTTGATTGCGTACCATCATGCAGGACATGTGTAACAGACGATTGTTCACATGTCGGTTTTACTATTTGCTTACTTCAATTAATTGAGCGAGAGGGGTTTGAATCGATGGATGATATATTGAAATAGATAATCGCTAAAATTGAGATTTGAATTGTCAGAATGCTACGGGACAAATTTATAATAAAATTTTTATATTCATTTATCTAAGGTTTGATAATGACTGAGAATAATGAATATGTTCCGAATGTAGTAGCTTTGGAAGTTTTAGAAAAAAATGGTGTTAATATCGAAAGACTAAAAGAATTGATAACCAAGGGCGTGGGTGCGGAATTTACCACCTATTATTATTATACTATTTTGAGGATGCACTGTACAGGTCTTGATGGGGAAGGAATCAAGGAGATAGTTGAAGATGCAAGGATTGAAGACAGAAACCACTTTGAAGCTATGGTTCCACGACTTTATGAATTGGGAGGAAGTTTGCCACGAGATATCCGAGATTTTGCAACCCAGGCTGGGTGTCCAGACGCTTATTTGCCAGAGAATTGGAAGGATTTGACCTCTATCATGAAAGTTCTTTTGGAAGCAGAACAATGTGCTATCCGTTCCTGGGGAGAAGTGTGTGACATGACAGGGGGAAAAGATCCTAGAACGTTCGATATTGCCCAGAGGATAATGCAGGAGGAAATTGAGCACGAAGCTTGGTTCATAGAACTATTATCAAAAAGACCATCTGGGCACTTTAGGAGAAACTTCCCAGGACAATCACCATATACATCTGGTGCTGGTGGACTCAGCCACCTTTAAATTTTATTCGTCAAAGTGCGTATATATTGTTTTGAAGATTATTGGGAAAATTCTATGTATAAATAAATTAGAACCGCACTATTGTTATTTGATACTGCAAAGTAGTCACTTAACTTTGCCTAACAAAATTTTTCCATTTAGAGAAATATTTTATAAACCCATTGTAAGATAAGATAATGGTATTGCACTTTACAAATAGAAGGAAAGGGGAAGTCCTAATGGCTATAGCTGGTATTGGCCTGGCCATAGGTGCTATGAGCATCAGCGTACCACAAGTCGCATATGCAGGACTATGTATAACTGGTTTGGGTATAGTATCGATGTTGTGGAGATAGAGCTAATTGGTTTCCCTACCTTTATGTTTTGTAGATGTGTTATGACATGCAAAACTGCACCAGGAGCAATTCGATTTTGGAAACAATGTGAAAACCTGAGTAGAGATTCCAAAGTACTATGCTAATTCTTCCTCAACTTTTATACAAATGAAAACCTAATCAAGTCTTTAGATTAGGTAATTATCAGTTTCGCTTGAGTAGGAAGGGTGCAGAAAACAGGTAGGAATACTAACTTTGTGGATACATAGCCAAGAGTTTTTTGAGTTTTGGTCCGTGCATAATTTTTGATTCGTCTTATCGATAGAGTCTTATTTCTTGAAGGTAGAATTCTTTAAATCCCAACAAGTTCTGCATAATTGGCCTTTAATTCCCCACAATGGTTTAGGATTATACCTGATAAAGCCCAATTTCTTGTTGCATTCGTTGCAATAATTATTGATTTTTTCGTATTCTTTGGATTTTCTTTCATAGCATTGAATGCACATCGGTTGACTAGTACTTAGATTCCACCTCCATTCAGGTTTCTTGATTTCACCGGAGATCATCTTCTTGCATGCAAAGCAAATCTGGTAGTTTGCTTCGGAATTTATTGGATGTGAATTTTTCACTGGATTGCTTTTATTTGATTCCACTGTTTCATTGGGCTGAAAATATTCTTTGTTTGGACTTGCATCTTCTCCCTTACTAGTATGGGGTGATTTTCTCTTAAATGGAATCTTCACGTGTAAATATATTCTAAATTGTCTTATTTTAGAGTTATAATATTCTTTAGTCTAAAGCAAAATACTTAATTTTTAGAACCTTCATTTAATGTTGTTGTCGCAGTCTTACTATGACATACTTGAGATAGACCAACATGCAACTATTGCCGATATCAAAAAATCATTTAGACTTCTTGCCCTAAAGCACCACCCTGACAAGAACAAAAGTAATGAATCTCATCAAAAGTTCTTGCAAATAGTAGAGGCCTACGAAGTACTTTCTGACGAAAATTCAAGAAGGAAATACGATTTGATCAGTTCTTCGTCAAACCAATCTTCCAATTTTACTCCAAGGTGGACACCATCAGCTGATTTATCGAAATTTTATAGTTACGATATTATAAAGAATTGGTACGTACCCAACAAATCTACTGGAGGTATGTGGGATATAGGAGAAAAAGAAAATCTGGGAATGTGGAAGACAACATTAGCACTATTTGGATCATTAGCATGCGTTGCGGTCTTTATTATTGTCTTATCAAATTAGTTATTGCAACTATCAGATTCACTTAATTCTAGAAATAGCCAAAAATAACTAGAAATATTTGATTGTCTTTTTTTTAGTGCTTTGAAGTATATGTCGACAGAATTTCTTTATAAACATCATTTTCTTATCATTCGAGTAGTATACGTCTATCTAATTCAACACACCTTTGGATGCTAATTTTTTGTACTATTAGCAGGTTCCCAAATATGGGAGACTCGCTCTCTATCCTTAATGTAACTAACTGGCAACTGGAGATAACATAATAAAAGACATAACGAACCTTTTGGATATTTTATCGAATTCTTGAAAAATTCCTTAATTGTTAGAGAGGCAGGAGCATCGAAATCAAACTTTTGTGTCAGTTCTTTTATTTGACTATGCCCTATTAGCGCTCTTACTATCTGGCTAAAAAAATCATTTTTGGTTATTGGGGGGTTAAAATAGATTATTGCATCATCATCATAGATCACCTTCTTGTTCATTTCAAGCACCTTGCATTGAAGATATAGATCTATTGCTATTATTTCCTGGGGAATTTCTATCCCTCTGGCCAACTCAGTATTCAAGGAAAGTGCTCTTCCCATAGTTGTGTATTGAGAAAGGCCATTCATTCTCATCGATCTTAACCAATAACCGATAAAAATAGATGCACAAGCATATAGGCTCGTGCTATTAATTTTGGGGACAGTATTAGAAGCACACAATCCCACGTTATCTGAGATCTTGTCAGATAATCGTGAGATGCAATTTTCTCCGATCTCGATGTCTGCGTCCAATAGGACTATGACGCTGCCCTTCGCATTTCTAAATATCGTATTCCATCCTTGACTTGCCCCTTTTCTTTTGTCATTGTGAAATAGACGAATATTGAATTCTGGATTTTCAGACCTTATTTTGTTGATTAGAATTGGAGTTTCATCATTCGAATCATCAACAAAAATTACCTCGGTGATAACCAACTTGTCTCCTAGCCGTTGGGATTTGAGCGAATCAAAAAATTTTAAAATATTATTCTGTTCGTTATAAGTAATTATTCCTATTGTGATGGCGTTTTTATTCATGTTGCCTCGATATTCTCTCTAATTTTTTGAGCTATACTCTCAAGCTCCTTTATTTGAGCAATTTTACGCATTGGCCATTGACCTTTAACTTTCTCAATCGAATATCTAGGAACTATGTGAACGTGCACATGGGGTACAATTTGATTTGCAGATTTACCATTATTCTGGTTAATGTTAAATCCATCACTTCCCAAAACGCTAGTAATCGCCTTTGCTAATCGTGGGACTAAAGAATGCATCTCGCCTACGTCCTTTATAGGCATTTCTAAAATATCTCTAAAATGCTGTTTAGGCACTATAAGAGAATGCCCATGGTTTATTGGGTACTTGTCCATAAAAGCTAAAAATTTTTCATCTTCATAAATTATAGCATTAGGTAAATTTTTCAGTACAATTTGACAAAAAATACAATTGTGATTCAAGGTTTGCATCATGATCAAGATAATGATACTGAAATATTTAATTTAATATTTAACAGTTAATATGTTTTGTCATAATTTGGAGTTTATTTTTAGTTCATTTTAAATAGCTCGAAAATTTTTTACAAGGTATGAGTGAATCAATTGAGTTAGAAAGTTTCACACTGAATTTTTCTTTCCCATGCCCAAAATGCGAATATCTTAATGAGATCTCTTCAAATGAATTGCATAATAATAGCATAGAATGTGGAATGTGCGAGACAATATTCAAGTTCGAGGGTTTGGATTCTATAAAAATATTAGCTACCTTGGAGTAGTGTGATAATCTTACGAAAAAGAATTAAGTTTTTATTTTGTGATTTCAATCTAGATATGTGTAATGATTTTACCTAGCAGAAAAACAGTTGAGGGAGTATCCCGAGCGCCTCATAGAGCAATGTACAAATCGATGGGTCTCTCAGACGATGATCTTAGCAGGCCTCTAGTAGCAGTTTGTAGTACATGTAATGAGGCAACCCCATGCAATATCCATTTGGGGAAACTTGCTCAAAAATCAAAGGAAGGCGTAAAGGACTCAGGAAACACTCCTCGGGAATTTACTACTATCGCTGTTTCTGATGGCATTGCAATGGGACACGAAGGGATGAAATCTTCTCTTGTTAGCCGGGAGATCATTGCGGATTCGATTGAGGTAATGGTTAGAGCACATCAATATGACGCTATAGTGGGAATTTCTGGATGTGATAAAAGCTTGCCAGGAACCTTAATGGCTATGGCTCGACTCAATTTACCATCCATCTTCGTTTACGGTGGTACCATTCTTCCAGGTAATTGGAATGGGAATCCGGTTACGATACAAGATGTGTATGAGGCAGTGGGAACATATGATGCTGGTAAAATGAGCTTGGAAGAATTGACAAGTCTCGAAAATGTTGCATGCCCGTCGGCTGGATCGTGCGCAGGAATGTATACCGCTAATACCATGGCATCCATAAGCGAGGCTATAGGGATGGCGTTACCAGGTAGTGCTACACCACCTGCAGAAAGCGAAGAAAGGCACAAAATTTGCTTTGATACTGGTAAATCTATTGATCATCTTTTACTAAATGATTTAAAACCTAGGGATATAATGTCATATGAGGCATTCGAAAATGCAATCATGATGGCAAACGCGATAGGAGGTTCGACTAACGCGATACTACATCTATTAGCACTGTCTCGTGAAGTAGGAATCGAGTTGGATATAAAAGACTTTGAATATATAAGAAAAAAGACACCTCATATTGCAAATATGAGACCTGGTGGGAGCTATGTAATGTTGAACTTGGATAATATTGGGGGTATCCCCGTAATTTTGAAATCATTGCTTGATAAAGGTATTTTAAATGGGAATGTAGAGACCGTTACCGGCAAGACAATGAAAAAGAATCTTGAGTCCTATGACTTTAGCAAATCCAAGTCTTACTATAAAGTACAAAAAAATGAATTTCGAAATATCCTTCGGACTGTCGATAATCCAATCCATAAAGAAGGAACGTTAAAAATCTTATTCGGAAATTTGGCTCCAGAGGGTGCTGTAATCAAAATTGCAGGATTGAAAGAAGATAAATTTGAAGGGGTTGCTAAAGTATATCAATCAGAAGAATCTGCATTTGATGCTATTTCGAAAAGAGAAATCAGCGAAGGTGATGTTGTTGTTATAAGATATGAGGGTCCAAAGGGTGGACCAGGGATGAGGGAAATGCTTGCTGTGACAGCGGCCATAGTGGGTCAAGGGTTAGGTGAAAAAGTTGCTATGCTTACTGATGGTCGATTCTCTGGCGCAACCCGTGGATTTATGATAGGGCATATGTCCCCAGAGGCGATGGTAGGTGGACCAATTTCAATAATCAAGAATGGTGACAAAATCAAGATCGATTTACTCAAAGAAACGGTTGATCTCAAGATTTCAAAGAAAGAATTCGCAAATCGGATCAAGAAATTTAAACCTGTAAAGAATAGGTATCGGTCAGGAGCATTAGCAAAATATGCAACATTGGTAAGATCTGCATCAGAAGGGGCTATAACCTCTCCGATACCAAAATATATGAAAAAGAACTTTACCTAATTTTTTATTTCAATGGAATCTATGATCCCGTAAAGTGGAAAGTTATGAAAATGATCTGCTACTTTGTTATCAAGGAAAATAATTTGAATTAGCTCAAAATTATTGAGCATAAATACCACCTTACTATTTTCAGATACAAGTTTATCATCTGTAAAAAAGTCTACTGTTCCATCGAAGAATATGGTGTCATCAGTTCCAAAAAACACATTTCCATCGCCATTGAAATTGTTAATTGTATGCCAGTGAAATCCTTTGGCATTTGAGGTGATCATTATGAATTTTGAATCAAAAAATTCAATTTTCGAAGAATTAACGTCCATCTTCCAATTCCCGGAGACTATTGTCGAAATATTCCTATTTATGAGGCTACCAGAATCATTAGTATTTCCATCGTTACTAATGGTGGGATTTCCTTTTTCAATAGATTGAATAATAATACCTGAAAGCATTGAAACCAAATTATTTGATAAGTTATCGGTCTGATTCAATTGACTTATTCCTGCTGTATCCTCATGCGTGCTCTGACTTGAGTTCGTGATTGATGATGAATTACCTGTGCTGATTATACCATCAATCCGTTGCCCAGGTAATAGGGTTTGATGTGAATCTTCAATATTTGAGCCAAGAGGTGAAGCGGAAATTAATTGATTATTTTCACTGGATCCGTTATTTGATATTAGTGATGCATTCAAGGTTGAAACGAGAAATCCCGAAAGAGCAAACGTGTTGTTAACATCTAGTCTACTGCTCTTTGAATCCAAGGTGTTTTCTTTAAATAAGATATTTTTAGTTTCGGCAAGAACGGCCTGGAAAGTACTTTGAGTGAAATAGATCAAGAATACTATTGTGAGCAGTGGAAGAATTTTTGTCAAATCCAATAATTCTAATATTGCTTATTTTTTTTAATAAATTTCTTTCCTTATTAAATTTAGTCCAAAAATTTATGAATCTTGAAGTCCTATTAACTTGAAATGTTAAACAAAGATCAATTTTTTGATTTCTTAAAAATAAATAACAAAATGGAATTCTCTAAAGAGGAGATAATTAATCGCTTCGCAGAGTCTAAAAATGAAGAACAAAGTGTAGACTCGCTGTTATCTGAACTTGAGGTTGAATCCACTTATACGAATTCAAATCTAATTGCGTCATGTAAAGCCGGAACCGTATATTACAAGTGGAAAAGTTCTTAATATCGCTGATTATCTTTTAATTTTATCGAATTCAGTATTCGGTGACCTCAATATCCTCAAATTCACGGTGGATTAGATCCCGCACTGCAGATGGGGTATTAAGGTAAACTATTCCATCAGATTTGCAATTCCTACCCTGCTCATAATTTCTACTAATATCCAATAAAGTATGCATATCTTTTGTATGGTTGTAATTCAAAAGTAATACGTAATTTCCCAGCAAATTCTTGTTAATGAAAATTTTTTTACACGTGGCTTTAGATTCGATTCTTATACCTTCGTCAGAATCCAGATATGTTAACAATTGCGAAAGGATTTTGTCGGTCGAATTAACGATCAAATGATTACATTAGTAAATTGCTAACCACTCAATTTAAAACTTATAATTGACATGTGGAAAGTTTATCAAGTTGAAACTAATCAGGAAAGGCAAAGTAAAGGACATTTATGAAACCAATGACAACACATTAATTTTTTCTTTTTCTGATAGGATATCTGCGTTTGACGTTATACTAAACGATGAAATTCCTTATAAAGGAAAAATCTTGTGTGATTTTGCTCTTTTTTGGTTTAAGATCTTAAAAGGGAAAAACCACTTTAGGAGAAGAATAGATGCCAATAAGATTGAAGTAGCAAAGATGAATATGATTCCAATCGAGTGCGTAGTTCGATCATACTTATATGGAAGCTTATATTCCAGATATCTTCAGAATGCTATAGATATATCTGGGACGGAGGAGTTTTTTGCAGATAAGAATTTGCAATTAGCTTCAAAATTACCAGGTCTTGTGTTTGATCCAACTACTAAATCTGATCAACATGACATACCTCTCACTGAGAGAGAAATTGTTAAAGATAAGTTAGTAAGTCAAACGGAATTAATGCAAATAAAAAAACTATCCCTGGAGTTGTTCAGACAAGTAAATGCGACCGTTTCTGCTTCGGGTTTTGTTCTTTCAGACATCAAATTTGAATTCGGAAAAGACCCCAAGACCGGAGAAATAATGCTTGGCGATTCGATCGGACCTGATGAATTCAGAATTTGGAATAAAGCTGATTACCAAGTTGGACAAATTCAGGAGAGTTATGACAAACAAATACTAAGAGATTGGTTAGAGGAAATCGGCTTCAGACAAGAAGTTGAAAAATGCAATAATAATATTTCAAAGCTAAGTATTCCAAAGTTACCCAAAGACATAATCGAAAAAGTGTCTCAAAGGTACGTCGACGCCTATGAACGTATAGCAGGAGCTACTTTTGCAAGGTTGGACTATTGAACGAAACAACTAGGTGGTCATCGCTATTTATTCTACACTTATTACTAGCAGACCTTGTTTGAAAGGGTCTCTCAATAACTCTACCATCTTTCTAGGAATGTGTATGGCACTCACATCACAACTTAGGCACAGGGTCCGATTACAAATAAAATTGCTCTTTCTTAAAACAATATCATGAGCATGTGTAAGGAGAAGGTTATCATTCCCAAACCCATGTATGTTGAAGGTAAACGGTTCAACAACCAAATCTATTACTATGAAAGATTGGTTATTCCTGATTTTATTTTTCAAACCACTCGTTAGATCGGAGCATGATTTGGTTGCGCTAACTCCTATAATACAATCTCCATTGACTGTCAGATTAGGATCTTTGGTGATCTCTATGGTTCGAGCATGCAGAGATCGAATATTCTTATGGCCACAAAATTGGATTTCTTCTGTTAACAACTGGCCAACTTTATTCATATTATTGGGTAAATAATCCTTTATTTTTTAAATAAGGTAACTATAAATAAAGATTTAGAAGTAATCTAGTTGATTTGTTACCAGCAGCAGCAGGTTATGATAGAGGAATTACTGTTTTCTCACCTGATGGGCGATTATATCAGGTTGAATATGCAATCGAAACCGTTAGGAGAGGCACTTTAGCTTTAGGGATTAAAAGCACTGAGGGTGTAATCCTTGCAGTAGAAGAGAAAACTAGAAAATTGCAGATATCTAATGTAACTCAAAAAATATTTCAAATAGATGATCATATAGGTCTTGCCGCAGCAGGGTATATTCCAGACGCTCGCACTCAGGTTGACCACGCACGATTTTTTGCCCAGAGCAATCGCCTTATTTATGACGAAGTGGTTGACGTTGAAGGTGTGGCAAAAAACCTTGCTGATATGGCTCAACAGTATACCCAATATGCTGGAGCCAGGCCATTCGGCGTTGCATTGATATTGGCTGGTGTTGACAAGAATGGGATAGGCTTGTATCTTACTGACCCAAGTGGTACATACATCGGATACGATGCTGTGGCAATTGGTGCAGGAAGCGAACAAGTAACTGAACACTTAGAAAAGAATTATAGGAATGATGTTAGTCTCGATAAAGCATGTGTACTTGCTATTGAATCTATTTTCATGGTCAGTGAGGAAAAGACCGGGACCAAACACATTAGATTGGCTGTGATTGATTCAAAATCAAAAACTTTGCGAATGATGCCGTTAGAAGAAATAGAGAATTATTCAAAACAAGTTCAAGATAAAGAAAGTCAATCTTGACTTGCTTTGATTTAGTTTATCATGATAGTATTTTATTTGTATATACGACCCTTTAAATAATTCTTTTTTTATTGAAAAATTGATTATCAATGGCAATAGAAATTGGTTCCAAAGCACCTAATTTGCAACTTTCTAAATGGGTACAAGGAGCAACAACAAATATAGATAAATTGGCTGGAAATGTAGTCGTTATTGAGGTATTTCAAGTTAATTGTCCAGGATGTTTTCTATATGGAATCCCGCAGGCAATTTCGCTGTATGAAAAATTTAAGAATAAAAATGTTAAGGTAGTAGGGGTCGCAACTGCATTCGAAGATTATGACAAAAACACCTTACAAAACCTTGAACTTTTGCTTTCAGAAAATCAAGTAATAGGAGAGACATTTAGAGCATTAAAACAACACGGTAAATTAGTTGATGAAAACAAGTTATATTACAAGATACCATTTCCAGTAGCTTTTGATAAAGTTATCAAAATGCCCGTCGAAGTATCAGACAAGATGATTTTTGATTTTATTGAAATATATTTTTCTGATTTTTCTACATTTTCTGACAAAGATAAAACAGACCTTGTTGAGAAGGTACGAAATTATTTACAGAATAAGGAATTTTCGGCATTGACATTTGAGACTTATAGATTGAGGGGAACACCCTCATCTATAGTTATAGATAAAGAGGGAATATTGAGGTATAGTTTTTTTGGATCTGAAGGTTATTTGGAAGGAGCAGTGAATGAGTTGCTAAATGAACGGTGATTTATATTTCAAATTCACTGAGATTTGATGTTTCCATTCCAGATTCGTTCTTGTATGACATTTCAACAGAAATTGATAAAACACTAAAAATCTTCCAATTATCAAGAGCATTATCGATTTTCAGAGCTAATAATATATTTATTTATCACGATAAATTACTGAATCCAAGCAAGGATGATCTCCAATTCATGGTAACCATTCTTGAATATCTTGATACGCCCCAGTACTTAAGGAGGAAAATTTATCCTAAACTTGAAATATTGAAAAATGTTGGAAAGCTTCATCCAATAAGATCACATCACCATAAGGACCGGATAGAAATAAGTGACGTCAAAACTGGCGAGATAAGGGTTGGGGTTGTTGAGAAAAGAAGGGATACCTATTTTGTAGATGTTGGATTAAGATTTCCGATCAGGTACGATGGAAAATTTAAGCATGATGGTAGGAAGGTCAATGTAAAGTTACTAAAACATAAAAATTACATTAATGCGATTGATATCGAAAAGAACGAAATAACGGAAAAATATTGGGGATACAATGTATATCAAACAAAAGAATTAAAAAATATTATGGAAAAATTTCCCATATCTAACATTATCCTTACGTCTAAACATTCAGAATACTTTAACCCTTTTGAAAATGAGTTTTCTAAGGTGAATAGATCTTTAAACAACAATTCAGTCTTAGTTGTTTTTGGATCACCAAAATTTGGACTGAATTCTATCCTGTCAAAGGAGAAAATGAATATTTCCAAGTATTATTCATATAACTTCTTTCCAAATCAAGGTACGCAAACAGTTAGATTAGAAGAGTCAATTTACGGTGTTTTGTCTATCCTGAATATCTGTTTCCCGTCTCTTTAGTCGGTTGATTGCGATAATAAACTTATTAAAGGGATCGGAAAAATTTTTGTATCTATGGGTCACCGAAAATATAGCGCACCACGAAGAGGTAGCATTGCATTTCGACCACGGGCCAGAGCACAAAGCTTAGAAGCTAGAATAAGAACATGGCCCGAAAATTTTAGTCGTGATAATGTTGGCTTGGTTGGATTTGCCGGTTTTAAAGTAGGTCAAATTCAGGTAATGACAATTGATGATAAGGAGAAGACTCCAAATTATGGTAAACCATTAATGAATCATTCTACAGTGATATCTTTACCACCTTTAAAAATAGTTGGAATTCGAGGTTATTCTGAAGATGGATATGGTAAGCATGCAGTGTTCGATGTATATTCTAAAGAAAGCATCAAAGATTTATCTTCAAAGTACAAGACAAAGTATTCTGAGGATGGATTAAAAAAGGCTGAAGGAATGATTGGATCTGTAAAGCACTTAAACGCGGTAGTCGCAGTTTTTCCTAATAAAATTGGATTATCGCAAAAAGTTCCATTTATTTACGAAATCCCTGCATCCGGAGGTGATAATCAGATCAAGTTTGAATTCTTAAAGTCTAAACTAGGTCAAGAAGTGAGAGTAACTGATGTTTTTAAGACGGGACAGAATATCGATGTTCATGGTATTACTAGGGGAAAGGGTGTTGAAGGTCCAGTTACGAGATTTGGTGTAAAAAGAAAACAACACAAATCACGGAAGAGTGTTAGAGCTGTCGGAACGTTAGGACCTATCTCACCGGCAGTGGTAATGTATACTGTGGCAAGACAAGGACAGCGAGGGTTTCACCAGCGCACCGAGTATAACAAAAGAATCCTAGTAATGTCAAATTCAGATAATACAGAATTGGTAAATATTAATCCAAAAGGAGGGTTCAAACATTTTGGGTTGGTAGAGGGAGATTACATGATAGTTAGAGGAACTATACCTGGAGTACCAAAGAGATTAATAAAGTTGAGACAACCAATTAGGAGTAAACAATCAAAAATAAGCGAACCCAAGATATTGGAGGTAATTGTATAGATGAAAACTAAAGTATTCGACTTAAAAGGTAATCAAACCGAAGATATTGATCTCCCAATAGTATTTAATTTCCCATATCGTCCTGAGATTATTAAAAAAGCATTCGTCAATCTGTATTCACACCGTTTCCAGAAACAGGGTAGGTATCCAGCTGCCGGGGAAATCGTAAGCGCTGAATCTAGGAATACCGGTTTAGGTATCGCCCGACTTGCAAGAGCAAGAGGTGAAGGATTTTCTCGTGCAGGGCAGGCTGCCGGAGTAGCAGGTGTTAGGAAAGGCAGACTTGCACATCCTCCGGAATCTTGGAAGGTAACACATAAAAAACTAAACAAGAAGGAAAATAATATAGCTCTACTCTCTGCTATATCGTCCACCCGTCAAAGCGAACTAATAATTAGTAGAGGTCATTCAATAGAAGGTATAAAATCTTTTCCTATTGTAGTAACTAACGATATTGAGAATGTGGGTAAAACCAAAAACTTGCTTGACATTTTACATCTATTAGGTTTAGCAGAAGATATTAAAAGAGTTGAACAATCTATCAAGAAGCGTTCTGGGAAGGCCAGGAAAAGGGGCCGTCCTAATCGTATTGGAAAAAGTGCTTTGATAGTCGTTGGTAATACCGAGTGTGAGTTATTGAAATTGGATAAATCTATACCTGGAATTGGTGTAAAATGTGTAAAGGATTTAAGCGTTTTAGACCTTGCACCAGGTGCAAGACCAATAAGGTTAGTGGTGTTTTCGCAAAATTCGTTAGACGAGCTGAGTAATTTGAAAATTCCAAAAAATATAATTCTGGAGAGCTTGACATGAATAAATTTTTGTATAATAAAAAAATTGAAATTAGTGCCGATATCGCAAGTAAGATTATTCTAGAGCCTTATGTAACCGAAAAGACTTTCAATATTATTGAAAAAGAGAACAAACTTAGTTTTATCGTCCATAATAAGGCAACTAAAGGTCAAATCATTAAATCTATGAAGATAATTTATGAGGCAGAGATTAGCGAAGTAAATACTTTTAATACCATTAGAGGTAAGAAAGCAATTATGAAATTCAAGAATGTGGATGGCGCAAGACAGCTCGCAACTAATTTAGGTTTGGTGTAAAATATGGAAAATTTTGCTATAAAGACTGAATTAATAATTATGTATAGGAGTATGTAAAAAATTGGTACGCGAATTTAAATTCAAAGGATATTCCGGAGAACAAATCCAAAAGCTTTCAATTGAAACACTCATGCCGCTCTTAAACTCAAGGCAAAGACGATCTCTGGACAAGAGGCTCTCTACTTATATGAATGATGAAAAGAGAAAATTCAGAGAAGATTTGAAATTAGCTAGGGATGGTAAACTTAAAGGTCAATTAAAAACCCATTTAAGAGATATGATCATTTTGCCCGACATGATCGGATTAACAGTTTTGGTTCATAATGGAAAAGAATTTGTCTCTTACGTTATAAAGCCAGAAATGGTAGGTCATTACCTGGGTGAATACGCTATTACGAATAAGCGAGTTCAACATGGAGCACCTGGTGTTGGTTCATCACGTTCAAGCTTGTATGTCCCACTGAAGTGATATAGATGCCAGATTATTCCTATTCATTTCAAAAGTATGAAAAGTCAAGACATGTAAGGGCCGCACTAAGGGACAAATCTATTTCACATAAGCATTCCCGAGAAATTGCTATAGCTATAAACAACAAGAGCATAGAAAAAGCAAGGGAGTTCTTGGAGGATGTTTTGATAAGAAAAATAGCAGTACCGTACAGGAGATATAACAATGAAGTAGCGCATAGATCAAATATCCAAGATGGCTTTTGCTCCGGTAGATATCCGCACAAATCAACATCCGAGTTCTTAAAATTACTAGATAACCTAGAATCAAATGCAGAGTACAAGGGAATGGATTTGGATAGACTCAAAATCATTTCCGTAGTTGTACATAAGGGAACAAAATTGAAAAGATTCACTCCTAGAGCTATGGGTAGAGCAAGTCCCAAATATGATACCCTTGTTCATGTTGAAATTGTAGCTATGGAAGGCAGGTCATCCTAATTGAATGCAATAAAAAACGTGTTAAAAAACAATTATCGCAATACTGAATTAGACGAATTTCTAAAAGAGGAATTAAAGGATGCCGGCTTTGGAGGAGCTGATATCCAAAAATCACCCCTGGGTACTAGACTAACCTTGTATGTTACAAGACCAGGACTTGTTATTGGAAGGAAAGGCAGTGGTATTAGAGATCTTACTTCTAAATTGGAGGTGAAATTCGGATTAACCAATCCCCAAATTTCAGTCGTAGAGGTAGAAGTACCTGAACTAAATCCGAAGATAATGTGTAACAGGTTGGCACAACTCATTGAAAGAGGCACTGCTTTCAGGCGAGCTGCATTGTGGACTGTGAATACCATAAAGAATGCTGGAGCACTCGGCGTTGAGGTCACAATTTCTGGAAAGTTACGTAGCGAAAGGGCTCATTTTGAAAAACATTCTTCTGGGATTATCCCAAAAAGTGGCAACATGGCCGATAAAGTCGTCCGTGAAGGGATTACACATGTGCTAACAAAAATGGGAATCATGGGAATTAGACTGAAAATTGCGATAAAAAATGCTACGCCTCCAGAATTTGAACTCATCACTAATTTTAAAGATTATAACAATCAAAAAAACCAACTAGATGAGAAGAACTTGTCAGATTCAAATGAAAGTAATGCGAAAGATCCTAATGAAGAAAAACAGCAGAAAGAAATATTAGAAAATAGGGGAGAGATAAATAAATAATTGTCAAGAAATAAAACCAAAACATTAAGACAATTTAACGACAATGATCTTAAGGATAAATTAAGTGATTTGAAGGTTGATTTAGCCAAGCTTCGTTCTGAGTCAATTAAGGGGACTTTAAAGAAAGAAGCTGGAGTTATTAGGTGGAAGAGAAGGGACATAGCGAGAATCCTCACTCTGATGAATGAAAGAACTGGGGTTAAGAAATAAAAAATGCAGGCAGGAAATCTAATATACTTTAATGAGTATCTTGGTAGATTTGTCAATATTATTAAATCTAAAAATACAAAGAATTCGAACAGGTCGGGAATTATTGTGAACGAAACAAAGAACATGTTATACTTGATTAATCGGGAGACCAAAAACGTCATAAGGATTCCAAAAAGTGAAATCTGTGAATATGAGATTTGTCATCCAGGTGGAATATATACACTAAATGGCAAGCGATTATTAGGCAGGCCCGAGGAACTAGTTAACATATTAAAGTGATTATCATGGCTAAGAATATTGGTATCCAAGTAAAAGCTCCAAAGAAAACATGCACTAATAGATATTGTCCTTTTTGCGGCTCCCTATCACTAAGAGGAAAATTGATAGTAGGGACGGTAGTTAGTCATAAAGGGAAAAACATGGTTGTAGTAGAGCGAGAGTATTCCAGATTTGTAGACAAATATAAAAGATATGAGAGAAGCAAATCAAAAATCCATGCTTTTATCTCTGACTGCATGGATGTGTCTGACGGGAACAAAGTCAAAATTGCAGAATGTAGGCCATTGTCAAAAACCATTTCCTTTGCTGTTGTGGAGGTAAGTGAGTAAACTTGTCAACTAAATCAAGAGCCGTATCTTCAAGAGGAGTAGAAGAATTTAGGCCGTATGTTACTAGAGCACTTCCCATCATGGCAAATCTTGTATGCGCAGACAATACTGGTGCAAAAATACTGCAGATTGCTCAAGTAACGCGCTACAAGGGAAGGCATTCACGGCTTCCTGCAGCCGCCGTCGGTGATTTCGTAACGGTTACTGTAAAAAAAGGACCAGCTGAGCTCAGGAAGCAAATCTTTGGAGCTGTCATAGTCAGACAGAAATATCCAATCCGAAGGTTGAATGGAGTCAGAGTATCCTTTGAAGATAACGCTGCAGTTTTGGTTACGACAGAAGGCGAAATTAAAGGAACAGACTTGAAAGGACCTGTAGCTGCAGAAGCTGCCGAAAAGTGGCCAAGAATTGCTAATTTAGCATCCATGATAATTTAAGTGAAAAAAATGAAAAGAAAATCAAATAATATATGTTCAAATTTGTCTAACAATTTGAAGAAAGAGTACAATACAAAGAGCTTGAGAATAGTTAAAGGTGATTCAGTTAAAATTATGAGAGGCGAGTATAAGGGGGTAGAAGGAAAAGTAGAGAAGCTAAATACTTTGAAAGGAAGATTAAGTATAGAAGGCGTTCAAAGGGAAAAAATCAAAGGCGGTCAAGTTAAAGTTCAGATTCATGCCTCGAATGTTCGTATAACCTCCTTACACCTCGATGACAAATATCGAAAGAATAAGATCGGAAATCAGGAACAAATTAATAAATCATCAAGAAAACAAACAGTGAATACACCTGAAAAAAATGAGGAAGAGAAGTGAAAATTAAATGGTAAAAAAAAGCGGTAGTACTAAATTGAAAAGACAAATGGCGCCTAAATTCTGGGATATTAAGCGTAAAGAATCCTCGTTCATTCTGGCACCTAGGCCTGGTCCTTATGCCAAAACAAAATGCTATTCGATCGGGGTATTGATTCGCGATGTTTTGCATTTGTGTTCAAATTTGGCTGAAGCTAAGAAAATATTAAACTCTGGACAAATCAAAGTGGATGGTAAAACTAGGAGAGATGGGCGGTTTGGTGTCGGAATTATGGATATTGTAGAGATAGTACCGAGTGGCACAGCTTATAGAATGGTGCCAAAAGGTTCCAAATTACTAGTCCCCGTTCAAACTACAGAAAAAACAATAAAATTGTTAAAAGTCACTAGTAAGGTGAGTTATAGAGGAAACAAGATCCAATATGGGTTTCACGATGGTAAAACTTTGATATCGGATAATAAGGATATGAGTATAGGTGATTCCTGCTTGGTAACGATTCCTGTAATAAATATAGAACAACACATTAAATTTGAGAATGGATGTAATATCCTTGTAGTTCAGGGTGAAAACGCAGGCAAAATTGGAAAGGTAGAAGAGATTAAGGATGGTATGTTTTCATTACCCAAAAGAGTAGTGTTAACACTTGATGAAAAAACAGTGGAATTGCCGGTAGACATAGTAATGCCTGTCGGTGTTGAAAAACCTGTATTAGAGGTGTTAGTCAATGAGTAAAAATAAGATAAACCCCATGAAAGAAATTCACGTATCTAAAGTGGTAATTAATATTGGTGTAGGTAAATCGGGAGATCCAGTAGAGAAGGCCAAGAATGCTTTATCAGAACTAACTGGAAAAACTCCAAGTGTGAGAGGTGCAAAAAAAAGCGTTAGAGATTTTGGCATTCACAAAGGTGAGCCTATAGGTGCAATGGTTACCATGAGACGAACAGATGCCACAAACTTTTTAAGACGAATAATTGAATCAAAGGGGAATGTGATAAAGAATTCATCATTTGATAATAATGGTAACATATCATTTGGAATCCATGAACATATCGATATTCCTGGTACAAAGTATAATCCTGATATTGGTATATTTGGAATGGATGTATGTGCCGCATTAATGAGGCCCGGCTACAGAATTTCAAAAAGGAGAAACCCCAGTAAAATCGGCAAGAATCACAAAATTACAAAAGATGAGTCGATTGAATTCTTCAAGGCTCAATTCGGAGTTGAAGTCAATTGAAAATTAAAATTAGAGATTATGCCCTCACCGGAAGGAAGAAGTTGGCCCACGGCAAGGGTACTCGATGGTGCAAAAGATGTGGATCCTTTAGTGGAATGATTTGTTCTTATGATCTTATGTTATGCCGAAGATGTTTTAGAGAAGTTGCCTTCTCATTAGGGTTTAGGAAATACGAATAGGTGATTATTGAATGCCAGCATTAAATATTTTGTCTAATCTATTTACTACTTTGTATAATAATGAGATGCGAAGAAAGCGAGAATGCATAGTATTGCCCGCATCAAAATTCTCAAGCGAAGTTTTGAGGGTGATGCAAAAGCAACGATATATTGGAGAATTCGAACAAGTGGATGATGGGAGATTGGGTAAGTTTAGAATACAACTTTTAGCGAAAATTAATAAATGTGGGATCATTACTCCTAGATTTAGTGTGAAGAAGGATCGATACTTGGATTGGGAACGACAGTTTCTTCCATCATACAATATGGGCATATTGATAGTATCAACCAGTAAAGGAATTATGTCTCACCATGATGCCCAAAATGAAGGATTAGGAGGTGCACTAATAGGTTATGTCTACTAAACCCGAATTTTACACGAATGAGATCGTTATTCCAGATGGTGTATCGATAAATAAAGACCAGAACCTCATTACGGCAA
The DNA here is from genome assembly GCA_963850055.1 of uncultured Nitrososphaeraceae archaeon. Classification (GTDB taxonomy): domain Archaea; phylum Thermoproteota; class Nitrososphaeria; order Nitrososphaerales; family Nitrososphaeraceae; genus Nitrosocosmicus. The sequence goes on along the minus strand of CAWKJS010000026.1, from coordinate 250,732 downwards.
ATGGCTCAAATGGAAAAGTTCAAAAGGATTTTACGAAAATTCCAGCATTAATAGAAATTGATAAAGAAAAAATTACAATAAGATCTTACGGAAATAGGAAAAGCGATTTCGCATTAGTAAACACAGTGCATAGTCTTATTAGGAATATGATCAAGGGCTCTACAACTGGATTCACTTATAAATTAAAAATAGTGTTTGCACACTTTCCCATATCCGTCAAGATTAAAGGACAGGAGGTTTTTATCGAAAACTTTTTTGGAGAACGATCTGCTAGGGTATCAAAGATACTTGGGAAAGATACTAAGATTATTGTTCAAGGCGATGATATTTTGATTACAGGACCAAATATCGAACATGTATCGCAAACAGCTGCAAATATAGAATCATCTACAAGGATAAGAAATAAAGACTCGAGGGTGTTTCTTGATGGAGTATACATATACTCCAAGGCCTAGATCACCATGAAAAAGTAATCTATTTAAAACTTTTAGAATTAATTAGATTTGATCATAACGTTCAGTTCTTGACCAGGACATCAAAGTAGTAAACATAACATTTATTTATTCTTTACATTTTTTATTAGCATAGTGCCGCTGTAGCTCAGCTTGGTAGAGCAAATTCATGATGGATGCATTATGAAGCTTAACTGGCTGTTAACCAGTAGGTCATCAGTCCGAGTCTGATCAGCGGCGCTTCGATTTGATTAAAACGAGACTATGTCTAACGCGATTGCATCAGATAATAAATAAATGTGTCTGTTCCCTGAAACAAAATTATTTTTAATATCTATCCTAGGAACCCACCTATTTGAAGATGTGAATAGTCTTTCTTTCTTCATTCTGTTTTCAAGGGCTTCTATATCTAGTTCTATCTCTTCTATCTCTTCAGTTTCGAGATTTTGAATTATTAATAAAATTTTTTTAATTAATACTCTGTCCCCATTTCTAGAGAAGTCGCGAAGTCTTTCATCTTCTTCAATGATTTTTATTTTGATCTGTTTTCGGTTTAATGCGTCTCTACTCATAAGCATTCTGTCACTCAGATATCCTTCATAACCCATTGAGAATCATTGTACATAAGTTGTTAATAATTATTTTAATCTTTTAATTTTTAATTTTGGAGAATTCTAAGTTTAATTTGTTATATTTAATACCGACTTGGGAAATTCTTATTCTATCATCAGGTAATACACATTGATCAACGCTTCCAATCATTCTTATACCTGAAAATTCGCCTATACCATAATATCCTATTAAGTTTGGAAGATTAGAAAATGATTTATCAAGCAGGATACCTTTTCTATTGATTTTTCTAAAACCGGTTTTCTTGAAACAGGAGTTGCAATAACGGTTCGGTGGCCATAAATGAATTTTACAATAGGAGCAGTATGTGGTAATCAAGATGCCTTTCTCAGCGTTATTAATAATAATATCTATTAGTTTCATCATGAGTTATTTTTGAAGAATTATTATAGTAGTGGAGGTACCTGCAGCGGCCATATTGTGAACCAGACCCTTCTTACAACCTTCTTTTTGTCTTAACCCTGCCTTTCCTTGTAATTGCCGTACTATTTCGTTGGTCTGATCAATCCCAGTTGCACCAATGGGATGTCCGCATCCAAGTAGCCCTCCTCTTATGTTTGTATAATGTGTGCTTTCTTCTATGAATTTTCTTCCATGACCCTTTTCCACAAATCCAATATCTTCATAGGCCAAGAGCTCTAGAATTGTAAACGCATCATGTATCTCTACGATATCAATGTTTTTGGGCCCCAAGTTCGATTGTTGAAACGCATCTCTTGCCGCTATTTTCGTTGATAATATGGAGTCAAGATCATTTGAAATGGATCCAAAGCTAGCACCTTGGTTATTCTGGGAAATACCTTTGATCCAAATGGGTACTTCAGTTCTCTTTGCCATTGCTTCTGACAAAAGAAGTATTGACGATGAGCCCTCGCAAGGATAACAACAGTCAAATTTTTTTAATGGTTCTACTATCATTTTTGAATTTATTATTGATGAATAAGTAACGTGTTTGTCATAGAAAAATGCATTTATGTTTTTATTTGCATTGGTATGATTTTTCAAAGAAATAATTGCTAGATCTTCTTCAGTTGTTCCATATTTTCGAAAGTGGTTTTGGGCATATAGTGATGCCCAGTGAATTGGCATATCGTATTGTCCCCTTGAGCTATCCCAAGTTAGTTTGTTACCTTGACTGTCCTGCTTTTCTGTTCCTGTTACTAACACTGCATTACATAATCCAGATTTTATCAAAGAGTAAGCCAGCATAATACCACTGGTGCCTGAATTACACAAATTCTCGACTTTGGTAGAAAATTTTGGTTTGATGCCTATCATTTCTGATACTATGTTACCTAAATAAGAATCGTTAGAACTACTTGATACAATTAGACCATCTATTTCAGCCTTTTGAATTTGTGTTTTCCCCAGTAAATCAATAATGGATTTACTAGCTAATTCAGCAGGTGTAGAGTCTGAAGCCTTGGTAAATTTTTGAGTATTGGAAGAATCAATTGCTACTTCCATAATTCTGTAAAATCCTTGTAGTTTAGATTACCGTTAGTATCTTTTATAGGATTTATTTGTAGGATTGGTAAATCGATACCGATTTTTTTCCACCGTTTGATCTGACTATTGCAATCATTTATAGAACCTGCAATGACAAAATCATCAAGCATTTCATCTGTAATGTTCCTAATTGACTCGGCTAGACCATACTTATTGTAATCATTGTAGATCTTTTCAACTAATGTTTTGTATTTTGTTTTAATCAATGATTCATAGTAAATCCTTCCCACTGATATGTAAAAGGCCAATGTTCTAGCTGCTCTGAGAGCAGCCTTCGTAGGATCTTTATTAGAAACGGAGGTTATAATTACAAAAGCCCTCATAAAATCTTGATTTTGATTTTCAAATTTGATGTTCTCAATAGCCATCTTTAATTCATCTTTTGGCTTTAGGTATAGGATGATTCCATCTGCATACTTTGTAGCGACCTTGATCATTCCTAGATTCACAGCGGCAACATAAATAGGAATATCATCCCTAGAGTGTTCAAGCAATTTAAAATTCTTAATCATTACAGTTTGTCCATGATAGTTAACTCTTTTCGATTTTAGCAACAGTTTTATCGATTGAACATATTCTTTCATTCTGATTAATGGTTTTTCAAATTTGATCCCATGAAGGTTCTCCACTAAGACAGAAGTGCTGGTACCAAGGCCTAAAATGGCTCGTTTATTTGAGAGGTTATCTATTGTAATTCCACCCATACCAATCGTCGCTGGGGATCTAGAATAGACGTTTACAATAGAGGTTCCTATTTTCACTCTGTTTGTAACTTGGGAAATAGCCCCAAGGGTTGAAAAGACTTCCTTCCCCCAAGACTCTGGAGCCCAAATGGAATGAATGTTTTCATTTTTGTCCACTATTGAAGCAAATTCGAGGATTTCTCTTGACTTTAATAGTGATCCAATACTAAATCCTATTTTTTCCTTCATATTTATTTTGAATTTATCCTTGATAGTTCTTTGGATGATTCTTCGATATCCTTGTGGGAATCAATTGATTTCCAAAACGATTTTTCAAATTTCTTTGCTTTTAATTTTTGTTCATTTGCCATGGCAGGTAGTGCTGTTGTTTCAATATTTCCTTTATCCGGTAAGAATTCAAAAATTTCTTGGTTAAAAAAATAGATACCCGCGTTGATCCATTTATCGATTATATTCGGTTTTTCCTTAAATCCAGTCACAAATTGCTGGTCATTAAAATCTACAATCCCATAAGGGCTTCTTAACGGAACAACTGCAATAGAGTTATAGTCGTTCTTATGAGACAAGATATTAAAATCTATGTTGGTTAATATGTCGCCATTAATCATAAAGAAGCCATTTTTTTCATCCTTTAGAAGAGCTTGAGTGTTTTTCAGGGCGCCACCGGTACCTAATGGTTCCTCTTCTACCATGTAAGCAACCTTAACCTTGAACTTGTTTCCACTTGCAATATGATTTATGATTTGTTCTTTCAAATAGCCAACACAAATGATAATTTCTGTTATATTATTTTTGGACAATAGCTTTATTTGCCACTCGATAATGGGCTTGCCTAGGATTTCTATCATCGGTTTCGGGCGGTTATCTGTGATCGGTTTAAGCCTCTTACCAAATCCTCCAGCTAATATTACTCCTTTCAAAACAAACTAACTGATTTGATTTAAAATATATTTTTTCCTATTGCTACCCAGAAAAAGGTTACCTGTTATAGAAATTTATATCTTATTAAATTCCTTAGAATTAGTGTTATTACTATGATTATAGTGTTATTACTATGATAATAGTGTTATTACTATGATAATAGTGTTATTACTATGATTATAGTGTTATTACTATGATTATAGTGTTATTACTATGATAATAGTGTTATTACTATGATAATAGTGTTAATATCCAATAAAAATATATATTTCATAATTCGAATTATGAAATAGCACTAAAAAACCTTAATCTTTCAGCAACTTAGTAATATTATCTAATAGTTCATAGATCTGCTCCTGATTATGATTTGTATTTAGCGATATTCTTAATCGTGCTTCATTTCTCTTGACAGTTGGATATCGTATTGCTTGCACAAAGAAATTTTGTCTTAATAATTTTTTCGAGACTTCTAAAGCTTTTTTTTCAGAACCAATCAAAAGTGGAATTATGGGACTTTTTTCGATTTTTCGACTATTAATTTTTTGCTCATTAGCTATTTCGTGAAAATATTCAATATTTTTGTACAACTTTGTCTGGAGATTTCCTATCTTTGAAAATTGCAAAGACATCATAGCTATTTCGGCCAAGTAATCTGGAAGTGCAGAGGTAAAGATAAATGGTCTGGATTTATTAATTAAGTATTCTTTTACTAACTTCGAACAGCTAACATAGCCTCCGAAACAACCAAGTCCTTTGCTCAGACTACTAATATGGATATCTACTGATTTATTAACCCCAAAATGGCTTGGAGTTCCACCGTAATCCTTTAACTTGTTGCTACCTATAATAAAGTCTCCATGTGAGTCGTCAACTAGGAGTAGGCAATTATTTTCATTGGAAATGCGTGTTATTTCAGTTAAATCGGCCATGTCGCCGTCCATGCTGAAAATTCCTTCAGTTATTATTATTTTTCGTTTGTTACCATACTTTTTTATATCCTTTTCTAATTCAATTATATCATTATGAGGGAAGGGATGTATTTTGCTTGAGGACATCTTGCATCCATCTATTATGCTCGCATGATTTAATTCATCGCTAAAAATAATAGTTTCTTTATCAGCGATACATCCTAGAACTCCTAAATTTGCCATGAATCCTGTTGGAAAGAGCAAAGATGAGGATGTCTTCCTGTGCTTTGAGAGTGCTTTCTCTAGGTTCTCTAAACTTTCTGTATTTCCACTAATTAATCTTGAGCTACATTGTGAAATTCTTGAAGTCCGTAGATTTCTTAATTTTCTTGCTAGAAATGTGTTCCTAGATAAACCCAAATAGTCATTAGATGAAAAATCAATTACATTATGCGCGCCTGTTTCCTTTCCCGAGTCCGAGATACCTTCAATAGTTCGGAGCTCTCTGTATAGATCCTCCTTTCGTAACTCTCGTAACTTGTCTTGAAAATAAAGTGTATTACTTTTGTTTGAGCCCAATCTCTTTTAGCATTCTAATATCCTCATGAGGTTTATTTCCTTTTGTAGTTAAATATCCTCCACTAATTATTCCATTAGCACCTGCTTTTAAGACCTTCTTATCATTCTTTTTCAGGTGAACTTCCCTACCACCTGCAATTTTTAATATGGCTCTAGGCATAAGAAAGCGAAATGTTGCGATAGTCCTAATTATTTCCTCTTCCGACAGTGAATATTTGTTAAAGAGTGGGGTGCCTTCTCTACCTATTAACATGTTTATAGGGACTTCGTCAGGATTCAAAGATTGTAAAGAAATACCTAATTCCACCCTCTGTTCGATGGTTTCTCCCATACCGATGATTCCACCACTACACAACTCCAATCCAGCTTCTTTCACAATTTTAGCAGTGTTGATTCTATCTTCATAAGAATGGGTAGTACAAATCTTATCAAACATGCTCTTCGCCGTTTCTAAATTATGGTTGTATCTTTTAACACCTAACTTTTTTAATATTTCAGCCCTATCTCTGGTCATAAAACCCAAAGATGTATTGACATCTATATCCAGACTTTTTTTTATCAACTTTATGGTATTGCATATTTGAATAAAATCCTGTTCTGGAGGAGCCCTGTAGGCACAAACTATACAAAAACTATTTGCCCCATTATTCTTCGCTTCTTGTGCTTGCGCTAAGATTATCTCTGGGGTCAATAGCGGATATTTTTCGATTTTGGTGGTATTAAACGTTGATTGAGAACAAAATGAACAATCTTCCGGACATCTACCAGATTTTGCATTAACTAAGGTTTCAACATCAACTTTGTCGCCCCCGAATTTTACTGTAATTTGATTTGCACAATCTGCGAGGAAATCTAGATCAGCAGAATTAATCAATTTCATTGCTTCTTGAAAATTGATTTTTTTATTTGAGAAAACGCCAATCATTTTTTGGTAGACAAAGTCCTTAGTCAAATTACTCATTTGATAATTCTTTTTCTATACAGACTTACTTATATTAGTATTTTAGTATATCCATAATTATTAGTCAAAAGCGGAATTCGTCTGAAATGTAATAATATTAATTCGTCTAAAAAAGGACCGATTTTCATACCGTCTTAGAACTAGACCAATTTTTATACTCTAGTTATTTGGATTCTTGTTCAAATTTTTTTTATATTTGCTCGTATTAATTTGACTACCTTTATTTTACTCTCAAATTTGGATGATTATTATGAAATATGCGTTTGCTTATTTGCGAGTGAGTACAGAAGAGCAAACAGTCTTGAATCAAAAGTTGGCAATGCAAAGTTGGGCTCATTCACATGATTTTCAGATCTTGGATTATTTCGAAGACTCTTCAATTAGTGGAAAAACAGCGGCAATTGGCCGAAAGGGATTCCAGGAACTCTTAAAAATAATAGCATTAGAATCTGTCGATGCAGTTTTGGTCTATGAACTTTCGAGGGTGGGTCGCACTTTTTGGGATACTCTGGAAGCTATTAAGGCTATTGAACAGTATTCCCCATTAATTTCTTGCTCTCCACGGGAAACTTTTCTTCAAACAACTGAACCAAGCATCAGAAAGCTCATGCTTGGCATTCTGACATGGGTTGCAGAACGCGAAAGAGAGTTGTTAGTTCAAAGAACCAAAGATGGCATTATTAGAGCTAAATCCGTGGGAAAACAAATAGGAAGACCCAGAAAGGTATTGAACACTGCCGATTTAATTAGTCACCTTTCTCAAAATAAATCTAAACTAACCATTGCGAGGGAATTGGGAGTTTCGAAAGCAACCCTGTACAAGAATTTAAGAAATCTTGCCTCCTAGTTAGCAATTCTTTTATTAATGTCTAAAACAATCTCCAATTGGGTGTCCAATATCTTATTTAGAGAATATGAATCTATGGCTAAAGGCGGTATAACAATCATTGTATTTCCCAGAGACCTTAGTAGGACACCTCTTTTGAGTGATTCTCTTGTAACGAAATAGTTAATGGGTATGTTATCCACCATGGTAATGGGTTTACCATTCACTGCAAGATCAAATCCTGCTAATAATCCTTTCGCTCTGATGTTTTTTACAATTGGAATTAATTGAAATTCTTGTAACCTCTTCTCAAGTTGTTTGCTATTTGTTCTTATCTTGTGCAGCAAATGATTCTCTTTGTACATTTTTAGATTTTCAATAACTGCTGTGCAACCAATTGGGTGTCCAGCATAAGTGTGACCGTGAAATAAGTGTTTTTGATCTCCTAAATTACCGGAAAATTCTTTGAATATTTTTTTGGAAGTTAAGGTAAGGGCTAATGGAAAATAACCCCCTGTGATCGCTTTGCCAAAACATGCAATGTCAGGAACGCTTTCTTGGGGTATGTATTCTATCATGTTTCCGAGTCGTCCAAACCCAGTCGCTATTTCGTCTAAAATCAATAAAATGTTATGCTTTTTGCATATTTCATTAATTCTCTTTTGATAACCAGTTGGGAAAATATTGACACCCCCGGCCAATTGAGCACCGCTTTCCATTATTAGTGCTGCGGTTTTATCTGCATATTTCTCAATTATCTTTTCTGTCCTTTCTAGCAGTAGATCTAATTTGTTAAAATTAACTATTCCATCTAGAGTTACCTTTTTAGGATTCGGAATTACTCGACAATTCAATAACAACCTTTTGTAGCTCTTAAAATATTTGTCAACATAACCTACTGACATCGCACCAATAGTATCGCCGTGGTAACCATCAGCTAATGACAAAAATGAGGTTTTCTTCAAATTACCTTGATTATTCCAATATTGTAGAGCAATCTTTAGAGCGGCTTCTATAGCCGAGGAACCGTTATCCGTGAAAAACATCTTGTAAAGACCCTTAGTCAATTTTAAGAATTCATTTGATAACTCAATTGATTTATCATTTCCTATTCCAAAAATAGTTGAGTGAGGTATCTGTTTTATCTGCTTGATCATTGCATTCGTAATTCGATTACTGCTAAATCCCCAAACATTGCACCACATGTTAGAGATCCCATCAAGGTATCTGTTACCTTCATTATCACAAAAATAAAAACCATTTCCAGACTCTAATAATTCTCCTCTTGAGATATTTGGTATAATCATGCATTTGTGTATAGGGATACCAAATGTTGTCACTTTTTGACAATTATAGATAATCTATGCTCGTATTGATTAATAAATTCCTTATCTTTCTAATCTTGAATTATATATTGAAAGCCTATTAATGTAAACTGCTAACCAAATGGATTTAAAGGAATTATTGTACTCAAAGATTGATCAACTTGGCATAGATTTTATTAAAACGAAAATTAAAGATAACATTTTAAATTCAGAGTACATTATCAAACAATTACTTGAAGAATGTGCTAGTTCAAGAAGTGTTCAGAATTTATCTCATTCTGATTATATCTCATTGGCTGAAGGTTTGATGCATTATTTACTTGCAATTACTATAACACCGTCACAGAGGAAAATTAATATTAATAATACTGAAGTCAGCATTCTTGTTCCGGGTGCTAGAGATTTAAAAAATAGTGCAGATAAAGTGATAATTATTCAATTTTTAAAAGGGGATGAGGTTGAATATGGGCATACCATAAGCGAGTTGTTTAAAATACAACCAACTCTCGATAATATTTGGTTGGTCTCGTACTGTCCTATAGTAACTAGATTCCCATTTAAAAATTTTGTAATCGATGGTGAGTCAATTGGGAATAAGGAGCTTGCCCGGCCCTTTTCAAAAGTGATGATTGAAATAAATGATTTTCTCGAACGGATTAACTATACCGGTTTTCGAATTCTCTAGGAGTATGACTTGATGTTTCATAATTCGAGTTTTGAAATATGATGTTGGTGAAAGATTTATGAAGAAATACAAAATTGAATTTTACGCTTCAAGAACTGAATATACTGAAATAAGATGTTATTTTGATGAAATACCTCTTGATGTTATAATATCTGGACTTCGATTTTCAAATAATAGATACAGAGCAAATGTAGGTGGTTACTTAAATCCAGGACGCAAGAGCCTAGTCAAAAAAGAGACTGCGCTTTTGACAAAAAAACAAGCCAGAGTTAGAATAAAAAACTGGAAAATTATGATAAAAAAATATAGGGAAAGAGGTTATAGCTACCCTACCATTTACAGAATAAAAATGAGGTTGAACGATATTATCAACGATACAAATACCCTAAAATAGTAATGATTGATCGTATGTCAATATAGGGAGTTACTTTCTGAGATTTTAGAATCTAATCCAGTATTTGGTAAATCAGGGAATTTGTCCTTCATGTTTTGTTCGACGATAGCACTTGCTTCTTCAATTATCTTCAAAGCGTCTTCGCTTACAGCACTAGTGTTTCCATTAATATCAGAAGTTGTTGGTATTTGTCCCGACTCATTCATAATACCATTTAGTATATCTGTGATCTTTCCAAACGACTGTCCAGCTTCTGGTATCATTGAATTTAATCCGCCCTGAATATTCTTTATTACTGACATTGCGGGGCTCAAAGTAACAACGACATCGCCTAACTCGGTAATAGTATTCAATCTGAGTTGGATTTGTTCCAATGCCAATTTTGCTGATGTAATCATCTTATTCATTTTTCTAATTTGCGATAATTCATTAGATAGGATTTTAGCATATTGACTATCATGATTTTGCATTGCACTAATTATTCTTTTAAATATGATTTGATCTTTCTCGTCCATCTTAGCTGACATACTTTCCAATTTTGCTATCTGAGACTGCAGCCTCTTTTGTGCCTCTTCTATTCTAGGTTTTAATGGCGAGGGGGGTTTTATGTTCTCTAATAGTTTCATACCTACATTGCTTATCTCATTTTGTGGTTTGATCCATTTGTTGCTGAAAGACATTTACTTTTATACCCTCTCCCAATGTAAAATTTTGTTTATAAAGGTGTATTTTCCTCCATTCGTGTAACCGAAGTGACAACATTCAATGGTTACATTTAATGAGCCTGAAATTTATACTGGATAAGCACCGCAAGTCTTGCAAAAACTGCCTTTCCAATTAAATATTATGTTGCAAGAGGGGCATCTCTTGGATTTATCAGGTCGATCACAGATTTGATAAATAGGTGGGTCAAAAAACTTTCTATATATTTGATAATAAAACATCTGCTCTTTAGTTCTAATTGAAACTCCTTCGTTTTGTGCCCTTCTATATCCTTCAAGGAAATCTGCATCGGTAATACATTCTTCTAAATAAGGTATTATCTTATTTATTCCTGATCCGCTTTCTAATGCTTCTTTTCTTCTCCAGGCAATCTCGTCTCCCAACATTTCTCTAAAGCAACTTCTCAAAAAAAATTTTCCATAAATTATCCTTTTGTGCATAGCGATTTTTTCATTTACTGATAATGACTGACTAAACTTTATGATGGTATCATCAAGAAACGGAGTTGTTATTCCGAGATCGTATTTTTTTGAGAACGTAAATGATACAAACTCCATATTTTGAACTATTTTATTTAATTTTGTTTGCAAAATATCTGGAGTTTTAAGATATTTACCCAGAAAGTTATAACCTCCAAAGAGTTCATCTGCCCCATCCCCTAGAATAATCGTATTTACCTTAAGCCTCTTAGCCTCTTTAAACCCTAAAAGCTGGACTACACTATTTCTTAGGAATATTGGATCAAATGTCTTAAAGTCCTGCACCAGCTCATCCAGGTTATCTAAGATTGTTTTCATACTTGGCATTACAATATTATGATTTATGGCGTATTTCTTTGCGACTAAAGTAGAATATAGATAATCGGAAGAATATTGATCGACGGATATTGTTATGGCTTCTCGTGGATGCATATAATTAAGAAGGATGCTACTATCTAATCCTCCAGATAGTAATATCGATTCACCATGGGACTTCGCGCATACGCTTCGTAGGAGTTCTTGGAATTCACTACATAATTCTAACAAACATGATGATATCAATTTTACGTTTATAAATCTAAATCGTTAAACCTTAAACCTGAATGGAATTTAGAGCAAAAAAAAAATGTATTAATTCATCTTGCGGAATAGAATATTCCATAGATAATGATATTTATCGTTGCTCTTGCGGTTTTCTTCTAGATATAAAGTATCCAGATGTTCCTAATAGAGAGTTGATCGAAACATTTTACCAACGACGTAACTTTGGAGGGAATATCTTTAACGAAAGTGGTGTATGGCGATATAGAGAATTATTAAATTTTGTTGATGTTGATACTGAGAGCGTGCAAGAATGCTCCAGATTTTTGGTTTCATTAGACGGTTCAGAGGGCAGATCTTCAAGACCTTACCAAATGAGCAAGGTTGCAAAGTACGTTAATTTACCCATTAACAACTTATTTCTCCAACCTGAGGGCTATAATCCTAGTGGGTCCTTCAAGGATAATGGAATGGCTGCTGCAGTCACACACGCAAAGTTATTGAGTGTTAAGAAAATAGTTTGTGCCTCTACCGGAAATACTTCGGCATCTGCTGCAATGTACGCCTCAAATGAAGGATTTGATTGTGATGTTTATATACCCAGAGGTGAAATAGCTCCAGGAAAGCTCGGTCAAGCCTTTCAGTTTGGCGCTCAAGTACTTCAAGTTGATGGTAATTTTGATGATGCTCTGGCACTCTCTTTAGATATGGCCTCCAAAGAAGGCGGTTATACAGTCAACTCTTTGAATCCATTCAGAATTGAAGGTCAAAAAACCATAATATTTCGTATAATGGAATATCTTAATTGGAATCCACCTGACTGGATCGTATATCCGGGAGGAGCTTTAGGTAATATATCAAGTTGTGGTAAGGCGCTTATGGAGCTCTACGAATGGGGTTGGATAAAAAAGATACCTCGCGTTTTAGTCGTCAATGCTACAGGTGCAAATACTTTTTATCAACTAGTAAATGGATTGTTTGAAGATACCGAACTAAAATGGAATGCCGGCAGAGTTAATACTGATCTAGTTGACCGATTCTATCAAAAACAACAAGAAAAGAATATTGTACCTAAAACACAAGCAACAGCAATTCAGATCGGAAAGCCTGCTAATATAATTAAAGCATTGAGAACAATCGAGTTTACGAATGGCATTGTAGAACAAGTTCATGATATAGATATGATGGATGGAATGACCATAGTAGGGCTGAATGGATTTGACTGTGAAATGGCATCGGGATCTGTCCCTGCAGGAATAATGAAGTTACGTGAAAAAGAATTAATAAAGAAAGATGAGATTGTTGTAGGAGTATTGACAGGCAGGCAAAAGGATCCTTCAATCGCAATTCAATATCATTTGCTTAAATCTAATAAATATGCCCGACCTCCTCGTGAATTAATTAATTGAGGTCTTGAGACCGGTTTTCCCAAATGCATTTAACGTAGAGAGGATAGCATGGGATTTATCTTCAGTTTCTTGATATTCCTTGTCAGGTATTGAATCTATTACAATTCCTGCACCAGACTGAGTGAATGCTTTCTCTCTATTAAAAAAGATCGACCTTATGGTTATCGCGAAATCACACGATTGATTGAACGAAAAATAACCAACAGCTCCAGCATATGGTCCTCTACTTTCCGGTTCAAGATCATTTATTATTTCCATAGCTCTAATTTTTGGAGCTCCTGATATGGTACCCGCTGGAAATACAGCTCTAAATGCATCAAATGAATCATATTTTGAATCCAGGATACCCTCTACATGAGAGACAAGGTGTTGGATGTGACTGAACTTTTTTACTTTCATTAGTTCTGAAGTTATAACCGATCCAAATCGGCAAACTTTTCCAAGATCATTTCGGGCTAAATCCACCAACATAGTGTGTTCAGCAATTTCTTTTTGATCTTTTAACAATTCTCTTCGGAGGCGTTCTGTAATTTTTTTATCCACAGAAACCGGTCTTGAGCCAGCAATTGGGTAAGTTTCAACCTGCTCACCAGTTATCCTTAGCAACATCTCGGGGCTGGATCCAAGCAAAATCCTAGAACCGGTTTTATAGTAAAACATGTAAGGTGAAGGATTAATTTTCCTAAGCGCCTCATACAATTGTAGATGGTTTCCCTTAAAAATAAATTTTATTTTCTTTGATAACACTGTTTGAAAAATATCTCCTGCAGATAAGTGATCCTTGATCTGATTCACTTTATTTTCAAATGCCTTTTTTTTCATGCTTCTCTTTGGCAATGAAAATGTTGAGTCATAATTTCTTGATATCTTAGTTTTGCTTTTCATAATTTTTGTAATAGTCTCGATTCTCGATTTTTCATAAAAAAAATATTCAAGTCTCTTTTTCATATGATCGTACACTAAACCATCATCAAAAAACCCAAATTCAAGCATGGGGAATGATGTTTTACTTTTGACATTGATTTTCTCCCAGTATTTTATTGCCTCATAGCAAAAATAACCCACTAGTCCTCCAACATATCTATAATCTTTATTACTGATTATTGGAAAACAATTTTTTAAAGTGTCGAGAGGGTCTGTGATTGAGAATTTCCTTAGAATCCTATCATGTTTATATACTATTAATGTATTATTGTCGCATTTAATTTTGTATTTAGGGCCAAAACCCATAATCGAAGATTCGACCAATTCCTGGGGTCCTTCCAATGATTCAAAAATGAAAAGGTCACTGAACTCATCACTTAACTTCTTGAATATATCAAATGGATGCATGCCTGTTTCCAAACTAACAAATGTTGGTTCAATATCGATCTTGAAGAGTCTATCTAAATCATTTGACAATAAAAATCCCTATCTACCGTAAGTCTTCTAAATCATCATCATTATTATAAGTGCCCTTAATTGAAAGAGGTTTTCTACCCATAAAACCTTCATTTTTCCCATGCCAAAATTTTATTTTATCCTCACCTACCTTCCAACATAGCCACACCTCCTCGTTAAAACGTATCGAGGGGAAATCTAATAGGCCTTGATCAAAACTCTTAATCCAAATACCTAATCCTTCGAGCTCCTCGATATCTTTATACATTTCAGCAATTGCCTTGTTAACTTGACTTTTCTTAATGAAAAATGACTCGTGTGACACTTCGTGACTTACCACTGAATTTAATTCAGCCTGAAGATCCATTATACTTTTTCTTTGCATCAAAATATTGGCAAACTTAGCCTTTACTTCTGGTAATATGCTGTTAGCTTTGATGGGGGTGAAGAAATTAAACATGAAGAGGAGTAGAGTCAATAAATATTTATTTTTATTTAATGTTCTAATATTCATCACTTCAATATAGAACAATTATGATTTAATATTGCTATTACTCAAAAGAATTGAAATGAGTATCATTAGAAACAAAGCTACTATTGTTAGATATCATAATTGCAAATCATTAAGTGATTCGTTAAGTGCTTTGGATTACGCTTTCAAATATTCTGATCCTGAAAGGCTCGTTAGTGAATCTATTTACATAGATTCAAACATGCAAATTACCGATATAAATAATAAAATACACAGGTTTGTCCTACCTGATAAGGCATCGACTCTGGCTATTAGCGTCGGCAAAGCATCTGAAAAAATGCTTCTTGGATTCTTTAATAAAATGAAGGATAGAATTAAGAAAACTATATTGATTATCCCTATTGGATATTCAATGGAGAAAAATAATTTTGAATTATTGGAAAATGCAACAATAATCCAATCATCTCACCCTATTCCAAATGTCCAAAGTACCATGGCTGCAAGAAAAGTAGTGGAGGAATTACAAAATAAAAAAGGTATACAATTAATAGTCTTCTTAATCTCTGGGGGTTCATCGTCTCTAATGGTATCACCTATTGAGGGGATTAACCTAATGGACAAGAAAATTATTAATAAATTGCTAATTACTTCAGGTGCTAACATAGGGGAGATAAATATCATTAGAAAGCATCTTTCGCAGATCAAGGGTGGCAAAATATTGCGTCGGATAGATCCTTGCACTCCAGTCATTGGTTTAATTCTCTCTGATGTAGTAGGTGATCATCTCGATACCATAGGGTCAGGATTAACATCCTCAGATACATCGACATTTAAAGATGCACTTTCTATTTTGAATAACTATTTCATCTTAGATCTTAAATCCGAATCTATTAGAAAAGTAAAAGCTGTGCTAGAATCAGGTGCTAGGTCCGAGATACCCGAAACCTTGAAACCAAGGGAGTTTCGTTCAAGGCATGTAACTAATATCATTATCGGAAACAATTCAAATTTTTGTCGACTAATTCAGACATCTTTCAAAAAGCGAGGTTATTCCACAAATTATATGGGATCAAATTACGGAATTTCTATGAATGATTTCATTAAGATTGCATCCAAGATAATTAATACTAAACTTGAACAGAAAACATGTATCATATTGGGTGGAGAAGTTACCAATACGCTATCAAGTCGTAAGATTGGGATTGGGGGTAGAAATCAAGAGGCAATCTGTCATATGTTGCAAGTGATTAGGAATAGCGACTTTCTTGATTTTTCCGTTATTTGCATAGGCACTGATGGTATTGATGGAAACTCATCTTCAGCCGGTGGTTTCATCGCACCAAAAACTATCGAACTATTGAAAAGTAAAAAATTAGACGTTAATCGCTATATTAAAAGCAACAACTCTAATGTATTGCTTACAAAATTACGTTCAAAAATAGACACGGGTTATACGGGTGCAAATTTTAACGACGTTTATCTTTTCGTCAGAAATAATTAACGATAGGGTATATTATCCTTGTCTAAATGGTCCATTCTATGGGAATATCTTGATATAGCCCATTTGGAAGTATCCTCCTTATAGAAATTGGCAAAGTTTTCTTTTCCAATTCGTATTTAGCTATCATGATAGTATCTGTAAATTCTGGCGGTATCTTTGTCAGAATGGGTGCCCCCAACGATAATTGCAATGAACGGGCACCTGTAATCCTAGCTTTTTCAAATCTAGTTAATCGAGCAGGGCCAATTAGGATTTCATTATTCTTAGATGGAATCTCCCTGAGCCTAAACTCTACGTCAGCGTCGTATGTTTTGTATATTATAACCGCGTTTGACTCTGTTTTGTCCACTTCACCTAGTTTATTACCTGAATCATCTAATTGCAAGTTATCTTTTCCACCGTCACCAACTTTATCCATGTCCAAATCATCATCATTCACTGCACTTGCCTTCTTTTTTGCCCGCTTGACAGCCACTACTATGCAAAAAGATTAATATATATAATTAAATGTTGCTGAAAGTTCATATTTATAAACCTTTTATTGAGATTTGTGTCATCTGAGTTTCAAAGTGTTTCGACAATACCCATAAAAATAAAGTTTAACCAGGCAGCCGAATTAAAGGGAGAATTTAAGAGACATCTCTCGCCATTAACTATAAAGAACCTACTTAGTACATTCCCTATATATGGTAGAATTAATAATTATGATGGTAAATTTATTTATGTCCAGGTAGATCTCCAGCTGGGATCTGAAAAACCCATTAACACATTTAAAAAAGGTGATCTAGCTTTTTCTCCATTAGGAAATTTCCTTTGTATTTTCTTACATGATGTTATATTAAATCAAAAACTGAATTTATTGGGGAGGGTTACCTCAGATAACACCGATATATTACAATCTTTTAAAGTTGGAGATTATATGAGCTTTGAAAAGTCACTGAATTAAGACATGACTACTTTGACTTTTGGTATATTCTATGCCCACTGTAGCCCCCTACCGATTTAATGATGCTCTTGCTCTCTAAATTTTTCAAGAAATTATTAGAAACCGAAATTTTCACACCTAATGCCCTTGCAAAAGAATGAACCGTGATGGCTTTCATCGAGTCTAATGTCTTTAATCCTTGAGCTTCTTCAATGAATACTGAGAGCCTTTGTTTCTGCTGAGTTTTAGAAGCTGGCGTCTTTTTTACCTCCTCTTTTTTACCTCCCTTATTCTCTTGAGATTTGGAAGCATTCGACTGACTTGGCTTTTTCTTATTTCCGCCCATTGTTAAACAAAATTTCTATATTCGCAGATTATTTATATCTTTAAGATCGGCTTTATCTTGAGTGTTATTCTAAAACAAGTGAGAATATCTTTGCATCTGTTACGTATAGTCACTTCTGTTACTCCAGCTAATCGAGATATATCCATCTGTAATATATTAATTCCAAGGAGGACCGATGCAAGATATAGATATGCCGCTGCAATACCGTTTGGAGATTTGCCATCTGACAAAAGATGATTTTCCGTTTTCTTGGCTATCTCAATTGCTAGACGCTCAATTTTAATATCAAATTTTGCTGTGTTAGCCAATTTAGAAATATACTGATTAATATTGATTGATTGCATATTTATTATTGTAAAACTCTGCTTGTTTTTATTTCCGGTCTTTGGATCTTGTTGCATGAAATCGGTAATTTTGTTTTGACCTTGAATTGTCATATTGGTATCATCGTTTTCACAAACCAATACCATTGAACGAAAGTATTTAGAAGCCAATTTCAAATTTTCATTAGCGTCTTCGGTGTTACCATTATGTTTTACTATTTCGTTAAGAGATCTGAGGACTTTGCAAATTTTGCATGCATAGTATATAGCAGCTGCAGCCATGGATGCTGAGGATTTCCCCTTGGTATCGTTCCTATTCTCATAATTTCTGTAAATTAATGCTGCTGTTTCACAAACAACTTTGGGAAATGACATGAGCGAACAAATCTCATTAATTTTTGATAACACGTTTGAAAGTCTCCTGTCTTTCGAATTTGATATTCTTATAATATTGTTCCATTTCCTAAGATTGACAACTGACTTTCTGATATCATCATTGAAATGTCGCCCAGAATAGTCTTTGCATTGATTATCAATCTCGGTATGAAGACCATAATCGTGATACGCGATACTGTTTACACCACTAGCTCTCAGGTTATTCGATTTATTTCCGGGGTCGCTAACATACGCATCCGGTCCTTGATATTCCAAATTTTCTTCAACCACATATCCACATATACTACATACAAATTCCCCTTTTACTGTATCTTGCACCAGGTTTGCATGACATTCAGGGCATTCATTCATGAGACCTACATCATTCGAAACCATTTATATCACCTATTTCTTATTATTCTTAATTTTCTTTTTATTTTTGGATTTGAAAAAAAAGTCTTTTTTTCCTGTGATGACAAAAAAGACTTTTAACCCTACCATCTTACTCTTGGCTTGAACAAAGGGAATTATAGATGCATAGGGAGAGTTAACTGACCCGATTAATTCAGCAATCTTGCCGATCCTCTTTTCTTTATTATCTAATACTATCAACCCAGATTTCACATGTGAACCATTATTCTCAACTCTTACTATCAAGCGTCCGCTCTTAGAAAAATGTAGTATTTCTCCCAGCAATTCCATAGTCAAAATTCGATAATCAATATTACTTACATATTCTTCTGTCAATTAAAGCTATCAAATTTATCAATTATTATTATTAATTAATCATCCATATAGGTCATGACGGGATTTGAACCCGCGACCTAAGGTTTACAAAACCTTCGCTCTGCCAGGCTGAGCTACATGACCATGATTTTATTATCAATTAAATTCTGTAATTAAAAGCTTTTGTATATATGGTGACCTCTTTTTTTTAATAAGTATATGACAGAGGCAAAAAAAAAGAAAATATTTATCGTTAACGTGACCATCGAGAACAAACCATTTCTCAACGATCCTGAAGGGGAAACAGTGCTTAACGATCTTATTCTCAAAGAGAACTATTCCGATGTAGTTTCAGTCAGATCAGCTAAATCTCTGTTAATCAAGATATTATCCGGGAATGAGACCGAGGCATTGTTCAAAGTTAAGAAAATGTGTGATGAGTTACGAATTTACAATCCAATTGTAAGCAATTGTGAACTTTCGATCAGGAAAATTCAAAATAAATAAGTTTTTCTTATACTATTGAACTAGTATAAAAAAACTTAAAGGTTAGAAAGAACTTTTTTTATTGCAAGGCATTTGAAGGATTATGAAAATGTTATCATCTGGGTGGATTATTATAATAAGAACTTATCCAGGGGAAAAGGTAGACGGATATCAAAATCGATGGCAGTCTATGATCCAATGATAACGGAGTTGGTTATCGCTGCAGAATCATTGGGGTATCAAGTTGAAAAAGATCAGATTAATGATGGTGCAAGGTTTCCTAAAAGACCACATATTAAATCAGGTTATATTATGATATCTAAGAATGATACACTGAAGAACAAAATATTGAAGGATATCGCTGAAAAGATAGTGCTTAATCGGACAAAATCAAAAGGCAGATAGTCTGTAACAGTAAACAACTTCATATTAAAAACATAAATAATCAATAGTAGATAGAAAATATGTCTGAATTTTTACGACATGTTAAATAAATTAAGGAAATAAATAATAAATTGACCCATGATAAAACTGAAAAAGTCACTTTACGTGAAAGATCAATACCTTTGAAAGTACCCAATACTGACATGAAAGACGATAGAGGTAGTCCACTTTTATCATCTTCAGTAAATTTTGAAGAAAAACTGGAATCTCAAGTAATGCAATCTATCCCAAAAGAGGCTCAGATAACGGTTGTTAGGTGTGAATCTGCTAATATTGCACTTTATACCAAGAATCCGTCATTCGCATTGACAGAGTTAACCCTTCATCTGTCAGCCCTTTCAAAATCAATGAAGAAAAGATTCATAATTAGAACAGATCCATCTATAAGACTTACAGAGGATGAAGCTCGGAATGCCGTTAATAAAATATTACCAAAAGAAATCCTGATAACCGTACTATTTTGTGATGAAGCTACAGGGGAGGTCATTTTAGAAGTAAACAATCCAGAGGGCATCACTCCTGAGATATTTTTACAAATTGCAAAGAAAACAGGCTGGATTGCACACACAAGACGGTCTCCTCATATCCCTTCAAATAGCATTAAAAATATACATTCTATATTAAAAAATTCCTCCAAAGAACGTATTGCCTTTTATCAAAGTTTAGGAAAGAGAATTTTTAGACCTCCTTTGTTATCCAGTTCATTACTATATAATAGTGATACAAATCATGATACTAGACTAACTCCTAAAAATCAAATCAACAATTCTAGATATTTATCAAAAAAATCTGTTGATGATAGAATAACATATCAGTACAGTAATCTGAAAGAAGTGACGATTTACTGCTTAGGAGGTGTTAAGCAAGTGGGTCGGTCATGTTTTATCGTTGTGACTCCAGAGAGTAAAATAATGCTTGATTGTGGTATTAATCCGGGAGAAAACATAAACTATAATGCTTATCCTAGACTAGATTGGTTTAATTTCAATTTAGAGGAATTAGACGCAGTTGTAATTAGTCATGCCCATATTGATCATCAAGGGTTCTTGCCGACATTATTCAAGTTTGGATACAAGGGTCCGATTTATTGTACAGAACCCACCTTACCTTTGATGACTCTGTTGCAAATGGATTCGGTAAAGATAGCACAGAGCAATGGGTCGTATTTGCCTTATGAAATAAGAGATGTCAATGAGGTGATCAAACATTGTATTCCACTTCCTTATGGAAAACCGACTGATATTTCTCCTGATGTTACAATAACTTTGAATAACGCAGGGCATATAATGGGTAGCGCTACAGTCCATATTAATATTTCAGGGGCTCATAATATCCTGTATACTGGTGATTATAAGTACGCGAAAACCCAATTGCTTGATGGAGCTTTGGCTAATTATCCACGAGTTGAGACTATTATCACTGAGAGTACTTATGGTGCAAGTTCAGATATAATGCCCGATCAATCCGTTGTTTATAATACATTTACGGACAGCATCAATCATACATTAATGAGCGGTGGCAAGGTGCTTATACCTGTTCCTGCTGTAGGTAGGGCCCAAGAAATAATGTTAGTCCTGGATAAAGAGATGCGAGAAGGTCGATTGGTGGAATCTCCTATATTCATTGAAGGAATGATATCGGAGGCAAGTGCCATTCATATGTCTTACGCACACTACCTGGGATATGAGGTAAGAAAATCTGTATCCGAAGGTACTAATCCATTTTTATCCTCTTACTTTACCGTGATAAATGGAATTGGTAAAAGAGAAGAAGTATTTACCGATGATTCTCCTTCCATTATTATGGCAACTTCCGGAATGTTAGAAGGTGGCCCGTCGGTTGAATATTTTAAGCAAATTTCTCCTAATCCTAAAAACAAGATAATATTCGTATCTTACCAAATAAACGGCACCCTAGGACGTAGGGTGTTGGACGGAACTATATCAGAAGCTAGCATGATAGATAAGAATGGAAAGGTTAAAGTAATTCCAGTCAGATGCTCAAAACAGAAAATTGACGGCTTTAGCGGTCACAGTGATTTTAATCAAATACTAAACTTTGTTTCAAAAGTGAGACCTAAAAGGGTTTTGGTTAATCATGGGGAAAAATCTAAATCAGAGAATATTGCAAGCGTAATTTACTCCAGGATGAAAATAAGATCTAGCGTCCCCGACAATAGAGAAATCATAAAGTTAAGGTAATTTCGATAGGTTTTTTCGTATGTATGATGTTCTTAATGTTGAACTGATTTGGCCATAAGATATAGATGTATTAATTGTAATATTGTGTTGAGCGGAGAGGGTGCATCGCGACATTATTTAGCAAATCCTGATCATAAGTTAGAGAAGTTACCACCACCACCTAAACCGGGCAAGCCGACTACGTAAAAATCTGTGAGAGTAATTACTCTCTTATACTTTCTAACGCTGATACAACTTGCCATAAGCTCGTCCTGATATGTGATTGCATTTGAGGATTTTGGGTGACACCGTCTAACATACTAATAGCATTAGCAGCTCGCACTGATATACTTCCTCCTTTCTCATCCTTAAGAATGGCCAAGACTTCCCTTATCATATTTCTAATATTTCTTTGAATGTTGACGTTTTTTATTAGAGAATCTAACGTAGATATCGCATTATTTAATCTCTCAATATTTTCTTTTTGTTTTAATTCTTTCTTTGTAACTGTCAATTTGAATCACACATGTTAAATTTTACCTATTTCATATTAATAGCTTTATTTATGTGATCATAATCCCAAGAGGTGAAAAATTTTAATATGAATCTCATCAATAGTTTATGTTTGAAAATGGGACTAATCGATGAATAAGTCACTTATGATTATAATATTTTGGATCTTAGGGTTTATTGGAGGAATTTCCATTTATTCAATTTTACCATCACTATTAAATTTTTTTAATTCTTTCTTACCCAATTTGTTTTCTAAGTATTTCTTTGAAGCCCTGATCGCAGGAATAATAGGATCAGGTTTAAGCACCATCGCAGTACTCTACTGGGCTAACAAATCCTCTAAAGAAGAGTTTTGACAAAATGATCCTCATTATATAGCCGCAAATAAGTTATAACCAGTGTATATGGTCATTGATGTTTTTATTGCTTTTGGGGTTTCTCTGGCTGCAGGTTTAATTGGTTCGATGGTGGGCATAGGCGGCGGCATAATAAACGCCCCTTATCTTAGTTATCTTAATTATACCCCATCACAAATATCTTCAACCAGTCTAATTGCAGTTTTATTTACTAGTATGTCTTCTTCGTATCAATATATTAAGAAAGAGTTGACCGAAAAAAAGATCGGAATGATCTTGGCCCTTTCATCTATTCCTGGAACATTCATTGGTGTATACGTTTCAAATTCCTTTACTTTGGACGAATTTCGAATCTATTTCGCACTTATAATGATGGCTACCTCTTTCTATTTATTATTACGATCAAAAATACTGGGCCTAGAAAAAAAAACACCGGACCTTTCACATAAGGGAAATTATTGGAAATCCTCTAAACTATTGATGTTAGTTATTTTCTCATTGATGGCTGGTATCTTGTCTAGTAGTTTTGGTATTGGAGGTGGTATCATTTTTGTTCCCTGTTTGATTATCATATTAGGATTTGATATGAAAAAAGCTTCTGCTACGTCACAATTCGCCCTCATATTTACATCGCTTTCAGGGTTGACATTGTTTATCATTGACGGAAAACCAAACTACTATATGGGATTCATCTTGTCCATCGGGTCAATCATTGGTGGTACCTTGGGTAGCATGCTAACCGATAAGCTGAAATCTGGTTTATTACTAAAAATATTTAGTATCTTATTACTCGTTGTTTCTCTTAAATTGATTTATGATGGTTCAGGTTAATGTGACAGATGGTTTCAACCTGATGTTAAAAAAACCTCCTGACAAAATATAGAATTGATTTAGATGTCAAGATGGTCACTGCGATAACCGTGCACAGATTATTTTATTCTTAATTATAGAGATGGCATATATTCACTAGAAATATATGATTTCTTACCAATGTCTCAATTATTTAATAAATACTAATTTTAATACTAAATGTTTGTTAAATTGATAAATCTGGCTATATTGATATCTGGACGTGGAAGTAACATGAAAGCTATTCTCGAATCAATTAAGAGGGGAGATGTGGGAGGAATTGGTAATATATTAGTTATTTCAAATAAACAAGATGCTTTGGGTTTGGAAATTGCCGAAAATGAATATGGAGTAAAGACTACTACTGTATTATCGAACAAAAATGATGAGTCATTTGAAAGTAAGCTAATTAATGAATTAAATAAGGATAATATTGGTCCTCATAACGGACTAATTTGCCTTGCTGGGTTCATGAAAATTTTGAGTCCGTCCTTTGTGGAATTATATAAGCACAGGATAATGAATGTACATCCATCGTTGCTTCCATCATTTAAAGGCCTACATGCACAAAAACAAGCATTATTGGCTGGAGTAAAGATTACAGGTTGTACTGTTCATTTTGTAGATAATGGTGTGGACAGTGGACCGATAATATTACAATATCCTGTTCCAGTATGTAACAACGATGATGAATTGTCACTTTCAGAACGAATACTTGTCAAAGAGCACGAAATCTATGTCAGAGCCATAAAGTTGTTTACTCAAAAACAAATTTCAGTTGTTGAGAACCGGGTTGTTCGAATTTAAGCGCAATCTAACCTCTTATTTTTTTATCCAAATTAAGCATGAATCTGGAAATCTCTTCTTTATTCAAATTCAAGTATTCCTGACCCCTTTCTCGTAATCTGCTATTAAACAGTCGTAACTCTCTGTGTTCTTCAAAATAGTTGTCTAAAATCAAAGTACCATGCAAGATTGGGTTTAATAATTTGTCAATATTTTGTACAAGTGAATTTAAGTCGCCTCTCTCTGAAGATTCTGAAGCTTCATACAATATCGCACTAATATCTTTCAATTGTTGGGTAGAAAAGAATACCTCTTTTTTACCTTCAAGGGGTTTAGATTGTGTATTTCGTTTTTCAACTCCGATCTTTGATATCAATTCCTTGGTAAGCTCATATTGTTCATCTTTCCCAGTAAATGTTTTCTTGACGTTTTTAATTAGTAGACCCTTATTGGCTAATCTGGTAGTAGCATCCTGAATTTCCTCCCGATCTAATCCAGTAACCCATAATATCTTCCCCAAATGATCATTCCCCTGTCTAACCGATTCTAGAATTACAACCTCGATAATCCTTTTATAATCTTCCTCCATTCTGGCATTAATAAAATCTCTGTCTTTTACTGCTTTTTTTGCGTTCGCAATATCAAGCTCAATGGACTTCTTTAAAGCTTCCATGCCTTTGGTTGCCCTTCCATCCAAAGTCATATAACAAGCATAGTTATACCAAGCCATGGAGTCGTTAGGATTAAAGTCTATTGCCTTTTCGCAGCACTCTATAGCCTTTTCGTAATTTCTTGATTTGTAAAATACTAAGCCCTTCATGTTCCAAACTTCAGGATTGTTGATATCTAACTCTAAAACCCGATCAAAAATGGTTATAGCAAGATTATATTGTTTTAAATGGAAATGTGAATAACCTTTCTTTATCAAGGCGTCCACGAAAAAAGGATCTATCCTAATGCAGAGATCAAAACATCTAATAGCATCTTCAAATTTTTCCTCTGCCATCTTGTTTACTCCTTTATTGTATAGATTGACTTTTTTGATGTCATCTTGAGTTATTTTATAACCGCTAGGAGTACGGGAAGAATTATCGTCTTTCTTTTCCGATAAAAGTTTCCTCCCAAAAATCTTTTCCATTATAATTAATAATACTTATCAAGAATAAATATATTTATTTATTTAAAAAAAGATGCTAACATCCTGAAGGTTGCTCAAACTAGAATGTGGGAATGCTAGTATTAGTGACCTTTGCTATGATTCCGCTAAATGCAAAGTTAACTAACAGGAACCAACCCCAGAGAAATACCTGACCGGGGACCTTACATGGTCCTTGTTTCAATTCAGATACTTGTACTATTCGTTGTTTGAACAGGTGTATCTATTTTCACGTTATCGGCGGAACAGGTCAAATAAGGTATTACAATGGGTGAAAGGGCTACAGTTTGACCAAATATCGCTGGAAATACAAATATCCATAGCATAAAAGATGGTATCATATATAACATCATGGGTCTCATTTGCTGCTGTTGCATCTCCATGCTCATTTTTTGCATTTGAGATTGTTTCTTTTTTAGCTCTTCAATTAGCTGCTTATCTTTTTTCTTGATAGCTTCAGTATATTTTTTTCTCCATTCTCCTGTTTCCTTCATGACAGTTTTCATTTTTTCTATATTGGTCGTCTTTCTTCTCAATAGAGCCATTGCTAAATTCAAACCAATAGCAATTATAGCAGCGACGATGGCAGATGTGAACATATCTGGAAAAATTGGATGTTGAGTATAATGGGGTGTCAATCCTGGAATCTGTAATACCAACTTTTCAGACCAATTGAAAAGATCTATCAATCCAAAAGAAAATGATTTTCTGAGAGTTATTAATCTTTTTACTTGTATTCAGGGGCTCTGTTCACTTGAGCATTTTTAATTCACTATTATGATGATCTACAAATTCTACAAATAGTTGTAGCCAATTCCTTACATGCTTTAGTTTACAATTCTTTAACTTACATGGAAAGTAAACGTCGAAACTTTCTGTTCTGTCCTTGATATACTGCATTTTTCTTTCTATCAAGCTTTTCTCCAAAGAGGAATGGATATGGTGATCGAGTTTGAAGAATCTACAAGCTTGTGGATACCAAGTTCCACCACCATCTGTTGATATAGGGTGCCTTCCATGAATCCTGACTAAATCAACAGCAATGAATAGCTCTGCTATTAACATGTTTCTTTCTTTGGATATGTTTAGTACGAGAATTTCTCTGTTTTCAGGCTCTATTGCAACCCAAATCCAGATATATTGAGAACCAACTTTTATCCGTATCTCATCAACAACGTACGCTGATATTTTTCTCCTACGATAGGACAACTTTTGTAGATGGTACTTTTGAATCCAGTTCCATTTTTTAACTTGAGACATGGTTTCGTTTGACAAGGAAAGCAAGTCTTTCTGAGGTTTGTCTTAAGGATAAGCCTGAAAAATACAAATACAGACATAGTATACATACTTTGAAGGTGTTCTGTTTCTGTTAATCACATATAAGATAGAGCATCTTCAAGCCATAGGATTTCCTTAAGTGAACAGAGCCGTTTTCAGATTACATTCTCTTTAAAGGAGTTATCCCTATTATGCCCATACAGATCTTTAGAATTTCCAGGGCACTATTTAGTATCAATGTCCTATAAGTTGCCAGCATCTCATTTTTCTCCTTTAAGATGGGTGATTTTTCATAAAAATTGTTAAACAGTGTAGCAAGTTGAAACAAATATTTTGAAAGCACCTTTGGATCTATGTTATTTGCCGCATGTTTTAGTTCAATATCATATCTACATAAGTGTTTGATCAAATCGATTTCAGTAGAAGAAAAATCCAAGATCTCCATTTTATTCTCAATTTTAATTTGCTTTTTACAGAAACCTGTTTCAATATTTTTATCCTCAACTCGCTTTCCTCTGGCATAAGCATATTGGATGTAGGAAGCAGTATCTCCCTCAAGGCTCAGGGACTCGTTTATATCAAAAGTAATCATTTTTCCAAGATCAAATTTAATGAAAAAATATCTTATTGCTGAGATGGATATCTCTTTGGATATAAATGCGATTTCTTCTTCAGAGAGTTCGGGATTCCTTTTTTTTGTTTCTACCTTTGATTCTTTTTTCAAGAATGCTCAAGGCCCTATCGGCCTCGATGTAGATACCTTTCCTTCCCGACATGTGCAATGAAATCTTATCTTCTCCGGAAATACCCAGGCTGTCTAGAGAATTCTGGCTTAATGTAACGGGTTCGTAACCTAGATACCTATACTTTGAATCCATACCTAATTTTCCTAATATCTCTACCAATAAATTTTGAAGCCTCTCTTGCCTCGAATCGATAATTGTTATGACCTTGCTTATTCTGTTAAAGTCAATCATGGGTTCTTTCCTAAAATTAGAATTGGTTTCTAAAGTTTCATATCGGTTTATCTTAATATTCGTTCTGTATAAAATTGAAGCGTCCCATTGATTTGCGTAAAAGACGTAATCAAAGGGATTTCGCAAATAACCCAACTTCCACACTGCAAATGGAATATCTTTGGCGAAATAAGTTAAAGTCAAATCACTTCGTACTAATACCTTATCTCCTTCTTTCTGCTGACTTGTACACCCAGCAGCCTGCATTCTTTCCAACTTTTTCATAGTATATTATTTCTTTATCTCTCAAAATTGAAAAAATCTCCGTCCAAAGGTCCGATTGGACTATCTGCGACTCAAAACTTAATAAATCATAACGACACCTCAGATCCCAACAAGTTTTAAGTTGATCCTTTAGACACCCTATCGACTATGGTTTTGGTGAATTGCGAAGTTTCCGATTCAGGATTCTCTAAATCCTTCAGAATCGTCTTTCTTTTAATTTCTAAATCAGGCCTACTCTTGTAGAGATCATTAGTCTTTACATAAATTTCATTACCACAATAATGGTCAAATTTTGTTTCTTCTTTAGATAATTCTTGATCATCTATTCTAATGGAGAATCCCGCGTGTTTGAATCCTACAATGATATCAGCAACTTGAACTCCCGAATCGTCAATGTAATTTATGACTCTGACATCTTTTCCTGCTGTTCTAAGGATCCTATACAAACAATCCCCTATTACCGCATTTCGGAGGTGGCCTACGTGCAAAGCCTTGTTAGGATTCACGCTAGTATGTTCTATTAGTATCAATTCATTCGAATTTGAAAAGTTCTTTTTTTCAGGTTCGGATTTTAGATTACTTACAACCTCTTTAAAGAATTCCCTTACAAACACCTTATTATTAATTCTATAATTGATGAAACCTGGATTTACGAATGAAACTGACTCAATCAAGCCATTTTTATTCATTAAGATGCTACTTGCGGGTAAAATAGTATTAACAATATATTCAGCTATCTCGTATGGCGACTTTTTTAGTTTCTTGGCTAACAAGAAGCAAATGTTTGTGGAAAAGTCTCCAAAATCCTTCACATGTGGTTCAGATATCTCAAAATTGACCTCAGACTTTGTCAACTTGTAAAACGCTAATACTTCCTCAAGAGATCGGCCAATTTCATTGATAACATTTTCAACAATCATCCAAATCACTAGAATACTTTTCCTCTCATTATCAGATCAATCGCATTTATCAACCCTTCTCCATTCGTGCCTCCAACCAAATGAGTTGCACTTTTTCGCACATTCTCGCCAGAACTTTCAAATGTAAAGCTAAATTTTGATTGCTTAAACATGGGGATATCAGTTTCACTATCACCTATTGCAACTACCTCTTCAAATTCAATATTGAGCCTCTTCAAAAGCATTGCTAGCCCATATCCCTTATTGATTTTGACTTCGTTAATATGGAAGGCATAATTACTATCTACTAATTTCAAATCCAAATCATTTTCTCTCAAGATTTTGTTTCCCTCATTTAAGTCGAATGCCCTTTCAAGAACTATTTCAGTCATTCTTGGAAAAACAGGTTTCTGGGTAACACCTTTAATACTCTTAGATAATAGATTGAACCCCTTCAAACAATTATCTTTACTTGCTAATAATTTGTGCTCTACAGGGGAAGTAGAAATAACTCCTCCATTTTCACCTATGGCAATTTGAGTCGTTCCACCATATACCGATAAAATGTAAGCTTCTAGTGATGATCTTCCAGTAACAAAAATGACTTTATAGCCTAATTTGACTAGGTATCGAAGTTTAGCTAATGCGTCAAGATTTAGAGCTCCATTACCGTTTAGTGTCATTGTTCCATCAATATCGATGGCAAAGAATTTAATGGACCTCAAATGAATTCAAACTAATAACAAGGTTACATAAAAATCTAGATTTAGTAATACATATATTGAATAAACCATGACAGTTAGTAGAATAGTTTGAGCTTAGAAGTCGTTTTGTTAGAAGATAATAACAATATATTATTAAAAAGACGTGAGATTAAATCAATAATAAAGAATGCCACTGGGTCAATTCCGAGGGAGGAAGCCGCAAATTTAGTAGCAGGAAAGATAGGCGTAAATAAGAAGAATCTTTTGCCAATTTCTTTAAAAAGTGAATTTGGTAACCCTGATGTTTTAACTTTAATGTATTATTACGATGATATAGAAGAAGCAAAAAAGCAGTTACCTCGCTATAGAATCCTCAGAACAATGACAAAAGATGAAAGAAAAAAAATAATAGATGAGGAAAAGTCAATTAAATTAAAAGCTAAACAGGCAGCAGCAGCAGCAGCAAAATCTAAAAAGAAGTAATTTGTTAACACAATAGAGAGAGAGGGAAGATTTGCAATGAGTAAAGAGAAAAAAGGAGGAGTAAGTGTGTCAAAATTTTATCAAGTTACTGACAATAACAATAAAGTTGAGAGGACAAGAAGAGAGTGCCCCAGATGTGGTAAGGGTGTTTTCATGGCTGTGCATAAAGATAGACTAACATGTGGAAAATGTAGCTATACTGAATTTCAAAAAGATCAAACTAAAAAATCGAAACAATAATGCATTAATCATCCAAATTTTAAGATTTCATTCTTTAAGGAGTCCTCTACTATGGTGTTGGCCAGAGCAGAAAATGGCAGCTTTATAAAATTATCTCCAATCATGATTTTCTGTACAGGTAATTTTTTCTTAATCCAAAAAGATTCAGTTTTTTTGTCCAATTTTGAATCATTGAACCCATTTACAAATTTTTTAGAAACCAATCTCTGAAGACCAATGTCTCCTTTGAACACTTTAGTAGTATCAAGAGTTTTTTCATTGTCAGAAAATGAATTTTCATAAAGTGTATTGGATATATTATCTGAAGTTACCTCTAAATTTATTATGTTTTTCAATATATTCAAATAGTGTAGAAATTCATGGGCAAGCACAGCATGAAGAGTTCCTTTCAAGCCGTATATTACCAATGGGGCGGAAAGTTGGATGACTATTTTTATTCTATTTTCAGTAGTACAAAATGGGATTGTTCTTGCATATAATAAGGAATATTGTTGGTACTCGATATCTGAAGTTGCTACCAATAGATTAGGATCTATAAAATAATTTGGGTAATCTATGGATGTTATCCTCTCAATCCTATTGATTCCCTCTTCAACTACGCTCATTCTATCTATAATAAGCTTATAGGTTCTTTCCTCGACCTTCTTTTCTAACAAGTATTTTTTGACTAACGCTAATGGGTCAAAATCATTCATCTTTTTTCATTAATCATTTATCTAAAATTACATCATTTATATCAAAATATATACATTCGCACTTTGTCTCAAGTATGTCGGAAAGACAAGGTTTAATGGGCTCGTTACCACCCACGAATTGTTTTATAGGTATTCCATTATCCATGTCTAACGATATTTCCAGTTTGTCGGATTCTACATTTACTAACTTCGCAAAGTAGATATTTCTTTTAGTTTTCCGGTTCTTGACCATAAAAGTTACTTCACCGATTAATGTCTGCATGAGACTTTGAAGATGATTAATATTGCGAACCTTCTCATCAAGTTTAACGAGTATTGTTACAAGTACTCGATATTTTCCATAGTAATCAATTTGATCATGTTTAATCTTCCTGAACTGCAATTCAACATTATCCTCCAAAATCTTTTTCTCATCTGCGCCTTTTATTTTAGGATTAATTACTTTTACAATGAACGGCCTCCCGCTACCAAGGACCAGGCTATATCTATCTTCGCTTCCAGTCCAGGTGATTTTCATATCCTCTGAATGATATTCTGACAAAACGGATTTTCTAATTGAATTTTCTATCGATTTGTCTTCCTTATCTATCAATTTACGAAAGGTTTGAGAATCCGTTTTCATCCAACTTTTATCCTTTTGTGCTATACCTCTGCCTAACTTTACATATCTTCCAAGAAGATAGAATTCTTTGGCTTTGCAATTTACGCTAAAGCTCAAGTCATGGTCAATAACAACGTCGAATTTTAATTCCGGATTAAGGTGATCAATATAACATTTTTTGTTTTTTCGTAATTTTTCTCTAATCAATAAATTAATTTGGGTTTTTATTCCTGTAGTACCTTCTAATTTGGAACATAGATCGAATATAATCCTCGTTCTCATAAAATAAGAAGGGAATCCTTGTTCCTATATCGATAGTAGGAATACACTTTGTTGGTCCAAGCATTTCTGAGTTTAATATTCTATTAACTATGGATGGTAATGTTTCTAAAAAAAAGTTTCTACATATATAACAAACTTGTATACCAGTCTTTATGATCGAAACAGAAACTGAATATTTCACCAATGACATCTTTTTCTTAGAAAAATTTCTATCATAGCAAAATCTACAGAGATGTATCTGTACTTGATTTGAATTTTCCAACTTCAGAGTTTTCAGGTTCTCCATAGTTTTTAGCCAAGACCAAATCTTCTTAATAGTCCTTGCATCTGACGGCCTTTTGCTTGCTTCATCATGGTCTTAGAATTGTTATATTGCTTGATGAGATCCTTAACATCATGTTCCATAACTCCGGAACCTCTAGCAATTCTTTTTCGCCTTGCCTCGTTAATAATATCTGGATTCTTCTTTTCGTCAGTAGTGAAGGACTGGATTATGAATCTCCACTTCTCCATTTTTTGTTGTAGTACATCTAGATGGTCGTCTTTTACGAAATTTGAAAGCCCTGGTAAATTCTCAATTACATTTCGAAATCCCATTTTTCCCATGTTTTCCATTTGAGCATAGAAATCTTCGATTGTCATCTTGCCACTCATAAGCCTCTTTGCCTGATTTTCGTCGGATTGGATTTCTAAATTGCGTGCCATTTCAAGAAGGGCTTTTATATCTCCCATGCCTAATAGCCTACCCACGAAGCTTGTAGGGGAAAATTGCTCTAGGTCATCAATTCTTTCACCAGTTCCTATAAAAAGGACTTTCGCACCAGTGGCAGAAGAGGCAGCTATTGCCCCACCCCCCTTGGCAGTACCATCCAATTTTGTAATAATAATGCCACTGATTTTTGCATTCTCGTGGAAGATCTTTGCCTGATTGTATGCCTGTTGTCCAATTGTTCCATCAATAACAAGAAATACCTGATCAGGTGTAACGATAGAATACATAGTTCGCATTTCTTCAAGTAATCCTTGTTCCTCTTTGTGACGTCCCGCAGTATCTATAATAATTATATCTACTGGCTGATCGTTAAAGAAAACCATTCCATTTTTTACTATTTCCAGGGCATCCTTGTTACCCTCCTCACCATAAACTTGAGCATTGATCTTACTACAATTCATTTTTAGTTGGGTTAATGCACCGGGTCTCCAGGTGTCTGCTCCGATTACGCCGATCCTATAACCATGCTTTGAAAGCCATCTTGCTAATTTGGCGATAACAGTAGTTTTCCCACTACCTTGTATCCCAAGCATTAAAATAGTGTTCTTTTTATCAGAATTGAAGTTTATTAAATTTTCATCGGTTTTTTTTCTATCAATGGTCTTGATAGCTTCACCACTGTATCCAAGCAATTTTGATAGCTCGCCGTATAGAATAGTTATGATGTGGTCTTTTTTAGACAAACCCTTGGGAGGGGTTTCCTTTAAGGATCTTTCTTTAAGATTTCTTGTTATTTCTAACACTAATCGAACATTTACATCCGCAGCTAACAATGCCCGTTGGAGATCTTTACATAATTCATTAATTAATTCTTCATTAATGTCAGAAGCCCCAACAATTTTCTTTAAGGCCAGTCTCAAATTATCTTTTAAACTATCAAGCATGGTTGTCTACTTTTCTATTAAATCCACATCTAATATTTCAAACATTCCCCTGATTCCATCCCATCTGGTGGTGTAGTCTTTGATGTATATCCTTTTTTTATATAAAGGACAATCTAATACAAGCGTTTCGGCTTCTCCGCCCTCAAATGTAATATTAAACTGATATTTAAGACTTAATTTTTTTAGAGTAGATAGATTATCTTGTGTAATTATCTTCCCAAGCCAACTACTATCCAATCCAAGTGCTGCCACCCGAGTAATCATGATTTCAAATCCCTGATCCAGCAGCTGTTCATAGTAGTAATCACTATTAATGTTCCAAAGAGGCGAAACTAACTTTATTTTTAGTTTGTCGCAAATATCCTGAAAAATATCTAATTGAAATCTGCTAGAAATACAGCCGTTTATTAATCCGTCAATTGAAAATTCGTCAACAGCTTTCTTAATTAAATGGGTTAACTCATTAACTTCATAATTTTTCTCAGAGACATTGCAGGAGTGCTCTATTACAGGTACCCCTATTGCGTTTGAAATTTTACTTAACAAATTAGTGGTTGGATAATGAAATAATAGGCTATCATCGCTGCTTGGATGCATCATCATGATGCAACATAAATCATGTTTTTGTAAAGTTGTCTTAAAAATAGCATAGGTGCTATCTTTACCTCCGGAAAATAATCCTGCCATTTTCAACAATTAAAAGTATTTAACATTAGATATAATCTAATAGTTTTTATATTACAATGCAATTTTTAGTTCTATGCTAATGCTAAATTCTGAAATTATAGCAGGAGTGTCTATATTCTTATTGGGATTTCTCTTCTTTATAGCTGGACTTTTAAATTCAATTTGGGCAACTATATTCGTAGTAGATTATCTCATAATGGCTATTGGCATTGCGACTATCGGGGTTGGGTTTTGGACAGCGATGTATGAAAAGAAGAATAACCTCCATCATACTGAACATCATCATTAGTTTGATTAAAAATTATTCGTCTACATAATAGATTAAATTATTTTTTTGAGCGTCTTGCGAGCTTAAACCCATCAATGATTCCTCCAGTTTGTCATAGTCCGGCAAATCACCATTTATGTTCCCTGGTAAAACGAGAGTCAGATTTATGTTGGAATTTAATACATCGTGAAGTTCTTGGTTGGCAGTTGTGACGTATGGTCTTAACGCTCCCCTAAAAACTTCTGACCTCGCACGGACATCACCACTTATTTTCTTACCAACCGGCGAATCAGGGCCCACGATTACGATGTTTCCTTTAGATCCTGCAAATAACGAAGGGTCATCGAACGCCTGGTTTGTAGTCATTGATAATACTGATTCGGTTGTTACCAAGTGTGGGATATTAACGAATTGATCCACCATGTTGTCCCATTGTTTACGCTCAAGCGAAGTAAATTTGTTGTCATAGTCATAACTACCGGTAAAGTGTATGACTGAATCTGTTCTACCGTATCGAGAATTGATTGTATTGAAAATTTTCTTGACTGTATTCTCATCCCCTAAATCAATAGCGTGATGGTGAAATCCTTCAAACATTTTGCTAGCTTCTGGTGACTGTTCAGAGTTGTGTGTAAGGACAATTAGTTGCTTTACGTTTAAGCTATTAATCTTCGTTGCAATTTTTTTAATAAAGTTCAACAATTTTTCTTCTGTAGACGTCGTAGTAATCAATATTGTTTTATTTTCGAGGGTTTTGTCCGGCTCAATTTGTAGAGTCCTTTCAACTATTGGCTTTACGGGGTAGAAAACCCTGTCATTTGGAATAACTTTACCGTTTAATAACTTGCTCATTTCGTCGCTTGATAAATTATATACCATCCCAGCAACATCCTCCTGAGATAAGAATTCATTATCAACTATCATTTTCTTCGTATTATTCTGTACCTTTTCAGCGATTTCTTGAATCTTAGCCAAAAGTTCCTTTGCCAAATGTTGAGTCTTGGCAAGATCTAGATCTTTGTATTTTTCAACTAAGGATGTCGCGATTTTTTTTGATTCAATGTCGATTGTTTCGTGTTCATCTCCTAGATATGGTAATAAGGCAACTGAAATCTCTTCGATTTGCTTGCGGCTCAAACCCGGAAAACCTCCTACCCTTAAAAATTCAGCTGCTGCTTTAGGGTATACGGTTTTATATATTCTATCTGAGTGAACAGGTCCTGGATTTGTTGCAACAGCTTTGATACCTTTCTTGACTAGCTCCCATGAAAGACACTCAGATAGTCTGTTCTTTGCACCCTGTGCTGCCGTATATGGCGTTCTAAACCTGTATGGCCTCTGTTCATATTTATTCTCCTCAGTGAAAAAAGTGGAAATTGTAATTATCTTGCCAGTATCGCTGAGTACTTCTAAAGCTTTTATGCTTGTCCAAAAAGTACCTGTCAGGTGAATTGAAACGCAATCTTTGAACTCTTGATAATTTGAATTAGTAAAAATCTTAACTGGACCAGAAACTCCAGCATTATTTACAATAATATCTATTCGACCGAAGTCGGTAGCAATTTTATCAAACATCGTATTAATTGCTTCAAAATCGGAAACATCCACCCCTGAATAATAAGTGACGGACGATTCAAATTTTTCGTCCGTGATTATTTGTTTTAATATATTTGATGCATCGATTAGTGGTTCTTTCCTCCTCCCCAGAATTATGATATTGTAACCTGATTTAGCAAATTTTCTTGCCACAGCTTGACCTATCCCTGTTCCACTACCAGTAACAAGTATTGTTTTGTCACTCTTATTCATTTTAACATTTAATAAGACTTAAATCTCTTATATTAATTATTTATCACTCAATGCTTTATTGAACTAATAATTTATATATTTTGTAATTCATGCCTTCCTTCTCTCTTATTATAATAAAACTTTATAAAATAAGTATCATTTCAGAGATAATATAGAAATGGAGAATTATGAAATAGTCAGAGAATTTATAGTATTGGGGGTAAATAATTAAGTGAAAATAAAATTCGGTTTGACATTTGGCTTAAACGTCGCTAGATTGGGACTGGATGAAATGCAGGTAATAACTGCAGCGCAAATAGCAGATAGAACTAATTTTGACTCTGTATGGGCAATGGATCACACAAATGTGCCACAATGGAAAAACGCTGTAGTAAATGATGCCTGGTTAATGTTGGCAGCAATTGGGTCGGTGACCAACAACGTAGAGTTAGGGACATGCGTAACAGACGCCATAAGGAGGCACCCTTCAACTATCGCTCTGTCGACGGTGACTCTTGACAGGATAACTAAAGGTAGGGGTATACTGGGAATTGGCGCTGGAGAGGCTCAGAATGTAGTAGATTTTGGGATCGAATTCAGTAAGCCTGTGTCAAAATTTAAGGAGCAATTGGAAGTAATTGAAAAGCTGTTTGAATCCGATCCAGACAATCATGTAAATTACCAGGGTAAATATTATAGCCTTGTTGAAGCCTGTTTACAAGCAAAACCTATCAGAAAACCCCGACCACCAGTCTATATCGCTGCTGGGGCCCCAAAAACACTAGAATTGTGTGCAACATATGGTGATGGATGGATTCCTATAGGATATACTCCAGCCTTATTTGAACATCATGCAAATGTCATTAAGGATCACGCAAAGAGATTAGGCAGGGACATATCCAATTTTGAGTTTGCAAATGATGTGGATGTTTATTTTGCTCCAGACGGAGAAGCAGCATGGGAAAAGATGAAAAAAGCGGTTAAGGTCAGCCTCTACAAACCTGAATTATTGAAGGTTCACAACATACAACAGGATTCCGAGTTTGATTTTAGGAGATACTTTACTGAATATGCCATGAATAAACCTGAATTGATGGAACAAATGAAAAAAGCATCTTTACAAATCCCTGATGATGTGGCAAGAACTGCTATAGGAGTTGGCAGCCCAGATGATGTAATAGAAATGTTGGAACGATTTATAAAAGCCGGTACAAATCATTTCATAATTCGTTTCTGGGGTGAGGGGCTTTATCAAAACATAGAGACCTTCGGAAACAAAGTTGTTCCCTATTTTGCTGACATGCAAAAATAACTTTTTTATTTTTCAAAAATAAATATCTAATGATTTAGTTTTCGGAAGTCGGCTTAATTCTTTCTTGACTGTCCTACTTCCTTTAGATACGGATTTTGCATCATATCCTAGTTTGACCAGATAATTAGCAAACTCTTCCTCAAACCCATGAAATGTATATATTTTACTTGGGTTACACTTTTTTACAACCTCTAGTAGCTCACTATGATCGCAATGGTCGCTAAAAGGGATCACGTAATCAAGGTTCATGATGTTTCTGTAATTTCTATTTAATCCCCATCCGCTGAACCCTATCGTAATCGCGCCATATTTTTCCCTATAATGAGAAATCTTTGGATTGCTTGCCGTTTGTTAAAGGATGTATCATAATCCATGGTCCTTTATCCAATAAACCCAGTTCTTTTGCATCTGACAATGATGTAGAATCTTCTAAGGAAACTCCAAATTGCTTGTACATTTGATTGAATTTGAATATTTCATCATGGACGATTAGTGGCTTCCAAGAGCCAAATAATGAGGTAAGGACCTGAGCCTTCCCTAATGAATACCCCATTAAGATAACTGGAATTCCTCTACTATACATTTCTGATATTAAAGAATTTACTGAATGTGTAACCTGCTCTACTGGGGGGAATTTATATTCAGGCTTCCCAAAGGTTGTTTCAATAATCAAGGTTTCAGCTCGTGGAATTGTTGGTTTCCTAAAAAACGCTCTATCTCTCATAGATAAGTCGCCAGTATAAAAAATCTCGTTTCCAATCAAAAGACCTTTTGACCCTAGTATATGTCCAGTATCAATTAACGTGCATTCATCCTGATAACAAATTTCTTTTTCAAAGACGTAGC
This sequence comes from uncultured Nitrososphaeraceae archaeon, assembly GCA_963850055.1. Lineage (GTDB taxonomy): Archaea > Thermoproteota > Nitrososphaeria > Nitrososphaerales > Nitrososphaeraceae > Nitrosocosmicus. The sequence continues at coordinate 211,889 of CAWKJS010000026.1, read as the reverse complement.
CACGAAGGTTCGCAATTGCAACGGTTTCAGGCGAACAAATGATCTTATTTTTTAAATTGTATTTCTTGATAGCAGTCTTATTTAACATGTGATCGATATGTGCATGCGAAATGAAAACATAATTTTCATCTAATATTTGCCTCGGATCTAGATATATTTTTTTTTCCCTGCTTGTAAGTATTATTTGATGTTTTGCATCCGAGGTGATTTGGTATGGCACTATTAGATTATCTTAACTGATCTTATTTATTTAATATTATTTCATATATTTGAGAACATTAAAATTAAATTTGTATTGAATCAACAATAAGAAATTGAGCCAATCCAAGATTATTTATGTTTTGCTTGATGGAATAGGTGACCTTCCACATCCAGATTTAAATTACTTGACCCCGCTGGAAGCGGCATATACACCATATCTTGATAGGATTGCTAGAATGGGAGTTTCAGGCCAAGTTGTGAGTGTAGGAGATGGAATTGCTCCTCAGTCTGATATTGCAGTTTTTAATATGTTAGGCTACAACTTTAGAGACATTGAATATTTTGGGAGGGGAGTAGTAGAATGCATAGGTTGCGGAATTGATTTTAAGGATGGAGATCTAGCACTAAGAGGCAATTTTGCAACTATCGACCCAACTAGTAAGAAAATCTTAGACAGACGAGCTGGGAGAATTGTGACCGAGGCAGATTCGGCAGCAATCTGTGCGCTCATCAGAAAGAATATCAAGATAGAAGGGGTAGAGTTCTCGATAGAGCCAACAATTGGGCATAGGGTTGTCTTACGTTTCAGGAAAAAGGGTACAACATTAGGTGAGAACATTACAAATACAGATCCTGCTTATGACAAGATAAATGGAATTGGTATTGCATTGGATACTTCTGGGGGGGATTTGTATGTTACAAGATCGAAATCAAAGGACGCAAATTCTCAATTGTCAGCCACTATCATAAACCAGTTCTCTGACCAAGTAATAGAAATATTGGATAATTGTCCGGTGAATTTAGATAGAAAGGAAAAGAATTTGTTGCCAATAAATTGTATTTTGTTGAGAGACGCTGGGAATAGATATCCTCATTTACAGAGTATTAATGACAAATACAATTTAAATTTCGCATCTCTTGTTGATATGCCTGTGGAAATCGGAATTTCACAAATTCTGGGAATGAGGGCATACAATGCTGGTTCGCCAGATGAATATGAATTGAAGGCTAGTGAATTACTAAAGATAATTAATAACCACGATGTAGTTTATGTCCATATTAAAGGTCCTGATGAATTCGGACATGACGGGAATGCCAAGGGTAAAAAAAAGAACATAGATGAAATTGATAAACGTTTTTTTAGAAAAATTTTAGAAGGAATTAGCACAATTACAGGCGTAGAACTCTATTTTATAATTTCAGGCGATCATTCAACTCCATGCATAAAAAAAGCCCATACTGACGATCCCATACCTATAATTGTTTCAGGCCAAGGTATCAAGAAAGATGCTACAACAAGATTTACAGAATCAAATTCCAAGAGGGGATCATTAGGTAAGATTTATGGATATCAAGTACTAGATACCGCCATCAAGCAATTAGAAAACCGCAAAAGCTGATCTTACAAGTTATGTAGTAGGTTTGAATCTTAATAGTGCTCCAATTTTTCCAAGGCTTTGAATCTGGGCCCCTTCTTCGGTCTTAGAAGAGATTATGTCAAGTTTTGTTCCAGCAAGTGAAGCATATTCTTCCAGGTAGTCTATGAAATCCTTTTCATTAATTGTGTAGTCCTGCCCGCCACATTTAGAACAAGGGCTAGAAATTATATTTTGTTTTGTTTCAACTAGTTGGTCTCTTTCAACTATTTTTTCATATCTGAAATCGCATTTCTTGCAAATTACTTCGAGGTATATTAAATCAATACTATCGGTTGCAATTATTGAATCCGCTATTCCTGCTTTCAGATTATTAACAACATCATTAAGGCCATATATTCCTAAACCCTTTCCTGAAAAAACTTCACCCATAAATTTTTTCACTATTTTCTTCTCCTCCATGGAACGGAATTCCGACATTATGCCTTGATCATTTACTTTGTCGATGATCTCCCTTACACCTTCGTCGCCAGAATAAGAGGTATCAAGGGTAGCAATGATATTATTTTGCAACCTATAATCAAGATATTCCTCTCTAACAAAAGTCTCTTTTGTAGGTCCTGGACCACCAATAATCACACCCCTGACTGTAAATTGATCAATAAAAATTTTTTGAGCATAATTTGCAACACGATGATAATATTCGTTCAACTCATTATCTCTGAGTCGTTCAAATCTTCGAGCAGATTGCCCCCCTTGACGGTGTTTTCCTGAAACTCCAGAGGTCAAAGTTTCAATTGTTTCCCATCTATCACCAGTCAAAATTCCTAACCCTGCCTCTTGAGTGTCTATAGATATAATGGCAATAGTACGATCATCCTTTAACATTTCTTTAATATGATCTATCCAAAAATGATCATCACATCTATACAAGTTAATCTGTACTGGTTTTGGGGGTACAACCGTAAATATTTCTATTTTTTCAGTTCCTAAACCTTTTCCAGTAGGAATGGCCCCGCAAAAAATAACTAATCCATTTTCAGGAGGCTCTTTATATAATTTCAATTGTTCCATTGTCTTATTAAGGGCATCCTGAACATGGTTTCTGGTCAAATCTGATTTTATGTTTGATGCAGTTCCGGCTTCATTTCTCAATTGCGCTAGAACATCATAAATTGGCCTTTTTGGTGGAATATAAACAGTAACTAGTTCAGTACCATGACCAGATATCTTAGATAGGTCATTTAACATTTTGGTTAATTTATATTTTTTTACCGAATCCCATTTTTCGTCGCTACTTGACTGAGGCACAAATGATCTTTGCTTTTACTTAATTTAATTTTTGACAATTATGCTCAGTCAAAAAGGTCAACCCAAAAAAAAATATTACAGGAAACCACATTTTTCAACATATTTTACATAAACGTAATTTTGTCGAATGATCAGGACCTTTTCTTTAATTTTTTATATCAAGAATCATTCCTTTTACAAAAAAAGGATACATAATACTTATTTAAAGCTATTTGGTGAACTTTTTAGGTAGAAAAATTGTCGGAATTAAGAAAGGATTATTATGTTCAAGATAAGTTTGTTTTAATACCTAATAATATTGATCACATAAACAAAAAACCTGAAATCATTTACAATAAAATGCAATCTGATTCTGTTACTAACACTCAAGCATGCCCTTATTGCCCTGGATCTACCGGGGATTGCAACAATCTTGTATTATCTTTTGTAGTCAAAGAAGGGATATTGCAGAGACTGTATGATACAACTGACGATGAGAATGAGAATTGGTCGATCCGAGTTTTTGAATGCACAAATCCCCTAGTAACCGCGCACTCAAATCAACAGTATTCAGATCGACCATTCTATAGGGAACCAGCATGTGGATATGACCTCATAATAATTCCAACCCCAAAACACGATATCGCTCTTTCAGAATTGTCCATTGATCAATGGACCAATTTGTTATTGGTACTCCAAGACAGGGTGAGATGGTTATATAGCCAGCGTGGTGTGACATATGTTGCCATATATGCTAGCCGTGGGACCAATGGAGGTAGTAAAATAAAACATCCTCATTTCCATATCACGACATTTTCCTCAATCCCTCCGATTATTGAAAAAGAAGCAAAAACCTTTCACCAATCCATGAACGAAAGCGGAAGTTGTCCTGCATGCAGTATGATAGAGTCTGAAATTAACGGTCCCAGACAATTATTCTCTACTAATGGTTTCATAAGCTTAGTTCCATGGGCACCCACCTATAATTACGAATTTTGGATTTGTCCCCGAAAACATTCTACCTTTTTTTCAAAGGCAAGTCAGAAGGAAATAAATGATCTAGCCTTGGTGATTTGTTCATCCTTACGAGGGATGGATAAAATACTGGGTAAAACTGATTTCAGCATGGCTTTTCATATTTCACCTGAGAAAAAGAATAGTAGGCAATTACACTGGCACCTAGAAGTGTATCCTCTAATTTCTTCATGGTCTGGATTGGAAAGGGGGTTTGGGATATACGTTAATACACCAAATCCTGAAGATTCCGCCAAAATATTGGGAGAGGCTTCAAGAAAGGAATTGGCAAATTTGATTGGAGTACTTTAACAGTTTCTTGTAACAATATTAAAATATTGTATCTTTTAAAATGAAAATATAGAAATGTTTAGAGCCGGAGAATGGTTGTCGATTGCAGTTTTGGGTCTGGTCGTTTTATTCGTATTTAACTCAATTGCCTTCTTCACTTTTCTGATCGGCCCTGAAGGGACCGGCCCAACAACCACTGTCGATCCATCCACTGCGTTTCTTCAATTCATTTTCATTTCTTTAGCACCGGCAATCGGACTTTCATTTTTTACAAACGTATTATCTGAAGGATCACGGTTATCCTCCTTACTAGTATTAGCATCTGGCATTTGCTTAATATTCGGCATGATCTATATAACCACATTAATCCCTATGATAACTGAAATTGGTTTGCCATCATGGGTCACCTATGCACCCTGGGTATTTTCAATTTTTGGAGTACTAATGGTAGCTTTGGGTTACTTCAACTATAGAAAGACGATGTATAAGTCCGCCAGAAATAATGAGATCTAGCTGCTTGAAAATGGCGATATATTACTAATGAGGAATAAAAAACAATCTTCTAGTAAAATTATTGGAGCAAATCAGAAAAATATTAATAGAAAGTTTGATTCACTTAAGGTAGACAAGGAGTTCCTTCCAATTAGGATCAACAATGATAATTTAGAAACGATTTTTTCAAAGGATAACGATTTTAATAAAGCTTTAGCTATTGTTATAGGCACTAAGCCAGATTTCTATAAGCAAGCTCCGCTCTTAATAGAATCAATTAAAGAGGGTTTACCTTCATTTATTATTTCCACAGGACAGCATTATGATGAATTACTAGGTTATGGGGTAAAGGAATTTGACCTGGAAAATTCAATAGTTTGCGATTTGCAGATACGTGGGGATCTGATGGAAAAATCTAGCGATTTAATCATGAAATTTGGGTACTTTGGTAGATATTTGAAAAAAAGATACTCTAGTAACCGAATTCTACCGATTGTTCATGGAGATACCTTAGTAGCCGGAATTGCAACTTTGTCCTGGGTTTTTGGACTAGGACAAAAGGTCGGACAAAATGAGGCTGGACTTAGGTCAATGAGTCCAACTGTTATCAAAGGGATAAAGATGAATGTAAATCCTAGTCGTTATGATGTAGAAACATTTATTACTAATCAATTGTCCTCTTCGTGGTTCCTAACAAGGGAGGAACCGTTTCCAGAACAAATTGATACCTGGGTATGTTCTTCAGGAACAAAATTTTTTTTTGTTCCTACTAAACTAAACAAAGAGCATTTACTCAGGGAAGGATATCCAGAGGAAGATATTCACATAGTTGGGAATTCAGTTGTAGATGCTATTGGTATCAAAAGGATGAAAAAACCTGAGAATAGCATTTTCGAATTATACCCTAAATTAGAATCCGGAAATTGGATCAGAATGGATATTCATCGTAGGGAAAATCTAACCAACCATAGATTTAACGCTATAATAGGAGGGTTAACTGATTTAATAAAGGATTCGGAGTTTAAAGTAGTTTTAGTCTTGTTGAATGCTACTATATCTGCACTAGATAGGTTTAATCTTTACAGCAAACTTAAAGATCTAGAAAAGTCATATCCTGAAAAGTTTATGATGACTGAATTGTGGAAAGAATATGGTCACGTCGTAGAATTTCTGGACAGTGGAAAATGTTGGGCAGAGATTACTGACTCAGGATCATTGCAAGAAGAATTATTATACTTCCCAAAAGTTAGCTCCTTTACCGTTAGATTCAACACTGATAGGCCAGAAACAGTCTTCGACGCTAGAGGGAATCTTCTAGTCCCTCCGATAAACCGAATGTGGTTACCGCGGATGATAACTACGATATATGAAAAAGGGTTGGATTATGGTTTTAATTTTAAAAAGAAAAAACAAATTTATGGAAAACCTGGGGAAGTATCCAAAAAAATAATAAAAATAATGAAAAAAGAATTTGAGAATAGAGAAAGTAACTTTTTTCCCTGGTTGCATCAAAGGTTTAACTATTGGCACGAGAAGGATGATTTTGACTATCTTTAATTCAGTCAAAAGCAAATAGTTATATAATTATGAATTAGAAAATTTTTATTGGCCTCCGATACGAAGTTCAGGATTAATCTAAAAGAAGGTGTTTTCGAACTGGAAGGAAATGAATCTTTCGTAGATAAACATTTAGAAAAATTTGAAGAAATTTTCAAGGTTGCTATTAAGGAGGTCATTATTAATAACAAGGATAATGTGCTTAGTTACACAACTACACCATCTAACGCTGCAGTAGACAATGTTCCAATCCCATTGGAAAATTTTTCTTCTCAAGAATCTAGAACACAGTCATCGAAACGTAAAGACTTTCAAAATTCCGAGATTAGTGATGTTCAAAGAGAATTACCCCTTTCAGGCAAACCTACAAAGCATTCTATTCCAAAGATCTCCATTAATATACCTCCACTACCTGTAGATTTGAAACAAAATCATGAAAAAATTGGCCTCCGAGATTTTTATGCAGAGAAAAAACCTACAAATCACTACGAAAAAACTACATTATTCATCTTTTATTTAACCAAATATAATAAACAACAAGAGGTTAAATATGGGGAAATACTCTCCTGCTACGAAGAAATCAACGAAAAAAAACCAAGTATCATCGACATTGTAAAAAATACTATAAGGTACAAAGGATGGCTTGAGCCTGGTATTGAAAAATTATCAACTCGATTAACAATTTCTGGTGAAAACTTTATAAAATTTGATTTACCAAAACTATGATAAGGTTCTGAATCAATATCCGTTTGACCTTGATTGATGCGAAATAAATCAAGCTCTCCACCAGTCAAAGCCTACAAATTTGATAGAATTATCCGATAGATTAACAATTGCCAAAATGAATTGCTTTTTAACAGTGGTTGCAAGCCTTCCTGCAAGCACTATATCTATGCTTGTAATGTTGTCATGTTGTTTCAATACCTTTACGAGAAACGGTGCGTGATCGATTCCAGGTCCATGAATATAAACAGCAAAATCGCAACCAAATTTTATGCCTGGGGTAACAATATAGCCTTTATCCCTCAAGTTTTCAAATACCCCATACTTAACTTCAAAGTTTACATATTGTTTCTTACAAATTTTTAGGATCTCTTTCGGTTCTACATTTGTAGCCGAATCTTTGAAAATTTTGAGGCGATTTTTATTACAAAGATAGTATCCCTCAATTAAGTCAAGTACTATGGGCGCATCAAATTCGGAATTTTTAGGTTTAGATATACCTAATGGCTTACCAAAATATCCATCACCAAACAATGCCCGTGATTCCAAAATATCATGAATAAATATTCTGTTTTCAACTAGCTGACCAGTAAAGATAGTTATCAAATGCTTAAAGCTAGTATTGTAAAAGAGTTAGAAGCCTGCTGACATTTGTCGACGATCCCTTCGATGCCCTCTATGATATCCTTGAACAAAATTAAATCTTTTTGGGAAGTTATTTTATCTAACGCTTTAATTGTCAATTCTCTGTCCTTCTTTTCTACATCCATCCTTATCCTTTGGACCTCGGTTGCCAACTCGATTGTATTTTCGGGGTTATTTGTAAGAGTTCTTGACATCTCATTAATTTTGAACAGAACGTCTATTATTATGTCGATCATCCCTTTCAACTCAGATTCAAAATTTAATTTAATCGCTTTTGCTTCGATATTTGACAATCTGAAGGAGACCGCACTAGTATGACCAGAAATTTCATCAATAAAATATGAAGTTCTTAAAAGGTCTTCTCTATAAGTCATTAAACTTCCAATGGCTATTACTTCTCTAGTGATTAGTTTTCTCAGCAGCATTATATCGTTTTCAATAATACTCATCTTATCAAAGGATTTTCTAATTCCATCCTTGTTACGATGGATGATAGCATCCGTCATGACTGCTAATTCTCGAGATAAATTTAGAATCTTATTTGTCTCCTCTTGTAGTATTGCTATTGTTTTCCTTTTTGCTTGGACCTCTAGCTCACCACTATACATTTATTGGTTACAAAAGCTTGCCTGTTCATATAATTCTTTATTATAAACAGTCTGAAAATTAATAGGTTAGGTCAAAACTTTAGTTTAGCTGATAATTGGTGAAGTTTTCTTTAATTTCTATTAGATCCCTTAAAACAGAACTAGCAGTTTCCATACCTCCAGCTCCTTTCCCTATTATTGTTTGAGCTCCAGAATGTTCAGATCTAAAAGTAACAGCGTTCAAAGTTCCATTAACACATATTGGATCATCTCTTGATATTGGAATGGGCCGAACGAAAAGACTATCCTTGTCACAATTAGCAATCAATTTTAGTGATTTCCTCTCATTCGCTGCCTTAATTATTTCCTCTTGTTCTACTTTAGTAATTCCTGTTTTGTCCACGTCTTTTAACGTTACTTTGTATCCCATTATCCAGTTAGCCATTATGACTAGTTTAGCCGCGGCGTCGTCCCCATCAATATCCAAAGAAGGGTTTGCTTCAGCATATCCTTTCTCCTTAGCATCCTCAAGTGCTTCGCTAAAATGCAATCCATCACCCATTTTAGTTAAGATATAATTTGTTGTCCCATTCAATATCCCTGTAAAGGATGTAATTCTATCTCCTTTTAGACAATGTTTTGCAAAATCCAGTACCGGTGTGCCCCCGCCTACTGTTCCACTAAATCTTAACATAACGTTATTATATTCAGATAACTCTACTAAAGAGGAAAAGGACAAAGCTAACGGTCCCTTATTTACAGTAATAACATTCTTTTTAGTTCTTAATCCTGAAATTACGTGAGACAACCCTGGTTCGGCCGTAGTTAAGTTGGTAGGAGTAAGTTCTAGCAAGACTTCAGCGTCAATATTTTCAATATAATTATCAGCATTAAATATTGCTTCAGAATACCTACTTACTTCACCATATTTTTCCTTAACCATTAAAACTCTCTCCAAATCTAAGCCAGTTTGAGAATATGCAATTCCCCTACTATCTATACACGCCACTACCCTTGGTTTTATCCCGTAATTCTTATACAATAAGTTCGAACTAGAAATGAGCAATCTTAAAAAACTTTGGCCTACAACCCCCATTCCGCATACTATTATTCTCATTAAAATTATCCTTTTATCATTATTATAGGAGAATATAATAAAATTTGTATTGGAAATTTATCATATTATTTGGGATATAATCGGAATGGTAATAAAATAAGGCCTAATACATTAATAAATGAAATTCTAGGTCTATTACTTATGACCCTATCTGTGGACGGATATGATAATGAAAAGAATAAAGGTAAAGAAAATCGTACCCCAAGTAACGCAGAACACAATCACTTCGATGTTGCTATAATCGGTTCTGGACCAGCCGGATACACGGCATCTATCTATACATCCAGAGCAAAATTAAAGACCATTGTAATCTCTGGTAGTTTACCTGGTGGACAATTGATGACCACTACAGAAGTTGAAAATTATCCAGGATTTCCAAATGGGATAGATGGACCTGAATTGATGACGTTTATGCAACAACAATCAGAAAGGTTTGGAACTACCATGCTTATTGACGAAGTCTCGAGAGTAGATTTTAATTCTAGACCATTCAAAATTTTTACCGGCTCCTCCGGCTACACTTCTGATTCAGTATTAATTAGTACTGGTGCTACTCCTAGGAAGTTGGGAATTAAAAGCGAACAAGAGTTTTCAGGAAAAGGATTATCTTATTGTGCCACTTGTGATGGGCCGTTTTTTAAGAATCAAGACATTGTAGTTGTAGGCGGCGGGGATACTGCTCTGGAAGAAGCAACATTTTTGACCAAATTTGGCAAAACAGTTAAGGTTGTTCATAGACGTGACAATCTACGTGCAAGTAAAATTTTGCAAGAACGTGCCTTTGAAAACCCAAAAATCGAATTTATTTGGAATTCCTCAATTATTAAAGTCACAGGAGACAAAAAAGTCTCTACCGTAGTAGTTAAGAACATGAATACCGCTGAAGAAAAAAATTTAGAGGCGGGTGGTGTTTTTGTTGCAATAGGTCATGAACCAAATACAGCTATCTTTAAGGGACAAGTGGCCCTGGACGAAAAAGGATATGTAATAGTTCAGAATGGTACTAGGACAAACATCGATGGTGTTTTTGCAGCTGGCGATGTTCATGATTTTAAATACAGACAAGCGATAACTGCTGCTGGATTTGGCTGTATGGCTGCTCTAGACATTGAAAAATGGCTGTCTGAAAAAAGGAGTAAATAAAAAAATCATCCTATTTTATATTTATACTACTATAGCCAATAGTGGATTGATGTTATACGATTGTTGCTACTGGTACGCTAGTTTTGGCAAAAAACTATTATTTTTCAAGTAATTATCAAATTCATCGTCTGTAAAGACCGACTGTTCCTTGTACAAACTTTTGAACTTGCGACCATCATCAGCGAATATACCCACAAAAACTTGGTTCTTGTTTGTACTCTCTTGAGCCCGTTCCATCATACTGGCCAGAACAGAGCCAGAAGAGGGTCCAACTAACATATTTTCATTCAGGGCAATCTGTTTTACCATTTTAAATGATTTTTCGTTTGTTGCTGTATACCAATCATCCACAACTTCTTCTCGCCTCAAGAAAAGCTCTGGCTTAGCGGATTCTTCAAAGTTTCTTAACCCTTGGAGCAGATGATTTCTCTGTGCTTGAACAGCAACTACCTGGATTTGATTGTTCTTTTCTTTTAAGAATTTTCCAGTTCCAGTAATAGTACCTCCAGTTCCAGCCCCAGTAAAAAAGTGAGTTACTTTTCCATTAGTTTGTTCCCATATTTCGGGTCCGGTACTTTGATAATGCGAAAGATAATTAGAATCGTTTTCGTACTGATTTGGCATATAGTAAATATCTGGTCTAGGTTTGGAAATAGCGTATGCAAGGGCGATGCTCTGATCCGTACCAGCACCTACTCGGGGGCACAAATCATCTGAGGTCTCATGTAAAACAGCTCCCAATTTTCTAAGAATATCCTTAGTTTCTTTACTTACTTTTTCAGGAATTACAATCTCGACCTTGTAACCCAAATAGGATGCAATTCCTGCTAAAGCAATGCCGGTGTTTCCTGATGTAGGTTCAATAATTATACTTTTATCTTTTCTAAGAATTTTTTTTTCTTCAGCATTTTTTATCATCCAATAAGCTGCTCTATCTTTTACTGATCCAAAGGGATTATACCATTCAAGTTTTGCATAGATTTTTACATTATCGGTTGAAAAGCTTTTCAATTGTATTAATGGTGTATTTCCGATTCTTTCAGTTACATTGTTAGAATCTGAATAGGTGGTCGAAGTCGTCATCCTACTTTGCCTTTTTAATTGTAAATTCTAAATCTTTATTTGATTTGTTTAACGATAACAATTCATGACCGTTCCTGTTAACCCATCTAGATATGTCTTCCTCTGAATCTGGATCGTCAGAAACAACTTTTAATAAATCACCTTTGGTCATACGTTCAATTTCAATTTTAGTTCTAAAAACTGGTTCAGGACAATAAAGGCCCCTTACGTCAATAGTTTTCATACTAGACTTCATGTTATCGTCAGGACTAGAAGACATAGTTAAATAAAGGCATTTTAACTTAATTAAATGTTTTTGCGAAATATACTAGGGATTAATTATTGATTTCAGTCACTAATACGCTCAAAAATCAGTGCTAAAATTGAAATTGAATTTTTGATGAGGGTTATAGTAAATATTTGAGTTCTGTTCACTGAGTAATCTCCTAAAATAAGGTTGTATATATAAAGTCAAAATGCGAAGGATCGAAATAAATAGACTATTCCCTTCAATATCTTAATATTATATATGAACAAGGAGAATGATTTGTGCTATGCTCGTTATATTTGACGTAGAAGGCGTACTGCTAAACGCAGAATATCTGCCAGTCTTGGCAAATTTGTTTGGTCCAGAGAAGGAAAAGGAAATTTGGGATATAACTAACAAAGGTATCCGCGGCGAAATTAATTGGGAGGAGGGATTAAAAGAAAGGGTCCATGCATTAAGAGGCATAAGTTATGATCAAGCCTCCATGATAGCGCAGAATTTGCAGATTATGCCTGGAGCAAGAGAATTGTGTTCTTTCTTAAAGGGTCTTGGTTGGAAGTTGGTGGCCGTTTCGGGAGGGTTTAATATCATAACTGATAGACTATATTCAGAACTAAATATCGATAAAATATTTTCTAATGACCTTATCTTTAAAGACGACAAACTTTTAGACGTTACCATAAGAGTTACCTCGGATAAATCTGCATCAGTAAGATCGTATATAGAAGAGAATGGCTTTTCTAGGGACCAGATTGTAGTAGTCGTAGATGGCGCTAACGATTTGAAGTTGTTTAATTTATCTTCTTTTACGGTAGGATTTTGTGCGGTGGACGTAGTTCGTGACAAAGCAGATATAGTTATTGACAAGAAGGATTTGTCCCTCTTAATCCCAATAATAAAAGAGAAATTCAAAATAAAGATTAATTCATAAAAGATTAGAATACGTGATTCCTTTTTTTGATTACCATTATCCCAATACGGATTAATAAAAATATTGAACCTAACGACGACTTGTCAAAGGTAATTCTTGAATCACTACTATTAAACAATGTGCAGATCTGTGATAATGACATACTCGTGGTGGCTCAAAAAATCGTATCAAAATCAGAGAATAGATTGCGGGATTTAAGGTACATTGTTCCTTCTCCAAAATCAATTCGTTTGGCTAATTTTCATAATAAAGATCCACGATTGATTGAATTGATTTTAAGCGAAACCACTACAATTATACGCATCACAAAAAAACATTTCATAGTTGAGACCAAACATGGATTTATTTGCGCTAATGCAGGAATAGATCAAAGTAATGTTTCTGGAGATTCTCAAAAGGCCCTTTTACTTCCAGAGAATCCTGATATTTCTGCAAGGAACTTGAAGAAATCAATTCACAATATTTCTGGAAAAAAAGTATCTGTAATTATAGCCGATACTTTTGGCAGACCTTTCAGAACTGGTCAAACCAATGTTGCAATCGGGATAGCGGGAATTACCCCTTTAAAAAGTTATATTGGAATGAACGATGAATATGGGAAAAAATTATTGGTAACAGAAATTGCCATAGCGGACGAACTTGCGGCAGCCGCTGAACTTGTGATGGGTAAAACTTTAAAGAATCCTGTCGCTATTATACGTGGCTATAAATATGAAACACTTTCAGCAGAGGATGACGACGAACTAAGCATAAAGACATTATTGCGCAGTGAACATGACGATTTATTTAGAAACCCTGATAATACTATTCATTACTCTGATTAATCACCAAAGATTGCAAAATAATTTATTTCCAATACTTTTATCTCATCCCCATGGATGATATTGTTGAAGGCATATTAAATAAAAATAAAAGAATTATTGCACAATCCATTTCAAAGATAGATGACGAGGACCCATTATCTCATGAAATATTAAGAAAAATATATTCAAAAACCGGAAAAGCAGTCACAATCGGATTTACAGGCCCTGCTGGTGCAGGGAAAAGTACTCTTATTGGAAAACTGATTTCTTATTTTAAGAATTTTGGTTTCAAGATATCTATATTGGCAGTAGATCCTACAAGTGCTATCTCGGGGGGTGCTATTCTTGGTGATAGAGTCCGCATGCCTACAACCATGGACGATGACGATATTTTCATGAGGAGTTTGGGCTCAAGAGGTGCATCGGGTGGCATCTCTAAATCACTGAGAAATATAATTCGAATTTTAGATGCAGCTGGATATGACTTGATAATAGTAGAAAGTGTTGGTGCTGGTCAGCTAGAAATCGAAATTTCAAAGGTTGTAAATTTAACGGTTGTAATTTTCAATCCCAATACTGGCGATAATGTACAAGCTGTTAAAGCAGGATTAACTGAGATTGGAGACGTATACATCGTGAATAAATCTGATATCGAAGGCTCTAATACACTGTATTTGACTCTCCTAGATCTCATAGGCGAGTTACCAAGAAAACCATTAATTTTTAAAGTATCGGCTCATTCGGGGGAAGGACTAGATGAATTATCAAAAAAATTAAGAGATTTAATTATTGCTGATGATTGGATTTCAAAAAAGAAGAAAAAAGAAAGAGAAGATTTGAAAGAAGAGCTTAAATTGATGGTATTAGATGAAGTGAGAGAAAAGTCATTGAAAGTGTTGAACTCAAAAAGCATGGAGATAAACAAGTTAGTCGACTCTATGCTCGACAAATCAAAGGATCCATATACTGCAGCAGAAGAATTATCTTTATTAGTATTTTCTATTAAATGATCTGGTATGAGCGAAGAAAAAAATTCAATCAAGACCGATTCTAATATTCCAGTAAAAAAGTATTATACACTTGGTGATATCAAGAAAGAAAATGAATCTGACCCAGGTAAATACCCCTATCTGAGGGGTATTTACCCTACCATGTATAGGGAACGCCATTGGACAATGCGACAGTATAGTGGATTCGGTAGTGCAGAGGAGACAAATAACAGGTTCAAGTTCTTGTTAGGTCATGGTCAGACAGGCTTGTCTCTTGCCTTTGATTTACCTACTCAAACAGGGAGAGATTCGGATAATAATCAATCAGAGGGCGAGGTAGGTAGAACAGGAGTAGCGATAAGTTCTATAGATGATATGTTAACATGTTTTAAAGATATTCCGCTTGACAAAGTAAGCACCTCCATGACTATTAATTCCACTGCAGCAACCTTGCTTTCATTGTATATTACCGTTGCAGAATCACAAGGTGTATCGCCTTCCCAAATTAGAGGAACCACTCAAAACGATATTCTAAAAGAATATCATTCTAGAAATACATACATCTACCCCCCGCGACCATCATTAAGACTTATTGGAGACATGATACAATATTGTTCAACTGATGTATCTCAATTTTATCCGATAAGTATCTCTGGATATCATATCCGTGAAGCAGGTTCCAATGCAATCCAAGAACTAGCCTTCACTTTTGCAGATGCTATTGAGTACATTAATACTTGCGTGGATAGAGGGCTGGACATAGATAATTTTGCACCTAGGCTTTCTTTTTTCTTTTGTTGTACTATGGAATTTTTAGAGGAGGTCGCCAAATTCAGAGCAGCAAGGGTTATCTATTCTAAGATTATCAAAGAGAGGTATCATGCCAAAGATCCCAAATCTTCACATTTAAGATTTCATGTGCAAACTAGTGGAGAAAGCCTAACTGCACAACAGGTTGATAATAACATTATCAGGGTGACAACTGAAGCACTGGCTGCAGTTTTGGGCGGTTGCCAGTCCTTGCATACAAATTCCAGAGACGAGGCGTTGGCTTTACCTACTGAGGAGTCTGTTAAGATTGCATTAAGAACACAGCAGGTTCTGGCCTACGAAACTGGAGTTACAAAAACAGTTGACCCATTAGCAGGTTCTTATTATGTCGAGTATCTAACAGAACAAATTATTGATGGAGTTAACTCTTATCTTGACCGAATAGACAAGATGGGTGGAGCACTGGCAGCAATTGAACGAAACTTTTTCCAGGAAGAAATTAGAAAAAATGCATATTCGCTAAAAAAAGAAATCGACAACAATGAAAGAACAATTGTAGGAGTTAACAAATTTACGGACAAAAGAGACATCGAGCCAAAATTGGCTATTGTTGACCCTCAACTGGAAATAAAACAAGTAAATAGGTTAAAGGAATTTAAAAAGTCACGGGATAATGTTAAGGTCCAGAACCAGATCTCTTCCTTATTATCGGCAGCCGAAAAACAAGATGTTAATTTGATGCCTTATTTAATATCTTGTGTTAAAAACAAGGTAACCCTAGGCGAAATTAATGACACATTTAAAGAGATATTTGGAACCTATGTACCAAAAATCTCCTTTTGATTGTTCATCTGTTATTCGTCTTTACTCTCATATAGTTTCAGAGAGTCTTGGTTGTTACTCATAATAGTGTTGAATACTTTTCTACCGACTTCGGACTTTTTATCTAATTTTAATTTGGCTTTTTTTCCAATTTGATTGCTAATCAGTAGCTCATCTCCTAAAAATAGATTAACCTTTTTTCCTATATGCATTTCATCAACTAGTAGGTAAATCCTTGATCCCGATTCGGTGATACTAAATACTACTCCATTACCTATGAGCGGAACTTTCGCTTCGACATCAATCTTAACTCCTAATATTTTTTCTATTTCTGATATAGTTGAACCTCCTCTACCGATTATTCTGGGAATTACTTCTTTACTAACAATTATTCTTATCTTATCATTGGAAATAATCTTTATTTCAGCCTTAGGGTCAAACTTGCCTATAACTTCTCTTATTTTGGATTCTGCTAATTTATTGATCTTGTTGTTTCTTTCTTTGTCGGTTTTTTTATCGATATTTTTCAAAGGGATAATTATATTTTCTTCTCCATACGAGTAAATTTCATATTCTGTTTCCTTTGAAAAAAAGTCTCTGATCTCAACCACTGGCCTAGCAAGATCCTGTTCCACCATTCCTGCCGGGACTTTAACTGTCAAATTTAATTCATATATTTTTTCAATCTTGCCTCCGTGAATAAATATCACTGTGTCTATTACATGAGGTATCATGCCTAATTCTATCTTGCCAATAAAGCGTTGAATCGCATCCAAAGCTTCATTAGCATGTATTACTCCTATCATACCGATACCTGTAAGTCTCAAGTCTGCAAACAGTTCAAAATCCTTTATCCGCCTTACTTCATCAAAGATGGTAAAGTCTGGTCTTACAAGTAATAGAAGGTCTGCAACTCTTTCATATCCGTTTTTAAAAGAACCATATTGTATAACATTCTCTGGTACCTGCAGATCTCTTGGTGATTCAAGAGTCTTAACGAGTTTATTATTTTGTACGTAGTGTTCTGCGATACTACTTGCAAATGTGCTCTTGCCAGAACCAGGTTTACCAGCTATCAAAATTCCCTCTGCCTCTTTTGACAGTCTATTTATTAAACTTATATCTAATTGGTATTCTTGCAAGGATAATTTCTTTATAGGTCTGACTGCAGTAATTTCTATTTTATTTGACACGGGTGGTTGAGTTATGACAATTCTCAAATTCTTGTACATTATCACATAACATCCATCAAACGAAATTTCTATATTTGATATTTTTTTATTGTTTTCAGTAGAAAATAGGAAATTCATGATTTCATTTAATGTCTGCTTATCCAATTTAGTGTCAGATATTTTCTCTAACGTAAATTCTCCTGGGGTGCCTTTCTTTGCTAATGGTTCTACACCTTCTATCAAATGAACGCTCATTGATTTATCGTCAAAGTAATTTTCGATATTAAATGATGCTGAGACCCGGGAGCGTATATGAACACTTGATATTCCAGTTGCGTTAGCAGCTAAATGTTGTATGTAATCAGCAGTAAATAATGTCGCATTCTCCTTTTCAGCTATTTCGGTAATAATTGCATCTATTCTCCCATTCTTGGCTAGTTTTATGTCTTCTAAATTGGGCTTTTCCCCGTAAATTCTGAGTGAGATATTATTTTCGCTAGATTTTTCTCTAATCTTTCTAAGTTCTTCAAGTCCCATGAACCCGTGTTCTCTCTGCTTACATGCCTGTGACTGCAGCTCATCAATTGCAGCACGAGGAATTATTATTTCAAAATTATCGTCGATATCTTTATTATCAATTTTATGACTTATATGGCCATCTATTATGATACTCGTATCTAAAACAATTTTTTTCTTCAAATTGACTATGATCAGATCAATCACCAGATTCTTAAAAAAGGTTACTAGGTGGAAGATAACATTAAAAGCTTGAATTGCCTAAAACTGCTTCGAACAGAGAATTAGCATTCTGTAATTAAATACTTTTACTTACGTTCCAGCTAAATCTAACTTAGTGATTCCTGAGCCATAAAATATTCCATAATATCAAGAATGCCTCAAAAAAAGTTATGATCATAAAATTTCCACGAAAATAATCCTTCTTAAGTTTACTCGTACAATATTTGTATATTTATTTCTTCTATGTTTCCATGATATTTGTACTTAAGCAAATTTTCTTAAAATCTTCATCTTGATTCCTGATGGACAGTCCGGATTTTTTGGAATTTGCAAGGGGATTAAGGTAGATGTCTTTTCAAATTTACTCCTCAATTGTGACATAATGAGACATATAGTATGAAACCAGTTCGTCATTGTTTTCATATCTTACGATTAATTTCCATGTAGCAATTCCATCATCAATGTTTGGCATTATGAAGAAATCCGTATTCATAAATATGAAATGATCAAAGATTATGCTTGCAAAGTCTTTCGAGTTTATATTAATTATTTTGGCGTTTCCTACATTCTGATCAAGCATATAAATGTCCCAATCATCATAATCCTCACCACCATCTCTGGAAAATACAAATATTTCTTTTGGTTGAAAAATCAAATTATTAGGTTGTTGTTGGTTATTATAAATCTCCTAGATAATATCGGTACCATCATTTTCTATAACTTGACAATCAAAATTGGTATTAATTTCCTTATTATTATTTGATAAGGTTACTATGCATAGAATTAGTTGATTAATTCAGAGTGAAGAACTCTAATTTGATTTAATTAAGACGAATATGATGATTTATTTAACAATTATGGCAAGGTGAATATTTTAGAAGTATCCATTTATCTACTTGTAATTAACATGGCAAAGACCTACGACTCATTTTTTTATTATGTAAGACCTGATTTATCTACGAGATAAACCAAAACTCTATATTTACTGAAAAATCAAATTTCTTTTAAAATAAAAGTTGTTAGTATTTCTAATCTATTGATATTAATTCTAACTTTGAATTTTCAATATCGCCATGTAGATTGCAGCTTCGCTTATTCTTAAACATCTTGATTAGTCGTAGGTTATTATATATTTCCACTAAGATTATATCATCCTCATATTCAAAAAAATAACT
This sequence comes from uncultured Nitrososphaeraceae archaeon, assembly GCA_963850055.1. Taxonomy (GTDB): domain Archaea; phylum Thermoproteota; class Nitrososphaeria; order Nitrososphaerales; family Nitrososphaeraceae; genus Nitrosocosmicus. The sequence continues at coordinate 192,722 of CAWKJS010000026.1, read as the reverse complement.
AGGAGGGATCTAAGCTTTAAATTATATTATTGAGAGTCTAAATTACTACAGTTTAATTGAGTAAATTGGAATTGAAAAATATAACTAAATCCTTTTCAGTGAACTCATCTTCAGGCGAAAGGAGAAGGGTTTTAGCAGTAGATAATGTAAATTTATCAATTGAAGAGGGACAATTTGTATGTTTTGTGGGTCCATCCGGATGTGGTAAATCTACTCTACTTAATATTATTGCAGGTTTAGATAAGCCATCTGAAGGAGAATTGGTTCTTAACGGACAATCGGTCCTTGGAACTGGCCCCGATCGCATTATGGTCTTTCAAGAAAATGCCTTATTCCCCTGGTTAACCGTTATCGACAATGTTGAATTTGGATTAAAAATGGTTGGAGTTGAAAAAGAAAAACGAAACAAAATTGCATTACATTATCTTGAGATGATGGATTTGAGCAAATTCTCTAAATCCTATACTTATCAGCTCTCGGGAGGCATGAAACAGCGGGTGGCAATTGCACGTGCTTTAGTAATGGACCCTGACATACTACTCATGGACGAACCCTTTGCTGCACTTGACTCGCAGACTCGCGATCTTCTATTAGTTGAACTTCAATTGATATGGGCTAAGACCAGGAAGACAATAATATTTGTAACTCATAATATTTCTGAGTCAATATGCCTAGGTGACAGGGTTGTTGTCTTCACAAAGAGACCAGCTCGCGTTAAGAAAGAGATTGAAATTGATTATCGGAGACCGAGGTTAACTGAGGATTCTAATTTATTTGAGTATAATAGACTTGTACTTGATGAATTAAAGAGTGAAATAACCCAACACAAAAGAACAATATGATAGACTCTTGTAATACTAAACCAAGTTCTTCAAAACTTCGATCCCTTCATCAAAACTGTTGGGCGAGGTAATCAGAATATGATCCGTTTCTTTATAAACTTCTTTTAAGAATCCTAGGAAGTTATCTTGGTATTCTCTCCAATCCAAACCTATCATAGCAGCTGCCCTTTCATTCTTTATCGAAGGTACCATTATGCAAGGGATAAGCTTGATATGGTTGGGTTTCATTAGATCTTTTAAATCTCTGATCTCTTGAATTGAATTTATCGATTGTGTGATAAATCTGTGGGGTTTTGAATTTATCTTTTTCTGGAATAGTTTATGATTTGAAACCTTATTTGGTATAGACAAATCGAGATCTATCAATTTGTCAAACCCTATGGAAGTTAAGAGCTTGACTACATCGGTTGGATTTGAAAGTGAGGATACTTGTTCTGATTCTTCAAACGCAGGTTTGTCACCTTGAATAAACAAAAGTCCACTAATCTTCAAAGTAATAGCATCTGTTACCATTTGTATAATGGAATTCATGTTCCTATCTCTAGTCCTCACGCTACAACTCATATTCAAGCTAGTATTGGATAGACTATTCATTATCATCTGTGCTGCATGAATACTCGAAAATCTGGGGATACCAAGTACAGAATCGGTTATATGGATGTAATTTGTGAAATTAGAAATAATTTTTGCCCTGTTCAGGAATTTAACTAATTCTTGATTCAAAAGTGCAATATCTATTCTATGACTATTTAGTATTTTTGGAGGGTTTAACTCATAAATTAGGTTCATTTTTTAGTTTAGTTAAATGAGTATGATTACAGTAAAAAAAGGTTTTTTAGATAATATTATTATCATAGCTCCTAGTTTTGATTTCTGAAAACGAATTCATTGAACTTGTCTTGCAGAAAAGCGAACCCATAGAAAATTTTAAAAATATTAATTTAAGAGCAGGGGGTGAGTTTAACACGGAACAATCTAGCGTGCTTGTTATAGTTCATTTTAATCATGAATATACTCCAACTATAATATTCACAAAACGAAGTTCAAACCTAAGGAATCATGCAGGGGAGATTTCCTTCCCTGGGGGTAGAGTTTCTAACCAGGATCGTTCTATTATGGAAACGGCAATAAGAGAGACCTATGAAGAAATAGGCCTCTCAATTCAAAAAGAAAAAATCATCGGATCTCTTGCTCCAACAAATACTTATACAACTAAGATACTTATCTATCCATTTATCGTGATACTTGGTAAAATATCATTTCCCTTAGAACCAAATGAAGAAGTAGAACAAGTAATTGAAATACCCCTTGAAATTTTGCGTGATTGCATAACTATCGATGAGGCCCACTCAAGTAGCGATAATACGATGTTTAAATTTAATGTTGATGGCTATTTAATCTGGGGGGCTACAGCCAGAATATTAAAAAATTTATTAGACTTGATTTATACTCAGTAGGTAAATCCTATAGATTCCTAGTCTTAGTCATATCCAATGTCCGTTAATAGGCTGATGAACTTATTGCTAAATTCTTTTGTTGACAATTTACCGCCTATATCGATTGTTTTGATATTCTTGATAAACAAATCATCAACTGCTTTCTCTATTTTGATTGATTGAGCCGTCAGATTACTGTCTTGGTATTTCTCACCTAACCAGTCAAACATCATCTTGAGTGCAAGTATAAATGATGTAGGGTTAGCTACGTTCTTTCCTGCTATATCAAAAGCTGCACCATGCACCGGTTCAAACATTGCAAAGTCTTTTCCAATGTTTGCAGCAGGAGCTAATCCGATGCTTCCTGTAATTTGCGCAGCTTCATCTGAAAGGATATCTCCAAATAAATTCGTGGTTAAGATAGTGTCAAATCGATTTGGATTCCTAATTAATTCCATGGCACAAGCGTCAACGTACATTTGTTCAAATTCAATATTGGGATATGCTTTAGCTACTTCTTTTGAAGTATCAATAAAAAGTCTATCACTTAATCTTAGCACATTTGATTTGTGAACAATCGTTACCTTCTTTCCTTCTCTTGAATTTGCGATTTTAAATGCATGTTCTGCAATAAGTCTTGATGCCTCCCTACTAATCTTCCTTAGGGATATGACAGTATTGTCGTCCGAATAAAATTCCCAACCCAAGTACAAATCCTCAGTATTCTCCCTGACGGTAATTAGGTCAACTTTCTTCGATATAGAAGGAATATTTGGGTAGTTTTTGGATGGTCTTACATTAGCATATAAATCAAAATATCTCCTCAATACTAGGACAACGTCTGCGGCCGATTCTCCAACAGGAGATTTTAGACAGGCTTGAGATTCTTTAATCCTTTCAAAGGTTTCATCTGGTAGGGGTTTGTTATACTTTAACTTAGCATTATCACCTGCTTCTACTCTTGATATATTGAACTTCAGGCGTGATGATTTGTCGTGTATGCTTTCTAAAACGCTGTATACACATTCTGACAACTCAGGACCAATACCATCGCCCTCAAGAAGAGATATATCATAAATAGTCATTCATAAGTCTCTCATGATCAACGATGTAGTTACTTGGTAGGCTCTCCACTTTGAATCATCCTTTTTAACATTGTTTTGTTTATTGCATCAATCATCGCCTGAACAGATGCCACGACAATATCTTCTCCAGATTTCCTAGCAGAAATAATGTTACCTTCCTTGTCTTCTACTTTTACGGATACTTCAGCCAAAGCATCCGAGCCTCCAGTAATTGAATCAAGTTTATATTCTCTTATTTTGATATTTGCGATACCATGGGCAATAGTCTGTATGGCCTTTAATGCTGAATCAACTGGTCCGACACCAGTCTCTGAGGCGATAAAATCTTTGCCATGAATATTAAGTTTGACCACTGCTGTTGGAATAATATGCAGTCCAGTGACTATATGAAAATCATTAAGTTTAAAATTTTCGTCAAATTTCTTGTTCTTTAATACTTCTGATGCTATGGATAACAAATCAGAAGTAGTTATAGATTTTCCTCTATCTGCTATCGATTTCTGCTTTTCTACAATTTCTTTGAGCTGCAAATCCGAAGCTGTGATTCCAAACTCATCGAGGATTGCTTTGATACCATGTGCTCCAGCATGTTTACCGGCTTGCATCCACCTTTTTCTACCGACTAATTCAGGACTAATTGGTTCGTAAGTCAAAGGATTATTGATAATTCCATGTGTATGTATGCCTGATTCATGCCCAAAGGCATTCTCTCCTATAATGGCCTTGTTGGGTTGCACTATAATTCCCATAGCACTAGAAACAAACTTTGAAACATCATACAATTGTTCGGTTATAATATTATGAGGTATTTGATAAAGACACTGACATGCCATGACTAATTCTTCTAATGCAGCATTGCCCGCTCTCTCGCCTAATCCGTTTATTGTTACGTGTGCACAAGCTGCACCTGCCTGAAATCCGGCTATGGAATTTGCAACAGCCAATCCAAAATCATTATGACAGTGGACACTTACAGGTAATCCGGTTACCTCTGCTACGCCTGATACCAATTTTGATATGTACTGTGGTGTTGAATACCCTACGGTGTCAGGTATGTCGATCCTATCGGCCCCAGCTTCTGCAACTGATTTGAATATTTTATTTAGAAATTGTATATCGGATCTAGTAGCATCTTCAGCGGAAAATTCTACAATCAATCCATGTTTTTTCGCATATTCTACCGAGTAAATAGCCTTTTCCAAGACTTGTTCCCTTGTCATCTTTAATTTGAATTGTAAATGTATATCGGATGTTGCAATGAAAGTGTGAATATACTTTAAATCACTTTTGAGTGCGACATCAATGTCATTTTTAGTGGTACGTGCTAAACCACAGACTTCAGCTTTCAATCCTTGCTTAATTATTTTTTTTATGGCTTCCACCTCTCCTGGTGAGACTACAGGAAATCCTGCTTCAATTGTATCTACACCCAACTCATCCAACTTCATCGCTATTTCTAATTTTTGATCTGGAGAAACTGTTACTCCTGGGGTCTGCTCACCGTCCCTCAAGGTAGTGTCAAAAATTCTGATTTTCTTTTTGATATCAGAGGTCGTCATTTACAGCTCCCCTAGGCAATGCAGAAACACCTGTTCTGGCCACCTGAATTATACCATAACTCGAAACAAGATTTTTGAATGCATCAATCTTGTCTGGAGTCCCGATTATTTCTACGGTAATAGTTTCGTTACTAATGTCCATTATGTTACCCCTGTATATAGAAGCAAAATTTGCAATTTCTATCCTAGTAGTAGGATCTTTGGAGTTCATTTTGATCAGTGCCAATTCTCTGTATACCGCGTTCTCCTTGTTTAATACACTGATTTGGATTACATCAATCAACTTTTGTAATTGTTTAACCAATTGTTCTAATGTTTTAACATCCGATACCGTAGTTATAGTCATCCTTGATAAGTCAGGTTTTTCAGTTATACCTACGGTAATACTTTCGATATTAAAGTTCCGGGACCTAAACAGATTGGTAATTCTAAAAAGGACTCCAGGTTTATTTTCGACAATGACTGAGAGAATATACATCTTGTTATCATTATCGTCATCAAATATTGTGTTCTTATTTTTTTGCATACTCTATCATGCTCCTATAATCATGTCTTTAAGCCCCGTTCCTGGAGCCACAAACGGGTATACGTCCTCATCGGGATCTATTGGAATGTCGATTACGGTAGCAATGTCCGATTTAACGGCCACTTTAAGCGCCTTGTCTAATTCATCCATAGTACTCACCCTATATGATATCGCACCATACGATTCTGCCAACATGCAATAGTCAGGGCAATTCTTTTGATGCACTCCACTATATCTCCTATTATAAAAAGTTCTTTGCCATTGAGCAACCATCCCCAACATTTGATTATTAAGTAAGAATACGATTACTGGTAAATCTTCTAAGACAGAAACTGCAAGTGAATTTTCAGTCATACTAAATGATCCATCCCCTGCAATATCCACTACCGGTACATCATTTCTTGCTGCCTTTGCTCCGATGGAGGCCGGAAAACCAAATCCCATTGTCCCCAATCCGGTGGAGCTGAAAAATGTTCCAGGAGAAATAACGTCAAAGTGCAATGAAGCCCACATTTGACATTGTCCTACTTCGGTGGTTACGATTCCATCTGCAGGCAAAATCTCGCGCAACTTCTTTAATGCTTTCTTGGCAGTAATTTCTCGAGAATAATCCTTGATGCTATCTTCATAATAATTTACTAACTCCCTTTTTCTCCCTAACCATAATTTAGAAATTTCTTCGTTGGTTCTGAAATTCTTTGGGATCAGCTTTATGAGACTCCTTAATGATGATTTAACATCTCCAATTACTGCAGCATTCACGGATTTGTTCTTTCCAATTTCAGCCGGATCTACATCAAAATGAATAACGTTTATATCCTTGCCAAATTCATCAAATCTCCCTACAGTCCTGTCCGAAAATCTAGCTCCTATCGCAAGTATGCAATCTGCTTCTTGTACCATCTTATTAGCTTCGGCATGTCCATGCATACCTATAGGACCAAGTGCCAATGGATGATTTTCAGGAAATGCCCCTTTGCCTTTAAAAGTAGTTACTACGGGTATTGAGAGTAACTCTGCTAACGTCTGTAATTCAGAGAACGCGCCAGAAAGGATTACTCCTCCCCCAGCCATTATCATTGGCTTTTCGGCCTTAAGTATCATTTCACAGGCCTTGTTTATCTCTGATAAATCTGCATCAACTATAGGATTATATCCTCTGACCTTAATATATTCGGGAAAATCCATCTTCGTTACCTGTTGCTGTACATCTTTTGGTATGTCTATTAATACTGGACCTGGTCTACCACTCTCAGCTATGTAAAATGATTTTTTAACCATTTCAGGTATCTCGCTCGCAACTCTTGGCTGAAATGCATATTTAGTAACTGGGTTAGTAACGCCTATAATGTCTGTCTCCTGGAAGGCATCTTTGCCAATCATAGGTAAAGCAACTTGACCAGTCACTGCAATAATCGGAGATGAATCCGCATATGCTGTAGCTATACCGGTAACAAGATTTGTGGCGCCGGGACCTGAAGTTGCGAAACACACCCCTGCCTTTCTCTTAATCCGCGCATAACCATCAGCCATATGTGCCGCGGATTGCTCATGTCGGACTAAAATGTGTCTTATTTTAGAATCTACCAAAGCATCGTATATTGGCAGATTTGCTCCACCAGGCAGACCAAATATATAATCTACCTTTTCTTTTTCTAACGCGGCCATTAAGGCTGCGGCACCAGACATTTCACTCATAATTGATACAACTCCTATTAATCAAATCTAAAATTATAATAGTAAAAAACCTTTAACATGCAATATTTTTCTATTTGCTATATCACAATTCATTGTTTTAATTAATCCCATTCATTATTTATAAACAAAGTTAATTTATAAATTTTGTTAGGAATCAAAAGACCTATACTTGATTATTAACCGGAGAATTAATGTACTAAATCGACACTGTCTTATTCCTTGATTTTTTTCTAATTTCCTCTGTCATAGCGGGCATATTGCTATACTCATCATATGCTTCTTTTACTGTAGAATTTTCATGTACAATCGCTCTCACTGCCTTTATCATTGCAACTGGATTATCCGATTGCCAGATATTTCTACCCATATCAACCCCAGAAGCTCCATCTTTGAGTGCATCAAAGGTCAATTGGAGTGCATCCCTTTCTGCCAACTTTTTACCGCCTGCAATAATTACTGGAACAGGACAGCCTTCAACTACTTTATCAAAATCGGGGCAATGATAAGTCTTTACAACATGAGCACCGAGTTCAGATGCGATCCGACAAGCCAAACCTAAATAACGGGAATCTCTTGCCATTTCTTTACCTACTGCTGTGACTGCTAAAACCGGTATGCCATATTTCTCGCCCTCATTCACCAATTTTGAAAGATTCTTTAGTGTTTGAAATTCATATTTGCTCCCTACAAATATAGATAATGCCAGACATGATGCATTTAGTTTAATAGCCTCTTCTATAGAGGTAACTATAGTTTCTTTTGACAGATCCTCTCCAATTATGCTGGAACCACCTGATACCCTCAATACAATCGGAGTGTTACTTTCAGGAATTACAGATGTTCTGAGAACACCACGTGTAAGCATTAATGAATCTGCATAATTTAATAATGGACCAATGGTTTCTCTTGGATTTTCCAGTCTCTCGGTGGGACCTAAAAAATAGCCATGATCTACTGCCAACATCACACAACGACTATTGCCGGGCTTTATTATTTTAGAAAGTCTGTTTTTCATCCCCCAATCCATTTTGAATACTGGTTTTAGTTTATTGAAATGCTATAAAAATATTGGTAAAGATTATTCCGTCGTAATGATGATCTTCATCGAGTCTTTGGCTTCATGAGCATGCGCTAATGCTTGTTGAGAATCTTGTAATGGAAACTTGTGTGTAATCAACGGTTCAAAATTCATGATCTTGGCTTCCATTAGAGCGATGGTTTGATGAATTTCCTTTTCAGATGCGGCGTAGCTTGGTAATATTTTTAATTCCTTGGAATAAATCATATTCAAGTCTATATTGACTTCGGTATCTTTAGGTGGTACACCAAAAAGAGAAATTATTCCTCCTTTACGTGTTATACTTAAGGATTGGATGAACGCGTTAACATTGCTAGTGGAAATAATTGAAACATCTGACCCATTTTTGCCCAGAAATTCTAGTGATTTCTTTTTGAATTCACTTTCGGGTATATTAGCCATATTTATGACTTCAACCTTTTGGTCAATTTTCCTAGCAAATTCTAGCCGAAAATTATTAACATCGAAAAGTAAAATCTTCGAAGCGCCAAAAAACCTTGCCAAGATCATGTGCATCAATCCAGTTGGTCCGGCTCCGAATATTGCAACAGTATCTGCTTTCTTTAAGTTTACTTTATTTAAAGATCGCAAGCAGCATGCAATTGGTTCAATCAATGCAGCCTGGGAGAAATTTATATTATCAGGAAGTCTAATAAGACCACCTTTTGAGATATTCCAATGAGGTACAAGTATGAACTCAGAGAGCCCACATGGATGAATATTACTCGTTTGGTATTTTTCACACATTGTGAAATCATCGTTATAACAAAAATGGCATGAATAACAGGGTACATGATGGTGAACAAAAACTCGGTCGCCTTTTTTGAAATCTTTAATATCCGCTCCTAATTTAACAACTTCACCTGCAGGCTCGTGTCCAATTCTTGAAGATTTCATCCCATATTTTCCAAAAACCTTTTCCAAGTCTGATCCACAGATTCCACATGCCTTCATACGCACCAGAACTTCATTATTACCTACTTTAGGTAAATCAAGATCTTTTAATTCTACCTTGTTTTTGATAAGAACTGCCGCCTTCATACAATATTCATGATTGGGAATGTTCAATAAAATTTTATTATTTTGAATACTTTTTTGGCTTCTTTTGAAATATTTTTTTACACCCTTCACAGCAAAAATATATTTTTTTATCGTTATAATCAAGGATCGTTGCTAAATCTTCACTTAATTCAATTCCACAAACAGGGTCTACTTGCACAGTTAAAAAAAAAATAGCTAGGTATTTATTATTTCCTACCCAATTATATCCATATCCATATTTCTCATTTATTTTATCATTAAGTCAACGTTAGTTAACCACATCTGAATTTATAAGCTCAAAATTTAATGAAATTGATGTCTTGTCCGATTATTGAGATTTTTTGCTATCAGTGTGGAAGCAAAATAAAACATATGATAAACGTAAAACCCATAAAGGATATTTTAAGAAATACGAGGAATAGGTGCTCAACTTGTGGTATAGAACTTAACCCAACAGATTTCACAATCGATTTAGAAAAACAATAAATTAATCTGTTCGATATTTAGAATTATTAATTGATAAAACGTAGATAATTTTAAATTCGTAGCCAATTCTAACTAGGATGTGTCATTTCAAAGGAAATTTTACTCAGGGTTTTGCAACACCTAAGGGCACAACAAAGTATATGGATAACGCTTTAAGAAAGGGTGCAAGTAGATCTCATTTCAAAAACATAGAAAATCTGAAACTTTCATCCGTAGGAATGGGTACCTATCTTGGCAACCTCTCTTCAGAAGACGATGCTGACCTTGAAAAATCTCTTTATTATAGCATAAAGGAGGGTGGTATAAATGTGATTGATTCATCGATAAATTATCGTTCAATGCTATCTGAGAAATGTATAGGCAGAGCTATAAACAACTTGATTGAAGAAGAGGTCATTGATCGAGAAAGTGTATTTATTTGTACTAAAAATGGATATGTAACTAACGATGGGGATTTGAGTAAGGTGGATATCGATACCTATTTACAACTAATGTTTTTAAATAATAAAATCATATCTCGTTCCGACCTAAGTCCTTCGTATCATATCATGAATCCAAATTATATTTCTAGGTGCCTAGACAAGTCGTTATGTAATATGGGAATTAATACTATCGATTTGATTTACATTCATAATTCATTCGAAAGTTGGTATAACATAGTAGATAGATCTACATACCATGAAATGTTGTCTCGAGTTTTTCAGTTATATGAGGATTTCAGACAAAAAGGCAAAATTAATTTTTATGGAATGGCTACTTGGAGTTGCTTTACCTCAAAAGAAGATAGTAAGGGTTACCTGTCCTTAAAAGAAGTTGTAAATATAGCCAAAGATGTGGGTGGTAGTAACAACGGTTTTAAATTTATTCAATTGCCCTTTAATATGTATCTTAATGAACCCTACACATTTAGAAATCAACCAACGGAAACATCCGACAAAGCAACTCTACTAGAAACTGCCCAAAAATATGGGATCCATGTTTTTACGAGTGTACCACTCTACCAGGGTAAATTGCTTCATACGGAACTAGACAAATCGCCGTTAGACAACCTCCCAGCGATGTCTCTCAAATTATTACAATTTGTCCGGTCGACACCGGGGATTGTCGCCCCTTTAATTGGACAAAAGAAAACCGTACATACAAAAGAGAACACTTTGATATCAAGATACCCTCCTTTAAATGAAGTCGAATATAATACAGTGACGAGTATGTTGAGAAATTCTGAGTAATGAATTGACCAACCTCCTAATTTGCACCACAGGATGATTCTTAAACTAGATGTATGGTTGAGGGCGATAAGGTTCAGATTTCTTGCTGCCTCAGCCATCGCCGTTACTTGTGGGCTAGCATTGGCGATATGGTATCAACCACAGGATTTTAGTTTAATTTATGCGATCCTAACATATATCGGCATTTTTTGCCTTCATTCTAGCGTAGATTTGCTTAATGACTATTGGGATTTTAAGAGAGGCATAGACTTGAGAACAAAAAAGACAAAATTTAGTGGCGGAACGGGGGTATTACCACAAGGTCTTCTGAAACCACGCCACGTTTATCTCGCAGGAATATTCTTCCTAATTTTAGGATTGATGATAGGTAGTATTTTCGTTTATTTTAAAGGATTTGTTATTGCCATCATACTCTTATTCGCAGCTTTGTCAATAGTTCTCTATTCGAGTAAATTGGTTAATTGGGGATTGGGGGAATTATTTGTAGCGGCTAAGGGCGCATTAATAGTGGTTGGGACCTTTTATGTTCAAAACTCAAGTATTACTTTAGAATCAGTTGTACTTGGGATCATAATTGGTTTGTTATCTTCCTTGGTTCTATTCATAAATTCAATACCTGACATTGTTCCCGACAGACAAATGGGACGGAAGACTCTGGCCATAATGATAGACAAAAGGAGCAATCGTTTCATTCTCCTGTTTGTCGTTGGAATAAATGTTGGAATATACCTATTAACCATCGGGTTTTTCACAAATTTGATAAATAGTTATTTTTCAATAATTCCTTGTATTTTGCTTATACCATACATAGGACTAATGCTTTACAGATTCAAAAATTTTCTCTATAATTTTAAACGTCTTAATTATGACTATTACATACGTATAATGGCTAATACTGTGCTCTTTTCCAGGTTTTTTGGAATTTCGCTAATTGTAGGGATTACCTTTGCATTTTTATATCAGACATAGGCCAGACCAGAGTAAATTGATAAAGATTTTGTGCTCTGACAGGGATAAATTCAGGTTCATATCCAGTCTCATAAATTCGTTGGACGAATCTACAATTTTTAAGCAATTCTTTTATTTTGATAGTGTCGAATCAACTCAAGATTTCGCACATGAATTATTAAGAGGTGGTGGTGATTTTTATCCGTCAGTAATTATCAGCGACTTTCAGATAGGTGGTAAAGGGAGGAAGGGTCCAAATTGGGCATCTCCCAAAGGTGGAATTTGGATGTCATTGACACTAGAGACTGAATTGAAAACCCATGAGTTATTTCTTATGCTAATGATGGTTACCAGATTGCTTTGTCAGACTTTAGAAAATAATGCCAAATTAATATCGATGGTAAAATGGCCCAATGACATTTTAATCAATGGTAAGAAGGTTGCAGGCATATTGTTGGATGCCGAAGTCGAGAGTAATAGTATTAGACAAGTTATCATTGGAATAGGCGTAAATTCCAACAATGATTTGGATTTTACCAAGCTTATGATTAAAGATAAAAATAGCGGAGTTCATGATTATGAGATTACAACCATTAAATATGAAAATCAAAATATTGAAATTTCAAACCATGATTTTATCCAGTATTTCTTAAAAAGTATCGATGATACGTTTCAAGACTTAAAGTCAAGTGAATTCGTGGAGGAATTAACAACCTTTTATAAGAACAAAATAATGGAATCACAAAAGCATTTGAAATACAGGTTTTCGATTGGAGGCAATAAATTTAATGGAGAAATAAGAAAAATATACAATGATGGGTCATTGCTTGTAAAGAATTTAGAATCCAACCACACCAATGATTTAATTAGAATTAATTCAGTTTATGATTTAAGTCAGTCGTGATCCTGGAATTTTGTACTGGATTTTGACTCCTGACTTTAAACTCTTATGATCCTATCATGCCTGGCATCTTGATTGGGGATCTAAACGCTTTGTCGATACTTATCCCTTCTCCAGTAAATACCGAAACACTGTTTAGAAGAGCGCCCTGCGGAGGAGATAAAATAATGGTCTGACCAGGCTCAATCCTTAACAAATTTTCAGTCAAATTCTTATTATTATCATATATTACGTATATGTCATTTAGAGCGAGTTTACCTGTATTTTTTAAGACTACTCGAGAATTGACCAACAGAGACTCCGGGTCCTTTAACGCATCTACGTCTAGAGAATAATCTTTAAACGGTACAGAAATCAAAACATTGTAAATAACAACTACTAAAACTACGACAATTAATATAATTAGTATGAGTTCAACTTTTTTGATTTTCAATACCATAATTATACCTGATATATTTTATAAAAAAGTATTCCTTTTTGCTTATTTATTATTCCTGTTAATAAAAGATCAAATTTTTCTGCTTTAAATTACTCATATATGTGCAAATTTGATATAGTATTACAAGTCGATATTTATCGCATTAATAAAAGACGCGACGTGCAAATTAATTACACTTCAAGTATGAAATTTATTAAAAAAATTTATTAAACTGGTTTTTACTGTCATGATAAATTCTGGATAAAAGACTATCTGAAAGTATCTCATGTGAGGTCATTAATATTGTAAGTCTAACTAATCCCATGAATGATTTATTAGCGGTAGGTCACAGAGGATGATTGGATCAAATTGGGATCTATATATGCATCCGGTACCTTTTACCTCCCTAAAGGCAACAGTACCAAAGTCTATGGAATTTTATCTAGGTAACTTGAGTGCAAAATTGATAACTTTAAATATGATTTACTTTTATTAATAGTTACATCGACCAAACCGAAGGGGAACATGTTTAGTGCACTGATAATATCAGTGCACTAAGCAATTATTTACTTGTTATTTAGGTAGGAATTTAAATGACTGTATCATATCGTTTGCCATATTTTCAAAGGTATTATATTTATCCAAAGAAGCTTTATACGTGATAATGTAAATATTCTCATAATTGGAAACTACAATTTGCATTGCCTTGCGATTTTGTAATTTGCTGTCCGTTGCTGTAAAAACTACTTTCACAGCCTTCTTTCCGTCCACATTTAGGGTATCAGATGCTTCCAATTTGAAATCTTTATGTTCTTTTTGGATTTGAGATATAATCTCTTTTGATGCAGAATCGGCAGATATGTTCTTTCCTGGAGTAGGAACTACTTTTACCACAAGTCCAGCCGGACTACTAACTGAATCTTTATCCTTAGGGGCAATCAGAATTATTTCATTGTTTATCTTAACAGACTTTTCCCAGTTAATAGGATAGTCAATTGTGAAATGAAATTTATTATCTGTATATGTTAGCATTGACTGACCTTGAGCTTTTTGAAAGAAACCAAAAATTAAGAGATCCTTACCAGCTAACTGATTTAAATGAAACAAAAACACAAGAATAACCACAGAAATCAAAATATTTCCGATGGATTTTTGTAAATATCTGTGCGGTATCGTCATAATATCATACTTTTCAGGTGATTATTAAATATTCGAAAAATTATACGATTAGACTTTGCTGAAAAAGTGGCAAAAATTTACTTTGATCTTGAAATCGATACCTCTATTGTAGAGACATTTCTAGGTTTATCATCTTCAGTGCCCGTTAGCACATCTGAACCTAACTTTACTTTTTCTACCCTATAACCCAACGTATTCATTCTTTTTACGATTATTTGAGCCACATCTACTGCCCTTGTGATGCTTTTCCCTCTTGCTTTTATGACGACAGTTGGCTCATTAGCTAGTTGGACCAGAGTTGCAGTTACATACGTCATTAGTGGTTTTTTCCCAATAAAAATTTCATTGCTTTTTCTATTTCCCGATTCGTATTTGCTATGAGACATTAAATATCATGCAAAATTCAATAATATAATAGTATATCACTTATCTAACTCTTCTAAAATTTCAATTATTTTATCAGGATTTAACATTGCCTTTTCCACTGTGCTCTTATCTGTAATTTCATAACAATTGATTAGTTCACTTTCGTCCTTATAAAATAGAAAAATTGAATTGTCATAAATAATCGGGTATAGCTTCTCTATGATCATAGATTCTGGATTTATCTTTATCTTATTTTCAATATCAATTTCTACAGGGTTTTTACTCATATTCGTTCACAAAACAAGTCATAACGATAATCCTATTCTCCCTGCGTACTATGTTGTAAACTGTTGTAAAAAATTCATGTACTATTTATTTACAAAAAGTAGTTCGCCGACTAACTTTATCATAAAACCAATTCCACCTACTGCACCTATAGCCAATAATACCAATCTTAGATGGGTGAAATAATCGTCCTTGCTTGTTTTTTTTGCTAATTTAAGAGTTTGAAAAATCTCACCTATTCTTTTTTGAACTTTATCGAGTATTTTTTGTAACGAGAACAATTGATTTCTAAGATTCTAGATATTTCATTATAATTTTAATATTTCTAATTTCAGAACCCAATTTACCATAACTACTACTCAGCCAAAATTTTGATTGCTAGTCTGTATGGAATAAACCGGTTCCTTATCTGTTCGTTGCATCTCCACAAAGGTCTCTGTAGCTTGAATCCCTTCTATTTTCCCGATTCTCTCTATTACTACTTTGTGTAGCTCCTCCAAAGTTCTTGTATTTACAGATAATATTATGTCGAAGCGACCAGTAACTTCTATGAGTGATCTTATTTCTGGGATCTTGATAAGTTCATTATGGATAGGTTCCTTTAATTTTGGATCACGATTTATGCCGACTGTTGCTTTAATATTTATTCCCAACTGTGATTCATTTATAACAACCGTAAATTTTCTGATAAGTTCTCTCTTCGTAAGTCTTTTTATTCTGCTATATAAAACTGAAGAGTTAATGTTTAATTTCTTACTCAGCTGGGGAATTGAAATACTTGCATCTTTTGTCAATTCTGACAAAATTTTCATATCTAAATCATCGAATCTTTGCAAGATTGACTCTATCTTATAATTATTGGTTACATTAATAAATGTAGTTAAATAATTTGCTCAAATTTATAAATATATTTAAAAAATCTAGTATTTTTTTTAATAGATAATTAGTAAATATTATATTATTAAATCAATAACTTTTCAACATGTTTGGAATGTCTAAGCTACGCCCCGGTAATTTTGTTTTTGTAGTAAGAAGAGATGAAAATTCAAATTATGTGATAATAGGCAAGATTATTTCTGACCATGATAAAGTTTTCAAAGTTCGGGGTACCTTCTTAAAACCAATTGGCCTGCTTGAAAGAATTAGGTCGGGAAGGGCTCAAGGAAAACCTATTGAAGCATTAAACAACCCAGAGCCTAACAATTGCATTTTCTTTATAATTGATAGGTTGGATACTGGCGATTTCGAAGACAATATCGACCCAAAGATCGATAAGGTAATCCCAATAAATGAGAATAGATATTTTGTACTAGATGGCTGGATTAAAGAAAGCTTTTCGGAATTATTTAGTAATTACTTTAGTTCGACCTCAGATGAAGAGAAATCAGAGGCAAGAGCAATTTTGATAAAAAAAATGAATTCTTTGATGTCTCAGGAATTAAAGGAGCATGTTTATGCTGTGGCACGGAGTTCACGGATTTTATAAAGTTTTATATTATGGACTTGTCAAATTTTCTTTTATCATGGAATATGTATATGCTGCTTTATTATTACATAAATTAAAGCAAGATGTCAATGAAGATAATGTAAAAAATGTAATTAAATCAACTGGTGTTGAACCCGATGATGTTAGAGTTAAATCATTGGTTGCTGCTTTAAGTGAAGTTAACATCGAGGATGCATTAAAGGCTGCTCCAATAGCTGCCGCTGCTCCAGCAAGTGCACAAGCTACCCCGGCCGCTTCAAGCTCAGGAGCCTCAGCAAAAGAGGACGAGAAGAAAGAAGAGAAGAAAGAAGAAGAAGCATTAGAAGGCTTATCTTCTCTTTTCGGCTAAACTTTATCCTTTTTTTATACTAGAATTATTATTTTATCATACCATTTTACAAAAGTCTATTTCAATATTTTAATCGCTAAAGATTTGGACCAATAAGACCCCAATAGATCACTGATATTCTAATGGTAACGTACCGGCAAAAAGCAGAAATCCAATGTTAGATGTAAAAATAAAAAAAGTAATTATGAATTCGATTAAGGATCACTATTTAAAAAATAAGGATTAATTATTGGATGTAAACCCCTTGGAATCTAACTGGTGAGCCAGATTTGTAGCAATAGCATTGGCCTTTAGCATCACCAGTTCAATCGTGTCAGGTGAAGTATATCCAGATTCTGAAGCTAAGGACAATGCATGTTGTTTTGCTTTTGACAGGATTAATGGCATTGATTCCTTTGTAAAGTATACTGCTTCTACTGAAAGGGATAAAGCCTCTTGGAACGATTTTATTAATTCCTGTATGTAATCTGAAACTACTATCTTTAGGTCCTTTTCCTTAAACTCGAGCCCTTCAGAAATCGCAAAATTAACTGAAACTCCTGCTTCGATTGGTTTTACATCCAACTTACTTAACAACGCTGCTAACTTTTGGGGGATAACATCACCGGCTCTTGCGACGATCGTGTCTTTAGAAACCCATATTGTCCCTTGATCTATTTTGGTTGGGACATTCGATTCTTTGAATTCTGATAATACTGGGCCTGGATTTATTCCTGTATTACCAGCGGGGATGACCAGCTCGTTAGGGGCAATATCTCCGCCTTTAGCTGCCATGAATATTTTGTTTTTATCAAAAGTTAAGTTCATTTTAAATGGGCTAAGGTTAGTAAACATTAAAGCACACTGGCCTTCTAGCTCCTTATTGAGGAATTCCAAGCCTTTAACATCCTTAAAAATTTCTTCAAAAGCTCTTTGAGCAACCTTATTTTTTATAGTCAAGATCTTGATCTCATTTCTGAATTTTTTCCTGATTGCCATAAGTTGAGCTGACCTTACTTTTGTCATCCTCGATAGCGCGATTACATTATATGATTTTGCTAGGTTTTGCAAATTTTGATATAAATTAACTTTCCTTTCTGGATAAGATGTTCTTCCTAACTTATTGATGATAGCTGTTTGACTCATTACGATTATCCCTTTCGCTTATTTTCCAAGGGTACTTGCTTTTAATGCTTTACCCATAGTAAATTTTATTATAGCATTCCTAATGTTCTTTTCTCCTTGAGGGAGTTTTTTTTCAACCGAAGCGATGACCGCAATGGCATTTGCTACAAGCTCCTCATCGGTCATTGACTCGTCTCCTATTTTTGTCGACATATTTAATTGATTTTTGGATCGTATCCTTGTTGATGATCTTAACCTTGAGGCGATGTTTTCTATGGGGGCACCGTAGGGAACAGGGGTGGGCATTTTACCTTTTGGACCCAAAAACTGACCTAACGATCGACCAACAGATGACATCAAAGTTGCATCTGCGAGGAAAAAGTCATAAGAGCGAACAATTTTTCTGGCCTCTCTTCGATTCGTCCCTATCCTATCGAGAGTATCAGGTTCCATCACTTGATCCACACCTGCTTTCTTTGCTCTTAACCCCATGTCTCCGGTTGCGAGCATACAAAGTGAAGATCCTTTCTTAGTGGGTTTAGGCAATACTACTATTTCGTTGACACTAAATCCTTTTTTGACATCAATGTCTTTTAATACTAAAGTTATTTCAGCCGATTGAGCAAAATTCCTTTTTGGAGTGGCCTCTCTTGCCTTCTTTACAAGCTCCTTTAATTGATCATTGTTAAACATGAATATATAATGTAAACGCGCAAAGGCCATTTAAAATCGTTTTTACGGCAATTGAAATGTACGGTGATTGTCCCTCACCTACCTACCTGATTCCAGTATTTTTTCAACATTTTCAGGTCCGCCTCGTACTCTATAATTCCTCTCAATCTCACCAATGAGCCATTCCTATCAGCTCATCAATCAGAGTCTTGCCACTAATGGAAATGACAGTCTAACAACTCAAGAGCCAATAACCATTCTATTATTTACCCATTTAAATTGCATAAACGGGGATATGTATTTCTTGTAATCGATTAACAATAATTTTGTGGGATTCATAAAAGACTACAATAATCCTTAGTGATAAACACAAGCGAATAACATTGTATTAAAAACTGTGTCTATAGTTTTTCTCATTTTTTAAACAAATGGCCCATAGTCTAAATAATCTCCATTCTTAAACTCTAATTTTTAAGACGCTAAACATTCCCATTCTACTCATGTCCAGCCAATATCGACCTGTATTCTTGAGTAATTACCTCGTAGACAAAACAAAGAAGGACCGATCTTCAAATGACATCAACCATTATAAATTACTGATTTTATTTATATAATTGATTAATCTCTTATCAAGAAAATCAAACTGAAAATCAGTAAGTGAGCCCCGCCTATATGTATTAAAAATATCTCTCCTAAGGTTTTCTAATTTGATAATGCTTTCGGTTTTGTCACCTACGTCAGCATCTTGTATGGCTTTATTAGTTATTTGAATTAACTTGTTAAACTTTCTTCTTTGTCCGCCCTTAAAAAACCATCCAAGTAAAACGGAAGCCATACCTGTTATACCTCCTATTAGGAAAATATATTGTTCAGTCGAAAGTGTTGGTCTAAAATTAGCGACAATGTTACCATATTCGCTTGACTTAAATTTTATTGGGTTTTCAGGTACTAAATGCAAGTCCCGACCAAGAATCAAAAGTGTATCCTCTTTCAGGCACTGCCGTGCAAGTTGCTTCATTGTCTGTTGTAATAATAGTACTATTTTGATTTAGATTTTTTATACCATTGCACTCTATGAATCCAGAATTTTCTGGACTGGTCTCAAACCCTATCCTTACTATGCTTTCATCTTCTTTTCCATCTATTATTGAAAGAGTATTGGATGCAGTATTCGTGATGTAGACTAGGTTCGTAATGGGGTCTATTGCCACAAAACTTGCAATCAAGGGGAATTTTATGTTTGTGGGAATTGTAGAAGGATATCCTTCTCTTTCTGTAATTGAGGATGGGTTTACCTGGATATCTTTTATTTTCTCTAAGGATGTTTCGTTTATTACGCTTACAGTGTTGGACCCTATATTACTTACATATACCTTGTTTGTTACAGGGTTTATTTTCACACCTACTGGAAACTGACCAGTCTGAATGGATTTTATCACAGTGCCATTGGTTCCATTTATCATAGTAAGTGAGTTTGAAGCGTAATTTGTCACATAAACAAGGTTTCTTTTCTCATTAATGTCAATTCCTACTGGAGATTTACCAGCCGGGATGTTCTTAATGAAATTGTAATTATCTTCATCCATGATTGTGATAGTAGAATTAGCAATGTTTGAAACATACAATTTATTTGATACTGGATCAATGCCAATACCATAGGGAGTACTTATGCCGTTTATTGTTCTGATAACCTTATTGGTTATACCGTCAATCACAGAGATTGAACCTGAATCAATATTTGTAACATATACCCAATTACTTGATTGATCCACAGCTACTTGAACCGGGGATTTGCCGACTGTAATATTGTCGATAACTGAATCTGTAGAACCATCAATGACCGTAACGTCATCAGAACCTCTGTTTGTAACATAAATTCTATTATTAAATTGATTTGCGTCTATACTATAAGGAAATATCCCCGTCTGAATGGTACTTATTAGTTTATCAGTTTTTGCATCAAATACTGAAACTGTATTGGAATACTGATTTGCCACATAGATTTTATTTGTGAATGGATTCATGGTTATTCCTACTGGATAGCTTCCAGTATTGAATCCCGAAATGAACTTCTTGTCATCCTGTTGAGCTATTGCCATATTATTTGCTAATGCTTTGCCCTGGTCAATGTTCATCCATCCATTTAAAATTACCCTGTCTATAGCGGACGGAGGATCAAAGTAAATTTGTAGATTTACCAAGGTTAAAAAAATAAATGACATGAAAATCAGCAAGCAAGACTTCATGTATTGACTCTGACACAATCAATTATAATTTTTTGTATCACACCTAAATATTATCGAAAAGAAGCGGTTATGAATATTGTTATTGATAAATCATACTTAACAATTATATCTTAAATATTCTTATTAAAGTCAAAGGGATTTAAAAGACATGGTACAAGAAAAAACCCAGAGTTTATCATTAGCTGTACTATTATGTTTTTATGTCATTTTTGCTTTTTCAATTAATCCGTTCATGAACGATTTTCTTGGGATGTCTGTAGAAGTAACAGATCAAAACAATGAAGGCGTATTTAGTTCTTTAAGTAGAAATTTTGAACAAACCGTTGAGGAAATAAATAGCGCTGATAAAGAGAGCACCACCTCAACCTCAACCGACTCCTCTGACAGCGCTGATAAAGAGAGCACCACCTCAACCTCAACCGACTCCTCTGACAGCGCTGATAAAGAGAGCACCACCTCAACCTCAACCGACTCCTCTGACAGCGCTGATAAAGAGAGCACTGCTTCTGATGTCCCAATTGCTGCTTTCGAATCTTCTAATCTCGTTAGCAGCAATTCGACATCAGCTGATGACTTGGGGAAAAATAATCAGACTGATTTCGATAAGTAAAATAGTTAACCATATCTCTCTCAAATCGGGTATTTTTAGTACAAAAAGTAATCCAAAGTAATTTAAATATTAATATTTGAGTTAATATCTAGAATTTAGCCTGTTCAAAATCGATATTACTTGGATTTTCTATCGAAAAACCAAAACTCGTTTGTAATCAATTAGTTCATTAACGAATTAGTAAGTTGCCTATCTGTTTTAGTCTATCAAAGGACAAAGAATTGATTTACATTTTGTACAAGTGAAGGTTAACATTTAAATAACGTTATATAAAATGATAACACATGTGATTATTATTTTTTTGTAAAGCAAATTTATATGGTATTTAACAAGGATACTAAAAAAAGTTAGGAATTTCAGATAAGTATAGCTGGGCAATCCTACGCTACTATATCTGCTACTGCCTCACCACTAGAAGTGCTGTTTGTTGCATTGTTTATTGCTCCTGTATCATCAATTGACTTTAGGCCCTTTTCGGCAAGTACCTCATTCAACAAGGTCGTATCATATATCCCTGAGAGATTCGGTCGATCTTTTCCCTTCTCTATAAATCCTAGGTCATATGCGTCATTTGCGCTCTTAAAGAGGGTTAGCTTTAATGGATCATATGTGAGTTCTAGATTACTGTAGGCCTTATCTAGGACACTTTCTGATATCTCTTGACCAGTAAGTTTCTTCAACTGAGTATTAAATTCCTTTGCTGCTGCTGCTGTATCGTTGTTTATTTTTAGTGTTTCATCTACGTGAGCTTCAAGTAATTTCTTTATGATTTCAGGATTCTCTTCAAGATAGTCTGTTCTGACAATTATGTTGCCAGTTACAAACTTACCATCTGGCCATAAACTTTTCTCATCCAGGAGTACTTTCCCGCCTGCTTCTTGTACTAATCTTGTTGCCCAAGGTTCAGGTACCCATGCTCCATCAATTTCACCTTTCAAGAATACTGTTAGTATATCAGCATTTGCAATGGGTAACACTGTTACGTTTCCACCATTTTCAACAGTATTAAAGCCATTATCAATCAAGTATTTTCTCAAGGCCACATCTTGTGTGTTACCTAATTGAGGGGATGCAAATTTCTTTCCACCCAGGTCATTGACTGTTTCAATCCCTGAATCATTTCTAACTATGAATGAGGCTCCACCACTAGACGCACCAGAAATTACCCTAAGATCTTTGCCTCCTGTAAGAAGATATCCGTTAATAGCAGGGTTAGGGCCAATGTATGTAGCATCAATTCTATCTGCTAATAATGATTCGATTGCAGATGGTCCAGCATTAAATCTAAATGTTTCAACAGTAACATTATCTCCTAACACCTTCTGATAATCTCCATTATTTAATCCAATTACTGCTTGTGAATGAGTGATATTTGGAAAGTAACCAATTCTCAAAGTCTTTTTCTCACCCCCTATCGATTGTGCACTGGCAATTGATATGGGTGCGGATATCAATGCTATTGCAGTAATAATCATCGTAAAGACCAAAATAATATGTCTTCCTTTATTATCAAAATTCTTTGGAATCTTGATACCTATTTTTTCTGACTTATTAATCATCATTCGTATAACGTATAACGTTACTTATTATTCATTTTCAATGTGCCATTTTTTTTAATATTATGCAGTTTAAGCATATAATCTGCGCCGACCGAAAAGTTATAATATTATGCCATCCCTACCCAACACCTAAATGTCTCAATCATTCTATTGATAGTTTGGTAAAAGTTGTTGATTGCAGGCAAGCGATGTGATCTCTGCCTACTATGAACTTTGAAAGTATGATAACTAAAAATCAAAAAATACGAAAGCGGTATTGAAAATGATATTAGACTATTTGCCCATGACAATATCAACGGTTAGAAAATATATACATGATTTTACAAAATCTGCTTCCTAATCTTATTCATCCCAATATATTTAATAGAATCCACCTCTGTTTACTAACAAATTGTTTAATTTACCAATCAATAGTAATAAAATAACAAACTATCAATACTGATTATGGAACGGGGCTCAGACTTTTGTTCTTCAGTACTTCATTTAAGGGACCAAGATCATAACTACTTGTTAAATCTATTGCACGACCGCTTCCTAAATTTATGTATCCCAGGTCGTTAGTGTCCTCAGCTATCTTGTTAAGCGATGCTGAGAGAGGATCGTAGGTAAATTCTATCCTTGATAATGCATCTTTTATTTGGTCCTCTGGATAAGTCTTACCAGTAATTTTCTTTAGCCCCTCATTAAATGCAACCGTTAATTCTTGAATATTTTTTTTATCAATTTCAGTATTATTAGTTTTTGACAACTTTTGGTTGATCCATAGTGTTTCATTGACATGCGCTTCAAGTAGTTTCTTTATAATTTCAGGATTATCTCTAAGGTAGTCTGTTCTAGCCAATATATTGGCTGTCACGAATTTACCTTCTGGCGGCCAGAGGTCCCTTTCGTCGACCAAGATAAATCCTTTTCCTTGTTCTTTTAGAATGGCAACCAAAGGTTCAGGAACCCATGCTCCATCAATCTCTTTTTTAAGAAACAACGTGATTATATCTGCAGGTTTTGCTGCTATCACCGTTACGTTTCCACCATTTTCAACAGTATTAAAGCCATTATCAATCAAGTATTTTCTCAAGGCCACATCTTGTGTGTTACCTAATTGAGGGGATGCAAATTTCTTTCCACCCAGGTCATTGACTGTTTCAATCCCTGAATCATTTCTAACTATGAATGAGGCTCCACCACTAGACGCACCAGAAATTATCCTTAAACCCTCTCCACCAGATACGATGTAACCATTAATAGTAGGGTTAGGACCAACATAAGCTACATCAATCTGTCCTGCATATAGAGCCTCAAGCGCCGAGGGACCAGCTGTAAAAACAAACTCTTTCAGTGAGATGTTACCTAGATTCTTGTCATTTTCTATTATTTGCTTAAAATCTCCATTGTTAAGGCCAATAATGGCTTGTGCATGATTCAAATTTGGAAAATACCCAATTTTTAAAGAATCAGTCTTCGCATTTACGCTTTGACTGGGAGATTCACTTGTAACTCTTATCCTGTCCAAGCAAGAAAGACCAATTGAAATTATAATTGGAAGAAATAATAACTGCTATAATAATGGCAAATGAAATACCCAATTTTGCTCTTGAATCCATGTTATTTTTTTTGTAAATGGGATGTATTAATAATCAGAAATAGGCAAAAAATGTATATTACACGTGGTTTTTGCAATATTGTTGTGATCCTGCCTGACAAAGGGTTATTTTCAAATTCTAACTCCCATATCCTAACTTATCATGGCTCAATCGAAGGAAGTGTAGGAGAAAAAAGGTTCTTAATTCAAAGTATAATTATTTATTCTCAATGTCCTGCTCTTGTCTTAATCCCCATTTTTCTCTTACCTTATCTTCTAGTTTTGCAAAGATTACTTTATCAAATATCATTCCTAATGCGAAAATAGTAATCATAGATGCTATTATCTGAGCCATCAATTGGAATTCTCTACCTACTAACAGTATATGTCCTATTCCAACCGCAGCGGCCATAAGTATTTCCGCTCCGACTAAAGCATGCCAAGCAAATGACCACGCTTGTTTTATTCCTATTATTAATGCAGGAGTGGCTGCTGGTATCATTAAATATCTAAATAATGAGAAACCTTTAGCTCCCATATTTCTTGCAGCCTTTAGATATATGGGAGGTATGTTTCTTATTCCACTATATGCAGACATCATGACTGAAAATACTGAACTCATTATAACTACGAATAATATTCCGATATCATTTAGACCTATAAGTAAGATGGCAAATGGAACCCAAGCAACACTCGGAAAAGACTGTAATCCAACCGCAAAAGAACTCATTGTTTTTCCAAAACCACTAAATCTTACCATTGCAAGTCCTACACAAACTCCAATTCCTATTGATGCAGCAAATCCTATCAAGAGCCTATAAAGAGTCATTCCTATACTTATCGTCAAAGTATTATCTAGAATTAGTTCATAAAACGATTCTACTACCATTATAGGAGATGGTAGTGATACTTGTGGCCAAATACCACTTAAATATGCTAGTTGCCATAGACCAATAAAAACTGCAATAAATAAAACGGTATTTGAGAATTCATCCAAGTTAATTTTCCTTTTCAAGGGAATTTTGCTTTTATCTGGCCTTTTCTCGTCTAAAGATATGATTTCTGATTCTTCGATAGAACGTGATTCATCTAAATCAAATTCTACCGTATCCTTATTTTTCCGTTTATTTTCGTCGTCTTCGGGAGCCTTGTACAAAGAAATCCTGTTTATTATTAGACCTCCCGTATATCAATTTTCTTTCTCGGGTTTTTTACAATTTTTGTCTTTTTCAATGCTATAATCACATTGTATTAATCTTAAAATCGGCCACTCAATTAGATTTCTTGTCACGATCAATAAAATAGTCCACATGGCCTTCATAGAAAAATCAACTCTTTCCGGTTCTTGCCATTATTTGAAAATTAATTTGAAAAAATCGATTCTGACATTGGACGTTCTTTTCAAATTTCATAAAGCCTGTAAAAAAAATACAAAATCAAGATAATATACAACATGGAAATCGTAAGATTAATAGGCAATAATAAATTCACTAAGCGTCTAAAGTTCGTTCGCTTTTCTTATATCCATTCGGCTTTGACTAAATTGTAGACTTTTTTTCTCGTGTCGTCTAAACTATTCTTTTCTATTATCAATCCTTGTTCTTTGAGTTCTTCGACGGATGCTTGAACTGTTCTTCGTGGTAAATTGGTAATATAGATCAATTCGCTTTGATCAATAGGATGCTTACTCCTGATTATATAGTGAATAAATTTTGTAGCAGGACTACCTTCAGGCCCTTTCTTTACTGGTGTAATGCTAAAGCTTGCCTTAGATAGGAAACCTCTCCTTTGTGACTCTATAGATAATACATTATTGAGTTTAATTTCACCCATATTTACTCTCTGTCCAAACTCTGCTACTAATACTGCCTGCTGAATCTCTAATGGAGCCTCAAAAATTATGCTATTAGGATTAATTTTTGAAGTAATAGCGGAAAGCAAATTCCATTTGATATCTCCCTTTTCATCATAGATACCCACGTTGTACCCCAAATTTGCTTCCAGAACTATTTTCTCTTGGCTTATTTCTAGAATTTCATTCATCTTCTTTATTGTTTCATCAACCGATAGTTGTCTTCTGGGATCTTTGTGCCCAATTTTCCATTGAGCCCTCATGTCATACGAATCTACTATTTTTAAGATCTTCTTTTTTTCCTCAAATGTAAGGTGAATACTGTTTTCACTTATTTCAATTATGTCAAACCCAATTGTTTTTGCACTCTCCATAAATTTTTCAAACACTTTTTCACGTATCGCGTATTCAGTCAACGTACTCCCAGTAGAAACCAGAACATTTGATTGATGGTAAAAATCAATTCTATTAATGAGACTTTGTTGTTTTAGAAGAAGAGGGAATGCTCCATATATCTTGACCATGTCAATATAAGGAGAAACAGTTTCAAAATTTTCTTTGTCAAGGCCTTGAAATTTGTCTATAATATACGTAATACCATCATGACGGGGTTTTTTATGATCTATTCTATCCTCAATCAGGGTTTCTAGCATGAAGAGATGTATGCAGAATTTACATATAATTAAATTGATATATGCATTTTTGTAAGTATACAGTAGACTAGGAGCATTAATTTTCGCATAAGATGTTAATTTGACGCATTATCAATGCTATGATTTTTATCGCTTCACTCCTATCCGATATTGTTTTTTTCTATTTATAGTGTCTACATCTAAGGCGTATGCCTCGTTCCATAAAATGGGTTAATTTTGACTGGGAATGTTTTATTATGATTTGCCAGATTATTAAGACCGACGTTTATTAATCGGATAACGGATGTAACCAATCTTTTCTTCCAAGAACAATATCTGGATTTCTGATTGAAACCGTGGTTGATTGTTATGGCTTTTGAATAGTATAATAGGAATACCTTGAAAATACGTCCTTTTTGGATACTTAAAGGTTGTTCTGAGACCAAAAAAAAAATTAACAGGGGAAAAATATTATTAAGACAAATAGATATTTTTAGAGCCTTTGAATATCTTTTTGTTTTACCACCGTACCAGGATCTTGCAGGTTTAGAATCCTTAACTCTAATTTACAGTAGAAATAATTGTGTGATTTAGATCTTGATTAGCAGTTTCAACCTCTATGACAGGATCATTTACAAATAAGTCATTTGATTCTGAAATTATTTCTCTGGTAATTGATTCCACTAGAGGATGATCAATACTACGTGGTCGAGGTATATTCACAACAACTTGCTTTTTAATATTCGCCAATTTGGGGGACATAACAATAACTCTGTCACCCAATGCCACTGCCTCATGAATGTTATGGGTTACAAACAAAATAGTCTTTTTGGTCTCTTGATGAATTCTCAAAAGATGTGAATAAAGCATTTTCCTAGTCTGAACATCTAAAGCGGCAAATGGCTCATCCATTAACAAAATTTTAGGATCTAATGCCAATGCTCTGGCTATTGCAACTCTTTGTTTCATCCCTCCTGATAACTGGTGAATATAGGCGTGGGTAAAATTGGTCAATTGAACCATTTCGATTAATTTCATGACTTTTTCTTTCCTCTTTTCTTTTGGAATACTTGCAATTTTTAAACCAAATTCAATATTTTCATAAACTGTTAGCCAGGGAAATAAAGCTCCTTCCTGAAAAACTACCACCCTATCCGTACTTGGAGATAGGGCAATAGGTTTTTCATCAACAAGTATCTCTCCATCAAATACTTCATCTAGACCAGCAACCAAATTAAGTAACGTACTTTTTCCACACCCAGAAGGACCTACAATAGTAACAAACTCTCCATTTTTGATACTTAAATTAAGCTTATTGATAACAGTGTGTTTAGAATTAATTTTGTTCTTTTTGTCAGTAAATTCTTTAGAAATGTTTTCAAGTCTTAAAATTGAATCACTAATAAATTGAATAGGATTTGCTAAGCTAGACATAATCATTATATAAATGAGAAATTATATAATTAAAGCCCTATACGCAACATTCACAGATATGTGCCATACCTGCACACTTACTGAGAATTATGCGTCTTTTAGAAATAATAATACAGAACTTGTATAGTCAATATACGGTAGATATCTTGGCTTATGTCCTGTATACAAGGAAGTGTTCCTACACCAACCTTATATTTATCGCACAAAAAAGTAATGGTAGAGAGGAATTTAAACTCCCTCATACTCGATTGATTTAGGGTCAAGTCTAAATTTACGGTTTGCGGTATTTTATCGTTAACGTGGTATCCAAAATTGACTGATAACTCATCAATAATTCAATGATAGTTCTGTAGTTAACTTTTCAATTTTTATCATTTTTATTAAATTAAACCGAACGATGCCAAGAACTCATGTTTTTGAAATGCATTTGTATATTGTAACTCTGAATAAATAACATTTAGATAAGTTCCTATGTGCAAGATCTGCATCTATTAGCCTAATCTGGCGTATTATTAAACCTATGTAAATGAATTGATCATATTATATTTTATTAGGATTGATACTTATTGTGGATTTCCTAACTGAAATTTAATACTTTTTTGTATTTTTTTTATAAAGAGTGTTTAATAACTATGAAATACTTTATATTGATGATTGGCAGTCCCATCCAATCAAATAGTTACTCCAGGCAGAAACACAAAAACAGTACGTATTCATTATAGTTTGTGATTCAGGTAATAACTGAACCCATGCCATCACATGGATAAGGTTATCAACTTGAATCACAATCTCTTTTAGAAAAAGTAGAATATATAACAAAGTTTATGAGCATTATCATATTAAGAGATTGAGATTATTCTCTAGAAATTCAATAAATGATGCCCCAGCTCTGTAGTTTAGTAAAAAACTATATTAAATATAAACAAGAGAAATTTTGATTATATGGAATAAAAATCTTCAAGATCTTCTGTTAAATCTAGCATTCTCTATCTGTTTGGCTTTTCTCATATTAAGAACGAACGAAACTGGCTTAGTATACTGATGAATCCAAAGGCGAATTGTGGATACCAGATTTCATTGAATCACGACAATATCTTAAACAATAGACCAGTTTTTCGTAAGTGGACTTAATCAGCAGGTCTGAAAATGCGATTCAAACCATATAATAAATAATCTGTAGAAAGTATTATTCTTGGTAAATGCAAAAGATAAGGCATCT
This sequence comes from uncultured Nitrososphaeraceae archaeon, assembly GCA_963850055.1. GTDB lineage: Archaea > Thermoproteota > Nitrososphaeria > Nitrososphaerales > Nitrososphaeraceae > Nitrosocosmicus. Next base: position 162,903 of record CAWKJS010000026.1, on the reverse strand, counting down.
TCAGGGTATATTCTTGACAAGAGCCTACTAAGTCAATAATTAAGTTCCGGCGAACTAAAAAAAACCAGTATTGTGAATTTATATAAATATATTTGACAGGATATTAAAATTTTCTTTGCTTCTGTCTGTGATTTCAATGGGAACATTACTTCTCTATCAGTTCTTGTTTACTTTTATAGATCTTGCTGGTACACCTGCAACAATGTCTTCATCTACAATATCATAGATAACAGAACTGCCTGAACCCACAATAACTTGATCGCCTATTTTTATCTTATTTTTTATGGTACTATTTAGTCCTAACCAACAATTATTGCCAATGGTTGTACTGCCACCTACTATAGTTCCAGCTGTTAGTTCGGTATTTTTTCCAATGTTAACATTATGGGCTATATGACATACAGCATCAATTTTGGTTCCTTGTCCTATAATCGTGTCAGAGAGTGATCCTCGTGCGACAGAGCAATTTGCAAATATTTCTACATCGTTTTCTATAACCACTTTACCATAGTGAGGAAATTTTTCTAGTTCTAAAGTATCATCTGCTCTTTCAAATGCAAATCCATCAGAACCGATAGTTGTATTTGGTTGAATAGAACAATTATCTCCTACTTTACAATTTTGCAAATTTGCTTTTGATTCTATTATAGTATTATTGCCAATAGTACAATCATCACCTATAACTACGTATTCGCCAATATAACAATCCCTTCCTATCTTAGCTGAATCGGCAATAACAGAACTTTTGGATATACCAACCTTAGGCAGAGCATGTGTAATCCGCTTTGCAAGTCTTGTAAACTCAAGTCTAGGATTATCAACAAATATCAATAGTTGTCCTTCCTTGTGATTTGGATATACCAGCCCTTCCATACTTTTTTTACAAAGTATCACACCAGCATTAGATTGTGAAATAGAGAGCATGCCTTTGTATTCCTCAGATGAACAAAATGAAACATCCAAAGATTTTCCATTGTATAAAGATGGCAAACTTTTTATTAATTTTGACTTTATTACTGATTCCTCCCATTCAATTGTATGACCTGAGTCGGAAAGGTGCTGTAATAATGATTCAACAGTTAACAATTATAAAATCCATCTTCATTTTTGTTCCCTCTATTTGCATCGGACAAAACCTGGGACTTGAGTAAACTAAAATGAAAATCTGATCCATCTAATTTCTTTTTGTTTGCAGACAGGGCAGAGCATCTTGTGACTATCTAAATAAATACTTCCCGATGCTTCAGAGAAAGAGACATTCCAAGAACATTCATTACATTTTAGAGCATATTTGAAAGTCGAAGGCTTCAAAGGCATCTCCAGATCATCCTTTTCAATGCTTAAACCAACTGAATGATTTAGTTGCAAACTCATAATTAGTTATTACAATAATTGTAATAAAAGGAATGTTGTATATGATATATTAGAATAGTATACGCAAATAATTCACATTCTACAAGTTTTAGTTTTTGTAAGATCATATAAAACGTATAGTCAAACAACACAAATAACCAGTGCACTGCTACTTTTGATTAAGAAGATCCTTTCACAATTCTTCCAATTGACAGACTAATTGCTGTTAATTAATTAATAAGAAAAAAAAATAAATAAATTTGAATAAGAATAAAAAAATAATAGGATTACTTATCTCATCATGTTTCTACATTCTTGGGCACATTTCTTACACATTTCAGCACATTCTTTACATGCTTCCATCTTGTTACCCATTTTTTCACATTCCATTGCACAAGCGTCACATACCATAGCACACATTTCACACATTTGCTTTGAGTATTCGCTTCCACGAGCCATCATCATTGCGGTCATGGTACACATCATAGCACAATCTCTGCACATCATCATACATCGGCCCATCATTCCAGCCATTTCGGTGTTAGACATACATGCAGTGCAACAAGCTTCGCACATCATTGCGCATTCATTACAAGTATCAATACAAGTTTGGTTTTTTTGATTAATAAGAGAAGTGTTCATGCCTTTAATAAGTTAAAAATATTATATAAACGTATCTAAAAAATATGAGAAAAATGTAAAATATATGCAAATATTGCGCCTATATTGACTATAATTGTAATATTTATAATAAATATACGCAGGATATGCACATAACCTATAGGTTTGCTTCAATAAATGGATAATTTGATCTTTAGAGGGGTATGAAAAATCAGTAAAATAAAAAAACATTCATTGAACCGGGGTTAAAAAATGAAGGACTATTAATTGTAGTGTCATTTTAAAAAAAATGAAAGATGAATGAGTGGCTTGTCTTGAAGCCATAATGGTATATTTTATTGTTGTCCTAATGCGTTATTTCCATCGTTAAGGTTTAATGAGAACCCTACGTTATTTCCTGATGTTAGACTTTCATTTCCAGAACTTATCTTAGATGCTTGATTCAATCCTTGAAGTTGTATTATTCCTTGTTCTGCTTCATTTGATTTTTTGTGTTTTCCACCTGCAAATGCTAAATTATCCTGGGTAGTTACTATTGAACCTATCAAGACGGTTGTGACGAATATTGCGACTAACCATGTTTTTTTCATGTTATTTATTTTATTCATTTTGTATGATTCATAATAAGAATAAATGATATCACTGTTTTGACTTATGTTACTGTAATTCTAATCTAAATAAATAATTGGTAACATATAACATGACAGAAAAGAGATAAGTATGAAAATATTACATAATAACTGCGTCGAGTATTCCAATTATAGAGTACCTACCGCAATTGCGTTTCAACTGCGTATATGACACCCAAATTGTGTATTTCAGGTCATGTATATACGATGATATAGTATCATAAGGTATGTCAACTATAGAATCTTTGGAATATTGGCCTCAATCAGAATTGGTTAGTTCTAAATGGGTTGGTGAACATCTGCAAGACAATAGTGTAAGAATTGTTGAGGTAATATATGATTCAAAGAACAGAAGCACCCAAAATGCAGTACCAGGAGCAGCTGTTTTAGACTGGATTGATGATATAAATCAAACAGACTATGAAGATATCTACAAACAGAATGAAAAATGCAATAAACTACTAAAAAAAATTGGTGTAAACGATGAAAAAACTACGATAGTGCTTTACAGCGATTTTAACAATTGGTTTGCAGCGATGGCTTTTTGGATTTTTAAGCATATTGGTCAGAAGAATGTAAGGTTACTAGAAGGCGGAAGACAAGGGTGGTTGTATACGAATTAAGCAAAACCGATCGGTACATTGATCGGCGATTAAATAGACTGCCTAAAAAATGTTTATGATTTTAGTATTTCAAAAACTAAATCTCGTGAACTTATGTATGATTAGTTTCATATTCATTGTCAAGAAGCAGACTCACAAATCTTGAACTGTTGTAGTTATTAATTAGTTATATGGTGTTTTAATATTATCTTTGGGATTACTATAGAATCTATGCCATACAGGGAATTTAATATGGACACGTTGCGAAGTATAATGGATTTTCCAAACAGATATAGTGAGTCGTTGAAGGATATCTTGTTATCAATTTCGACATCAGTATGTTCAATAAATGAATAAGTATTTGATGGGGCATTTGTAAAGACTATTTTCATTGTATCTAATTACGTTGAATACGACCAGTGTATTAAAAAAAAGAAAAATAGCTTTGCTGTATCAGTTTGAATCTTTCTCTATAGGATTTCCTATCAGGTTTCCCCATTCTGTCCAAGATCCGTCATAGTTTTTCACATCGGGGTAGCCTAGCAAATACTTTAGGACAAACCATGTATGTGAAGAACGTTCTCCAATTCTGCAGTATGTAATTACTTCGTTCTCGGGACGAATACCTTTTGATTCATACAATTTAGACAATTCCTCTGCTGTTTTGAAAGTTCCATCGTCATTCAATACTTGTGCCCATGGAATGTTATTGGCTCCCGGGATGTGGCCGGCCCTTTGTGCATGTTCAGTGGGATACTCCGGCGGTGCCGTTATTCTTCCGTGATATTCATCAGGACTCCTTACATCTACCAATTTTATTTGAAATTTTCTTCTACTTACCAGAGAATCTTTTATATCTGATAGAAATATTCTTATCTTGTTGTTTGGTGTAAAAGATTCACCAAGATTAAACGTGCCTTTTGGATAATTAGGTATTTCCTTCGTTATTTCTCTGTCTTCTTCTAACCATTTTTTTCTTCCTCCATTTAACAAACGCACATCTTTGTATCCATAGTATTTGAAAGCCCAAAACGCAAATGCGGCAAACCAATTGTTAAAATCACCATATAATACAAGTGTTTTTGAGTCGTCATCTAATCCAAACCTTTGAAGCAGATCCTCGTAGTTCTCTTTAGTCAAAATGTCTCTCGACAAAGAATGGTTAATGTCTTTTTTCCAATCCGCCAAAACTGCGCCGGGTATGTGTCCAAGAACATAATTTGCCCGTGAGTCATAGTCCACCTCAATGATTCTGACATTGTGATCACTTAGGTGCGTATTAAGCCACTGGGTTTCTACCAATACTTCTGGATGTTTGTATTCTATTTTTGTTGATTGAGCCATACTAATACTGAATTGCAATCTGTTTATTTTTGAACCGGTACACGTAATTTTGGATCAAAATATGCAATTTATGCACAAATAATTATAAGTAACATTAGAACTTTGCTGCTATTAGATTGATGATCGTTTAAAATGTGAATGATATTGCACATTCATACACCGCCACATCCCCTCAAATTTTCCATGTTTTTCATTCTACTCTAAATTAGAACAGAATATTAGCGTTAAAAGGTTAATGTCATAAAAAAATGATGTTTTTTTATTCTGATCTTTAATTTTCAACTAAAGTATATTTTGATATTAATATGAAGATATCTCACATACATAGAAAAATTTTCGTGTATAAAAACAGTATTATTGCTTTTTAGTAGTAGAATAGATGGCGCAGTGTCTACGACTGTGTACGAATATTTGTTCATGCAAATTACAGATTGGGACGATCCGGTAAGTTGATTTTCTGCTTCCAAACGTCCTAGTCTGTAATCATATAAAATCGCCACTGATTTTCACTTGATTCGCCTTAGAAAAGACAAACGATTTTAGACCTGCTCTTTATGACGACATCGTTTAGATAGAGAAATGTATCATTATTCTTCTGCAATTCATAAAAATAGAACGTTGTACACAGAATACTATGTTACTTATTCTCAATGTCCTGCTCTTGTCTTAATCCCCATTTTTCTCTTACCTTATCTTCTAGTTTTGCAAAGATTACTTTATCAAATATCATTCCTAATGCGAAAATAGTAATCATAGATGCTATTATCTGAGCCATCAATTGGAATTCTCTACCTACTAACAGTATATGTCCTATTCCAACCGCAGCGGCCATAAGTATTTCCGCTCCGACTAAAGCATGCCAAGCAAATGACCACGCTTGTTTTATTCCTATTATTAATGCAGGAGTGGCTGCTGGTATCATTAAATATCTAAATAATGAGAAACCTTTAGCTCCCATATTTCTTGCAGCCTTTAGATATATGGGAGGTATGTTTCTTATTCCACTATATGCAGACATCATGACTGAAAATACTGAACTCATTATAACTACGAATAATATTCCGATATCATTTAGACCTATAAGTAAGATGGCAAATGGAACCCAAGCAACACTCGGAAAAGACTGTAATCCAACCGCAAAAGAACTCATTGTTTTTCCAAAACCACTAAATCTTACCATTGCAAGTCCTACACAAACTCCAATTCCTATTGATGCAGCAAATCCTATCAAGAGCCTATAAAGAGTCATTCCTATACTTATCGTCAAAGTATTATCTAGAATTAGTTCATAAAACGATTCTACTACCATTATAGGAGATGGTAGTGATACTTGTGGCCAAATACCACTTAAATATGCTAGTTGCCATAGACCAATAAAAACTGCAATAAATAAAACGGTATTTGAGAATACTTCTAGATCTACTTTGGACTTTAAAGGATTTTTTTTTTGGAGTTCTAACATAACTAATTCGGGCTAAATTCCGGAATAATTTGTCCTTTAGCTTCGTGATTGAGACTTGATTCACGATCGTTACAAAAGAACCTCTCAGATACCAATATTATTTCTTTTGAAATTGATTCAACTAAGCGTTGATCTATTTTGCACTGACGCGAGAAATCTAGTCCATCTACTCTGTTTAGTAATGTACTTTTTCCACTTCCGAGATGGACCTACAAAGGTAACCAATTCTCCATTTTTCCTTTTTAAATTCAGTTTGCCAGTGACAGCATGTATGGGGGTATCCTTTCTATTGTCATCACAAAACTCCTTGGATATATTTTGAAGATTTAAAATAGGATTATTATTATAATGGAGAGGACTCGCTAGGTTCGACATCCAATATGTAAAAGATTATTACTATATAATTTAACTCATATATGCAGTATTAGCAGTACAATGCAATATATGCAGGTATCGATTATGTACCTCATGTCTTTAACTCAAAATGGTGGTGTATCAGCATTAAGAGGCATGATCAGAAAAATACCAGATACCGTTACCTTAAGATGTATAACATTACATATAATTGTGACTTTCTACGTATTTTTTAATTCGATTAATTAAGAAATTAAATATTATATTTCTAATAATTTGATTTTTGTTCAGAATAAACAAATAGTCACAAAATTATTAGCAGGAACTGAGATATTCTTTGATAGCCTTACAACATAATCAATATTCCTGGTCTTGTCCCGCTTAATCAGAGAGATAAAAAAGTTGGTAAATCCTAAATGCCATTTCATGGAAAAGTTTGATACTCATCTGGGATTTGAAGTGGCTGTGATTAATTTCACTCAATATAAGAATTATTTGTAGCAAAGCAATATTAAATAGTCTACACCGCAATTCATGCAAATTAAGCATCATTATGACCAAAATGTCATAGATCCCAGAATAAATATACAATTTGATTGCTTCAATTGACATGAAAAGGGTATCAAGATCCAAAATGTCTGGAGAAATTGTATATTCATATCACAAAACTCCTGTGAACATAGCCATTAGAAAAACTAAGAACGCATTTGAAAAAAGAGAGATTGCGGAAGCGTTGGCTCACATTTATGGATATGGTTAGCAAAAAAGCGAGTTAAGATAATAACACGATGGACTCAATACCGACTTAAATCTATAATTGAAGATCTTGCTTCAAATTTTAGTTATTGGGGGGGTCCTCACAAAACAGTTACCAACTTATCATTTATCAGATGGAAGGTAAAATAAACATTCAATATCCAGATCCAATAAAATTTTGGATAGTAAAGTAGTAACATTTGAGGCTGTTTAGATACTACCCATTGAGCAAGTTCATTTTTTGGGTTAATGCCTTTGAATTCATATAAATATTTTCTCAAAATAGGAACTGGAACTAATTCAAAGTATATGTTGGGATATTAGAAATAGAGTCAGATAAGTATTTTAGAAATTTATCTCATCATGTTTCTACATTCTTGGGCACATTTCTTACACATTTCAGCACATTCTTTACATGCTTCCATCTTGTTACCCATTTTTTCACATTCCATTGCACAAGCGTCACATACCATAGCACACATTTCACACATTTGCTTTGAGTATTCGCTTCCACGAGCCATCATCATTGCGGTCATGGTACACATCATAGCACAATCTCTGCACATCATCATACATCGGCCCATCATTCCAGCCATTTCGGTGTTAGACATACATGCAGTGCAACAAGCTTCGCACATCATTGCGCATTCATTACAAGTATCAATACAAGTTTGGTTTTTTTGATTAATAAGAGAAGTGTTCATGCCTTTAATAAGTTAAAAATATTATATAAACGTATCTAAAAAATATGAGAAAAATGTAAAATATGTGCAAATATTGCGTATATATTATGAAAAGATAAAAGAATTATATAATAAATATGTGATTTAAACATATAACGATAAACATATCAACTTCGATTTAATTTATCTTGCATGTTCATAACATGAATTAATATTATGCCAACTATGAAAGGAAAAAGTCTAAATAATATTGTATGAATTGTGTCCCGGATTTTTAAAAGCTAATTACATTTGGACCGATTAGGTTTTTAAAAAATGATATCCAAACGTATATCTCAACACGCTAGATGTTCGGATTCAAAAATGCTATTTTGTACAATAATCGGATTAGAGCGATTATTACTTGATATTGGTCATTTCTTTTTTATCTCTTTTTTTGAAAATATGATTATCAGAAATTCAATAAGTAAATACTCTATTTTATTTCTTTGATTCTGCCAGTTCTTACATCATATACAAACCCACTTACTGAAGTAGCGTCAACGAGGAATGGAGTGTTCCGAATTTTATCTACTTGTTTTTTTACATTTTCTTCTAAATCGTCAAATGAATGAAATACTATGCCTGAAGCATTTGTATTGTATTTTTCCGAGATTTTCTTTTGCAAGTCTTGGTCACTAAAGGTCAACATGCCGCAGTCTGTATGATTTATTACAATGAATTCTTCTGTTCCGAGTAATTCGTGTGAGATGATCAATGAGCGTATGGCATCTTCAGTAGCAATTCCGCCAGCATTCCTAATAATATGAGCTTCGCCGATCCCGAGTCCTAACAAATCATTCACATTCAACCTTGCGTCCATGCATGCGAGTATAGCAATTTTTTTTGAGGGAGGCAATGACAGATCTCCATGCTTGAAACTTTTAGCGTACTCCTCATTCTGAGATTTTATCGACTCCAATTGTGCCATAAAATTATGGGGGTGTTAATTATAGAATTACCTTCCGAAATAGGCTATTTTGGTCTTTTTCATGTGAAAATTTCATCCTGCTCTGTAAATTTGCGTATGTCTTGGTTGCTTCACGTTGTCTTTTTTTTGACAAATCATATCTCGAAGCCAAATAATTCAGGAGTGAAAGTTTATAGTAAAATAAACTGGTAAACAAGCCAAACACCATATAAAACAATTTATCCCCTATAAACACAATTAAGGTTTGACCTGGAAAAAGGATTGTAGGTTACCTATGAGGTGACTGGTGAACAATACCTCTTAAATACCCAACAATGTTCGAAACTTTCTGGATTTGGGTGCTCGAATTAAATCATGAAATTAATTCTCTATAAAATAATCGAAAGTTCTCCTGTCATCATGCAAAAATTGAATTAAAGTTAGCAATTACTCAATTCATTATAATGTAAATCGTATATCTATTTTGCTTAGATATTTTCCCGTACTTATCAAAAAAAAATTTCTAGTTATTTCTAATTCATGATTTTAGTATTATATTGGTTATTGTCTAGAACTCCAATTGAGACCGCTTGCAAAAGTTCATGGTGATTCAAGATTTAGCGTTAATTGTAACTGAGAAATCTCGTTGTCTATAATTTGTATTTCTTCCCTTGATCTAATATACCTGGTAAGATTTCTACAAGCTTGGATTTGAGCCCGATAGATTTCTGTCTTTTCCAGATAGAGACTATTAAGAGGTTCTATGAATGAATATAGGATTTCTCTCCTTTTCGAATTACCGCCAATTTTTGCATCTATCTGGAATAGTGTTTCCCCTTCTGGTTCCTTCATCTAATTAGCCCCCTTTGTATCTTGTATCTTGTTGATTTGTAAACCGGTTTGTCAGCCTTACCTTCTAAACACAAAGTCATTAAAGAATAAAAATGACCATTTTTATTCTTGGTTAAAGTTATTTTATGCATGTATATGAAGATATAAAACGTATACATAAAAAGGATTTTAAATATGCAAAAAAAGACAAATCTAAGCAGGCAGCAAGCTTGGTTTTACATTAATTTCCCTTTTTGGGATTTAGAATTTCACTCTGATTCGGATTTAAGAACATAAAATGATAATAAACAAGATTCATCCTACTTAGAAAATTTGTTCCCTAATTAGGATAGACGTAATACTAAAATAATATTCTGAAGGGGGTTAAAATCAATATAGCTTATTTACGGAAACAGCCGATTCTAATCAAAATACGTCGTGACACTGAAGAATTGAATTCGTAAATAGATAAATAAGATAGAAAAATGTTTTAGAGTCGACCCAGATTTACTCTGTCAAAATAACTCAACCAAAGTTTTTAGTGTTTATAATAAATCCACTGTGTTATCTATCCATACCTAGTTAGCTCAGTGACATTTATATTTCAAATAATTTTATCACAAAACATACTCAGTTACAATCTAATGATATTGCGACTTACATAATTTGCGTATAATTACAGAATTTTTCACATAACAGAATGATATTAAGTATCAATAGGACTATTATTCTTGTAATAATTAATGTCATTCGGAATTTTCAAAGAAATTGAAAGACTAGTTGAGTATATTCCCATTGAGACGGATATGGACGGAATAGGCAAATTATCAAGTGATGCTGATATCGACTCTCACTTTTATTTTGAAGATCTTGATAGAATAGCTGTAAGACTAGGTATCTTGGAAATTGGGAAAAGCACCATAAGCCTGCGAGACATAATTAAGCTGTTAAACAAATTTTTGAAGGATGCAAAAGTTGAGGAGTTTGTAGAAAGCCCTCGAAAATATGAACAATTGTTGACCAGTGGGTCTGGCTTGCCATTGAAAAATTTGTTATTTGAATTTAGTCTATCAGCCTTGGCTGGGGACAAACTAGACGCAAAAATATATTTAACTCATACATATCATATCCTTGGTCTGAGAAGAAGTTTGGTCCTACTCCTTTCGATAATTGTGAATGAAATTGAGAACATAAAATACGATGCTGACGTGAGAGAATTGTTTACACTTCTAGCGCTGATGTCGGAACCAAATAATGTTGATATTCATTTTAGTATAGACGAAAATGGGTTTAGCAAAAGATACAGCGAATACTTACAAGAACTTCAAAAATTAACATTACCTAAGAGAGGTAAAGATCCAATAGATCTTCATTCCATAAAATTCTATTAGAACAATAGAATCTTAATCTAATTTTACCTAATTCTTACCTCATTTTACCTAATTCTTACCTCATTTTACTCCACTTAGATTTTACAAAATTGTAACTATTAGCGATAGTAATACTTTAAAGGGGAGTAAATCTGTACCGGATATCTTATGAATATGTAGTTTCAACACCATTCTAGATTATTTTGCATATTTGAGAGTAGTATTATATAGGTTAAGATAATTAATCATAATGGAAAATAAAGAAAAATCATATAAAAAATATATTGGACTCGCAGCCGTCATTTTTGTAGTAGTACTAGTAACTAGTAACTTTGATACTGCATTCTCACAAAACAATACAGATGAGGCCCTAAATCTAAATTTGACGGGAAGTGACCTCCAATCAACAACCAACTCCACTGGATCCAATGGTGGCTCGAATTGGACAGATTCTAACTCGACATATACCCCTTAGTCGGTTAGGTTCTAAATCATCACCTTTTTTTAAATCCTTATAATTTCTAAATCCACATAATTCTTGAGAAAGCAGGAACAAATACTGTTGACTAATATGTTCATGACACGTGAAGGTTGCCATATATGAGTACCTCTTTATTTGCTAGATATGAGATAGATTTACCCATAATCCGATAAACCTTCGCATACCACAAGTATATTATTACTAAATTACTATTATTACTATATCGCATTCTAGCAAATGCGATATAAGAACTTAATTCATGCATATTGCAGGAATGGTAAGTGCGTTGAAGATGAGAGTTAAGGACGCTTAATTATGGTAACGAAAAAAAATGCCGTAAGCAATGCCTCTACTTTCCTGCAATATTTATTATTTGTTCGTTATTGTCACTCTTTAAGATGGATATTTGAATAATTGGAATTCAAAGTAGTCTCCTGACAAAGTGACATTCGGATTTTTCCGCCATGTAATATTAATAGTAACGTAGCACAGCTCAGCTCAGCAAAATAAAAACAATTAATCGTCTATCTCATAGTTGTATTCCTTGGTCCTACAACAAAACACAATAAATATACAATTCTGGTTCGAATGTAAACTATCAATGGTAACTAACGCCGGATAAGAGACTAAAACGTGTTCATTTTATCCGAATTCCATGACAAGTGTAAATCTATATTAGATTCATCCAATACCAACTACAAACGGGACCTTGCTTTAACTGTGCCTGTTTGTAACTTGATAACTAAAAATTGAGCCAGTATGGACCAAAGGTTTCTTTACCACCGAGTTTTATATTAACGATTTGGAATTTGATCAAGCAGTTACTCCAAATAAGCCATTGCCATAAAAGTTGGTCAAGCAAATATTATTTATAGCTATTTAGTAATATATATGAAATAGTAAAGGCGTCAATTGGAAGTTCACATTGGGAACTTTCTCGTGCTTTTGTATCTATTTTATGGTAGCAGTTGCTTCATCGAGTACAAAAACTTTCGTTAAGACAGCCTCACGTAAGTCATTCGAATGGAATATGTGAGCATCACGATTTGATATTCCTTTTATAGATACTTATCACATGATTGTAGCCTTTACCAATTCATTATAGTATCAGGTCGGTGAGACCCGATGAATTTCACCTATTTCTAGGAATCTGAGTGCAAATAAAGTAAGCAAATTGGTTATTTATTTTTGATCTAAATTATCAATTTGTATTCTCAGAATAGAAACCAACAATTTTTGAATTTGTCTTAGCGGTTGTGCTCCGTTGGACTTGTACATAAGATATTCTTATCCCTCTTGTCTAAAAAACTGATAAAAGTAACTTTATCTAGGAAAAGAGTTAATTTGTTCTAATATATAAAGCACTGACTCTTAATAACAACGTCGACTGATTTCTATATTAGGCATTTAAAGTATGTTGTATATATAGAATTACATGACATCTGAAGAATTTGATAATAAAAAAAGAGACACAAAGAATGCTCTAGATGAAGCAGGAGATAAACTAAAAGCAGGTGCAAAGGCAGTAGCAAATAAACTTGACGATACCGACAAAGACACCGGTACAGAGTATAAAAAAGAAAAGTTAAAAGAAGATTTGAAATAAATTTCTTATTTCAAATTTACAGATTCTAGCTTCTATCAATCAGAAATAACACATTTAAAGTAATCATTTTTAATAGTCGTAAGTATTCGATACAGAAATATTGTTATATAGAATAACAAAAATAAAAACTACTTGCAAAAATAATATTAGTTAATGTTATTTAATATGTATTTTAATAATCTATTAGTAGATGCCGAATAGTATTCAAGGTTTTCGCTCAAGCACTCGTGGCATTTACTGGACAGAACTAATGCACGATGATTGATCACTCCCGCTGTAGAATGATAATAGCAAGTTTTGCAACGTATTATTTGCGTCTGTCCTTCTCGAGTTATGATCTTTTCATATGGTATCTGATAGTGGGACTGTGATCTTCTTTCACCTCTTACAACTTTTTTTTGTATTTTTTGTATCCGCTTATTCCTGTCTGACTTAGTGAGTACAGATTTTGTCAAAGACATAGGTAATATAACAGACAATTAAGATTTAATTAAATCTCTACGAGCAATGAAAACCATATATATGAAAATTAAGCCAAAAAATATTCGTTTTGCATCTAGTTGGGTATTACCACTAGAAGAAGACAAAAACCAATGCATAATTCTCACATACCTGCAATAAAACACTCCAACCAAAGCAAAGATATGATATGAATACCCAATTTAGGTATGGCACAAACAACTAAACTCGAATATTCCCATCCGGAAGTACTGGTTGATACACAATGGATTGAGGAACACCTAAACGATCCTAATATAAGAATAGTAGAAGTTGACTATGATTCTCAAGCTAATTACCATCTTGGTCATATCCCAGGAGCAATTCTGCTTGAATGGAAAAATGACATAAACCACCCTGTTTCAAGAGACATTCTATCTGCTGATAGTTACAAACATATCCTTCGTAAACTTGGACTTGATGATGACAAATCCATCACGATTGTCCTATACGGAGACTTTAACAATTGGTTCGCAGCTTTTGCTTTCTGGGTCTTTAAGTATTATGGTTATGAAAACTTAAAACTGATAAATGGTGGAAGAAGAAAATGGCTTGATGAAGACAGGCCTATTTCCAAGGAGACAGCTAATCTTTCCAAAGGGAAGTTCAACTTTGTTGAATCGTTTAAACCTAATTCAAAAATTAGGGTTTATCTTTCAGACATCAAAGATTCTCTTGTGAGCAGAAGGAGATTTCAGATCAGATTAATAGATGTAAGAAGTCCACCGGAATACACCGGGCAAATAACTTCACCTCCCGAGTATCCTACTGAACATGCTCAAAGGGCGGGTCATATCCCTGGAGCTCAGAATATACCTTGGGCCCAAGTCCTGAATGATGATGGCACATTTAAATCTGCTAAAGAGTTATCCGAAATCTATCAGTCAAAAGATATTTTGCCATCTAACGAGGTGATTACCTATTGCAGAATAGGAGAACGATCATCTCATTCATGGTTTGTTTTAAAATATCTTTTAGGGTATACGGACGTTAAGAATTACGATGGTTCGTGGACAGAGTGGGGAAATCTAATTGGAAATCCAATCGAAAAGGAAATAATATTGGAAGCAAAAACACCAATATCACCAACAAGTTAAAGTAGATAGCCAAACGAACCGTTCTGTATATCAAAATTATTTTTTTGGGTTTGCAATGAATTACAACTTTGATATTCTCTTAAAATTACTCGAAATTAAATTACTAGTAGAGATATGCGATAACTTGACAAAGACTGCTCCAAATTGGCCTCGTCCGTTTATAGTACTTTGTACGAATTTCATATGAGTTAGAAATTCATAAAAATTAATATCATGGGTTTATTCGTTTTTCCGCTAGGCACAATTTGACGAACGGTCGTAGTACTAAATTAGGTTAAATTGATGTAAATGCTCAACTTGTTAGTATTAATTCAAAAAAATCACACTTTCAAATTCAGAAAGGCATACTTCGATTTGTGCACGTCCAGACTAGATTGATTTAACCCTTGTTGAAACCGGTCCGAGTCAAGGTTTGCTATTTTCTTTGGTATCTTTTATTCACTTGTGTATTAAAGGTGAGACTCAAACTTAAAATATGCTTCTCCTTCCCAACTATATCGATGAATTCGCCAATTCTCACTTATTTTTAATGACGCCAGCCAATACCCCGTAAGTAGATTTATTAATTTCGACAAGGTTCTAGTCCCTAAATTAGTAGGTTAACAGGATTGCGATTTGGAAAATTATATAATAAATACAAAGATTATTTCTTATTTAACAAAAATATACTAATTTCAGGTATCTTTGCTTTCTTTACGGGGGCTATCTTTACACAATTTTTTTCCGAATTCAATTCCGACAGTTTATCAAACTCAATCGTTACTCTAACCGTAGAGTATTGTGTTTACATTCCAATTTTTTCTTATTTGTTCTATATGGACAATAAATCTCGCTATATTAGAAAAGAGACTGGTAAAAAAAATTATAGTGAAATTAAGACCGATATCAAGAAGCTGATTGCAGCTTTTGCGATTTCTGAAACTATCTTTTCAGTTTCGAAAGTATTACTTCATTATCAATTGTTAACCCTTGGTTTCATTGAACCATATCAGACTTCAATGATAGCTTCCATTATTGCTTGGATAATTTTCCTGTTAGCTATTAATCTTAGTATAAAAGCAGTTCATCTCTTTAAATCAAAATAGATCATTGAATTTAGAACAATACTTCTAATATTCTATTCTAGAAGTATCTACCTAATTTACACAAATTTTTGCAAATTCTCCCTGCTATTAATATTACCCATCGATATTAAATAATGGCATGAGAATCGGTGCGGGGATTGTATTTTTTGATGACGCTAAAGGCTTGAAGAGATGCCTACACTCAATTGCATCCAACGTTGATTTAGTTATAACCATTGATGGAAAGTTCAAGGAATTTGATGAGGACTATGATATTAGCATTGATGGTTCTAGAGAAGTTGTAGAATCATTTCCTAATACGAGATATTATTGTTATCCCAATATTACCGAAATAGAAAAAAGAAACAAATATCTAGAAATAGCTGCTAAATTGGGAATTGATTTTTTAATCGTAATAGATTCAGATGAATATGCCGTGATTGATAAAGAGGAGCTGAGGAGAAATTTGCATTTCATAAAGGCTGGGAAGGAATTGTCGGAAGCTTGCAATGAATTTATTCCCGAAGTCTATGGAATAAAGATGTTCGATGAACAATATGAAAAACAGAACATGATCATAGAAAGATATAACGAAAGGTTGCTTTACAAACCTGGATACCTTCGATATTCTGAAATCCATAGTAATTTGATAGATATCAATAACATTAATAGGAATTTTACTACATCAAAATACACTGGAGAAATCGATGGCATCACATTATATAATGATGATAGTCTTAGAAGTTCAAGTTATATTAGTAAAAGTTTAAAATATCAAACCTATCTGTTCAATTCCGAAAGGATAGAACGAAAAAGAATAGTAGGATATGAAACTTTAAGATATAAATAAATCTGGTGGTTATCCAACATAAAAATTTAATCGGGCAACCCGCTACTTTGAAGCCAAATTTAATAATAGAGCAAGGATTTGCCGGGCCCTAATGGCACTTTTTTCCTTGTCTTTTATTTCAAGCATTAGGTCGTAACTAAAATCAATTGTAGAAGATATAAAGTTCTTGAACTTGATTTCATCCAAAGTATTAGCATGTTTTCCTTTCCTGAAATTTGGTTCTTGACTACTATAGTCTATCATCATTACACCATCCCTGTTTTTATCCCACGTGCTGTCTGCAGAACTTATGGCATCTTGTACCGATTGACCATCATTCAAGCATTCGTGGTGAAATACATCCAACAAGACAGGAACATCCGTTTTATCGTGTATTTTTGAGCAATCATTTAAACTAAAACGATAATCATCATTTTCGATTACTATTCTCGACCTGGCCTCATCAGACAAGAGTGTATTATAGTTTTTGATGAACCTATCCGATGAGGTGATCTTGTCATTATAGGTCCCTCCGACATGGATCTGAATCTTTGCAGTATTATTTAGCTTCATTGCGTTGAAGAAGGCAGTTTGGTAATTGATTTCTCTTATTCCGGCTTCTACAACTTCCTTATTAGGTGAGTTTAAGATGACAAATTGGTCTGGGTGCATCGAGATTCTAATTTTCTTTTCTTTAGCGATTTGACCGATACAAAGCAAATCTTTCTTGAAATAATTTTGCCAATCAAATTTGCATATTGGGTGTGAAGCGAATGGAATTACTTCAGAACTGATTCTAAAAAACAGTAAATTATGCTTAATATTATATTTTAAGATTTCTTTGAGTATCTCGAGATTATAACTAACGGCCTTGATTAATTTTTCTTCAGAGTAAGAGGATATTCTAAAGGTGGAGATAGTTTTTTTTCCTAAAGATTGGTTAATGCACGGATATCCTATTTTCATGTACTCAAACTTTGTCTTCCAAATATTGATGGAGGTTTGTTCTAACAATAAAAGATTTGCCTTTTGTATCAGCTTCCAAAATCGTTTTGGCTATTATTACTAGGGATCTCTTGATGTGGGATGTTTTGTTCTTTGGGTCTGTTGTAGGATATAGTCTTATAGTTATTTTATCTGACTTTTTGATCAATTGAATAAAATAGTTTTGGGAAAATTCGGATTCGATTGTAGTTGTGTTTATTAGAATAGTATCTTTGGATACATTTTGAAAAGATTCCTTAAAATTATAAATGCATCCACCACCGAGGGTATTTCTAATAATCCTACCTTTAAAATCGCTATGAATTAGGTCAAAGTTGACGTCACTATTAATGATGATGTGAGGCATATTCAAAACGTGCTTTTTATAGTTGACCTATGAATAATCCTAAAATTAGACATATAAAAATTCTATTTAAATTACTCTCGATTCTTGATTCTTTGTTGTAAAATGGGGGAAAAGATGACCAAATACCACTAAAACCATAGAGAACATATCTTTTCCAATGACTATCCCTTATGATTTGAGGAAAAATTTTCAAGTTAATAGTTGATTCTCATAGCCGATAAGGCCTTGAGTTCCATCAATCTACCCGAAATGTACCCCAAAAGTGCGCCGTAAATGATATGAAAAGCCAGGGAACCAAGTATGATTATCGGGTACAGACCTTCAAAATTCGTGACTATCGAATATATATACTGATTGGGTGTTATTGAATTTCTAAATGAATCGATCATCGGTTGGATAGCCAGCGTCGCTAGTGGTACAAATAACAATGTCCATAAGATTACTCCCACTATTATGCCAGTTACCATGCCATGCTTTGCATTATAAGGAGAGATACGTCGCCAAAATAGAGATATTTGCCCAAAAATATTGCCAGCAATAGTACCGGTTAATAAATGTAAACCAAAACCAATTAGAGGAGCAGTTGCTGGATCATAGAAACCCAGTGAAATTCCTATTATTCCAAAAAATGAACCAGGTGGTGTCTGAGATATAATATCTATTGATACTAACAATCCTGATATTCCCCAAGATGCAATGAAACCTGCTAGGGAACAATAAAGTATAAATAATTTTGGAGATTCTTCCATTTTGAACTTTAGCATAGCCTGATATTGGTAATCTATTATTTAAGAAATAGCAAAAACGATACCATAATGCCTAACTCTTTAGAACACCAACTTCATTTCAGATGTATCTATCGAAAGGCTCTCAAGACTTGGCCCTATCCCACTTGAGAGTATCTTTTACTTTTGGAAAATTACTTTGATTTATCCATACTCGAGGAATCCCGGCTCTGTTTGAATTCCAATCTGACGTCCCAAAAGAAGTCTTATCGCATCCTCTAAACTTGGGGTCATGAAGGGGTAACCAGCAGCCAATAGCTTTTGGGGTTTTACAACTCCATTGGAATCATTAATGGTATCAGCGAAATCTCCAATCGCTCTTTTCATGAATCCAGATCCAATTCTCAAAAAAATCTGATTTTCTTGTATTTTAGAAATTATTTCAAAAAAATCTGAGGCGTTCATTGGGTTGGGAGACACTATGTTAACGGGTCCACGTATGGTAGTATTATCAACTGAATACAAGATGCTTCCTATGACATCCTCAATTGAAATCCAATTGAAAACGTTACTACCATTGCCTAATCCCATACCTACCTTTAAGTAAGGAGCTATAGTAAGCAGTTTCAAGATTCCTCCTTTTGGAGACAGTATTAAACCAAAACGGGCATTTACCACCCTGATACCCATATCCTTAACAGAATTGGCCTGTGCTTCCCAATCAACACACAGATTAGCCAGAAATCCGTCCCCAGCCATTGTGTCTTCTGTGACAACTTCTTCACCCCGAGTTCCATAATATCCAATTGCTGATGCACACAACAACGTTAAAGGAGGTTTTTTAAGTTTCTTTATGGTATTGCATAATAGTTCGGTTGTCTTGACTCGGCTATCATGTATTCGTTTTTTCTTTATTTTTGACCATCTACCTCCTATGCTTTCTCCAGACAAATGGATAATAGCGTCAAATCCTTCTAAATCACTAGGGGCAACTATTCCAGTTTCAGGATCCCAAACCTTGAAATTTGAACTGTTATGACTAAAAGAGTACTTAGAAGAGGGTCTTACTAATCTTGAAATCTTGTGTTCTCCAGCTAATTCTAGTAAAGGTATTAGAGCAGATCCAATTAGCCCCGTAGATCCGCTAATTAAGATTCTTTTTCCTTTATTCTCCTTTAGCAGGTCCCATAATTTCAAATCATTTTGAAGTATTCGATGACGGTAACTGAACATTTCACATAGGGTTTTATTAAGTCGATTCCTGACAATATTAAATCTATTTAGTCCGTAAGGTAAGGAATAGTTTATTTTGTCCTCCATTATGCATCCGCCTAATTCATTAGGAGTAAATGAATGAGTATGTTTCCAAGCCTTTAAGGGGCCTTTAATCATTTCATCTTGAAATAGTTGATCTTGGATGTATCCAATGTGCTTTGCAACCCATTTTAATTTTAGAGGCCCACATTGCAGTTCTAGGATACAAGTTGCTCCATTTTCAAGTCCAATATTTCGCTTAATGATTTTTAGCTTACTCCATGGAGGAATCAGTCTATCTATTGCTCTATATCTGGCGTGATAATTGAAAACATCATGTACCTCGAAAGGAGTTTTAACCCGTTTAATAAAAAATGCGGTATTGTTTGATTTATCAGTTGAATGTTTCAATAAAACGATCTAATTTTAGCACTCACACTAATCTATTTTTTGTATTAAATTCTAGCTGTTGGCAGCAGTGAATTACGCATATTTAAATAAAAATATCGATGTTTCAGATGTGCTGTTCTATAGGTTCGCCTCTTTTTTGATTGCTGCAATAATTATTTTTATAGTCTTCGCATTGTCGTTTAACATATTAAAGATTCAAAGAACCTTCAAACCAAATTAAAATATTAACCCAGAAATATCTAATCACTCAAGCATATAGGAGATAATAGTTTAAAAATTTTACACTGGTTTTGTTTATGCTCTCATCATCTTCGGTGTAAAAGGGATATTGCCACCTAGTTAATTGTTTCCGATTTTGTTAAAATCATTAGGATATTGATTTCCTCAAACCTCTGAATTTAATTAACGTTCTAGTAACCAATGAATCACATAGTGAGTGAGGGAAATGCATTATAAGTACTTGCGATTTGCAGGTCCTCTATTTTAAAATGATTTTAGTTATTGACATGCAATTTCATTTAATTAGAACCTATGATATACGAAAACATGGAAAATTATGCCAAACGACGGTCGGAGGTTTTTTGCTCTGGGCATACCATTATTCTAGGCAGTGAAAACCATGTACTGCTACCAATGAGTCAAATCATTTTGATGTTAGGGGCGCGCATGAAATGATGGCGCTAATGAGAGAATTTGAGTATTTTAGGACATCAATCCAGTATTTGGAGAATGAGATTCAAATTGAAAAATGACGAATTATGGCCAACACTTCCTGTCGCTGCTTGGAGGGAAACATATGAAACCTTGCATATGTTGACACAAATTGTAGGCAAGATTCGACTTACAATTACTCCAATGGAAAATCATTGGTGGAACTCTACCTTTTATGTTACGCCAACTGGGCTAACCACATCGGTGATGTACCATAATGATATTCCTTTTAAGATCGAATTTGATTTGAATAAACATTTCTTAATTATTGAGCAAGCTTTTGGTTATGTTAAGAAAATTCCGCTAGAATCACGGCCCGTTGCAGATTATTATAAGGATATAATGTCAGCACTGGCATCAATTGGAATATCATTAAGCATCTGGAGTACACCAGTTGAAGTGGAAAATGGAATTCCATTTGAAAAAGATTATACACATTCAACATACGATGGTGATGCGGCCAATAAGTTTTGGAGGATACTTACACAATCCTCTCGATTATTCACAGAATTTCGATCAAGGTTTTTAGGCAAAGTCAGTCCAGTTCATTTTTTTTGGGGGGCTTTTGATTTGGCTGTAACTCGTTTTTCAGGACGACGAGCCCCAGTTCATCCCGGCGTCCCTAACTGTCCCCAACATGTAATGGTCGAAGCGTATTCTCATGAAGTTAGCAGTTGTGGATTGTGGCCAGGAGGAGGACCATTTGGAGGCCCTATTTATTATTCATATTCATATCCTGAGCCTCAAGGATTCAAGGATGCTCAGGTAAAGCCTCCAGGGGCATATTACGAAAGCAGTATGGGTGAATTTATTTTGCCATACGAGAATGTGCGAAAAAGCGAGTCTCCTGATCAATCCTTACTTAGTTTTCTTCAGAGTACTTATGAAGCTGCAGCTAGGACAGCAAAGTGGGAACGTAACGTCTTGGAAAGACAATAAGAGTCACTATTGGAATTCTACGTCGACTTGTCAGAATTCGTAATAAAAAAAAGAACAATACCAATATTAGGATTTTGATCCAAAATCCTTATTCAAATTATCAGAGGGTGTAAAACCAGATATATTTCGTGATATTAATAAGAAATGAAATGGATGATTCACTCGATGCATAGAAGAGACAGTGAGTTAATAATAAAGACGATTTACCAAGTATCCACTTATAAAACAGGCGAGTCATGAATGAATATCTAGGATTCAAAAGTCGGGATATGATTTAGTATTATGCTTAATAATCCTTTTTTATTTACAAAAACATTATCGAATTGAAAGAAAAATATTCGTATTAACTTATAAAACGTTTATCAAATAACTTTTTACAACAGTATCAAGACGGTCCAGCCCTACAGGTTTTTTAATGATTTCTCTTACCCCAACTTCCGTGTAGTCTTTGAAATCTTCCATATTCAAACAGCCAGCGGTTAATATTACTATCGTTTTATATCGGACACCTTGTTTTTTCAACTGACTTAGTATGTCAAACCCTGTATATTCTGGCATTGCTATGTCCAAAAGGATAAGGTCATATTCCCGTTTTTGAATCTCAAATAACCCTTGTTGACCCTTGTTGGCCACTTTGCAGTCTATACCATGTGTTTTACAATAATCTTTCACTGCTTCGGTGGTATCAAAGTTGTTATCGATTGCCAATAAGTTCAAGCTAAATTATATAATTAAACTTTGCTTATAAAGTTTAAACAAAAGTTGAATTAATAAAGGCTAATTGAATCAATTTTTCCGCTTCCAGTTGTTACGGGCAGTAATTTCCATAAATTCGGATTTGCTATTTCGAGTTAAACCATCTGAGGGGTAAAAATTATTCCAATCCTTAATGGCAATTTTTACTGGGTTAACAATAAGCACCGACGTTATAATCCTATTAGATTACTAGGTGGAGCGATTGCATGATATCAAGAGTGTAGCAGAAAGATGATTCAAGTTCTTATAATTGGCTCACAAGCTTGTTTTATTTAGCACTACCCGTGTTAGGATAAATAATTCTAAAATCATCTTTCATGGTAACTTTAATCCAGTTTCGTTTTTGTGCCTCTACTAACACATTTTCAGGTGTATGTTATAGGAATATTCACTTACACCGTCGTCATGATGAACTAGAATTTGAAGCGAATTTCCTGGAATGTTGTAATCTTCAGAATATCTCAGCATCTCATAATCTCCATCCGAATTTCCCACAGCCAATACTGGCACTTTTCCAATATAAAGCTGAATATTCGCTGGTTTTACTTCGTTGTCGATATAAGGGGCTACGTTCGGCTCTCTTAAAATGGTTGAACTATTCCTGTCGATTGGACTAATGTATTTGAATTTTATGCTACTGCCTATTATCTGATATGAAGATATTCTGTACACATTTGAAAGAGCTTATCGTACAAACTCTACACCACCTGCGGAAACAATGAATGTCTTAAAATGATTATATTTAAGAAAATCAATAAGTTCGATCCTCGGTTAGTATACCATCTACACAAATCTTTTTTCCGTGTGGGGATGATTTGATGTCCTAGCCCACGTTTGTACCATCTTCTTGAATTCGGGCTGCGTAATATTTTAATGGGTTAACGAAACCAGAGACATGATATCCTTTTTGCTTAAATGCAAATTTATAAAATTCTTATCAAGCAGTTGTTTAAGCCGTGGATCACGTTCTAATTCTGGATTTGACTTTGACAATTCTTCAAGTCTGTGGAGGACGTAAAAACCCTGGAAATAGGTCGGTTTTTCTGCCCACAAGGTTCCGTCATTATCAAAGACTGCAATTCTATCTTCTCCCAGGATATAGCGGGTATTTTCTAAGTCAATTACTTCTCTTATGAAATTTAATATTCTATCTTTTACTATGCCTTGGTTCCAAGAAGGAATGGGACCTACCGTGGGTGAGTGTCTATTTGCTGATATCGTCAATGTTAGCATATAAATTAATGATTGATTATAACATGATCTTTTTGTTCAGTACCAAAATATTGACCGATGTTTCAGCAATGATCAACAGGCGGACGCAGATCAAACAACAGGTCAAATCCTGACGACAGCGAAGGAAAAGTAAAGGCACGTAAGATATTCTACCACAAATTGGTTTAGTTCCACCACTCAACAATTTATTATTGCCAAATCCTCAATGACCAATCCACCCTTTAGACTACGCCATAAAGGTGGCACATTGTCACCACAACCCTCCCTCTTTCCTATGCTATTTGATGAATTTTGAATGTGGTCGAGTCCCGCATGAAGGCCTGAAACTTTAGAACTAGATTTATAGAATGAATAACCCTCAGGCTAGTAATAAGATAACGTAAGAGACTCAACAACGTGGTAAGTATGATACTCGATGACCGAGACAAAATCCTATTATTATGATTATCTGACAATCCTATAATAAAATATTCATGGACAAAATTGAGCAAGGTTTGTCCTTCTGAATTTAGAATTAAGACATCCATAAAATGCTATTTTAAACATCGACATTAAGTATTACTACCAATAAGAGATGTGCATTTACTCCTTCCAGTAAATCATTGTCATGCCTATCTTTAATTCGTGAAAGTGTAATGAATAGGTTAGCTACATTTTAAATAAAAATAGGTAATTTAACCACAGAAAAATGTAAATCTATCTGTCATGATATAATAGTATATTAAATTTGTAGTCTACAATGCTTATATAGAATGTTTTTCCTACTGTATTGCATGAAATGTCTACAAAAGATTGTGACTCATTAAACAACATTTCCCCAGAGTATTTAGATATCAAATCATACACAACCAATGAAAATACAATTTCCTGTTCTGTGCATCATTGTTCTAGCAAGCCTATATCCAGATGTGTTCCGTGCTCGGCCTATTATTGTCATGAGCATATACATATAGACCTGCATCGGCTGGACAATTTTGAAATAATTAATTTTGCAATAATTGACCAATCAAAAAACCTCCTTTGTTAGTGCCTCAAATGTTATGGTTTTTCTCAAAAAAAATTTAGTGGGCAACTCTGATATTCAACGCGGATTAGGTATGATAGCAGTCTATGATTGGAATCTAATAAAATAAGCGCATCGAAGCTTTAAGGCTTACTAATGCCACTATTACTGATTAGAGAATATATAATACAAATGAATGAAAAAGACGGAAACTAAATCAACGTTTGTCATAACAGGCCCAAAGGGCTTGTTATCGATATCGGTTTTCTATAATTTGTTTCAAAGCCTGTTTGTCAAAAACCATTCGTTAAAATTCTCTTATTCTATTTCATTAAAATGGCCAATCAGTTGTATTGAATCTCTTATTTTTCATAAAATCCCCTTGCAACCTGCTCAGATCTTTCGACTCATTGCTAAACACTAATTTATAAAACAAACGAATATTTTTTAAATTTAGTAATTTAAATCCTAACAGTTTCCTATGAGAAGTGGTTTGGCTTGACTTCTCATAGGTTAGAGAGAGATTGGCTGGGATACTTCAAGTAAAGCAGCGTTGATTTAGAATTTAACCTTTAGGGGAATTAAGTTCTTTACTATTATAATATAAATAGATATTAAGGAGGAGAACGTGAATTTCACTTAGAATCCTTTGGAGGATTTACTGAAGGATCTGAGGGTGAGATCGATGCTATGTTCATAGTTAATGGTAAGCCAACTAATAAGAAAAAGCCCAAACATCCTGATTAGGTAGTAAAACTACAGCGGGCCCGAAGGGCTTCGATCCCTCGACTTCCGGCTTTCTTCTTAATTATCGTATTAGATAGAAGGCAGGCGCTCTATCCATGCTGAGCTACGGACCCTTAAAAAACTTTGATTGGAACTTCCCTATAAAATTGTTGGGCTGTAATCAGAGTATTGATTATGGAGGGATATATCTTCTTAGTAAATTTGGCACGCGAGTGAAGTCATTTTAGTACTTCAAACCGACATTTGTCGAAGGTACACGTATTAATAGCTGAAGGCTCGCTTTCTTAACAATTATTCAACATAAATATTTTCGAGTTGGTTACTCATGTTCCAAAAGTATGATTATTTTGATTCAATCCATTTTATGTGGTGTACCTTACAGGCAGCGATTGGTATGAAATCTTCAAAAATAATACTTATGGGGGTTCTGAATGCAACAGAAGTTTCTACTTTAAATTTATAGTCAATCGAAGAAAAAGCTGGAAATTATTGATAAATCCAAAGGTGACCACATAATCACTAGGGTCAGTTATCAGATATTGGACTATACTTCACTTTACCGCACACTAATTAACTGAAATTTCCAGAGGGGTTAAGGTATTACAGATTAACATGTCATACACCAAGTTGTCTTGAATTATCCTAATATTTCTAAATGAAAACTAGCGTTTATAGAAAATGAGCATAGTTAATAGAATTGGAATTAAGTTTGCACTAATTTAGATACACTTTATTTCTTATAATAAATCTCTGGCTTTAAAATAGTTTTGAGACAACCCAATAGGCTAAATTATATCAGGCATTGTAGTCAATGGCCCCCAACCGTCAATGGTTTGAGCTATCATCCGCTATGCAAGAGGACCATAACACGATACCGAGTCATTCTATTTGTCTTGTATCATGCTACATAACAGGGTTTTTCACCGAAGTAAGCAACATGCAGAGGAGGATACTTCCTTCTACTGATTATGATCTAAAATTGTTAGTTGAGGATTATGTTCTAAACAAGCACCAAAAGTTTACATTGTGTAATCTAGTTTTTGAGGCCCTGTAAACAGGTACTATTTAAATCATGAGTTAAATAGCCTCTAATCATATGTACAAATCATTGAGCTAGAATAGAGCAGTCTGATGCATCCAAGTCGAATAATATAGATACGTGCTTATATCTTTCATCTAGCCTACACAACTTGCTTATATCTATGTCATATTCCTATACTTCCAATAAAAGGGCCGACAATTACGTTATATTGCATAAACTTTAAATGTAATGATGTTTAGGTCATGGAAAGAAAACAAAGGGCAATCTATTAAAAAATCCATAACTGCGAATCTGATTGTTTTGCACTTTATCCTATGAACCAACATCCTTTGATGTATACTTTTGTAGGTTATGCTTGTTAAATGCCACCATCCAACATTACTCAGACCTTTATCGTGTGTGACATCTATAGTCGAAGAAGTTGGCTGTTGAACGGGTAAATTTACATACCTGCTAGTTGCTATTGCTTTAGTGAGTAGAAATAGCGTGATGAAGAGCTCGGTTAGTTTCTTGAATTGCTTCTTTGCTTTCATGGAAAGGTGGCTATAATAAGGTTAATAACCGCAATAGACCTACAATTTATTATCAACTGCAAAGCAACTTTTAATAATTACGAAAAATATGTTAACAAAAATGGGGTGAATAGAATCATTGCAAAAGGGTGAAAAGGACCAAAATAGTGAGAAGAATGATTCGGCTAAGCTACCCTTTGTTAATGAAAAATTCGTTGATTTATTCGAAAATTTCTTCAAGCAGTTGACCGAATTGAATAAAATTTCAACAGTTGGGCCTTTTATTTCCATGATAAATGATCCCCAGATTAATATGAATAACATGAGGGAATATGGAAATGTTCTGATTAACTATCAAAGATATCTCAACAAATATTTGACTCAAATGATTAATTCATATTTTCAGGCCTTGGACAAAGTAGCTGCAGGGATAAATGGCAAAGACGCACATGAAACGCGCATGTTGATAATTAATTCATTTGAAGATGTTTTCTCAACGATGTTTGAGTCAACCGATTTTTCAATCAATTATAACAATTTAATTAATATATATATTGATTTAAACAAGAGCTATCAAAAATTCTTTGACGCGTCAGCTCCTATGTTGAACAGACAGTCATTGAGTAAAGAAGAAAAAGATTTATTGTTCAAAGATCTATACGAAATAAAGAAGATTACTTTAGAAATCAAAAACTGGATGAAAGAGAGAAAAAATGAATAAAACAATTCTGGACCACTATTTGAATGAGTATGTAAATTTTGTAAACGAACCTGAAAACTTTAGAAAATTGACAGAGATGAAAAGATTATTATCAAATATTGAAAAAATTGAAACAGGACAAACTGAGTATGAGGTAATCAAGGAGACCGGTCTTTTTCGATTATTGCATTATAAATCAAATAAAGAGCGAGTTTACAAATACCCTTTGCTCATAGTATATGCCCTAATCAACAAGTCATATATTCTGGATTTGCAACCAAACAAAAGCTGGATAAAAAATATTCTAGATCAAGGTATAAACATTTATCTTGTTGACTGGAAGACACCGGGCAAATTTGATAAATTTACAACTCTTGATGACTACGTCAACCTTTTTATTTATGATTGCGTGGAGATTGTCAAAAGCATTGAAAATATAGACAAGGTATCACTTCAGGGCTATTGTATGGGTGCTACAATGTCGTTAATTTATACTTCATTATATCAGAAGAATGTTAAGAATTTGATAACTGTAGCTCCGGTTGTAGATACCGAGAAGGATAAGACTGTCATAAAGAATATGGCCCAGAATATGGATATCGACAAAATCTTATCCCATTATGAAAATTTCCCGTATGAGCTATTGTATAGCCTCTATGGTTCTTTAAAACCGTTCAAACAGGGCGTAAACAAGTACTTGAATCTATTTGATAATCTTAAAGATGAAAGTTTTGTTCAAAATTTCCTGAGGGTTGAAAAATGGTTATATGATACTCCTCCTATTGCGGGAGAGACATTTAGGCAGTGGATTAAAGATATATATCAGAAAAACCTGTTTTCAAAAAACAAACTGGTAGTGGGTGAAAATCGGATAAATCTTTCAAGTATCAAAGTACCACTACTAAATGTAGTAGCCGATCAAGACCATCTTGTTTCTCCGGAATGTAGTGTCTCCCTGAATAATCTTGTATCAAGCACAGATAAGAATTTGATGAGATTTTCGACAGGTCACGTAGGATTGATAGCTAGCGGGTATTCTCAAAACGTAGTGTTGCCCAAGTTGGGCAATTGGATAAAGATCCATTGAATACGTTTTAGTTCTTTTGTGAATTCTTTTGTTTGCGAGCCAACGGTATGATAATTACTTGCACGAGGTCACCCTCTTCAATCCCTAGTGCTTGTCGCTCTGCTTCTGGAATTGATATCCTACCACCGCTTTGGACGTTTGTTTTAAACATTGCATTATAATTAGTAAAGCCTTGAAGCGAGGAGAACATATTTTGGAAGGCGTTATATTGAAAATTTGAAAATTGTCTTACTAGATCTTGTTGAAATTCTGTGGTTTTTTCAATTGTCTTTTTTAAGTCAATAGACTTATCGCCATTTTCATTTTCATTACTCATAGAAAATTAAATATCTCATCAATATTTTAATGTTGTAAAGGTTTTATAAGATTAAATCAAGAGTCTATAAATTTTTCAATTATTTCATAAAATTCGACCGGCTTTTCTACATACGGAGTATGACCGCATTCTTCCATTATCAATGTCTCAACATTTGGCATTTGCTTAAAATACTCTATATTCGCCACTGGTATGGTTGTATCATTTCTTCCCCAGATAACCAAGGTGGGTACGGCTATTTCCACTAGTCTTTTTCGTAAAGTTTGATCTTTGCGCATTGCAAGCAAGGTGGAAATGAGTGAATATTTTGCATTAGGAAGTCTCATTCGATTCATATAGTCCTTAACTGTTGAAGCTTCGACTACATATTCCTTATTATTAGCCATCATCTCAAATGCCCTATGGACATTCTCAGTAGTTGGATATAAACCAGAGAAAATATACTGACTAAGAACATATGTTGGCTTTTCTAATGTGCCGGCAGGAGAAACTAAAATGATTTTGTCAAAGAAATATTTATGAGTTAAGCTGTACTCCAATGCCAACTGTCCTCCAAATGAGGAGCCCATTATTATTGGATTTTGAATTTGCATTTTCTTAAAGAAATCCTCAAGGGATCTAACAAAAAATTCAACTGTATATTCTATCAAAGGTTTTTCGCTATATCCAAATCCTATGAGATCAGGAATTACTACATTGTACTTTTTTAGTAAAGGCCATAATTCAGACCATCTTTCTGCAGAGGCGCCTAACCCATGTAGTAGGACAATAGTTTTCTTTGATTCTGGACGATCAACCTTAATAAATCTCATATTGTAACCTAGTACTTCAATAAAATCCATACTTTGGTTACTTTTTTTGTATTGATTAAATACCAAGCTCAATTGTTGAATAATATTGTATAATTGATATGTTTAATATATATAATTTTTAAAAGAAATTTTGATTTTTATAAGGAAAATACCGTATAAAACTCCATCAAATTATCTTCCGTGTAATTTTAGAAATTCTTACCAATAGCTATTCTTTACGCATGAAATAGAAATGTAGTTCATATTTTTGTGTATAGTGTTTATTTTGGTGTTATTGTTATTGTTATTTTATCCAGTGATGCAGTGCAATTAAGATAAGATAATGTATTTTACATACATGTATACTTACTTGCCTACCTACCTACATACTTGTTTGTTTTTATTTTTTTATAGTTACTTGTCGGTTGTAATTTTTTAATTACAGATCAGGTGCGTTGGGCTATTGGTGATGGCAGGCTGAATATCTCGCCCGAAGGCTTGATAATTACACCTCCATTCCATCAACGCCATCTTCTATGGCCGCCCTCCTCCTTACGGAAGGTTGTCTTTTCTCGGGAAAGGCTTCCTCCTTAGATGCTTTCAGGAGTTATCCTAAACAGCTTAGCTGCTCAGCTTGCCCTGTCGGACAACTGATAAACCAGAGGCTGCGCTGCCCTGTTCCTCTCGTACTAGGGGCAACTTCCCCTCAGACAACCACGCCCCTGTCAGGCAGAGACCGACCTGTCTCACGACGGTCTAAACCCAGCTCACGTTCCCCTTTAATGGGCGAGCAGCCCCACCCTTGGCTCCTGCTGCAGAACCAGGATGGGAAGAGCCGACATCGAGGTACCAAACCGCGGGGTCGATGGGAGCTCTCGCCCGCGACGAGCCTGTTATCCCTAGGGTAACTTTTCTGTCACCACCAGCCCCCAATAGTGAGGACATGATGGATCGCTAAGCCCGGCTTTCGCCTCTGAATCCCGTATCATTGGGAATCCAGTCAGACTGGCTTTTGGCTTTGCCCTCACCGGCGGAGTTCTGTCCCGCCTGAGCCAATCTTTGGGCCCCCTCGATACATTTTCAAGGGGGTGCCGCCCCAGCCGAACTGCCCACCTGCCGATGTCCCTGTTAAACAGGTTAGCGATACGGTAACAAATGGCTGGTGTTACACTTTTGCCTAAATCAGTCCCGGAGAACTGACCATAACGGCTCCCAGCTACTCTCTGCATTTGACACCATATCGCAACAACAGGCTGCAGTAAAGCTCCACAGGGTCTTCTCTCCCCGACAGAGGTTCGGGGACTGTTCGTCCCCGTTATGTGGCTTCACCGGGTTGTAGGCAGGGACAGCGGGGCCCTCGTTGTTCCATTCATGCACGTCGGAACTTACCCGACAAGGCATTTGGCTACCTTAAGAGAGTCAGAGTTACTCCCGGCGTTTAGCGGCCCTTAGCCCAGTTGAACCCAGGTTTTAGGTACCGCCACTGGCCAGGATACAGAGGCCATACACATCCTTTCGGACTAGCGACCACCTGTGTTTTTATTAAACAGTCGGGACCCCCTAGTCACTGCGACCTGCAGTCCCTACTCCTCGTAAAAACTGCAGGCACTCCTTATACCATAGGTACGGAGCTATTTTGCCGAGTTCCCTTGCCATACGGTATACCCGATAGACCTTAGACTTCTCATCCAGGGCACCAGTGTCGGATCTCGGTACGGTCTTGAAAGTATCTTCCTATTTCTGCTTTCATTGTCTCCTGGAATCAAGTAAACCCTCCTTGCAGAAGGCCATTGGTATCTCGCTTTAATTCTCGCCATTACGGCACTCCTCAAAGCTAGAATACTTAGACAGAACGACGGTTCTGCTTACCCTATCCGGAAGCGACAGAAGAGGTAATAACGAACTTTCAAGGCACTGGAATATTAACCAGTTTCCCATTCAAACAATTCTGTTGAGGTTGTTTTTAGGACCGGCTAACTCCCGGCTGATGACGCATTGCCGGGAAACCCTTGCCCATGCGGTCGCCGAGATTCTCACTCGGCTATGCTGTTACTACCACCAGGATCTGCACTAGTAGTTCGGTCCACTGGACTTTACAGCCCAGCTTCTACCCAAACACTACGCCCACCTACCACGCACCGACATCGTCGGTGGTCTAAAGTATCGGTAGTCTACTTGAGCCCCGTACATTTTCGGGGCTTTCGAGCTCGGCAGGTGAGCTGTTACGCACTCTTTGAAGGATGGCTGCTTCTGAGCCTACCTTCCTGCTGTCTTTGCTCGAAAACACCCTTTGGTTTGACACTTAGTAGACATTTGGGGACCTTAACTTTAGTCTGGGTTGTCCCCCTCTCGGTTATGAGGCTTACCCCACATAAACCCGCCTCCTAGCTTCTACGACGCTTGCACATTCGGAGTTCGAATGGATGGCGAGCTCTTTCGAGCCCTTACCGCCCGATCGGTGCTCTACAGTACAAGCAATCTCAGCTAAGGCAGGACTGCGATCCACTTCGGTGGGAACTAGCGATCACCGGACTAGATTGGTTTTTGACCCCTAATCCCAGATCAGGGGACCGATTTGCACGTCAGGACCCTTGCAGACCTCCAGCGAGCTTTCGCTCACCTTCGTCTTATCCAGGACTAGATCGTCCGGTTTCTAGCCTTACTGCCATGACTCAAGACCCTTTCAGATCCATTGCCTCTTTTTTCAAATGAAAAAATGCGCAAATTCGGTTTCCCTTCGCCTTCCCTCTGTTAAAGGTTAAGCTTGCCATGACAGCAATCTCCCTGGCCCGTGTTTCTAGACGGAACGTATGACTCTAGAAATCCTTTCGAGCCATACACGTCTGTAACCGATTGGTTTCAGGCGCTTTTAACCCCCCTTCCGGGGTACTTTTCAACTTTCCCTCACGGTACTAGTATTCTATCGGTCTTGATGAATATTTAGCCTTGGATGCTACTTTCACCCATCTTCGCTGGCCACTGCCAAGGCCAGTTACTCTGAATATGACAGAATCCTGCTCTCATTCGCCTACGGGGGTATCACCCTCTATTCCGGTACTTTCCAGTACACTTTAGCTTTGATTACAGGATCCTATACGTCATATCCGTAACACCACATCTCTATCATGTTACCATAACAGATTCAGTTTGGGCTGTTCCGCTTTCGCTCGCCGCTACTAACGGAATCTCAATTGATTTCTCTTCCTCGTCCTACTCAGATGCTTCACTTCGGACGGTTTGCTCTCCCTAGCTAAAGCATGGGAGTGTATAGAGAGACCTCATTCGGAAATCCCGGGGTCGTCGGTCGCATGCACCTAACCCAGGCTTATCGCAGCTTGCCACGTCCTTCATCGCTTATCAAGCCGAGTCATCCACCAATCGGCGTCTTTGCACCAGTCCAGTAGTTATAAATTAATTATTTAATTAATTATTTAATTACTTTTTTTTGGAGTTTCTTTCTTCCTTTCTTTGTCCTTTGGATTCTTTTGTTTGTTTGTGATTAGTTATCTAGTTAGTTAGTTATTAGTTAGTTCCACTTGTGGTAGAAAAGTCTAATTCAATTTGGTTGGTATTGGTATTGGTATTTTCGTATGTAAGTATGTATGTTTATATATTAAATCTCTGTTTGCACTACAACCAGTTACACATAATATTTTACTACAATTCTATTCCATTATTACGCGAATAGTTATTGTTGTTACTTCTTCAACTATATGTAATCGATAATTTGACGGAGTTTTCCTTTACATGATGATCATTGTAAACTCACGTTTACTACATCAACTTCATTCTTTATCTTCTACTCCTCATTTACATGAGACAAAGAATTGCATCCGATACTATATGCTGATTTTAGTCAGAATGATCAGATAGATGAATTTTGGTTTTTTGTTCAGAATATATATTATAATATTTACACAGACTACTCCGATAGAATTTAGTCTAGCAACTATGAATATTTTTTTGCATAAAAATACAACATACTAATCAGTTTTTCAAACCGTATGAAAAATGAAGGAATTGATTGATCAGTTTTGATTTGATTGCACTCCCTTTATCAGGGATTTTATTTTATTTTATTAGTATAATTATTGTAAAGTCTCGCAGATTAGAAAGAGCACAAGGCCCCTTCTAACCCACTACCACTACTACAATATAATAACTAAGGAGGTGATCCGGCCGCAGGTTCCCCTACGGCCACCTTGTTACGACTTCTCCCTCGTTGCTGACCCCAGGTTCGATAGTACCAATTAGGCACCACCTCGCCAAGAACCAACTTCGATGAAGCGACGGGCGGTGTGTGCAAGGAGCAGGGACGTATTCACCGCGCGATAGTGACACGCGGTTACTAGGGATTCCATATTCATGAGGGCGAGTTTCAGCCCTCAATCATAACTGTGGTAAGGTTTAGAGATTGCCTCCTCCTTTCGGAATCGAAACTCATTGTCCTTACCATTGCAGCCCGCGTGTGGCCCGAGGGTTTCGGGGCATACTGACCTGCCGTAGCCCCCACCTTCCTCCGTCTCAGCGACGGCGGTCCCTCTAATTAGCTCCACTACTCCTGAGAATAATGGTAGCAACTAGAGGCAGGGATCTCGCTCGTTACCTGACTTAACAGGACACCTCACGGCACGAGCTGGCGACGGCCATGCACCTCCTCTCAGCTTGTCTGGTAAAGTCTTCAGCTTGACCTTCACTCTGCTGTCGCCCCCGGTAAGATTTCCGGCGTTGACTCCAATTGAACCGCAGGCTTCACCCCTTGTGGTGCTCCCCCGCCAATTCCTTTAAGTTTCAGTCTTGCGACCGTACTCCCCAGGCGGCAAACTTAACGGCTTCCCCTGCGGCACTGAGTTAGCAATAAGCCAACTCATCACCGAGTCTGCATCGTTTACAGCTGGGACTACCCGGGTATCTAATCCGGTTTGCTCCCCCAGCTTTCATCCCTCACCGTCGAGCGCGTTCTGGCAAGCCGCCTTCGCCACTGGTGGTCTTCAATGGATCAACGGATTTTACCCCTACCCATCGAGTACCGCTTGCCTCTCCCGCCTCCTAGCTCTATAGTATCTTCCGCAGCCCATCTGTTAAGCAGGTGGATTTAACGGAAGACTTGTAGAACCGGCTACGGATGCTTTAGGCCCAATAAACGTCCCGACCACTCGGGGTGCTGGTATTACCGCGGCGGCTGACACCAGACTTGCCCACCCCTTATTCTGCACCATTTTTAGAGGTGCCAAAAGATCTCCTTAACGGAAATCACTCAGAGTAACCCTGTCAAGCTTTCGCCTATTGCAGAGGTTTCGCGCCTGCTGCGCCCCATAGGGCCTGGGCCCTTGTCTCAGTGCCCATCTCCGGGCTCCTCCTCTCAGAGCCCGTACCGGTTACAGGTTTGGTGGGCCATTACCTCACCAACAGCCTGATCGGCCGCAGTCCAATCCAGGGGCCATATAGGTTTAAGTCATTACCCATTCCAGAAGTGATGACCTATCGCGGTTTATCCTCAGTTTCCCGAGGTTATCCACGTCCCCTGGGCATGTTGACTACGTGTTACTGAGCCGTATGCCACATATTGCTATGTTGACTCGCATGGCTTAGTCCCACTCTGATAGCAGTCGGGTCCGGCAGGATCAACCGGAGTCAAATAAAGTAAATAATGGCTGTAGAATTATTATTTACTTTATTATAAATCGTCGGTTGATTCTCACATAAACAAACTAACTTTTTTTACGAGTTTGTTTGTTTATTTTTTTTTGTGAGTGTGTATATATATCGTCCATTTCTTCTTCTTTTCCTCTTTTCTTCCTTAGCTTAGGATATGATAGGATAGGAGAGAAAAGGATAGGTTAAAAATTGAAAGGACGTTTATTGAGTTTCTTTCTTTATTGTTAAGATTAACAATAAAGAGAAAGAGTGACGATCGAAAAACTAGATTTGTATGTTGTTTTTTAAGTACAAATAAATAAATCACACATTAGCTAGATTTGTTCTATAGGATCATCTTTAATGCAATTATAATAGCATTATAGTGATCTACATTTCGATATCATCTATCTGATCATTCCCATGTCAGATTCAATCTATCAGGTCAGCACTGATTTTTTTGATCGAATCTCCAATATATTATGATGAATCTATTTAGATGTATTTTAATGCTCAATCCTTTTAGGATCGATCTCATATCGAAATACTCATGATTCTATGATTATTGTAAAGAGCGCACCTGGAGGTCTGTAAATCACATTATGGCATTAGCCAACTTCATTACCGACGCCGCCTTTTGTCTTGGATGCGTTCACAAGTATTTGATTAAATGATAATATTAACTTTAGCATTACAAGATATATTAAAAATATTCTCTACTGTACAAATCAATCCCAAACCCACTTAGAACTACAATAAAATAACTAGCCAGACATCTGTATACCATTTACATATTGCAGGAATGATCGTGCATGAAAACCGAGATGTAGGGTTAACAATAGTCTTCATTCGGTATAGCTCGTAAAAAATATTTATCAAATCTAATAATTTAATCCCGTAATATTGAAATCTAGTGTGTGGGGTAAGATATAATTTAAAGATCTGGATTCGTTTAGGAAGTATGATTTATCCTTTCGAAATATCTGAGACTTTTATATTAATCGTAACTAATTTTTATCCTAAACCTCGTTCTGATTTTGACAACCTTCATCATATTATCATGAAATACGACATCCTGAATCAATATCCAACTAATTAATTTTTAAAAGGTAGAATAAAATAAACAATAGTGCAGCAAGTAAATTTGGCATCAGACAAGAAAGACGAATATTATTCAAAAAAACTACCTGAGGATATACCTTCCTTGCTTCTTTCATCCTTCTATATAGGGGAAAAAAAATCTGTATTCCTAAAGTTTTACAATCCTGCTGACTCACAAATTTATTTTTGGAGCGAGTATTTTATAGGCAATACCAATTCAAAAAAACATCAACCATACTGTTTTGTCAAAAAAAAATTTGAACTTGAAGCAAAGAGCGTAGTAGACCAAGATCCGACTAAATTCCGAATTCAAAAAGTAAAAAAAGTGGATGATATTGCAGATGAAGAAATAGAGATACTCAAAGTTTTGGCACCTGACCCGCTGTCAATTGGGGGTACGGATACTAGTTTTAGGGAGAAAGTTACTTCTTGGGAAGCAGATATAAAGTATCATGAAAGCTATCTCTATGATTTAGGACTAATCCCAGGGGCTTTTTATAAAAGAATCGGCAATGACTTGATATTTCACGAATTTCCAATACCAAAAAAGGTAGATCAATATTTAGACAACCTGTTTACCTCTAACAAATTCCAAAACAATTTCAATAGCAATGAGTATGACAAGTTCTTGTTGAAATGGTCCCGTTTACTAAATCAACCTATACCTGACATAAAGAGGATTGCCATAGACATTGAGGTTGATTCCGAGGAGGGAAGGATGCCAACTGCACGAGACCATGATCGACTAATAACGGCCGTTGGCTTGTCTGCATCTGATGGGTTCAAAAAAGTTTATGTTCTCAAAAGGGATGAGAACATAGATCCCAAGACATTAGACCCAAGCATAGTGCTTTGTAGCTCAGAAAAAGAGATGCTTTTGTTAGTTTTTGATGTATTAAGCAAATATCCGGTTGTGTTAACATACAACGGTGATGATTTCGACATGCCTTATTTATATGCAAGGTCTCAGGATCCAGAGATTGATCCTGAAGATGGGAAACCAATTGATAAAGACCAGGTACCTATCCTTGTAAAAAGAGAATCATTTATAAAAAGAGGAATACAAGCAGATCCAGTCACAATTAAATCTGGAATTCATATTGATCTTTTTAGAACATTTCAAAATAAATCCGTACAAAATTATGCCTTTAGTCATAAATACACTGAATTTACTCTGAGAGCGATATGTGAGGCGCTATTAGAGGACACCAAAATCGAATTTGAGGGAAGCATTAGCGATCTTTCGTTAGAAAAACTCGCAGAATATTGTCTTAAAGATGCTGATCTCACTTACAGATTGAGTTCGTTTAACGATAACTTACTCATGAAACTTGTAATAATAATTTCGAGAATCTCGAGAATGTCTATTGAAGATATTACAAGATTCGGAGTGAATCAATGGATTCGTTCTTTAATGTTTTTTGAACATCGACAACAGAACATACTTATACCTAGAAGGGATGAGTTACTTCAAAAAGGATCTTCATCAACTACTGCAATTATTAAAGAGAAAAAATACCGTGGTGGATTGGTCGTTGAACCCGAACTTGGAATCCACTTTAATGTAGTTGTGGTTGATTTTGCAAGTTTGTATCCTAGTATAATCAAGGTACACAATTTGTCATATGAAACAGTAAATTGTCCTCACAAGGAGTGCAAAGATGATCCACTAAACCATATCGAGGGAACTACCCATTGGATATGCCGAAAGAAAAGGGGGATGACTTCAATTCTTATCGGAACATTACGTGATTTACGTGTAAATTACTATAAACATTTGTCTAAAGATGCTACCCTTGGTAAAGATGATAAACAGCTTTATGGCGTTGTGAGTCAAGCAATTAAGGTAATTTTAAATGCTACGTATGGAGTCATGGGAGCCGAGATATTTCCACTCTATTGCCTACCTGTCGCAGAGGCTACTGCAGCCATCGGGAGAACGACTACGACCAGAACGATCAACAAATGCGACGAAAATCATATCAAGGTAATATATGGGGATACCGACTCGCTATTTTTGAAAAATCCAAGTCCCGATAGCTTGAATACAATATCTAATTGGGCTAAATCTGAACTAGGAGTTGATTTAGAAATAGATAAGCGTTATCGGTATGTAGTATTTAGTGATTTAAAGAAAAATTATTTGGGTGTACTTGAAGACGGTACTGTCGATGTCAAGGGGTTAACTGGAAAAAAATCTCATACTCCTCCGTTTATTAGAAATGCATTTTACGAGATACTAAATGTGTTAAAGGATATCTTCACAGAGAAAGACTTTGCTAATGCTAAAACTAGGATAAAAAAAATAGTACATTCCCTTGCAGAAGACCTTGAGAAGAAAAATATTCCTTTATCAGATTTAAGCTTTAATGTGATGATAAATAAATCTCCAGAAAAATACGGGATAAAATTTCAAGAAAATAAAAATCATCGTGCCATTTCTTTAGATGGTAAAGATAAGAATATGGAAAGCATAAAGGGAATCCCTCAGCATATAAAGGCAGCAAAACAACTTGTCGATTTGGGACGACAGCTCAAAGCTGGGGATATTATCTCCTACGTTAAAACAAGGACTATTGAAGGAGTAAAACCAGTCGAATTAGCTAACAAAATGGATATAGATACCGAGAAATATCTTGATACGATGGAGTCTACCTTTGATCAAATCTTGTCATCACTAAATTTGAATTTTAAATCTATCATTGGAAAACCCAGGCAATCCAACCTTGATGAGTTGTTTTGGACTTAAATACCCCTCAGAATAATTCTTAGAACATAATTGAATCAAGATGGATAAAATCTCTTATTTAGAAAGCCACTTCATACCTCCAGAGAGCACAGTTGCAGGACATACTTTTTGTGATATTCCTGTTCCTATTACTTTTGATGGCTCAAAAATATGTATTATTGGAATCCCTATAGACATTACAACCACATTTGGAAAAACGGCATCTTTTGGACCTGAAGCAATTCGAACCGCTTCAGCAAAACAGATTGAAACACTTGTTTTTGAGGAAAATGTTGAGATTTATGAAAAGGCATTGATTTTTGATATTGGCGATCTAAATTTTGTGAAACGTAAGGAGGATAAGATAAGCGATATTAAAGATATTAACAAATTTTGGATAGACTTTGACAACAAGTTGTCCTCAGTATTGAGAATAATAATAGATTCAAACAAAATACCTGTTATCCTAGGTGGTGAACATACTATCACATACTCTATTTATAAGGAGCTTTCTGAAAGTAACCCTCTACTAATCCATTTTGACGCTCATCGTGACATGAAATCAATTTACCAAGGTATGTCAATGTGTCATACAACTCCATTTTATCATCTGATTAGGGAAGGTTATCTTAGAGGGAACGATTTAGTTCAAATCGGCATAAGGCAGGGAGATAGGGAAGAGAATAAATTCGCATTAGACAACGGTGTTACTACTTTTGATGCGTGGGATTGCAACAATTCCCTTGAGAAGATATCACAATGGTTAAAATCAAACACTTACAAACGAGATATTTATATATCCTTTGATATCGATGTTTACGATATATCATATTTACCTTGCACAGGAACACCAGAACCATTCGGATTAAATCCCTTTCAAATATTAGGGCTTATTAATAGCATAAGCGATACAGCAAGATTGGTTGGACTTGACTTTGTTGAAACGGGATTAAAGAACAATGATTATAGAGAAGGAACGTTGGCTACCCAAACTCTGCTTAGGATTTTGTCTAGACCATACATGTCTAATCTTTAGATGCTGTCTTTCTACGTGTTCTAGCATGCTAAGAAGCAATTCTTGGTCTCTTTGAGAGGTACTCAGGCAAATTAATGGGAAGGTTGGGTTTGCCTTTCATTGGTTCTTTAATTATATTTATCAATTCATCTATGCTAGTAGAATAACTTAATTTTTTTAACCTATCTCGGACTGAAATTGAATTAGAAGTAACTTCTTTCTCACCGATTATTAGTGTAAAATGAATCCATTCGGTTTCTGCATCTCTAATCTTTTTAGATAACGTATCCTCCCTATCATCAATGTCGCCGCGAATAGAATTAATTTTCAGTTGTTCTAACAGTGCAACACATTTAGGGATAAAATCGTCTCTCACGGGAATTAATCTTACTTGGGTATTCATTAGCCAAATTGGTAAATAAGGTGCTTTCCCTTCTTTCATCATCTTGGCAGATTTTTCAAGCAATGCAAAAATGACGCGCTCAATAGCTCCGCTAGGTGAATTATGCAAAATTATGGGATTTTTCTTATTACCTGACTCATCTATAAAGGTAATGCCGTATCGTTCCCCATTCTCAATATCAATTTGATCCGTAGCAAGCGCAGAAGCTTTGCCAGAGTTATCTAGAAAATTAAATTCCCATTTTAGGACAAAATAAAAGAATCTATCGTCCCACATTTCTACGAGAACTGGTTTACCAATCTTTGATACTAAATGTTGAACGAATTCTTTGTTACTATTATAAAATTCTTTAGTAAATCTTATGGCCATCTCTAAATCTGTTTCAGTTGAGATTCCAATTTCTTCCATTACAGAAACAGATAGATCAAGTCGTTTCAAAAATTCAATTTTTGCCTGATCAATATCTTGACAAAATGCATGACAATCAGGCATACTAAATGCACGTAATCGTCTCAATCCAACTAGTTCACCGCTCTTTTCTCTCCTGAAACTATATCTAGTTAGTTCGTATAGTTTGAGTGGTAAATTCTTGTATGATATTTGAAAGTCTTTGGTCATTAGGAATTGGCCAAAACAGGCGGCAAACCTCAAAAACAAATCTTTCTGATCTGACTTAATATTGTACTGTCTTGCAGGAAAGCGATTGAAGTAACTCTCCATTGATGGATGGTGCGAATCATACATTATGGGTGTTTCTACTTCCAATCCTCCGTACTGCGAAACTTTTTTGGTCACGAACTGTTCTAGTAATGATTTTAACAACCGTCCTTTTGGATAAAATCTCATGTTTCCAGAATCAGAGGCAGGCTCATAATCAGCTATACCTAATTTTCTCATCAACTTGACGTGAGGGGGTTGGTCTTCCACTGTCCTTTTCCGAAGTATTTCATATTTGAACAAATTCTCCAGATTGATTTCAGATTTTTTGAATTTATAATCATTGTAAGGGATTAAAGCCCCCTCCACAGTTAGCACGTACCAATTTGATTTTAGATCCTTTTCAGCAGTTAATGCACTAGAAATTGATTCTTCGCTTTCATTTGTTTCTGATTTTGAAGTAGCAATCCCTACCAAAGTTCCTGATTGTCTCTCAGGATTTTTTTTAACAATAAGCTCTTGAATTTTCCGCTAATGGATGCCCCTTTACCCTTATCCCTAGTTCTTTTGTCCATCCAAAAGGAGCTCTTTTAACTACAATGGTATCCGAACTCGCCCTTAAGGCATTTTCTAGCTGGATCATTAATTTGTATGCACTTTTTGGAGACTCTAGAGTCGAACTAAGGTGTGCATATGGATAAATTAGAACAGAGTTACATTTAATTTTCTTAAGGTATTCTAAAGTTTCCTTTATAAAGTCTTCAATTAGAGTTTCATCATCTCCTTGCTCTATCGATGTTAGTATGACGACTGTATCTTCAATTCGTTCTTTCTCATTCTTTAATAAAGGTTCAGCATCATCTATTTCCTTTTTGACGGGTAAATACTCTACAAAATCTACATGTAACTGTAATATTCGCATATTTACTAATTAAAATATTTAGTTTGATATATTCCATACCTATTTGATAACGAATGAAATGTTTTTTTCTCAGAATTGATGCTGATAAGATGTGGGAATAGTAGATTTTACCCTGGCCTGTTCATATGATGATTCTCAAGAATATTGTACATACGATAATCCGATTTCTGGACCCGATGATCAATTAGGTTACTCACTCATGTTTGTCGTCTCCAAAGTATCTGAATTATCCAATGCAACGAGCTTCACCAATATCGAAGATCTCATAGAGAGAGTAATTGCTCACGAAACAATCCATGTAGTTATATTAGAATTGGAGGGAAGAGATTCATCGGATAAATTGGATGATCTTGAAATATCTATTACGTTTGGAGCTGGAAGGACGCATTTGATTAGAATGAATTTTTTAGGATATGCAAGTGATAATACCGGTTTAGTAACTACTACTCTGTAAAATCTGTAATTTTGTAATTCTTATGTTGTTGGATTGTCTTAATAATCTCCTTCTTAACGTTAATTTTTAGATTCAATGATGATAGTTCTTTCATGAATATAACTTCGTCCTCCAAGAGATATTGTCCACTCTTGAAAATCTGATTATAAATCAACTTTTGATGAATCGATTGTAGCCTCC
Organism: uncultured Nitrososphaeraceae archaeon; assembly: GCA_963850055.1. GTDB lineage: Archaea > Thermoproteota > Nitrososphaeria > Nitrososphaerales > Nitrososphaeraceae > Nitrosocosmicus. Next base: position 119,699 of record CAWKJS010000026.1, on the reverse strand, counting down.
TTAAATTATTGTACAATTTGGTAACATTGATTTGACAGTCTGCCTTTTCCAGGGTTCTGATGAGATGCATCTTGTTTACGTTTAGCAAGCTATCTGAATAGACTCGGTCGTGTCTATTTATGACCGTGAATTCATCAGTTTCACTAGAATACCCTATCAAAGTCGAAGGTAATATTCTTGATAATCCGTTTTTTATTATTTTTGAAGAATGTTTACTGTCTAGGATTACTATTGAACGACCAAATGAGAGGATTGCTTCAATTACTTGACTAGCCAATCTCTCATCAAGTTTGTCCTTGTCTGATTTGATTTCGATAGGATATAGGGCAATTTTTTCAATATTCATTTTGTAACTCTCAGAAATTGTCTTTAGTAACATGGATCTGACAAAAATATTCTTTAAATCATCATCCATCTCAATTGTACCATTTCTAATATCTTTTTTTTTGATGTTTTTTGTTTTACACGCTGCCAATATGAAATCAAATTTTCTATTTAAAGCTTCATTCTTGATTTCAATATATTTTTCGTTCTGGTTTGAAGTAATTCCAAAAAAGTCGTTTGTCGGATTTAGATTTAGAAAATCCAAGAACCGTTCTTTTAGTTGTGTTTCATTCATATTAGAAAGTTACAATTCAAAACATAATTCTCAATTTGGGACCTTGCAAATAGCCTTCAACTCTTTGACAAAAATGTCTAATTCTGACATCATCTTACTTTGATCGGGCATATTTTTTGTAATAATGTTAATCAAAGAGCTTCCAACAATAATTCCATCTGCGCCAGACTCTATCATTCTCAGGCCGTCTTTGGGAGTGCTAATCCCAAAGCCAACTGCTAAATGTTTCCCATATGAGGAAACAATTGCTTTTGATCGGGATATAGATTCGAAGGTGTATTTTTCAAATTTATTTCTCGATCCGGTGATTCCAAATACCGAAACCATATAAACAAAACCGGTAGATAGGGTCGCTATCCTCCTTAATCTCTGAGTACTCTGTGTTAGGAGAGGTCAGGAAAATAGTTGAAAGCCCTAATTTGGTGGTTATTTCCAAATAATCATCAGCTTCTTCAAAATTTAAATCTGGCACAATGAAACCATCTATGTCACAGTTTTTGGACTGGATTAAGAATTTTTCTAATCCATTAGAATAAAGTATATTTGAATATGTCATTAATAACAAAGGAGTTTCCTTATGTCTATCCCTAATTGACTTTACCAAATTTAAGCAGTCTTTTGGAGTAATTCCAGAATCGAGAGACTTCACGAACGCATCTTGGATCATAGGACCATCTGCCATCGGATCAGAAAATGGCACTCCTATCTCAATAATATCAACTCCAGAGAGGATCAGTTGTTCAATTATCTTCCTAGAAAGATCCAGTGTAGGATAACCTCCGACAATATAAGCGATCAATGCCTTTTCATTCCTTTGTATTAAATTATTAAAAGTTCTGGTAACATTATTTTCAACCTTCAAGAATGTACAATTCCTTTAGTTTGCGTTTTCTTTTGAATGCCTTCCTCTGATCCAGAGAGATATTCTCTTACTATTTGCAAATCTTTGTCCCCTCTACCAGATACGGTTACTACGACAGTTTCATCCTTCTTGAAATTTTTAGCATTTTTTATGATATACGCAATAGCGTGTGCTGACTCCAATGCCGGTATTATTCCTTCAAGTTTCGACAATTGTATAAAAGCTTTAACCGCTTCTTTATCGGTTATGTGAGGATAAATGGCTCTCTCGGTATCCCTCAAATTTGCATGCTCGGGGCCGATTCCAGGGTAATCAAGTCCAGCGGAAATGCTGTGTGCCTCGCTTATTTGTCCATTTTCATCCTGTAAAAAATAACTTTTCATTCCATGAAAGATACCCATTCTTCCCTTAGACAGTGTCGCTGCATGGAAACCAGTGCGTATACCCTCTCCTCCAGCTTCTACCCCTATCAGTTTGACTTCCTTGTCAGTAACAAAGGGGTAAAAAGATCCAATAGCGTTACTTCCCCCACCAACACATGCTATCACTGCATCAGGCAATTTTCCTGTTAGTTTACGTATTTGTTCCTTTATCTCCTTTCCTATCACACTTTGAAAATCCCTTACCATTGTAGGGAATGGATGGGGCCCCATAACTGAACCAATCAAATAATGTGTATCTTGAACATTCGCTATCCAATCTCTGAGTGCTTCATTTATCGCATCCTTCAGTGTTTTTGAGCCAGAATGTACGGAGTGCACCTTTGAATTCAATAAATTCATCCTGAAAACATTGAGTTGCTGTCTTTCTACATCCTTTGCTCCCATATAAATTTCTGATTTGAGATCAAAAACTGCAGACGCAATAGAAGTAGCCACTCCGTGTTGACCTGCCCCTGTCTCAGCAATGATTCTAGTCTTACCCATTTTTTTAGCTATCAAAGCCTGTCCCAAAGTATTGTTAATTTTATGAGCTCCACTATGGAGCAGATCTTCTCTCTTTAAATAAATTGCTGGGCCTCCAAGGTGTTTAGTTAAATTATTAGCATAGTAAAGTGGAGTTGATCTGCCCGCGAAGTTTATTAGTAAACCGCTGAGTTCACGTTGAAAAGACTTGTCCACTTTCAATTTCTGGTACCATTTATCCAGATCTTCTAAGGCTGGAATCAATGTCTCTGGAACATATCTTCCGCCATACGTTCCAAATTTTCCTAAATCAGTGTTATTTTTCAAATATATAGAGATGAAATTAGTTAGTTGCTACATAATACTTTATCGATTCAAACTAACTCTCGACTAATTCTCTTATTTTTTGGCCCATTTCTTTAGATTTCTCCATTAAAGTTGTCCCAATTAAAAAGGCATCTGCTCCTGCACTCTTTAACTTGATGATATCCTTTGGGTCACGTATACCACTTTCTGAAATCACTACATTATTGCTTTTGGGGATTTCAGATAATATCCGAATTGTCGTGTCCAAATCTACTTTTAGTGTACTCAGGTTCCTGTTATTGATACCGATTAGGCTAAAGAGTTTTTTTGATATACTGTTAATCTTTACAGCCTCATTAAACTCATCTTCGTTATGAGTTTCTAGAATTACTTCCAGTCCGATTTTCTTCGCATACTCGGCCAATGTCTCTAGGCTTCCTTCCGACAAGTTGCTGTCAAAGACGGTTTTTATTAGCAATACGCAATCAGCACCGGCTTTTTTTGCGGCTTTTATTTGAATGTCGCTTACCACTATATCTTTCATCAGAATGGGTACGGTAACATACTTTCTTGCTCTCAAAATATTTCCTATCGATCCATTAAACAAGTATGGTTGAGTTAAAATCGATATACCGATCGCTCCAGCCTTTTCCATTGTCGTAGCGATTTCCTCGACACTCATCTCATTAGAGTCTACTAATGTACCTCTTGATGGAGATGCATACTTTATCTCGGTTAGGAGTGGAGTCTGCTCGCATTGAAGAATATTATTCCTCAAGCTTAAACAAGTATGATTGCTATATTCGCGGTCTCCTTTCATTTCGTACATTCCGTCTTCAATTGCTTTAAAAGAATTCTTCACAAGTGTTTTTAGCATTGAATTCGTACTTGGAAATCTAAGATTATTTGTAGTCATATTGGTCGACCAAATTATTGAGGTAGAATTAAGATTCCAATCTTCTAACTAACTATAGAAGTTGATGTATCTATCTTTTACTCTAGTCTCTTTTTGATTCTTCATCACACTAATCAAAATATCAATGCAGGTATTTTCGGTAATTTCACCAAAGGCAACTTGGGTGGAGAGGGTTTTCAAATCAAGGTTACTATCGATAAACGCACTCATATTTGAGAGTATTTCAGATTTTTGTATCATTTTTTTCAATCTCAAACTATGATAGTTTATGTGAATATCGTTTGCCTCTTCATAGTCTACACCATACATATCTGAAATTTTTAAGTTGAGGTTTTTTTCCCTCTCCTTGACTATATCCTCATGCAAAGCATCTAAGGCACTCTTCCCTTTAAAGGGCACCCTATTATCAATATCATTTTTTTCATTATCTTTGCCAAAGATATTGTCGTTATTTTCATAAGAATTCATGATGATATACTTATTATATGTGGAATACCATAATAAAACTTTTCATTATAGTAACATTAATTCCGGCTAAAATAATAATAAACACTTAATTATCATTGATTCAATCTACATTTTCTATAAAGCAATTATGACCAATTCTCCAAAATTTATATTTGTAACTGGGGGAGTAATGTCTGGCTTAGGGAAAGGAATCGTAACTTCATCTATCGCCAAATTATTACAACTTTGTGGGTTGAAAGTAACCTGCATAAAAATAGATCCTTATTTGAATTATGATGCAGGAACAATGAATCCACTCACTCACGGTGAGGTGTTCGTTACTGATGATGGTGGTGAATGCGACATGGATATCGGAAACTACGAGCGTTTTCTTAATACAAGTTTGAAATCAAGCCATAATTTGACGGCGGGGCGAATTTTTTCGAATGTGATAGGACTAGAAAGGGAGGGGAAATATCTTGGCCAGTGCGTACAAATAATACCACACGTAACTGATGAAATAAAAAAACAGCTGAGAAAAATATCCCTCGAAGAGAATTTGGAAATTATTGTTGTTGAATGTGGTGGAACCGTTGGAGATATTGAAAGCTTACCATTTTTGGAAGCATTAAGACAGATGGAGTTGGAAGATGGGTATACAAATACATTCTTTGTTCATGTAACCTTGGCACCTGTTCTGGATGCGGTAGGAGAGCAAAAAACAAAGCCTACCCAACATAGCGTACAGGAATTGCGCAGGATAGGCATACAACCAGACCTATTGGCAGTGAGATGTAGAACACCGTTAACGAGAGAAACGATTAGAAAAATTTCACTCTTTGCTAGTATTCCGACGGATTGTGTGATGTCTAGCCATGACGCACCTTCAATTTATTCTGTTCCTAAAATTTTATTCGATCAGGGGATTACGAAAGTAATTTCAAAGAGTTTGAATTTGAATCTAAACCCAAGAATTTTGAAATGGAATAAGATTGCCAACACTTTCCTAAAATTCAACGGGACTGTGAAAATAGCCATAATAGGCAAATACGTAGATTTGAAGGATAGTTATGTAAGTGTATCTCAAGCGGTACTACATGCTGGTGCTAAATTCGCCAAGGAAATAATCATAGATTGGATAGATTCTGAAAGATTTGAATTCTCGGGTTCTAGCAAAAATGGTAATAATTCCAATTCAAAGAATTTTGAATGCTTAGGGGAATTTGATGGTATTTTGGTTCCCGGAGGTTTTGGAAGTAGGGGTAGCGAAGGTATAATCAATTCATGCAATTATGCAAGGGTAAATGATGTTCCCTTCTTAGGGATTTGTTTTGGCTTTCAACTTGCAATAGTTGAGTATGCGAGAAATGTGTGTAAACTAACTGATGCAAATTCTACTGAAATCAATTCAGAGACTAACAACCCCGTAGTCCTATATATGCCCGAACAAAAAAAAATCAAAGCTATGGGAGGAACAATGAGATTGGGCCTTCACAATATTCAGATTGAGGCTGGTTCTATAGCTTCGAAAATATATCGAAAAAAAATGGTTCAAAAACGACATAGGCACAGGTATGAGTTTAATCAAGAGTATAGAGATCTAATTGAAAGCAACGGCATGAAATTTACTGGGTCATCCGATGCAGGCAAAAGGATCGAAATCCTAGAACTACCTAGTCATAAGTTTTTTCTGGGGATTCAGTATCATGGTGAATTTCACAGTCGACCTGGGTTTCCAGAACCCGCATTTGAAAATTTCATAAAAGCGACTATTGAAAATAAGAAACTAACAAAAAATCTTGCCTAGATCTATATCTTTAATTCATAGATTTTTTGCCTAGCATCTCTGAGAGAAATTTTCTTTTTTACATAGCCTCTATTTAACAAGTGAGATAATGATAACCTAATGGTTCTCTCCGGTAACATTGTCTTATTAATTAAATCCTTTTGGGTCATGGCGCCTTCATACTCTAGTGTTTTGAGAATTAATTTTGCACTTGGTGGCATACGTAAAAGATCTTCAGCGTACTTTACTTTTTTCTCTATTATCCTGGTGGCAGAATAATTGTTATTAAGGGTTACTAACCTTGCAGGAAATTCATGTTTGTTACATTGTAATTTATCTGTAATCTTAACACGAGACGTTCCGTCTAATATTACCTCACAATGGTGACTGGACGTTATATCTACTATCTCTACAAAACTTTCATCCGAAACAATGAGAGGGCGTCTAGTATTGTCCAATGAGTTAACTGAAACCACTACAACAACGTGTGAATTTTGGAGAACAATTGGACCACCGGCTGACATTGCGTACGCGGTAGAACCAATAGGCGTAGCAATAATTACTCCATCACTATTATCGTGCCAAATATCTTTATTATTTATCCTGAGAAAATGTTCCATCAGGATAGCACTCTTGTTCGAAAATATTGCTACGTCATTGAGAACAGGCTCTATCTCTTTCCCATCTACCTTAACAGCTAATCTTTCTTCTTCTCTTATTTCGTAGTTGCCGGACTTTAGTGATTCCTTTATTAGATCAATGCCTTTGACATCAATCTGGGCCAGAAATCCGGTAGAATTCGATTCATAAAGGCCCAAAACAGGGGCCGACTGCACCGACGTTTTGTGAAAATAATTAAGAATACCTCGGTCACCGCCAGGTACTAATACCATGTCAACATCTCTAACAACATCTTGGTTTGAACTATTCATAATTTGTGTATGTATGTGTGATTCTTCTAGTGTTTTTACCACTTGGCTCAATATCGTTGAATCTTTACCGGTAAATCCTGACAAAGCAATTCGCATTATAATGAATCTTTGTTTGATTAAGGTAATTTAATAAAGTTTGTTTTTATTTCCATTTTCATCATTTAATCAACCACCTTAAATTTTATAGTATTATAGAAATAAGATGCAAATCTTTCGATCGAATTCATCCTTTCTGGAACTTTTTGAACTCCCCTCTTCTTCGATTCCAGCGAAGAAATCACGGATCCAGCTCCAAAACAAATGGCCCAAAGCGGGTCTCGTTCTTTTAAATAAGCACAGGTGAATCCACTCGCGAGAATGTCACCAAGGCCAGTATGATCAGGGCTATCGATTTTCTTAAAGTTTATTGTATAAACAATATTCTTATGCAAGAAAATAATGCTATTACTACCAGTTGATATTACAAATTCGAGATTAGACTTGTCTCGTAACTTTATCATTCCTTCAATTGAGGTAGTTCCTCCAGTAAGAGCCGATAATTCCTCCGGGTCAGCTTTAATGCCAGTTACTCCTTTAAGATCTAAATTAATACTTTTCCTGTTTAAGATTAACCCTTCACTGTTTTTATATCGAAGAAATCCTTGCGGATCAATCATTATGAATCTATCTTTGTAATTATCTACTACATTCCGAAGGGTGTTTTGAGAAATTTCTTCAAATATTGGACTCAATAAGAACGCGTCACTATCCACAAAATCATTCACATTAATTTCTGAGCAACTTGACAGGAGGTAAAGCTGACGTCCACTATCTTTATTCAGAATCAACCTGAATTTGGTTGTAGGGTTCGACCTATCAATTTGATTTTCAGTTAAAAATATATTGGAATTTCTCAACAATTGTAATTTTCCCACCATATCGTTTCCAACTCTGGTAGCAGCAAAAGTATCAAAGTTGAAAGTCTTTGCTAATAAAGATCCATAGCACACTGGCCCTCCAAGACTTTCAGTCTTTTCACCTTCTAGGTCTATTATCTCATCTAGGGCTATGTGCGAAGCAATACAGAGTTTCATGAATTTTATCTTTGTTACTTCAAAATTTTAAAGCAACATAATAAGGTTATCATAAGATTTAAAGGATAGGAATAGTTTCAAAAATAATGGATGCCTAAGAAAAGAACTAGCAGGGGAAGAACTAAAGGTGGAAAAGGAAGTTCTGGAACCGTCCATTGTAGTCAATGTGGTGCAATGGTGCCCAGAGATAAAGCAAAGAAAATTACAGGAAGGATCACCCTCGTAGAACCTCAGTTAGCAAAAGAATTGAAAGCACAAGGTGCTTATATTGCCCCTTCAACAGATGTCAAATTTTATTGTGTTTCTTGCGCAGTACACAGAGGTATAGTAAAAGTAAGATCGGAAAACGATAGAAGAAACTCAGGAAAATTAGGCTAGATAATTTTCTAGACGCTACAGTCTAGAATTCTTAAACCTTTCAAGATGTGTATTTACCCCTAGAAAAATACATTGCTTTAGGAAATATTATTTGATTTTTAGTTATAAAAAAATTATGTAGTTATTGGCTATTGTCGGGTTTCTTATCGTCCTTAGTAGTAGGCTTTGTGTCATTGCTTTTGTCACTATCTGTATTATCAGACGAGCTTGATGTAGTATTGCTTTTGTCACTATCTGTATTATCAGACGAGCTTGATGTCGTATTACTCTTTGTAAATTTCTTATAAATCTCATCCTCACCCTCTTGGTCAAAAATAATATGAGCAACATTTCTTCCAGTTTCGTTTGGATCAGTCCCATCCAAAAATTGAGCTTTTGTGGTAGTTGTTGATGATGATGATGTGGTGGTGGTGGTGGTGGTGGTGGGGATTTTGTGGTAGTTGTTGATGATGATGATGTGGTGGTGGTGGTGGTGGTGGTGGGGATTTTGTGGTAGTTGTTGATGATGATGATGATTGGAAAGATTTTTCTGGAGTTGTCATTTTCTTACTATCTGGCTTGTCTAAATAATCATTAACATTCTTTGTGATTTTTGATAGTGATGTTGGTGGTTCATTAATCCTAGAAGTAATGGTACCAGATGAAGCTTCATATTCATGGTTTCTGCTAGTCATGTCTCTGAACGTTTGGGTTGAAAAGAGAGGGGTTCCAAACTTTGTAGAGACCACTTTTAATCTCTCAAGGACAGTTATTGCCGCTAAGATTGAAATTATCCATAGGGCTACGGATATGTTTTCTTGGAACGGTATAAAACCAAGAATTACAATGATGAGTATTCTTTCCGCTCTTTCTGCAATACCTTTTCCTTTTAAGTCAACCCCTAACCCTTCACCGCGGGCTCTTGTATAGCTAACCAACATTGAAAGTGAAAGAGCAACTAGAACAAGTACTGGGTTTGTAAAACTGCCTATAAGGATACCTATAAATATAATTATTTCAGACACCTTGTCCAAAACTGAGTCAAGATATCCACCCAATGCCGAGGTTCTCTTTGTTACGCGGGCCACTGCTCCGTCTACAACATCAAAGAAGCCTGCCAAAAGAAGGAATAAACTACCTAAGAATGTAGCAGTATACCAGTCCACTCCAATCGCAGGTGAATGTAAAGAAAACATAATAGCTGATATTATTGAAAGACCTAATCCTATCCAAGTCCAGAAGCTCGGTCCAAAACCTAAACTTGCAAATCCTCTTCCTACCTTTTCAATTATAGGATCAAATCTATTTCTTAAGTTGTTAAGCACGTAATAATTTGACCCGTGTCGTAATATATAACCTTTTACTATTTTATATATCGGCGTACATACTAGTCATCAAATTTCTATTAAATCCAGAATTTAAATAATATAATATTATTGAGAAATTTATTTCGTGCTAATTGTATCTTAATTCTTTAATAATTTATGATTTGACTATGACTATATTTGTCCAACGAAAATAAGTCAAAAAATTTATCGTTTACGCGCAACAAAGTAGTTATCATAGGACTTGGCCAACTTGGTCTTCCAGTTGCAAAATATGTTAAAGATCATGGTTTTGATACTTATGGATATGATATCAATCAAAAAACCATGCAGTCAGCTGAAGCCAATTATGGAATAAAACAAGCAACCAACTTTGGTGACTTTGACGTACTAATTATCTGCGTATCTACACATAGACCAGATGATATGTTTACACCACAAGTAGATGGTTTGATGTCTGTTGTTCAAAAGATATCTAGAGAAGCTAAAACAGGTGCATTAATATCAATTGAAAGTACTATACCAAAAGGTACATCAAAAAAAGTATTTGAAAAAGTAGACCATAGACTACACGTTGTACATGCCCCACATAGATGGTATGCATTAGAAGAAGAAGTTCACGGCGTTAATCAATTACGTATTGTAGGAGGTGTGAGCAACTGCTGTTTGCAACACGGTCTTAACTTTTATGATGGACGTGAGGTAGTACCTCAAACAACAGAAACAGCTACATCAACAGCTGGAATAAAAAGTCTATCAATTCCAATGCATCCAGTATCATCAGTTGAAGTAGCAGAACTAACAAAAATAGTAGAAAATGCTCATAGATATCTTCAAATAGCATTTGCAGAAGAGCTTTACCTCTATTGTAAGTCTAACAGCGTTAGTTTTTCGGAATTACGAGAATCACTCAATACAAAATGGAATGTAGAAGTACTAGAACCAAGAGATGGAATAGGAGGTCACTGTCTTCCCAAAGATACAAAGATGTTCATTAATTCATCTAACACAATAAGAAGCAAGATACTTCAAGCAGCAATGGAGATTGATGAGGACTATAGAGAATATTTTCAGAATGCCAAGGAATTTAAATAAATCCTGTGAAGAAAAAGATTTTGAAATCATTAAAGCCCTAAGATGAATTAACCAATGTCGAATGATGCAAAAAGTGAAAATATTTTAGTTTTCGGTGCTCATCCTGATGATTTGGAAATAGGTATGGGAGGAACAGTAGCAAAGCTATCTAGACTTGGTTATAAGGTGAAATTAGTGATTGCCACTTTACCTAATTTTACTCAGAGTGATAAGAAAGACGAGAGAAGAATGGAGGCAGTTAGATCATCAAAGGTAATGGGATGTCCCGAACCAGACTTCCTGGACCTTCCTCCAGAGGAGATGACTCATAGCAGGAAACTAATTGGATTAATGGACAAGTACATGGTTGATTATAAACCCATAGCAGTTTTTACTCAATGGATAGGGGATTCACATCAAGACCACCAAGCACTTACCAAATCTGTCATTTCAGGTAGCAGAGATACTACCGACTTGTTTATGTATGAAACAACCATCCCAGGCGGGATCACAGAACAAGCATTTAGACCGCAGTTATTCATAGATATATCCGACTTTATGGAACCAAAAAAATCAGCTCTAGAGTGTTTTGAATCTCAACAACTAAGATGTGGTCCTATTTGGATCGGTGCCATAGAGGGTCGAGCTGCGTTTCGGGGATACCAACTAAATTGCAAGTACGCAGAGGCCTTTGAAGTAATCCGAATTTCAAAGTGGTAATTTTTTAAAATTTTTTAAAAATGCTATTAGAAATAGTCTACAATTGAAGAGTTTAATGTTTTGACAGATCCTTTTTGCTTTATGACTCTTTCATATTCTTTCTTATCAATGTAAGTTTCGTTCCAATATCTAAAACAAACAAGCGGTTTATGATCCTGAGTTTTTATATCATCATTAAATAAAACGTTTCTCACCATTATATCAGGTTCATTCACGCCGGCCACTGTTCTCATAGGACCGGAGGCTGAAAATCGAGGATTAATTTCTATGATTTTAACCTGATTGTCATCCGCATCTATTCGGGATTGAATATTGAGCGGGCCAAAGGTATTTAATTTCTTGGCTATTTGATTGCAAACTTTTGTGACCTTTGGATACTTGTCGATAAACGCCTTATAGGTTTGACCGTGTTTTAGGATCTTCTTAAGCGTTATAGTTGACAAGATCTGATTCTTGTCCTTACCCAGGGTCAAACCAGTTGTATACTCATTTGCATCACCTTTAAGATATTTTTGGATCATTGGTTTCCACCCTGTTTGTGTTATTGCTTTACTGGCAAAATCTAATTCTTCAATAGAGTTGACGATATGAAATAGTTTTGAGCCAAACCCCTCTCGCGGTTTTACTACTAGTGGAAACTTATTATCCTTCAAAAAACTGTCTATTTCATGGTATAAACAAGTTGGAATAGAATTCAGATTATTTTCTTGTAAAAATTCATTAGTCTCGTATTTATCTCGGCACATTTTTACTACATGTGGCTGGCTCGTTATGATGACTGCACCGGTCTTATCCTCGATACTCTCTTTGTTTTCACATAATATAGGCAGTTCAATATCTGAACCTATAAACAGAACTTGAATTTTATTTCTATTACATAAATCAATGACTGACCTTAGATACTCTTTAGCCGTTGGTTTTGGAATAAGAGAGAATTTGTGAGCCCTATATAAGCCGGCAGCTTCATAACTGATATCTGTTGCTAGGATTTTGTATTCATGCCCTTTTGGCTTCGAATATTTATTGTGATATTTTAATGATTTTATTATTCCTTGGGCTACAATTCCCCCGGCCGAGGTAACGACAACGTTAATGCTTTTCATTGAACTTTAAATATTAAATGATCCCTCAGTTTATTACCACTGGTTTAGTCAAATCATTATTTTCAACTAATTTGTGAGACCATTCATGCTCGATACGTTCAATCCCCATATTAACGGCATAATCGATTATACAGGATTTTAATTTCAATGCATTTTTAGATTTTTGAACATTCTTTATGATATCTTTAATTTTTCTTTGTTCTTGTTTATAGTAAAATAAATTGTTTAGCAGACCTTGTAATTGATCTTTATTCTCATATATTTCATTTCGTCTTAATATCAGGGGTTCGATTTTTTTCCTCAATTCATCGTTCTTGTAATTAATTTCAATGAAGAATTTAGAGATATTCGATATTCCGTTGTCCTCTAAATATTTTGATGCTTCTCTTTGGGCAATTCCTGTAAAAACATCGTTCCCTGGCCAGAGCATCATAGCGGGTAATCCTATTTTTAATTCATCAAAGACTCTCTTTCCTACAATCGTATATCCTACGCTTCCACCTGTACCTGAAATATATCCGGAAATTGCCAATTCTCTCGATAGGAGAAGCAAAATTGGGATTGCTCGTGGTGAAACCATATCAATCTTGTTCTCTGGTATTGATACATTCCCATTCATGCCGATTGATAATGATAAATTTTTCTTGCAAGATATACATTTACCGATCAATACAATTTCTCCATTGTCCTTCCTGCTTATTTTAGAGGAAGCTTTGCTGCCACAATCACAGTGTAACCATAAAGGAGAATGCTTATTTAGGTTTGCGCTTACTCCGGTATATATTCCATGTTCTTTAAAATAGGTTTCTGATTTCTCCAAGGAATTTAGATACCTTTCATTTTCAGATAAAAGGAAGTTATATCCCCTTTGAAATACTCGAGACAGATCTGACAAATTTACAAATAATGTTTCATAATTCCAAATATTGTTAGCAATCTTTGACATGATAATTGAATTGAATTCAGAATAATTATCAGATAGTAAAAACGCTTCTTCAACTATATTCCAGAACTCTTGGAATCTGTCATACAGAGCTTTAACTTCAGACTTTGACAAATCCTTGTTGTTTTTTATCCAATTGTATATTTGATTTTCCCAATGATTTATCAAGGAGCGAGTCGGTGAGTCAGTCATGCTTGATATCTTCCATCTTTTTGAATCATTGATTGGATATCTTAAATCAAGTACTCCGGTGGTATTCCTTATACTGGGTAATTTTGCTACATGCATCCATTTATCATCCATAAAATCATGATCAACTATCAAAAACAGCGGAACGATAGTATAGTTTTTACTTTTGGAGTGATTAGCCAGTGACTCCAATAATACTATTTTCTTAAAAACGCCACTAAAAGCGAACAAATTGGGCTGATGAATCCCAACGATAATTTTCAGTCTTTCATTGGATAAAGAATCAATTTGTTTTCTAACCTTCTCAGTTAAGGTTCCTGCCTTTGCATGAAAATTAGTTGTAACCTTTCTAAGAAGTTCACGATTTGAGGCAATAAATTCATCTGTCTCAGGTATAGGATTCTTGCTCAAAATATTGGCCGCTTCGTCGAACTTTGACGGGATGGATTGTACAAATCTGCTAATATCCGAATCTGAAGAAATCAGAATTCTGGAGAATATTGCATTTAATTTACTGTCACCGTCAATAGTGGCTACCGTATTACTTCCCAAACCTTTTAATCATTAATATCTATTTAAGTTTCTTTTTAACTATATCTTATTTCTCTTCTATAAGATTTATCAAATCCTTTATTCTATTAAAATTCCCTATATCATCAATAGCGTGTGCATCGCTGCCTAGATGGAATTCTACACCACATTCTTTAAAAATCTTCAAAAACTCCTTGGGCGGGCGCATATATTTTGAATTAATTTCTATTTTTTTCCCATTAGCAACAACTAATTCTGCTATATTTCTTAATTCACTATCATTTACTTCAAAATCTATCTCTGGAGCGAGATGACCGATTACATCGACATTCGGATTCTTAATTGCCTTAATTAAAGCCTCGTACCATTTTTCCTTGTTGTATCTTGTGTGAAAACTAGCAATAATAAAGTATTCATTATTGAAGAACTCAGCTGGACAATCAACCTCACCGTCAACTAATATTTTGGCCTCAAATCCTCTAAGAATCTTGATTTTAGTTTTGGGGATGTAGTAGTTTAGTTCATCAATATATTTTTTCGTCCAATCAGAATTTTTTCGTACATGCTCTGTAATAGCTATCCTTTCTAAGCCTAGAGATTCTGATTTAGTTATGATATTAGGGATGGTTAAATCCTTTGAAGAATGGTCATTATAGTTACAATGGATATGCAAATCTTCATTTATGTTTAGCAGCATAATTTTATCTGAAAAAGTTATGCAAATTTGATTTATAATTTTTCCTAATTACATCATTCAAAAATATTTATATCATAAACAAATTTAACTGTATTAAAAACGGATGCCGATTGCGTAGAAAAATATCCTCAGTATTGATTCCCGGTGCCTCTGCACCTGCTGGAATAAATACAATAAAATCGTTGAGATTATCAGATTTTAAGGGCAAGATACTATCTACGGATTCTAACAGTTTATCTGCAGGGTTCTATTTATCCGACTACTATGAGGTGATTCCAGAAGCTGAAGCAGATGATTATTTGGAAGTGCTGCTTAACATAATCGACAAATATAATATAGAAATTTTAATGCCCTCTTCAGGTTACGATATTTTTCCGTTCAGTGAATTCAAATCTAAACTGAAAAAACACGGGGTAATTCCTGTCGTGAGTGACAGAAAAATTTTGGAAATTTGTAGAGACAAGATATACACATTTAATCACTTAAACAAAATTTTCAATCTCCCATATACAACTTTAAATCCAGATGAAATTGATACTTATCCACTTATTGCAAAACCTCGTTTTGGGAAAGGTAGTAGGGATGTGGTTCAAGTAAACGATGAGCAAGAAAAGAAATACATTTGCTCTAAGTTCCCGAATATGATTTACCAGGAATTTTTGCCTGGAGATGAATATACCATTGATGTCATGAGTGATCTGGATGGCAACCCCATAATTTCTGTCCCACGTGTAAGATTGCAAACAAAAAGTGGTATTTCTACTAAGGGTAAGATTATTCTTGACAAAGAATTAATTGAAGATTCCATGAAGATAGTGAAAAAACTTAAAATAATTGGACCTTCTTGCATTCAAATGAAAAAGGACAAGTCAAACCAATTCAAGTTGGTAGAAATTAATCCTCGGCTTGGTGGCGGCACAATTTTTACAACTTTGGCTGGTGCCAACTTCCCTAAAATGGTCTTGGATTTGGTCGAGGGAAAAAAAATAGATCCGCCAAAGATATCTGAAATAACTGTACTCCGTTACTTTGAAGAAATTGTTTTGGATGAGCGAAACAAGATTAACTACAGCGGAAAAGACCTTCTAGCGAGTAATCCATGTCGTATATGATTGAACAAAATGAATGAAGAAATTGTTTTGGATGAGCGAAACAAGATTAACTACAGCGGAAAAGACCTTCTAGCGAGTTATGCATGTCGTACATGACTCTGTCCACTGATCCTGTTGAATTTTGTAGTGTATCAATTTGAAAGTATTGGCCAGTAGCCTCTAGTATCTGGCATGGCCACAGGCCTGTCAGATTCATTAGTATAACACAAAAACCTATTGTCATCGCCAGTGCTACCACAATTACGTCCACATATCTAAATTCAAATTTTGATTTCAAACTTGTTCCCTTATTTAGCTATCCTAGAATATTTTCAATCCGCAAGCATCATCTCCAGCCGGTTTTCTTTATAGTAATTGCAGCGTAAATTAACAGCCAGGTATAAACGTAGGTCGACAAAAGCTGAAAAAAAGGCCTATAAACCCAATTTTTATCGCCTGGATTTCTCAACCTAAAATCAACACCATAAATCATTCCAGTAAATAATACTCCTGCAAACCAAACAATCGGAGTTATAAAGTCACCAGCTAGGGGCATAAAGATAACAGTAGTCGCCACAATATATGGTCTAATAAATTTCATCGATGTTTGCAAATAATATAAAAGTGCAACATAAAATGGCCTCTTCCAAAAAATGCCTCCAGCGGCAAATAAACTTCTAATAAAACTCTTCCTCCATCTTACCTGTTGTTTTATTAATGAATCAAGGGTAGGTGGAACTCCAATATTTACTCTTATTCTTTGGGAATACAAAACTTTCCAATAGCCATGGACGTCTTGATTAGATTCATCTCTACCATTCTCGATTTCTAACATATTTTCGGACATAGACCTCTTGGCGGTACCTTCCGCGTTGAGTATTGGAATTTCGGCATATTGCTGGTTAGTAGATTTGTTAGAAATCTTTGGCGGGCGAGTCCCCAAAACATGAGCCGTCATTCTCCTATCAGTAGCAAACTTAAATTCCATACCTAAAAATCTGTCTCGTGCCCATAGAGGAATAAAGTCTTGTATAGCAACGCGTCTATAGAAACTAAGTGAGCCAGCACAACAACTCACGGACGAAAAAACGGTTTCCATGCCTTTTTGTGCTCTACAGGCCCCATCGGCGTAGACATCTTGCATTTTCTCAAGAAAGTGATCCCGAAATCCTCCTGTGTGTCTGTTTTTAACCCGTCCATGTCCAGTGAGGGCTCCTACCTGTTTATCTGCGTAAAATATTTGCACCGCCTTTTCCGTTGCATCAAGAGCCATGTCGCAATCGCTATCCATGAAAGCGTAAATCTCTCCGCGTGCGATCTTACTAGCAGCCTCAATCGCCTTTTTCTTTCCAAGGCTTTCCTTTAGATGTACTATTCTCAGGTTAACTGCTTTGTTTTTATCCTTGATAGCGTCGAGAATCTCACCGGTCTTATCTGTACTGCCATCGTCTATTACAATTATTTCCTTTTTTTGGTAGGTTTGGTCTATACATGACTGTACACATGTACTAATATCGGCTTCCTCATTTTTTACAGGAACGACAATAGATACCAGAGGTTTTTCGTTCTCAGGAATTATCTTATCGAAATCTTTAAGGTATGGGTCTCGATATCGGAAATACGAAATTAGTAAGATATTAAATAATATGAAAGAAGTTAAAATGCTGTAGATTCCAACTCCCAGATCTATCACGTATATGGTCAAATAAACCTTCGTAAATAAAATAATCAGAACTGATGATAAGAGTAATACCCTAACAAACCATCTTTTATTATCCAATTCCTTTGTATTAATATATTTAGTTGGATTACTCAAAGCCAAACATTAAATCAACTCGTCGATAGATTAGTTGAAATAAAGCTGTTTATTACTTTTTTCATATTAGCTTCCTAGAATCGGTTATATAAGATTCTTCTATTAGAAAGATAACTAAAAAAAAGAATAGTTTAAAAATTATTCTAAAGTAGTAGTGTAATCGTCTAGTTCCATCTCAATCTTTCAGTTTCTCTGTCCTCCTTAGACGATTTTTTCCAATCTTTATAGTGATTCCTACATAAATATACACGCTTTTTTGAATTATCAAAATCTAAATCTTGTGACATTTTCGCTTTTGCCAAACTCATTGATCTATCTGCAGACTCTTCGCAACCTAAAACGCTGCAAGTAATTCCCTTCTCTACCTTTCCCATTAGAATGCAAAAACCATTGTAATATAATAAAGTTAATGGAAAATTTGACAGCAGCTTATAAAGTAAAGTATTGGGCAATTGGGTTATGTACAACTATCGCAGCTGTGGAGAATTCAGGATCAATTTGCCCACTTTCAGTTAGAGTCATTCCACTAATTGAAGGGTTTAATAATTTCCATACCATAAAATGTTGGGTTATATCTGGACAGCTTGGGTAACCCCAACTATACCTCAATCCACCTACCTTTAACCGGAGCTCTTCTTTGATTCTATAATTTACCCAATCTGCTAAAGCTTCAGTCGTTTCTACTGCCAACCCATGAAGGTAGTAGGCATCAGTATAACGACCTTGTTTATTCCATTCATCTATTATCTGGGTAACCTTATTTCCCATTGTTACCGACTGAAATGCAACGACGTCATCGGATTCTGAATCAAAATAATCTGCAAGACATAGATGTGTAGAATTACTAGACCTGGGGAACTCAAAAGTCAGTTCTGAATCAATCTTATTATCATCCTGATATTTTACTAAGAGATTATTGTTTCCTACCTTTCTGCATCGAAAGTATGAGTAAACTGCATGGGGATCAAATAATTCCTCATTTACAACTTTGACCTTCCATTCTTTAAGTAGTTCTTCAAACTCATCTCTTAACTCGGTAGCTTTTTTTCCACGTAATCCCCACGACAAGACAAAAAGGGATTTCTTATTCAAATATTGCCATATTGCTTTGAGCGGAAGGTCCTTATTCTCAAGTCTGGTTACAAAATTAAATTGAGGGGGGACAGGTTTATCTTTTACTGGTTTCACGCTACTTAAAATATTACTTTGATCTTGGGTATTGGTAGACTCGTTATATTTTCTTTCTTTCCAATTTGATAATTTTTCTAGCCATTTATTCATGTACTCTTCCTTACTCCCACTCATGAGATTATTCATCACTTTCAGCCCTTCAAAGGCAGTCTTGCAGTAGAATATTCCAGCTTTGTAAATATTGCCATCACCTTTCGCGATCCTATTAATATAATCGCTATTAATCGCAGCCCCACCGCACAGAACTGGGACTTCCATCTTGTTCTCTCTCAGAAATTCTGAAAAAAGCTGCATTTGTTTTGATGTCGAAACCAATAATGCAGACAATCCCACAGCATCTGCGTTTACTTCTTTAATCTTGCTTACTATACTAGGAATAGGAACTTGTTTCCCTAAATCAAAAACTTCATAGCCATTGTTAACCAATATTGTCTTTACCAAATTTTTTCCTATATCATGTACATCCCCGTATACTGTACATAAGACGATTTTTCCTTTGCTGATTCCCTCTTGTTTTATAAGGTATTTCTCTAGCTCCATAACTGCAGCCTTCATGCATTCGGCTGACTTTAGAACGAAAGGCAGGATCAATTCTCCTGCGCCAAATTTATCTCCTACTTCTTTCATTGCGGGAAGAAGTACTTCATTTAGTGTATTTACCGCCGCCTCATGTAATTTTTCTTTATTACCTGAAAGCGTTTTCCTCTTTGTATTGTTTTCTAATAACTCATCTGTGATAGCAAAATCATCTTTGGATTCAATCCTCTCTGATATCGATAAAACTACATCGTTCTCAATACCATCTTTTAGTCTATTAACGATTCTAAAGTAACATTTTTTACCTGCATCCCAACTTGCATCTATTTCCATCAAATTGTTCTGTTTTTGAGTACCTGTAGATGCTGTTCCTGTCCCGTTAACAGCATGATTGGAACTAAAATAAGATATCAATTCAGATAAAGCATTATTATTATTATTAAAAATAAGGTCCTCGCATATGTCTCTCTCTTTCGAATTGATTTGGGGATATGGAATGATATCCTTGGGATTAATAATTACAGTATCAAGACCACTTTTTATTGCATGATACAAGAAAACTGAGTTGAGATATTTTCTAGCCAGGGGTGGCAATCCGAAGCTTACGTTACTTAATCCCAGCGTTGTTAAAGACTTGGGATATTTTTCTTTTACGAGCTTGATTCCATCTAATGTGTGAGCAGCAGATGCAATGTATTCTTCCTCACCTGTTGCTAACGTGAAGGTTAATACATCAAAAATTAACTGCCACGGTTTTAAACCCAATTCAATCGATTTGTCATACAAAAGTCCTGCAACTTTTAATTTTTCTTGGCTAGTTTTTGCCATTCCATTCGGTCCTATGCACATAGAAACCGCAGGTGCACCGTATTTCTTCATTAGAGGAGTAATATCATCAAATCTACTCCCATCACCTTCTAGATTGATAGAATTAATTATAGGTACGCCAGGAATCTGTTTGAGAGAGGTAGCAATAACCTTTGAATCTGTTGAATCAATTACCAAGGGTGCCTCTATTTCTAAACTAAGCCTCTTGACAATTTTTTGCATGAAATCCTGTTCATCTGATCGTTCAGTTGTTGCAACGCAAACATCTAAACAGTGTGCGCCATCCTCTACCTGATATCTAGCTAATTCAATTAATCCATCAAAGTCATTCTCGAGGACCATTTTTTTGGCTTTCCTTGATCCCTGAGAATTTAGTCGCTCTCCAATGATTAGTGGACGGGGATTTTGATGGAGTTCCAAAGAAGCTAATGCCGAAGATATTTTTGGCTTATCATTGTAGATTTTTTTCATTTTAATAACCTGATTAGATTACAAGAATTTAGGTAACAGTCCCGTTTTCATATGATAAATTTGCAGTGGTTTTATTCTTTGAGTCAAGCATTGAGCGTAAATGTTTTATATGATCTACCGATGTACCACAGCACCCTCCGATTAATTTTATCCTTTCATATTTACTTACGAATTCAGAAAGTTTTAGGCTGATTTCTTGAGGGGTCATCAGATATTTAGCAATACCATTTTCATTCACCGGCATTCCTGCATTGGGCATGACCAAAATGGGCAACTCATCTTGCTCGCACAACCATTGTACGCTAGGCGTCATTTCCATGGGTCCTGTAGAACAATTTAAGCCAAATATATCTATGTCTAAATTACTCAAAGTTGTATAGGCTGACTGAACGTTTGATCCAAGGAGCATTTTACCATATTGGTCTAAGGTTGCATTGGTAATTATAGGTAAAGTCTTTTCTAACTTGTTCATTGCGCGGAAGCAGCTTTCAACAGCTAATTTCATCTCTAAGACATCCTGCCCGGTTTCAATTAGGAGTACATCACAACCTCCAATTATCAGTCCCTGAGCTTGGACATAAAAGGCTTCTTCAATTTCCCCCAATGAAATATTACCTAGATCAGAATCGTTTGAGCTAGGTAAATATCCTGATGGACCCATCGAACCGATTACATAGACTTCTCGATCTAGCTCTGTAGATGATTCTTTCACAAGTTTTACTCCTTGAACATTAAAATCGATGGTCTTATCCCCCTGTCCGTATTCATCTAACTTGAGCTTATTGCTGCCAAAGGTATTGGTTTCAATACAATCACTGCCTGCTTTGATGTAGTTCCTATGGATCGTCTTTATCCATTCAGGATGGGTAAAATTCAAACTATCGTTAAATCCCTCCTTATTATTGAGATAATCGCTCTCTTTAGGTTCGTATTTTTGAATTTCTGTACCCATTGCGCCATCAAATAAAAGAACTTTAGCCGCTAAGTCATTAAGAAAGCCATTCAATATTATTATTATTTTATTTAAAACTTTATTTGTTTATAATCCTTTCACATAAATCTAAAGCAATTAAAAAGAGATTTATAGAAATTTACTATTTAAGAATACTGGGTTCATAGTTCAGCATGGATAGAATGACTGCCTGCGGAGCAGCTGGTCGAGGGTTCAAATCCCTCTGGACCCGCCAAACGATTTTCCTTTCCCTCGACCTTAAACAAACCTCCTATCATAACATTAGTGTCTCCAATTGGAACACCTATTCCTCCACCACCTAAAACTCCACCGGTATGTTCTTCCGATATGCCGTAATTGCCTAATGCTACTGAGGTAAATGGAATTATTATATCGATTCTCTTTTCTACTTTTTTCTCATTTTTTATGAATACAAGTGATTTTTCATTTAGGAATAACTGTCCATCTTCATATTTTCTAAACGTTCGCGGATTTGATTCAAATTTGAATTACGCCCCCCTGTACCCGATGGTATTTTTTTGCGGGTCTACATTTTGCTATGCAGATTTCGATGATATTTTATCCATAACAATTTCACCGTTTTCAATTCACAGTATACGTTGAATTGATCATCCTAATACAATTCTAGCAAGTGGCATATCTCATAGGGAATATCCACTAGTAAAGTAGGATGCCTATTAGCAATTGGTCTTATCTTTTTGACAAAGGGTAAAGGTTTCGTTTCTTTAGAAGATGGAACAAAATCATCTTATTTGTCACTGGTCATTTTATAATTATCAAGATACGACAATAACTAATGATA
The DNA here is from genome assembly GCA_963850055.1 of uncultured Nitrososphaeraceae archaeon. GTDB lineage: Archaea > Thermoproteota > Nitrososphaeria > Nitrososphaerales > Nitrososphaeraceae > Nitrosocosmicus. The sequence goes on along the minus strand of CAWKJS010000026.1, from coordinate 97,205 downwards.
AAGGATAAGTAAATAGTAATTTACTAATTGGATTGAATTAGTTCTCTAGTCAACCATTCTATCTTTTTGTGTTATCGTGACAAATTTGTAAGGAATTTTGATAAAGCCCCAGCGCCCAAATTTGACGGAAATATTGCATCTAATGCCATAGATATAAGGAAAATACTAAATTTAGCTCTAGTGAACCTGGAGCAGTTTAGGAAGGAATTTTCAAATCAAATGTTAAAGGCCTGTAATAATTGCTTTAGGATTCCATAGAGGTAAGAAATGAAAGACAAATCTTTCTTACACTCTGCCCTCTCAACTCAGAAGGAGGTGAAATAGCACTAGTAGTAGCAAAGGGTGGAATAGATGTTGGAGTCGCGAGTCCAGTTATATCGCCAATGGTAGGAACAATGACTAATATCACCACACCACATTCATATCTCTATATGTTATCAAATATGGATGGAAATTTACAGACAGATTTGTAAATGGACAGGATAAAAACAAAGGAGATCAACAACAAAAACCACCCAATTCAGATTCAAGTTCGGATATGCCGACTTATTAAAAATTCTTGGATCAAAAATAAATTTATAACAATTTTTTCCACATGAACTAGAAATATCTTAAAAAATCACCTGGTCATCTCTATCATAATCTTGCTTTAAGCAGATTGCAAATCCAACATGACCACAATCATCCGTATTACAAGTCATGCACCAAGGCATACACTCTCTGTAACCAACTATAACATCTTTTAAAATACTTTTATCAAACAAAATTACATACTTATTAACAAAAAAATCCTTAACGACAATCAACGTATCCATAGAATTAGTATCTTTTGCTATCAACCATTTCATAAACTCCATAGTACCGACATCAAGAGTAGTAAATACAGTTTCCTGCTCAATCAATTGGGATTTTCTAGGCAAATCTTTCTTAATCTTTCCTTTCCAATCAATCTATATACAAAAATGGGTTTTAAAGTTATCTAATTAATGTTACTTAACATTAGTTTTTTGAGAGGTAAAATGTTGCATGTTTATTCTAGTATTTCAAACTTTTGTTGGAACCTAATTATAGCGAAAACAGGTTTTCGTGGTTTTCGTTGGTCAACACGCAGATTTGTATTTTTATTCCACGCGCATTTTCCTGTAATCTATCATAATTATTTGACATAGCAGGCAGCCAAAGCCTTATTACACACAAGACTATCCAGCTATTGGTCGAGTCAGTTTGGTCTTTGTCATTGTTTGTTTTTGACTTACATTAATCACTTATATTACTGTCAAATAATGCTAGCATGGATGCAGAACAGCCGTTCAACCGCCTCTGCAAAAGTAAGCAAAACTAAGTTATTTGGACTCATTTTAGGTCCAGTTTTGTTTTTCATCTTTCTTGTTAGTCCTGCCCCAGAAGGTTTACCAGATCAGGCTAAATTGGTGGCTGGTATAACACTTTGGCTTGTAATCTGGTGGATCACTGAAGCTATTAGTATTTATGCAACTGCTTTATTACCGCTGGCTCTCTTTCCTATAACTGGAGTCTTATCACTACGAACGGTGGGAGCAGAATACATGAGTCCCATAATTATTCTTCTATTGGGGATGTTTCTGGTCGTTCTTGCAGTTGAAAAATCCGGTTTACAACGAAAAATTGCGTTTGGGATCATCAGCATTTTCGGATATTCACCCAAGAGAATAATACTTGGTTTTATGATTTGTACAGCTTTAATTTCCACGGTTATTATGAGCACTACAGTAGCTATTTTGATTATTCCCATGGTTTTCTCCATTATATCCTTGCTATCTGAAAACGGTATCAAAGTTAGTAAAAAGTTTAAAGTCTTGCTTTTACTAGGAGTTGCATTCTCCTCCTCAATTGGGAGTATTACAACCCTCATTGCATCTCCTCCTAATCTAATGTATGCGGAAATAGTATACGAGTTATTTGACAAGACAATTACATTCGGCGCCTGGTCTTCAGTAGCTGCTCCACTAGCGATTACAATGTTGACGATATCCATACTATACTTCACAAGTCAAGTTAGAAAGGAGCAAATGGATGAAATGCTCATCAGAAAGATAATTGTCACTGAAAAAGAAAAGCTAGGAAAAATGACAATGGAGCAGAAGGCTTCGTTAATCATTTTACTAATTGTTTTGGTCTTAATGTTCGCAGCTCCATATTGGGCTGGTGACGATTCATATCTTGAAACTGCAGTTATTGCAATTTTTGGCGGTGTATCACTATTTGTGATCCCAAAAAGTAAAACTGAAAAATTTCTGACCTGGTCAGACGTACAGAAAGTCCCGCTTGGTGTTTTATTTATACTTGGAGCAGGAATTTCCCTCTCATTGGCGTTTACAACATCAGGCCTTGCGGACTATCTGGGGACCAAATTATCAGTATTAAGTATTCTGCCCTTCCCAGTAATAGTAATTCTTATTGTTTCTATTACAATGATTATAGGTAATACTATGTCAAATACAGCAACGGCAGCTATATTCATACCCGTTGTTGCAAGCATGGCTGCAATCAATAATTGGCCCCCATTACCGTTTCTTGCTGCGATTACATTATCTAGTTCCCTTGCTTTCCTCCTGCCAATGGGGACTCCTCCTAATGCACTAGTATATGAACAAGGCAAAATACAGGTCAAAGATATGATCAAAAATGGAATTGTACTCACCGTATTTGCAATAATTATGATTTCGGTATTTACAATCTTCTTATACCCATTGCTTTTGCCAGAGATATCTTAATGAAATTACCTGTCTAATTGGAAATGATGAAGTAATGAAGGTGTTGAAGGATCGTTGTGGGAATCTCGTGAATCATAGCCTAGAAAATTGTAATATGTGTGGATATCAAAATGAGAGACTTGCAAAATATTGTTTGATGAGCGGAAATTTATATATGTTACCAATTTTTTTACTAAAAATCCTATGATGCTTGTTTTAGATATTTTTACCCTTGATGCTATTCTTGTAGAGATACATTATTCTTTAAAGCCTTTAGCGTTTACATATACAATATAATTTAACCGAAATCCTTTTGGATGTTGTCGGATGTCCGTTTGAGGTCAACTAGGGATCAAGAAGATTGGACCATTCTTGTAAACGTGATTTATAGTCTATCAATTTTTGAGTAATAACCATATCTTTTCTAACGGTTTGCTCCCTCGATAGAATTATTCAAATTATTCAATGACTAAATTCTTTAGATTGTAAATATCAGGTGGAATTATTATTGACCTTGTTTTGTAAATGGTGTTTATTTTGTTAATGTTCCTTAAAGGTATATTTTGTCTAAAATATAATGCATAGACACTAGAAAAGACTTGATTTTCAGATGGGGAAAAAGAAGGATGAATAAGAGCTCTAATTTTGGAAACAGTTAAGACGTTTACACTTGTTTATGTTGAATTAGCAACTATTACCTCAAAGTACATTAGTCCAATTTACCTTTCATTAAAATATTTTGAAGATAGAGATGATTTGATTCGATACAGAATCCATTTCCTCTGGTCAATGTCGTTTACCCTTCAAATCCATACCTAGATTGATCTTCATCTTAAATATTCTGATAGAGAATTTGAAGTTCCACGAATCTAGTAATAAGTCTGATAGATAATATTTTGAATTTAAATTATTTGGTGTATCATTCAATGTGTTTACCACTAAAATAATATAAGAATACATTATCAGGTTAATAGTTACCATATTTGCTTTTGTTATTACACCAAATGCTCTGACAATAGACATTAATGGTGTTGTTTTAAACCCATCAGGACCGCAGCTAACCGAATAGTTATAAGAAATGATTCTTAATTAGAAAGTCACATTCTGGGTTTCTTATCACCAGGTATTCAATTATAAAAAAATCGTCATTATAGCAAGAGATTTATTCATACAAAAACATTGAGCCGGGTTTCGCTATGACATTTTCGATTGCTTACGCACACTAGTTTGCTATGCCTTAATCCTGATGTAAAAAAATAGAGTGTTTTTAACAGCTAGTTAAGCAGGTAGGTTATCTGCACTGAGACTGAAACCTCTTGTTCTCCTGGGAGAATAGGAGTTGAGGTCTCCAGAGAGGCAAATGATCTTTGCATAATTTGATCGTTAAAAGGCACGGGGTTGAAGCCATCTGTATTAACCGATATTGATTTGATACCGACGATTGTAGACCCTATTGCCGATGAGGCTATATCAGCATTTTGTCTTGCGTTGATGATAGCTTGCTCAATTAGTGCATTTGTAACACTTTCTAACGACTTGTCAGAAACTCTAAAATCCACCCCATTAATGGTATTGGCTCCTGCAGTGACTGCAGAATCAATCCAGGATGAAATATTATCAAAGTTTGGACTTTGAACTGTCAGTATGTTAGAAACAGTAAACCCCGTTTTTACACTCATTCCTGATTCTGTAAAATTGAAATTAGGTTGAATAGTATATTGAGAAGTACTGATCTCATTTTCTTTGACGCCATTATCTCTTAAACTAGTGATTATTTCGTTTGCTAGTTTCGAGTTTGATTTTACTGCATCAGTTACAGATTGATTTGTAGACTGTACTCCAATCGAGATAGTTACCAAATCAGTTTTCACGTTGTCCGTTGCAGAACCTGACACGAATAATGTGTTATTGAGAGACGCTAATTGAGTATTATTGTCTTGGTCGGAAACACTGGCTTGGGCAAATACCTCAATAGGTGCCATGCTCATGACGTTAAGAGATACAAATCCCAATCCCAATCCCAAAAATAATAGGATGCTAAGACTATAGACATTTCGTTTCAAATTTTTTTCATAATTATTTAACATCGATTTATTAAAACCTACTCCAATATATAAGAACACCCCATGTTTTAAAGTTAGACGATTGTACTACTAATAGAACATTGGGTGTTAAAAGGAAACCGCAATGCTGAGAATTCCAATAATTAAGAGGAGGATTTAGTCACTTGAATATAGTACCATAATAAAATAAATTATTCATAGATATGCTTCTGAAGTTTTGTTTATTTGGCGGGATCCACCAAGATAGGGTTCTGGAAATCTAAAAAAAAGAAATATCTTACATATATATAAGAAACTAAGTATTAATATATCTATTAATATTCTGACCAAAATAGATCTCACCTTTCAGTAACTTCAATAGGTACATGAATGAAAATAATTTGATTCAGCTGTCCACTTTTTCTGAATTTTTTGGAGTTCACAAACTATACCCACTAAATGCTGATCCTACAAGATATTTACAATCAAATTATCTAGTCCTTAAATACAAATTTTGAGTATCTGAGTGTATCCAATATCTCTTAATTCTACTATATCAAATGGTTATCATGCAGATATTTCATCTCTCGCTCAAACAACTCAGTATCTGTAGTTGTAGGAAGATCTCCTTTTTCAAGAAGTTCACTTTTTAGAAGATTTTGATATGGAATTATTGGAATGGCGTTTATGCCCTTCTCGTCGGAATTGTGTTTTTTCTACTGTTTACTACCTTTATAAAGCTATAAAGTTCTTGAACTGTCCTTTGAATAATTTCCGTAGTACTCCCCAGACTGGCTATAGTTACTATAATTGTCATTTCCCATTGAGATGTTTTCCAACCCGTCCTTATCATTCAGAACACGTTCATGCATTAATCCTCTTATGAAATATTATTTGCAAAAGTTATATTGCCGTTGCTAAAATAAGTTCTGCAGTCTTTTTAATCCGAAATCTGTTTCCAGTCATCACATTCTAGGGAAGCATTAGGTAAAAACCCGTGCTTGCCAGGTAATAATATTTGGCGGCTAAGTTAACAACAGTGGAATTATCTGAACTGCTGGCTCTGGGATATGTAACGATGGATAATCTATTCCTTTATCCGAAAGACAATTTTTTGACTGACTTATTTCTTAGGTTAGCTCCTTTTGTGACATCTCACCAAGATCCTTATGGCTCATTGAATTTGCTTCAACATCGTAACCATTATTGTACCATACTGTATCTCCTGCCAATTCATTCTATTCGCTTTAGCAACGTTATCACACACGATAAAGAGTGTAGCATTAAAGTTATACTCATCTAGTATGGATTTAGCGTATTTGTATTGATTCTTGATCCGTCGTCAAAGTTTGTTACTGCCAATTTATTGCTATTACATTTATTATGCTTGAGATCAGCATAGTTTGAATACGTCAGAGGCTTTTCTTCACCAGAGATAGGTTTATCAACAGACCGTATCCCTTTTTTCCCCATGTATAATTTTCATCTAGCGACAAATGAAGGATTAGTTAAAGATGGTGTTGGGACCGTACAGGGTAATTTTACAACTGCCGACTTCTCAGAACGATATAGAGACATGCCAATGTCTGAATTAATCGGATCAATACTTAATGGGAATGTATTTGTCAAAATATCAACGATAGATCACCCACTATTTGAGATTGGAGGAATGGTGCTACCCGCATTTTAATAAAACAAACATCTGATCATTTTTTTAATTTTAATTGGTCTGGATTTATAGAATCTAATTGATTCTAACATCATAAACTAAAGTAGGCCAATCTGTAGTTTAAATTTCCCGTGTAGTTAAGATTTTACTAACAGATGCGGATATTAACTTTGATAAGGCTTTAATTATTATGGCAATGGACATTAATTTGCAAACTATAATCCATTCAGTGGATCAAATTATTACTTGTTCCTTTTCTTAATTACCCAGTATGCAAAGTGAAGAAAATAATCTCTAACTTATAGTAAGTTAGATCCTCGTTAATGCTATGGCAAGTTTGATGAATACTATGATAATACCGCAAACCCATTTTTTAGTCATTCCACCGTAATCCAGGTTCTGAAACGATTTCGGAAAGGGCAAAAAATGATACCATGGAATGAAACTTATAGGATTCTCCTTCTAACTAGGTGATTTATGTCTCATTAGTAAGTCGAATATACTTGACAAATGAGAATATTGACCTGGACATTTAGATCATATAATCATCTATAATAGAGCTTTTATGAAAAGCATGGGCACATTTCTAAGATCTCTCCATATTTGCAAGTATGAGTGAAGATTTACTACATGAATATGGAACTACGAATAAGGCGTTTAATAGAGTAAAAAATTAAGTCGACATCGTATTTCAATAATTCTAGAAAATGGAAATACGAGATAAATATCTACAGTGTTTTTTGTTTTACCACTTACTTTTTGTATTCTTTATATTTCTATTATGCTTTCACCGGGTCAGTATCAGATTTGTCATTATTTTTGGATTACACCATTCATAATCTTAAACTAATCTCATAGATTCAATGTTTATCTATAGCAATTAAGGCATTCTCCCCAGAAACATTTTTTCTTTAATGAATCATATTATTTGAGATTATATACTGATGTTTTCCATTTTAGATATATCTCCTCTTGTCAAAGTGATTGCTTTCAGAGGATTCAATGCGACGATGACAAAGATAAAAAATTGAATCTGTCGAAAAGCAATAAATGGTAGAAACGGCAGGAGCAAATTAAATAAAATATAATCATCTACATATTAACTTGATCACTTATTACCGATAGATTCTAAATCGAAAGTCTGGATAACAGAGATGTCATTTGAGCCTTGGTTAGCAACGTAAATGTTATTGTTGCTTGGATTAAACTCTATAAATATCGGCCCAAATCTATACATCCACCGTTTCCACAACAGCGTTGGTCGAGCTGTCTTATATACAGATATTTCAATTAAACCAAAGTTGACCACATACATGTTATTGTTGCTTGGATTAAACTCTAGAGCCATTGGACTACTTCCAACATTCACAGTTGTATTTACTGTGTTTGTCGAGCTCGTCTGATAACAGAGATGCTGTTTGAGCCTTGGTTAGCAACGTAAATGTTATTGTTGCTTGGATTAAACTCTATAGCCATTGGACGGATTCCAACATTCACATTGGTTACAACATAGTCAGCCCAGGCCAATTGAAATCCTGAATCTCCTGAATAAGCATAAGAAAATACTAAAGTTACTAATATTATGCTAAAAAAATTCCTTCTTGATCTGATTAAATTGTTTTGACTCAAAACCTAACATATAAGATGCGGATTTATTATAGTTTTTGAATTTGTAGTCGGATATAAAATTAATCTTAACAAACGAAAGTTTTATCTTTTATCAAAAAAAGTTACGGAGTAATATCTAAACATCTTACTTCAGCTTGAACAGTTACCGAATTTGGTTCTGGAGGCAGTGTAGCATATCCTATTATTTTCCATCCATCAGGTCCCGACTGCTTCTGAAGCAGTCGCAGCCACATTTGTATTAATTCCCTTCACAAAGGATCCTCCTCCTGTTGCTATATCTCCAGCATCACATCTTGCGGTAGAAACTGCAACTTGTAAATTCTCAGAGTTTGACCCTAGTGGTCCTTTAACTGAATAAACTCCAGATATATTTGCATTGCTTACAGCCTGTTCAATTGCAGTTGCGTTATCTACGTTACTGTCTATGGTTTCACTTATCTGGCTAGTATTATTATTCACACCTTGATCAATTTCTCCAACTGTGGTTTGGGCTCGTACAGATTGTGTTATCGGTATTAAAAAAACAGCAATAATGAATAAATAAATAAATTTCATCACCAATTAATATATCCTCATTGTTTAAATGTGTTATTTTGTTTAGTAGGCCATACCAATCCAAGATGTTAACACCCCTTCTGTTACACATTTATGCAATGAAGCTGAGCCAGTATTGATACGGAAGAGATTGTGTCAATTTTTTTATCTCAAGGAAAGTTGTCATCAAAGCATTTAGGCCTATTTTTGATGTACTTTAATGTCTTCTCGATAATGCTTTTCGCAAAAGGGGAATGAAAATAATGTTTTCGGTTTAGGAACCTCTAGTGTTAAGATGCGAGGTACTGCCTTTGGTTGATACAACGCATCTCTCGTGTACTTCGAGTAAGCCTACTATGAATTTCTCTGCTGTTAGCATGATTCTTTCCTTGTGGATGGATATTGTGAGAATCTGTTTACTTTTTTGACTAAATTGTAACACATAGCCAAATGTAATTTGAATCAACCTCAAGTTAAGTCTTATCCTCCATGATTTCAGAATCCGCTTTCTCTTTGTAGCGATCTTTTTTGGGACGATATTTCTGAATCCACCTCAGATAGCGACATGACTTCACTTGATAATGTGTAAGAAATATAGTGTTTTAGTTGTATCCCTAATAAATAACCAAGAAATTGCAAATACAGGCCTTAATCAACGTATTTTAAAGTTTTCTGTTTCTTCTGAAATTCATGCTAGGAAAGGAGGATATTTAGACCATAGGTTTATCGTTAAGATATTAGCCCCACTAAACATGTCGAATTGGCTTTATTGTTTTTGAAAATCTGGACTATGCTTAGCCCTAGTATTGAAATTTCTTTTAGATAAGATGTTTTATACAATCTTGTTATCAGTAAAGGAGATCTGAAATACTGCCAGTATCCATTAGTAAATCAACTTTGTCGTTGTTAGTAAAGTCATTTAATCCTTAATTATCAGGAGTAAGTTCCTCAAATCAGTTGTTAATCTCATTAGTGGTAATCATGTAATATACTTTTGAGTCGTTTATATTTACATCTACAGCGGCTCCAAGATACATTATGAACACATAAAAAATGAATATAGATTTTATCAAATTTGTCGTGATCAACTGGAGTATAAACTATTTATGTCATGGATAAAAAGTTAACCTTGCGTTTTTGCATTAAAATCAATACTTTTGTCTCTAAAAGCCATTATTCCTTTAGCAACCTACTTGACCAAGGATTGGGTCATTTGTACACACACAACAATTGACCATTATAGATAAATTTTAGAATCTAACATAAGTTGAATAGTTCAAGTGGAACTTACAGATATGAACACAAATAGAACATTACTAGTATCAATAGTAGTAGTAATAGCATCAGCATCAGCAAATTCCTAGTATCAACACCAGTAGTATTAGCATTAGCTTAAGCAAACAACTAATTTTCTCAATCTAATCTACCATATTACATTCTAAATTTAGTGTCTACAAAAAACTAATTGATGGTAGCTTATTGAAATGAACATGTACACGTATCGAATTGAACATGTACACTTACAGAATAAGATCGCACTCTTGCATTTTGGTATTATTTTTAAATCTCTAGATAGATAAAGATAAATTTGGTACTCCGATGTCAAATCCCACCTAATAAAGACGGCAACAACGTTTGACGATCAATAGTACCTCTGAGGAAGATCATAGTATTTTTGGATAAGAGGGTTTTGATATGCAGTCCATCCATATTGTTTTAGACACAAAGCATCGATGCTAAATACTTTAAAGGACAAAGATACGATGACGGCAAATGCCTATCAGGACTTATTGGTTAAGATGCAACATTTAAGTAACTAGAAACAACATGAAAGTTTTAAAAGTGCCCAATTCCCTATTGCAATGTTGAAAGATTGAATACAACAACTCACTTTCAAAGGGCATTAGTGTTCCAAGGAGGCGGTTCATTAGGAGCTTATGAGGCTGGTGTTTACAAGGCCACTTATGAATTGCTTTCCGAAAGGGATGTAAAACTGGGTAGGCAAGGGAAACCGATTTTCCATATTGTGGCTGGGACCTCCATAGGCGCAATGAATGCAGCCGTGCTAGTCAGTTATGTAAAAGAAAACAAGAGCTGGAAAGGATCTGCTGATAGACTGATTGATTTCTGGGAACATATGGCAACAGAATCTTTTATGGATACAATTCCAAGTTTTGATGCATGGTGGAATTATTGGCATTATTTTAATAAGGATTTGGCATCAAGCGAATCAGCGAGAAGATATTATGACACTAAGCAGTTCATGTTTAGAGGAGTACCAAATGTATTTAGCCTTTCTAAAACATTAGAAGATAGGAGGTTTTTGGATCCTGTTAATACACAGTACCTCTATAGTAACGAACCATTAAGAAGGAGCCTTGAGAAATTTGCAAAGTTTCCGATAGCAACAAGTTACCAGAATAATGAGCCTAGGCTCCTTCTGGTGAGCGTCGACGTCCAGGAAGGAAGCACAGTAGTATTTGATAGTTACGAAAAAGAGGATGGTACTCGGAAAACTGAATATGGTCGTTACGGTCCTCAATACGCAAGGGGACCTAATGACCACGAAGGGTTTGAGTACATTATTAGTCATAATGACGGTATAGACGTTGACTTTGTTCTTGCAAGTGGTTCAGTACCTGTTAATTATGAATATACGAAGTTACAAGTCGAAGATACCGATGGTAGTCATCGAACTAAAATCGGAAATGAAAAACAAAAAATAGATGATGGAAATAGGATAAATACTAAGGAAGTTCGCTATTTTTGGGACGGTGGCATTATAGCTAATACTCCACTTAGGGAGGCCGTAATAGAACACCGCAGGTATTGGGCATCTGTTAGAAAATCTGATGTGCCTCCACTCCGCGTTTTCATAGTAAACGTACATCCAATTAAGCAAGACTCCTTGCCCGCTGATCATGACGCGCTTGTGGACAGAAAAAATGACTTGACTTATCATGATAGGACCTTATTTGATGAAAGGATGGCATTAATGATGACCGATTATGTCAAAATCGCGAATAGCCTCATCAAGCTAGCCGAAGATAACAATGTTAAAAGGTCTCTAGTAGATGACATCCTAAAGCAACAAGCCGATACGAGAAACTTTAGCACGGGGAAGCACTTAAAATACGCGGATCTGATTGAACATATGGTTTCTGTAGAACAGGTAATTAGAATAGAACGCAAAAACGACACCCATACAATATCAAATAAGACTTTTGATTTCTCAAGCACTACAATAAAAAATCTAATAAGAGATGGTTATGAAGAAACACTGGAGCAGGAAACTAGAATACTACAAGTATGGGACTCGGAGCACCCAAGATAAGTTAACAATAGCGTTTACGTGTACGTTGCCTTCTCTACACAGGATTATGCCTTTAAATTAACAATATAATCAATCAATGATTCTAAACACCAATCAGTAGAATCTTCCTTTTTTCATTATAGAAAGTTTACTCCATCCTCAAAAAGTTCTCTACGAATGTCAAATTATTCTAACCTTACCTTTAATTTACGAAATAGTAATCATTAATTATTCAGCAGCAATTGCATAACTAACTTTGCGGTAAGCTGATTTCTTTTGCTTGCTTATAGTGCGATTCTCGGTAGACTTGAACCTTTGATACTCTATTGCCTTTAATGAATAAAAAAGCCAATCTAGTCAACATAAAAAAACTAAATGGCATATAGTTCCTATGGACCCGATTCCATCCCGGTCAGAACCGAGCCCGCAGAATCATCACATGTTCACTCTATATAGATATCAGACTACTATTGAATGTAAAATTATTATGGATAAGAGTTCTAAAGTAATATAACCCTGATAGTCTTATGAATGGGTTAGTCTAAGGACATCTTGTTTAGTCTGTCTCTTAATTCTCTAAGTAATGTTCTATCTAGTGTCATCTCTTGAACATTGACTATCTTTCTATCCTTTTTGATCTTTGTGCCTATAAGATATTGTTCCTTGTAGATATCTCTCCTATGTATCTTGTATAAATCATTAATGTACAATTCTTCAGGATATGATGTTATGCTATCTTCTACTACCATCTAGTTCATCACCAAATAAGATACTCATACTACCAGTTAATATGCTTGTAATGTTAAAGGTCTTTACTCCAGTAATTTCAAGCTTTGAATTCTGATCCTACATTTTCCGGTACAGTCACAATATGCCTATTTCTACACTATCATATCTGATATTTCCTGTTCATTTCCAAATATGATTTACTGGGTGGCCCTTTATTTGGATGCTGGAAAACAGGCAGTATTTGTGTTATGTCTTGTCATTTGCTTTCGATCGTCTTTATCATAGCCTGGCCTATCTTCTATGACAAAGTTCAATGATTGCAGTGGGCAACATACCGTCATATTGTTAAACAATATCCTAGTTATTTTCTGCATCCCATCAACTCTATAATCCCAGAATAAGCTAGATGCACTCTCCTACACCCGATTAAGGCCGTATCAAATCAATTTTGTAGAAACTGTAGTTTAAATGCTTATACTACAAAACTAATTTTTAAATCTAAATTGTTAAAATATGACCACTAATTGGCAGCAGATTCTTTTACGGCAAGAATTAATTATTGTCCTCTGTTGTTTCATAAAAGGTTTAAGTATACTATTTTTATCTATATCTTTGATGACTTCTGGTAAATACTTCAATAAAGGTGTTAAAGCATTAGATGAACCAAATGTAGGGTATGTAGTCAGAGAAACTCCTGATAAAATAATAGTATTTGGAGGAAAAAATGAAAGGTATGATATTCCAATAAAGGAGATTGAACAAGTAGGCGCCAATGTTTTAATTGGATTAAATTCTGCAGACTTGGTTAAATACGCGGTACGTAGAGATGCCCCGCTTCCGGCAGGTAGACAGGATCCTTGGGGAGAACAAGATAAGATGGTGGATTTAGCATCATATGAGGGAAAATATCCAAACACGTTATTTAACAAGGGAGTTCGAGCTAAGAATGAAGACCATGTTGGTCATGTATTGAAGGAGACCAATGATAAAATAGTGGTTTTTGGAGAAAATAATAAAAGATTTGATATTCCCAAATCTGAGATTTATCAGGTAGGTATGAATGTCATTATAAAAATTGACTTTCCTGAAATATTCAAATATGAAGTACCAAAAGAAGCACCGTTACCCACGGGTGAACCTATCGAAACAGTTGAATCAGATGCATTCCCAGAAGAGTATCATGGTCCTAAATAAGACATAATATCATATTCCCTTTTTTCCTTTCTCATGTTTATGGCCTACCAAATATTTGATATTTTTGCAATACAATGACTTCTATATCACTATCTTGAAAAGATTTTAGGTTAATAGTAGTTAAAGACAAATATGAAATCGAATAATCAAGATCATTAGTAAGAGATCGTCGATCTTGTATGCTGTTTGACTGAAACAGAAGATCTTATTATGACTAATTAATTATTCAATTCCCAAAAATAATGAGTTTTATTCCGGATTAAAAGAAACCATATTACCATCTCGATAATAACTTGGTAAATATGCCAAGTCCATAACATTTACCGGAAAGCAATCTGCATTTTCTAGAATCAATTATGAACCTAAAAATTAAGTCATTAAAAAAATTGGATGCATGAAAGAAAAAACAGGCTTGAATATAAATAAATCTAAGCAGAGCATAATGATAAAGCAAATGATTAAGGATAAAGTCATACTAATCACAGGGGCAAGTAGCGGAATCGGATACACAACTGCCTTAACGTTGTCTAGAGCAGGTGCAACTATTGTTGCAGGCGCACGCAGGGTTGACAAATTGGAGAGTTTGAAGAAGGCAGTTAGAGATCAAAATGGGGAGATCTTAATAAATCAATTAGACGTAACAAAGAGGGAAGAATGTGCCAACATTTCAAATTCGGCCATCGATAAATATGGGAGGATTGACGTTTTAATCAATAACGCAGGCCTTATGCCATTGAGTTTTGTAAAGAATCTAAAAATAGATGAGTGGGATAAAATGGTAGATGTAAACATTAAAGGTGTACTATATAGTACAGCATCTGTTATTCCTCACATGCTATCAAATAAATCGGGTCATATAGTGAATATATCTTCAATAGCCGGTAGGTTGGTTTTTCCAGCTGGGAGTGTTTACTGTGCAACAAAACATGCCGTTACTGCATTTAGTGAAGGATTAAGACAGGAATTAAGCCAACGATCCAACATTCGTGTTACTTGCATAGAACCAGGTGTAGTTGAAACAGAACTTAACAATACTATTACTGATAGTTCGCTACAAGGGTTTCTGGAATCGGTTAAAAAAATGGAACCGCTGCAAGCTCAAGACATAGCAAATGCTATTCTATTTGCAATAGATTCACCAGATCACATGAATGTAAATGAAATTATGATAAGACCTGTGCAACAGGAAAGATAGCCACTGCATTCTCGTAGCCAGCCAAGGCAATTTCATGAGGTTAGAATATGGATATCGACTTTATCCATTCAATGATGTTATATAAGAAACAAAACCTCTATGCTAAATTACCATCTTTTAACAGAGTCTCTAGGGGATTCTTTACAGTAATTGTAGGCACTAAGATCCCATAATTTGATAAACCTCTTTTACCTCAGAAAGTTAGGATGAGAACTGCATTAACTTTATTACTTTTGTCCATTGCATTTTCTTTCCATTTAGTCTTTTTCTTTGGTCTTGCTGAAGGTATACCTTTTGGTGAGAATGATTCCTCCTGGATTAATTATACCTCACAAAATGACCGCGGATTTATCTTCAGTTTTCCATCAAGTTGGGCAGTTATTAATAGTACACACAAGGATAACGGTGTCATTACTTTGTCACCTCCAAATAACTATGATCTGTTTGGAGAAAAGATGACATTTGGAATGGAGAAATTACAATCCAACATGTCACTTCATGATTACTCTAATAGAGGAATAAAAATTCTATCAATTGTACTGCAAGAATTTCAACTAATAGATTCAAATCCTTATGTAATATCAGATACCATCTGGGAGAGAATTTTGTTTACTCATGAAACGGATAATAGAATAATTAAGGTTTTGCAGTTTTGGACCATCAAAGATAATTATGTTTATATTATTTCATTTGGAACTACTCCAGATAGTTACTCTGGTTATGTTCCAACAATTTTTAAGATAATTTCTGGTGTTAAGATTTTTACAAAAAGTATAATAGATATTCCCTCGAGTAACATTCAAGAATCTATTTATCAGTCTCCAGAAGGGTTTGTTTTAAAATATCCCAGTAGTTGGAATAAAGTTTTGGGACAAAATAGTGCTTCTTTTATAGCGAATCAAGATAATCCTCAAGATTATTATTTGGAAAGGGTCGATTACTATCATTATAGGAGTGACGATAATTTGTCTGGTACAACATATGGCGAAAACGATTTCTTAAAGGTAGATTTAGTTAATGAAATTAACTATCTGGCAAATAACTTGCAGAACCTTGAATTGATTTCAGTGAATGATATACATTTCCCAAAATTTTTGGGAAAAGAGCTTATATACACTTACAATTCAAATTTGGGCGCTACCAAATCAAAAGAAATAATGATCAGAAACAACTCACACTTGTTTGAGATCATGTTTACCACTCAAAAAGATGAATTTGATAAATTCTCTCCTACCATTAATAGAATAATAGACAGTTTTCAGATCAGTACTGTTAAGTTGGATTAATTTGTAGAATTTCTTAGGCCCAATTGTAATACATTTATATATTTACTCTTTGAAGGAAATTCGAAAGTGA
The DNA here is from genome assembly GCA_963850055.1 of uncultured Nitrososphaeraceae archaeon. Classification (GTDB taxonomy): domain Archaea; phylum Thermoproteota; class Nitrososphaeria; order Nitrososphaerales; family Nitrososphaeraceae; genus Nitrosocosmicus. The sequence continues at coordinate 80,812 of CAWKJS010000026.1, read as the reverse complement.
CCTATAGATACGGGATGTAAAGATGAACGAGAATATAATATGTAGAAAAACTCAGGATGACTTGATTAAGAAACTCAATAATCCTCCCTTATTCTCAATCATTATCCCAACATATAATGAATCACAGAATATAGTTAATCTAGTAAATTCCATATATACTTGTGTCAAAGACCAAGGTTGCTATGAGATAGTCATCATTGATGATAATTCTCCGGATTGCACGGTTGATAGAATTATTGAAGCTTTTGATGAAAAAAAAGGATTCTATTTGTACAAGATACGAGATACTGTAGGTATCCAGTCACATAAGCATTTTTTTATATACCCACTTCATGACGAGAGCTTTTTCATAAAGATAGTAAAGAGAAAAGAGCGTTCAGGTTTGATATCCGCCATTTATGAGGGATTTAAATCATCAATTAGTGACTACCTTATAGTAATGGATGCTGACTTTTCGCATACACCATTACATATCAATAGTCTGATGGCAGAGATCAGGAATTCAAATAGTGATTTAGTAATTGCGTCACGATACTTGAAAGGTGGGAGAATAGTAGGATGGACTTCAAAGCGGATTTTTTATAGTAAGTTTGCCACAAATTTATCAAGACTCTTATTCAGATTGTCAGGGGTATCAGATCCACTGTCTGGTTTTTTTGTAACAAAAAGGGATGTCGTTAGGAAAATGGAATTTAACACTTCTGGTTTTAAGATTCTTCTAGAGATATTAGTAAAGTCAAAATCAATAAAGATTAAGGAAATTCCCTATACTTTTACTGATAGGGCAAATGGGTCAAGTAAGCTTAATTCAAAGGTAACTATCGACTTTTTTAAGAGCTTGTATATATTGCATAAACATCATTGAAAATGAGGAATACGTTATGTTTGAGTATGGGCTTCATTAAGAGGTCAAAATCCTATGACCAACTACTCTAGAATACTATCCTTCTTACCGAGTGCAACCGAAATAATTTTTGAATTAGGCCTAGAGGGTATTCTAAAAGGTGTTACTCATGAATGTACTTATCCCAAAAAAGCCTTAGAAATACCAAAAATAATTGGACCAACAATAAGTTTTGAAGAACTGGATAGCTCGGAAATAGACAACAAGGTAAGAGAAATGTCAATCAAAAATGAGCCATTATTCAAGATTGATGTGGATAAAATAAGGGAAATAAAACCAGATTTGATAATTAGTCAGAACATGTGCTCAGTGTGCGCACCTTTTGATAAGGAAATACAGAGCACATTTGAAGTATTAGGATATAAGCCACATAATTTAGTACCTGAATCCTAATAACCTTTTTGAAATATTTCAAAGTATACTAGTTTTGGGTAAAGAATTAGACAGACCAGAAGAAGCTCTTAATATTACTAATCAGCTTAAAGATAGAATTAACGCAATAAAATCAATCTTACATGCACCTGATAAAAAACACCTTCTTGATAATCGGCCGAAAGTAATGTGTTTAGATTGGCTGAACCCATTCTATCTTGCCGGACATTGGGTACCTGATATGCTAGATATAGTTGGAGCAAAGGGTTTAAATGGACATGGCGGGTGTGGATTCACACCCAATTGATACATCGAAAATTGCACAGTTGGATCCTGACAAGGTTATTATAATGCCATGTGGATTTGATATTATCAGATCCCAAAAAGAATACCATAAGATAGAGGATTCTAAGTGGGATTCATTGAGAGCAAATACGGAAAAGGAAATCTACATCGTAAATTCCAATGAGTTTTTCAGCAAACCCAGTCCTAGAATCGTGACAGGAATCGAAATATTAAGCAAGATTATTTTTCCCGAAGCGTTTGAGCATATAAGGATTCCAAATTCGAGTTTAGTCCACATCTAATTGATTAATACCTTGTTAGAATAAGACAAGAGATAACATGTTTACTTTACTAAATAACAAACACAGCCATTTCTCCTGGTAATATCATAGAGTTTTGCAGGATAGGAATGAGTAGTGCCATCTTTATTTTCATAGATCAAACCTATCGGGAAAAACAGCTGTGAGGTCGGATCATACAAATCGTCGTTATACCCATACATCAAATTTGAAATTTCAATTTCATACCTGATTGGATATGGGGAATAACTGATTCTGTTCCACCACTCTACTCCAGTGAAACTTTGATGAAACTGAAAAGCAAACTGTTCTCGATCCACTTTGAGAGAAAATTTTTCATCTTCATTCGAATCGAGATCTTTTAAATAGAATTCCAATCTTGAGTCATTATCTATGAAATTGATTACTCGATGGTACGAGTGTCCTATCTGTGGTAAGACTTTAGTAAATCGATATTGATTATGACCTCTAAAAATTGCCTCAAAATAGTCTTGGTTGTCGAATTGGCAAATTAGGTTTAGTTCTACTGCGACATGTTGAATATTGAAAATTTCTAACAAGTACAACATCCAAGATTTGTTAGGGATCCTATTACCTTTGTCTCTTATTATTTTTAAATTGTCTGTGATAATTCTAAATTTTGTAACGTCTTTCCCGTAATCATTATGTGGAGTATCGATACATCCGTACCAATAATGCATGCTAATTTACAAATGATTCTGTATTTATTCTTGAGTACTAGCAATAGTACGATTTGGATAGAGCAAACTACTATTGATCAACAAAAATAAGGATCGAATCCTTCTATCCTAAGGCAACAATATGGAAATCTATAGTTTGTTAATTCTTGGAAATACGTAAAAAAGATTTAGAACTACTATCTTGGAAAAAAAAATATTACCATTTTAGCTTTATTTAATAAAGTGCGGCAAATCTGAGAACCTCCGAGGAGAATCCAACTCGTACGATTATATACGCTTGTAATTTTGCTAACTATAGAATATAATAAAATATAGGATACGCCTGAAATAACAGCATGGTTGATGAAAGCGTTGAATCCGATCAGATTTCTACCAAGAAAAAAATTTCTCAGCCCCCATTAAATTTACTTTTTAATCCTTCTTTGATAGGAAAAAATGATGTTTGGCAGATAAATATTGTAAAACTCTTAGAGACCTTATTGTCTACATTAACTAAGTCTTCTTATAAGGACTTGCGCGTATGCGGTGTGGCAATTTTAACGTCAACATTGATTCATAGACTTAAAGTAGAATCTATCTTTCGATTAGAAAAAATTGCTAATAAAGATCAACAAGGTGTATCTGAACGGGACAAGGAATTTAGTGAAAAGGCTCCGATCCCAGAAATTTCTAATCTTACATTGCCCTTTCGAAAAGAATTGTCTTACCCTGTATCATTAGAGGATCTGATTTCTATTCTGGAGACTATGATAACCGACCTTACTAATCCCGTAGTGAAGAGAACCAGTTTAAATTTGGAACCTGTCGAAGTTATAGACTTTCAACATTATTTGATTAAATTTGAAAAAATAATAGAGGAATTTGAAAATAGGATTATGATAAGGCTAGAACATGAAAGAGAATTGAATTTTAATGAAATGATGATTGGATTAGACAGAATTGATATTGCTAGATATTTCATTGCAATGCTTTATCTGAGCATGAAGGATAAGATAGAAATTATCACAGGGTTTACTGACTTGAATAAGGGGATAGAATATTTAGATTCTTTCCGGGAGACTACCGATAGCATTGAATCAACAGACAATAAATTAGAATGGATAAAAATTGCTCCCAAAAATAACCGACAGGAATAATTAGATGACAAAATTACCACCTGATGAAATCATCGCTCGCATTGAGGCAGCGTTATATTCTGCTGGCCGTCCCCTTACAATTGATGATATTGTTAAAGCTTCCGGGATAGAGTCTCGAGAGAGAATTAAGCGATTATTGAATGAACTTATCAACAAGACCAAAGTCGCCTTCAAAGCGTTGGAGATAGCAAAGCTGGAAGACGGTACGTATGTATTTCAGCTGAAACCCAGTTATGCTCCAATTATCAAGAAGTTTTCTAATAAGCCTCAGATTTCTAATTCCGTAATGAAGACGCTTTCTTATGTAGCTTATGAACAGCCCGTTACTAGCAAGAGATTAGTAGAAATCAGGGGCTCCAAAGTATATATGCACTTGAAGGAATTACAGGATTTGGAGTTTATTAACCAAAAAAGTTCAGGAAGGGTCAAGATATATACCACCACAATGAAATTCAAGAATTATTTTGGAATTAGCGATTTAACAATACTGAAAAAAAGTTTACTCATAAATCCTACAGGATTTTCAAAGAAAAACACTTAATTATAGTTTTGCCAAATTTGAACTGTGCGTAAATCTATCGAAAATTTGGGAGGCAGGAAATTAACAGGTGGAAGAATAATTCCAAATCGAACCAGGAGGAAATACGAAATAGATAGATATCCAAACGAACCAATTGTAGGTGATACTAAGAATGTAATTCGAAGGGTTCGAGGTAATAATATTAAAGTTGCTTTTAAGTTTGCTGAATATGCAAATGTAAATGATCAGGACACCAAGAAAACAACCAAGGTCAAGATAATTAGGGTCACCAAGAATCCTGCAAATAAGGATTATACAAGAAGAGGTGTAGTTACTAAAGGCTCAATTCTAGAAACCGAATTGGGTCTGGCTAAGGTTGTTTCGAGACCCGGACAAGATGGAATTGTTAATGCAGTCATCATTAAACAATAGTATTTTTCTAATTTACATTTAGCCAAAAGAATAGGAATTTATAAAATATAATTTTAATATCCTTATTGGTAAGGATAGGGATTACAGTTTTTCCAGGCAGCAATTGTGATCGTGATGTTCATCATATTTTAAATAATATTCTTCATGTGGATGCTAGATATATCTGGTACAAATCTTCGTTTGATGATTTTGATTGTATAATAATACCAGGGGGATTCACTTATGGAGACAGGTTGAGAGCTGGTGCTATAGCGGCGCACAGCACCATCATGAGTAAAATAATGGAGTTAACAGATGATAATGTTCCAATATTGGGTATATGTAACGGATTTCAAATACTTGTTGAATCTGGAATACTCCCGGGTGCACTGATTGTCAACGAATCTTTGAATTTTGTTTGCAAATGGATCAATGTGGTTGTTACTAATACTGATACTCCATTTACAAATTTGTATGCTAAAAATCAGAGGATTTCAATACCTATCGCACATGGCGAAGGTAGATTCATGATTGATGATAAATCCTATAACAAAATTAAGAAAAAATAACCAAGTCACCTTAGAATATTGGAAATATAATCCAAATGGTTCTTTAAACAGCATAGCCGCCATTTGTAACGAAAAAGGAAATGTTATGGGGATGATGCCTCACCCTGAAAGAGGTAGTGACAAAGATTTGATCCCTGCAGGGTATGATCAAAGTTCCATATTGATATTTAAGTCTATGATTAACTATTTTAAGTAGAACTTAGGAATTAAAAATGAATATCCTCAATACAGAAGAATATAGTTATTTGAAGGAGAAACTGCTTAGGGAACCAAATGAATTGGAACAGTTTATTATTAGTGCCGAATGGTCTGAGCATTGTTCCTATAAATCTTCTAAAAAACATCTCAAATTATTACCAATGAGTGGGGATCATGTGTTAGTTGGCCCTGGTTATGATGCTGGAATAATCGATATGGGTAATGGTTATGTAGTCACTATTCACATAGAAAGTCACAATCATCCATCGGCAGTGGAACCATATGGGGGTGCTGCAACCGGGGTAGGAGGTGTACTTAGAGACATATTGTCAATGGGCTCTCGTCCGATTGCATTGTATAATGCATTAAGGTTCGGTCAAGTTGACAAGAATTCTAAATTTGAATCAAAGAATAGATGGTTGCTAAAAAACGTAGTTAAAGGCATTGCGGATTATGGTAATTGTATCGGCGTCCCGACAGTTGGCGGAGAGATCGAATTCGACACATCATTTGATAATTATTGCTTAGTAGATGTAGCATCAATCGGATACGCAAAACTTGTCAATCTTGTTGCTAACACGGCAAAAAAAGGAGATTCTCTGGTTTTGGGTGGAAATGCTACAGGCGTAGATGGAATTCATGGCGCCTCATTTGCTTCAAAAAACCTTGATGAAGAAAACCGTTCCGCGGTGCAGATACCAGACCCATTCTTGGAAAAATTGCTCATGGAAGCTACCTTAGAGGCGATAGAACATGATTGCATCAAGACCATGAAAGATCTTGGAGGTGGCGGATTGTCTTGTTGCCTCTCTGAAACAGCTGATAATTTGAAAAAAGGATTTCTAGTTGATTTGTCAACTATTCCATTAAAGCAAAAGGACATGACAGATGCGCAGATAATGATTTCAGAATCTCAAGAGCGTATGCTATATATCGTCAATTCGAAAAAGAAATTTGAATTCTTCAAGATTTTTGACAAACATAATGTGAATTATTCTGAAATAGGTTATGTTACTGATGATCTTAATCTCTCTGTTATTAGAGATGGTAACATATTGGCTTGCATGCCTGCACAAATCATCGCTCACGCTCCTCTGCTGAATAGGAAATTTAAGGAGCCATCTTATATTAAATCAATTCGAAAAGTCGTTCAGAGAACCGGAACCTCAAATCCACATCAAAAAAATGATATTTAAAATGTTGTCTAACCCTTCCTTATGCAGCAGAAAGTGGGTCTATGAGCAGTTTGACCATGAAGTTGGAGTTAGAACGGTAACAAAACCAGGTGCATCGGATAGTTCAGTTATCAAGCTCGACGATGATAAGTTTCTGAGTTTTAAACTAGATGGTAACTCTAAACATTGTTATTTAGATCCGTACAAGGGCGTCATGGGATGTTTGGCTGAATCACTCAGAAATCTAACTTGTGTGGGAGCACGTCCATTAGGAATAGTAGATCATTTACAATTTGGCAATCCTGAAAATGAAGAAATTTTTTGGACATTCTTGCAGACAATTAGAGGTATTAGAGATTTTTGTAAATTCATGAATATACCCGTTGTCGGTGGCAAGGTAAGTTTGTACAATGAAACCAACTCGGGTCCGATAAAACCATCCCCTGTCATAGGAATGCTCGGGTTAATTGATTCTAAGGATAAGATAAAGTATCCAAAGTATATCTCGAACCAATCAATCTTTATTGTTGGAACAACCAAGGATGAAATGGGTGGATCAGAATATTTTGAATATTGTTTGGACATTGTGGGTGGAGACGTTCCTCATTTTGATTTAGAGGAGCAAAGAAATATCATAGAGACTATCAAAAAATTGATTGACAGAGATCTAATTACTGCAGTTCATGATTGCTCAAAGGGGGGGATGATTGTTGCAATGTTGGAAATGGCTCTCCATAGTAATATCGGGTTTAGAATGTCAGTCGACAAGATCCCAAATAAATGCTCTAGAATAGAATATTTGCTATTTTCAGAATCTCATAATCGATTTATTTTTTCAACCAATCATGATTCAAAGATTATTAGATACTTAAAAAAGAGGAAAATTCCATTTGCTAAAATTGGATCTAGTTCAAATGATAGAGATTGTATAATCGAAAATAAAGGAAAAACAATTTTCAAAAGTTCATTGGCGACCATATCTCAGAATTATCATAACTCAATTTCAAATCTTTTTACAAAATCTGTCTAACTAACCCCCTTTTTGTGTAAGAAATTTGATACAAATCATCTCAACTCCCGCATTCTAAAAACTAAATAGAAAGAATGACGGAGATATGTCTTCTAATGGTTCATGAAAATTGTGGCGTAGTAGGTATCTTTTCTTTGGGAGGAGAAAATGTAGTACCTTATTTGATAGATTGTCTTCGATCATTGCAGCATAGAGGACAGGAATCATGGGGTATTGCCGTACCAAAGAAATTACCTTTTAAAAGAACAGGATTGGTTTCGGGCTCTGCAAATGAATTTGATAAATTAATTACAAAATTTTCTTCTAATATCGGGATCGGCCACGTCAGATATTCTACATTTGGCTCAAGTTCTCTAGAAAATGCTCAACCATTGAAGGTTAAAGATTTATGCATCGCTCACAATGGGACAATTTCAAATGCCGAACAGCTTTCTACAATGGTTGGTGGTTGTACTTTTACACCACAGAATATGACAGATACTCTGGTTGCTGCCCAAAGGCTGGTTAGTATATTGAAAAAGAAGGATGATATGAAGGCCGCTATGGCTATACTCAAGAATGAGATGGTAGGGTCTTATTGTTTTACATTTCTAACCGATTCAAATACAATATATGCCGCCAGAGATCCTAAAGGCTTCAGACCACTTGTATTGGGATTACACAAGGATACTAATACTTACATTATTGCATCAGAATCCTGCGCTTTATCGACTGTTGGTGCAATTCTTTTGAGAGATATTGAACCAGGTGAGTTGTTAAGAATAGACAAGAATGGCATTAAATCCGAAAGATTTTCTGAACCTGTGAATCATGCGCATTGTGCATTTGAATTCACTTATTTTGCACACCCAAGTTCAATTATGGAAGGAATAAATATTTACCTTGCAAGGAAAAAGATAGGGGAATATTTAGCACTTAAATTTCCGATAAATGAAGCTGACGTGGTAATTCCAGTACCTGATTCTTCCAGACCTGCAGCATTAGGATATTCGCTAAAACTTGGACTGCCGTTTGAAGAAGGTTTGTTAAAGGACAGATACAGCAAGAAAGGCTCAATGAGGAGTTTTATTGAACCCCTAGTTAAAGATAGAAAGGAAATCAACCAAAATATTATGCCAATCAAAGAAATGATAGAGAATAAGCACGTCATAATTGTGGATGATAGCATAGTAAGGGGTACGAGTTCTAAAGCAATAATTGAGTCGGTCAAACAAGCAGGAGCAAAAAAAATATCCATGGTTATTACATATCCACCGATTAGGTATCCATGTTACGCCGGAATTGATTTTCCGTCTCAAGAAGAGTTGATGGCGTTTCAGGTCGCAAAGAATGAGGTGGATTTAGATATTATTGGTAACAAAGTCGCTAAAATAATTGGGGCAGACGAAGTTTGTTATAACGATAATGTAAATCTCGCAAAAGGCATAGGTTTAAAAAAGAGTGAATTATGCTTCTCGTGTTCATCTGGGGATTATACACCACTTGGAATAAAACCTGATTTTGGTTCTCGATACCAAATTAGCGATAAGATATTCGTAGATTAGAATTTAAATCCCTTCTTCCTAGTATAATCATATTGAGTTTAGAAGAGCTCCGCGAAAAAGCATTTTTTCAAAATTCAATCGACGTATGGATAATGTTATGTGAGGAAAAAAAATGGGATTATTCTGATATAAATAACTATCTAAAATTCATAGATTACTTATTTTCAAATGGGATAAAAATACAACGCTTTCCACTTTGCATTAAAGAGTCAGGAGGTATGTTTGAAAGAGGAAAAGATAAAACGAGTTTTTTAGAGAGGCTTTCAAAAGTGCAGTCTGACAATGCATCTGCATTCACCATCAAGCTTACACAATCAGCCATTGCTACAATGAGAGGATTTGCTTTATAATTTTCCAAGTGTTAGATTTTGGTAGTCCAAAATGTAGATTTTTGGATCCTCCACGAATAATAGTCTTTAACAATTTTAATATTGTAAATGCTATCTTTACTTTCTTCAATTTGCTCACGGTCCATCCACACATGGTGATCCAGACCCTGTTTTCATTCCCATCTCAGGAATATTTGTAATAATACAAACGAAAACAGATTCAATGATGTGCAAGCCACCCCGGTTGTCGATATTTGAATATATACCTAAAATTTCAATGGGTTCTATGGAGAATGTTGTTTGTTGAAAAACGGATTTCTGCAAAGCTTCTTCTGCCAATTCTCCAAATCTGACAAAATCACCAGGAAGACTGATGGTGTTGGTATTTCTAGCATCTTTATACTTTATGAAAAGTATCTCATTACGACTATTATTACATATAGCAGTGACCCTGTTTAGAGGCTTAAAGTTGAAGTCTTTTTTCATTTTGTGGGAAATTTCTGATTGGGGCGAATTAATCAAAACCAGTTCACAACTCAAAGTTTGTCTTCAGTTCTTTTTTTGTAACGTTATCTACCCATAGAAACTTCCTTTGTAGCGTACTTGTATACATTTTGGTCCAATCTAATTCAACAATATTCATCCAAGAGCGAAATACTCTGGGGTCTATATAATTTCGCAAAGAAGTTCCTAAATTATATTCCCTTGTTTCTTTCTGTAACCTTACTTGGAATTCTAGCTTTTGCACCCTTTCAACCAATCTGGATTTCTGATTTTCAGTTTTCCAATTCTTGTTCTTTAAGTCTGCCTTTAGGTTGTTAATAAGGTCTATTTTCTTTTTCATAGACTCTTCATATTTTGCAATTGCCGTAATACTTGCAGGGTTTTTTGGATCTACTCCCTTCTTGTGATTACACGTTATTGCAGCTTGCAGGTTTGCATATTTGGCAACATAAATCTTTTCAGATTCCGTAGATTCGGGCTTCACTATTATTGGTGGACTTTTGAGTGATTTCTTTACTATATTTGTAGCTATAAAGGTTCTAAAAACTTTTGCAGTAAGCCCGGGTACATTTTTAGTGTCAATGTTTCTCAGAAACGTATTTACTTTCATTGAGTTTATGTTATCAAAAATTGGATCCGTTTCCTTCTTGTTTTTAATGAAGAGGTTCAGATTATTAAATAAAAGTAATTTATCCTCAGAATCAACCAAAATAGATTTTTGCCAAGGGACGCTGTCCTTTCCAAGGAAACTAAACTCTAAAACTCTATTTTTCTCGTCGATCTCCTTGAATTTTAAGTGTTCCTTTCTGAGGGTTGTCGCACCCACCGTGTCTGCTTCATCAGGGTCTTTTTCATCACCAACTCTCATCGCCATTTTTATTATGAGATAACATACAGTGGAAATTTTTCTCTGGTCCCGATCTTTTGAAGTCATTTTCTTCACGATCTCCCGTTCAATCTTGTCAATATATTTTTCGAGGTTTTGGGCCTTATCGTATTTGGCCTTGTCATAATTCTGACGGATCAAAGATGAATCATGTAGCCAAACATATTTTCTTTTTCCAGTTAGCATCTCTATCCAAGACGCTAACCAGGTAGAGGTATGATCATGAATTATTTTTTGCCATGGTCCTTCTGGAACTGCCGCCTCCTCACCAAGATTGAGAATGACATCTTCTGGTTTGACACGAGGCTTCCATCTACCCCTCAATGGATGTTGTCCCCTGCCCATAAATAACCCTGGAGGTTCAACTAGCCAATTCGCCACTTCGACCTCAATGTCGTCCACCACCGCCTTGCCAAAATAATTTCTTAGTGTTTCCCTCTCTTTTTTTCTCTCTAATGCGATCTTTTTTCTTTCCTCTCGTGCCAGATTACCCCACGCGATTTTTTCTCTTTCCTTAGCCGCCTTTTCACTATCGACAAAAGTCATAAATTCGCTCATGTCTAACTGACCTACTTCATGAATACTATTTTGGATATGTTTGGGCAGCAATTTCTTAAAATCTGTCAAAAAATTTTGCTGGAAGATAGGATCTTGCACATAGTGAGTGTCCTTCTTCTTTGTCCACGCATAGATTAATTCTTCTTGATCTTTATTTAGTGTGTAATTCTGATTATCGATTTTGAATGGCAAATTCTTGGCTATGTATTCGGGAGGAAAGCATACTCCGTTGTGATGAAGCGTAACCCATTTTTGGTTGCTGCTATTTCCACTATTTTGATCATTTTTATCATCAGAAGCAATCGAAATGGAAGACAATTTATATAAAATTATTTTGATTTAGAATATAAAACTATTCTCCAAGAAAACATCCACTTTATAGTGGACCATGAATGTACATAATTTAGGTCTAGGGTACAGTGCTGATTGCAGATTTATTCTTATTTCATAACTTGACTTCAAGAGTTATTCAAGCCCTTTGACGTCATACATCATTATCTTTACTTACTTTCAAAATTTGGTAAGTATACCTGATTTATTCCTGTAACAAACTCCGAACTCGGTAAGCTTTTGAATATTTATCTCATTGAAAATAGTTCCGTCTACACAAACCAGCTTGTCATTTATACAACAACTTGAACAAATTCCAATCCCACATTTCATATATCTTTCTATGCTTGCCTCGATGTGGACACCATTCTTTATTGCAAGATCGTATGCTTTTTTCATCATCATTTCGGGTCCGCAAGTGTAAATGATATCAATGTCTTTATGAACCAGGAGAAAATCCTTTAAAATATCAGTAGGGTAACCCTCCGTGCCAAAGGAACCGTCTTCAGTCGCGATAAGCAAATCAATTTTTTTTTCTTCAGCCCACTTAGATATTAACTCTGTAAAAAATAATTCAGATCTAGTCCTAGCACCTAAAATGAATGTGAATCTGCATTGATGTTGTTTAATGTAATAAAGTAGCCTTACAAGTGGGACAAGTCCGGTACCACCACCCAGAAAAATAATATTCTCATGAGATTTGTCAATTGAAAACGAATTTCCGTAAGGGCCGCGAATTCCAATTCTGTCTCCCTTACCTTTACTGAACAATGAGGTAGAACCATAACCATTCTTTCTAATTGTAATCGCAGCGTAGTTTTTCTTGTCACTTATCATTACACTGAGGGGGAGTTCTTCTTTCCTAGGTATCCAAACCATAAAAAATTGTCCAGGCTTTGATATACTCCCCAGAGAGTCTTTAAAGACTAAAGTCTTGACAGTGGGAGACTCGATGACGACGTCTTCAATTACTACCATTCTCATCAAGTTTTTATCTATGGGCAATTCCAATAATCTCCTTGATATCGCTTATATTGGCAGCCTCTAAATAGGCGCGCAAACCCCTAATAATCTTTCCAATCGAATATATCCCTTTTAACCCTATCAAACTACCTATCTGAATTGCCGAAGCTCCAGCCATCATGTATTCTATAACATCCGCATATGTCATTATCCCACCACAACCAATAATCGGAATTCTTAAACTCTTGCTCAATTCATATACACATCGAACCCCTAGAGGCTTTATAGCACTTCCAGAAAGACCACCGATCTTATTTTCCAAGACAGGACATCGAGTTTCAATGTCTATCTTCATCGCCCTGAGGGTATTGATAGCAGTAATTCCATCTGCACCCGCACTTTCAGCTATTTTAGCAACTTCTATGATATCTGATTTGCCCAAACCTACCTTGACAAAAAGCGGCTTTGTAGTATCCTTCTTGATTGACTTGATAATATCATAAACCAAATTGACATCATCTCCGATTTCCATTCCCATTTTTTCTACGTGGGGACAAGACAGATTCAATTCAAAACCCAAAATATTAAGATTTTTGAACTTTTTGGCAATGACGGAGAATTCACTCTGATCTGATCCAACCAAACTTATTATTAACGGTCCATTATTCTTAGAAATTTCCTTTGAAAACGACTCTGTCCCAGGATTTGCCAGTCCGACGGCATTGATGTAACTCATGTTATCTATACTTACTATCGTGGGATTCCTGTAACCTTCACGGGGCAACAGACTAATCGATTTGCTTACAATAGCCCCAGCACCGAGGTTATACAATCGATTAAAAATACTTTGAGACAGCCCCAAAATGCCCGAGGCCACAATCACTGGATTTCTTAAATTTAAACCTGCAATCTTTATAGGTATATCATAATCCAATTCGCTATAGAAAAATCATGTTTTACAATTCTTAAAAATCTATCGGAGGCTCTAGTTCCTTATTGCACAGGGACAATTCGACAAACTCTCGGTCCTATCAAAAGATTATTAACGCAATATACTTGAAAGTCGCATTTCTGGAATACCAGTCAAACTCCATAAAAACTTTTTCGCCATTCATAACCCTTAGTTAAGGATAATATTCGTGCGGATGGTTATCAGCATGAGGTATAACTAGGTCAGCTTGGCCAGATAATTTTGGTCAGATTGAACTCGATTACACCAGTCATACTAAGGAGAAAAAGTTAAAAAGTAATCAGTCTAACATATTTCGTAAAACAAGAACACGCCACACTGTATGATGTACAGATTTCAGAACTTTATGATCGGATAAAAGGATATCTAAAGTCTTTTAAATTGCGAAATCATTTATGAAGAAAAAGACGAAGAATATTTGGACCTTAAGGCACACAAGGGTGGTAAGGCCAGTGTTATCGTTGGAAATATACGGGACGTGGAGATAATGATTAGCGGGGCCAAGAGTGCAACCCCTTACTACGACATTTGTATTCCGAACTGGAGCATGGGGTAAAGATAATTGTAGTTCCTACTGTAATAGCAGGTGCCTTAACAGCTGGAATAGCGCTGCTCCGGTGGCTGCGATTGAGGCTTATTGAGCCCACTCATTCGAGAAAAAATTTTGGGAATTTATTACCACAAATTTATCTAAAATTGGGGAGGGAAAGGGAACTATGTCTACCATTGTAACTGTGACGCCATAAGTTAGTGATTATTGGATATTTGACCACCTTGTTCAAAATTATTTTATGCATATCAGGGACATAACTTCGGGATTTACCATGATTCCTTAGGGAATGATAATCTCTAAACAGAAACTTTAACAAGATTGGATTAATTAATTTGTTGGATATCAATACAAGTAATGTTGCCAAAAGTTAGCAGAGCCTATGGAAGTCAGACAACATTAATAATAGGATGGGCTACAATCGAAATAAGTTTTCCAATTTATAAATTATAATGTCAAATTATGACTAGAATACTGGCAAGAATAAATTGACTTTATGTGGTATTTGATTAGTAGCGATTTTGGGTCTGTTTCTCAAGAACCAAACAAAAATAGCGATAAAGGGGAAAAATGCTGCTCCGTATGCAATCTCAGTCGGCAATTTGGAATTCATTGATAAACCCAGACCTAAGTACATGGCTAGCATTACGCAAATAATTCCTATTGTAACGTACTCTTTAGTCACCAGAAGAAATTTTTCTACATCAAAATTAGGATAATGATTTAAGTGATAAATAACAGGCATTAGGAACACAATTGTTGCCACCGCCACAGCATAAAGTGATGTTACTAGAACTATGTCATCAAAAACTTGAAGTAAGGCGGTTGGCTTACTGTGATATCCAACAGAAAACCAAAGAAAATTGAAGATGCAGCCGCCAGGATTTGGGACCAACGCATGCCTGCACCAACTCTATCGTAGTCTTCCGTAGAAGTACCCTTTATAAGATTAGGAGGAGAATGCCTATAGAACCGTAGGAAAATGATGATAAAAGGCAATGAAGCCAAGCCGTATGCAATCTCAGTCGGCAATTTGGAATTCAATGATAAACCCAGACCTAAGTACATGGCTAGCATTACGCAAATAATACCGATCTGAGTGTATTTCTTTGTTCTTAAAAGATATTTCTCCACATTAAACTTACGATGGTGCAGGGTATGATGAACAACAGGCATTATGAACATGGCAGTCGCTGTTGTAACTGCGTAAAGTGCCGCTAGGAGAACTAAATTGTCAAATAATTGGAAGTAAGACGGAGGATTTACCGCAATTTTCAACAGAAAGCCAAAGAAAATTGAGGATGCAGCCGCAAGTATTTGGGGCCATCGTAAAGATGCACCAACCCGGTCATATTTCTCAGAAGAAGATCGTTTTATCGGATCATCATCTGGTCGAGAAGACATAAGTTAACATTTCGTTTTTAATATCGTAACTATATAAACTATACTGTATAGTAGGATTATTTGAAATTGTTAAAGAAATTATTCCGAGTAAATTAGGATGATAGTGTTTATGTAATTTTACTAAATAGCATGTACTTGAATACGGATTCAGTCACCAGGATCCCAGAGTTGATTGTGACGAACATTCCGCGACCAATTTAATGTTATTCTTATCGCTCTCGCAGTTACTGCTGGGGTGGTAATAACTTGATAATCCAAAAATATGTTGTCCCCAATAGCCATATATCAGAATCCCAAATATTTGTCCTTGTTATCATAAAATATTACTGATCAGATGTGGGATCCTTCAAATTATTCTGATGTGAATGCAAAAGCTGACCTGATCATTTTCTAAGAAAACAGCATATCATGCGGAAAAACCAACTTCTGTAAAGAGCAAACCGATTTTTATGCTTTAGCCTTGATGATCAAAAAGAAAATAAAGATAAAAGGTAATGAAGCCAAGCCGTATGCAATCTCAGTCGGCAATTTGGAATTCAATGATAAACCCAGACCTAAGTACATGGCTAGCATTACGCAAATAATACCGATCTGAGTGTATTTCTTTATTGTTAAGATTTGTATCTCCACATCAAGCCTACGATAATGCATCATATGATGAACAACAGGCATTATGAATAAGACAGTCGCTGTTGTAACTGCGTAAAGTGCTGCTAGGAGAACCAGATTGTCAAATAACTGGAAGTAAGATGGAGGATTTACCGCGATATCTAAGAAAAAACCAAAGAAAATTGAAGAGGAGGGTACCAATACAACGGCCCAGTCCAAAACTGATGCAACTCTAGAATAATGCTCGGTAGAGCTACTCTTTACAGGTTCGTCGTCGGGCCCAAATGACATTAGTGGAATAACTTAGACTTTCTGCACTATTTAAAGAGGAAGGTGACCCTTTCTACAAAGGTATCAGGAGAAATGAATGGGCCATAATGCTTGAGCATGGATGTTCTAGACAGTTCAACTTCGGAGCACAGGGATTTAGCAGCAGTGGCAATGAAGTATGAGAGCAGTATTCATATTTTGTAATACTGTCTTCTCTGAATTCATTTAACTTTACTTGTCAATTACAAAAACATTCATACCTAACAAACCTTCAAAGGCATATAGAAAATCTAAGATAGAAGAATATGATAAACTTAATTTATTTCGCATATTAGGAGCAATATTAAATATCCCTTGCTCCTTTACTATTCTGTCCATTAGAAAGAATCTAGATTGGTAATTTGGCGTTAAATGGACGTACAGAGAGAAAATATATTATCGAATTAAGATCAATTTATCCTACTTATTACTCATTTTAAACTATTAACTATATTCTGATATATTAAATCCTCTACGTAATCTCGCTTTTTCTAAATTTTTTAGAAGTTTGTTCATGGATCTCCATAGAGGCCCATCAACATTAACTAGGTTTAGCTCGTTATTAAACAGAATATCTGGATGGGTTAGAATATATTATACGTATATTTTATTTGATTTGCTTATACATATCAGAGCTGGGCTTGCCGGGGTAGCTCAGCCTGGTCAGAGCGTTCGACTCATAATCGAAAGGTCGCGGGCCCAAATCCCGCCTCCGGCACTTTTTTTTTGATTTTCAATTCTTAATCTTGTAAAATCTATTAACGACCATACAATATTTATCAATAATGCAGCAACTTAGCAATATTTAAATTAACCATTGCATGAATACCAGTTGATTTGCAAAAATCAAAAAAATCTAGAAAGAATTCTCGAAATCGATCAATACTATCTCTGGTTTATAGGCTATAATCTTTGAGTCCAATTGTTAATCTATTTGTTTTTTTTGTTGATGGTCGAGAAGTTTCAATGGCGAACAAGCCTGCTAGAAGTTAGGAATAAGCATTTTTATTAGTCAAGCGTTGGTCGAAACCTTTCCACTCAGTACAACTATTACCACCATCCCATTGTTCATAATTTACGACTTTATCTAGATTGAGTCTACTTAACCAGTTTTGAGATTGTAAATCAGGTTCAATTTCAAATTTTTTTACATATCCAAGGCAGAGATAGGCTATCGGTTTAACAGTAGAAGGGAGTTTGAGAATTCTTTTAAGATCTTTATTATTGATGATGCTGACCCAGCCAACACCTATATTTTCAGCGCGCGCAGCAAGCCATAAATTTTGGATAGCACAGCAAACGCTATAAATCCCAGCTTCTTTTAAAGTCATTCTCCCTATTACAAACGGTCCAAATCGTTTGTGATCATAAGTTACGCATATGTTTAGATTAGATTCTAAAATTCCTTCTAGTTTTAGATCTAGATACTTCTTTTTCCTTTCTTTATCTTTTGCAAGCAATTCAATTGATTTTAATCTCTCTTTGGAGAATGATTCTTTGATATTTAGACGACTCTTTCTGTCTCTTATTAAGATAAAATTCCATGGTTGTGAATAGCCTACTGATGGTGCATGATGAGCGGCCGTCAAAATCCTCAATAATATCTTATTACTAATTTTCTTTCTAATGAAGTTCCTTCTTACATCCCGACGGGATAAAATTATTTTATAAAAGATTTCCTTTTCAATTTCAGTAAAATGCCCCATCCTATTTCCAGTCAATTATCTAATAACTGAAATGACCATCTGTCAATATAGATTTATACTTTATATTAAACGGATACTTTGAAAATGTAATAATTATCACCAAAATTTATTGAGATGAAAAGGCGAATATTAAAGATTGACCTTAGAAATTTGGTTTCAGGTCAATTACTACAAAGTATCAACAAAGGATTGTTAGAGCATTGAGTTTGTCATACAAGTTTGATCCAATTTCTTGGCAATTGAATTTCCAGATTCCTCTTCAGCTAATGAATCTGATTCAGGTTATAGATTAGGTTTTATGAAATAAGTAATTTAGCATAACGTATGGGGTATGGTATTATGTGAAACTGTATCTAAAAAGAAATTACTGCTCTCACATAGCAAACTATTTAATCCGACTTGATGTGATGATTGAGTAACTTGTCCGAAGGTGTCTTTGTAACTGGGACCGATACTGGAATTGGGAAAACGTTGATAACTGCCTCGCTAGCATGGAAATTCTCTAAGGGAATTACCAAGATTTGTGTTATGAAACCATTTGCTACAGGAATATCAGAGTATTCAAACAAGTTTAGATCCAAAGACTTGGCAATATTGACTAAGGCAATTAAAATCGAGGAAAAGCAAGAGAACTTAAACCCATATTTTTACCCTCTACCTTGTTCACCGCATATGGCTAGCTCTCTGCTAAACTTACCACCTCCATCATTAGGATTTGCGATTAAGAAATTCAAATTACTGCAGAAAAAATATGACTATCTCTTGGTTGAGGGGATAGGTGGAATAATGGTCCCTTTAAACAACAAGCATATGTTACTAAACTTTATTAAGCTAACAAAGCTTGGAGTTATAATTATTTCGACACCGAAACTAGGAACATTTAATCATACATTACTTACTGTAAAAATTTGTCAATCAAGTGGTATTCCTATAAAAGGAATAGTTATAAATAAAATGCCCAATCATCCAAACCAGATAGAGGCCGAAATTCCAACTTTTATCCAAGAATATACAAAATTACCAATACTGGGCGTAATCCCAACTATAAATAAACCCAAAATGAATGAATCGACATTCTCCAGAATTTCAAAATTAATTGATATTAACCCCTCGAATTAACCTCATTCTTATTTGTCAATAGGTAATTGGTTGTACAATTCCGCCTTTCACGAACATAGTCATGAAGTATTGTTGAAAAACCACCTAAAGTTTATCATGCTTATATTTATCAATTAACGCCGGTAGGACCGTAACTTCAGTACCAAAATTGATTTGAACGGTTATTTCAATTACAATCCTTTAGGTTCTAATTAGATTTTAAATTATTATATCTTCCCCAATTTCTTTACATACAACTTATAGGCCTCTAAGTACGATTTCTTATCTCCAATATCCATAAAACTCCCCTCTTCTACTATGAACGATTTTACTTTCTTTTTTGACCTTATTGATTCTCTTACAGCTTCATCCATTCCAAAGGAGGTAGAAATTGGAATCAAATCTAAGAATTCAGGTTCAAAAACGTAGCACCCTATATTTATCAATCCAGAAATTTCTGGTTTCTCTTTCCATTCAGATACAAGCATTTTTTCGTTATCACCAAGCTCAATGAAGCCATATTTGAGATTGGTTTTATACCTTGAAAGAGCCATAGAAATAAAGGCTTTATCCTCGAAATGGTTTTCAATCATCTTATCAAGTGGGAATTCATACACTGAATCACCGTATAGACAAACAAATGGTTCTTTTAAATGAGTAGCAGCGGTTTTCAATTGTCCAGCAGTGGCCAATGGTCTATCTGATCTGGAATACTTTATATTTATCCCAAAGCGAGTGCCGTCTTCAAAGTAATCTTCTATAGATCTATGCAAATAACTCACACAAATAATTATCTCAGTTATCTTTTTAGATTTGATAAGCCATTCAACCAAATACTCCAGCAGTGGTCTATTGCCTAATGGCAACATGGGTTTTGGAATAAAAAAGGTATATGGTTGCAGTCTTGTTCCAAGACCACCAGCTAATATTACTGCTTTCACAAAAAATAAGAATAATTAATCATTATTTAAAACATTAGTTATTATCATAGTCTCGTAGAATAATCCTTACTTTTTCTAAAACCTCTTTTGGATTTAGTCCAAACATAATAACCATTGGCTCCTTTCCAAAATCACCATCGTGATAGACTAACTCCGCATCCGGTTTCCGCTTAAAAGCTTCACTAATTCCCCATTGTATCGAAGACCCTTCTATCTTTTTAATCTCTTCCGTTTCCTTACTTCTAGAATAACTAGCGCACTTGAAATTATTTTCGCAAATCTTTATGATACTTGGATTGTTACGAATATTGATGGCGGATCTAAATAATGATTTGAATTTGGTGGCTGCCAAAAGTGCGTTAGCTACATGCAGAGATGTT
The DNA here is from genome assembly GCA_963850055.1 of uncultured Nitrososphaeraceae archaeon. Classification (GTDB taxonomy): domain Archaea; phylum Thermoproteota; class Nitrososphaeria; order Nitrososphaerales; family Nitrososphaeraceae; genus Nitrosocosmicus. The sequence continues at coordinate 60,131 of CAWKJS010000026.1, read as the reverse complement.
CCGAATTGTATGACATTTGGAGTCCTGATATTGATTCCCAAATTAGTTACTCTGCCCAAGACTCCAGCAATATCATTGAAATTTTTGGGTCTCTCAATTGAATACACAAAGTTTGTTTTGGTTTCTGGTATAAGTTTAAAAAAATTAGACATTCTTTCCAAAATAGATACAGAGTCTTGCAATTCCATTAAAACCTTGAATTTTTGAGAATTGTCATACATGCGATCTAGGGGATTGGAGACGAGTACCCCCTTACCAATTTGATTGGAGTTTCTTAATGCCTCGTATACATACGAATTAGATAATTGGAATGACTCACTAATATTATACCCTTTGGCTAAAAAGGCAGAGATAGCAGCTGAAAAGTTACATCCGGTGCCATGAGTTTCGTCAACCTTCAACCGTTCGTGTACGATTTGTTGTGGTTCAATGTTTTTATCTCTAAATAATAAGTCCATTACCTTCGTATCTTTGTTCGTATCATGACCTCCTTTAATGATTACATTGGATGCTCCTAGTTTGAAAATCTCTAATGCAGCTCTAGTCATATCATACCTGTTCGATATCCTAATTTTTGAAAGAAATTCAGCCTCCTTAAGATTAGGTGTGATTACATATGCCAATGGAATAATCCCTCTCTTAAATACCTCAAATGAATCTTCATCTAATAATTTGATTCCAGTGCCAGAATATAGTACCGGGTCAACTACAATCGGGTTCTCAAAGTTCTTTAAAATGCTCTTGACAATATTTATTATTGACTTACTGTAAAGAACACCTATTTTTATGACATCTGGCTTTATATCTTCTAAAGTAGTAACTATTTGATTTTTAAAAAATTTTGGCGGAACTACCAGAATATCAGAGATTGTCCGAGTATTCTGAGCAGTTAGAGTAGTTATTATTGTTGTTCCGTATACACCCAAAGCCGAAAATGTCTTTATGTCAGCCTGTATGCCGGCGCCAGCAGATGAATCACTTCCTGCGATCGTCATTACCTTTTTCAATCGATTGATACCTGCTATTGAGTTGGTGTAAGATCTAAATTAATGTCACTTGATAGCACGGATGGTAATTCGTGTATTTATGATGATGTAAGAATCCAAGAAAGAATGGGTTTGATTTCTAAGATAACCTTGACAGACATATGATGTGGTACAGAATAGGAAGATTCTGAGATATGCTAGATTAGTCATCGATTCTCCCTCAATATCATGACTATGATCTTCAAATCAAGATATTATAACGAAAATCCAAAGGACAGCAGGCATGTGATCATAACTGTTAAATATGCATTTCATGTCAATTTTTCTGATTATTATTGAGTAAGCCTATGGACCTTGGTAGTTTAAAGGTTGGTTCTTATATTATCATCGACGGAGAACCATGTAGAATTGTTTCTTATGATCATAGTAAGCCAGGTAAACATGGTTCTGCTAAAGCCAGAGTGGCAGCAATGGGTGTTTTCGACGGTTCAAGGCACAGTTTAGTTGCTCCAGTTTCGGCAAATGTTGAAGTTCCGCTTATAGACAAGAGGAGTGGACAACTCATCTCAGTTGCTGGTCAAGTATTGCAAATTATGGATCTTGAAACATTCGAAGTTTTTGAAACCTCTGCTATTGAAGATGAAATTAGAGATAAACTCAACCAAGGTGGCGAAGTTGAGTATTGGAAAGTATTGGAACGGATAAAGATTGTCCGAGTAAAAGGATAACACATATAAGATATGAGACTAAATTAGAAAAAGCATTCTACATCCTTCCGTTAGAAGTAAAGAGTATTATCTTCTAGTCGTAAAATACATTTGATCAATCCAATATGGTCAAAATATGACAAACCCATATTAAAATAAGCGTTCTCCTATCTCCGGTATTATGAAAAACTTCAAAAAGTATGTTATGATGCATTTAAATAATAATAATGTTCAAATTACTTAATTGGAACAGCAATCAAAAATAAAGTTTGATCTTCATTTACCACTTATATTAATACATACACCGTACGGGTTAAAATTCTTTGATAAGGTTTCACAGACGAGGGCTGCAAGGTTTTATGCAAAATTCAATACTTATTTAATGCCGCTTATCACAATTATGGCTTTATTCCTAATAATAGGCTCGGTTGCTGCCCTTTTTTCTAGCGAAACAATTAGAGAGGGAGCTCGTGGAGTCGGTCCTCAGGCCAATTTGTTAATACCTGGTCTCAACCCTTATTTGCCAATATGGGAAGGATGGGTAGCACTCGTAGTTACTATCATAGTTCATGAAGCTGGCCACGGAATAATTGCTAGAGTGTACGGCGTTAAGGTCGAATCGACTGGACTAGTATTGTTTTTAGGAATACCGATAGGGGCATTCGTGAATATTGAAAGAGACGAACTTAATAGGATATCAACTAAACAGAAAAGTTCTATCCTAACTGCAGGTCCTATGACGAACATAGTTTTTGCTGCTATCTCTTTATTTGTAATACTTTTAATAACTTCCACTTTGGTTATAACTAAGCCTATGGACCCGGCATCATACGGGGTAGTCGTAACAAACGTTAATCAAGGTTCTCTTGCTGAATCTATAGGCCTTGACAAGGGGACTACAATACAACAAATTCAGAACAACCAAATTCGGAATCCGGTGGAACTAAATGATAACTTAAACGCCAATTTGGGGAAACTAGTTACGATCGGGATTATGGATGAAAATGGAGTGAAAGCAACTAAGCAGGCCACACTCCCTCCTCAAAGAGAGCCTGGAAAGGGAATCTTAGGAGTTTCCATCACGCCAGTGGCAGACCCAAAAGAGGTACTAGATCGATACAACTCCATGATTTATACATCACCATTAGGTTTGCTTGCTCCGCCGACATTTGTACAAGGTATGGTACCTTATTCTGACTTTATGGCCGACAAATATACATCTCCCATATTTGGCTCATATTACACCATACCAGCTAGCCTATTCTTCTGGCTTTGGTTTATAAATTTCAATGTGGCAATTTTTAACGCATTGCCAATTGGCCCATTGGACGGAGGTCAACTGTATAATACTTTGATTGATAAGAAAACTCAGAACAAAAAGGGTATTATTAAGCATGCTTCAAAAATACTAACTTACGGAATGGTATTAGTTGTTGTCCTCTCAATCGCACTACCTTACATTTTGAAATAAAAAGATGTAAGATGTGATTGACCGATAATATTAATGCCAAATTAAGATTGATCATTAAATCAAGTGTCATCAGGTCAAACTAATTTTATTCCATGATTTCTATTTTCTTAGAGTGATATTAAATTGTAAACATAACTCGTAGATTTCGCATTATCGCCTTTGTTTGATCTTGCTAAAATAACATAATCTCACATCCCTGCATCTAACCGGTCTGAATAGAATATTTCATTTGGATATTTTATACAGTCTTAGACAAACATCTATAATAGAATGTAAAAAAATAAGATCATTGAAAACTTCCCTTTTAAATTTTAAATTCTTTTATTGTGTTAATCATGTTGAAAAGAAATATCCCTTGTATTTAGAAAGTTGTATAGCCGATCCTTTGGATGAGAATGAGTGCTCTGAAGGTTTCCTTATATGTCCAGAGTGTAGAAAGAAATTTCCCATAATCGAGGGGATTGCAATAATAATTGGTGATATTGTAACGTATGCCTCAAAACGAGTGTCAACAATTGGTAAATGGTTTTCAAATTCTAAAAGCGTGGAGATGAAGTCTTTCTTAAAAAATTTATCATCGGATATCGACAAGAATCATCAAAAAGAAGATCGATATGAGGAAGATGGTCTATATTTTCAAAGTTACAAATGGCTTCACAATGAAAATTTCGAAAGTGATAAATTTCTCCACCTTATGAGGTGGAAAATAAAACCATCTGATGTCTATCGAAAACTGACATCAAATATTCCTTTCAACCCTGAAGGAATTGCCTTAGACTTAGGATGTGCCCTAGGATTATCCACAATGGAATTAGCAAAAAAATTTTCATTTGTTTTTGGGATAGATTCATCATTTTCCTTTATTCGAGAAGCCAAAAAAAAGACAAGAGAACAGGGGGTAACAAATATGGAGTTCATCGTATCTGATATTTTGGATTTACCTTTCAGAAATCAAACATTTGACCTGATATTTGGGTTGAATATTGTCGAGTTCTTACCTGTTGATGACCTCTTGCCCAAGATACATCATCTCCTAAAGCCCCATTCCCTGTTTATAACGACTACCCCTTATGATTACAATCGGGAGATAGTTTACAATAGAAATATGAATGACCAGATATTGCGTTCAACCTTGGAAAAAAAAGGTTTTGAAGTTACTCTGAGGACAAAAAAAGAGGCATTTATTCCATGGATCCTAAAAGTTAATGAGAGGACATACTTGTTTTACTTCCTTGATCTCATTGAAGCAAGAAAAATATCAAAACACAAGTATTAAACTTATGTGACATTCTTCCATTTCACTTAACTGATATTATTTCAACAGAAAAAAACTTATGAAACTTGTTCCAAAATCTAATTATATCAATTTACAAAACAGTTAGCAGGTATAATGAAAATAGTATTTTTGCAATCCTTATCCACTTCCTATTCATTCTTAGATTATAACGAAAGTGAAGTCGATAGTTCTATCCCTTCAAATTGTTCTTTGTACCTTTTTGGAAGAGCCCTGATCACAAGGAATGTAGAATTGATTAATTCTTTGTATGATTTAGAGACTGTATACGTTCCAAAAAAATTAAATTTTATTTCAAGCATTATAAAATCTACCACAGATATACCAGTAGAGGAAATTGATGAAAATACTTACGGTAAATTAATAAAAAGCGAATTGAAGGTGCCTAATAAATTTGAGGTCACCGAGAAAAACAATATTGGAAACTCCGACAACCTTGTCCAACAAAATACTCTCGTTACGAACAAGAACTTGTTGCTCCTCCCTTGTAATACCGTAATAGGGAAGAGGTCCACTAGAAAAAGTATTGAATATTACAAATTTCAGTATCCTTGGGAATTTTTAGACATTATACAGGAACTCCTAAAGAACGAAGTAACTTTTTCCATTATTTCCAATAAAGCAACAATTGCAAAAACTGCGATTATTGAGGGTCCATGTATCATTGAAGACAATGTTGTAATTGATGATTTCGCAAAGATTAAAGGACCATCTTATATTGGTAATGGTAGCTTTATTGGTATGGGTTCGTTAATCCGCAACAGTATGCTTGATTATAACACAAATATTGGCTTTAACTGTGAAATCGGTAAGACTTACTTCGCGGGTAATGCAAAAATTTCCCACCATAACGTAATTTTGGACAGCATTGTAGGAAAGAACGTTTGGTTTGGAGGTTACTCAGGAACTGCAAATGTTTTACTTACCAGAAAAAATGTCCAATACAGAATCAATAATGAATTAATAGATACGGGAAGAAATCATTTTGGTGCGGTAGTTTCTAATAATAGTTCCATAGGCGCATCGGTAATCATCCTCCCTGGTCGCAAGATTCCTCCAGATTCGATTATTCCAGCTGGGACCATTTTTTCAAAATAATTGTTCTATTCAGCAGATACAAATTATCTCTTTTCTTAACTAGTCTTGTTTGTTATCTCTTTAAATGACTTGAAAGCCATAGCTTCATCTTTTAGAGATTCAGATAGGAAATCAGTGGAAATTTCATTTAGAGATTCATTCCCAGTCAAAAGATAATCCTTAAAGTATTGGTAACTTTTGATCTCATTATTAAAGGAGTTTACCAGATTGTTTTTTGCAGAGTCAAAGGCGGGTGGAGATTCCGTTTGGTTAAATTCATTCATCTGTTTCGTAAAATTTAGTAGGTAGGTGTTCGTCAATTCAGCCATCGTTTCATTTGATACCGTTCCCAATTGCCAGGTCGCTATTTCATCTTGAAAAGCCCTGGTAAGATTCGCTGAACCTTGGGTGAAGATGGCAAAATAGTTTGCATAGTCATTCTGTGTAGTTTGAACTGATGCCACATTAACATAGAATAGCAATATAAGAGCTACTGAGGATATAGAAATCAAGAATATGGTTTTAGTTCTATTAGATTTGTTCATACAAATCAAATGGAATTACTTAGTTAAAAATTCTTGCGCAAAGTTCTTCTATTCTAATACATTCTGATTAAATTTGAAAAGTTTCGAATTCTTACTTTTGGACATCAATTGACCGCTTCTTCCATAAAGTAAATCCCTTATGATCTATCAGGTCGATATTGAACCTTTTTCCAAGTTCCAATCTTATTTTATCAGATTCTAAATAGTTCTTCTCAGAGCGGAGCAAACTTCTTTTGTATATTTGCTCCTCGATCTCTTCAATCTCTTGCGGAGATACCTGCGGGATTCTTAATCCAGTTACGAACATAAACTTCTTTAACAAACTAAAAGTCTTGGTTAAGAATTCAATATCTACCGGCGTATCAACGGATAAAAAATTATTAATCCTCGTTGTGAATTTTAGAAAAACAGTCAACGCATTTGCAAAATTTAAATCGTTATTGAGATATTCTTCAAATAAGATTAGGTAATTCGTTAGTTCTTCGAGTAGAGGTCTTTGGGCTGACTCATTTTTCTCATAAATAAATGAGTTCCTAGTTCGAAACTCTAATTCATAATAGGCATTAGAAATCTGGCTCCATTTGCGTTTTGTTTCGTTAATTATGTCCTGTGTATAATCTAGCGGTTTCGTATAATGGGAGGAAAGACAAAAAAGTCTAATTACGTTTGGACCAACTTCATTTAATAGTTCTGAAATCTTAATTGTATTTCCGATGGATTTTGACATTTTTTCAGAGTTAATTGTTACCATTCCCACGTGCATCCATAATTTCGAGAATTGTGTTTCAAATAATCCCTCAGATTGTGCAATTTCATTTTCGTGATGAGGAAAAATTAGATCCTGGCCTCCCCCGTGAATATCGATATTGGCTCCTAAATATTTTGAAGCCATCACTGAGCACTCAATGTGCCATCCTGGCCTTCCGTCTCCCCAAGGACTAGTCCATGTTGGTTTTGTGGAACTAAATTTCCACAATACAAAGTCTCTCGGGTCCTCTTTGGTTTCATCGACTTCAATTCTCGCACCAGAAATTATCGAATCTTTGTCCTTTTTGGAAAGCTTACCATATCCTTGATACGATCTAACCCTAAAGTAAATTCCATTTAATCCCACATAAGCATTATTTTTTTCAATTAGTTTGCCAATAAAGTCTATGATATCTGGAATATGATTTGTTACCTTAGGATATGACGTGGCATTTATCACGTTTAGGGCATTAAAATCTCTGAAGTAACTCTCTGTATATATTTGAGAAATATATTCCGCGTCAGTATGTTCACTACTCGCCCTAGCTATTATCTTGTCATCTATATCGGTAAAATTTTGTATAAATATCACCTTTACATTCTGAACTTCCAAGAGCCGCCTTAATACATCGAAAACTATTATGGTCCTTGCATGCCCGATATGGCAGTCATCATAAACAGTAACACCACACAAGTAAATTTTTATTACATCGCTCGTGGTATTAATTTCTTCTAATTTGTTTGTTAATGTATTACTTAATTTCATTTCCAAAGGATTCGCGATAGAAAGACTAAACGTCTAGATAAATTTCATTTTTTCTAATCTGAACAGGGAAGGTGGTCAATTTAATACCCTCCATATAGTCTAGTAGCTCACCTGTTCTAATGTTGTAATGCCAAAAGTGTAGCGGGCACTCGACGATTTCGCCATTAACTTTTCCTGGTGCTAAAGAACCATCCTGATGCCTACAAAGGGCCTCGATAGCATAATACTTGTTTTTTGATACAAATAAGGCTATTCTTTGTCCGTTAACATTAAGTTCCTTACCACTACCTTCTCGAATGTCGTCTTTACTGGCTACTCTTATCCATGTCATCTAATAATGCATAATACTTTATTAAAAATTATAAATGTTTTTTTTGTTTCATATACAATTAAATTAAATTCATTAATTAGAGGAGTACAAGTTAGGCGCAAATGAACGATCTGTCCGAAAACACCAACCATAACTCGATTACTAATCATTCAGATTCTGATACTACGAATTTTACTGAAAAAGATGTCCGTGACAAATTTGCAGAGAATGAAACATACAAAGGGCCTAAGATTGTTATAGAAAAGGATCTTGTAGTTACTTCGGCTTTGCCTTATGCGAATGGCCAGATTCATTTAGGACATATTGCATCAACCTATCTACCGGCCGATATTTTCACGAGGTTCATCAGATTGACGGGTAGTAAGATCTACCACATATGTGCTACGGATGATTACGGAACTCCGATCCTGATAAAAGCCGAAAAGGAAGGAAAAACGCCTGAAGAATATGTTAGAGAATGGAATGAGAGGGATAAAAAAGATTTTGATTCTGTAGATATTAGTTTTGATTTTTTTTCAAAGACCAGTTCCCCTCAAAACATCAATTTTGTACAGGGTGTATTTATGGAACTTTACAAAAACAATCACATAAAAGAGGAAATTGTAGTACAATTTTTTTGTTCATTTGATAACAAGTACTTACCAGACAGGTATGTAATTGGCAGATGCCCATTCTGCAACTCAGATAACCAATATTCTGATCTATGCGAATCATGTGGTAGGGTCCCTGAACAAATTCTTGACCCAAAATGCTTTCTGTGCGGAAGGCCACCAGTTCTGAGGGAGAGTCTCCATTATTTTTTTAAGCTATCTGATTTTGAGAAATCTCTCAAAATCTGGCTTTCTAATAATAAGAATTTACAAGAAGATGTAGTAAAATATGTCTTAAATTGGATAACTACTGGTTTGCAGGATTGGGATATCACTAGAGATTTAACATGGGGAGTACCCATACCGAAGATTCAGGGCATTCAGAATTACAAAGACAAAGTATTTTATGGGTGGTTTGACAATCACCTGTGTTATATCTCTTCATTTAACACTTTTGCAGAGACCGTTCTAAAGAAAGATGGCAAGAAACTTTGGAATGATTCTGAAATAATTCATTTTATAGGAAAAGATATCATTTACCATCATTACCTCTTTCTCCCAGCGATAAGGCTTGGAATAAAAACCCAATATAAACTACCTGATAGGATAGTCACAAGGGGCCATTTGCTTTTTCAAAATAGAAAGTTATCAAAGAGCAAGAATTGGTCGATAACCTTGGGAGGATTTACAAAATCATTTAACCCAGATTATCTTAGATTCTATTTTTCTACTATTATCCCATATTCACAATCTGACATTAATTTTGATTGGGATAGTTTCTATGAAAAAATTAATAATGAGCTTATATCAAACATAGGAAACTTTATCAATCGTACACTTTCTTTTACCAAGAAGCATTTTGATGGAAAAATCCCTTTAAGGACTACTTTGGATGCTCTAGATGAACAAGCATTAATGGAGATAAGGCAGATCGCTTATACTGTAGGAGAATTGATTTTCGGAAACGAAATAGATAAGGCCATGAAGAGGATTTTGCAGTATAGCTCCTTTTTTAACCAGTATTTCCAGTCTAAAGCGCCTTGGAAATCACATCATGATTCTAATAATTCGATATGGATATCTGCAAATGCAGTAAGATCAGTTGCAATACTGTTATTTCCATTTATTCCCTCATCCGCCCAGAAAATCTGGAAACAATTAGGAATTTTAGAAAATTTAGCAGCGCAAGACTGGTATTCAGCATCCGAGTTAAGAATTTCTGAAGGTCATAATATAGACAACGACATAGTCCCAATTTTTAAAAGGATTGAAAGAGCCGAAATTGAAAATCAAAAGGCCGGATTCACGGATACTGAATCAACAAATGCTAATATTTGACAATAATTATATTGTTTTCTTTCTAGATCAGGGTGACGACGATCTTGGCGGCCGCAATGATAGGACGATTTCAACCTTTCCATTTAGGACACTTGGAATTGGTTCATCAAATATTGAATGAAAATGATGAAATAATTATTATTGTAGGAAGTTCACAAGCTAATTACACCTCAAAAAACCCATTCACTGCTGGAGAAAGGATTTGGATGATTAGAGATACCCTTATAGAATCAAAAATTGACATGTCAAGAGTATTCTTGATTAATGTGACTGATGACGTAAACAATTCGAGATGGTTTAGCAATATTAAGTCATTGAGTCCGCCGTTTAAGGTTCTATATACGGGAAATAAATTTGTCAAAATCTTGCTTAAAAACGAAACCGTACATCATCAAAGAACCAAAGTTATTTCAAGAAAATACATTAAAAGGCTCAGTGATTCGGAAATTGATCCTTGAAGACAGCTCTAAATGGCAGGAATTGGTTTCTGAATCAGTAAGAAAAATCTTTAGAGAAATTGACGCAGTAGAGCGCATTAGAAATATATATCAAACTTGGACCGATTCTCCTTTCTCAGAGCCAAATAAATAAACCGAAAAATTTTCAACAGATTTTATTTTTTCGCAACGATTGCTCACCTACATGAAATCATAAAATCTTTAAGGCTATATCGAGGGACAAAAAGAATTTTGGATAGAGAAATCCATTTGAAAAAACTTTAGATGATTTGATAGTTACTGGCTAGAGATGACTAGACGGGCAAATGAAAATATTTGATTTGGTCGCCATGTTTTTGAGATTCAAAACAATCTCTTCTCATCATCATTAGCATGAGACAAACAAAGAGATCGGTTTTGAATTCGAGTCTCTTATCCCTTACATTCTCATCAATAATTTTGAATCTTATCATACAGTAACAGTAGATGATTCAACAGATTGCGATAAAATAACCATATTACCAATCCCTCTTGTCAATCTGATTTTCATGCTATGAATCAAATTCTAGTCAATCAATCTTTAATGGTGATTGTCATCTGACTATTCTATTAACACCTTGAATCTATCCAAGACCAAAAGAGTAGTTAAAAAATCAACACGGTTTTAGCATGACAAGATTGAACCAATTATTATTATCACAGAATATCTTGTCTATGGAAAAACCCGATCTAGCCGCTAATTTTTGGATCTTGTCCTCGCTGTACTTGTATGAGCTTTCGGTATGAATAGTTTCACCTCTAGATATCTGAAATATCTTATCACATCCCAACATTCTAACTTCTTGATCCGATTTAGATTTGAGATGCATTTCGATGCGATCTTTTTCCTGGTTAAAAAAGGCAAAATGATCAAATTGATTGGGATCAAAATTACACCCCAACTCTCTATTCAATCGGGTTAGCAAATTCAAATTAAATTGAGCTGTGAATCCTGCTTTATCGTTATAAGCGGGTTCAATAAGAAATTCATCCTTTATCATATCAAAACCAACAAGAAGATAGTCCTTATCATTCATATTGAGTCGTAGAGCTTTCAAAAAGTCTCTGGCTTCATTGATTTCAAAATTTCCTATGCTAGAACCAAAGAAAACTATTAGTCTAGAAAATGAATCAAATTTAAAATTATTCTCAAATAAGATATTGTTACAATCTTTGATACCATTTATATAATCATTAGGAATCCCCTTGATCATTATACTCTCATTTTGTGTTTCCAGATCAGTTACCACAGAATCCAAAAAATTGAATGAAATATCAATTGGAAAGTAATATAGCTTATCCTGTCTTTTCAAAATTGTGTCGAAAAGATGTTTAGTCTTTTTTGAACTACCACTGCCCATCTCTATTAAAATGATTTCTTTTTGAATATTTTCTAAAATCTTGAATGAACATTCTTTTAGTATACTATTTTCGGTTCTAGTTGGGTAATACTCTGGCTGAACCGTTATTTGTTCAAACAAGTAAGAACCTTTACTGTCGTATAAATATTTAGAAGGTATTGATTTCTGAATGGGATTAGACAGTCCTCTCAAGATATCGGTTCTAAATTCTTCGTTGTTATCATCAAAATGCAAATTTTACTTAATGTTTAGGAGTAAGATATAAATATTTTTGTTATCATCAAATGCACTGTAATCAGGATGTAGACAGAGGTATCCACCTTACTCCCATAACCGAATTAACTTTTCTTGAACCTAAAGCTATTCAATTTGATCAATTCATTATATGACCCGAATCTATCAGGATTGATTTTATCCAGGGAGTCTTCTGATTCAATTTCCTCTTTAGTCATAAAATCTTTTATGATCTCATATTTTGATGTTCTCTGCGCGGGTATCTTACCTGCGGCTTTGATGATCTTACGCATATCCACTGGTCTCATAAATTGTCCATATTGTGATCCTGCGGAAGTTGATATACTCTCGTTAATTAAACAACCGCCCAGGTCATTTGCTCCAGCACTAAGCAAAATTTGTGACAATTTAGGTCCTTCCTTAACCCATGAAACCTGAAGATTAGTAATGAAATTATTGAAGAAAATTCGCGAAATCGCATGTATTTTCAAAATTTCCAGACCATCCGCACCGGGCCTTAAATCTTTGACTAAGTGATGGTTAGACATTGGGGCGCCGTAGTGTACGTAACTTAAAGGAACAAATTCGGTGAATTTTCCGTTTTGTTTTTGAATATTTCTTATTATCTCCAAATGAGCAACAATATCGCTATTGCTCTCAATATGTCCATACATTATTGTGGAAGTGGTTGGAATGTCAAGCTTATGTGCTGTAGAAATTATGTCGATCCACTGTTCTATGCTGATTCGGCCGGGAGAAATCTTGTTTCGTATCTCTTTTACAAGGATCTCTGCGGAAGTGCCAGGCAAACTACCCAGGCCAGCCTCCTTTAGCATTTTTAAATAATCATAAACCTTGGTGTTAGACAATCTAGATCCGTACAAAATTTCCTCTGGAGAAAAGGCATGAATATGTATCTCTGGTATTTCCTTCTTGATGGCCCTGCATATGTCTACGTAAAAAAATCCATCCATTTTAGGAGGCAATCCTGCCTGTATGCATATCTCAGTGGCTCCAAATTGCCATGCTTCTTTAGCCCTTCTTACTATCTCTTCAATTGGTAATATATAACCCTCTTCGACTCTAAAATCTCTGCTGAACGCACAAAAACCACACTGTTTTATACAGACATTTGTAAAATTAATATTTCTGTTTATAACATAAGTCACGGTTTCACCGTTTGCCCGCCTTCTAAGCTCATCAGCAATAAGAGTTATTACAGACAGACTTGGTCCAGAAGCATCCAATAGCTTTAGTGCATCGGGCGATGAAATCTCCTTCCCATCTAAAGCCCTTCCTAGGATCGAAGAGATTTCAGAATCGATATTTCTAAAAATATTCTCAATATTCATTATTAATAAACTCCTCTCCGACCAAGCCGTATTTATCTATCAACGGTTCTATATAGTCTTTAAGGTCTTTGTGTATGAATTTCGCTGATAACTCCGAATTAATTATATACTTTGGATACACTGGCAAACGTGCCCTTAATAAAAAGCCTTTTTCCCTTGTTACTGCGCTAACTTTTTCAATAGTTGGCCAAGGTGATTCTGGATTAACGTGATCAGGTGTAATTGGCGAAATGCCCCCCCAATCATTGATTCCAGCATCAAGGTAATTTGAATATACATCGGGGCTGAGATTAGGTGGGACCTGAAGACTAATATCTTCCAAAATTATTCGAGCTGCTGTGATACATCTTAAAAAGTAAGGATATGAAGGCGATTTTGCATATTCCATTATTGTCCCTTTCTTTGGTATAAAATTTTGTATAATTACTTCTTGAACGTGGCCATATTTCTTGTTAATATTATTTATTAGTAACAACGATTCAATTATTTCATTAAAACTTTCATCTATGCCTACTAAGAGTCCTGTGGTAATTGGAAAATTAAGCTCACCCGCCGAAATTAAGCTTTTTAACCTTACTTTTGGGTTCTTGCTTGGAGCTTTTTCATGAGCTTTCCCTCTATTAGTCAACCGTTCGCTCGAATTTTCTAGCATCATACCCAAACTTGCATTTGTAGATTTTAACATAGACATCTCTTTCTTTGTTAGGCTACCAGCATTAGTGTGAGGTAACATTCCAGTCTGTGAGATTATTTTTTCACTCAAATCTGCTAACAACTCGGATAGATTCCGATGTCCAAGTGATGTAAGCCACCTTTTAGCCTCTTTATATTTAATCTCAGGTCTCTCGCCGGTTACAATCAGTGCTTCTGTGCATCTTGCCTCCTTTCCAAGTTTGGCAATTGCTATTGCTTGAGACGGGCTAAGCATGACGGCCTCAGGGTTCGTTGGTTCTTTTTTATATGTACAATATGAGCATGAATCCTTGCACAGATTTATCAAATTGATAAAAACTTTTCTTGAATAGGTTACAACCTTGTTATCTTCTCTATTACGAAGAAATGTGGCAAAATGGCAAAGATCTTTGATGTCAGCATTAATCAACATATCCTTGAGTTCGTGATTGTCAACCGCTTTTTTTTCGATTATCTTATAAATGATTTCGTTGGAATAGAAATTTTTTGATAATTGTTGATAGTTTTGAATTCCATTTACAGTCATTTATTTTTAGTGAATCTACATAGTAAATCTTTACATTAAAGCCTTACTATGATAAAGTTCAAGTTGATATTTCTGCTGTATAATAATCTACATAATCACTAATCATGTCACAAGAATATAAAATATTTTAAGCTCTGAATGTATGATATTATAGTATATGACCACTTCATTGATAAAGGGGATTTCAGAGAAGGATAATTCAAAAGACCTTTCTCAAAAGAAAATCAGGATTTTGGTTACAAAGCTGGGTTTGGATGGTCACGACCGAGGTGCTTTGGTAATCTGTAGAGCACTTAGGGATTCAGGTATGGAAGTAATTTATTCTGGATTATTCTGTACACCCGAACAAGTCGTGAAAACTGCAATTGAGGAGGATGTAGATGTAATAGCTATGAGTTTACTTAATGGCGCTCACTTAACGCTGTTTCCTAAAGTAGCCCGTTTGTTAAGGGAACAGAACGTACAAGACATATTATTGGTGGGAGGAGGGGTAATACCTGCATCAGATAAGGATGAATTAGAAAAGGCAGGTATTACAGGAAATTTTGGACCTGGAACATCCCTAGATAAAATTATCGAACATATTAAAAAAAATGTAAAAAAGAAGTGATCTATCTTTAACGTTGAAAGAAGGGTTAGATTACTCTACCTTATCTTTCGGCCACATCATTCTTCTTAGATCCCTGCCAACTCTTTCAATTTCATGATTCTCTAACTCCTGTAACATCACACTAAAAGCCGATTTCTTGTCCTTTTTGTAGCTGCTGACCCACTCGGTTGCGAATTCTCCTGATTGGATCTCTGTTAGCACATCCTTCATTTTTGCTTTAGAATCATCGTCAATGACCCGTTTACCTCGGGTAAGCCCACCATATCTTGCCGTTTCGCTGACTCTGTTGTACATACCAGTAATCCCATACTTTTGAATTAAGTCTACAATTAATTTTAGTTCATGCAAGCATTCAAAATAGGCTATTTCTGGTTGATAACCTGCTTCTACTAGTGTCTCGAATGACTTTAGGATCATTTGGTGTACTCCACCACACAAATCGACTTGCTCCCCAAACCAATCTGTTTCTACTTCTTCTTTAAATGTGGTTTCCAGAACGCCAGGTTTTGTACTCCCAATTGCTTTAGCTAGTGCCAGCGTGTGTTCCCAAGCTTTTCTGGTATAATCTTGGTGCACAGCAACAAGTGATGGTGTCCCGAATCCGTCTAGGTATAGTTCGCGGACTCTTTGACCTGGTCCTTTTGGTGCAATCATTATGACGTCAATATTTTTAGGGGGATCGATCCACTTCCAATGTATAGCGGCGCCATGTGAAAAGCTGATCGTCTTATTTTCTGTCAAATACGGAGCGATTTCGCTCTTAAAAGTTTCCTCTTGCTCCATATCTGGAATTAGAATGTGTATAATATCAGACTCTTTAACCGCATCACTAACAACTTTTACTTCGTGATTATCATTTTGTGCTTTTGCCCAGGTCTTCCCGTTTGGGCGCAATCCAACACACACATCTAGACCTGAATCCTTCATGTTAGAAGCTTGTGCTGCACCTTGAATACCGTAACCAATGACCGCAATCTTTAGATTTTTTAATGAATCCAAAGAGACTTCATTGTCAAGCCATCTCTTTATTGTCATGATTTAAAATGAAAATGAAATCACATATGTTCTTATTGATCCAGATATATTCGTAATATAATCTAATTATTTAAAAACCGGTAAAGCAGATCATAAGAATAATCAATATCTATTTGATTCTTGATATTTTTTTTTGTATTAATAACAAGGTTCTGTAAGTATTTTTCGTCTTTTTGTGCTACTTTCTTTGATACCCTATCATAAATCTTGCCGTACTTGTTAATTATCTCGATTGATTTGTCGCTACCTAGAAACAGATTCAAGAATAGTGGTGCTTCATCGGTTAATATACTCTCACTTAGTAACGATTGAATTCTATATGAGCTACCAGATAACTGTTTTAACAGTTTTAACAAATCTTTTTCGTTTTTCAGTGTTTTACTAGTTGAAATTTCAATCAAAAGTTTAGAGAAAACAAGATTAATAAAGTAAATCAAACTTATAAGAATAGCAACAAGAGTATCGTGCTTTTCTGGGGTATTAATTAAGAATCTTTTAAACTTTGGAAATATCCTACTCAGGATTCTTGATTCTCTGTTGATACCAGATAAACTGAGCGGCACGTACATCATTATGTTCTTTGAAGAATTAACCTGAGCACCCGGTCCAAACATTGGATGGATACAAAGAAAATTCAAATACCTGTATTTCTGGGAAATATTTGATATATAGCTATGAATAGGATTTTTTACGGAAGAGATTTCAATAATAGTTGCTCCTGGTCTTAACATCATCTTGTATCTATTAAGGATCTTAAGTGTTTCCTTGATAGGAGTACATAAAACTATTATATTTGATTCTTTAACAAACTTACTGATACTTTTTGAAGTATAAACATTCACTGCTTCTGACATATTATAGTATTCAATCCTACTAATGTCAACTAGGAAAATCTTTTCTACCTTGATGGTTTTTTTTTCTAAATGTTGATCTTCAGATTGCTCTTTACGCAGACTAACGAAATAATCAAAAAACCATTTTCCCATTCTCCCGGCGGCTCCAACAATTAGAATATTTGACATTTTAGATATTTCAGGTCAAGTGGACATTATCGTTGAAACAGTAACTCTTAGAGTTTATTAACCAAGTCACCAATGATCTCTAAACCTTCGACCATTTTCTTTTCCTCTAGACAGGTAGATAGTCTAATGTAATCAGAATAATTTGAGCCGAATCCACTTCCCGGTGCTACCGCTACCCCATGATTTAACAATAGTTCCACTAGTTTTAAGTCGGTTAACTCTAAGTCATGACTGATCCTTGCAAAAACATACATTGCCCCCTCTGGAAATGTGAATTTGAATGGTAATTTTTTCAAATGCTTAGACATTATTTCTAAACGCTTCTTCATTATTTTGTTGTTTCTTTCGGGATCGGAATTTAGCGCTAGCAAAGCACAAAATTGCATTGGCTCTGCTACTGATGTTAAAGCCAATGCTTGTATTTTGATAAGCTTGTTGATTAATGATCTGTCTCTAGAATATACAAAGCCAACTCTGAATCCAGTCATAGCGAATGTTTTTGAAAACGAGCCCAATAGTATTGATTTGTCATAGTCGAAATTAATTACACTCCGAAACGGTTCATAGGCATAATTAGAATAAACTTCATCACTAAGTAAATAAATTTCGTTCTTGCGAGCTACATCTATTATTTTATCGTAGGATTTTTTGTTAAGAATTTTACCTGTTGGATTATTAGGATAATTTAGACAAATTATTTTTGTATTAATATTAATTTGATTTTCTATTTCAGATATATCAGGCTCCCAATTCTGTTCCAAACTAGTCTTTACTATCCTATTTTTTACTCCAAGGTAATTTGCACAATCAAAGCAAGCAGGCCACGCCGGTTCAATTGTAATAATTTCATCACCTGGTCTCAACAGTGCAGAGAAGGTACAAAATATCCCGAACCTGCCTCCCGGGGTAACAATTATCTTGTCAGGACTTATTGGTTCAAAAATACCATAGCCGTTTTTAGCTGAAAAATTAGAAATATGATTTGATAGACCTATCCGCAATTCTTTGATACCAGCAGTCTGAGTATAATGAAACTTACGCATTTCATAAATCTTGGTTAATTCATTCTTGACCTCATTGGGTGGTAGAAAATCAGGTTCTCCAACCTCCATATGTATTATTCTAAATCCTTGTAATTCTAGATTTTTTGCGGCATTAAAGACATCCAAATGAGATTTAATTTCAAATTTGTGAACCCTTTGTTCGTCCTTTATGAGAGTGGACTGAGAGGACTGAACTGGAAAATTATTTGTATGACTTATTTTTTCTTGCTCAAACTTTAAGTTATTTTTTTCCAAATTCTGGATTCTGATTGATTCGTTAATTAACATATTGACAATCCTTCCCGAAAATTCTGGATCCAAATTTAGATACTTTGAGTTACTAAACAAATAACTCTTGATGCCTAATTCCACCTTATCGTCAATAATATCAAGATCCAAATTGGCCTTTATCGTTCCGATTTTTCTGGCAATCTCCATCCTTTGATTGACTAACTGCATGATTTGGTTTGTAATTTCTTTCATGTCATTTCTTAAGATATTAACGTCTTCTATCGTCATTTTCAAATCCCTAACGTATTACTCTTGGTACCAGACTAGATTTAAAACAGCAATCTAGCAGTACGATGGCGGCTATGCTATCTACTACAGGCGGGGCTCTTGGAACTACGCACGGATCATGTCTGCCTGAAACAATTAATTGAGATTCAGTCATATCCTTCAAATTTACAGTCTTCTGAGGCCTTGGTATAGAGGCAGCGGGTTTGAAAGCAACCCTAAAAACAATTGGCATCCCATCAGTAATCCCACCTAATATTCCACCTGATTTGTTTGTATCAGTAATAATGTTACCAGTGGATTTATCTATGACAAATGAATCATTATTTTCAGATCCCTTCATTGTTGAACCTCTAAATCCAGACCCAAATTCAAGTCCTTTTACCGCAGGAATGCTAAAAATACCTCTTGATATCTCAGATTCTATCGATTCAAAAATCGGCTCACCTAATCCTACTGGCACTCCTTGTACCATACACTCAATTACGCCTCCTAATGAATCACCCTCTCTCCTAGCAGACAGTATCGAATCCCTCATTCTCATAGCTATTTCCTGATCAGGACAACGAACATCATTGAGATATCTGTTTTTAGAAAGTGTATCAAATGGAATGTCAGCAGAATCCATTGTTATATCCCCAATAGATTTTGTATAACTTATTATTTCAATATTTAAAAAGTTCTTTAATATTTTCAATGCTACGGCCCCTCCCATTGTAATAGTTGCGGTTAATCTACCAGAAAATCGACCGCTTCCCCTATGGTCATTAAAACCGCCATATTTTGAAAAAGCCGTATAGTCTGCGTGACCAGGTCTTGGTTTTGACCTGAATTCATCATATGAACGAGAATCAGAATCCTTGTTCCAAATAATCATACAAATTGGAGCACCAGTCGTGAACCCATTGAAAACACCTGAAAGTATTTCTACTGTATCAGTTTCTTTTCTCTGGGTGGTAATGATTGACTGTCCAGGCTTTCTTAAATCAAGTAATGGCTGAACATCTGCCTCCGATAGATGTAGTCCTGCTGGACAACCATCTATGATAGCTCCTATGCATTTGCCATGACTTTCACCAAAACTTGATACAGTAAAGTAATTCCCGAGCGTATTTGAAGGCATGAATAAATTTTTAGTCGTAATTCTGATATATTATTATTTTTAATATTTAATCTGTACCTGATAAATCAATCCTGTCTGCTCTCGGAGGATAATGACTAATTTCAAGTTACCAAATATTCAATTTGGGCCCCGATTCCTTTCAACTCACTTATGAAATTTGGAAAAGATACATCAACGGAATCAGCACCATCGATAATTGAATGCTCTGTAGAAAAGCCAGCTATGGTAAAGGCCATAAAGAGTCTATGATCGTCAAACGAATTGATTATCGCACTTTTTAATTTATCCGGAGGGTGAATAGTAATCGAATCGTTATCCTCTTTTATTTGAGCTCCAAATTTTGTTAGTTGAGAGGATATATTAGAAACCCTGTCAGTTTCCTTGTATCTTGCATGCGACACACCAGTTATAGTAGTCTTTTTTTTAGCCTTTAGTGACAAAATTGCGACTACTGGTAGTAAATCAGGGGTTCTAACTAAATTAAAATCCCCGCCATCCAGTCTAGTCGATCCATCTATTTTAGCCACCCCTTTGCTTTTGTCAATCTCAATTATACCTCCCATTCTCTTGATAATATTGATTATTTCCATATCTCCCTGGGGCATCGCAAAATCCAAATTCTTAATCACCAACACACTTTCTGACATTATGCCTGCAGATAATAGCAATGCAGCCGTTGAAAAATCGCCTGGGACTCGAAAGGTTTGGGATTTGTAGTCAGAACTTAGAGGTAGTCTATATTCCTCTGAGATTGTTTCAACGGGTTTGGACTCTTTTGAATGAGTTGGGCCATCAACCAAATTATTAAAAAATTGTCCATTTGATGAATTCTCGACTTTAACACCAAATTTTTTCATTATAAATATTGTTGAATCTATATACGGTTTGGAAACTTGGTTCCCTAAGACTTGAATTGTAATTGGAGTTTGAGAAAAAATTCCAGAAAGGAGTATTGATGATATGAATTGGCTAGAGATACCTCCATTAATCTGAGTCGTTCCTCCTTTAATGCCCCCACCTTTCACAACGAGTGGAGGAAAGTAGTTGTGATTTGTAGAAAAACAATCAACCCCCAGCTGATTTAGCGCTTTTATTAGATCACCCATAGGCCTTTTTCGAAGACTCTTATCACCTGTTAAAATACTATAGCCGTCATTTACCAAAGAACACATTGATGTAGCGATTCTAATGGTTGTACCTGAGTTGTCAGCAAATAACACATCATCCGGTGTTTTAAAACCATCCCTTCCTCCGTTACCTTCTACTATGAGATCCTGCGTACTAGCCAGGCTACCTACTTCATGTTTAGTCCTACTAACAAGATGTGCTGGATAATTTTCCAAATTCTCAAAACTAATTGTCCCTGTATAATTG
Source organism: uncultured Nitrososphaeraceae archaeon (assembly GCA_963850055.1). GTDB lineage: Archaea > Thermoproteota > Nitrososphaeria > Nitrososphaerales > Nitrososphaeraceae > Nitrosocosmicus. Next base: position 38,914 of record CAWKJS010000026.1, on the reverse strand, counting down.
GACATATTATCTAGAGAATTAACGCTCACTCCTAGCATTTTAACGCAATCTATCGATGCAAGCGTGTCTCGGGAAAGTAGGACATTCTCTAAGTGGGATTTACCAGAAGCAAGGCTCGATATCAATATTGCACGGTGACTATAACTTTTGCTTGGAGGACAATTAATCTCCCCGCATAGTCGGGATTTTTTTACTTTTATTTCCACGTAGATGACCTGCTATATTATTCACATAAAATTAATATCAATATTGCTATTGCTAATAGCCAAGCTCGTGCGTTCTTTAAGACACATGGAAAGTATTAAAAGCATTCAGGAAACAAAGCAAAACACCGGGTTGAATTCTCTTCCATGTCTTGAGGCTCAAATGAGTAATGGTTCATATTGCTTATCGATAGGCCATGTTTTGAATCTTAGGCTGATCTAATAATCTTTTCCCCAAATACAAGTCATTTTAAGAAGTATTGGTTTGAATAAACCTTATTTATTCTTGGCCAAAAATGCATCAAAAAAAACATCTACTCTATATGTCTTACCATTTTCCTTTAGAATTTCTGCTCTCATAGATTCAAATAATCTTGTTTTCCTTTAATCTGAACGATATTATCATTTTTATGGATGCTTTATTTATTTACCTGTTCTTACAAAATTTCAACAGGACCATTCTTCACGACTAAGACCCTAGATCTCGAGTTAATTACGGTACCAAACGTTAAACAAGTCAGAATTGAAAACTGCTCACCAAATGTAATTATTCAACAGTTGCTTTAGTGTTGTTGATTTTTGCTAAGATTATTTTCCCGTCAAATTTTTCCATCGAATTCACGAAATTTTCAACATTGTCCTTATACAATACCGCAGCAATAGCTGGTCCATTTCCTGAATGGCTAATACCCAAACAATGATTTTCAAAGGCATTGATCATTGGTGCGTAATTATTGTATAGTACTGAGTTTATTAAGACTCCATTGAGATTCATTGCTTTCCAATAATCTCCTTTTAGGGCTAGTCTAAAGGCGTGGTTGAACAGGTCTTTATGAATCCGTAGTTTAGGAACTTCACCCCTAGCAACTCCTGTAGGCAGGTATATAACAACAGCAAGATCGTTATTTACCACGTCTCTCTTTACTATCTTCTTATAGTGATTATCAGTTAATATTACTCCACCGTAGTAGCATGCACAAGCATCGTCAAATGCCCCAGTCACGCTCACCTTTGCCCATAAAGATGAATTGACCGCGGTGTTTAGTACCTGCTCTGTCATAGATTTGATCATTCAATAGTTTGTAACATGCAAGAGAAATAGCGTTTGAGACCGCACTCGAGCTTTTCAGACCCCACCCAGCAGGTATTTCAGAATTCAGACTAATGGATAAAAAATGATTTTTTAAAATGTTAGCTGGCAGTATACTCCTGATTATTTTATTTACCAGTTTATCATTTACAAAATTTCTGGAAATTCCATGATGTCCTTGCTCAAGTGATATTTTTACCTTCACTTTTTGCGAAATACCAAAAGTACAACCCTTTCCTGTTGCAATGGCATTTACGATAGATATGGCACCAAACATAGTAACAGAAGCAGAAGAATTTTTCATTTTACTTTGGTTCACCAAATATCCCAAGTAATGCCTTTCTCATGACTTCCTTTGGTGCAGTCAATCCTGTCCATGTTTCAAATGATTTATAACCTTGGTTGAGTAACATCTCGTATCCATATATTACCTTTGCATTGGCGCTCTTTGCACACTCCAATAAATCAGTCATAATTGGTTTGTAAATTATGTCAAAAACTATCGATTCATTGCTCATAGATTCTGCGGTTAAAAGACTTTTTTCGTTTTTAAGACCTGCTGAGGTAGTGTTAATAATTAATTTACAATGTGAGGAAATTTGAGATAATTTCTTATGATCTGAATAGTCCATCGGAATACAATTTAATCCCAAAGAACTGCCCAATTCAATGACTTTTGAGAGTTTCTGTTGATCTCTGTTTACGATAAATACTGATTTTATATCCTTTTTTCTGGATAATCCCACTATGGCAGCTCTACTTGATCCTCCTGCTCCAAGTACTAAAATTTCTATCCCTTCAAAATTTGACAATCTTTCTTCAATAGGGGCCATTAATCCGTAAATATCTGTGTTATACCCCACAAAAGTTCCATCTTCGTTTTTTACTGTATTGACTGCCCCTGCCAATGAAGCCTCATCACTTAACCTGTCGACATATTTTGTAATTTCCACCTTATGAGGAATGGTGACGTTGAAACCTGCTGCACTAATATTGCGTAATGATTCCACCGATTCTTTCAGTTCATTTATTTTTACTTTAAAAGCTATGTATGAATAATTCAGATTTAGATACTTAAACGCAGCATTATGCATCAATGGGGATAAAGAATGCTCCACGGGATCGCCTATTATACAAAAAGTTTTAGAAGATTTATCTGCGCGTAGCTGATGATTAGATGCATCCATACTAAAACTGCTCATGACTATATTCAGATTAATTTCTAAAGCATATTTATTCTAAAGCACCATAATTCTATTCATTATTTCGCTCATTTGATTCTCGCAGAATTTTTTCTCTAGTTGTATTTCATATTAACATGTTTGGTCAACTCTTCTCAACACATTAAATGGAATGATTAATTTCATTAGAAATCATGATAAACTATTTTTGAGATATGAAATATTGTTTGCATTCGGTATTAATCAGCAATTTCAATTTGTCCTAATTACAGGACAAGATGTGATTTTGATGGTCGATTATTCTCCATCTCCACCAAAAACTCGATGATAGAAGTTTAGAATGATACTTTATCTCTAATACTGCTTTGAAGAACAAGGCTTTGGATTTCTTCTGATTTAATTTGTTATTGTAACTTAGAGTATAATGAAATCATTTATGAAAACAATTGTATATTGTGAAACGATATTTCCATATGTGATAAGGATAAGTTAGACACCTTCAAAATGGTAAAATAGGAAATTGGTAAAAGAAGGTTTCTAATTGTAATGTTTTTCTTCATCAAACCAATTTGTTTTTAAACAAATCATAAATTGATTTCATTTGATCGATCGACAATTGACCGGGAGCTAAAGCTTCACCAACCGATGCATAAGTAAATGGTGCTCTACCCACCAGGGTACACAAAACCCTGCTTATTACACCAGTTTCACCCATTGCAAAAGCGATCAAGTTAATATGAGTATCAATTGATTGGTATATACTTAAAATCTTTATTGAATCGTCTATTGACCTTGCGGTAGTAACTATCTTTACAAATGGGCTGTAAATCTGCATGTTTTTCACTTGTTCTAAGAGGTGATCAGATGCAGGAGTATGTGAAAAATCATGCCAACTTACCAGAATTCGGGTTTTTTCGTTTTCAACCAGATCGGCAATAAAGTCGTTATTCGAAATCAATTTGTATTCAATATCTACGAAAAGTGGATTTCTACCAATAAATTTTTTTATTATTTCAGCCCTTTTCTCAGGATCATTAGAAAATTTCCCGCCCTCATTCTCAGGTCTGATTGTATAAATACATTTGTTCTTATATCTTGACAAAATATCCAAATAATGATCTAGATTATCGAAACTATTAAGGTAATCAAATCGGCACTCAATTATATCTACTCCCTTATTTAGTGCCTCATCTATTTTATTTATAGTAAATACCAAACTTTTATCGTCATCAGTATCCATTGTAACAGGAATCGACGCACATAATTTTATATTGATAGACAAGTTAGATAATTAAGAACTAGTATGATAACTTTATGTCTTTCTTACCATTCACAGGTTCTCAATAAAGTTTGATGAATCTATTACTTGTTCCTTTCTTTTAATTTTATTATTGCTATCCCAATTAGGTATAATGCCAACATTGGTAATGTGATACACCACATCGTTATTCCACTACCGTCAGGAGTTATTATAGCACCAAAGATGATCATTATCAATACTGCATACTTAAGATTTTTTATCCAAAATTGTATACTGACAAGACCACTAGCTGAAAGGATAAACATAACAAGTGGTAATTGAAAGGAGATCCCAAATGCTATGAAAAACTGTAGTACAAAATTAATGAAATCCGAGATGTTTAGAAATGTAAGGACACCAATTGTTTGTCCGTACTCATACAAGAATGTTAAAGTGATTGGGATGGCCAAATAGAAGGAGAATGCCATTCCGCTTATGAAAAGAATCGATGTGGGTAGAAGGTATACAAAGAAAGCCTTTTCTCTACTTTTAAAAGACATAGCAGGGCTAATGAACCCAAAAACTTCCCTAACAATCAAAGGGATTGAACAAGATACTGAAATCAGAATCGCAACATAAATTTGCGCGTAAAGGGCTTGTCCTGGAGCTGTTTGAATCAAATCGACACCATGAGGGATCAGGTTATTACTTAAGAATAACGTCACCTGACTTGCAATATTATTATAGACCGTCGGGACAAAAAAATAAAATGAATAATTATTCACAGTCACCAGCTGAATGCCAAAAACTGTACAAATAATCATTATTGCTATGGTAATAATTAAAATCCTCAAAAATCGATTTCGTAGTTCTTTTATATGATCAATGAATAGCATATCGCCAGGTGCCATTTACCTTAGACTCTTGTACCAAAAAAAGTAAAAAATATAAACTATACTTAATCTGAACCTGGAAAAAGCCCTATTTATAAAATTATCCGTAGGGCTTTAATCCTACACGACATGCGATGCAATTTTTTTCCAATTTGCTATGAGGGCTTCAGGCCTAATATGTAGATCCTCGTTCATAATTCTTTTTTTTGCCAAGTCGACATATTCCTGCTTAATATCAATCCCAAGGAAATGTCGATCAAGATTGTAGGCTACCTTTGTCGTTTGACCACTTCCATTAAATGGATCTAGCACTATGTCTCCATTATAAGAGTAAATTTTAAGTAAACGATATGGTATTTCTTCGGGAAAAGGACATGGATGTTCAATATACCCTGGCGGAACCGGAGCAATATGCCATACAGAATTTGCTATCTCTTTGGTCCACTCCTCATGGGTAGCCGGCAGGATTTCCCTTCTTTGATTTCTGCCGCTCTTCACGTCGCCCTTTCTTAATACTAAAATGAATTCATGCATAATATTTGCCCTATAGTATTTTGGATAGGGGTTTATGACAAAAGAACCATACCTATTAGTTCCTCCAGTTACTTTGTGCCAAATTATTTCTTCATGAAGACTCCAGTTTCCGCCGGGTGCCACTAATCTGGATAATAACAAATGGGGCAATGGAATTAAAGTCCCATTGACCACTTCGTTGGCGATCACAATACAGCAATAACCCCCTTCTTTTGTTACCCGATATACCTGATCATTAAAAATGGTAACCATGTTTTCTAAATATTCATCCAAACTGACCTTTTGAATCCCTCTATAATACTCGGTATTTTTTTTTGAGGCGTGTAAATCATAGTCTATGGCATTCCCATAAGGAGGCGAGGTCACAGTCAACTGGATACTTCCAGAGGGAACATTTTTTAATATCTTTTCACAGTTTCCTAGTAAAATTTTATCGTATAGAGATTCGGACCTGATTAGCACAAATTCTGTTTTTGGATAAGGTCCATAATCACATTACTCTAATAATTTATACTGATTGATAAAAACATTTAACAAATATCATGAACCTATTTTATCATTTCTCGAGGATGTATTCGTTTGAAACCTCCATGCCGAAATGTCTACCTACAGATGGAATGGAATACACTAATATCTTATCACCGCGTTTTGCATGAGTGACTGGTAATATTTGACCGCTCTCATTCAAAAATCTAATAGTTTCAGCATTTTGGACTATAATGGTTCCCATTTCATCATCATTAATTGCTGCTCTGAATAGTCGTAACGGTCGAGATTCTATTTTAGCTCTCCCAACGCCGACCATTCGAGCTTCCCCTTTGGTGTTCACTATTAAGACTTGACTTCCAGATTCAAGCTCAGACAAATATTTTGTTCTTCCATCTGGTGTTATAGTATAACAATGTACTGCACCAGCGTTCACCCTAAAAGGACGAGGTGATGTAAAAGACGATCCTATTGATTCGTTATGAATTAGGAACAAAAAATTCGACTTGTTTCCAACCAACATTCCCTCACCCTCAGCCAGCATAGATACCGTATCTATACACACTCTTTCTCCCATTCCTACCTCTTGGTACTTCTCTTATTTCTGCAATCTTTATTTGAAAAGAAGTTTTCTTGATAATATTTCTTGCTCTAACTATTTCCTCTTCGCTATTTGTTGACATTATTACTCCGTCTACCCCCAATTCTAAAACGGTGAATAGGGTTTCTACTTCCTCTATGGATTTTGCGACTGCGAAAATTTCGGTTCCGGTATTTTGGAGAGAAGCTATAGCGTTTTCAAGTGGTATTATCCTCCAATCATCCAAGTCTATGATAACGAATGACAAATGAAATTTATCTATTAAACGCTTCATTTCATCTATATCCTGATTGCTGGTAACCTTTTTGTAAACTCCTGTTTTTGTCCCTGTAGTCAAATTTATTGAGTTGATTTGGTCAAGCTGTTGTTCTGATCCAACAATCATATAGTCTGCATCCTTGGAATTAAAAATAGTCTTAATTTTAGTTGAATTTCGGTCCCGACCATTAAGATCCTCTGAAGGATCGATATAAATCAAATCAATTTTGTCTTTTATGCGGGTAATGAGACTAGCAAATTCAAAAAATTCATTTTTGCCACCTAATTCAGGGATACTTGCAAGATCAGAATTAGAATAAATTAAAGGTTTTAATATTAATTTCTTGGCTTTTTGTTTATGCTTACCTTCTTCCGCTTTTCTTGGATTTGATTCGGCCATAGTGCTTGTTCTCAATTATAATAGCATGTAAGGCTTTTATTATTTCATTTGGATTATCATGTTGAAAAATATTTCTGCCAAAAGTTACGCCAATCGCACCAGCCTTCATTGCATCATTGCACATTTGTAATATTTCAAGGTCCGTATTTGCTTTTGGTCCACCTGCAATTACAATCGGCACAGGGCATGATTTTATGACTTCTTTAAAGGACTCCTCGTCACCTGTGTATACAGTCTTTACTATATCAGCACCTGCTTCCGCACCTATCCGTGCTGTATGAGCAACTACAGTAGGATCGTGGGGGTTTGTGATGTTGTCTCCCCGAGGATACATCATCGCAATTAATGGGATATTCCATTCATTGCATTCATCAGACACTTGTCCCAACTTGTATAGCATGCTTGGCTCCTCTTTGGAGCCGATATTAATATGCAAAGAAACAGCATCGGCCCCTAACCTTATCGCTTCTTTCACTGAGCCCATCAAGATCTTGTTGTTTGGATCTGGACCAAGGGATGTTGCAGCTGACATGTGGGCAATTAATCCTATGGGAGGTGGTGCAGGGAGAGATTTTATAATCCCTTTATTTACTAGAAAACATGTTAAACCAGAATTCTGTGTCTGGTTTATCAGTTCAGATATATTTTGAATGCCCTTTAATGGGCCACTGCTTATTCCGTGATCCAGCGGGATACACAACATTTTCCCCTTTTTTAATATACGATTGAGCCGAATTTCTTTCCCAAGGACCATAATACAAGAAAAATTATAAACCTATTTAAAAGTGATATGGTTGATTTATTAAAAATTATGTATCGCCATTCCTCGTTTCACTCTGAAATCTTACAAACAGGTGGGAATGTTAATTTATGCTGATTATTTTTCATCCTGTGTTGAACCTCTTGAATTACCTCTAAAGACAATCCTGGAAATGCATTTGAGATATCTTGTATGTCATAATGCAAATTATTAGATGACTCAAAGAATTGAAGTATTTTATCTAGTTGGATGAATGGCAGACCCAACTCGTTTTCGGTGAATTGATCGGCCCATAATCTTGCACTGCTCTTTTTGTCTATAACGGAGCCAGGAATTTCAAGATACTTTGCTAAACCTAACAATTGGGTCTTGTACAAGTCTCCTAGAGGCAGTAAATCGGCGGCCCCATCTCCGAATTTTGTAAAATAACCAAGCTTTAATTCGGTCTTGTTTGACGATCCTAATACCAGCATTCCCATTAAGCCCGAGTAATAATACAACACACACATTCTGATTCTGGCGACCAGGTTTCCAGTCAACAATATATTATCGGTGTGTTTAAATATTTCTACGAAACTATTCTTGGGTTTATTTATGTAAATTTTTTCATAATCAATTTTCAAGATTGAACATATTCGAAGAGCATCTTCGATATCACTTAAGGGGGTTACAGTTTCATCTGGCAATATCAATCCCATTACATTTTCTGGCCCAATCGCGCTTGTTGCTAAATATGCAAGTACAGCGGAATCTATACCTCCAGAGATTCCCAAAACTACCCCGTTAGACTTTCTAGATTCTGTTTCTTTTTTTATGAAATTCATTATTTCCTGACTTATTGATTCAAAGTTCATCGAATTTGAAGTCATTGTTAGAAATATCATATTAATTTTGTCATGATATGATTTTCAAATTAGATGCGATTATGAAAATCCATCAGAAAAAACAGCTTACTTTGAATTAATAGTATTATTTTAATATACAGGATCAATATTAGATTTTAGGTCATTGGATACACGCAATATAGGTTTAAGGAATATCGAGGTAGCGGACACAAAAATATGTTCTATCGATGGTGAAAATGGAAAATTAATCTATAGGGGTTATGACATACTCGACCTGGCCAATCATTCCACTTATGAAGAAACCGCATTCCTTTTGCTATTTGGAGATTTACCTGTAAAAGGGGAACTTGATGAATTCAACTCAAAATTGACTGAGTCACGAAGAATCCCTGATTCAGTTACCAAAAATATGAAAAATAAACCTGTCACAGCACATCCTATGGACGTACTACAGTCTTCCATATTGGACCTAGCGGATTACGACCGTAACAGGCTAGATGAGGGGAAAAATGCCAATATCGATAGGGCTATATCATTAATTGCAAAGATCCCTACCGTAGTTGCTGCATGGGATAGGATCAGAAATAACAAAGATGTAGTAGAGCCACTTGACAAAAATTCACAAGCGCATAATTTTTTATATATGCTAAGAGGTGAACATCCAAAGCATGAAATATCTAAAATATTTGATATCAGCTTAATATTACACGCTGAACACAGTTTTAATGCCTCAACTTTTGCTGCTCGAGAAATAGCATCAACACGTGCAAGTATATACGCAAGCATAGGCGGTGCGGTAGGTGCATTGTCTGGGGAGCTCCATGGCGGAGCAAATATTCAAGTGATGAAGATGTTACTTGAAATTGATAATTTAAATAATGTTGAAAAGTGGGTCCAGGATAGGCTCTCAAAAGGTGCAAGAGTTATGGGGATGGGGCATGCGGTATATAGAACAACCGATCCAAGATCTGAAGTCCTTGCAACACTATCTAGGGCTATTTCCAAAGAAAAAAATTCAAAATGGTATGATATGACTGAAAAAATTGAAGAAGTCACAAAGCGAATCATGTATCAGACAAAGAAAATTCAGATTTACCCAAATGTTGATTTGTATAGTGCCTCCTTATACTATAGTCTGGGAATTCCTATTGATCTTAATACACCAATATTTGCTATATCAAGAATAGCGGGATGGAATGCACATATAATTGAAGAGAAATTCGCTGAAGCTGCTCCCAAGCCAGCTCTTTATAGGCCAAAGGCAGTATATGTCGGTAGATATTGTGGCCCAATGGGGTGTGAATATGTTAGTCTTATCAACCGAAAAACTCAGGATCCCCAAACATCATGATCTTAAAATCGATTAGAAAGCATCATCCTCTTAAATTTATAAGGACCATTAATTTTCTCTAAATCATATCGTTGAAGTCCTCAAGCAAGAACAATGTCAAATATAGTGATGTTGGGATAGACGTTGATAAGATAAAGTCAATTCAAAATTTTATTGGGAAAACTATTATGAGTACCTCATCATTTACCAAAAAAAGGTAAAGTAATTTCTGGATTTGGTCACTATGCCGGACTCATCGAATTCGATGAAAGAATAATGACATTGCACACTGATGGCGTTGGATCAAAGATCTTGGTGGCTCAAGCCACGAATAAGTACAATACAATTGGTATCGACTGTATAGCTATGAATGTTAATGACACAGTTTGTTTAGGAGCTACTCCTGTAGGGTACCTTTCTTATGTCGCATTGGAAAAAACTAATGACAATTTGATAAAGGAGATTACCAAAGGCCTGGTCAAGGGAGCTAATATGTCAAATATAGCAATAGTTGGAGGAGAAACAGCAATACTTCCAGATATTATTACAGGACAAAGGAAAGACCATAATTTTGACCTCGCAGGAATGGTTCTTGGGATTTTAGAAAATAAGAAAAAAATGATACTTGGGGACAAGATTAGACCTGGTGACGTAATAATAGGCATCAAGAGTTCTGGAATACATTCTAATGGTTTAACTCTAGCAAGAGAAGTCTTGCTAAAACAGCATAGTATTAACGATAAGCCTGATTTTATTAATAAATCAATTGGAGCTGAACTGTTAACACCCACTGTGATATATTCAAATGTTATCTTAAAAATAGTTGAAAAATTTGGAACAAAAATACATGGACTTGCACATATCACAGGAGGTGCGTTTACAAAGCTAAAAAGATTGAATGAACATGTTGATTATGTTTTAGATAATCTGCCTGCTATTAATGGCATATTTCAACAAATTATGGTGGATGGGAATATTTCAGAAAAAGAGATGTATAGGACCTTTAACATGGGTATAGGATTTTGTATAATTGCAGCAAGACAATCAGCTGATGAAATAATTGGGACTATTACTAAAGAGAGAATGAAAGCCAGTATAATTGGAAACATTAGGAAAAATGGAAAGGGTAATTCATTTATTAAATCATCAAATAACAAGGTAATAAATGCGATTCAGATATGAATAAAAAATATCTTTTCTCTTTATTTTGTTCGTCAAATCTAGTTCGATTTCGAAAATCGGCTTAGTATTTACCAGTAAATAGAATAATGAGTATTTAGTACTACTGTCAAGGTAAGCTAATTTCATTTGTTTGATTATGAAATGAAGGATATTTAGATATTTTTCCAATAATTTGTCTTTTTAGCCCGTGATTTATGCACCTTGATTAGTAGGAAATAGGATTTAATAAATATCCGAGGTCTTTTATCAAATTTGCAAGGAGTTTAACTGGGGTTCCTACTTTCATTTCCATTACCATCTCCCTCCCTTCGTGTAATCCGCGTTTGATTCCTCACAAAATAAAGGAAAATTTTTTTTAGTAAAGTAGGAAGAGATATTTAGTCGAGGTAATAGATAGAATTTCAGAGGGGACATTCACTAGATTGTTTGTAAATACATCTCTATATGATGTTAAAGATGATAACCAATATCAGCAGATATGCAAAGAAATAGCTAAAGATATCTTATCTAGGAATGATAGTAGTAATTTGATGAATTTAAGTGAGATCAATAAGATAATAAAATCAAAATCCGCTCAGTACAAACTACCTAGTATTCCAAAATATGCTGAAATAAACCGGTTCATCCCAATCACTAGCCAATATAAAAGACTTTTAAGGAAAAAACCTGTGAAAACTCAATCAGGAATCGCAGTCATTACAGTTATGCCAATGCCTTACGATTGTCCTCATGGGAAATGTATTTACTGTCCTGGTGGCAAGGAATACGATACACCGCTTAGTTATATCGGTACCGAACCTTCTACCAAATTCGCACAAAGAGTAAAATATGATTCTTATGAACAGGTTCGTTATAAAATATTACAATTGATGGAAGGCGGTCATGAGGTTGGTAAAGTAGAGTTAGTTATAGTTGGAGGAACGTTTCCATTTTATCCTAGGGATTACCAGATTTATTTTATTAAAAGATGTTATGATGCTCTTAATTCTATCAAACATGTAGAATCTCCGATCCAAACACCATTTGAATATTCTAGTAACTTAGACAAGAACACTATCCTTTCAAAAGATAATAGTTCTCAGAAGAGGCTGCTTGGATCGGTTCCGCTTTTGCTAACACTAAAAAAATCACAGGAACAAAATGAAACGGCTTTTGTAAGATGTGTCGGTCTCACCATTGAGACAAAACCAGACTATTGCAAAATGGATCATATCAATTTGATGTTGGAACTCGGAACAACCCGAATTGAACTAGGAGTCCAATCACTAAATGACACGGTTTTTAAAATGATTAATCGTGGTCATACTATCCAAGATGTCCATAGAGCTTTTTATCAGGCACGCAATTCCGGTTATAAGATTGGGGCTCATATGATGCCAGGGTTACCTGGTTCTTCTTATGAGCAAGACTTGAATGATTCAAAGAATTTGTTTGAAGATGAAAGGCTAAAACCAGATATGTTAAAAATCTATCCCACACTCGTAGTACGAAACACTGGGCTCTACAAATTATATAAAGAACAAAAGTACAAAAGTTATTCTACAAACGAATTGGTAGAACTTTTAGTAGAAATAAAGAAAATTATTCCTCCATGGGTAAGGATAATGAGGATACAAAGGGAAATAGAAGCTCCTGACATCATATCGGGTCCTAAAATGGGAAACATTAGACAACTAGTGTTAGAAGAATTAAAAAGGCAAGGAATTAAGTGCAAATGTATCCGCTGTAGAGAGATAGGACTTTATGAAAGCAAGATAGAGTTCTCAAACGATGATGTCTTGTTGTTTAGAACAGAGTATAACGCATCTGGAGGAAAAGAAATTTTCATATCTTTCGAGCTAAAAGACAGAATGCTCCTATTAGGTTTTCTGCGACTACGAATCATGTCTGATCCTCTTAGAAAAGAATTGCAGGCCGAGTCTAACTTTGTAACAAGATCCAGTAACAACGATATTCCTTTTCCGATAGACAAATCATTTACCTCTGCAATTGTACGCGAACTACATGTCTATGGGACAGTCGCAAAAGTAGGGGAGCAGGTTAAGAAGAAACAATCTGCAACTACTATTACCAAATCGGATATAGTGGTCGGAAATTGTGATAACAGCAATGATAGCATTCAAACAATGTTTAATCCTACTGCAAATGAAGGTACTTTAGTTCCTAATAATCAAGTAAAATATCAACATAGGGGTTTAGGACGAGCCCTGTTAGTTGAAGCCGAAAGAATCTGCAGAGAAGAATATGGTTTGAAAAAAATTTCAGTAATAAGTGCGATAGGAACCAGAGACTATTATAGGAAATTTGGATATACTAATAATGGTCCCTATGTTACAAAATCATTATAGGACATATGAATAGTTCTCCTGAAAATATAATTGGGAAAGGGACCTGGATTGATAAAATTGCTTTTACAATAGTCGAACGAGAAAAAAGACTCGGCAGGTCAACGGCAAATATCAAGGTAGAAAGCGGTTTAGGAGCATCCGGGATCCCTCATATTGGAAGCATGGGCGATGCTGTGAGAGCGTATGGGATTTCTTTGGCTTTGCAGAATCTCGGTTATTCATCAGAACTAATAGCGTTCTCAGATGACCTAGATGGATTGAGGAAAGTACCAGTTGGACTGCCCAAAGGACTGGAAAATTACATTTGTAAACCAGTATCTACTATACCCGACCCATTTGGTGATTGTCATGACTCATACGGTCAACATATGAGTAGTTTGCTATTAGAAGGCTTAGATTCGGCAGGAATAAAGTACACCTTTAAGAGCGGTACCCAAACCTACAAAAGTGGAGTCCTAACAGAGCAAACTCATAAAATACTTTCGAACAGTAAAATGATTGGCGACAAGATCGCAGAATCTACAGGTCAACAAAAATATCTCAAATTCCTACCTTACTTTCCTATTTGTGAGAATTGTAACAGACTTTATGTCGCTAACTCGATTGATTATTTAGAGAATGAGAGAATGGTGACTTATGCATGTAACGGTAACACGATTGGAAAAAAATTGATTGAAGGGTGCGGACATACTGGTCAAGTCAAAATAGATAGTGGACATGGAAAATTAGCTTGGAAAGTTGAATTTGCAGCACGATGGCAAGCTTTTGACATTAAATTTGAAGCTTTTGGCAAAGACATCATGGATTCTGTAAAAATAAATGATTGGATATCTGATGAAGTCCTAAAATTTAGCCATCCTTTACATGCAAAGTATGAAATGTTTTTAGACAAGGGGGGCAAGAAAATAAGCAAATCCGCTGGAAATGTCTTAACTCCACAGATGTGGTTAAAATATGGATCACCTGAATCTCTTCTATTACTACTCTATAAAAGAATTTCAGGAACTAGACACGTTGGTATTGACGATATTCCTGCACTCATGGATGAGTACGATTTATTTGAAGATATTTTCTTTGGAAAAATAAGTGAACCTAATGATAGCAAACGATTGAAAATAAATGGAATCTACGAATATATAAATCATCTTCGTCCACCAAGTGATGATTCTTCGTCCATACACATACCTTATAGGATATTATTACAACAGGCAAATTTATTTAAGAACCAAATTCAGGATGTAGACCTCCTACTAAACACTATAATTGAAAGGCTGAAGAAATATCGGCTGGTAAAGGAAGAAGACTTGAAGAAAAAGGATTTAATTGATAAAATAACTCTTGCAATAAATTGGGTAAAAGATTTTAACGGCTTGAAGGAAGGCGATGGTGAAGGAGACGATAGTAAAGCCGATGAAAAAGTTGAAATGAATAGGATTCAGAAAGAAGTAATATTTAAAATAGGAAGTGAGTTGTCCAGCTTGGCTTCAAACATGAATAAAAATAGCGAGGTTGCTAAAACTCAAGATGACGATTTGGCCCAAGAAGTACAAACCATAATCTTCAATAATGCAAAAAACAATAATCTTCAGCCTAAAGAGATCTTTAGATTATTATATAAGATTTTAATAAACGCAGAAAAGGGTCCTAGGCTTGGGAATTATATTGTAGACCTTGGATTAGATTACGTGGTAAAAGTAATAGAAAAGAGAACTTGACTATATAGGAACGAGTTGGTCACTTTACAAATTTTTATGTAAACGGGAGATTAATTATGTCGATCATTTCGCTTCAGGTTTTTAGGGATATCCTTTATAAATATCAAAATTTAATCATGTTAATTGGACTAATTATTTCATTTTCAGGAGGCAGCTGGGATATAACTTTCCATATTTTGAGCCAGCCTGAAAGTTTCTTGTCCTATCCACACACATTGGTATATACTGGAATTTTTATAGCAATTAGTATATTTTTTATTAATTTTAGAAAAAACATCTCAAATAAGAATCCACATAGAAAAGCTAATTATCTAATATTATCGGGTACTGTTTTGATTCTTGCAGCAGGACCATTTGATTTCTCGTGGCATCTCAAGTTTGGCTTGGACGGTCTTCTTAGTCCACCTCATGTTACTTTGTTGACTGGGTGGCTGATGGTTGGACTAGGCAACCTTCAGATCACAAATAGATTGTTTGATTCAACCTTCCTACCGAACAAAAGAACAAACAATAGAAGATCTGTTGATATGAAAAAGCTCAACTATCAGGATCATGATGAGAATGATTATCAGAACATAAATACGATAGATCAGGCAAATAGCCTGCCTGACAAGAAAGGACTATCCCTTCTTAAAATTCAACTATTTCTTAATCTTTCTCTTATTTTATTGATTTTGTCTGGATTTATCTATTTTTTTTCGTTACCATTTTCAGAAACTCAATTTTACAATTATAACCCAGATCCACTAATTGCTTTGTTTATCTATAGTTTTGGCTTCCCATTGTTGCTTTCTAGCTATTTTATCAACATATTGAAAAATTATCCAGATTTTGACGATATGATACTTGTGGTGGGAAGTTTTTATGTAATCATCATGCTCTTAACTCAGATAATCTCAAATCCATTCTTGTTTGGGTATTCTTGGTACTATATGTTAAATATATTACCATTTGTGGTAATTTATCTACTTAACAAGAAGAGAGGGACAAAAACATTTACCAAAATGAACTTCCCACCACCACCATCAGAGAAATTTCAAGACAAAACGAAAAAACATGTAAATCCAAAAATCTATATTTTATATGCATTCACCCTAGCGATTTTTTCATTTACAATTTGTTTCCCACTCAATACCTACATATTAAATGAAGAACTCTATGGATATCTGGTATACCAGAACCTAGTTGCCAAAGTATATGCTCAACTATTTGGCGACTACTTCATTATCATCATAAGCATATCAATAGTTGGCGGGCTTTTAGGATATGGTCTGGGGATGAGCAGTGGAATAGTCAAGTTTTCAAAGTATATGGTAATTCAGTTGCGTCAATATTTTATAGAGCGTAGACATGGAGGAGGATAACCCCTTTTTCAACTCTAAACTAAAGTAGAAAACTAGAGATTTTGCCGAAAGTGACAATAAAATATATTTTGTGCGCCTCTTATATCCGACTATGAGAAACAACGTGCTGCCGTCCATTACTGATATTATCTCAGAATCAAAGGAAGAAAGGATTATCTACTACAGAAAATTCTTCGCTGAACTAAGATTAAATAGGCTACATTTTCAATTAATAATTTTGAATTATTTCTCTAATCTGGAAGCACCAGAGAATAGTCAATCTTTTGCAAAAGAGCTTGAAAACTATATTTCTTTTTTTAAAAAAATGGATAGTTGGTTGGAAACTTTAAAACGTGAAGGGTTATATCCCGAATTTCAAGAACAATGCTTAGATGAGATTAAAGCCATAGAAAAGATTATCCAGAGTTATGAAGGTAAGATGAAAAACTAAACACAGGGCTTATTGACAAATCCACTCAGATAAACAAGAACGGCATCAACTATTTTTTCGTGATTTGCTTCTTTCTCTAGTGATAGTCTAATTATGTGCCCATCTATTGGAAAAGAAAGCATTTTAATTTTTTTCCTGACTGTTAGAGAATAAACTACCTCCCCTAGCTTAGAGTCAAAATCGGTATGCAATTTTGAAATTAAGGCAAATTCCATGTATATTTTTACAGATTCAGTTTCAGATTCCAATGAAATTTTTCCAGGTCTCATCCCACCATATACTAATCTCCCCATGTCATTTATTAATCCTACAAACCTGATGCCTGGGTCTAGGCCTATAATATGGTCATAAATGGCTTTATAATCTAATTTATCATCCTTTATCAATACTTTCACCGACTAATCTCAATTGACAGACCAACATATTTATCTTTGGAAGCAATCGTCATAAAACTGCTATTAGCCGCCTCCGCTATACTCGTGGGCTGATTTGGTTCCGATCTTGAAAATAAAAGTTCTACATGGTTGGAGCAAAAGTGAAACAATAATAAACTAATAATAACAATTTTCTAATTTGAAAGCATTTAAAAAATAATTTAATAGTGAATAATCTGATAGTCATCTTTAAACTTCTAGATGGAGTTACAGTCAAACTAATTTTTTGTATTTTAGAAACTAATCATATTATTCTGATGAAATTAAAAAGTAAAAGTAAAAGTGAGGTTGGCTGACTATGGATTAGAGCACGACCCCACTTTTACTGATGCGTGCCGATCATTCGAGACCAGTTCGTATTTTAGAATAATTATCAAAGTATAAATACAATGATCATTTTTTCGGCAATTTACTGCGGAATTCAGATGGATCATCCGGCTGTAAAAAGAAGTTGTATGTAAGGCTAGTATTCTGATTGCATTATTCCGCCCTAAAAGATAAGAAAATGATTTGTCAGGATAAAATAATCTTTACATTAACCCCTTTGGACAATACGGTTTTTAATAGCCTTGTTAAAGTAGAAATAATACTAAATAATTTTATGTGCTCTATGTATTGTTATTTTTAATCAATAAATTTTTAGGAAATGAAAAGTGTATTTGCATGGAATCATTTAACATATCACAAATTGAACACAGATTTCTATCCTTTTCCTTAATAATTTGCCTACCTAGATATTTGATATAATCCTGTTTCACCTAATCATAATGGAAATAGCTGAATTTTGTAGTGCACTACAGATTATATTTAAGGATCATTCACTGAAATACAATTCAAATGCAAAGGGGATTTAAGGTTTTAATTATAAGTGGTGCTCTTTTTTTGACTTCAATAATAGTGTTCTTTATGTGGGGGATAGCCTTTAGTAATATGTTCGTTCAGAATAACCCAAGTCTCTCTACGAACCAAATAACACTTGATCCCTTAACGGCATATAATTCTAGTATTTTCATTAATTCTACTGACAAGCTGCTTACCATTACCATTGATTCTACAGGCAATGATCAGATGGTGCTCAATGAATTGGTAACTGATCCTAAAGGAAAAATAGTGTCTAATTCTACTTTTCAAAAAACTTATTTTTCTAGTATAACACCAAATACAACTGGAAGGTATGATATTTCCGTGTTTAACATGGACCAAAACAATAAAGCCTCAGTTTATCTATTTTTCGGGATTTTACCCTTCATAAAGGAGAATGGTGAAATAGACCTAAGTAGTTTTGGTGGACTAGTTTTGGGAGTAATATTATTTATCGCAGGAATAGTCAGTTTTATTATCGGCATAATTTTATATCTTAAAGATAGAAACAAAGAAAAGTACCGTGGTTTTATACCAAGATAGAACATCCAAATTCCCATCCCATCAAACTACCGATATAGGGTCAAAAAAATAAGCAATAAAAATTAATTAGTAGGAGCTTTGACAAAATACTTTAAACCAACCCAATTTAGGGATGTATAGATAAGTTACTGACTTTTCTTTTGATTTGCTGACTATTTTAAGATAAAAATTGTCTATATAAGCGTGTTAATATAAAATAAGAAAACAGTGATTTGTTGCTTCTAAATTCTATTCATATATCCTGAGATCGTAGTTTTTACTTATTATAAAGTTCTCAATTGGAGAGTCAGTAATTAAGTAAAGAAAATGTCTAAAGATAATTATCAATAACAGGATAAAAAAATATAATAGAATTAATCGCCGTTGCTTTGGCCTGCGGTATTGCTGCCACTGTTAGATTGTCCCTTTAGGTTTACGTTGTTACTAGATAAGAAATTACCTCCTCCTCCAAAGATAAACTGTGTTGATTTGATGATTGCTTTTACTTAATGCTTTGGGCTTACATTGTTTTTTACTCATGCACCTTGAGATATTGCCAAAGTAGCTACATTCGATGCGAAAGAAACGACTACGGCTGTTCTGCTAAAACTGTATTTGTATCCATGTATATCTTATTTAAAATAAGAGACAAATTACAAAATTTATTGTATTGGACATCAAACCCCAAAATAGACAAAATCATTAATTCAGGGAATAAAATAGAAACTACTACTTTCAGAAATGACTATTACATAAATAATGGAATTATTTAAAATACCTTTTAGGTTTTAAATTATGTGTTAAAATTTTTCGTTACTTTTAAATAGAACTTTGTTAGATATTTCGGTCTAAAATAACTTGAATGGTACAAACATAATTTATGACATAAAAATAGCTTTAAATAGTAAAACTTAATTTATTTTATCAATGTAGAATCTTTTTTAATAACTCTTAACTACTATTAATATTGGAAGATAATAAAATTTTGGAAAGTATGTTTCCCTCCGATATACTTCCCAAAGTTTACCCGAAAGAACCGACCCCACAAGAAAAGTCTGAAATAGACGATGTCTTGGGTAGTAATATTTTTAATGTTATGCTAAATAGGCGATCGCAAAGGAAATTTGAGGAAAGAGAAATAGAGGCTTGGAAAATAGACATAATTTTTGCTGCGGCTGATACGGCTCCCACTGCAGGTGGGTTTCAAGGTTTTGAAATTTATCATCTCAAGAGTACCCAATTAAAACAGAGCCTGATAAAAGCCGCTAATAACCAGCCTTATGTAAATGCCCCATTAGTTTTAGTATTTTGTTCTAACCCCTCACGAATTAAATTAAATTTTCATCCAGAGGTTTTACATAAATTTTCCATTCAAGACGCCACCCTTGCAGCTGGTTATGCCCAATTAGCTGCTCATGCATTAGGGTTGAGTTCCATTTGGATAGGCATGTTTAATGAACATTTACTAAAAGAAGTGGTTGGTACTGGTTTGGAACCTTCCTCCATCTTATGCATTGGATATCCAAAGAAAATGCTAATTCCCAAACCAAAGAGAAATCTTACAGACCTGATACACACTGTCTAGTTGAATCACTTTCAAATACTACTTTTTTTCTGGTTGGGATAGATATTACTTTTTATTTCTGTGAACTAGAAATATTCTAAATCTATTAATCAATTTACGTTTTTTATCTCTCAAATCAAGCTTGTTATCCGTTTGAGTTAACATGTGTTCGAAAATAAACATCTAAATCTGTACTAATGATTTATTATGATAGTAATAATAAAAAAAGGATATAAAAAAGGCTAAGTGAAGTGGCAATTCACTGGTTCTTATATATTGCAGTATAGGGCAAATCAAACGATTCGTATAATTCTGTAACACCAGTATTTGTATTCCTGTCAAACTGGTCTCTCAAATCCAATTTGTCTTGAAATATTTGTTTTGGTGAAGATTCGTCGACCTGGTTGTTCTTTTCATTGTTTGTTTCTAATGGTTCGTCTGACTCTGTCCCCTTATTTAGGATGATTGGTTTAATGATGTGATCATCTGGTGATGCTACGGCAGGACCGGCTGTTAGAACATTGTTAGCCTCACTTTCCACTCCATTACTCTCATCAGCGTCTTCATCTTCATTTGAAGAAGCAGCTTCGTCATTTTCAGACTTGATTTCGGAATTCTTTGATACCTTGTCCTCTTTTTCATCACACGACATTTTATCCTTCGTGTCGAGATCATCAGATCCAACTGCAACCCCTTTACAATTCAAAAGCTCGTCCAGGGCCATTGCTGAGGACACCTGACTTAACCCCATTGAGATTGCTAAGGAAAATACTGCTACTACTAGAACACCTGCGTTTTTTGTAGAAAAACTTTTAGTACTGGTCATAGACATTAAGGATTTGATTTTTATAATTTATATCAAATTTGAAGAATGTAGCAGTAAAAAATTGCTAACTAAATTTAGTTATTAAATCTTCTTATGAAATTAACCAATCCGAAATAGATTTGAGAGTTTTATCAGATCTGAATGGATGTCCATTAGGATTCTTATTACATATAGTCATCATTAGTCCAATGGAATTGTGTTTCTCATATTTATCCAAATATAAAGAAATGTCCAAAATCCTCAAGCACTTGCTACTTTTTAAGATATTATTATCCGAGACTGCGATATTTTTACGGGATTCGTTACCAAAATCTCTATATAAATTGTCCTAGATTAGGATAAATATCAAATTGATTATATAATCTAAATGACACTATACACAGACATTAGTATCAGCATAGAGGAAGAAAAGCTAACGAACTTGAAAACGATAATTAATGACCTGTTTGAATCCGGGTCGATAAATTCAAATGAGATTGAGGAGTTTATCAAATTTACATTATTTATCGTTTTTGATGAATACGAAAGGAATATCCCTTCCTTGAAGAAATTTTATTCAATGAATTTAGCGAAGTATCAGGGGTACAAAGAATCGTCAACCTCAGACTGGGGGTTAATATTGTTTAATGATGTTTAGATAATAAATAAAAAATACTTTTTTTAAAAAAGTATGGTGGAAAGTACACCCTTAATGTCCCTAATTTAAAGCGAATAATAGAGAAAGGGTGCAACAATCTATCCCTAGTAATGGAAGACCGTATCACCAATAGTTTTCTTCCAATCAGAACGGATACCCGGCTTTCCTTTTAATTTTTCAATATAATTAAATGCAGAAATTCCTGCAGACGCACCGTCACCACATGCTGCTACGATCTGCTTATAGGGAATATTTGTTGCATCGCCAGACGCAAAAATGGCAGGGTGTGTGGTCTTTCCTCCATCAGTAACCTCGATCTCACCCTTTGTATTAAGTTTTATAAGATGTTTTACAAAATCAAGATTTATCTTTGATCCCATTTCGACAAATAAACCATCAACGTTTATCATTTTCTCTACACCAGCATTATCTTTAATTTGAATTTGCTGTAAAGAGTTGTTACCTGAAACTAAGGTCACCGAACTATTTGGGATGAGTTCTACGTTATTTTTCTTTTTAATAGATTCTATCATATCCCTATCTCCTCCGAGCTGACCACCACGGTATATTAGGTATACTTTTGATGCCATTCTAGACAATAATATTCCTGATTCTAAAAGGTATCCACCAACCCCAACAGTCGCAGTAGTTCTACCTTGATAAAATGGAGCATCACATTTTGTACAGTAATGTACTCCTTTGTTTTGAAATTGGATTTCATTTTCCACTCCTAAATTATTCGGAACTTTCCCTGGGGCAAGAATTAGTGCTTTTGTAAGATATTCAGAACGCCCTGTTTTTACCTTCAGGTCGGTACTGCCTTCGACTTGATCGACCTTTTCCACAGTATCAAAAGTCATTTCTCCATTAAATGTCAAATATTGATTCTCCAATGTTTTAGCAAGGAGCGGTCCGCTTGACATCATAGTTCCAGGATAATTCTCAAGTTTAGGAATCAGATTCATCTGTCCACCCAAGTCCTTTGAAATCAAAAGGCATTTGGTCCTCTGTCTCGCTACAAATATGCCCGCTGAAAGTCCTGAAGGCCCTGCCCCTACTATTATAACTTCATATTCTTCAATTGACAATCTTAATCATTTCTCCATATTCTACCTTTAACAAAACAAGCCTTGTCTTCTTTTATGAAACAGATATCAAAGTTGTCATGTTCTCGATTCCGTCAATAAGAGGTAACTTTTCGTCTATTTCGCCTTTCACTTGTTGCAAATTATCCGACTCAAAAATGATCACTAAATCATAAATTCCATATACAGATTTTACCGCCTTAACTGTTGATAACTGTTTTATTTGATCTGTTACGCTGGATTGTTTCTTATAATTAACATTCAATAATACATAGGCTTCACTCAAAATAATCTGTAATTATGCTATTGCCTTTATTAATAAAGATTGATGTGTTGCGAAATAATTTCATATTAACTAGTTACTATTTCAGAATTTTTATACATTTAATATTTCAAATCAAGTTTTTTTACATGGTCTAATCCAAATTTCACTGCAGAAAAATAATTTCTATCTGAGATTAGTGGGTTCAAAACTAATTTTGCCTTTGTATGAAATTTTTTTTAAGGCCTTTACTATCGTATCAAAATCAATATGACCAAATCCAGGCATCTTCCTGTTATTATCAGCAAAATGCATATGGGAAAGACTACGCTGAGAATTTAGTAGCGTATCCGCAAAAGAATCTTCCTCAATATTCATATGAAAAGTATCTAACATGAGTTCTAAATAATCACATTTTTCAATCAGTGATGCGACATCTGAATAAGTACTACAGTACGGTGTGGAATAACGATTTAGTGGTTCGATCATCAAAGAGACATCTTCTTCTTTTGCAATTTTTAAAAGATGGTTCAATAAAGGCACACAGCTTGACAACACTTTAGTCTTTTTGTTTTCTGTAACGTTCCTATGAGTTAAATCAAAGGAATAAATAGGATCTGAAAACAAACATAGATTAATTCGCTTTCCTCCAAAATAGTTACATAATTTAATGCACTTTAACACGTAATCTTCAGAATATTTCAGGATGGATTTATCGTTACTTAGAAGACGCCTTTTCCATCCATCTAAACTTGATCTACCCCACATCCCAGTAATACCTATTACCCTTATGTCAAATGAATTTAGAAGATCGTTAAGATATTCCAAGTCTATATCATCTGGTTCCCCATATAATTCCACTTCAGTCAATCCTAATCGGCTAAGGTTCTCTAGAGTTTCAATATCGTTTTTTTGTATATTCAGAAATGAAGATAAAGTAATAGAATATGAAAATGTCATTTTTCCTTTGATTGCTCTTTTATATTATTTTCTTCTAATATGCTACTTATTTTTCCTATTTTCTCAAACAAAGTTCTTTCTTACAATTTCAAAAATATCCAGGCAATTTATTACTGGATGGCCGCCAAAATTCTCTTTTTTGATGTGTTCAATCTTTTTGCTAGATACAAAGGCAGATAATCCCTCTCCTGATTCAATATCATATGGTCTTCCATGCGAACTTCTTATCAGGCTGGTATCTGTCGAGATGCACTTTCTTTTTGGGTCTAAGAATAGGTCTAGAGGATCATAGCCGGGTTTTCTGTGAATATCTACTGTTTTAGTAAAGCTAGGTGCTTTGTCATTATCATCACTTTCAACTAAATCCGAATTTGAGCTCTTTTTTTTCTGGTCATCATACCACCAGTAGTAACTAAACCATTTGTCTTTTTCCGCTATGGCAATAAGTTCTCCACTTCTTGCATGATCTATGTGAAGTTTTTGCTTTTCTTCCTTATCACAAACTCTATCGATTCCAGGAATATCTTCAATCGAAATTTTAATCTCCTCTTTGCCCATATTGTTACCATTTTTGATATAAATATGTGCTATCTGATGATCTACCATTGCAAAGGCATCACTATATTCATAATCAATATACTCTTTTCCACCTATCGTTCTTACTTGAAGCAGTCCCTTTTCTCTTAAAATTCTATTTATTGGTATTGCATCTTTGACTTCGGTAAATCCGTACTCAGAGAGCAAGAGAAAATGAGTATCATCAAATATGCCCGCTTCCTTAACCTTTTCTATAATATTACCAATGTAATTATCGATTTGCTTTAAATCGTCAGTTACCTGGGAACTAGAATGACCGAATTTCTGGGCTGTATAATCGAGTTGGGGAAAATAAGCATATATCAAATTAGGACTGTGGTTTTTGATAGTGTATTGAACAGATTTTGTTATCCATTCAGAGGACTTTATAGATGCAAATGGCCCCCAATAATTCAGCAGATTGAATTCGCCAACTTCTTTGCTTATTTCCTCGTAATAGTTTACTGGTTTAGAATAGCACCACATATCCATCTGTCCATTTTCTAGATGGATAGGACGAGGAGTAACTACATAGTCATTATTTGAATACATAGAGTTTTGCCAGAATAACAGGGCTGTTTTTAGCATACTATTCTTGTTTTTTAGGGTATCCCAAATTTTTTCGGACTGAACCAGATTAGTAGATTGCTCCCAGAATAAAGTCTGAAGGTTTTCTCTATCGAAAAATCCATTTGAAACTATCCCATGCTCTTTTGGATATTTTCCTGTCAAAATACTTGCTTGTACAGGTACACGTAACTGAGGGAAACACGGGTTTCATATACCCATATTCACCGTCGTTCTCAAACAAACTTGAGATGTTAGGATATTTTTGAGATGAAGAAGCAATCTGAGAAACATCTAATCCCACAATATCTAAAATTACAAAATATTTCGAACCCTTTTTATTGTTGTTTATCAAACAGGTGATTATATTGGTTATAGTATTTATTAATCAATAGAAAATTCTGTTTGCATGGATGGATAAAGAAGATTAGGACACAAGTTTGCTTTTCCAGTAGTATCTTCTACTTTATCATCAATTTGACAATACCAAATAATGGATCCATGATGGATATTCTTTTAAATAGTTACTTTATCCAAAATAAATAATGAGTGATTAATCAAAAAAAGATGTACCCGAAGGTAGATCCGAAATTAGTTAGTCATTGATTAAATGCGTATTAATCAATTTTCTGTATTTTTAATAGTATCTCGCACTTAGGACAACTCAAGCCTAAGAACTTGAACAACAGATCCCCATCTTCAAATTCCTCCGTTATTAGTTGGCTTAGATTTATTGCTTCCTTACAAAATGGACATTTTGCCATATGTATGAGATATCGTAAGTTCTTATTTAAAACTAGTGAATGATATTGTTATCAATAGTAGAACTAGATTTTCTTGATTGAAACTATATGCAATTCTGTTAGTTTTCATTGATGATATTATTGCTTTTGATAATCAAGAAATTGTTTATATTATCGTTAGGTGCACCTAATATTGCATCTAATAAAGCATTGTTGTCAAGCAAAAACAACATCCAAATCCCTTGCTTGATGTCCCAATGTCTTACCTTCAAACCAATACACGTCTGGAAAATCTGGAAGTTGTTGAAAGGGTTGGCATCACATTACACCACGATTGGCATTATGGCGGAAAAGAGGATGATATTTTTATTGTCACCCAATTTTCAACTTTCAACAGCATCCTTTGTTTGAATGAATGTTCGTCTATCTAAATGGTCATGTACAGAGGTACCATTCAAGATTAAAGAAAGAGGAAAAGGATCATGATTTAATTACTTTTCTTTATATATATATAGAAATATGAAAGGCTATCAAAAGTTAACGATTATTACGGCTATTTTGGGACTCATAATTCCCTTTATCGGGCTCTTTTTGTATTTTCTGATAAATAGCTTTGTTGGAGTCCCAATATTGGCACTTTTTGTTGGTTGGGCCATACTAATAGCAATAGCTATAATAGCAATAAACGTAGGAGCTATTGTTGCTGCATTTAAGGTCAAAAATAATAAAATCGTCGGAAGTATCCTGATAGCATGCGGGGTAATGCTTTTTGCACTCATTCAATGGTTCGCGGTACCTGCATTGGCATTATTTGTTATAGCAGGGATAATGGCCTTTAGAGAAAAGAACACGCTTAATAATCTTAAAAGGGACGATTTATCCCTCTAGGAAGATTTTTTACCAAATACTATTTTGCAAATGCTTGCCATATTTTTTAGAAACAGATTAGCAAGTAATGCATTCAAGAAGTCACTACCATGTGGATGTACAGATAAAGAATACTAAATAATCTTAAGATACTTTAACCATTACCAGTCCGTGAAAGAAAAATCTTAACCTATTTTATTCTTCACTCATTTGCTTCGCAGCGTCTTCACATTCAGACATATCTCCAATGCCTGATGATCCTTTCTTTTCGCTGCAATTATTGATGTTATAATAGTGTATGCCGTTATTGTCAGTTAGATATTTGCCTCTTTGTTGAGGATCTGATAAAGTATCATTATTAGTAACCTCACTGCTAACATTCGCCTTTGGAGTATCATTAGAGGAAATCAAATCGCTTTGATTATCCACTATGCCTGAGCTTGCATCAATAGATGATAATGAATTCAATTGGAGAGCACTTTGCTTGATTACATTAGTATCATTATTGTTACTACTGGAATTAGTAGTTAAACTTGAACGTTCATTCGGAATGATAACAGTAGTTATTGGATTACTTTCAAAATCGATTGCTGAAGAATTTGAAAGTGTTGAATTCTTCTCAGGTAAGACAATAGAAGCATGACTGGTTGGAACAGCTGGTGACCAGTTAATGATAAAAGCTAATGTTAGAAAGCAACATAGACTTACAAGTAAAGCCAAATTAATAGATCTAATCATGTTATATACACATTGTGAAAGCCCATTTAAAAAAATTTGTAAATCAAGTTAATAGTCTTATCAAGTTCTCAGCCTTTATTTTGGTTATTTTGATATATTTAAGAAGAAATATCCTCCTACCTTTCCTTCCATCGTCATGTCATGCTAATTTTTTTACTAAGTATAAAACAAGGAATTGTCAGTAAGGCTACCATAAAGCCGCTAGCAATGCCAACCTCCCCCGCAATAAATGCGGAATCGAGTATTATTATTAAGATTAGCATGTTCTTTACCACAAACTGTACCAGTACGAGGCCGTATCCCAGATCCCTTTCAATCTTCGACGCCCTATTGAAAAGTAGATTAATTAAGAATAAAAATAAGAGCATAAAGATCAAGAAATCCAATTTGTGCGGGATAAAGATTATCGCTAACGAAATAGAGATGATAAAGACTATGAGGTAAATGATCTGGATATTTTGAATATTCGGTTTAATTTTAATCCTTGAGAATTCATGCAATGTTTCGCTTTTACTGAGAGATGTTAAAATAAAGATATGAAAATAAACCGTGCAAGCTGCCACTGTGAGTAATAGCCAAGGGTCCAAATTTGAATTTGGACTCAAGGATTCTCCACTGCCAAAGGTACTAGTTATTGGAGCATCAAAAACAAAGCTAGACCCGTAGATTACGTTTAATGAACGTATTCCAGCCATCAAAAAAGGTCTAAAAAATCCATTCTTGATTCTATAGTCATATGCCACTATACCTACAATGAGTAACAAAGATATTCCAAGAGATGTAGGATTGACTAATGCAGCTAGGACTAGCCCGAGGCTGAAAAGGAAAACAGTAACTAAAATGGCCTTTCCTTTTTTTATTCTCCCTGACGGCAAAGGTCTATTTGGCCTCTCTAGCCTATCAACTTTTATATCAAATAGGTCATTCAAAACAAGGCCACCCACATATAAAAAAATAGATGAAAAAATCAAAATGACGAGATCAGAAATACCGGAGCCTGTGGATGAGCTGAGGTATACAGATACTGCAAGAAAACCTACAATTATGTCTGGTGGAACCGTAAAAACATTAGAAATTCTAAAGAGCTGGAGATATGGACTTTGAAACATCTTCATTCAGGAATTTATTGATAACATTCTAAATCTATCTCGATATTGAATTTAGATAGTTCATCGATGTTAAGGCGGCTTCGATCGGATTTGTCTTATATGGATATAGTTCGACGGTAACAAATCCATTATAACCTATGTTCTCCATTGATTCAAAAACTTTTCTAAAATCAATAGATCCTAATCCAGGGATTAAATGGTGATGTTTCCTGTTTTTTATATCTGCCATGTGAAAATGTTCAATGTATTCTGCAAGCTTTGGAATTAAGGTGCTTGGATCTTCATTAACGCAGTAAAAATGACCAATATCAAAATTCAATTTTAAATAATCAGAATTGAAACCCTCCATAAAATGCAAAAATTCGGTAGAAGTTTCAAGCAATAATTCAGGTTCGGGCTCTATTAATATCTTTATTTGTTTTTTTTCTGCATGAGGCAGAATCTCTTTTATTCCTGCAGCAAAAAGTTCCAAATATTTTTCTCTGTTGGCAGGAAAATCAACGGGCCCACCAGGTTCAATAGAGATATTTTTTGCACCAAGTTTTTCTGCTAGATTGATACAATCAATTGTATGTTTGATCCTAAGGTCTCGGTCTTCTTTTTTATTTTCTATCCAAGAAGGATGGTAAGTGTCTCCTAATCCAAAAAGAGTGAAGGCATTTAGATTTGAAATTTGTATTTTATTGCTAATTACAGATTGATTTATCTCATTGATTTTGGCCTCATTCAAATTTGGAGGATAAGCATGAGGTATATCACACATTATCTCGACACCTTCATAGCCTATTTTTGATATTTCTTCGATAGATTGAGTTAAAGAGTAATTGGTAAAGGCGTTTGTGCTAAATGCAAACCTCATAAAAAAAATTATTTTTGTTGAGTTAAATAGTTATGCCGCAATACAGTGAGTAATTATTTCTCTATATATTTGATGATAGCTGAGTTGAAATGCAGTTATCCTTACCTGTAAACGAATTAAAGTATATTCTCTCAAGAGATATTTAGAAAATGTCCTTTATCAACAAAAAGACCAGAAGGAGAGATGTACATGAATCAAAATTTATAGTGGGAAATATACTCAAAAAAAGCCTTTATGATTGTAATTGTAATTAATATTTGTCGTAGTTTGTAGATGGTTTTGTATCGCCTCTAATGCTATTGAATGACCAGACATATTTCCACTTCCCCCACCTGCAATGATATCCAACATGAATAGCGTTACAATAAAGCTGGCTACGATAGCAGCAAGGATAATTATTTTATATTTCATTGTCCCAAGAGTCATTTTATTTTTCTGGCTTGGAGGAGAAGATGCAGAGATTGGAGCATTAACAGGTCCATTAATTGAAGGAGTAGATTCCTTTGATTCCTCTTGAACAATTCGCATTCTCTCTGCATGTTTTGAGGTATTTAGGACTGGAACTTTTTTAACTACCGACCCATCTTTTGCAGACTTGTGGATCTCATAAAGTATTAGATTTTTACCCTCCTTTGATCTCTGATTAAATAGTTCTAAGGCTTCTTCATAATTTGAGAGTTCGATGGTAGATGTACTTTTGAACTTGCCAATGATTTCTACTAAGAATTTTTTTGTTATCCCAGTATCATCTATAGGGTCTAAGTTAGAATCATTATCACTATCATTTTTATCTTTGATCCCTTCCATATTTCAATCTCCTACCTTGTCTAATATAAAACTAAATATATCTAGTATTTACGCTGATTGGATTCAAAAATTTGATAAATGTATTGTTATGTGAAATGCGAAAACAATGTAACAAATGTCTGGATGATTAAAATATTATAAGCATTTGTTGTCTAGACCCCAACTAATGTTAACGAGGTTCCTCCATGCAATAAGGAAGGTTTTCGCTTATCGTCAGAGTTAGACTCCCCAGAATAATTACACAAGGTAACAGGTTAATCCTTTCCGTATACTTGTTGCTAAGTCCAAACATACAGCGCATCTTTTTCAGAGCTATAAACGACAGAAGTGATTCCATATTGGACAGTAGTTGGTGACAGCGACAAAATCAATTTTTCTTGAATGGATGAACCATTCATTTATTTGGGTTCTAAGTTCTAAAGTTAACCCAGAGTAAATCATACTCGAAAAATATAGTGGGAGAGTAATTAACAAGTTTAAATTAATTTCTTATGTGGTGAAAGTTCTCAATTAATACTTCATCGGACTGATGGCTGGAACGGATATTGCGAATAACGAGTACAATGCGATTGTTATTCCAGCAACTCGGTTAGGCCATCAATAATAATCCTGAATCAGCAAGACAGGTGATTCTGTATACAAATTTGAGCCAAGTTGAGATCACGACATTGTAATGACAAGTGCTTCCCAAATTGCTAAACTTGATACCAAGACATCCTTAATACCTCTAATAAATTTTATGTATATGATTTTGATAATATTCTAAAATTCTATATTATTGCCCGACGAAAGCACTAGTTCAATCATTGTAATTGCTAAGTTCAGAACGGGCCTCAACGTTCGATAACCATTTGCTCTGGAAATTACCCATAGGATTATTCTTATGATGGCAATTATCTTAATAGATATTGTTGATATTCTTTCTTTCAGATAAAATCATTATACCTCTGAAGAATGTGGCATAAACATTAGGTATCATCAAGAGAATTGAAATTAAGATAAACACTTTTTCTATCTGATATATTGAGAGAATATACTCACTGAATGTTAGAATACACGAAGTAACAACGAAACATGAAAATGAAATTAGAAATTACGATCATAAAAAGTGGGATGAAGTTTCATTCGAGGATGACATTGCAAAACTTATTCCTAAGAATCAATGTACCTCCGAACTAGATACCCTAATTAGGGATTACCTCTAAATGTTCTGCTGGTAAAATGATTACCGAGATGTGCATATTATACCTAGTGTTCCAGTTTTGGTTCTCAATAACCAAAAAATATAACCTAAAAGTAACTAAACGGAAGCCTTGATATAGATATATTATCGTTACTGACCAAATGTTATCATTTTTAGAACTGCTGTCCATATAAATTTTATTGCTCGAGTAAGATTTGAGTGTTAATTCTACCTTCATATATTTTATCATGAATCTCACGGGGAGCTCTGGGTCAGGGTTCACCAACATATCCATGAATACAGATAATAATGTCCCTTGATTCATTATGGCTTGTGAATCGATGTTATAATTCCATAATTTCCATCGATGATATCGGAAAAAATAAAAAGATATAGAGGAGTACATCCTCCCAAGACTTGGATGTGGTAACAATAAAAATGCTCGATCATATATTTTTTAGATGTAGCAACTCAGTTGAAACAGGAATTCTTATATAACTATGCTATATACCAGTCTTGAATTCGAGTCAAAATTTGACATGGGTTATAAAATTCAAATTAATTTTGAATTATCTAACTGCACTTTCATGAGAGAACAATATTCATTCTATATAACACCTTTCTCAGAAAGTAACTTAATGAAGGGTATTAAAAATTATCTAATACATGATTCGACATCTTTTTATATATTGCGGTCTATTTAATATTTATTGAATTTATGTAATTATTCTCATAATTGTTATGACTTTGGTGCTCAGCCATTTTTGATTATTATTGGTTTCTGGAGATGACATGAATGAGTAATACATCTAATCCTCAAGATATAAATTCAAAGCATATCCTGGTATGTATACCAGCTTTTAATGAGGAAAAAAGTATAACAGAGATTGTTTCAAAAGCTAAATCCTATGCTACTCATGTGATAGTATATGATGATGGTTCAACCGACAAAACATCGGAGTTAGCTATTAACGCCGGCGCAGTAGTTATAAGGGGTTCAAAAAATAAGGGATATGGAAAGGCCTTGAGTATGCTCTTTCAACATGCCTTAATAAGAAATGCAGATATCATGGTTACGCTTGATTCAGATGGGCAGCATGATGCTGATCAGATCCCGAAGGTGATAGAGCCTCTGTTAAAGAATGAGGCAGATATAGTTATTGGATCAAGGTTTCTTAATCGAGATGACATTGAACATATCCCATCCTATCGAAGTATAGGAATAAGAGCGATCACAAAAATGACGAGAGTGGCTTGTTACGACAATATTACAGACTCCCAAAGCGGATTTAGAGCTTATAATATGCAGGCGTTGTCCAAATTACGACTGTATGAAGATGGTATGGCAATTTCCACTGAGATATTATTGAAAGCAAATGAACAAAATTTACGGATTGTAGAAGTCCCATACATATACAATATTTTAAAGATAGTTCGACACATAATCCTGTTACACATGGGTTTTCGATAATGAGTCACCTATTAAAACACATGTCTTTTAAAAAACCATTACTTTTTTATGGGTTGCCTGGTCTGACACTATTGATCATCGCTTCGTTATTTATGTATACCGCAGTAGATTTATTCTCGACCACGAGGTACGTGTCAACTAATATGGTAATATTATCTCTAGGATTTTCTATTATGGGTATCTTGTTGTTGGCAACTTCTGCTATTATTTATACTATAATATCATTGTTCAAAGGTCAACTTAAGGATATTTGAGACGATAGCGGAGAATCACTTCAACAATTATTTTTCCGTATACGAAATTCTTAAACGGTTTAAAAATAATACTTGAATTCAGACAACAAAAATTTTTAATATCACCTTCAAAGCATAAAGATCAATTTTGTTTTTAAAACCCAAATTTACAAATATCAATTGTCCTCAAGCGAATTACTGTTTTTATTA
Source organism: uncultured Nitrososphaeraceae archaeon (assembly GCA_963850055.1). Lineage (GTDB taxonomy): Archaea > Thermoproteota > Nitrososphaeria > Nitrososphaerales > Nitrososphaeraceae > Nitrosocosmicus. Next base: position 5,540 of record CAWKJS010000026.1, on the reverse strand, counting down.
AAGGTAATATAATACTGATGATGCAATTGATATAAACTAGTATATTGTAAATATGACAAAATATTATGAACTGCAGTGAAGAACCGCCAAAATACCAGTTTTAGCAAATATAAATATCAATCGGCCATAGTAGTAGCTGTAAATTAGCTTTAATGACATCTCTTTTCCCTTGAACAACTTTGGCCTTCAGGAGATATATGGGTCTATTGCAGGCACCATAAAGAAATGTGCTTAAAGAACCGGCGTTATGGAGGAGGCGCCAATCATGAGGGAAGCAGCGAGGGGATGGAAGTATATCAATCAAGAATAAACAAGTAGTGCTACTGAACCAGATGTTTGCAAGAATGTTAGCTGAATCTAAATAAACGGTATGCCAGCCAATTAACACAAGATGGATTACCGATGATGAAAATAGCGAAACACAAAGCACTGAACAAGAATTATCAGCTAATGACCCCCAATTTGTAATTTATTCAGAAAGAGAACAATTGATTGAATTCAGAGTTCAACTAACAACCGATTTGATAGAATCTAGAGAATCATGACTCCGTTTTTTTCTCGAGATGGACAGGACAGAGCAAACAATGCATTAAATAGACACAAGTACAAGATTTCTTGAACATTTTTGTCATGATCTAATTTCTACTAATCCTTTTTGCAATATAAAATTTATATCCCATAATTTATATGTTATACAAGCTATAGACTAAAAAATTACCAAAAATTGGATCTAAAATTTATTTATTATCGACTTCAGTCCATCAAATGATTCTGCTGTTAGCGCTTTCTCAAGTTCATGGAGAGAAAAAATATGAGTTATCAAATCCTTTAGTTTTATTTCATTTCTACTTACAAGGTTCATTGCCTCCTGTAAGTTTTCTGGATTTGAACTGAAACTTCCATAAATTGATATCTGTTGATAATGGATAAAATTAGGATCGATATTGATTATAAAAGTTCCTATTGCATTGTTTTTTTTTATTCCTGAAAAAATTACTATTTTTCCATTTTTGTTTACTAATTTTAGAGACAAACTTATGGAGTTTGGGTTATTGTTAGAGACAAAAATTAAATTTGGAGAAATCGGCCCATTGAGTTCCTTTAATGTAATTCATATCTTAATTTTCCTTTTTTTCTCTCACAAATATCTTATTCTGCCCCAATCCGCTTGCTGATTCTAATCTATGATTTATTTTACCACTTATAATTATTCTCGATTTTGGGAAAATATTTTTTCAACAACATTATTTGCATCAGTCCAATTGGTCCATCGCCAATAATTATATAGATTCAAAATTAGATTTTTTATCTGATTTATGCCATTTATACAACAAGCCAATGGCTCAATTAACGAGGCTTCTTCATTAGAAACATCATCAAGGACAGGAATAATTCCACCAATCTCAAATATTTTTCTTGGAATTGAAATATATTCTGCAAATCCACCATTTACAGTAGATCCGATCTCTTTTAAATTTGAACATAAATTATATTTCTTATTATTACAATACCAACAATTCAAACAAGGGATCACTGGATAAATAGATACTCTTGCTTCAGATTTAATGCTAAAATTTTTTCCTTCATACTCCTTAATTGTTTCAGCACATATTTCATGACCTAGGATTACAGGGGGAGTTACCTTAAAACTTCCATTTCTAAATGTCCTGACATCATAACTACAAACTGAACAAGATAATGTTTTTAAGAATATATTCTTCTTCGAATGATTTTCTATATTTACATTTTTAATTCTAATTTCATTTGGTCCATAAAAAAGTGCCGCATTCATTGATTTATCAATTTCTTTAATCTACATTCGAATTATTGTTGTATATATATTTAATTTGTAAAAGATAGGTAGAATGACACGATTTTTTGATCCCCATATTCATATGTATTCAAGGACTACTGATGATTATGAGAGAATGTCGACAGCCGGTATAGAGGTTGTAGTTCAACCTTCATTTTGGTTGGGATCTCCAAGGACAAGTGTAGGTACTTTTATTGATTATTGGGAGCACATGATCTCATTTGAAACAAAAAGGGCGAAAGAATATGGAATCGAACATTTTACTTGTATTTCAGTAAATCCCAAAGAATCTATGGAAAGACCTCTGGCTTTTGATGCATTGAATGCGATGATAGAAAAAGAATTCTTAAAAAGAGAACGGGTTGTTGCACTTGGTGAAATTGGATATAATATTATTAACAATCTTGAAGAAGAAATTTTTGTAAAGCAGTTAGAAATATGTCAAAGAGAAAATCTACTGGCGATGATCCATTTACCTCATCAAAATAAGCCTGAGGGGATGAAAAGAATGGAAAAAATCTTTGAGAATGGTAAATATGATTTTAATAAAATATTAATTGATCACAATACTGAAGAAACCATAAAAGAGACTTTAGATTTGGGGGCATGGGCTGGACTTTCAGTTTATCCTGTTACTAAACTATCCCCTGATCGAGTTATCAAAATAGTAAACCAATATGGGAGCGATCGAATAATGGTAAATAGTGCAGCAGATTGGGGGATATCTGATCCATTGAGTGTTCCCGTTAACAGCAAGAGAAATGAGAAAAAATGGATGTTCCACAAAGGATATCGAAAAAATTACCTTTTTAAATGCATATGAATTCTACAAACAATCAGAAAGATTTACCTGGAAACCCTAATGTAAGTATTCAATCTTGATTCCTAAAGTTTAACATAACGTCTCAAACGATAATTAAAGATAACGTCTAATTTGATAAATAATTTCCTTAAATATATAAATATTAATAAAAAAAAAACTATTTTTTTTTTACAGAATAAAATATCTCAATTTTCTTGATTATAAAATACCATTTGAATATCAAGAATATATTTAATAATTCAATGAAAATAAAATTCTTATGAAATTTTAACTATTTTTACCTAAAAAAGAATATTTTTATAATTCTGAATAGTTCCTCTAACTTGAGATCAAGTCAACGAGCTCTTGTTACTGGTGGAGCGGGGTTCATCGGAAGTCATATTGTTGATGAATTACTAATTAGAGGATTTGAGACATTTGTAATCGATAATTTTTCAACTGGTAATATGAATAATTTGAGAGATAATCTAAACAATCCCATGTTACATATTATTCGCGGAGATATTTCCCGAATTCATCATATATCGAAAGATCTGAAGGACTTAGATGTCGTATTTCATGAAGCTGCGATAGCTAGTGTTACAGAATCAGTGAGGAATCCTGAAAAGGTTTTTAGTTCTAATGTAGCGTCAACGATGAAAGTGATGGATTTCTGTTTAGATTCCGGTGTAAAAAAGATTATTTTTGCATCATCATCCGCAGTGTATGGGAATATCCCATATGATGTATTAAAAGAAGATCTAGTATGCAAACCAAACTCGCCTTATGGTGCTTCTAAGTTAACAGTAGAAAACTATCTTCATAGCTATTGGAAAACATATGGCCTCAAATGTGTCTCATTAAGATATTTCAATGTCTATGGTCCAAGACAAAGTAATAATGAGTATAGCGGGGTAATCACCATTTTTACTGATAGGCTGTTAAATAATACATTCCCAATTATTTATGGCGATGGATCACAGACTAGGGATTTTGTAAACATAAAGGACGTAGTATCAGGGAATATGCTAGCCATGGAATCAAACAGCGCAGTGGGTGATATTTTGAATATTGGTACCGGACTTCCAACATCAATTTTAGACCTGGTTATTACGGTAAAGAGAATAGTAGGCAAGAAAGAAATATATCCGAAGTTCGCTAACGCTCGTTCAGGAGATATTCTACAAAGTCTTTCAGATATATCTAGAGCTCGTAACCTATTAGATTATAATCCAAAAATAAACTTGCAAAATGGGCTTGAAACTTTTGTAAAATCCTATTATTCAACGTCGCCCACTAAAATATTGCATAGATTAAGGGATCAAATAAAATTATCTATTTCGACTATTTTCAAAAACGAAATAGATATCAAATGCCTTAAGACAAATCGGTTGCTAGCCGGCGTGTTTATTACTTTCTCCTTATATTTATTTTAAATTGAAGAAGTCTAATATATAAACTAATAAATTACGTTGATATGATATATGACATTTTTTAATTTCAGAAATTTTTCCTAATATATTTAACATACAAGTATTAATCATTAATTGAGAGGATTTTTAATTACTTTTCCTTTTTGTATATTATTACACTGATGGGTCAACTACCCTCCACCATTCCCAAATTAAGTATCTAATTTCTAAAGGGCTAAAACATGCGGATCAGAAAATAGACACTAAAATTAATTACGAAAATGAATATTCGTCCTTGAAATAAATGATTTAAATTTTTTAAAAATAACTACAATATACCCCAAAATCCTATAGAATTATAGTCTATAAATACTTCTCTTCTTGGACAGCTTCTTAATTACCGATCTTATTATTGGACCAAAAATTAGAGTGACTAATCAAACCTCATTAATTTATTAAATATAATCTTTCGTTATTAATATATTTGGACTTAGTAAGTAGATGTCCAGTATTAAGATTATAATGAAAAACTTCTTACGTGAGCTATAAACTATAATCTGATATGAAAATCTTGATAACAGGAGCGGCGGGATTTCTTGGTAGTCATATTTCAGAAAAATATGTAGATGAAGGCCATATTGTTTATGGTATTGATAATTTGTTAAATGGAAATTTTAATAATGTTCGAACCTTATTTCATAGGAAGAATTTTAAATTTATTCATGATGATGTTCGTAATCAAGAACTATATCCTAAATTACCTTCAGATCTGGACGCAATTTTTCATTTGGCGGCTCAAATTCATGTTGATCAATCTATTGTGAACCCCGAAGAAACTTTTGACATCAATGTTACTGGTGCAATGAAAATTTTGGAATTTGCTAGAATGAATGATGTAAATAAAATCCTTTTTGCCTCAACAAGTGAGATTTATGGGTCGGCAAAGTAATTCCTATGGATGAAGATCATCCGCTAGCTGCTCAACATCCATATGGAGTGAGTAAAATCGCCGCCGATAGACTATGCTATACCTATAATGAAACATATGATTTAGGGATAGATATAATAAGATGCTTTAATTTTTTTGGTCCTAGACAGAAGGATTCAGGATATGGTGGGGTTATTGCCATTTTTATCAATAGAGTATTACAAAATAAACCACCTATCATATATGGAGATGGAAAACAAACTAGAGACTATACGTATATTGATGATCGTTTTAATGCATACGATAAAGTATTGAAATCCACGGATAACCCTGGAAAATATGGAATTAATTTTGGAAATGGTACAGAAAAATCAGTTAATGAAATTGCAGAATTAGTATTAAAATATTCAGGCCAGATAAAAATCTAAGCGCAATTCATGTTGATGCTCGTCCTACTGAAGTTCAAAGGCTATTTGCCGATATATCCAAAGCAAAGAACTCATTAAATTTTGTTCCTAAAATTGAGTTTGAACAGGGAATTTCATTGCTAATGGATTGGTATAAGAATTATAAATCGGAGTTATG
>CAWKJS010000025.1:0-661655 GCA_963850055.1 uncultured Nitrososphaeraceae archaeon | reverse complement strand
CGACATTTGGTAAAGGATCTAGGATTCTCTTAGAATCATAATCGAAGGTAAAATGGATTTTTGGTTAAAATAATCCGGACTAGAATTTCCTTGAATAATTTATTATCCCAATACACAATTTGAAAACATATAAAAGATTCTGAGAAGGGATAATAAATTACATATGAAATATGAAGACTATGCGGATTTGTACAAGAGTAAAACATTCGAATCCATGAATTTGTATTTCAAATCCAGAGACATTTTTCCCGGAGGAATAAATCATAATATTCGATACTTTAAACCTTATCCTTTTTTTACCATCAAGTCACGTGGTAAATTTTTATTTGACATTGATGGAAACAGGTATTTGGATTTTTGGAATGGGCACTGGGCTCTTATCCTGGGGCATTCTCCAGAGATCGTGACATCAAAATTAAAGAAGCAAATTGGCAAAGGTACTCTCTATGGGACCGCAAATAAAGCAAGTTGGAAACTAGGTAATGAAATTCATAAGGCCATACCTCTGGCAGAGAATTTAAGATTCTGTAGTACTGGGTCAGAAGCGACCATGTATGCAATTCGTTTAGCTAGGGCTTCGACGGGCAAGAGAGTGATTGCCAAAGTAGAGGGGGGATGGCATGGTTTTAATACGAACCTCTTGCAATCTGTGAATTATCCTTATGAAGCAGATGAAGGTATGGGACTAATTGAAGATGAGGGTCATTTTATTGAATCATTACAATTTAACGATTTAGAAAGATCCATCAAGGTGTTAGAGTCTATTAAGGATGACCTTGCAGCGATTATTGTCGAACCGATTTTGGGTGGAGCAGGATGTATTACTCCCCAGGACGGGTATCTACTTGGATTACAAGAGTTTGCTAAAAGGAACGAAAGTCTCTTCATACTAGACGAAATAGTTACTGGATTCAGATTTGCCTTTGATGGTGCGATGAATTTATTCAAATTAGACCCAGACCTTTTTACTTTGGGCAAAATTATTGGTGGAGGACTTCCCATTGGAGCAGTCTGCGGAAAGAAAGAGATCATGAAATTGGCAGATACAACTGTGGACAGTAATAAATCTTCATATTGTTCGATTGGAGGAGGTACATTTTCAGCAAACCCATTGACTATGAAAGCGGGATATCATACTTTAAAAGAGCTTAGAAAAAATCCCGTTATCTATGAAAGAATCAATGGACTTGGAGAAACTGCTAGAAGAGAATTGTCAAAATTATTCGTTGAGCTTGGGATAAGAGTCCAAGTTACAGGAATGGGTTCTTTATTCATGGTTCATTTCCTGAACGAAAAGACAGAGAGGATAGAAAATGCTGTTGATGCATCACTAGGTAACAGAGAACTTTTAAATAATTATAATTTGGCATTAATGGCTAAACATGATATATTTTTCTTGCCAGGGAAGATGGGAGCTTTTTCAAACGCTAATGATAAGAAAGATGTAATTAGATTGGTCGATTCGACTAGAAGAATTTTTGAACAAAATAAACAATAACTAGACTAAAACAAATGTTTTATATTACAAATCACCCCTTCTCACCCTAATTTTCTCTCCACAAAGCCTTTTTCTTTGCCACCAATATAAAAAAAACAAAGTAAGCAGTTTGGACAAATAATCCTAAAGAGATAGTCCAACCCTGAGGTACAGGGAAACCCATTGAATATTGCAACATCAATGAGGCATGAGTGGTGGGAACGAAATATGATATGAATTGTAGGTCTACTGGTAGTTTTTCTATTGAATAAAAAACTGGAGGTATAATAGCGATAATAACATTTACGAAAGAAATTAGCTGAGTGGCATTTCGCATATGTAGCATGTGAGAAGACAAAAAAAAACCTATGGAAGACATAGTACCCCAAATGAGAAATACATTTAACAATAGTAAAGGGAGAAAATTTAAAGAAACTGAAAAATATACGGCAAGTGACAGCAAAACCATCAGTGCTGGCAGCCCGTACAGCAATTGTGACAAAGCCAATCCCAGCATATAAGTTATGGAAGAAACTGGTGAGGCAACAAATACATCTTGCATTTTATATTCAATTTTGTAAAATGAAATATCTTGACCTAAAGCCAATCCGTAGCCTACTAGTGCCATAACCAGACTCCCAGCAACGGCAAACTGTACATATTCACCACCACTTACTACAAACAATATAAACAACAATGAAAATGGAGAAATAGCTGTGAATATTAGTGACAGTGGATTTCTTCTTAACCAGAGGAACCCTGTCATATATGCAATGATAAAGATCTGTTTGGTCACTACATAGCAATTATTAAGAAAATACATGACTAAAGTACGTTTTCGGTCTAGAGAGATATATATTAACTAATGAAATCTCAAAGGTATTAGTTAGGTTGTTAGGGAAAAGGTATATTTCTCAATTCAATGCAAACAAGAAGTGAGATTGAGATCTATCAAGACCAATAGAACAATAGATGGTGCATCAATTTCCATTTCCTTAAAACCACAATTAATTGACCACATTAAACTTCTAAAAAGAACAGAAATGCCTTCTAAAAAAAGAATTAGAAAAAATGCAGGACATGGAACATATGAAGAGCCAAAAGATAATGAGGATCAGCAAAGACCAAGTTTCTGGATCGAAGGGTATGGTTGCTCAGCTAATTTTGCTGATTTAGAAATGATGGCAGGACAGCTAAGACTGCAAGGATTTAGGTTGGCTGAGAATCCAGAGAACTCTAGTATTAATTTGATAGTAACCTGCGCAGTAAAAAATTCTACCGAACATAAAATGATTCATCGGATTAAGTATTTGACCAATACTAATAAGCCTTTGATTATAGCTGGTTGCTTGCCGGCGGCCGATGAGAATTTAGTAAAATCTACCAATTCCCAAGCCAGCATAATTGGACCAAATTCTATTGATAAGGTAGTCGAAGTCGCTCATGCAGCAATGGGTGGACAAACTGTGTCAAGCTTACAGAATTCAAATCTTGAAAAAATAAATATACCTAAGTTCCAGATCAGTCCGATAATAAGTATCATTGAAATCTCAACTGGGTGTCTAAGTGAATGTACCTTTTGCCAAACAAAGCTTGCAAAGGGTGACCTAAGGAGTTATAGAATTGGTGAAATAGTTAAACAAATAAGAGAGGATTTAGAACATGGCAGTAAAGAGATTTGGCTTACATCTACGGATAATGGATGTTATGGATTAGATATTGGGACTAACTTAATAAATTTGTTAAAGAGCTGCGAAAAAATAGAACAAGAATTTAAGATAAGACTCGGAATGATGAACCCAATGTATCTGAACAGAATGATAAACGAACTATCGAGGCTATATTCCAAAAGTAACAAGCTTTTTAAGTTCATCCACATCCCCATCCAGAGCGGGAGTGAAAGAATTTTGAGGAAGATGAAACGAGGACACACGGTTAATACTACCAAAGATCTTATCACGAGATTGAAAGACAAGATTCCAGAAATCACAATTGCAACAGACATTATTACTGGATTCCCAACAGAAACTAATGAGGATTTTGAACAGACTCTGGATTTAATATCATTTATAGATCCTGATATTGTTAATTCATCGAAATTCAGTTCTAGACCCGGAACTGCCGCATCGAAATTAAAAAAGGTCGATGACGACATAGTTGCAGCTGAGATCAGAAAGGCTGCATAATTTAATCAAAGCAATAGCAAAAAGGAGAAATTCCAAGTGGGTAAATTGGGAAGGAGAGGTTCTTATTAACGAAATTGAAAACGGAAAGCTGAAGGGTAGGAATGATTATTACAAATCAATAATTCTAGAACGTGATCCTGATGAATCATTTTTGAAAAGGAAGAACCAGACCAACTCTCAATCGGGAATACAAGATTCAAAGGTCTATCACAAATACATGGATCAAAAGGGACAAAATATTGTTATCAAAACTGGACCTTATAAGAATAGTATGTTATATTTTGACAATCCTTTCATAGGCAAGAAAGTCAGAGTCAGAGTAATAGCCTACTCAAATCATGTCTTAAATGCAATTCCAGTTTAGTCTACGGCCACAAGTGATCACACAACATTTTTATCTATCGACTAAGGTTTGTTAATGACTATTGAAAAATGCTAATACTTTGAATACATGCATTATCGGTGTTGGGAATGCCGGGATAAAGATAACAACTAGAGTATTGGAAAAAGTAAATTTAGATTATCTTTTTTTGGAGAATCATTCCTCGATCAGCTCAGATTTTGACAATAAAATTGAAATAACTATCCCTTTTAGAATTAATCCATCGTTAGACCAAATTAGAAGAACATTATTGGAATCAACTGAAGATATTTTATCCAAGGTTAACAAATACCAATCTATTATTATTGTTGGAAACCTAGCTTCCAAGTTTGGCTCAGCTGTATTGCCAGTTTTATCACAAATGCTAAAGAACAACATGGATCGAGAGATAATTTGCTTAACTATACTTCCTTTTGGATTTGAGAAAGAAAAGTTATTTCGTTGCGGAGTATCTCTTTCTTTTTTATGTAAATTCGTTAACAGTGTTATAGTAATTGATAACAATGCAATAATAAGAAATGGTAATGATATTTCTATTGAACAGTGCTACAAAACTACAAATACAGCAATTGTCGATATAATAGTTCAATCACTGACCAAGAGCTTTCCAGAAAAATTAAATTATGTTGCTTCTAATAAATCTACAAAAGGCATAAAGAATGCCTTTATAGAGACAATGGCCCAACTAACACAAAAAATCGATATTAATAGTATCCAAAAGTGTTCTCTATATTTGTATCAGCCTACTGAAAAAATATCAATAATGAAAAATGTAATAGAAACAGCAAATAATTTACTTTCGGAAGCTGAACAAGAAGTAAACATACTAGAAGAAGGGAATGATATTACTAAATGTCATATCTTGGTGAAAACAAATAAAGACATTGTATCGGGATACGATCCGCTGAACTTTTTGATTCCGAAGAAAAATATTTTAGATTTTGAGCCTGAAATAGCAATGGATGATATTCAATTACCGTATTTTAAAGATATTGAATCCGAATTCACTTTAGTTAACAAAAAAACCAATAATTGATTTTGATACTTAAAAAAGAAATAAAATATAACTGTAGAACACAGTAAAGGCTTTTTTATTTCTGAATTAGTTAATGATTCTAAACATAAAAAATTATTTGGATGATATTCAGGGTTAAATTAGGTCATTGTTATTTCTTTTTTTCCGCTCCGTTCTCTTCAACTGTTTCACTACCACCTTCCACATCAACCTTTTCTGACGTTTCGGTTTTAGTTTGAGAATCTGATTCGATCACAATATCCTCGTATAAAGAAACTATAACCTGATCATCTTCATCTTTCACAATTCTAACCCTCACCTTTCGTGGAGGATTAGTTTTGCCTCTTTCCCAAATGTATCGGTTCAGCTCTTGATCAATCTTAATTTGCGAGCTTTTCATATGTTTTATAGCAAATTCTCTAATCATGTTAACTACTCTATCTGTCCTCTTATGCTTTGGTGTTAACCATGCTTTACTGAAATTTATCGTATAAATTCTTGCGAGTGTATCCTCAACTGTTGACATCTTGCATTATCTCCCTTTTATCCTATATTCACATCTGATCTACGCCATGACCTTCTTTTTGGATTTGTTCTCACATGTCGGTGTGTCCGAATAATAATCCAGGCTGGCACCGGTCTATTTTGTTTAATTTTCTTCAATAGTCTTATTTTTCTGGTCGTACTTTTGCGGGCAGCCATGATATCTTCTTTTACTATACTACCTATTTTTAAGTGTTAACATACAATAACGAGAACAATGTGAAATCATATTGCTCTTGTAATAAATTGTTGTACTGATAAACTATTGAGATTTGAGAAGGATTTGCCTGCATGTAGCAAACAAGGAAAAAATTTTATTGTTGTAATTTTTGAAGTTGAATGTAGAACATGGATTCTTTGGATAAAGAAATTCATTACTTTGACAGTAGAATTAAAATGCTGAAGATCTACAATAGAAAAAACTAAATAATATCGATTAATAGAGGACCTTAAATCAATGATAACCGTATCCTACGTGTATATTTCTTCTATGACTGAAATCTCGCTGATGGGTTCTTACTGCAACAAATCAAATCATAGGCACAAAGATAACAAGAACTTTTCGTGTTTTTTATGAATTCATGAAACTAAAATAACAAATTAATTGCCTATTACTATACTACTAGGATATGTACGTCTGTGAAACTTGCTTTAATTTTTTAAAATCAATTTATTCTGTGAAGCAACTAAAAAAAATTCAAGTCATATCAAAAGGTCAAGATTCAGGATTACAATGTCTCAGTAACTATCACAAGAAGTTAGTTGATAGCTATAAATCCTAGCATAAATAATCTAACCTTGACTCTGTTTTATTACTTTAGAGTTGACAGTCTCACCGATATTTATGTCAAATTTGTTTGTAAAATTGGAGACAACTTCTAATACATACAATGAATCATCGTTTGGTGCATAAGAGGGACACGGAAGAAATAAAACACAGGGCGAAAGATTTTTTTCAATGTGAACAATCTTGCCAGCTGAATTAATCCAAATAATGTCTATCGGAAATTTCATGTCCTTCATCCAAAAAGAGTATTTTTGCGGTGACTTAAAAATAAATAGCATTCCTTCGTTTTCACTAAGTGAATCTTTAACTGCTAATCCTTTAGACTGAGATTCTGGAGTCGTTGCTAGACTGGCTAGTAAATTCACACTTCCTACCGACACCGAAGTTGTTTGATTTTGTTCCTGCTGTTGGGCTTGGATACTTTCAATATCTTTACAGGCTATTGAGGATGACAATACTAAGAAAAGAACTAGAAATGAAAACCATGAGAAAATAATTGTCTTCAATTGTATCGATGTACTTATCATTCGCATAATTTAAACAATACATTTTTTATCTTGAGAGTGACAAATGTGCATATGGAATGCAATTGCAGATGTATAAATTGCAAAAGTCCAAGGTTAACTAGTAACGATTTTGTAGCTTCTGATGGATATGAGGATTCTCATCATACTTGTAAGGCCTGCGGAGTACACTTCAACCATCTAGACGGTGAACAACTCAAACATTGCGATATTTGTGCATATCATACTTCAATTAAGAAATAAGATTAAAGTATTTATCATGATAATAGTCTTTCCTTGGATAATGCGTTATCGAATTCCTCCTCACTCATTAATTTTCTCTCAATTATTACTTCTTTAATGGTTTTATTGCTCGACATAGCTTCTTTGTAAACTTCAGCTGCTTTTAGATAACCTATTATGGGGTTCAATAATGTTACCAACACAGGGCTCTTCTGTACGCTTAATTGAAGCTTTTGTTTGTTTGCTTGTATTCCATCAACCATATTCTTGGAAAATACAGGTAGAAAATTAATGAGCATGTCTGTAGAATCCAACACCGATTTGACCATTCCTCCAAGCATTACGTTTAATTCAAACTGTCCTGCCTGAGATGCCAGAGTGACTGAAAGATCATTTCCGATTACTATAAAACAAATCATATTCAGAGTCTCAGAAAGAGAAGGATTGATTTTTCCCGGCATTATTGAGGACCCTGCATGAACAGCAGGTATAGTGATTTCTGCAAAACCGGCCGTAGGCCCTGAAGCCATCAACCTAATATCGTTTGACATTTTTGTCAATTCTATGGCAAGATTTTTTATTGTAGAGGAGCAATTCGCAACATCGAGCTTACTTTGTAGGGAATAGAATAAGTTAGGAGACGGCTTCAATGACAGTCCAGAAATATTTGCTAGATTTTCCACTACAAGAGGTCGATAACCTTTAGGAGTATTTACCCCCGTGCCCACTGCAGTACCCCCAAGGGCGATATAGTTAAGTTCCTCGAGAGATCTGATCATAAATTCTTTTGATTTTATTACTGAAAACAAGTATGAACCAAATTCGTCTCCCATAGTGACTGGGATTGCATCCATCAAGTGAGTTCTACCAATTTTTATATCATCTTTAAAGTCGATTGCTTTTTTTTCTATTGAACTGATCAGTTGGTCCAATGATATTAGTAACTCTTGACAATTCAAGATTATAGAAATATGAATGGCCGTAGGAGAGGTATCGTTACTTGATTGAGACATATTAACATGGTCATTGGGGTTGATTATTTCGTAAGAACCCTTGGGTTTGCCAATGATCTCGAGTGCCCGGTTTGCAATTACCTCATTGCAATTCATATTAAAAGCCGTACTTGCTCCCGAATTAAGTGTCTCGATTACAAATTGATCAAACAATTTTCCTGCCAAAATCTCATCACAGCTTCTGATTATTGCGTTTGCAATTTGTGACGACAACACGCCCAGGTCTCGGTTTGTTATAGCAGCTGCTTTCTTAATCATTATGAACGCCCTAACAAAGTTCCTATGTGGAGGGAGTCTTGTTATCTGATATTGTTCCTTTGCTCTAGTAGTGAATGGACCATAATATGCATTTTCTGGGACTGCCACCTCGCCTAATGAATCCTTATCAATTCTCGTTTTTTGAGACATAGATTTCATTTTTGAAAGGGGTATTTAAAATGTATAATGTATGCCCAATGCTTCGATTAATTACCCTAAGTCAATGCGTGTATTTGATTTCCTTTTGAATAATATGACGATAAAATCTTGTTTCTCTATTTATATATAATAATTACATGTTATGATTACTTTAATAAAATTAAATTAATTATTAAATCGTTATTTATTTTTATTTTAAGTTTTTTATAAAAATATCGAAATAATTGATACAAGAAAATAAAAAGATGGGTATTGATCAAATTTGACAATATCACATAAAGGTATATTTATATCGAGTATTTATATACCCAAAGGAACGAATAATGCCCCAAACAAAGCCAATGGTAAGTATAGAAAACGTTGTGGCATCAGCAACGGTCAATCAAACTATAAATTTAAACTTGATAACACAAATATTTCCCGATGTAGAATATCATCCGGATCAATTTCCAGGATTAGTATTTAGATTAAAGGCCCCCAAAACCGCTACCCTAATTTTTAGTTCAGGGAAGATGGTCTGTACCGGGGCAAAATCAGAAGAACAAGCTATCAAAGCAGTAAGAAGCGTAGTTCAAAAGTTAAGAAAAGGCGGAATCCCCGTAGAAAATGATCCAATCATTGAGATTCAGAATATTGTTGCCTCAGCGAGCCTAGGCGGCAAAATCCATCTGGAGTTAGCAGCCAGAATATTGCCAAGAAGTATGTACGAGCCAGAGCAATTTCCAGGATTAATCCATAGAATGTTAGATCCAAAAACAGTAATTTTGTTGTTTGCTAGTGGTAAGCTTGTTTGCACCGGTGCAAAAAAAGAAACCGAAGTATACAGGGCAGTTACCAATTTGCATACTCTTTTGGAAGAAAAGAATTTAATGATTTACGAGAGCTAAAATCCTAATATTTCTTCTTTTATTGCATGATATTCCTTCATATCAATCCTAGCGTTGTCATTTAAGATTTTGATAATCCGAAGGACTGGAATTGCGCTTTTTACCTTTAATGCGAACTGATCAAACATATCTTGAGACCCTTGCTGTCTATCGACCAGCACAACTACTCCGCTTATAACTGAATGACTGGACAACGATTCTATTCCCGATAATACTGAATGTCCAGTAGTAATTACATCATCCACAAATAATATTTTTGAATTCGGTTCTAAAGTTCCTTCTATTTTTTTCTGCGTACCATAGTTCTTTAGATCCTTCCTGACGTATATATGAGGTTTAAAGAGTTCGTAAGAAAGAGCTGAACCAAAAATGGTCCCTGAAGTTGGTATAGAGCAAATATAATCAAAATTTTCAAGGCCAATTTGCGAATGAACAAGGTTTTTCAGTAAGGATATGGTCTTTCTGAAATACAATGGATAACTCTGCAGAATTCGCAAATCCAAATAGAACCGGCTCTTCCTGCCACTCGATAGTGTAAAATTTCCGATCTTAATGGCATTTTTATCGAATAAAAAGAGTACTAAATCTTCCTCTAGCTGTAATTTATCATTTTCCTTCAACTTCTCCTAATTAGATAATCTTTGATTTTATATGTTACTCATTCTTAAATAATCTAATATGCCGGAAATATGGTTAGGATATGGTTATTCAGAAATTATATTGGATATCAAGTATGAAAATATTTCCCAAATACCGAGACCCACGATGAATAAGTTAGATTTGGAGAAACTAGAAATTGAAATACAAAACAAGATAGAGATTCAAGAATCAACTCTGATTCTGATTACAAGTCCATTTTTCTTTATGCTACCAATATTATCATTTATCCAAAACATGTCCAAAGAATTGAAGATTCAAAATATAGAGTACTGTATACTTTCAAAGTCTATTCCTCAAAGACTAAAACAACAGATTAATGAGATTGGAATTAGCCTCGTTAGACTAGCCAGCGAGGAAGTATTGGAGAAAGTAAACAAATTTAATAACACCATCTTGATAGATAGGATTGAATATGATCCGGTATTTGGTTATACTGGATCCCCGGTCAGATTACTAAGGGAATGCTATCCAGATGAAATGAACCAAGTGTACTCATTCATAGTTAACTCGTTACCTCAACCTGGTAAGTACAGTGAGCCTCTTAAGTTGGCGATTGAAGTTACATCTAAAATTAATTCGCAGTCCATACATGTAATTTCTAATAACGAAGGAATTGACTCGATTTTCATCGGAGACATTCCATCTTCATTCAACGGGGCCATTCAAAGATTTAAGGGAATAACACAACCAACCGCTGAATCTTCAAAATCAGCATTCATTTCAGGTAACACTAACTATTCTTGCCAAACTACGCTTGGAAATAGTTTAAACCTCTTATGGAATAATTATCACGTTGTAAGCGACCATGGTATAATAATATTATTATCGGAAAATAGAGGTGGAGTAGGTAATGGGACATTGCTTAAACTAATTGAAAACAGATTGGATCTAGATGGACTGAACAAATATCAATATTCAAAAGATTTGGAGCACATTAATTTTTTAAATATGTTAAGTGAAAAATATGAGATTTTTTTAATTTCAAGTCTTCCTCGAATATATTCCAACAAATTGGGATTGAAATCGCTGCAAAGGATACAGGATGGATTAGGGTTAGTAATTGAGAGGAATGGTAAATATTCTAAATCCATCATAATTCCAAATTCGGAAATTACATTGGTTGGTGCATGAACATTCGAACAAATACTTGAATAGAGAATATGGGTATTTTAAGCATCATTTCGTTGTCATCGAAAACTAAAAAATGCAATTATAAAAGATTAGAAAGACTGGACTTTATTTCTCGAAGACACGCCTCCGTCTTAAACCCCGTTGATGAAAAAAGGGTCGGGCTGGCGTCATAGCCATCCAAGATTAATTTATCAATAATTTTAGGGAGGGGATGAGTACTATTCTTCATAAATTTCCCAAACTCGTCACTATTGTAATGAAATGGAATATGATCTAATTCTCTTAATGCAATCTCGAAAAACCTCTTGATAGGATTCTTATTTTGTTTTACAATATTTGATTTTTGCATCATTCTTGCTTCCGTTTCAAGGTTTTCAGCCAGTATTTTGAAAATCAGATTTTTATTAAATATGTGAGATATCCATAATGGACCACCTAATCTCATCTTTTTCTGACATAAGGGGCATTCGATCTCAGAAGGATTTTTTTTCATCAATCCTCTGTATCCACATTCGAAACAATGAAGAACATATCCTAATTTGTCGGATATTTTATTCGCCAAATAATTGCTTTTTGATACTTTACAGTAAATTCGAATATAGTTTCTGTATGAATGTGCAAATATCGGATGAATGTACAGATCATGTCTTGAAGCAACTAGGGCCGTACAAGATAGTAACAATCTTGTACCTATTTCCAGAGAATAACTGGTTCTCAAAGGAATTCCATAATATTTTCTATAACAAACCCTTGGATAAACTCCCTGCAGCACCGCGGTATCTGTAGCTGTAATTGAAATCATACCGTCATTTTCAACCGCGCGCAAGATACAGTCCAAAAAAGGTGCAGGTGTTCCGAAAGGATCCAAATCAATTATCGTCGCGCGATTATCAAAATTGGCATTAGTGGATAAGAAACTACAGATCTCGGATGTACAAAAATTAGACTTGTGGTATATGTTGTTGATCATAGTATTAACCTTCGCGGTTTGAGCCGATAACATATTAAAATCGTTAAAAACCACTTTCTGGATCTGTGGAATTTCTTTCCCGACTCTTACTCCTCTTGCTCCCAACCCACACATGGAATCAACAAAGGAAATATTCTTCCTTGACTGATCAATATAATTCCGGTATATTAAAATAGAAACGTCTCTGTTAAATTTTGCAGCAGTGTTGAAGAAAGCAGGATATTTAGGAGGTTCATTTTGGGCTAGGGCCTGCGATGGGACCAAAAGTGTGACCTCCCCTTCTTTGATCTCTGACCAATCATACGTAGTACTCTTTCTTTCCAAATAATAAAGGAATGTTCATCCCTTATTTATTCAATCTCAATCTTAGATTTTGTGAGTAAAATAATATTGAACCAGCTATTAAATTCGTATAATTACCATTTAACCCGAATCTACAGAGACCCCATCATCTTCCATTCGCATCCCTCCTATCTCATGTCAAATCATTATTGTTTATTTAAAACAATATCTCGCTCTCAAAACATAAAAATTTTCATCTACGGTCTTTTTCTGTTGCTAATTTTTAGTTTTAGTTCAAAAGTCCTCAGGATCGTTTTCATCTCTATTTGTTGCTTTGATTTAGGGGGATGGATGATTAGTCTGGGAGCACATCTAACTCACCTTCTGTTTCTCCATCTAAGTCCATCGTTTCCTCAGAAGTTCTTTCGAAAAGTCATATCTTAAATCCATGGAGTATTGATGTATCAAATAGCCAATTCAACGATAAACGGACTTCTCTTATTTCTCCACCAACCTTTTCTATCTACACGGGGAAGATCACCCTTGCTAGGAACGGTCCTAGCTGAAAAATAGTTTTTCTGCCTCCACCGTCATAGTTTATGTTCTTGGTTTCAGGAGCACCAAAATTCTCATAGTAATCAAAGGTCATTGTCCTTGAAATTTCTACTTCCCGAAACCATGCTGAATCCGGGTTAGCGGGGTGCATCTGTTTACGCTGCACCCAGTGCATTGATTCTTTCATATCCTATCGTTTCATTTCATTTACCATTTGGGTGATTAAAGTCTTAACTATATGTGATCTCCTCAATCTTGTCACCGGTTCTTTCATTAATTTGTCGTCCCTCATTTAGGCTGACACCGCGATGATCATTAAAAAATAACGCTTCCAGTCCCGACAATAGTCTTACAATGGCGAATGTTCCAATAATACCATGAACAATATCCTAATTTGAAAATCCTTTATTCCCCTTCGTTTCTGAGCACCTTAAGGATTTTCTGTTTAAACTGATATAATAATCTCCTATCATCTCTGATGCCACGCTTGTCACGATTGGTCTTAATTTTTATGTACCATAATATAGAGACGGTCTAGAGACGCGATCTGTTAGTAACTCCATATCCAAATCTAATCATCAGATTAACCACGATATTCCAACTAATGGTACCATTGAATAAGTTCATGAGACGCCTTTTTCTGTAAACTATAAAACCAAAGGTTTAGAATCTAATTTGAAACCAGTGGTTTTCAAGCAGGGATAATAGAATCTGAATTATTTTGACATTCTAGTAATATGATGTTAAAAAGCAGTAGATAATCTATGGTCATGTATGTCTTAACAGAGGGGACTCGCTATTTTATGCAAGTAATCGAGTTTTTCATTAATATAGGATAAAAGAATTCAACAAGTGTAGATAAGATTGTTGCTAGGCGGAATTGATGAAGCCGGACGAGGTTCTGTGATTGGCCCGCTAGTAATCGCAGGTATCTCGTTTGATCCTACAGGAATAGAAGGACTTAGGAATCAGGGCATTACAGATTCTAAAAAACTCACAGTACAAAAAAGGGAAACATTGTATTTTAAAATTTTGCAATCAGCTGTTTCTGTTTTCGTATGCAGGATTAATCCGATAACAATCGACAATTATGTGAACCATAAAAAGTTGAATGTTCTAGAATCAAGATTTATGACGATCATCGCAGACAATATTAACGCAGACAAGATTATTATTGATGCATGTGATGTAAGGCCTGATCGGTTCAAACAGTCGATATTAAAAAACCTTGTAAACAAGTCAGTCAAGATATATTGTTTTCACAAGGCTGACACAGACAATTTAATAGTCTCTGCAGCATCTATAATTGCCAAGGTAACTAGGGATAGAGAGATTAAGAAAATAGAGGAGATCTTATGTAAAAAAATAGGCTCAGGATATCCTTCCGATCCATCAACAAAATTATTCCTGAAAAATCATCTTTTTGATAACGAAAATAAAAAATACATTAGATTCTCGTGGAGTCCTGTCAAGAACTTAATAAATGAATGTGCTCAAACAAAGCTTTTCCAATAAAAAGTTTCAATCATCAGAGCACCTAACCTAAATATTTGGCATGTATTAATGAATGATCCTTATCAAAAGGCTCTAAATTAATAATCTGCAAAATCTGGAATTGATTATTCTCAAGCTTCTTAGCTTCGTTTTGAGTTACTAACTTAGGATCAGTCAATACGTCAATACTTCGCGTCTTGATGACTATTATCAAATCGCCTCCTGGTTTTAGGTAACATTTGCAATTATTGATTGCAATATCAGTCTGATCAGGTTGTGCAATATCTGAGTACACCACACTCACCAATCCATAGTACGAATAATAATGTAAAAATCTTCGCGCATCCATTAAAATAGGGATAATATTTTTTCTTCTTGAGGCAACATTTTCCAAAAACTCCCTTGCAACACGAACGGATGGTTCGACGGCAAATACCAATCCTTTATTTCCCACTATATCTGATACATGACTCACGGTCGTTCCGGTTGAGGCTCCCAAATAGAGGACTGAAGCAGATTCCTTTATTGGATTTTCCTTAAGATTTTTTAATATGGCTCCGGCTAATTTACTTCTATAAGGTTCCCAAATTCTATATTCAAGATCATCGATTTTAATTATTTTTTCTCCGTAAACGCTTTTTCCTATGTCTAGATTTTGGGTTGCCAAATATTTCTCTTTTGCCTGGTCTACCAAAATAACAAAAGACCCATTGTTGTATGATTTATACAAAGATAATTGATTCATCTAACACGCCTTCTATAGTAAACATAATCCTTTACTTTTTATTTGATTTATGGAATCTTTTCTTGAATTTATTCTTCTTGAATTTAAAGTCTCTATCTCCATCTCTATCTCTATCTCTCCCGTATTTCTTTCCTTTATTTCTAGTATATGAATCCCTATCGCCTCGCTTGAAATTTTGTTGCTGTTGTCGCTGCTGAATTTCGGAAGGTTCTTTATACTTTTCTTGAATTTCTGTTATCCGATCATTCAACTTACTTGCCAATGAATTACTCGATTCTGGATTACGACTATAAAGATCAACTCTGGCAGCAATCGCAGCTTTTGAAGAAATGGCCCTTGCCAATTTGCCCCTCTGCCACTTTGGTGCTGAATGAATTACAGGGTGCTGAAAAAGCAAGCCGTGTTTTGGGGGATTAGCACCAGTTTTCAAAGTTCTAAATAACGCCTTCTCAGCCCCAAGAATCTGGATGGTGCTAGATGACAATGAAGCTAGTCTTTTCAAACTCCCTGCTTTGGCGATTAATCGTGCTCCAACCGTGGCAGTTAGTAATTCCTTCAAATTTGGCGATATCATCTCCATTGATATATCGATATGGTCCTCTAATGTCTTTCTAATTTGCGCTAATGAAATGACTTCATTGGCCAGACTCTGCAATATTAATAAATTTTCTTCTGTAATTTTGCCGCCTTTGCTTCTATTTGCTGTCATTCGAATAATCTCAATTTTATTATCAGGGATATCCAAAGTTTGTAAGAATTCTACAGTTATTTCTTCCCGCTTTCCAACTTTGGATACAATATTTGCATATGTTGTAATATTTTGAAGTAGATTATCCAACTCAGGGAAGTGAAGGCCATACCATTCTCTCATCCGGGTACCAACTGTATTTAATATCTTGTCTATTTCATCCAATGCATTGATGGATTGACTAATATGCAAATCCAATTGTTCTGATGCTTCCTGAACTCTTATAGAAGACCATTTGAGAGCAAACTCTCTTATATCACTTGATAAATTACCCACTATTTCTGAATGGTCCTGTTGATTAGAACCATACATTTGTGTATATAAACTAATCTTATCGATCTGAAATTGTTTTTCATCAACGTCAGCAATTTTTTCAGCATTGAATGTATCATTTTTCAGATACTCTATTAACTCTGGATAATTTGTTTGCAATAATTCTGGTTTAACTTTAAAAAACTCCAAGCTTTCTGAAATTTCTTCATATTCCCTATTCTTAATTTTAAGGTGGGATTTTACAGGGTCATGAAATTTCTTAAAGGATTGGGTTTGATTCTTTTCATCTACAATAGCAATGCCTAACTCAAGAATCAAAAATTTATACACATTGTCAGTCATAAATCTAAATTCAAGATAACTTAAAAGATAAAGAATAATAACCTTGTTATTTCCTAATTGCAAATTTAATTAGGAGAATCAATAGTGATCAACAAAATTCTAAAAAGCGTTATCGCATCCTAAGTCTAATGCGACTATTGATGTTGTTGTTAACCGAATCGAAGCAATTTACAATTAACTATCCTATACTCATTCTATCCAAATGGAAGAGGAATATTAATTCCCTGCTCACTTAACTGCTTTTGCACATCATCGAATATTTTATCTGCAAGATCCTCTTCGTTATTTGGTATATCTCGATTATCAGTATCTGATGTGCGTGGAGTTGTTTCATCAGTTACCGCAGGTGACCCTTCAAAAGTAGTACTTGTCTTTTTAATCTTATACCCATCAGCAGAGGCCGAAACGGATACGTCAATGGTTGTACCAGAATCTATAACACTAGTCGGTATTGTTACACTGTATTTTCCCAGCGGGTCTGTAGTACCAGAAAAAGGATCGTCGTTAATTGAACCAGTAATCCCACTATTTTCCAAAGGATCATTTGTAGCAGCGTCATTTACTCCTATGACGATTTTTTGGTTTGTACCTTGTCCGGTTTTGTCAATGCTGACATCCATTGATTTGAGTTCTAATGGCTTGGAGGTATTTGTAACTACATTTACTTTTGCAAATTTCACGGAAGATAGTGGAGAATAGCATTGCAATTTTGCGGTTAATGACTGTGAGCCATTCTTGAGGTTATTTAATCCAGGTTCAAGCACGATACTCCAAATTCTATAATCACTTGTGCCGTTAATCCCCCCAGGTTTTGTTTTCTTAAAATTAGTTTGGTTCGCGCTAGTTGGTGCTATTACGCCTTCAGTGTTACCATCTGCTAAAAGTACTTCACAATCATAATTGTTTGGATATTCCGAACTGCCGTTAATATTTATAGGTCTATCAATATTAATTCTTTCACCATTAGAAGGAGATTTGATTTCGATCCCAGTCACAGGAAGTGCTAAATCTTCACTAGCCGAGTCGGTAGCACTAGAACTTAAATTATTCTGCGATACACTTGTATCATTTTCGCTAGCTAAGGCCAAATTTGTGGAGGATGCAGGAAACGTCCCATTAAATCTTGTTCCTGTCACGTTAACACTATAATAAGCCTTTGCAGTACCCCCGTCACAAGCTAATTTTGAAGTGATTTTATTTGAACCCTCATGAAAGTTTGCGTAGTTGGAATTGAATTTGTAGTTCCATTTCGAAAAGTCCTTTACACCAAGCGGACCAGTCCCATTTACAGTTTGATAGGGAAAAATGCTATTAGTCACTATTGAGACATCACAATTAGTCAAATTACCGTTGTTTGATATAGAAAAACCTTCAACAGAAAGCCTTTTACCTGCAATATCAAAGTAATCAGTACCGTTAATAAAAACCTGATCACCATTTGTGGGATTTGTAATTCTGATCCCGTAAGGGTTCTTAACCAAAGAAGGAGTGGATGAAGGAGCAGTAATAGAGGTGGAATCTGAATTTTGATTTTTGTTTTGTGGAAGAATTTGTGCGCTTGCACCGGATAAGAGCCCACCAAGAAATATAAAAGTAGAAAAAATAAGCACAATGGAAATCTGATAAATCAAACTAAAAATAATGCTTTTCAAATATATTAAAAGTTTGTTATTTTATCACCAAGTTCAAACCTATATAAAAATTCAGGTAATGTTTTTAGTATAAAGATCAAATAGAATTTTTAAATAAATCCAAATATTATTTTTATGTTAGTAGGTTCTAAAATCTAGTATGGATTTTGGGTTTCTTGGTGGTAAAAAAAATAAAGCTCCAAACCAAAATAAACGCAAGAAGAAAACTGTGGCAATCACCCAGAATGTTATTAACGGATTAATTTCTTATGCTAAAATGCATCATCCCTATGAGGGCATACTAATTTTAGGGGGTGAAAGAAAAAAAACAGAGATTTTTATAAACAATTTAGTTATCCCCCCTTTCTCGGGTACACGGGCCCTACTATTCCGGGTTTCCAATAAACGAATTACCATTTGACTTAAATTATCTTGGGACAGCTCATTCCCATCCTAGTGGTTCAAGCCAGCCTTCCCTTGAGGATCTGAATCATTTCTACGGTTTAATCTCTATTATTATTTGTCATCCATATGAAGAGGAGGATATCCACGCATACGATAGCCAAGGCAGGGAAGTGTCATTAGAAAGAAGGATTTAGAATAGAATTATTGTTTCTTGCTCAACTTTGCTCTATACTCCAAAGATCTTCCTATCAGAATAAACGCCATGCTAGTGATGGAAATCATAAGTCCAGGCGCTAATATCCACCACCAATATCCTAAAATTTCAGCGGATGAGAAGTGAGCATCCTGTAACATTTGACCCCATGTGGGAAAAGATGGATCTCCAAATCCCAAAAAACTCAAGGCTGCTTCAGCTAATATTGCTGCGGGCACTGCGAGTGCAAAATTGGCAAGGGTAAAGGGGATTAACTGAGGTATAATATGTCTTAACACGACTTTAAAGTCAGATTCACCCATCAATTTAGAAGCTTCAACGTAGGGATAATTCTTTATTTGAACACTGAAAGTTCGATTTATCAAGGCTAATCCTGGCCAGCCAAATAAAACAAAAAGTCCAATTAAAAATAACAAACTACTTCCAAAATTAAGTGATAATATTATAAATAATACCATTGTTGGAATCGAAAGAAAAATATCAATCATTATTACCATAAGCGTTCCTGTTTTCCCCCCTTTATATCCAGCAATCAATCCGTAGAAAAGACCAATAGTTGTCGAAGTTGAAGCAACTGCGACTCCAATTAGGAGTGCTACCGGAGTCCCAATCATAATTCCAAAAGTTATATCTCGTCTAAATTCATCTGTTCCTAACAATCCGAACACTTTGCCTTCAATGATAAGATTAATTTCTTTTAAAATGGTGTCATTATCAAAAGAATAAGTAGTAAAGATAAATTGATATGTTCCTTTTAGAGGTATATTTGAATCAGTTTCAGAAAATATTATTTTTTCCGCAGGCAAATCACTTAGGGAAAAGTTAAATAAATCGGCATATTCGATCAAGGAATCAATTACTTCTTTAGATGAGGAAAAAACTCTTTGAGACAATTCGTGTTGTTGGTTACTGGCATTTGATAATTGAGACCCAATATCGTTTTGAACGCTAGGCACGGAATCTAAAGAATTGTAATATATAACAAATTCCAACCCATCGGGCCTTTTAACCGTAATTTCTACCGCTGGAGGAATCTCACCAAATTCTAATGAAAATGGTATGCTAAAGCCAGATGGAAATTGCGCATACACAAATTCGTAAGAAAATGTATGGTTATCCACTTTGAAGTCAGTTTCTGAATAAGAAGAGACTATTGCTTCGTTTTTAGAATATATCTTATGTTCTGGTAATTGCTGCTGAAATGGCATCAAGAAATAGTTAACCCAAGCAGGGGCAGCATTTTTGGGATAGTTAATCCAAAAAAAAGGATTATTCCATTCTGATCGTTCCTTTGCTGGTATATATAAAACGGTATAGATAGTAATTCCCATCAGGAACAATAGCAAGACTAATCCCAAGATACCACCCTTGTAGTTCTTTAGAAAAACTTTCAGCTTATTCGTCAAAAAGAGTAAACCACATCCACTAGCTCATTCGTCTCCTGTTCTAATTCTGGGATCTAAAAATGACAGTGTAAGGTCAAGTACCAATCTTGTCAATAAATAAAGCAACGTAAAGAAGTATACAAGGCCTATAATTAAGGGGGAATCATTTTGTATAACCGCATTGTAAAACAGATTTCCCATTCCAGGCCAATCAAATATTTCTTCTATCAATATGGACCCGCCTAAAGTTGCTGTAAGTCCTATTCCTAGCATCGTCATCAATTGAGGTCCAGCATTTTTCAATGCATGTTTGAACAAAATTTTTCTAGAAGGTAACCCAATAATTCCTAGGGTTTTAATGTAATCTTCTTCAATTACCCTCAAAACAATATATTTAGTGTAATAAACGGATGATGCAAAACCTATGATTACCATTGTAATAAAAGGCAAAGTCATATGATATAATAAATCACCAAAGTATCCCGGAGCACCTGGAGAAATTAGAGGTGTAGATCTTGCAGGAAAAATTTGCAGCAAGTATGAGAACAAGACGATCATTATCATTGAAAACCACCATGGAGGTACACTTAGACTAGCAGAGGCAAGACCGGCTACCAATTTATCGGAAATTTTTCCTTCCCTCTTTGCTAAATAAGATCCTAATATTATCCCTATGACTATAACAGTTATTGACGAGGTAGTAAACAACAAAATTGTATTTGGCAGTTTTTCAATTATTAGTTCATTTACACTGCTTGAACCATCATTGGTAGTAAAAAATCTCGAATTACCCAGGTTCAATGTAGCTATTTGAAGGAGACTATTACTAATTTTTTTTGGAGAGTACCATGGTTCGTCTAGCCCTAGACTTTTAGTTTGAATACTAATTTGTTTTTCGATGATTGACTGCCTTTCCTGTGAGTCTTGTAGCTGGTTTAGTCTTTGATTCTCAGATATCGAGTCGGATAGAGAATTAGTTACTTGTATTCGGATATTATCTACCATTATTTTGTCAATAGTCGAACCCAAAAGGAATATAGTAACTAATAGTGTAATAATTAAGACTAATATCAAAATAGAAATTTTTTTTAACAGATAAATGATGATGGTTATCAAGGCAAAATCGTCTGTATCGTTTTATTGAACCTTACTCAAGGTCTGGCGATCAAGGTTTTTTCCTGGATGAGTGGTTTAGGTGACTCTGCAGCAGTAATGATAAGTTTTATTTTTGCAGGACCTGGCATAAGTTCTTGTGTCTGACTTGCATTCAAGGATATGGCAACAGTTCCAGATTCATCCATTCGAGTTTGAAGTTGACCTTTATTATTAGATTGATTAGTAAAGGAATTATTTATCACAGAAGAACCTTCAACTACGATTTTATTATTTCTGTCAGAAATGAAATAATTAATGTCCCCCCCTATACTATTTGTACCATTAGATGGATTTTTAACATTTACCTGTAAGTCAAAATCAAAAGGTTCTCCTATTTTTAGGAACTTTGGAATATTCATACTATCTATGCGCAGTTCAGGAGGGTTTTCGTAGGCAGAGTATATCCCTGTTTTGAACGGGTATGTGCTATCTCTAAACGCTTTTAAGGTTACAACCCCACCTGTAGGATTGAAAGTTTCCAAATAATAAGGCCCATTTCCAACGACTGCATTGTGCTGAATTGTAATCCAATCTATTGATGACTTGTAGCGTTCCAGTGCATAGTCCAAACTTACCAAACCTTTCAATGGATTGGGTATATATTTTTCATTAGACATCTCAATCAACTCTTGTTTTATCATCTCAGCTTGCACTGGAAGATTCAATGATAACTGATCTATATGTTTAATGTTAGCGTCAGATTTTGAATAAGATAATTTATTATCAGCAACCAATCGTTCTGTTGCAGCCGTAATTTCCCACGGTTCAGAGGGCCATAAAGTCCCATAAGAGGGAACTAAATTTTTGTCGTAATGCCAGAGATCAACATAGGTATCAAAAGTACTGTTGTCATAGAACTTTATTCCTTTAATTAGAGATAGAGTGGGAAAAATTAAACTTGAATATTCAGCATCGAATGTTTTATCACTGTTTTTAGTATCAGTTGACCATTCGAATGGAAAATAATAAGAGTACAAGAGATCGTACTTATCCATAAGTTTCCCATTATGCCATTTCGAAAATAAAGGTTCCATCGTAACTTTGGTTAATGCAGAATTACTTTGATTTTCGTTTTTATCCCAACTCTGATTGTAGGGGTTCCAAGTAACAGCATCACTTGGAACTAGGACAGTATCAGTAGGACCTTTTGAGAACAGATTGGTCCAATTGTTCCTAAATGGTTCAGGGTCGCCAGAATATGGATTAGATATCGTGGGAGTGTCAGCGACAAGTGAATAAATAATCCTACAATAAAAGTCTGCGCAACCCTTAACATTATTCCAGGCTCCTTGATATACCTCTTTCATACCTATATTGAGCGTAGAATTATCGGCATCGTGTTTTATAGCATTTATTATTGATAATTTATTGGCAATACCAGCAGAATAGTCATTGATTAGCCCACTAATTTTTGATGAGGCTATGTACGGATCAAAGGATCTTGCAAAAAAGAGACGCACTGCTTCTTGCAAACCTACAGACTCCGCTTGCTGCAATAAACTATTTCGTTGCGTTTCAGATGTAAAATTGTTAAAAACTAGATTTTGTGTCAGATCATCAATTGTCGAATTAGAGTATTGCCAAAAGCCGGGATTCTGAGAGCCGGGCATATTTCCAAACCAAGGAGCATACATTTGACTGACAGTTGTTGGGTTGTACCTTGAGAACGAACTTGATATGTATGATTCGGTGTATAAATTCCATTCTAAATCCGCCGGGTTTGATCCGTAAACCACTCTATTTGCTTTTGTCAAGTCACCATATTCTTTAATGACCGTAAATCCTGCTTTTTCGATTTCAGAGGCAACAAAATCACCGAATGATTTTCTTATTAAATCGTCATTTCTAATCAATACCTTAACTAGCACTGGTTTTCCGTTTATGATATACTTGCCTGTTTGATCCGTAACTGCTCCCGCTTTTGTCATAGAGTCCTGGATACTTTTAGTAGCAAAATTTACATCATACCGGATTTTCAAGGGATCGACTATTGGTAACACATTATGGTATTCTGGGGAAGTTGGTCCATATGGCTCCATAATAGGATTACTGAACCCCTTTAAAATATTATTTACAATAAAGTTTCTATCAATCAAGAAATTCAATGCAAATCGAATTTCTTTGATTGAGAGGGGATTGAATGTTTGGGTTCCATTGTAAGGATTTAATAGCAACCCATAAGAAAGGCCTTCTTTCTCAAACACTTCTAGGTTAGGGTTTTTTTTAGCTGATTCAACAAGTTGCAAAGGAATTTGAAAAAAGTAACTGTCAAGGTGACCATTACTCACTTCCTGGTATGCGACATTTTCATTAGAAAACCTTATGAATTTAACCTGGTCAGCATATCCGCCTGTCTGATTCATCTGAGAAAAGGCATGATTATTGGAAGTGAAAAGAACTAAAGCGAAAAGTGCAGTCAAAAAAGCCAGCACGTGTAAGATATTTCTCATGAATAAATTATTGAAGTAATAATGCAGTATAAATTCATTATTTTAATTTCTGCCATTTCATCTGGGAAAAACTATAGTATATAAATAATCGCCTATCATTTTGATCCATGAGCAACAAAAGTGCAAAAAGAACTCATGCTTACAGTTCAAAAAGAAGCGAGAGCAAAAAATACGCTAAAGTAGAGAGGAGAAAAAGAACTAAAGCAAAGTATTAACCTATTTATTTTGATAATTTCCGATATATTTATATGTAAGGAAAGATATAAATACATGTGGAATTAGTTTATAAGTTTTATGGTGATAAATATTGGTAAAAGATATTTCTATGTTTGGTGACCGGTGTCCACGATGTGGCAAAGGCCCAATGGTTACAGACAATTCAACTGGGGAAATGTTTTGCGGCAATTGTGGCTTTGTAGTTACAGAAAGGATTGAAGAAACCGGACCAGAATGGAGAGCCTTTTCCAAAGAAGAACACGAGGATAGAAGTAGAGCAGGTGTGCCTACTTCTTTAGCTATGCATGACATGGGCTTGGCTACGATTATTGGGCCAGTGGATAAGGACGCATCTGGCAAACCTTTATCGGCGTCTATGAAAAGCACCATCGAAAGATTAAGAACATGGGATAGCAGGAGTCAAGTCCATGAACCTGTTGACAGGAATTTCAGACAAGCATTCAGTGAATTGGACAGATTAAAAGATAAATTAGCAGTGGGTGATGCAGTGATTGAAAAAGCTGCTTACGTTTATAGAAAGGCGTTAGAAAAGGGTTTGGTGAGAGGCAGATCTATTTCTGCACTAGTTGCAGCTGCACTATATGCTGCATGCAGAGATACGGAAACACCTAGAACATTAAAAGATGTTGCAAATGCCAGTAACATAAAAAAGAAGGACGTTGCAAGATGTTACAGATTACTGATTAGAGAATTGGATCTTAAAATGCCAGTTGTTGATCCGGTAAAATGTGTTGCAAGGATAGCAAGCAAGGCTGGCCTTACAGAAAAAACCAAGAGAAAGGCTTTAGAAATCCTAAAGAAAGCAGAAGAGGGCAAGATATCAGCGGGCAAGGATCCAATGGGGTTAGCAGCTGCAGCCTTGTATGTAGCTTGTGTAATGAACGGTGAAAATAAAACTCAAAAAGATGTAGCAGAAGCCGCTGGTGTCACTGAAGTTACTATCCGAAATAGATACAAAGGTCTCAAAACTCACTTGAAATTGTGAAAAAATTCATATTTTCGTTTTTCTCAAATATTTTTTAATCAATTTTTCGGAAAGCCTATACAAAAATATGACACCCATTACTATGAAAACCACTGATATTATTGCCAGGAATATATTGTCGGATTCAGTATTCCAAGGACTTTTGAACAAAAAATATCCAAAAATACTATATGCAAAAAATACAAAATTAGAAATCCAATGGAAGGTTAGAGCTGAAGAAAGACTGTACCTATAATATAGCCAAGCTATTATAAGGCCCCCCAAGCCAGCTTGAGTTATTTTTCCGATTTCATAGCCTCCCCCAAATAATACATGAGATAATCCAAAAGCCAGTGAATTCAATGCAATAATTATTGCTATTGCTATAGTAGTGTATTTTCCTTTCTTAAACGAAATATTTTTGTATGGGTGATAAAGTGTTGAAAGGAATAAACCTTTACCAAATGGGACGAATAATATGAATAAAGGCAACCCTAAAAGGATCACCCTAAAGAATATTTCTTCATTGAGAGGGGCTGCAGACAAATAAAAAAAAGACAATAACGGGTCAGCCATCAATGGATTTCCTAACGTTACACCAAATAGCTGCTGCATGACATCAATCAAAATAGAGAGCACAAAATAGCCCGAAAACCAAGAAATAGTTATGGCAAGATAATTATCGCGCCGGATATTGATCCTTTCAAGTCCTATCATTTGAAATGGCTTTTTAACTGCAGATAGGTGAAAGATTGAAATAGGTTTTAAAAAACAAAACAGATAACACGCCAAGTAAACAGTCCAAAAAAACATGAAAGAGATTCCAAAGTTGAAATTTATTGAATTTATTCCAAAAATGCCAAATATCAAGAAATCGAGAGGAACATCGCTATACCATTGAACTTCACCACCAATGTTAGAAAAAAAAACCAAAAAAACTCCTAACAAAAAAGAAAAAGCCGTTATCAATATAATGATAACGAGTAGTATATCATTTACATAATCTAAAACTTTATTCAAAGATAATTTATTTAACAAAGGTCTTTTCTTAATTTTATAAATCTACATTACTTCTATAGAAGCTTCGTTAAAACCCTTTACTACTAGATAATTTTTAACGATATCCCTATGATCACCCTGTAAAAGGATAAAACCGTCTTTTGCTGTACCACCACATGCCAACCTGCTTTTTAGCTCTTTAACAATTGTGTGAATGTCATTAATTTTTGGATCCAAACCCTCAATCATGGTAGTTGTTTTAGAAAATCGTCGGGTTTCCAATCTTACTACAATTCGGGTATCTTCTTTATCTAACTCTCCGCATGCACATAAATCGTCAGGTAGGCCACATTTTTTGCATATTACAGCCATCTATTATTGCTTCATATACCTAATTCCTCTTATTAAGCCTTCCTTAGCCATTGATTCTTTAGACAATTAATGATCGTAACAAAGATTACATTATGATCGGGAATAGAAGAGGATTTAATAAGTATCACAATATTTCGAAATTACTATTAGAATTTCGCAAATACCTCAAGATTTCAAAAGGTGCATATTATTATCAATATTGGTCAGAAGTTTTCTTATTTGAATTCCAAGAATTAGTGTAAACCTACCAATAATTCTGAAAATCGGAGTTCTATTTGATACTTGGTAAATTTAATTTAGTGCAATTATGATTGTGGAAGGATTATATAAAAAAGGACATAAATAGTGATATGTCTCCTGCCATATCCTCACTCAAATTTCCATTTGTGCTAAAACCAGATCAAGTAGCGGCAGTTGATTCGTGGATTAAGAACGGCTACCGAGGATCCATCATTTATTCGACCGGTACGGGTAAGACTGAAATAGCATACGAGGGGGCTAGACGAGCATGTTTAGAAGTCATGAGGAATGCTCAAATCAATGAAGATTTTACAAGTTCTTTTAGCATTTTATTCCTCGTTCCTCGGATCGTCCTTATTGAACAAAATGTCAACAGACTCATAAGATATAACATTTCAAAGGAATACGTAGGAACATATTATGGAGAGAGAAAAGACCAAAAAGAGATTACTATTTCTACATATCAAAGTGCAATAAATAATTTTCATTTAATTGAAAATGCAAAATTGGTCATTCTCGATGAGGTTCATTTATTGAGTAACACAGCCTTTTCTTTTAAGAGACTATTCAAAATAATTACTGCTGATCCGAAAAGAAAGATTCTAGGTCTAACAGCTACCATTGATGAGTTAGACCCAAAATACAAGGAAATTATTGATATAATTCCACCAGTAAAAAAATACCTCATCAAGGAAGCCGTAGATGACGGCAGATTAGCAAAGCCCGAAGTAGTTTCTATGGAAGTAAGCCTTACAAGCGAAGAAAAAAATATGTACAAAAAAACCAGTGAATCAATTAGAAATATTTCACACAAACTAAATGCCTACGATCCAGGCGTTATCTCAAAGATCCTTTACCAAGGTGGAATGCGCTCAAAGTACGCGAAGGAATGGTTTAACCAAGTGAGATTAAGAAAGGATTTACTGAATTCATCCAAATATAAATTAGAAAAAGCGGTCTCCATAATTGAAAAACATAATACTGAAAAGATAATGGTTTTCAGTGAAACTATAGATTCAATCAAAACGTTACAGGAATCTCTTGAAAAGAAGAATATTAGATCTGAGATAATCCATTCGAAAATAAAGACAAAGGATCGGAAAATGATCCTTGAAAAATGGGGAGAAGATTTTTATCCTCTACTATCCGTCCACACACTGGAAATAGGTTTTGATATTCCTCAAGTCAGAATAGCCATAATTCTTTCTAATACTTCCAACATAAATCAGATTGCTCAAAGGATAGGTAGAGTTATCAGGAAAACGGAAGAAAAGAACAGTGCTTGGATATACTTGATTCATGCGAAGGAGACTAGAGATAATAACATTCTGAGAATGGTAGACAAAGCTGTTGGAAAGAAAAGCAGTAAAATTATAAGAAAGGGAACAAAACAAACTAGAATTACAGATGAATTTTAGATCAAATAAACTAGCAGAAAACAAAAGTTATATTTTGATACTAGCTTACCGCTGATTATGTCAATAAAAAATATAACTGTTTTAGGTTCAGGAATTATGGGTCACGGAATTGCTCAAGTATCGGCAATGGCAGGCTATAAAGTAGTATTACGGGACATTGAACAAAAATTCCTGGATAAGGCAATGGAGAAGATTAGATGGTCTCTACAAAAGCTTGCAGAAAAAAAGAAGATTTCCGTAGAAGAAGTTGATGTTTTTTATAATAATATTACCCCTCTGCTCGACCTTCAGACAGCTATACACGGGGCGGATTTAATAATTGAAGCAGTACCTGAAGATTTAAATCTAAAGAAAAAAGTATATCAAGAGTTAAATAGTTTGGCAGAAAAGAACATCATTTTTGCATCAAATACTAGTACGTTACCCATAACAGAATTGAGTAGTCTAACAGACCGTCCCGATAAATTCATTGGTGTTCATTTTTTTAATCCCCCTCAATTGATGAAATTAGTTGAAGTAATTCCAGGCACTGGAACCGATTCTAAAGTAACACAAGAAGTGACAAATTATATCAATAAAATCAACAAACATCCTGTAGTTTGTAACAAGGATGTATCTGGATTTATCGTCAATAGAGTTTTCATACCATTGGTACATGAGGCACTATTTTCAATGGAGAGAGACCAAGTCTCAAAGGAGGTAATTGATTCTGCAGTTAAATTCAAATTGGAATTTCCAATGGGAATTTTTGAACTTGCCGATTATACGGGCCTAGACGTTATTCATAAAGCCACTTATGAAATGAATCTAAGAGACAAAACAGTCCTAGTGCCGCATCCAAAAATTAAAGAGTTGTATGATAATCAAAACTTGGGTCAAAAATCTGGTAGAGGTTTTTATGAATACAAGGGCGACAACTATGAAAGAATAGATCTTACTGTGGAAAAGGCATCTAAATATGATCCCTATTCGATTATAGGGGTCGCAGTCAACAATGCCTCATGGCTGATTGACAATCAGGTTTGCACTATTGAAGATTTGAACGTTGCATTGAGGTTGGGTATGGGTCTTAAAATGGATATTTTTGATGTATTTAAAAAGATTGGGCCTAGTCACGTTATAAACAAATTACTAGAATTGGAATCAAAATACGGATCCTTTTATCATCCTGATCAATATTTGTACTCCATAAAATAGAGTAATTTCAATCCACTAATGATCTTTTTTTTAATGCAGCATTTACTTTTACTTTGATCAAAAACAACAAATCCTTCCTCTAGTGTCGTTCATTCTTTTTTAGTATGTATTCCACAGCCTCCATTGGAGACCTCGTTTTCTCAATCATTATTCTATTGCGTTCATCTAAATATTTTCCTCCGTAGTTATCCGAAGTCCCACCGCTACCAGAAATTGAGATCATCGGTTTTTTCGCTATATAACCAACGCAAAGCTCAATTAATGTACCCACACCGCCTCCTATTGATATAAGACCGTCAGAAGAGTAGGCCACGATAAAATCCCTGGACAATCCAATACCTGTACAGATTACCGCATCACAGTATTTGTTGGCACTTGAATAATCTTCTTGTGGAACTATTCCAATTGTAAAACCATTATTGTCTTTAGCGCCTTTACAAGAATATTCCATCACGCCTCCTAAACCCCCGCAAACCAAGATAGCATCCTTTCTCGCTATATGACTTCCCACTTCATAGGCTAAATCAAGCGTTTTAGATTTAATCGGAAGAGAGCCGCTGTTGTATCCTATAACCCCGATTTGCACTCGTTTCAATCTAGTTAAAATAAAAGACCGGCATTTAAATATGAATTAGAATCTGATTCGGTGTTTTGTATTTTTTTAATACAGAAATGCTTTTATTTCCATTGTACAAATTTTTAAATATGAGTAAGAAGGCGAAGAAGAACGCACCTTTACCTGCATCAAGTGCGGGTCTTTTAAGGTTTTTTGAAGATGAAACTAAAGGGATTAAAGTAAAGCCAGAAATTATATTAGGAATTGCAGGTGCTTTAATTGCCATTTCAATAGCAATAAAAATTTTGATTCCAGTCTAATTTTTTTTGACTATTAATGAGTAATTTTGAGTCTGACAGTGTTTCCAGCCTTCATAAAAGATGGCTTTTTACAAACATAAATCCTTCTTCAGAAAAATTTTCTTTTCTAATAGCAATCTTAAGTTTAATTACAAATGTAGCACTAATTAATTTCGTAATTACCCCACACTCGATTGCTGATTTTCTAATAAGCCTGCCAATTATTGCATCTGTATTTTCAGTGACACTTGTTTTCGACTACCTTTCATTGCGTGGTACACCTTTAAACAGATTCTCCAAAGTCTTACATGTAGCTGCATTTGCGAATCTGCTTTGGACTCTGACCGTAATTGGTGGGTATATCTCAGAATTTATTATCAATACCAATACATTGAACATTAATTTCGTTTTGCAAGGAATGTTTATGGCCATAGGTCTAAGAATAGGTATTTTCGTGTCAGTATTCGGTGCATCGTTAAAGAGATCTATTCCGATTTCATTCATTCAACCATTGATCATTTTCATTTTATTTTCCTTTTTTTACTTTAACCATATATTTTACACAAACTTTACAGTATATGTCTTCGGGTCGGTGATCCTGTTCATTGGTGTATTATGGACGATAGTAATAGACAGGATTGGTAGACCCAATTTTACTAGTGCCTTTAAGATATTGCAAGCTTTTCTTATTGCGTGGACCGAGAATAAGTCTGATGAAATGGAAAAGATTGCAGAAGCTAAAGCGAGCCCGAAGATGGTGAATACTCTAATCGTAAAATTAAAACCTAAGAATCAAAAGGAAATTTCTATCGTACTGCCAGAACTCCATCCAGGACCATTTAATCCAATAGGCGGTAGCAATTTGCCATACGATATTTTTAAATTTTATTCAAATTCTGCAATGGTCATGCACAGTGTCTCTGATCATTCTTTAAACATACCTTCTAAAAAAGAGGTTGAAAAATATTTAACGTCATTAGATCAGCACAACCATCTAGAGGCAGGTGACAAATGCTCAATTCCGCTGACAATTCGCATAAAGGATTGTAATTGCAGCGGATTTGCTCTGGGGAAAAATGTAATAATCTTGTTTTCAAAATCTCCCTCTGGGATGGAGGACATACCTCCTGATGTCAAAACGGAACTTGAAGTATATGCCAAACAGATTGGTTTTGAACAAATATTAATTATCGATGCTCA
Organism: uncultured Nitrososphaeraceae archaeon; assembly: GCA_963850055.1. Classification (GTDB taxonomy): domain Archaea; phylum Thermoproteota; class Nitrososphaeria; order Nitrososphaerales; family Nitrososphaeraceae; genus Nitrosocosmicus. The sequence continues at coordinate 630,280 of CAWKJS010000025.1, read as the reverse complement.
TAATTCACTTGGGGATAAAATCGAACAAGAAAATATTGAAGTCTTGATAAAAATAGGTAAGGAATGCTTGATTAAGCTAAGAGAATCAGAACAATTTCCCTTCAAGATAGGATATGCGAACAGTTATCAAATAGAAGAACAAACCAATAAGGATTTATTGAAACAGCCTGACCTAGGACATGGCCAATTTGGATTATTGATCATCTCCATCAACAAAATAGATTATTCACTCTGTTGGATCGATTCTAATAACATGAAAAATGGATTTAGGGAAAAAATTGTAAACTCCCTTGAAGCAGAAAATTTAAAGATTATTGAAATATGTACTTCTGATACTCATTCTACTTCAGGAAAGAGAAATATCAAAGGTTATTATACATTAGGCGATGTAACTCCAGAGTCCAAAATATTGGACGTATTCAAATCGTTGGCGACAAGAGCAAAAAGTTCTCTTGACAAATCGACATTTGATGTTTTTAAGATAGAAAGTCAAGTAAGGGTCATGGGAAACGACCAATTTGATGATTATTCAAACGCCCTAGAGAAATCATTTCTAGTAACTAAGATTTTTCTGGCGATTACTTTTGTTGTATATATTTCAATGTTACTCTTTACCTGATTTCGAATTAGTGTATGAAGTGCGATGGATGAGGAGAGATTTGAACTCTCGACCACCTGTGTGTGAGACAGGTATCCTAACCAGACTAGACCACCCATCCAGTAATGAATGCTCTTCTAGAGATAAAATATGAAGATTAATTAACTTTTGGCTCTTAGTCTTCGCTACAATTACAGGATGGTGAATGGTTGTAATTGAATCGTCATGTCCCCTCACCATATTCACTGAGATATTTATTTTGTGCCTCAGATAATTTATCAATGTTAATCCCCATTGCTTCTAACTTTAGGCTAGCAATAAGCAGATCTTGGTCCCTATCAATCTCATAAATTTTATTTTCAAATTTACCCTTATTATTAACAAGGTTAAGTACTGACAAGAACTGGTTAGCAAAACTCATGTCCATAACTTCGGATGGGTGACCTTCTGCAGCTACTAGGTTCACCAATCTTCCCTCTCCAATCACATTTATCTTAGCTTCATTTCTCAAAATAAATTGTTCTACATTTTCATTTACTTGCTTTGAACTTTTAGCTAAACCTTTGATCTCTTCAATAGAAATCTCTACATTAAAGTGTCCTGCGTTAGCAAGGATCACTCCATTCTTCATTTTTTCTATATGAGAACCAACGATAACATCCTTGCAACCTGTAGAAGTGATAAATAAATCGCCAACCGTCGCCGCTTCCTCCATTGGAGCAACTATGAATCCATCCATCTTTGCTTTTAAGGCATTTATGGGATCAATTTCAGTTACAATTACCGATGCTCCAAACCCCCTAGCCCTACTTGCTATACCCTTTCCAACATGTCCATATCCAGCGACTACTATGGATTTACCAGCAATCAATACATTAGTTGCCCGAATAATACCATCCAAAGCAGACTGGCCAGTGCCATAAACATTATCAAAGTCATGCTTGGTTTCAGCATCATTAACGGCCACTATGGGATATCTAAGTTTTGATTTTTTTTCAAGTGCTTTCAATCTTAATACTCCCGTGGTAGTTTCCTCCGTCCCACCAATGATATTCTTTCCGTATTGATCAAATGCTTTATGAAATTCGATTGTAAGGTCTGCTCCGTCATCAATTGTAATATCAGGATTGAACTTTAGGACTGAGTAGATATCTTCATAATATTCGCTAGTTGATACTCCCCTGCTAGCGAAAACTGACAATTCTTCGTCTTTTACTAGTGAGGCAGCAATATCATCATTAGTGCTTAATGGATTACAACCGGACCATGCTATTTTGGCTCCTGCTGCAGCAAGTGTTTTGGTTAAAACTGCTGTTTCCTTAGTTACGTGCAGACAACCCCCAATCACAAGCTCGTTTAGCGGTTTTGATTCTTTGAATTTATTCTTTAAAGATAGTAATACTGGCATATTTGCTTCAGCCCACTCAATTTTTTTTTTACCTTTATCTGCCAAGGAAATATCCTTAATTCTATATTCCATAGGTAAAAAAATATAGAAACCTTATATTACTTTAACACAATAGTTGAGGCTCAAAAAATCATTTTTTGAGAATGAAACGCCTAGGGTAGCTGAATTCCCTGATTGGAAAGGTGTTAGTCAAGTACACAAATTTTATGGGCAATTACTTTAAGACCAGTGGAATAATTACAGAAACGGAAGCGTATGGATATACAGACGACCCCGCGAGCCACGCATATAAAAAATTGACTCTCAGAAATGCCTCAATGTTTGGAGAAGTAGGGCGACTTTACATTTACTTTATTTATGGGAATCATTACTGTCTCAATATCGTAGCAAGGAATCACGATCAAATGGCAGGAGCGGTCTTAATTCGGTCAATAGAGCCTATTGAAGGAATTAGCCTTATGAAATTGTTAAGGAAAACAGAAAATATATACAATTTGACCACAGGACCCGGAAGATTAACACAGGCATTTAAGATTACCATCAAACATAACAATCTTGATGCAACTAATCATGCAATAAATAATTATTTTTATTTTGAGGAAAATGAGAGTATTTCCCGATTTCACAAATTCAAGGTGGCTCAAACTATCAGAATTGGCATCTCAACGGGAATTGAAAAAAAATGGAGATTTATTATGCTAAGGCAGGATCGTCCTAGTTTGCAATATCAACCGAGCAAGTTCTTGTCTAAAAGAAGCTAAAATATAATTACCAAACAGATTAAATCCATAGACTACATTCAATATATAGCTAATTAGAAATTATTCTAAAATGCCTCTTAAAGATTTCTTAGTGCCTGAAGAAAAAGTGAAATTTGTTTGTCGAAGGGACATTGAATATGCCAACAAAAAGTATGACTTGTTCATCACAAATAAGAGGATTTTGCTGTACAGAGAAAGCGGATTCATAAACAAATCAGAGGATGTTATTTGTGAAAAAATTGAGAGATTGCAAGGGTTAGAATACAAAGAAAAGGGTGGATTATTAAATCTGGCAAAGATATCCATTAATGGTGGAATTAAGCTAGACATCAGAGGGCCTTCAAAAGAAGTAAAAAACATGTTTAAGATTCTTGAATGTCTGATTAATTCAAAATAACTAAATCCGAGATGAATTAAGAAAAAACTGCGCTTACAATCGTCCTTAATTCATCTAACCTATTATTGTTGTTATCATTGTTGTCTTTTGCATCTTGTTGTTATCATTGTTGTTATCATTGTTGTTATCATTGTTGTTATCATTGTTGTTATCATTGTTGTCTTTTGCATCTATGTTGTTATCTTCAACCTCATCTGAATTTACATTCCGCAGTTTACCTAGGTTAGTTTGAATCAAGTCAGAAAGGTTTCGATCATCGCTATCTTCCTCGGAAGATTGATGACTCGACTGTTCTCTTTCAACTGCTTCATCGGACTGGGTAGGTTTAGTACTTACTTTCTTTAATGGGCTTGCAAGAGAAGTGGAAGTAGAATCTGAACCGGTACTGGTACTAGTATCATCCTTGCAACAAATGATTTTTGAGGGAGTGATAATTTTTTTCTCATCCGTGTTTATTTTCTTTAATGGGCTTGCAAGAGAAGTGGAAGTAGAATCGGTTTTCTCTGTTTCAACTGCTTCATCGGACTGGGTAGGTTTAGTACTTACTTTCTTTAATGGGCTTGCAAGAGAAGTGGAAGTAGAATCGGTTTTCTCTGTTTCAACTGCTTCATCGGACTGGGTAGGTTTAGTACTTACTTTCTTTAATGGGCTTGCAAGAGAAGTGGAAGTAGAATCGGTTTTCTCTGTTTCAACTGCTTCATCGGACTGGGTAGGTTTAGTACTTACTTTCTTTAATGGGCTTGCAAGAGAAGTGGAAGTAGAATCGGTTTTCTCTGTTTCAACTGCTTCATCGGACTGGGTAGGTTTAGTACTTACTTTCTTTAATGGGCTTGCAAGAGAAGTGGAAGTAGAATCGGTTTTCTCTGTTTCAACTGCTTCATCGGACTGGGTAGGTTTAGTACTTACTTTCTTTAATGGGCTTGCAAGAGAAGTGGAAGTAGAATCTGAACCGGTACTGGTACTTGTATCATCCTTGCAACAAATGATTTTTGAGGGAGTGATAATTTTTTTCTCATCCGTGTTTATTTTCTTTAATGGGCTTGCAAGAGAAGTGGAAGTAGAATCTGAACCGGTACTGGTACTAGTATCATCCTTGCAACAAATGATTTTTGAGGGAGTGATAATGTGGGATTTATCAGTTGCCCCAAATGAAACTGAACTATATGAAACAGCCAAGAAAAGAGTTGGAATAATTAGAAAAAGAATAGTATAACACTTAAGATAATACATCATTATGAAAAACAATCTATAAAATATAGGGGTTTATAATAATTGCATATCAAAATGATTTCGTTATGTTATAGAATAAAATTATAGTGTGATCTTGTAGCAGTAAAAGAAGAACAATTACAGTAATACCAAATCGCAAATCAGATTGAAATGATATGAAGAATAACAAATCTTCTTTCAAAAGGCGTTGAAGCGAAATATAGTAATAGGAATAGCATGTGGGAACGATAAGATTTCGTCACCAAAGCCACCTAAATATAAGCCCAGGATCAATAATCCAAGCATCCTGACGAACGTGCATATAAGTTATCTTGGAATTTTTGGATGGTATATTATATGCTTCAGATTAAAGAAAAATATGAGTCTCAACTTATCTCATTATGTACGTCATATTTCTAATTGTAAGGATAATCTTTGCTAACGACTTTAAGAAGCAAATTTTACGAGTAGATTATTACTGAGAAAAATGAAAACATTTTGTTGTATTAGTAGAATCTTTTCTTTAGATTAGTTGCTGATTCGCGGTATCGGCACTATGAGTTGGACCCTGAGGCTAACTTAGCTTTTTTTCTTTGGTATTAAAAAATTTACAAAAGGCGTAATATTTGAGTAAAATTGCAGCTTTGCAATTACTCCGGTGTTTTATTTGAATATGTTATCTAAAACCCTGAATAGATACAATTGGTCTGATAAAAATAGTAATAATATAGATTGAAAGGATATACGTAAGACAGTACAAAAACGCTTACATAGTTTGGCCAAATAAAAATATAAAAAGGTAGGTACAAGAAGGTTTTTTATTCATCTAAAACTGCAATTTTTCCGTATCGTCCAATGTTTAGACTATTCTCCCCTCTAAAAGCTTGAGTATACCCATTCTCTATTGATATTTTATCACCTTCTTTAACCATTTTTATTTGATCATCCCATAAGGATAGCTTAATGCTGCCGGTATCATCGGATATCATTGCATCAGCTACAAGCGCCGAGCCGCCTGCACGTAAATTTACTGTCCTAGGTTCACTTATTTTTTCGATCTTGCCTTCAATCGTAACATGTCTCATATCATTCGTTAGTTCATTTATCTTCATTGTCATCTTTTCATTATGTTTAGTTCTAATTAATATAAAATTTTATCATTCTAATTTTCAACTATCTTATCTGTATATGGGAATTTGGTACTCTTCAAAGATCAAAAGATTATATACAGAGTTTTATTCATTAGTTTTACAAAGGAGGAGTCGCGTAGCCTGGTCAAACGCGCAGGACTCAAGATTGAATTAAGAAATCCCGTCCTTTAGGGGTTCGTGGGTTCGAATCCCACCTCCTCCATTGCATTTTTAATCTTGCTCTCTTTTAGGAATATATCCATACAAATACGTATGTTAAGCATTGCAATTCTGAGATGCTTGCAACCTCGGTATCTACAATACTATTTTTTTACAACGTAAAAATCATATGATTTCAACTTATTTTGTTTTATTAATTTAAAGAAATAAAATTCGATGATTGAATAAAACGCAGGAAAGGATTCCAACAATCCCAAAAGTGGAGCTAGTAGAAAAGTCTGAATATGTAAAGATATTCGCTTCGATCGTCCAATTTTGGTATATCTGAGATTAAGAAAGAGTCCCACTTGATAACCCAATAGCCAAACTGTACTTGAAAAGAGCAAGATCAAAGCAAGTGTACTATCAAAAACTTGAATATCAAAAAGTGGTCTAAATATCTCGTTATAGGAGCTGTTAATATGTATTATTCGATCAAACCAAAGAAACAAATCAAAATTAAGGTTATTGTTCCAATCAAAACTCGCATATGAAAACACGCTCATTATTTTAGGTATATTGATATAAAAGGCCAAGGCTAAAGAGATTACTCCAGATACGAATCCAAGAAAAAATGATGTGCATTTATAGATTAATCGAGCCTTGAAAAGCCTTGGAAAATTCTCTATATTTTGTAAGTTGCCTATTACCCAACGTCTCCTCTGCATAAAATGATCTTTGATGTCAAGTGGAGGTTGTTCCAAGAGTACTCCCCCATGCCAGCCCATCGAATTCCTTCCATATTTCTTATACAATTCATATCCAAATCTTTGATCTTCAGCCAAGATAGGTCCAAATTCCCAACCAATCTTGTCCTCCACGTCTGATCGAACGAGAAGATTACTCCCGTGCATATGTATTGGAGGAGGATTGTGCATATGTGTAACACATTCAAAACAACCGAAAGCTCTCATAGATTCTGCCAAAGCAGTAATCCTATTAGCTTTTTCAAATTTAAGAGGATAAAATATTGGACCCTCGCTTGCTATCCCCTTCTTTTCCCGAATAAATTTCAAAATAGAGAGAATGGTTTGTGGCACCACATAACTCTCATCGTCCATATGAAAAACCCAATGGCCAGAATTCTGCTTTTTTAGTCTTCTCCTTGACTCTATCGCGAATTGTAGTGCTCTGGCTTTCTTTATGGCGTTAGGTGAAAAGCTCTTTTCCACGCAAAGTACTTTACATGGCATGGATTCCAGTGTCTCAGTATCTTTAGGATCCTCAGTTACAACCAAAATCTCGTATTTCCAGTATTTTGTAGATTTGCACGAGTCAATTATCGATTGGATTCCACGTTTTACAACACTCGTTTTAGTAGCGGATCTAGTAGTAATTTGGAATATAATCTTTGGATCATTGGGAATCCTCCTCAGATCCTTCTCTATAAATTGTTTATTATTTCTGACAAACCTATAGAATAATTTAACAGCATTAGGAATAAAGAATATCCAAAGGATCATAGCTATCATTAAAGCAGGATTGTCTATCAATTAAATAACTAGTATTATTATTATTTAATAATTTAATCGTTTATTAACTCAATATTTCATCAATGAAAACTCTGAGTCATAGTACTATTATCTCTAACATAGCTATACTTAATTATTTGAAAAAATATAAATAATAACTGTTATAAGTAATAAAGGATTGAATATAACTTTATGCAGCCAGAAGGCAAGGTAGAGAATTCAAAGCCACTAGTATGTGAATTTTGTAAAAGTGATTCTGTTATTTTTGATAATGTATCTTTTGAATACGTATGCTCGTCGTGCGGTTGTGTCTCGAGTCAGGACCCAAATTCTGACTCTTTGGCAAGCTTTAGAAATAATTCGGGGTACAACGACAGGACAAGAACAGGCATGCCTGAATCACTAGCAATCCATAACAAGGGGCTTTCTACATTAATTGGGATCGGGGACACTGATGCAAGAGGGAAAGCCTTGGATTCTTCTCAAAAAAATAATATCCAAAGATTAAGGACGTGGAATAACAGAGCTCAGCTTAATGACTCTGTTTCTAGGAATTTAGAAAAAGCATTAAAACTATTGAATAACTTTGGAGATAAATTGTATCTCAGTCAGGCAGTGATAGAAGGTGCGGCTTATATATACAGAAAGGCAGCGATCAAGAAATTAGCCAAGGGACGATCAACACTAGGATTAGTAGGCGCAGCCTTATATGCTGCATGCAGAGAAACTGCCACACCTAAAACGATCACGGATATCGCAACCGCTTGTAATATAACCACCAAAGATATTATGTCTCACTATAAATTAATATTAAAGGAACTCTCCCTACAGATGCCAGTTTTGCAAGGGCCTGATTATGTTACTCTTATATGTAACCGCTTACAACTTAGCGAAAAGACCAAAAGAGAAGCTCTGCGAATATTTTCACTAGTACAGCAAAACAGAATTTCAATAGGCAAAAATCCAAGGGCGTTGGCTGGATCTATAATCTATCTCGCCTCCCAGAATTGCAACGAATTTTTAAGGCAAGTGGAAATATGCCAAGTTGCGGAAATTTCAACTGTTTCATTAAGAAAACGATGTAAAGAAATTAAGTCCAAGACAGAGCTCTAAATTGGTATAGGAATCATAAAAAATATCCTAAATACCGTGGACATATTCTTTAATATCAACAGTTAGGTTCAGGCCTTCCATTTGTTTTTTTGAAATTTCCAAATACGCGGATTCAAATTTTGGATATGGATCTTTAGATGAGAAAAGGGTCATCACCATATTGTCGTGATTGAATTTAAAGCCCATACACGGCTCATGGCCTCTTATTATCAACTTGGTATTAGTATGATTGAGCCAATTCTTTGTGATATTGATTCCAAAGTATTTCCCTAGGCCCCTGTTCGAGGCCTGCCAATTTCTATCGTTGAATTCTCTAGGATCATTCCAAAGAATCTCTTCTAACAATTCCTCGTCTGATTTCATGTCAGATAATCTAAATTTATAATTTTTAAAAAACTCCATATCTTCTACGATAGGCAAACCTCCATGCACTAAAAGCCCAAATCCATTTATTTCGCAAATACTAGAAAGGGAATCGAAAAATGGCACTATTGTATTTGCATAGAGAGCTTGGCCAGAGCTACCAAATTTGTTTTGGAGATCCCTGGGAAAATCAAAGGCTGAAAATGGGAATCGATGATACGCTTCATGATTACCTCTTAACATGAACATATTATTAGGGAATAGAGATTTAATACCACACAGGGATAGTAAAACTTCTAGAGAATACTTGCCTCTATCAACATAATCCCCCAAGAAAATTAGGATGTTTGACTCGGTCCTTAAATACTCTTCATAGTTAATCATATTCATTATTTTTTTCAAAGAAGTAAAATCACCATGCAAGTCTCCCACCACAACTAGATTATCGGGTATTTGAAAATTGAGATAGTCACCTGAACTCATACCAATATCTGAAATGAATCCTTGAAGCTTTTGATCATTGTGAATTAATGTTATCTTTTCGAATAACTTTCTATTCTCCTCAAGCGTATAATCAAAAACTGATAATAGATCATCCATTTGTTAATTTCACTAATCGATTAAATTAAATTTATTGACGGACGAAGGCAATAAATGATCAAAGAACAGGACGCCATTCCACAAACAAGCGGGATCTGTCTATTATAGTTCCAAACAAGACAATATCATCATTCATCAGGCTTATTAAAATATTTTTTCCGACCAAGTTCATCTTAATGCGTATTCCTTTCGCTGTGAATTGGAGATTTAAGTTCCGCTCATGGTTATTAACAATAATCACATTCGTAGCAAAGTTATCTTGCACTACTTTTAAGAAAGATTCATCACCTAGGAGGGACAATAAATTAGACGCATTCAAAATATTAAGGATTTTTGTTTCATTTTGAATGGGTATGGATTCGTATAGTTTTGGATTCGTGCTTGTCTCTGAATTTACACTTTTTAAATGCTTCATTTTTTCAAAATCAATACTATTCTTACCGTCATGAAATTCATCCTGCTCAGATGCATCCCTAAGGATACCAAATGAGCTTGAAAAATCAATCTCTTGTTTTAATAATTTGTTGGTAACTTTATCGCTGGACAAGTGATAATTCAAGATTCTCTCGCACATATACCTGAAACCTGGCCCAAAATTATTTAACATCATTTTATGGTTGGTCTTGTTTAACCAAAAACAAACCGGTTTTAATAGCAAAGATATTAACAATTCATTACTAATTTTATTTTCGACAAAAATTGAAATGAAATTATTCTTCATAAAAAGTTCCTTTAAATCAAAGTCGTCAAGTCTCCTAGACTTTGACTTGTTTGAGCCCTCAATAATTAGTTTTGACCTCTCATAAAATGGTTTTATTTTTTCAAAAGCTGAAAACAAGTTTAAATCCCTAATTAAGTCGAATGTATAAAACACCCCATCATATAGCGAATAGGAGTAACTACTACACCTAATTGGTAACCCTCTGAGTTTATTGATTGTCATTTGTCTGTTGTTAGTAGCTTCAGATATACTGTTATCCAAAGTAATAACTCCATCAACAATTGAATCTAATATTCCTAGATCGAATGTTTCGCTTAAAAAGATTAATTTAGCACCTGCCCGCTCTCTCCAAATCTGCAACACTCTCTCATTATTTAGTCTAGATTCTCGATCCATAAAAGATGCAATAGTGTCCCATGTATCGATTATTATGACTGGAGATTTTACATCCATTAATTGATTAGTGATTCTTTCAAATAATGATTCAGGTTCATCTAGCCGGGCATCTTCAAACCTATAGCCAGATTTACTCTCATCCTTGGAGAAAAATTTTTCGACCCAAGGGTAATAAAATGATAATTGTTTTAAAGATAAACGAGTCGAAATATAAAAGTAGTTACTATCATCATTAAGATTGTCCAGTAAAGTAAGTGCGAATGTAGTTTTACCAGTTCCAGGTTTACCCTTTATGAGTAACGAATATGAATCGTTTTTGACAAATTTAAGGAGCTCCCTCGGCAAATGACCCACTGTATTTCTCTTTCTCCGTCTGGGCCTATCGACGTCCGTATTATTGGTGGTATCGTTTTCATCATTGGCAGAATTTCTGTTGCTCTCGGACATTCCTCGATACATCTAAACCAAGATATTCTATTAACAATTCTAAACTATCAACTATAAAAAATTAGTATACAAAAACCTACCACGGGTTCATACCTTTTTGAAATCGGATAGAATCAATTAGCCCCTCGGCGTATCCTACACTTAATATAGCTAGTTCAAGTTTTCCTTGGTTGTAAAAATTTTGTGCGTCGAGTAAGTAGTTTTCGGCATTTTCAATCACAGGCGCATAATCTTTTGAAAGCCCAGATGCCTCTGTTCTGAGGAGCTGATACATGTTATCAACGGCTAGTTTTGTATTGGGGATATATTTATCCAACATACGATGTGCCAATCGGGAAACACGCTGAGTATTATCAGTTGGTTCATCAAACATTGTAGTAAGAAATTTGATCGAATCTACTTCGGTAAAATGTAGTCTTCCTGGAATAATAATCGAATTGGGTCCACCACTATAATCTAACTTCAGTAGTGACCTTATTGTTCCGGAATTAAAAGTTGATTCCTTATGTCCTATTCTGCTGGCTACCATCCCGTATGATTCATCAGAAAAATTCAGTAGTTTCATTTCCTTTTCTCTTTCAAATAAGAGTTCTATTACCCTATTGGGAGACAAGAAAAATGGATCAGAACTAGATTGAAAATTGTTTTTTCCATCATCATTATTATATTCAGTGAGTATCAGCGTATGCAGCCCAAGGCACATGTTTTCATAGATTGTGTTATAGACTGTAATTGAAGACATTGGATCGTCCATCATGGTGACCATCTTCCCAAATTTGTATGGTTGAAGACCAGATTCTCCCATTAATGACAGGATCCCAGAAGAAGAATGAACAATTTTAAAATCTATGGATAGTTTTGTAGCCCTTACAAGTAGCTCGTTGTATGTAGTTGCTACTAGAGGGTCACCGTAGACTAGAATGCAAACAAGGGATTTTTGAGCATTCTCAAGGATCTCCCTTCCATCTTCTATAAACCACCTCTTGATGAACTTAATTTCGATATCGATTCGTGATTTTGATGTGCTTGTGTTTTGTAATTTATCAGATAGATTCTGAACAAATTCATCTGAAATAAATCCTGTAAATCTTTCAACATATACAATATCACTATTTCTTAGTATTTCCATAGATCCTAGCGGCAAGGATTCGAACTCATTAATACCGATGCCAATTATACACAACATTTTCTAATATTAATTCATCATAGTAATTATTCTAATTTATACCAATTTATGATACACGTCGTATATCTTTCTATGAGTTTACTGTATTTGATTTTTCTTGAAGATTTTTGTGAAGTCTTGTCATATGTAATAATGCTCCTTTGTAAATTTCTATACCAGTCAAGTAGTCAGGAACAAACAGTTTTTCATCCACTGTGTGAGATGAATGAGGGTCTCCAGGACCGTAAGTCACGACAGGGATATTTAAAATATTTCCCAGGATATTCATATCACCCGTTCCAGTTTTCTTTAATAATAACGGTCTTTTTTTTCTTTGATCCAAGATAGATAAAACTAATGCCCGTACTAACGGAGAAGATACGTTTGCTTGAAAGGGTTCGGTTTTATCCTCTACCCGGTATTTGATCTTTACACCTTTAATGAAATCTTTAATCTCGTTTATACGCATATCAATCAGTTCTAATACTTTATCACAAGATAAATTCGTAGGAATACGTATATCTATAGTTATTCTACATTTTTGCGGAGTTACATTATGACTCGTGCCTCCAATTATCTCTGTAACGCTGTAACTTATTTGATCGGCCCTATTTTTTGCGTTTGCAATCTCCGGCTTCTGAAATACACTTTTCAATTCATTCCACACATTGTATAATTCATCAATCGCGTTTAATGCCAACCAAGGAGCACTCGCATGAGCACTGTTGTCAACATCACACATCAGGCGAATTTCAATGCGACCTTTATACGATATAGTGATATTTTCTATTCCGCTTGGTTCTCCAAATATAGCATAGTCAGGATTTAAAGTAGTGTCTTTTACCAGATTTTTTATTCCAGTAGCATTGCCCTCTTCGTCTACTACAGCAGCAAAAATAATTGTCCCTGCTTGTTTTGGGATGTCTGCTGCGGCCAATAACATTGAAAGCAAAGGAGCCTTTGCATCGGAAGCACCCCGTCCGTACAAGTAATCACCCTCAAGTCTTACAGGTACAATGCCAGGGACAGTATCCATATGACCACAGAGGAGAATAATCGGTTCTCCGCTTCCTCTGACTGCAACCATATTTCCAACGCTATCAATGTTTGCAGTTTCAAATCCTAAGTCCATACAAATATCTTTCAAGAAATTGGCCAGTTGGGATTCTGATCTTGATGGAGTATAAATTTCCAAAATATTTTTTAATAATTCTATAGCAAAATTCGGAGAGACCATTTTCTAGATTCTTATTTCTTATGAATATTAACCATATATTCCACAATTAAACCAGGTATATCAACCCCGGTTACTCGCACAGTATTCTTGAATTCAGTGGTATTATTTACTTCGTGTACAACTAATCCATATTTTTCGCTTTCCATCAGGTCAACTCCGACTATGTCACCCTTAAAAATTTTTGATGATTTTATACAAATATCTTCTAACTCCGTCGTAATGGGACAAGGAGAAGCGTGACCCCCTAAAGCCATATTAGTCTTCCATTCATTAGTCCCAGAATATCGGTAGATTGCGGCCACAACTTCGTCACCAATTACAATAGCACGAATATCCCTAGGTGGTCTTTTAATGAATTCTTCGAAATAATTAATGTGGTAAATAGGAAACATATGTTCTCTATCCTCCAAAACCGCCTTTACCGCTTCCTCATCGTTTAATAGTCCTATAAGTCGTCCCCAACTTCCTACAGTAGGCTTTATAACTACAGGATACCCAAATTTTTTGATGCCTTCGATAGAGGAATCAGTATTAAAAGCACACATTGCATTTGGTGTCTGTATTCCATTTTTCTGAAGTTCTATATGTGAAATTAACTTATTTCCGCACATGAAAGATGTATACAACGAATTAATCATTCTCGCACCTAATCCTTCTAATCCTCCTGTTGAATGCAAACTTCTAAAATAGCTTATACATCGTTGTAAAATTATTCTATCCTTAAATTTTTTTGTATCTTCATTTAGAAAAAGTACAAGGTCTTTACAATCAATGGGCTTTATGTTTATTTCAGTTTGTTTAGCTTTTTCAATTATAGATTTCTCTTCCCAACGAATATTGTCAAAAAGGATATAGAGAGAAGATGTATCTTCCTCTATATTTATTGTCCCCAATCTTCTCCAACTACTTGTGCAGGCTTTATACTAAATTCGTCACCAGATTTTACCAATTCAAAACTTTCTCCGCAATCAGGACAGGTAACGATTTCACCTTGCATTGAGTCAGATGGTATTGGAATTTCCGCATCACATTCCTTGCAATTAACTTTTGCCATTTTATTAATCCTTATTATTTTTGACATAATCCTCATTAAGTATTTTTCTCTCTAATTTTTCGTCTAAAAATAGTTCCAAAATATCACCCATCCGCAACTCTTTCAATCCCTTGGCCAAGGACTCTGCATTTTCTTTGTTAGAATCCAAACCTAAAAGGGACAATAAGTAGGCAGCACCATTCTTTCCTGACAGCTCACCAAATACTATTTTGCGGCGATTCCCCACTTGTTTAGGTTCAATAATTTCATATGCGGAGGGATTTCTCAAGATGGCTGCCAAGTGGGTTCCCGCCTTATGTTTATAAGCGCTGTCTCCCACAAACGGTTTTGATTCATGGATTGGAATTCTAGTGTAATCCGATATTGTTCGAGATAAGTCCTTCAAGAGATGAAGTCTGAAACTATTATTGGATTTATAGATCAAGTTCAATGCAACGGCAGTTTCGGCTAACGTAGGAATTCCGGTCCGTTCACCAAGTCCATCTATAGTTGTGTGGATCTGATCAGCTCCTCCGTCACACCCCGATAACGCATTGGAAAGTGCCAACCCTACATCATTATGGCAATGTACATCTAAAGAGGTTTTAGAACTGTCTATATTATCATACACCATTTTAACTAAGTTATACATTCCCCGTGGCCTCATGATTCCGACAGTATCTGGAATACTAATTCGTTCTATTCCTCTCTGATTCATTTCTTTACACATATCCAATAAGAATTCAGGATCCGTTCTGCTCGCATCTTCCATAGTAAAGCGTGATTTTAGGCCATGAGATTTGATATAATCCACTACTTCAAGTGCCCTCTGTTTTGCCTCTTCTCTCGATATCCTGAGCTTTGCTAACAAATGAATATCAGAAATACCCATGTATGTTGCAACCCAATTAGTATCACAGTCTAGTGCCCTATCTACATCAGATTTTATAGCTCTAACATGCGCTACAATGTCAGCTTTTAATCCCTGTTTCATGATAATTTTTGTTGCTTCGTGATGATCAGGTGAAACTATTGGACTGATTTCTATCTGATCCACACCAAAGGAATCCAACATCCAAGCTATCTGGATTCTCTGCTTATTGGAGAAGGATACACCCGGATGCTGTTCGCCTTCTCTAAGAGTAGAGTCCAGGATTCTAATTTTTTTCTTATCCTTCTCAGAATCATTATACTGATGAGCAAAATAGTTAGGGTCATCTGTTTTTAGTGACATTTGATGTATAATATTACTATAATCGATTATTTAATGTATGTTTTCGTTACAAAATAAATCAAATCAACTATATAATGGCTTTTGCTAAAAACAGTATATCTGTGAGCTTGCTGGTCATTTAACTTGTGAATTAAATAACTATTGACAACATCAATATACGTTAGGAAGCTTATATCTAGTTCAAGCTTCCCAATGTTCTCAAGATTATTACCGTATTAGTATCAGATACGCCATCAATTTTCCGGATTTCATCAATATACGAGTTTATCTCCAATATAGTTGGGGCCACTATTATGGTTGCTATATCATATTGACCAGTGATCTCGTATACGATCTCCACACCTTTGAGTTTTAATAATTGGTCAGATACCTTAGATGTATCAGCTACCGAACTTACGGAAATTAGTGTTATAGCACTGGTCTTATTGGAAGGACCCATGTCGATTGTAAATTTTCGGATTACACCCGTGTCCTGCAAGTTTTTTACTCTACGACGAACCGCAGATTCAGACATTCCTATCGAATTTGCGATCTCAACGAACGACTTGCGTGAATCACTTTTCAGTAATCCTATTATTTTTTCATCTATACTATTTAGATTATCAGCCAATTCGTCTCTTCTCCTCGTCATAAATTAGCTTATCAATTAATTCCAGAGACTTGTTCACTTCTTCTTCTTTCATGACTATTGGAGGCAGCAATCTTAAAATGTTTCTACCCGAATAAAGCAACAGAATACCATTTTTGATACCATCAAGAAGAATGTCTTTCACATCAAACCTCATTTCTATACCTAGCATCATTCCAAGTCCTCTGACCTCACGAACAATCTTATATTTTTCTTTAATTTCTAGTAGACCGGACTTAAAAATACGGCCCATTATTTCAGAGTTTGAAACGAGCTTATCCTCAGTTAAAGAATCTATAGTTGCAGAACCCGCTGCACAGGCTAAGGGGTTTCCAGCAAATGTAGAGGAATGTTCTCCAACCTTTAGACAATCTAAAATTTCAGAACGCATGACTGTAAGTCCCATCGGAACACCACCTGCAATACCTTTTGCCAAGCACATCATATCAGGCTCAACATCCCAATGTTGCCCCGCCCACATTTTTCCAGTTCTACCTAATCCAGACTGAATTTCATCAAAAATAAGTACCAAGTCATTTTCATTGCAAATATTCCTAATATCCTTCAGAAAATCAGAAGGGGGCATAATGATTCCTGTTTCGCCTTGAATCGGCTCCACAATTACGGAGCCTATCTTGTTATTTGTCTTTGTCACAATATCGGATATTGTGTTTGATTCAGAATATGGAATGAATTGCATATTGTCCAACAATGGTAAAAACGACTTTCTATATTTCTCATTATAAGTTACAGATAGGGATCCAAAAGTCTTTCCGTGGTAACCGCCATTTAAGGCCAAAACGCCGGGCTTACCAGTATATTTTCTAGAAAATTTTAAGGCAGCTTCTACAGATTCAGTTCCACTATTTGTGAAAAAGGTTTTTTGCAGGTTTTTTGGAGCTATTTTGGAGAACTTCTGAAGAAAGGTAAGACGGACGTTATTATAAACAGACATGTGACATGTAATCAAATCTTGAGCCTGACTAGTTATTGCCTGTACTACCCGATCATTGCAGTGGCCAACTAGGGCCACCCCATATCCACCCATACAGTCAAGATATTCTTTATCATTGATATCCCAGACTTTGCATCCTTTTCCTTTTGAGATAGTAACAGGGAACCTCTGATACAAATCCCCGACAAAGGACTCTTCACTTTCTACACCTTGCATCATGAGATCACTGTACAATTCTTATTTTCAAGAGCAGACATTATAGGATTTTGTACTGAACCAGAGGCTATTATAGCTTTTTTTACACCCATAGACAAAGCCTCTGTGCAAGCAAGCACTTTTTTTTCCATCCCTGGTCCAATTTGGGGCAGCATGTTTTTTGCCTCCTCGAGAGAAAGACTAGGTATCAAATTATCATCCATCATAAGCCCAATCACATTAGTAATGAAGATTACAACATCAGATTGCAGGGCTCCTGCTACGTTGGCCGCAGCCCGATCGCCGTCTATATTCAGAAATTCAAACTCATCGCTAACGGCTATCGGAGATATAACTGGCACATAATCGTTATCTAACAGGCAATTAATCAATTTGGGATTTACGGTTGAAACTTTTCCAGTGTAACCTCCTTCTATTAACATTTTTCTTCCCTTTTCATTTATGATCATCAATTTCTTTTTTCGATCTGCCTTAATCATTCCCCCGTCAATGCCAGTTATCCCCACAGACGATATACCTTTACTTTGTAGCATCCCAGTAATGTTTTTACTGATCTTTCCTGACATTACCATTGTATAAATCATTGCAGTCTCTTTATCGGTATATCTACTACGCTTACCTGCCGGGGACATTATGAATTTCTGTTCCTTTCCCATGCTATTTGCAATATTAGTAACATCTTTACCTCCTCCATGAACTATTACAACTTTTTGTTTTTTTACCAAATCACTAAAGTCATCTAAGATAGAAGGGTTTAATCCCTCCACTATACTACCCCCTATTTTGATAACAATCATACTGGAGTAACTGGAGTGAATTTTAGACCTGTCATTTCATCAAACCCTGACATTACGTTAAGGTTTTGAATTGCAGAGCCTGCAGCACCTTTCATTAGATTGTCAGAAGCAGACATTGCTACAATTCGTTTATTATCTTCGTCCAAGTCGAACCCGACATCGCAAAAATTAGATGCTATTACAAATTTCGGATCTGGAAATTTGTATATTCCATTTTTGTCTCTTATTAATCTCACAAATGATTCATTGTTATACGAATTCCTATACATTCTCCAAAGTTCCAACTCACTTAGATCTTTCTTCAAAAATGCATGATTGGTGGTCAATATCCCCCTAACCATATTAACGGCATGTGGAGTCATGCTTACATGAATTTTCCTGCCACCCAACAAACTTAGCTCTTGCTCTATCTCTCCGGTATGACGATGTTTGGCAGGTTTGTAAGGACGAATAACGCCATAGCGCATGGCATGATGGGTGGCAGAATTAGCCTGCCCACCCGCACCTGATGAACCTATCTTGCTATCTACTACTAAATGGTCGGTATCAATCACATCGTTCTCAATTAACGGTTTTAAAGCGAGAAGGGAAGTAACAGCCATACATCCAGGACAAGAAACCAGTTTTGCATTTTTTATTTGTTCGCGATGAAATTCGGGAACTCCATAGACAGAATTTGACAACATTTCAGGATAAGGATGTTCCCACCCATACCATTTAACATAATCCTCTGGATTTTTCAATCTAAAATCGGCAGAAAGATCAATTATTTTGATACCCCTCTTAAAAAGTTCATTAACGATTTTATTTGATTTACCATGAGGAACAGAAACAAAAACTACGTCACATGTGTCAGTCAATTTGTCAAGATTAAGCTCTGAAAATGTTAAATTAATAAAACTTTTTAGACTTGGATGAATCCTATGGACATATTCACCTACTCTTTGTCTTGATGTAACCATCGATATATCCACCTCAGGATGAGTTACTAGCAGCCGCAGCAGCTCTCCACCCACAAAACCGGAAGCGCCTATAACTCCAATTTTCATTTAGAATTCCTCAATGTATATTCATTTACCTGCCTATCAAATAAAAAGTATTTATCGACAATGAACTTCATAAATAATAAATCGTTCAATAATCCTCATTTAAATTTTTTGTCGATTATAGTTTTTTCTATTTCTTGTTACAATCTTTTACATATTCAATTATCATATCGGCAATATCAATTCCAGTAGCAAGGCTGGCTCCCCTAAACTCTACCGTATTATTTATTTCGTGTACTACTAGTCCCCGTTTTTGATCCTCCATCATGTCTATACCTAGTACACCGGTCCCTACTGCTCTTGCGGCCTTTAGAGCTAACTCCTCTAACTCGGAAGTGACTACAATTAATTCAGCCTTACCGCCTCTCGCTACGTTCGTCCGCCATTCATCATCAGATGAATATCTATACACTGCTGCAATCAATTTTTCACCTACCACTATACAACGAATATCTCTTGGTGGTCTATGAATTAGTTCCTGAAAATAAAAAATACTCGAGAATGGACTAGTACTTTCCTGCCTCATCTCTACAATTATCTTCCCTATTTCTTTATTCCGCACAGGGAATACGCCTCGTCCCCAAGACCCAATCACTGGTTTGAATACTAATGGATTCTCTTCTAGGTTTATCGTATTTATAAAATTAAAGGCAGAATCAGAATTAAATGAGAAATAAGATTTAGGGGTAGGGATGTTGTTTTTCTTGAGAATCATTGAAGTCAATAATTTGTTACCACATATCTCTCCGATTCTTGAACTATTAATTACGTTATATCCACACAACTCTAAGCAATAAGTAAGAAATTGTCCCCGAAAGTGGCTTATGCTACGCTGCAGCAATACATCTCCAAATTTAAATTCATTTGAATCCAAATCATCCGTATCAATAATGATATTTCTTGAATCGACTAACCTTACGTCGATTCCTTTTTTTATTGCAGTATTATAGAGAGCCTTTTCTTCAAATCTTAGTTTATCAAAAAGGATATCTAGTTTTACCATTTTTACTCCTTATTTTCCATGATTTTTGAATTTGCTGCGGTAGATTGTAAGCCCCAAAGTGCGACAAAACCTCTCGCCAACGTTTGGTCGAAATTAGAATTAGACAAATAAGTTACTGTGTCATTGTTGTATAGCGAAAACATTGATTTTCTCCCTACCACACGATAGGATCCGTTATGCATTTTAACCTTTATTTCGCCGCTTACCCTTTGTTGTGTTTTGTCGATAAAAGCATTCAAGTCAGATAATAGAGGATCTAGCCACAATCCTGAATATGATAACCATGCCCACTGTTCATCGACTAATAGTTTGAAACGGAGTTCGGAGTTAGTCAACACTAATTTCTCAAGATCTTTGTGAGCTTCTATTAATACCAGCGCAGCAGGAGCCTCATACACTTCACGAGATTTTATACCTACAACTCTATCCTCGATATGGTCAATTAAGCCAACTCCATGTGATCCCGCAATATTATTGAGATCAGTGATTAGCTTTTCGAGATCCATTTTTTGATCGTTCATGGAAATAGGTATTCCTTTTTCGAATCCGATCGTTATATACTCAGTAGAGGTATTGTCCTGATGAACGTACTTTAGGGAATCACTAGCAGGTTCGTTTTCCAAATTCTCTAAGAGTCCACCCTCTATAGCCCGACCCCATAGATTTTCATCAATACTATATTTCTTAGCTATATCGCTTATTTTAATTCCAATCTCACTGGCATATCTTAATTCTTTATCCCTTGTAAGGTTCATATCTCTAATTGGAGCAATTATGTTAAGACTCGGATCCAAGGATCGAATTGTGAGATCGAATCGAACTTGATCGTTACCCTTCCCTGTGCACCCATGGGAAATAGACGTAGCGTTATATTTTTTAGCCATATCAACGGCTTTACTAGCAATTAGCGGTCGAGCTAGGGCTGTAGCAAGTGGATATTTTTGTTGATATAAGGCGTTTGCCTTAATTGCGGGAGTAACGTAGTTGTAAATGAATTCTTTTTTCGAGTCAATATAAATATGTTCGATAGCGCCCAGTTCTGACGAAATTCTTTTAATTTCGTCAAAATCATCATTTTGACCTACATCAACAGTAAGCGTAATAACATCAAGTTTATGAAGATTCTGTAAATATTTTACACAAACAGATGTATCTAATCCGCCAGAAAAAGCCAGAATTACTTTGCTCATTAAACACCGGTGCGTAGTTTAATTAATAATTTAATCTTTGTGAAACAAAAAAAGAAAAAAATGCTTAGAATAGATTTGTCAATCCCTTAAAATAAGCTATACTCCTATTTCCTTGGCTAATCTTATTATTTTCTTTCCTTCTTTAGTTAATTTATTGTAAGTTTTGTTTTTTACGTTACTTCGTTCAACAAGTCCTTTTTCCTCAGCTTTTATGAGTAATTTATGACCATACCCATAAGCGCCCAATTTCTTTAATAAGTCTCTTGTTGAATACTCCTTTTCTCCTATGGTTTTTATCAATTTCACTAAAGCTCTTTCTTCGATCATTATCTTTATTAAATTTGCGTCACGCATAACAGTAAAGTAATATTAACGATATTTATTGGTTACTTTTTTTGGCAACAAATATGATATTAATCACAGAATAGTATTATCATTGGAAAAAAATAACAGTAACAAATCAGGAGAGCCCACCCTTTTTACCAAAGAGAACAAGATTGTAGTTCAGAACCTTTCGGTCATAGACAAATTTGTAAGAATTAGCGAGAAACAAAAATTTTTAAACCTCGTAGAATTCATGTTGAGTATGAAGATCACTGTTTCAGCAATAAAAGCAGACATTGGAGGAATCGGGGGACATACCAGACCTAGTGATAAATTGGTTCAGACTGTTAAAGATTTTGTGTTAAAAAATGGAAAAGGAATTTTGATTGATAGTTATATAGGCTACACTGGCGATGATATCCACATTGTGATGACACATACGCTTGGGACAGACAACAAAGAAATTCACAAACTCGCTTGGGATGCATTTACTGAGGGGACAAAAATTGCTAAAGAACAAGGATTATATGGTGCAGGGCAAGATTTACTTAAAGATTCATTCTCTGGAAATGTAAAAGGGATGGGCCCGGGAGTAGCCGAAATAGAAATGGAAGAAAGACCTAGCGAAGTATTTTGTGTATTTGCAGCAGACAAAACTGAACCAGGGGCATATAATTTTCCCCTTTGGAGAATGTTTGTTGACGCAAGAAGCAATACAGGACTGATTATTAACGAAGAGCTGGCTGAAGGGGTAATATTCAGGATCATGGATGTAATGTCAGGCAAAATTGCCGATCTTAAACTATGGAACGATAAACCAGAGTTAGAGGCTGCTTTGATGTATCCAGGCAGATACGTCGTACATTCTGTGTTAACACACGAGCGTGAACAGATTGTGTCATGTTCCACCGATAGGCTTCATAATATTGCAGGAACATACGTGGGAAAAGATGATCCTATAGCAATCGTGAGAACCCAAAAGAATTTTCCCGCCACAGAAGAAGCAGGTAGTGCTTTTAATGATCCTCATATAGTAGCAGGCAACACCAGGGGTAGTCATCACATGCCATTCATGCCTGTATGTTTGAATTCTGCAGCAAGTTTGAATTACTCCATTCCCATAGTTTCGTGCTTGCTATTTAGTATGCATAACGGTAAGCTTACTGGTCCTCATGATGGATTTGGGACAGTAGATTGGGAATATCAACGTTGGGTAGCATCTGAGCGCGCAACGGTGTTAAGAGTTCAAGGATTTATTCATCCAGCAACACTTGTACCTGATGAATTAGAGTATAACAAAGGCTATGAGGCTAGAATGGCTAAATTAAATGAAAAATTCAAATAAATACGCAACAAACGCAATGTCAGACAGAAAGGGACCACTCATAATCAATTTAAAGAACTATCTTGAGATTTCAGGTGATAAGGCTTTATCCCTTACAAGAGAAGCTGAAAGGGTTAGCGAGCGGACGGATACCGAAATAGTCATTTCACCACCCCAGGTCCTTTTAGCATGGGTGGCAAAAAATACAAAATTAAGTGTAATAGCACAACATGTAGATATACAACAAATAGGGCCAAGTACTGGTTTTTCAATTCCAGAGATTGTTAAAGATGCAGGCGGAGTTGGTTCATTGATAAATCATAGCGAGCATCCAATAAATCAAGAAATCATAAGAAATTTGATCCCGAGGCTGCGTTCCTTAGGTCTATTGAGCATTGTTTGTGCCAAAAACCTGTCTGAACTAAGAGAATTTAGTTCTATGAGTCCTGATTATGTAGCAATAGAGCCCCCAGAATTGATCGGAACTAAAAAATCTATTGCTACAGAAAAGCCTTCCTTAATAACGGATTCGTTTCAACTTCTAAAAGTAGCTGCAAGTCGGTCTCAATTGATCTGCGGAGCCGGAATTAATTCATCTGAAGACATAAGAATCGCGATTAATTTGGGTTCGAAAGGGATACTTGCAGCTAGTAGTGTGGTAAAGTCAAAAAATTGGTATGATAAGATTTATGAATTGGCATCGCAATTTTGAAAGTTGTAAACCCATAACAAAAAAATTCTTTTTAAATGATTTCGGCCAAAGCATTGTGACCAATGTATAAGAAGTACGATTTATCTGACATTCAGAAAAGAGTTATAGATCTCTTGCAAAATAATAATCCTATGTCTAGTAGTGAAATTTCAAACAAACTAGGAACTAATCGTATTACAATGTCCAAATATCTTGATATTCTATATTTCCAGAAAATCCTGAACAAAAAAAAAATCGGCTCTGTGAACTTCTGGTTTTTAGACCCTGGGATAATCAATTTAGATTTAAAAGATGAAAATTTCCTCGAGATTCAGCAAAAGCTTATTGAATCCCTAATCAATGGCCAAAAGGAAATCACAGACAATATAGTTCTTAGTCTGATCAACCGGAATGTCAATTTGAAAAAAATTTTTACAGATGTCAGTTTCCCCGTTTTGAATACCATTCTCGAATTGTATAACAGAGGAAAAATAGGCAAAACCGAAAAAATTCACTTACTTACCAATCTTGCCGACTCATTTAGATTATTGAGAAACACTATCTATACGAATAATAGTTATGATCGAAAGTTCGGTAACTGCTTACTTGCAATAGTATCAGGCGATGAAGAGTCTTTACCCATCTGCATCATGATTGACATTTTGACTCGGCGAGAGGGACTAAATCCTACGGTCATAGGAAATGTTGAAAACTTAATTGATCCCTTCTTTGATATTGATTTTCAACGTTATATCAATAAACTATCTAAAAGAGCGAAGGGACAAACTAGTATTATTGTTGTTTCGCATAACGAAACGGCCATTAGATTTCTACACTCAGCGCTTGTCAATATAGATGCCAAGGAAAAATATCAAATCATCATATTCTCCAATAAGTTAATGAAGGAAAAATTGGAAAAATCGGTCTCTAGTCCAATTTATTCAGACATTGAGCTGTTCTTAAGCGAGCTAGAAATGATGAATACTAGATAGGTATCTATGCATACTGTGCCTTAATTTTTTCAATGACTTGCTCGTGTTCAGGGCTCTTTCTACGGGCATATTTTTCCATAGCATTTAAAGGTACACCACCTAATGTCCTAGCGAGAGATGCAAAAAAGAATTTCTTTACGGGGTCATTTTGACCTACCTTATGCATGAATTTATGAATAGCATATTTGAAGTTGTGTTGCCACGTTTTATACATCACTCCCAATTTTGCTGGATCCATTGTGTTTCCTATGTCAAAGAAGTCGGATTTTTCTAATAGACCAATGGGGACAAAAGTCAATGGCGTTACAGTGAATTTGGAATCAGGTTGTTCTTTCTCTAACTGATGGATGAGTTGGATGGTCTCCCAGCTATCATCAGCAGTCTCATTGTTGTCTAATCCCATGATCAGGGTAAATGCAGGCACCCAGTAATTTTCATTTAATGTTTTTACACCTTCTTTTACCACCCAATGCCATTCAGATGGTCTAAATGGGGCTAATTTTCTGTCGGCGTATTTCCCAATTAATCTTATGCTGCCTGTTTCGAACCCACACTGAACACCAATATGATTAGTAGGCCCAGCTTTAATTATTCGGGAAAGATTAGGGATAAGTCTTTCGTCTGCAATGGCTCCAGCCAAAGTTCCATGTGTAGGATTGGTATGTTCTACTCCTGTTTCCATTATCCCCTTGAAAAGTTCCTCAATTGCTTCCCTATTGGGCTGCATATTCTTGGTTGTCCTGGGATTAAGCCCATAAACAAAGATATCATCGCTATGTATCCAAGCATTTTTTAATCCACCATATTTCATATTTACACGGATTTCCCTTTGTACTTTTTCTACTGGATAATAGCGCAAAGGTCGAAGTGTAACATCACAAAACTTGCACCCTCTTCCGCATCCTCTCATTACCTCAACCATCCCGTGCATACTGGGATTGACTATGTCCGGAATTTCATCTACCTTGGGTTCCCTGGAATAATGAACAAACCTACCATGATATTTCCTGCCGTTTCTATCAAATTCTTTGACTTCGACTTTAAACTCAGATTTCTTAAATGGATTAGCGGTTTCCAACTCGTTATTGATCATAGCATCAAAAAACCTTCCTCCTACTCCATCAAGTTCAGGTCCAATGCCTCCCAAATCTCCCTCTACGATTGCATACAATCCATACTCTTCAATTTTGGCTGGGTCATAATTATACTGCCACGTCCCCGAGGCCCCGACTACTACCTTGGCCTTGCTTCCATTCTTCTGTTTGGCAGCATTAATTCGGTGATGGAGATCACGATTATAAAATTCAGCGTATGACATTTGTTTTCTCCCATAAGTAAATGTCATTGTAACAGGACCCATTCCCAATGGATCCATTTCATAAGTACCCACAAATTCAGTTTGTGGACCAATAAATTTATCAATATGATCGGGATGAGCAACAACTACATCCTCTTTAGCATATCCGTCCCTCAATAAGGCGGCTTCAAGTTTTCTTAAGCCATATGGAGCGTAGTCAGCCAATCCGTTTGAATTAGCAATAGGATTACAAATAAAATCAAAAAGCAATTTAGGAGTTACTTGATTTCCTAATATTTTATACCAAATAGAATCGTGACTACGGTTTGGATCCAGTGCAGGAGCACATCCAAAAAATGATGCAAGTGAAATTCCTCGATAGGGAGACATTAATGTTCTATCAGCAGTAAGAACAACCTTTGGATACTTCATATTATTTGTTATCTCACAGTGTAGGAATCAAAAAAGATAATTAAAGTTTTCTTATTTAAAATTTAAAAAATTGTAATAACTATATGCCAAACACTAGATTATTTCTTTGCACCTAGAGTTCTATTCTTTAATCGCATTTGACTGCCATGACACTTTCTACATCTAGTCCCGCCTATTGGATTTTTTGCTCCGCAATTAAAACAGATTTTGAAAAACAATCGACGCTTTTGTGCAATACTTCTTTTTGTTACATCGGTAATTGGCATAATAATTTTTTAGAAACTATTCACATTTTTATCTTTCTATTTTGCGAACAAGAATCTCCTCATAAAATTTATAAATTATCTGAGTGGGGTTATTTGGTGACTGATTACTTTGAAGTAGACAGATTAGCTGAAGATATAGCAAAAATATATGCCTCACAATTAGCTGTCTCATTTTTAAAGGTCAACGAGAACAAAAGACCCTCGAAAGAGGAATTTAGGGATCTGGTTATTGAATTCATGAGTCAATTTGATTTTTCGCTTAGCAAATTTCCGGATACAGAAGAGGGAATTAAGTTTAAAGAATATGCCAAGAGTCTACTGAAAATTGAAATCAATAAAGTTCATGAAGGAAAGAATAAAGAAGTAGAGAAGAGATACAAATATTACACAGAATATAGCTAAATACGGACTTTAGCCATCATGGGAAACATTTTATATATAATGTTTCTTAAATATAACACTGAGAGATAGTGATAGATAATAACAAACAATTCTTGTCTCAACAATTATTGTGGATTGGTATATCCTTAGGAATAAGTCTTGCAATCTCATTCTTGCTACCCTTTCCGTTATCTTTACCGGTAATAATAGTAGTTTTCATTTTGCTTAGTTATTACATTAGAAATAGAGCCATGAAGAAGATGGGGATGGCAGGCTCTGTATTTGGAGGAAATGGTAGTTCAGTGAGCTATTATTGTATGAGTTGCGGAACAAAACATAATCAGTCTTCATGTCCAAAATGCGGATCCAAAATGAAGAGGGTAGGCTCGTAATTATAAAAGTATAAAGTAATGAATAAAACCCAGCGACTAGAGAAAATTAGAGAATTAAGAGAATTTGTAAATCAGATCAACAACGAATCTACCAAAGACTCATTGATTTTGGTTGAAGGTAAAAGAGATTTGGAAGCATTATCATATTTGGGCTGTTCTGGAAACATACAGGCATATTATAAGTATAAAAGTATTGTTGATTTGGCGGATAATTTTAGGGTTAAATATAAGAAACTAATTTTGCTTCTGGATTTAGACGATACTGGTAAAATAATGACTAGAAAAATTTCTCATTTACTAAATCAAAGATATATTGATAATTATTACAGAAATAAAATAATAAAAATTACACAAGGAAAAATAAGGACAATTGAAGAATTAAGATCATTCTACAACAGTATGCTAAGAATTTGAAAAAAGGCTAAGGTATTTTTGAATAATTTCAAGGTCTAGAGGACAATTATTATATAACCATTTAAAGATGTCATTAAAGACTAAAAAATTTTAAAACAAAAAACTTAATCAAGGTAAGACATTATAGTTATGATAATCAGTGAAATATGATAAATAAAATTAATAATGAAGTTATAAAAATGCCAAATACGGGTATTGTAAAATATCACGTCAAGCTAAAATTTGATGTAGATGGACTAGTGGAGAAGGCAGATATTATTGGCGCAATATTTGGCCAAACTGAGGGTCTGTTGGGTCCAGAGATGAACTTAAATGAACTACAGAAGGTTTCGAAAGTTGGCAGAATTGAAGTAAACGTTGATACAAAATCCAACTCAGCACGTGGAGATGCCTTGATTCCTATGAGTACCTGATATATCTACTGCGGCTTTGATTGCGGCGGCTATTGAAAGTATCGATAAGGTAGGACCATTCCAGGCAAAATTTTCTTTGGTCGGTATTGACGATATCAGAGCAATAAAGAAAAAAGTAATAGTTGACAGGGCGAAGAAAATTGTTCAAGAATGGGCCACCAAAACCATTAGTGAAGGAGAAGAAATGCTAAAGGATGTCTACGATGCGAGCAAACCAGGCAGGTTGACAACATTCGGAAAGGCACAACTAGCATGTGGTGTTGGCGTTTTTGACAGCGACTGGATAATACTGGTAGAAGGTCGTGCAGATGTAATTAATCTCCTGAGAGCAGGATACGATAATTCAATAGCAATAGAGGGTGCAAAAATTGACGAGACTATATTAAAATTGACACAGGGTAAGAGAACTATTGCATTTATTGACGGCGATCGGGCCGGGGACTTGATACTAAAGGAGTTACAAGGGCTAGTAGATATAGAAAAAGTGTACAGAGCTCCTCCGGGCCGAGAGGTAGAAGAGTGTACTCCACTGGAGATTTCAGAAATATTGAAGGATGTTGAACAATTTATTAATGACAAAATCAATGATACTAACACTGTCCCATCTAATGTTCAACAGATTAGAAATCACCATAGAGTTGATCATAACCAGACTCAATCAAACAATCAAGACCAAAATAGCTCTTTCACATATAATAGGAATTATACTAACCAAAGTTTAAGCAAAAATAATAATTATGATAATAGCGACCAAAGGCAAAGCCCAGATAACATGATTTCTAAAGAAGACGAAGAAGTTATCTCCATTGTTAAGAAAGTGTTTCAAGAGATTAATGAAACTCTAGATGCAATGGTTTTTGACAAGTCAATGAAAAGGATAGTTAAAATTCCTATATCTGAAATACTGAAGAAAATATCGGACTTAAAAGATGGAAACTTGTTGATACTAGATGGCATAGTTACTCCCAGGCTCGTTGAAGCCGCTAATAAATCGGGTATTAAGTATATTATAGGTCATAGAACCAGCAATTTGAAAAAGGCAAGTCCAGAAGTTCGTGTTCAAACTTTTATGGACATGGGGTTAATTAGTCAGCCTATTAGTAGCAGATAATCACCCATGATGGTTAAAGATCATTCCAACTTTAACTATTTTCATTTTTTAGTTATGATTCATTTACTGTCAAATGGGGGTAGGAATAGTTATCTAGAAATTACTAGTACCCAAATAAGTCGGTTAATCAATAGATCACAACAAACAGCTTCAAAAATATTAATCGACCTAGAGAAAGAAGACTTAATAGAAAGAGTAAAGAACAAAAAGAAATTTGGAATGAAACTGACAGAAACAGGTTTTGAAATATTACAGAATATTTATGATTTATTAAAAATATCTATGGAGGAATCGCATATTAAACCTCTGCTATTTAAGGGAAAGATCGTTACCGGGATGGGGGAAGGCGCGTATTATATGTCCCTAGAGGGATACAAGAAGCAGTTCCAACATAAATTAGGTTACGAGCCATTCCCTGGAACGCTTAATGTAAAGATCGAAGATAAAAACTACATGAATTCAAGAAAAGACTTGATAAATTACCCCTCTATTTACATTGATGGGTTCAAAAATTCTGATAGAACTTTTGGTTGGGTTAGATGTTATCCAGCTACGATATCTCAAGAGCTAAAGTACTCTAGTGAGGGGATCGAATCACAACCAACTGATATTTTTAATGAAATTCATGTTCTTTTATTAGAAAGGACCCATCATAACAACAACCTTATAGAGGTCATTGGTCCTTTGAACTTAAAAGAAACATCCAATTTCAAAAATGGAGATAACGTTGTGATAAAAATTAAAGAATCTGGGAGGAACACTTAGAGATTGTAAAAAGAGTTTCCCAATTCGCTTTTAATTAAGGAACTTTTGAGTTCAGGGAGTGGAGAAGAAAGCCTTACAACATCTAGATTCAAGCCTCTATCAAAGCAGTTCTTTTTCATAGCTATTTCATCATGAATTTGGTCGTATCCTAAAGCTATGATGTCTGGCCTGACGAATTCTACTGTATCGTATATCGATTTTTTTCTCCCTATTATGGCTTTATCTACAAATTTTATAGATGAAACTAACTCTAACCGACTTTTTTCATCATGGTAAATCTTGCGATTTTTTTTCAAGTTGCTAACAGTGGAATCAGTTGCAACTACAATTATTAGGACATCGCCTAATAATTTTGCAGATTTTAGTGTATGAATATGGCCAACATGAAGTAGATCAAATACCCCGCCTACAAGCACAACCTTGATTTGTTCACGACCAAAGTTCGTAAGTGTACAAGTCATATTGCTTGTGCTCATTTCAGAATCTCCTTCATTTTGTTTTGTAACAATTAGGCCTAGGTCTTCAAGTCTAGTTAATTGGTTATAGTAAAAGGTCACATCGAGTTCTAATTTTTTCATTAAATGCGGCAATATGGGATTAGGAATTCGGCTATCAATCAAATTACTGTTATATATCGAACATAATAGGAACCGTTGTATCGAATTCATTAAATTTGATTTAACATGAACTTTCATCGTATATAATTTTACAGCTCATGAATTACAAATATCCATCAGGCAAGATTATTACTCGGCTTATTAAGTAGTATCAAATCTAGTACAGTTAGAAAGATCAAAAAGGTATTACAACAAGTCTGAAGTACCCTACATTTGCGGCTATGATTGAGAGTATTATTAAAATAATTGTATGTTTTGGATGTTATTTTGATCTAATAAATCGGTTGGAATAACATCGATAATATTCTTCCTTTGAAAAGTTTGATGTCTCAGTACTCATAATCTTCGTCACCATTTAATTTCAGACGGCTCTTCGTCGTCATCATTGACATCAATAGTTTTAAAATATGAATTAATATATTCTTTTGAATACTTATTCGTTAGTAAAGATAATTAAACAAGGAGACCCTGATTTTGATATGAAAGGGGCTCAAATTATTAAAACAAATGAACCATTAGTAATTAATGAAGTAGAAAAACCTAAACCGGAAGGAAATCAAGTTTTGGTCAGAGTTGCAGCAACTGGGGTGTGTCATAGCGATCTTCATTTATGGGAGGGCGGGTATGCAGGACCCAAAGGCGTCTTTATGAAGGTTGAAGATAGAGGTGTTAAATTTCCTCTTATACCCGGCCATGAAATATCCGGAACAATAGAAGAGATTGGTAATAGTGTAAATAATTTCAATGTAGGGGATAAAGTGTTGGTTTATCCTTGGCTTGGCGAGGGGACTTGTCCTGCTTGCTTGTCTGGTGAACAGAATCTATGTGATAATCCTAGAACCCTTGGAATTTATCAAAATGGAGGATATGCACAATATGTTTTAATTCCAGATTCAAAGTTTTTGATAAAACTTGACCATCTTGAGTTTGATTCGGCTTCATCGCTGGCTTGCTCTGGATTGACAGCTTACAACGCAGTAAAAAAAGCTAAGCCGATCCCCGGTTTGGAAGATAGGCATAATATTGTAATCGTAGGGGCGGGTGGACTGGGGCTTATGGCGGTGCAAATCGCTAAAGCCATATTCAAATCAAGAATAACTGTTATAGATGTCAATGATCAAAAATTGGCAGAAGCAAGAAACCTTGGTGCAGATAACACTATCAATACCAAAGAGAAACAAGATGTGGTAAAAGAGATCAAAGCTCTTACCAATGGTTCGGGAACAGACGTCGTCATAGACTTTGTAAATAACAACATTACCTCTGTAAATTCATTTAATATGTTAAGAAAAAGAGGCAAGTTAATTATGGTTGGATTATTTGGCGGATCAATGGAATTGAATTTACCAATGGTGCCGTTGAGAGGGTATACATTGACAGGAGCTTATACTGGAACCTTTCAGGATTTGACAGAATTAGTGGACCTCGCATCCAATGGAAAGGTACGTACTGTCTTGGATAGGAGATTCGCTCTCGACCAGGTCAATGAAGCCTTACACGATTTAAAGAATGGTAAAATCATTGGCCGTGCCATAATTAATCCCAACAAATAAAGAAAATTTTTATCTGTTTGTATCCCGCGAGCAGGATTTACTCCAAAAAATAATCTCTTATTTCTTGATTGAGCCTGCGACTCTTCGGTTACTGTTGAATGTAAGCCTGATAGGCTGATGTACGATTAGCAATATTCTGCCAACAACTACAGCCGAAAGCTCTACCAGGCTGAGCTACCGCGGGATATTTAATTTTTAAAAGAATTGATATATATTCTAATCGTAAAGGTATAAATCAATGATTATATAGTGTTTTTTTGTCAATAAGATACCTTAATGAAGCTTGATGTTGCCCGCAATAAAGTAATATTCATTGTTCTGTTATCGATTGGATTTACTTTGGCAATGTACTGGGTACTAAGTTACTCATTAAGTCAGCCCAATTCCACTTCTCCTAGACTCATAGCAGAAGAAGCTTATTTGATAATCCTGCATGATGTGTATAATCAATCCTTAGATCAATTAAGCAAGATTACATTTGCAGATCTTGATGGAAAATTTACATCTCAATATGTAATGGTAAACGCCAATGGAACGATATACCAAGCAGATAAAGAAACTCACGATATAGGGAAGGTATTAGGCAATACAGTCGAACCTCTAACTGGCGGTATCCACTACGGCTGGGAAATTACTGCAAATAATACAAAATATTATATCGATTCTACAAGTGGTCAAATGATCTCGTACCCAGAAAGATTAAATTAGAATTCATATTGATGACTGGGGGTTTTTCTCAAATTCGACAAACAAATCAAGCATTAAATAAGAAATTATTTTATCGGCACCAGCCCTTCTTAAACTTTGGAGATATTGAACTATCCATTCCCTTTGGTCAATTGGGTCTATGTTTGATCCTGCCTTTAGTAAAGCATACTCACCTGAGACATTCTGAACCACTAGAGGAACATCTACTAGATTTTTAGCTAATCTTACTAAATCCATATACCAAAATGAAGGTTTTATCATTACCCAATCCGAGCCCTCTTTTACATCATGTAAAATTTCTCGCATTGATTCCCTAGGATTGTTGAAGTTACATTGATAACTTGATTTATCTATAAAGTTAGTATTATGATAGTTATAATTACGAAATGGAGAGTATAGACAAGAATTATGTTTAGCAGAATAACTCATAATCTTGACTTTTTTAAACCCACTCTTCTCTAACAAATTAGAAAGGTACAAGATTTGACCATCCATCATTGACGATGGAGCTATGAAATCGGTTCCACTCTCGCAGAGACTCAATGAAATTTTTCCAAGAATATTTAGGGTCTCGTCGTTATCTATTCTGATTTCATGCGTAAGGCGGTTATAACCTTCTCTAAAGCCATTTGTGACACCACAATGGCCGCTTGTATTGTATTGGCACACACAAACGTCTGAGATAATGTTAAATTTTTTGTCAAAAGTATGTTTTATCGTTTGAATTGCCCGTTGAATCACACCATTCTTATTAAAAGCTTCACTTCCCAAGTGGTCTCTTTTTTGTGGAATGCCAAACAACAACAAATTAGATATTTTTAGCTGAGCCAACTCCTCAAACCTTTTGACTAAATTTTTTGAAAATACCTTTGAGTTATTCATGTATCCAGAATTCAAGCTTTGCTTGTATGCGTGCTCGTCCTCATAAACGAATAATGGAAAAATTAGATCTTCCTGTATACTGTCAAGGAATGTCAATAGATTTTTAATAAGTGGGCCAAATGATATATTAAATCTAACTGATAGGGAGAGAAAAGATAGTATGGGTATAAACTCTTGTGAAATATCGTCTTTGATAAAATCCTGTAGTATGATCACTATGCAGCGCCTGAAGCCCTAAAAGATCAAATCCATTCATTTTGGCATATGTTACTGCAAAGTCAACGAGGTTTGAAGCAATACCCATATTTCTGAACATCTGATCGGTACCTAAGCAGTATAAGCCCAGGACGTCCTTCGATGGGAAAAGCAAGCAACATCCTATAGGTCTTAAATTATTATAGTTATTTGATCTATCCTTGAGTTTTTGTTCATACAAAATAAATTTACTTTCCTTAAAATTCTCTTTTTGAAGACTAGTCCGAATAGTAGTTCTTTTTTTTATGTCGATTCCAAATGAATTTGAATAAATATCTAGCCATTTGTCGAATTCATCTGGGGAGCTGACCACCTTACATGCCTCTCTATTAAAGACTGGTTCTTGTTTTTCATATTCATTTATTGAAAAACATTTTTGAGCCTTAATGACTTTGACCAATCCTGTCAATTTATCGATTTTTCTCAAGCCGTTCCTTTCAAGTATCGATTTAAGGAATGAAAGGTTATCATTGATATGAAAATAAACATCAATTTCAAGTTGTTTGGATATTTCTTTAAGTTGTGAGACGATTGATGAAATGCTCTTCTCTTCCCTTTTGGACTCCTCAATTCCGTTAGTTAAAATGACTCTATTAAGGAAATAGTCACCTTTTAGAGCTCGATTAACTAGAATGCGAAAAGAGTCATTCAAGTTAATCGTATGATCACTCCAACTCTTACAGAATTCAATTTCATTTGATTTCAGGCTATCAATAATATCGCAATCCAAGTAAATCAGTCATCTTCTTTACATAACTAGCATTTTCCAGATCTCTTATACACTTTCTTATGAAACTGATTGCGGATTTTGTGTCATAGTTATTATTCAAGATTCTCAAAAATGCGGAAAATTTTTGTGTATCAGATTCGTTCCATGTTTCTATTATTTTTCCATTCTTGACATAATCCGACATAAAAAATGATGAAATTTCATTATCTATAAGAATAGCATTTGACAATTTCGTTTTATTAAAACTAAAGGCTTTGTCGTAGTGCTCGCCCAAAAAAAGTATTTTGAGAGAATTTGGAGAATATTTGTTTAGAAAGTCACTGATAGTGATTGTATTACCTCTAGAATTAGACATTTTTTCAGATTTGATCTTCAAAATACCTATGTGAATCCACTCTGGTTTTTGTTCACTTTGATGGCAGATCCTTTGCATTTGATGAGAAATTTTGTAAATGAATTCATGGTGAGGATATTCTAGCTCGTCTGCTCCGCCATGTATGTCGTAGTCATCGCTAAAAACAGATTTTATTATTTGAAAATCTTGAAAATGCCATCCAGGGATCCCGCTAACTAAATTCCTAAAATAAAATTCGAAGCGCTCGTCGCCCCTCATAGATAGATCATAGAAATTCTCAGCATTCCAAAGCATTATATCTTTTTGATCTAGTTTACCTGGCGCGATATCAATTGGCATGTTATCCAGTTGTTCGACTGTAAAATTAAAAGGACTATTTATATCTGAATCTATTTTAAGATAGATATTACCGCCATAGGAGTAAGCTTTTTTGAGTTCAAGTAGGTTTATTATTTGGTTCATCATCTGAACCTGAAAACTAGATACTCTGGTGAAGGTAAAATTGCTAATAACTTGCAATTTTTGCAAGTCCCCTATCAATTGGGTAAGATGACGCACAGTTATGTTCTCGAGTGAGATATTACCATCATCTGTCTTGATTTTGGCAAATATTTTGGGATCGACATCAGTCAATTGTACTACAGTAATAGGAGACTGTCCCAGAAATTTGTAATAATTAATCAAAAAATTAAAAAAAACAAAAATTCTGGCATGCCCCAAGTGGCTTTTTTCATATAAAGTCGGACCACAGATAAAAATTTTCAATTTTTCTTGTACTTTATTCAAAATAGAAACACTAAATTATTTTACTTAGTTTATACAAGAAGAAATTGATCAGGAAATTCAAAAAAAATGCCGCTAGATGTTTTGGACTAAATATTCTTAACGTTACCAGCGTTTGTACTGTCATACCTAATCAGAGTCTTTACTATTGTGTATACATCTTCTTTATTATTACAAATTCTACCTATTTTGATACAATCCCTTATATCTCTGGATTTCAGTTTATTCCAAACTAATTGCGCAATAAGAGTCGAGATTTCATAATCCATATTACACTCACTTGCTAAAATGTGGTTTGCTATCTTTTCAAAAGTAGCGTAATCATATTTCTTAAAATAAAGTACAAAGAAACGCGATAATAGCGGGGTTAAAAGTTTTTTTTCGTCATTACAAGATGCAAAAACCCATGTCCTCATGATCGATTTTCGAGTTTTTTCATATTTGGTTTCGCTCAGTATGCCAGTTTCCATTAAACTAAGCAATGCTGCCTGATCCTTGATTGCCATATATTCAATTTCATCGATTATCAGATTTTTTGGTCTGTTATTAAATAAGTAATCTAACATTCCTGCTTTCGTGCTATGACTACCCAACGTAAAATAGGAACGAGAAAGTTTCATACATTCCATCAAGAATAGGGTCTTAGCAGAACCGGGAGGACCTACCAGTAGTATATGGACTGGTAACGATGAATTAAATGCATAATTAAAAATTTTCTTAATGTCATCATACCCCACTATGTTTGCAAACAAGGTTTCTGATGATCCTTTAGAATTTTTTTCAATCAGCGACGGCTCTAGATTATAGTGATCATCCTCATATTCGGTCTTTTTTCGAATGCCTACCTTTTTACGGTTACTAATTGAATTCATTCCATTCCCTTGCACATTAGTAGAATGGTCTAGCATGAATTCTAATAATCAGTAGTCTATAAAAATATACTTGTAAAATCGACGATGTTGCTTTTGCTTTTGCTTTTGCTTTTAAGTATTCAGACTCACAACTCCATACACTATCTTTTGGTGGAGCCTCAACTGACCATCTTAAAAAAATAAAAAAGCATTCAATGCTCTAATCATACACAGTAATTCGTTTGTTCTCTTGACAATATAGCAAGATATCGGGCTGATGCAGTAATAGTTCCCTCTGCATTAATAGTGAATTACCTAGAATCTCGTAATTTTAGAAAAGTACATCTAATCCAAGTATGAAGATGGAAATACTGCTTTTAGTTAAATAAATATGCGACCTTTTGCTCGAAGTAGACCCTACACATAGATTTTTGTATAGATCATTCATACAGAATTAACAAATAATAAACAGTAACTCAATAGACAATATTTGCTAAAAAAAATTAAACCGATTGTATTGGTAACAAGACCGATTCCAGAAGCCGGTTTAAGCATCTTAAAGACTCATTGTGATTTGATTATAAATCAAAGAATGGCTCCTCTTCAATATCCGGAATTATTGAATAAAGTGAAGGGTGTAAATGCGATTTTATGTTTTCTTAACGACAAGATTGACAAACAAGTAATGGATGTTGCCGGTCCATCACTTAAAGTAATAAGCACTTTCAGTACGGGCTATGAACATATCGATGTATCAGAAGCTAAGACGAGAGGAATAAAGGTAGGTTATACTGGAGACATCCTTACCGAAACAACCGCTGATTTAGCAATTGGGTTGATGCTATGCCTTGGCAGGAGATTAGTTGAGGCCGACAAATACCTCAGAAAAGGTAAATGGAAATATGGCTGGAATCCCGATCTTATGCTTGGAAGGGATTTGCATCATAAGACATTGGGAGTCATAGGGTTAGGAAAAATTGGTAGCGCAATTTGTAGACGAGCAGCAGGATTTGGTATGAAAATATTATTTACAAAAAGGGATTTTGATCCAACCGATTTTAGGAACAATAAATCATTAGACAAGCTAGAATACTGCAATTTAGAAAGACTTGTTTCAGAATCAGACTTTATTGTAATTAGTTGTACCCTAAATAAAGATAGCTACCATTTAATAGATTATGAAAAGATAAAAATGATGAAAACAAATACTTTTATAATAAATATATCAAGGGGCAAAATTATTAAGGAACGTGATTTGATTCGTGGTCTGAAGGAAAGGTTGATCGCAGGAGCCGGCCTAGATGTATTTGAAGATGAACCGATCCGAAGTAACAATCCGCTAATTAAAATGAAAAATGTAGTCCTATTACCACATATAGGTAGCGCGAGTATCGATACGCGAAATAAAATGTCAGAAATAGCTGCTTCTAATATTATTCACGTGTTGAAAGATCGTCAAGACAAGGCAATATTATTAAGTTAATATACCTACCACCTACATATCTAGTCTTTTGATCCGAACTTCTTCCTCATCTTCTCGGTTGCCCTTGATACAGTCCGTGTGAATTATTGTTATGTTTGTCAAACTTATCTTACCAGAAGGAATAGCATTCTTTTCTTGTAGTAAATGAAACTTTTTCTCCAACAAGGCCCTGTGATCAGAACAGGTTACCCCTATCATAAATTTACTGTTGTCGTCAGTTTTATCTTCTACCTCGATAATGAATTCGGGAGGAAGAGGGCATTTGATGCCTTCTGATACAAAAGAGCAATGTTCAGGGATCAACTACTAAAATAATTCACTTTATCCATTTAAAGTTCTTTGTTTCTCTGGATAACAATCATGACTTTCCAGATAGTTTTCTCATTGTATAAAACCAGGAGAAATTATCATTAAATCAAAACTTGACATCAAATACTAATGGATATACAACACTGTTCAAATGCCACTTTTTGATTATCAGAGTCCATAAATGTTTAGAATGTATTCACCCTAACTAATTTTTTATCACCTGTTTGACAAATTTGCGAATGGCCCAATCAGCACTTTGTTGAACTTCACATAACAAATAATTAAAATTAATTCTTCAACTCAGAGTTTCTTGCAAATCATCTAATCCTAGAACATGATCACGCTAAATAGTTAGTTATTTTCACAATTGCTCTCTAATATTTAGCGTTATTAGCCAGGTTTCAAATTCTTTTCAATTTTCTACTTTAGTGTTTACCCTCTTGGAATCAATATAGTGGTGCAAAGATCAGCTTTTGAGAGCAAAATCACTTTGACCAGTTGTAAGTAAACCTAGAATCAGGATGAAATAATCTTGAATTGATAATGTAATCATATAATCATATTTTTGATTCCAGAAATTATATTATTAATGCTGGAATTTCAACTATTTATTACCAGCTCTGTATGAAGTTTCATAAAACGACCTAGTTATCTTTACAGTATAATGGTAGAGACATATTCTCTGACCATGAAGGGAAATATGTGCAAATAAATCTAGATAGTAAGATAACAAAACATATACGATTTATAACGTTTCATGTAATTACATAACTGTATCTAGAATGAATCAATTAAATAATAATCTAAATAAGATAACCCATAAAATATCCGAAGAGGGTGTGCCAATTTTAGAACAATTAGTTGAAAAGCTAACTGGAAAGGGTGCGGTAGTTACATATTCATTTGATAACCTCAAGATAGAGATGCCCAAAGCTCAAGGTCATGAAGGGTGCCAGATTTGCAGTGGCAATCTTACTGTGAACGGTTCGATTAGAATTTCCGCAACAGTTCATAAGAAAAACAACCGAAGCTTTGAAGGGATGAAAGGTAATGAAATACAAGTAAAGAGAATATTCAAGGCTATGATAGCAACAATGATGTCATCCATTGATATTAATCAGCCTGAATTCTCTGACAATCAAGCCCTTACAGGCACTCCAACAAATAATTGAGATTTGGTTGGATTGACAAACATTGACGACATAAAAATTGAGAATTCCAGCAATTCTTTGATTGATAAGTTAGTAAAATCAATTAAGACAATAAAGAGGGGAAAATTACATATTGAAATTCAGGACAAATCAGCCATAGATATTGTTGCCACCTCCGAAAGCCATTCAAACAAAATTAATATCGATATAGTAGAACCTGAATTGTTTGATTTCCTTAAAGGAAGTACTAGCGATACTTATAAAGATAAAGGTTTGCCAAATGGTAAGGAAAACGAAAGTTCGGTAGACAGGATATTGGATAAACTTGATGACGCCAAGGAATTCATTCACTCCATGACTGATAAAGAATCAATATTTCAACTACAGTTAGATTTAGCCAAGGATTTTGCACATACATTGACAGAAAACAGTATGACTGTAGTATTAATGCGAAAAGGAAAGGAGGCAATGATATTGGGAAAGGAGGCAAAACCTACTTTATCGAAAATTATTTCGGGTAGCGATGATTTGCAAGTTGTAAGTGTAATTGAATCTTCAAAACTCATTGGTGATATTAACTTAGAGACCAATTAACACCCAATTCAACAACCAGTGAAAGATTCATTGAGACATTATGCAGATCGGACTTTCATATTTGTATATTTACAACATGCTGACTCACCGATTTTGCTGGGTTTGATTAGAATACATCCACAAAGTTTAACTATCCGATTATGACCTGCTCTACTGATTGATTTTACTGCGATACTCTCTTATATTTCATGAAATGATAATAGCATGCAAATTTAATTGACATAAGGTGAACAGCCGATAGATTGTCTTCCAAAGAGCAGAGTCCATGCCCTCATTTTTTTCTGGTTGGTGCATCGTAGTCACTAGGAGAGGGGACGGATCACCCCTTATATAGAATGTTGCGCTACGATTTTCAAACATGGTCAAGATCGGTTTAGATGATATCAATTTGTCTAAAATGCGCCCAGTATTTATGTGGGGAACGGATCGGACAGAGACTGCGTTAAACAACTATTTGGATATGAAATCTTTGAAAGTCCCATTCTATGATAGATTCTTTACTTTGGGGACAAATATCGGTCAGGCTAGTATGGAAAAAATAGGTAGGTAATGATAATGAAATTAATTAAGGATGAAGAGAAAACCCAAAATATTTTGGTTATGCAGGCGATTATATTCCAGCCTATTTTGTTAATGTGTTTGAAAGGCGCTCCAATCCAGAGTATTTACTGGAATATTCAAAGATTATTACCTATTTCCGATGAATTAATAAAAAAATATTTATTTTACCTTATTGAATATGGACTGATATCTTACAACGGTAACAATCACTCATATTTTTCAAGTGATGCTGGAGTAAATTTGTTATTCAAAATAGAGCGTAAAAAATTAACAGAAAAGATTACAACTAGTGAGATTCTTTTGTATTTGGAGTGATCTGACCCTAGGCCAGTTAATAGCCAGCAAATCACCCTTTGTTACAAAATTGTAGACTCAATCGAAAATCATAGTATCTCTATTTAAATTAAATAAAAAATTCAAAAACTCTAAAAATGACGGTCGGGCTTGAGATTAAAAAGCAATTAGGCGCCTCTATAAGGCATGTTCTATAGTAAAATTGGCGATTCTACTTGTGATTAGATACAAATGAAGCCTGCGAATTTAAAATCAAGTATTAACTAATAGGATATCGAATTAATAGTACCTGCTAGTTGGTCTACAAATATATCTGACGGATAGGTAAAATTGCAAGGACAATAGAACTTCACGGTGGAATATCATGGGCACAAAATAGGGCAGGAAATTAAGGAAATATGGTAATGCAGTCGCTTGTTTTTCATATAGTTTGACAGCAAATTAGCCTTTGAACTTTTTTATTTAACAGATCACGAGTTTCCTAGGTTCTCAGTTTAGTATGATAGTATGATTTCATTGGAAAGGGCTAGGTTGTTTTTCATCTACCAATTCGGATTAGCGCCAACTAGATAAGAAAAAGCTATGAATTTTTTTGTATGTGTGTATTGCATTTAAATATTTGATCCTTTGACAATTAAGGAAGATCATTCCATAGCGGGTATATCTCAATCTGCTTGACTTGAAGCAATTTCTTGGCTAATTCTGGTATTGAAAACGGTTAAATATTCACTCACTAAAATATTCGATATGTCAGAACCTACGTCTATAATGGTGGTTGAAGACGAAATGGAACTGGCTTCATTATTTAAGGCATTCCTAGAAAGGATGGGTTATGATACAGTGACCTTCACTGATCCCATAGTGGCACTTGAATTCTTTAAGCAAGGTACAAAGGAGTTTTCACTGATATTAACTGATTTACGGATGCCCGAGATGTCAGGAATTGAGCTTGCTGCTGAAATCAGAAAATTTGATGACAAGATCAAAATCATTCTGATAACAGCATTTGTGGTTGATGATTTAATGTTAAGTGAGAAATACAAGCTTGCCAAGATAAATGAAATAGTGCAAAAACCAGTCAAAATTGCAGCATTAAGAGAAATTATTGATATTGTATTACAGCAATGAAAGATACGGTGTTCTGTGTATACTAGGATATTGGGAGTAATTTTTAGCCATAAGATCATGTTGCTATATATATGATCAAGTTTTTGACTCTAATATAGAAATCCATGTTCTCTTTTAAGAGATTAAAATTTATCAATCTACCCTTTACTACATTGACTAATATTTGTAAAAAAATTCTATTAGTTTTATACTATCTGTTCGAAAAAGATATTTTTAATCAGAGAATGATTATTTCTTTAATCCTTTATTTATAATGAAACAACTAATATGTTACACACCACCTGTATGACAATGTCAATTCTTACTTATTTCATTGAGAAAGATGCTTACTCCATATACATGAGACGGTATGCCATTATAAACGCCTTTTTCTGTTCAGTTGGCAGGCTCAGCGTACAATTTAATATTCACACTACTTTATATTATTGAATAGGACTTTGTTCGTTAAAATTGAGAGGAATTTTGTTTGACATGGATGGCGTACTAATAGATGCAATGCCATTTCATGCAGAGGCTTTTCAAATCGCATTTAGAGAAATCGTTAAACTTGAAATCGACAAAAAAAACGTGTTCTTACTTGAGGGGATGCCTGGTCCCTTACTTATCAAGGAAATTTTCAAGCGAAATAATCTCAAATCACCTGATGAGAAGCTTGTAGAAAATATTAGTAATCGGAAAAAAGAATTATTTGAAAAGCTCCAAAGAGCAAGAGCTTTTCCCGGGGTAAAAGAATTAATTGAATCACTCAATTGTGAGAATTGCTTAAAGGCTGTGGTAAGTGGAGCGTCTAGGAAAGAAGTTGAATCACTGTTAGAACAAAACAGTCTTTGTAAATTTGATTTAATCATATCTGGGGAGGATTTGAAAGAAGGTAAACCAAGTCCTGAACCGTTTAGCATGGCGCTTGCTAAACTTAAACTAAAGTCCTCTGAAGCCCTAGTTGTCGAAAATTCTCCACTAGGTGTTGATTCAGCTACGAAGGCAAACATAGAGTATATTATCACACTTAATAATACTCCACTAGAACTCTCAGATTTTCATTGTATTTCAAATGATATCGATTTTGTAACTAAAAGAATTTATGAAGATACTCGATCAGCAGGAAAATTTTTAATTGATTGGTGCTGTCATGAAGATAATATACATATGACTTAAATAAAGAACAAAAGTTTTTTGACCACTATGGGTATCCTGTAAGATCTAAGGAAACATGATTCTATAATTATTATCATTATTATTAATAGGAGAATTATTGCTAACATGATATTTAGAAATTTCCAATTATTACAAAGTGTATAGAGCATTAATCTGCATTTAGGCGATATTCTTTCAAATCGAGAAAATTATCAAATGATTGTCCCAGCATGTCACAGTATTTGTATTAAAAGACGTCGTTAAACATCTAACTGAACTTAATGCTTTCTAATTCATTAAAAGTTAGAAATTCAAACATGTTAGAAGGACTTTTACTGTTATAAGATACCAAGGATAAAGTAATTACCCTCGACTTTGAAATTATGTTGATGAAATCCACACTAGATAAGGTAACTAGAAAGAAAAGTCAATAAATTCATTTAATGGTTAATACGTCTTTATAGCATGATCTCAAATACGGTGGTGCAATCCTTGAACTGGTTTCCAGGCTATTGATTTAAATTATAAAAGATATTTACCTTTTGAGTCGTATGCGACATGTTACATTTAGATGGGGTTTGATGAAACTTGGATGAAAGAAAAGTATTAAAGAAAATTTCAAGATTTTTGAACAAAGAGGCAAAGTCAAGAAACGCTAGATGTGTTGTCATTGGAATAAGTGGCGGGATAGATTCGACTGTTACGGCATATCTATCAGCACAGGCTTTGGGATCTGATAAGGTTCTAGGACTGTTACTTCCGGACTATTCTGTAACTCCAAAGGTTGATGTAAAACATGGATTAGAAATCTCAAAAATATTGAATATAAATCATGAGTTAATTGATATCGGTAAGGGTAAAAATCATATAATAAAGAACTTTCCCCGGAATAAGCTAGCAAAAGCCAACTTTCTGGTAAGATTAAGGATGGCAATTCTATACTACTATG
Source organism: uncultured Nitrososphaeraceae archaeon (assembly GCA_963850055.1). Lineage (GTDB taxonomy): Archaea > Thermoproteota > Nitrososphaeria > Nitrososphaerales > Nitrososphaeraceae > Nitrosocosmicus. The sequence continues at coordinate 585,803 of CAWKJS010000025.1, read as the reverse complement.
CTGCTGTTAGGGGAGGCATAGTGGTGGGAACTGCAGACAAAAGTGAATTGCAACTAGGTTACTTCACAAAATACGGCGATGGGGGAGCAGATATTTTTCCAATCGCAGACCTCTATAAAACAGAAGTTAGGAAAATTGCCAGGTATATGGAGGTTCCACAGCATATTATTGAAAAACAAAGTAGTGCAAGGTTATGGAAGGGACAGACGGCCGAAGGTGAAATCGGAGTGTCATACGAAACCATTGACAGAATTCTTACACAGATAAATTTTGACAAGATATTGAAAAATTCGCCAGTCCCTGATATAATTGGGGTGGATCAAAAAGATGTTAGAACCGTTATTGAGTGGATAAAAAGTAATAGGCATAAACATGAGTTACCGATCCCTAGGTGTAAACTAAATCTTTAGGAACAGATTCAATTTTTTCTCTTATAACCTTTTCTCTTTTTGAGATGAGCTAAAAAAATAACCTGATCAATATACGTACTTCTATATAGAAACCTATTTCAAAGGATTACTATTCAGATCAATTAATCTATAACTTACTAAGAGAACTCCGTAGATTTACTGACAACCGGGGTAATAGTTTATCATAGAGAATGTAAAGATAGTATCATTCTGCTGCTTCAAATAAACTGGATAAGTTAAATACAAACAGAAACTGAATTTGCATATTAAAAGGGATCACGATTAAATCATACCTAACTACTGATCAAAAGGCTTAGTTATTTAACAATGTCAGTCTCTAGCAGCTTCCACCAAAATCATTTCATTGTTTATCTCTATTGCGATACTCTTTTGTTTCAAAATTTTTCTGAGATCGTTTGCCTGTTTTATCAAGCTCTTTTCGTTTAGCTTATTCTTATGTACTTCTACCCGAACATATTTTGTGGGTTCGATTTTATTTTCAAAATAGCCATCAAACTCTATTAGAGTCATACCTTCAAACTCGTTAGATAATTTTTTTACAACTTCTAGATATCCTTCTTTTCGAGGTAAGTAAAATTTTATTGAATTTCTTAGTTTCTGTACTCTGAACTCTTTTGAATTTTTGGTCATAATACAGTTTCTAACGTATTATAAATAAGCAGATAGGCTAACTATTCTTCTCGTTACAATAGTGCAAAACTTTTCTTATTATTCTGCTATTTTTTTGAGGATGATTGAAATTTATCTCAGATTAAAAGAAGGGATGTTCTTATACAATAGTACGGAAGCATAATATAAAGAAGGAAATCTTTTCTTGAATCACCCGAAGTCCAATAATAAGGCCGTAACGATGATTAGGTTACTTAATTTTGAGTCTATAAAGGAAATTCTGATTATGGCTTACAATGGTCACTTAGTTAAGCGGCAAAAAAGTGCTCGCTTGACATTTAATATGGCCTATTATGCAACAAATCACAAGACAATACAGTGAAGACATTACTATCGCTGCACTCTCAACAAATATCTTTTTGAAAATAGTAGATATCCAGATCTCATGGTTCTGAACCTAATGTATATACGAATATGATTGTACCAAAAAAACTTATTGCATTCTTATTTAATATGGTTTGAAAAAAGGTCCGATCAAGGTATATAAAAGGAATAAAGTATTCCATGTACTTTTATATTATTTTATATATTTTTGATAATAAGTGAAATGGAGAGTTGATAAAATTAACAGGTTCTTCAAAGATAATTATTTGAAATATTACAATACCTTTTCCTTAAATAAGAATTTATTGATTTCAGGGATTTTGGGATTCCTGCTTAGTCTAGTCATCGCACACATTTCTGCGGAATATTCCGTCGATTTTGTGCTAAACTCAGCATTGACAGTTATAACCGGTTATCTCACTTACAAAATAATTTTTGCGATTCTCTTTCACCTAGACAACAAACAAAAATATACAAAAAAATTGACTGGAAAATTAAATTTGCAAAAATTCAAGCAAATCCTGATCAAAATGCTGTTCGCTAGTTCTGTTTTTGATATTGTAAATAACATCACGAGATTCATTCTTATAGTTCAGTTCCTAAAATGGGAATATTCAGCAATTGAAGCTACAACCATTTCCTCTATAATTGCTTCCATATTGTCCTATGCCGTTATAAATATCATTATAAAATATATCCATGTTTTTGGCTCAAAGAAACAATAAGTTTTTAGTGTAACAGATTATTGATTCTATCCGCGAGGACATTTGCAATATTTGATATGAAAGCCCTCATCATCGAGGAATTGAATTAATGAACGAGGAGGCTAAGAAGATTTGCGAAAAGTTAGAAATACGAATTAGTATATCATAGAATGCAATTTGATCAAAAAAAAGTTTGTACTATTTTCAGTTTGATTTCAATTAAATAAGTTTACAAAGGTAAAGCCAAACCAAATGCAACTCCTACAGCTGCAAGCACAATTAGGATTACTCCTATGATCGCCAAAACAATTCCTAGTATCCTAGCAATTCTTGTAGCAACTGGTGGTAACATTCCTGCTACAGCGTACAATATGATTCCTATTATTAAAACAATTATTCCTCCAACTAAACTCATTTCTTCTTATTATGCAAAAAAGGTTATTAATATCTAGTATAACATATTTCAAAGGTTATTATTTTATTTGCAGAGTTTGATAGTAATTGTATTCAACTTAGGATTTTTGATGCAGTTTTTATTGTACTCTGTGTTGTATTGAGAATAAAAAAAATAATTACGTATAATCAATCAAATCTTTATTCAGTTGGTAGAAAATAAACAGCCGAATATTATCTGCCATGTATGTTTTGATTCATCCCTCTTAAGTCCTGCTATTTGATAGCTTCATAAATTCACACTTTATAATATATCATGTTTGAATTTCAATTAAATGTATTTAGTGTCAGACTCCATCCATGACATATTTTGACCAAATTCGAGTTTCATTTAAGTGTATAATGAGTGGCTTTTCACTTCGGGTTGTATTAATTACAACGTGAACAGACAACATGGACCACGAATGGAAATAGTCTATTTTCAAGCAAGATTACTCCTCCTAATTATATTATATAAAGGACTATCCCAGTTTTTATCACTTTTTTTAATAAATCGTAATATTTTATTTAGATTATTCATATTCAAAGGTTAAACTCATTATCACCATATTTAGTATCATCATACTGGTTTATCAAAAATCAGAAACTTTCAAAAAGATTGAAAAGGTTAAACGTATAGTCATCCGTAGATACTTTTTCCCTCCGGTAAGTTCTAGGATGTCTATTAAGGAAGATTGGGAATTTTAAGTTAAGTTAAATTGATGCATGTATTTATTCAACCTATGGGTGATAGTGGTCTCAACTAATGCCTGATTTGACAATGAAAATTAGTGTGCGGCTCTATATTTATGCTAAATCAAGCCATGAAAAAATTATAGGTTCCGATATAATTGACTTTTGCGTCCCACTAAAAATGATTGATAAACACCCTCAGCATTAAGACTGACTCATGTCAAACAGATAATTTCATCATCGTTAAAGAGGTTATCAACTAGTTACTAGTCGTTTATGGGATGGGGAATATTCGGCAGTAATGACATGAAACTATGCATAAACGTAATGTATCAATTTTATCGTAAATTACGAGTTGGGATAGAGTTTTTTTACACCTAGATAATCCTGGAACTATTAGAGACCATCTTTAAATCTGGATGTTTTCTTTTTATTTTCAGATAATAAATAAATTAGATCCAGATCAACTACGACTTTATATTATGTTAACATTCTTGAAATGTGAAATCACTAGTATATCATGGGGCTAATGATGTCCGAATCGATGACAAACCAAAACCTCAGATTAAGGATAGAGAAGATGTCATCTTGAAGGTAACATCTTCCGCAATTTGTGGCTCTGATTTACATCTATATCATGGTTTGACTCCAGGAATGGAACCAGGTCAAACATTGGGTCATGAATTTATGGGAGTAGTGGAAGAAGTTGGTCCAGCCGTACATGAGATTAAGGAGGGCGATAGAGTTGTAATTCCATTTAACATTAGCTGTGGCCAATGCTGGTTTTGTAATCGCGGGCTTTGGTCTCAATGTAATAGATCAAACCCTAACGGAGAAGTTGGCGCTGCTTTTGGCTATACTCAGTTGCTAGGTGGATATGATGGGGGCCAAGCTGAGTATGTTAGGGTACCATTCGCAAATACGGTTGCATCCCTCAAAGTCCCTGATAGCATATCGAAAGATGAACAAGTTTTATTTCTTAGTGATATACTTCCAACGGGATACTTTGGAGCGGAAATGGCTAATGTACAACCGGGTGATGATGTAGCAGTTTTTGGTGCAGGTCCTGTTGGGTATTTTTCAGTTATGAGTTCCTTTCTTAGAGGAGCCGCTCGTGTGTTTTCAATTGATCATCTAGATGAGCGCTTGTCAAAGACTAAGGATTTAGGGGCTGAAATAATAAATTTTGATAATGACAATCCAGTTGAAATACTCCATAAGGAATCTAAAGGAAAGGGAGTATTGTGCATTGACGCAGTTGGGTTTGAGGCTGTTGGACATACGGCAGGATCGAGTAATGGTACTACTTCCGGCGGTATCCATGATCATTCTAAAGTTTCAAATCCTATCTATGAACCTGCTAATCCAATTCAAGTGCTTGAGTGGATGTGTCAGAGTGCAAGAAAATTCTCCACACTATCAGTTCCAGGAGCTTACAGCTCATCTTATGACAAATTTCCCTTTGGACAAATGTGGAATAAAGAACTCTCCATTAGACTAGGACAGTGTCCAGTCAAGAAATACAATGAACAACTAATGCATTTAATTGAAACTGGCAGAATTGATGCTACAAAAATAATAAGTCATACGATGAAACTTGATGAAGCCCCGAAAGCTTACGAGATTTTTGATAAGAAAGAACAAGATGTAACAAAAATAATATTTAAAATTTAGGTAGAAACTGTATGAAAAGTTATTCTTTCCTGAGTTTTTGGAGTTCTTATGCATTATGATCCGGGTACCAAACAAAAAAGAAAACATAGAAAATCTATAAAAGAAATTAGGTGAGGTTCTAGGTTTAGAACGAGCAGCTCAATAAGAAGTGGATGAATTGATAGAAATGAAGTTATTAAAATCTGATTCCAAAAGCGAAGCTAAGGAAATCCAAGGAGAGGCAAGTACTCATGAGTTAAAAATTCAAGAGGTAGTCACTACTTTTTTCGAAGATAAAGATGTACGACTTGATATTGCCAAAGTAGAAGAATCTGCCAAAGAAATGGAAGAGAAAGTAGTTAAAATTATGAAAACTTATCTAGGTGAGAAACCTGATACATCAGAAGCATTGGAATTCTTATGTCTAGCAGAAGGAGGCGGGGTAGCACATTATGAAGTGCTCCAAGCCATTTGTTCAAACTTTGAAAATAAAAAGGCAGTAACGACAGTAAAATCTATCCTAAAAGAAGAACAAAGTCATCTTTCTCAATGTATTGATATTGCAAAAGCGGTAGTAACTGCATTGAATAGTCTTCCTTCTGCTCCTTTTTTACTAGAAACGATAGTAAGTAAATATTTATGCTACTTTTAATCATGACTATACCATAAAATAATTGACCTTTCAATTCATTATTCTACAATGGGGGATTACAAATTTCCCCAGATTCAGAGATAGTAGAGTACGAGCATCTTTAGAGGTGTTGCCTATATGAAAATGAATCCAAAAGATTTACTTATGATCGATGCCACTATAATTGGTGGATTCCTAATATTACTTACAATTTCATCATTTTCTCCAGCCGAATTCCCCAATCGTTCAATGTTTGTGTCCATTGCAGTAGTAATTGTAATTATGTTTTCACTTGCTTGCTTCAATTATCTAAATGATAATGACAAGAGGGGAATATTATTCTCTAAAATAGGTTTCATATCTATAATCATATTTATGATGTTCATAGGGATACTAAATATTATTAATATTATAGATCCTGCAGTATGGTCGGAGATCCCCGGTGCCGATAAAATAGCAACAAATAATGGGACTTTGAGCGACTAGTTATAGAGGAAAATTATGGAACCTATAAGCAACTCCTATTAATTTCTTAGTGCCATGATCCTCATAAATAGTTGGGACTTCCAACCCACTAATATTTTCTTAATAACCTTTCAGTAGGAAACCTACTAAAAGAGGCGTTAAATCCAATATATCATTGATTCATTGACTATTGAATTGAGTAGATAGAACTATTGATTTTAACAGGGATATAACAACAGTCATTCAATGGTCGGTTCTATCTTTATTTGCCAAAGGCTGCTAGCCTAAATTTTCAAAAGCTTTGCTTATAGCATCGACAGTACGGTGTGCACCTGTGACTTGATTTATTTGTACCATTAAAACTCGAAGCTATATGAGGGAGTTTTCACAAATTAACAGTCTACCTATTCTATCAAAATACGGTGCAAAACGCTCTAACCTGAGCGTGGTTAACTAATAGTTTTAAAAAGAAAAAGATGATTATTGTCCAAATGGTGCTTGTAATTCTGCTCCACCATATGTACCTGCTGCATTAGGGTCAGCATCATCCACGGGCTCTTCAGTTATGATAAACTGAGTATAGGTATATGGATTTACCATGTTATCAGAGACTTTCAAGCTACTTCCATCTAATGCACCTAAGCTTAGTTTATAGTTAGATCCATCTGCGTCGACCAGCCATGCTTCAAAGACTTTATCCTGTTTAGGCGTTGCAGTCATATTTACTGAAATATCTAGAGTTTTATTTTGGGGATCCATTGAGAGTGTTCCTATCTTTTCTGTACCAAATCCAGGGCCTGGATCTTTTGCTTTATTAATATCCATAGTTACGTGGTTCGGCATTGGCTGATTGTAAACCAAGAGTCATTGAAAATATAGTTGCAATCACAAATCCAAATAATGATATATTTATTTTAGACATTCTAAAGATTATATGGTTCAAACTATAAATAGATCACATACGGGTAAGTCAAATGACGCTGAGCCAAGAGGGCCAAATACGAAATTCTCATACGACAAACAATATTTTGCTATCAATTGGAATACAGGGGTTTCGTCCGCCATTAAAAGGCCCATAAATGCTAGTCCAATCAATATTAACTTATTTCTTGTCATCGCATAGCATTATTCATTATCAAATGAAATGTTAAATATTTCATTCATATTGCAGATACTGAAATTTGTACCATGGTCCCATCAATTTTGGATATTCTGTGATACCGATTAATTAGTCTTAAACAACCACCAAGTGCCGGACTGCTTCTTTATATTTTTAGAATATAAGATAAAATAAGAATATTCTACTAACTATTACATTAATGAATTTTTAGAATATAGGAAAAAAATTCGTAATTAGCAAAGATCTTCCTTTAGCTTTTCTTATCATATTCGGTATCTAAATCTCTATTGGGATCTTTTATTTTATTTCCGTCAGCTTTTGCACCTGCTTTAATCCTATCGCCTCCTTAGTAAAGTATGTCTCTAACTTCATAAGTATCTCTTTTAGAATCCCTCTCTAGTTCTTTATCTTTATCCTTATCACAAATGATTATGATAAAATACTCTGATGTTATGAATTTTTATATATTTGAAATGAAATGTCAAATACACTGCTTTACAGAAAACCATATGTATATTCATTCTTGTCGACTGTGGTCATCACATGTTTTTTTGCTTCCTTTAATATTTTTCAAAATCAATTTCAGTTGGCATATAGTCAGCATAATCAAAACGTACTATTGAATAATTCTCATTATTCCTCTAAAAATGACATATCAAATACACTTCTAGAACAGTTTAAGGCAATAGTATTTGATCAGGTATCATCCAGTAATTCGTCTTCTTCTTCTATCAATCGTGCTGTTTATAATTCTAGTATTTCAGTGCCAATTGTTGTAGGTATTGTAACTCCAAATGGAACTCAAGTTTCTGGATATGGAAATGTATCAAACTTCAACTTCACGGAGGTTGATGGAAATACTGTGTTAGATATAGCATCCATATCAAAAACATTTGTGGCCATCATTTTGGCAGATATGGTAGATCAAGGGTTGGTCAACCTAAATGATCCTATAGAAAAGTACCTCCCCGTCGATAATGCGAGTCCCATCGTATAATGGGCACAAGATAACACTTGAGAACCTAGCAACACATACCTCGGGCCTACCTGATTTTCCAACAGGTTGGATTAGAAACCACAGTTACACTACACAGCAAATCTATGACTTTGTATCAATACAACTTTGTCAAACAAGCCAGGTACAAACGCAAACTATTCTGACATAGGGATGGGTCTTTGGGTCATATTATCTCTGAGGGCTGGTGTTTCATTTGATCAACTCGTAAAGGATAGAATTCTGAATGTTATTGGGATGGACAGCACTGGCATGTGCATAAATGCTTCCGAAATATCGGTTCCCGATGATATCAAATCTAGATTTGCTCATGGTCATATAGCAGGAAAAGAGGTTAAATTGAAATTTATACCAGAAACAATTCAGGCAGCTGGTGTCACGTATTCTACAGTCAATGATTTGCAAAAGTATCCATCAGAAAATACAGGATTAATAAAAACTAAAATTAATGATTCTATACAGGAAACTCATCTAATAAGACATTCATTTGGTCAATCTTCTGAAAATACGATACAGAGTCTAGGTTTCTAATTACTATCAGAAATCCCATCGTCCGCTTTGGGTAAAGTAAATACAAAGGTAGATCCAATTCCATCAGCGTTGTTAAAAGCCGATATCCTACCACCATGAGCCTCAATTAAATTCCGAGCAATGTATAGTCCAAGACCTGTTCCTGTATCAGAATTTGTGACAAATTTTTCAAATAATTTAGGTAGAATATGTGGCGATATTCCTTTACCAGAGTCAGAGATACCAACAAGTATTTGTTCCCTCCATTTGTTCCCTCCTATTTTTTCTTCATTATCATTCTTTATGCTATCTACAATTATTTTCTTATTTCCTACATCTAAGTCACTCATAATAGAAGCATTCTCTTTGATCACAATGTCAATTTTACCATTTTGATTTGTAAATTTTATTGCATTACCTATTAAGTTATTAATTATTTGGATGAGTCTTGATTTATCGGCACATGTCCAACATTGCTCATCTATACACTCATTTATAAAGTTGATTTTGATATTCTTATTTTTGATTTTTTGTTCAAGTTCTGTCTTAATTGAATCATTAATTACTTTAACTAAATCCAATTTTTCTTTACGTATTTGTAAACTGTTAATTCTATTAGATTCGATTCTTGCTACATCCAATAGATTACGTATTAATTCGTCTAATCGAGTTGAATTTCGAGATATGGCATCAAAGTGTCCTTTTAGATGGTCAATGATTCTTTTTAGTTCGTCATCGGTTGTAACTTTTGTATTTCTCAACAGATCTTCAAATACTTCCTTGTCTAATTCCGCATATCCCATTACTGCTTGGGTAGGAGTTCTTAGTTCATGCGCGGCTGTGTTAATGAAATCTCTTTCTAGTTGTTCACTCTGTACTAATTTTTCATTGGCTGTTTTCAGGTTATCAGACATTTCCGTTTGATCCCATAGGCTTTCAAATATTGATATATAAGATAATACAGTAGGTTTACTTGTTGAATATGTTGATACTCCTATAGCCTCTTCAAATAACTCTTTTGAATCATCCTTTAATTCTGTGGCTAAGACATATTTTCTATCTACGATTACAATTGTAGATATCAAATTCTCCTGCTTTCGAATCTCTCTACTAATAGTGTTTTCCATAACTTCATACTTCCCTTCAACATCCTTTGGAAACAATATTTCTTTGATACTTTCATTCACCGGAGATAGAATTCTAATTCTAATATTTTCAGCGATCCTTTTTTTCAATAAATCAATGATTCCCATAATAACTTCTCTTTTTACGGCATTCAATGAGGGAAAAAGGATCATAATTTCTTCTTTTGCATCTCGTACCAAATCTATAAAGTATTGTTTTGTTTTAACAGGATTTTCAATAACTTTTGTTGTCTGTAAAGTACTGCCCGTTTCTAACTGTCTTATTCTTTCTTGAGCATCCATACCTATGGCCCACAGTTCATCAAATACTGTCTGGTAATGCAAAATATAAAGTGGCTCTGTGCTATGAATAATTCTCTGATACATCTCTCCATTCTTTACATCTTCTACAGTGGTAACACATTGTTTTCGCGACACTGAAAAATACAAAGGAGGCAGGTTCCTTACATGTTTTATTTCAATATCAATATCAAGAAATTTTTTTATTAATTCCATATCATCTTTTTTGTTGTCTATATAGGTAACCCAACGTACACCACCTTTTACTTTTCCTTCTTTATACTTTGAAAGATGATTCAAATATGCTTGAAGAAGAGTCTGGTTTTGATCAAGTAATTTGAAAAACCCCGTGGATGTTGAATTTGAAAAACCGGTATCAGCATTCTCAACAAAATTTTGTGCATACGCGAGCGCTTCGGCATTATTGTTTATTAAATAGGTTTGAATCGGTAATACTCCCTTTTCGATTTCTCTTATCTTCTGTTCTGAAGGTATCGCATTTTTCCAGAGAGTTTCAAATACCAATTGATTTTGTTTTACAATCTCTTTTACATTGCTGTGAATTATTTCGGTTAGCGGTTTACTTTCATGTAACCCTACAGATGCAAGATACTCTCTATCATCAGATATTGCAAGATTGCCTTTGATATCTGATAAATGTCTTATTTCGACACCATATTTTTCGACTATCTGATTGCAATATCCCATGTTATCTGAAGTTATTTCTGTAACTATTCTTATCTTTATTGCGTTATTTTTGAATATTACAAACAATTTTCTAATCTCAGGAACATTGATTATTACAGATGGACCGTTTTTATCAATACATACATTGAGATCCCTTTTACAGTTCATAGCAAATTTTTCAGTTATTGGTATAATATCTTCACCATAAGCAATTCTAGTTGCTATGATTTGTTTTCCTTGTTGATCCTCTACTCCTACTTTGTCAGTTCGCAGACCAGACGTTTTGGACGAAAATGTATCTTGATTAAGTAAATTATTTGTTGCCTTAAGAAAGTCGCCATCTTCGTCCATTTACTATCATAATTGCGTAATACATAATATAATATACATATTATTTTGCTCCGTGGGAATTAAGTTCCTTGTAATATATGAGGTCTGGGATAAAATGATAGAAATGATTAATCATCATACAACCGTCTGTGGATTATTTCAACTAATTAATCGGTAGGAAAATGGCCTATACCTTAAAGCGGTTATTTTTATGGCCTTATTTAGGTAGATAAACAGTTTTAACGATTGCTTTGTCATTAAAGGTCAATTATAAATAAATGATTTCTAATTTAATAAAGAGTACATCACAAAAAGTTTGTTATTCTATTTACTAATAATAGTGAGAATAGTTGATAGTTTTACAGAATCATCCACTTATACCAAGGAATCCTTTAGAAATATCATTTGATTGTCCTTGTCATGGATCACGATTATATAATAATGGCAAAGTAATAAATGGACCAGCTACTACCAAACTACTTGGTGTCAGATTTTAAATAAAATATTTGAACAAACTTGATCAATGCCCTCACTGGCTTCATATTAATGGTTCTTAAAAATCATACGTTTAATGATCTACTAATAACTCTGTATATCTTTTTTAGATACCCCTTTATCTTTATGCCCCAGTCATAATACAAAATGGATATAGCTTTTAATAGAAAATTTAGGATGCAGATAAACTGTATTAGAATCTAATTATAGTACAAATCGGGTACTTGTCTATTTTGATTTAACCCTATGGAGGGAATTGATTCTAATCATATCCCAACAAATCAAAGATAGAGACGACGTTGTTTAATTTAACCATCAAAACAGAAGATTCTGAGACAGAATCTTCCAAATAGACAATAGGGCAATCAATATAAACAATGTTGAAAGTATTTAAATAAATTATTATTTTTAGTTTTTTTTTTGATATATGATGTTTATATTATTTGTAATCCATAGTGATCCGTGACTAGCGAAAATATTTCATCTATAGAAAGGGAGTCAATTATTAATGGATTAAATGAGGATCTAGCCAGGGAATATAAAGCAATTATTCAGTATGTAGTATTTAGTTCTACTCTAAAGGGTGCAGAATATGGAAATATTGCACAACAATTAGAAAAGCACGCATCTGATGAGCTAGAACACTCATTAAAGGTTGCAAAACAAATTGATTATTTGGGTGGAACTCCCACAATGAAGGGTGAAGAAGCTAAATCCTCTGAAAATCCAAAAGAAATGTTGGAAATTGACCTTCGTGCGGAACAGGAAACAATAAAAAACTATAGAGAAAGAATTAGACAGGCCGAGCAAGCAGGTGAATATGCTTTATCAGAAATTTTGAGAGCAATTATTGCTCAAGAACAAGATCATGAGATAGATCTGAAGGATGCATTAGGAATAAGGTAAACTATAGATTCTAGAAGACATTCATCAATACCTTTTGTATATTGCCAATTCTTTTTCAATTTTTCTTGTTGCTCAAATAAAAAATTAATTTAGTAAACCAGTATGTTAGCAATGGAGTTTGCTGCATCTATATAAATTTTCATATAACAGTATTTTAGCAAAGTTGATATTTATTTTACATGAGAGAATTCAAAAAACGAGGGTATCTGTATGTTACTATTATGTTTTTTGCCATAACATGGCTTATACACGGAATTACTGCATATAATCAATTTGTATCAGAACAGAATGAACATGGTCAACCAGTTTCTATGAATCTTTTTTGGAATGAATTCACTAGACAAACTATGGAGAATTGGCAATCTGAATTTTTACAACTGTCGTGGCAGATAGGTGGCCTTATGATTTTGTTCGCCGTGGCTTCTCCCCAAGACAGAATAGGTGAAGAAAGAAAAGAGAAAATTTTAGAGAAACTATTGGAGTTAGAAATGTCCAAGAATGAATACAGTCAATTTATGAAAAATTTGAAAGAAAATTATCCTGATAAATAAACTAAAATAAAAAAGTTAGAGTAACACAAATGTAATCAATATCTAATTTTGCGTAACTAATACCAAAAACAAGAAAGATCTTTTTAATTAATCCTAACTCATTGGTTTGAAAAGGCATATTACCAACTGTTTTGGAATAGCTACATTTTTTCAATTAATCTTGTCGGTATTTGTTAGTTGGATCCTTGCAAATCTGTTTTTTTTAAAGAGAATTAAATAGCTATGGGAAAGGGGATGTTTTTATATTTTAAAGTTCCTGCAACTTTAGAAGTTGATAAAGGTTCTTGGATAAGATATCATAAGATAGGATGAACAATTTGGAAAATCCTCAATGTATTTCAACTAATGAATTAGATAATGCTAAGAATTTTAATAAATCTAATCGTAACGATTTAATTTCAATATGGGCCGGGTCGGATGTAATTCATATTTGCCTGTAATCTGCAGGTCAAATATTTGTAAAAAACAACTACTCTAATTTTTATATCCACTCGAGTTTGAATCCGTGGAGATTAGTGCCGATATTGGCATTCTAAAAAGATTCTAGTATGAAATAAGAAAATAGTTTTTCTCAAAAACTTTTCGTGAAATTGTCATTCATCAAAATTTATCACTCCTCATCGGAAGCGCATCAACGGATCGGGTGCGGTGGGGCTTCAGGACGATATCACAGCCTTTTAGAACAGGTTATGTAATTTTATTGATATATCTATACACAAAACCTCGATCCTGTTTATCTCAATGAATTAGCACTCATGGGTCGCTTATGCTAAGTATTACGACATCATTATTGCATGTCCGTTACAAACGAAATCGAGTTGCATTTTGATTGATATTTTTTTAGATTTGTATTATCAGGAATTTTGAGGAATTGAAAATGCTCTTATTTCCATCATCCTTCCTGACATAAAACCCAACAAAGCCCCATAAATCAAATGAAATATTAAAGATCCAGCTAGTATTATACCAAATAGACCACTAAAGTTAGAAACAATCGAGTATACGTATTGATTTGGGGTTATCCCACTGTTAAATGAATCTAATACAGGTTGAATAGCTAGCAAAGCAACTGGGACAAATAATACTGCCCACAAGATTACTCCAACAATCATACCCATCTTTAATCCGTGCTTGGAATTATATGGTGATATCCGTTTCCAAAATAACGAAACTTGTCCGAATATGTTACCAGCTATAGTCCCTGTTAAGACATGTAATCCGAATCCAATAAGTGGTGCGGTAACGGGATCATAGTATCCTAGGGATATCCCAATTACTCCAAAGAAAGAACCGGGTGGAGATTGCGAAATTAAATCTATACTAACCAGCAAACCAGAAATTCCCCAAGAGGCAATAAACCCTGCTAAAGTACAATATATAATGAATAATTTTGAAGACTGATTTTGAAGATTAAACGACGACATGTGTTTACAGTGCTGATCTATTATTTAAATAGATATAAAAAGTGGCAGATTATGTCGATTTTTTATAGTAATTATATGTATTTTCTTATAATTTTATAATAAATTAACTAAAATCTATAATAGATAATAAAATCTGATCCTGTATATGGGTCGACGTTAAATTACTGCCCGAACCCACTGATGGCATAAAGTTTTATTGAGAACCTATGTATAATTTCATCGATATTCTTTGAAACTATTAAGTAATGAAATTATAACGGGTTCGGTGGAAATGATCCTATAATATTATGTCAGTTTTGTAGGCACGTTCATGTGTGATTCTGAAATATAGGTCTGATATTTTATCAAGTAATAAGAATTTTTTCTATACATTGCTATATATAAATAAATTCTGTTTTATATCAAGATGTGGAGTCAAATCCTCGGATAAAGATGGAATTACCTTATGTAAATGAAAACATTATGCGATTCCTCAAAATTTTTATTAGGATGAATCCGTGCTTCCAAGGTATAGATTCGATTCCCGACTTACGTCTGATCTAATTTTTGAATATTATTATCAGGATAATTTATTTTGTATATACTAATGGCATCAAATTGAATGTCTCGGTTAAAAATTGACAAAATATTTAACCAACTACTGGCTTTTTCTTAACCATAATTGTTTTCTAATTTTATTATGTATGCGTCTATTGAAAATGTAATTGAGATATATGCACGTCTTAATAAATGATGATAAAAATGCATTCCACTCTATTCCTGCTCCTTCATTTTTCAATGGGATTCTTCTTCATTTACTTCTGTCAAAAGTTTTGAAGACATTTCATTCTGGCTAGTAGTAGGCTCCGGTATTTTCAGGCAAATTCTTTTCACCGGATGTAGTAGATTCAAAACGCTCCTTTTCTATACCTGTTTTTTTATTTAATCCTGCAAAAGATGGCGGGGACGTGATGGTTGATTTAGTCTGCTATTTTCAATTTCCTAGTTATATTCGCACAATATTTTTGATTCTTTTGATTTTTTGCGGATAGTATCATGATTGTATTTTTTGAATGCTTACTCAATTCTTTAATAACACATTCACACCATAGTACTACCTGACTTTCAGGCTGACCAAAAAACTTTGATGATTTTATTAAACCAACATGAGCAAAAAGAATAACAAAATAATTCCTCAAAGCAAGCACCTATCCACACATTGTTCTTTAATTAATTGGAATGAGAATAACTTTTTCGAATTAACCAAATGAACAAAGACGATAGATCTGTTATATCCCTTATTTTTGCTCTCAGTTAGCAAAAGTGCATTTCCAATGTGATTTTATAGAAGAATTCTGCATACTTCAAATGGGTTAATTTTAAATCCACGATGACTTCTATGAAGTCGCATTGAAAAGTCTCTTATTGCTCTAGGGCGCTTGATATTGAATCCTCTCTACCCCATTACCCTCACTATAAGGAACTCCTACTATGCCAATATCGCATTCTCGGCACTGTCGTGTTTTCATCTAAGAAAGGTTAGAATACCCGAGTAATACTTATAATTTGAAGCCCCTTTGCTTCCGTCTAAATCACCAAATTCTTTGGAAGTCATAAAATTTCATACTATTGCAAATACTTATGCATTCTGTTGGAGTATTTTTTTGGTACAGTTAAGAAATACCACCACTCAAATAGAAAAAGATAGGCTGACAGAGGTAATTACAGAGGATGTAGCTAAAATACTAAATGTTAGCAGAGGAGAAATCATATCCTTTATCATTACTATAAATTGGTAGATGGTTAGATGGGATTTGGATTCACGAGATACATGAGAATTGTAAAGCTACTAACCTGTTAAGAAAGCAATAAAGTTCAAATTTAGATCTATCATCCTATACTTTAACCAAATGTCTGATCATAGGATTTGAAACATATTAAAACCCTCATATCAAAGGAACTGGTATAATAATACTTGCAGATTGATCGGCTGTAGCATAAAATAGATATTAATACTTTTAAAACTATGTCAAACATAGTGCAAAAAACCATCTTCTATTATAATAAAAAGGAAATGATAGAAGAGAAAAATGAATTAAATGGAGATTTAAGAGAAAGCCATAATCTTTGGATCGACATATCAGATCCTACAGATGAAGATATTACAAATTTGGAAAATAAGTTCTCACTAAACAAAAAAGCATTAGATCGAATTAGACAAAAATCAAAAAAACCAGTGGTAAAAGAAACAGAACATGATAGTAAGTTCACTATACTTCTAGACCTAAAATTTAATAATTTACAAAATCTTGAATCTTTTCCGCTATACTTTTTCGTAGGAGATAAGTGGCTGATAACCATTCACTCAAATAAAATAGATTTGGTAACCAAGGTAAAAACAATTCTCTCAGACAGAAAAACAATATTGGAATCTTCAATCGATGCACTTTACTATAGTATAATTTCCTATATCATAGAAGATTACGAACAACTTTTGACCGCAATAGAGCTCAAAGTATTTGATATTGAAAAAGACGCACAATATAGACCATCCAAACGAGTACTCACCTATTTGGATACATTATCAAGACAGGTTATTACCCTTCGACGATATTTCTGGGATGCTAGGAATATTATAAACTATCATGTCAATATGGAAAAAGATAAAGATGACATAAAATATCTTCAAATTGTATACAATAATATCAATCAACTCATAGAAATGATTCAATCCTATCAGGATACAATAAATTCTACAAGAGATCTATTCTCGAGTAGTATATCTTTACAGATAAACGAGACAATGCGGGTGTTGACCATTTTTTCTGCTATTGTGTTACCTCTCTCCCTCTTAATAGGTGTCTTAGGCTTGCAGGGATTTGATTTGAACAACCTAGACACAATACCAAGGTATCTAGGCTTTTTGGTAATAGTGATGTTAGTCATAACTATAGTATCGTTATTTGTATTTTGGAAAAAGAAATGGATATTTTCATACGATAAAGAAATCAAATCGAATGAAAAAAATAAAGAGTAAAACAAAATATTCCCAAGAATTGTGGGTAACAGCACCGACACATTAATCAATATGGACATATACCATGATGAATGTATTAATGACCAAAAAGTCCATAGTCATAGTAAATCCAAATTCAAGTGGAGGTCAAACAGGAAAAAATTGGGATTCCTTGTATACTATTTTAAAAAAATATTTTGGAGAAGACATCGAATGCATATTTACAAAGAAAGCCGATGATGGTACCATTCTGACACGAGAATATCTCAAAAAAGGCTATAACCACATAATTCCAATCGGAGGCGACGGGATGGTGAATGAAGTTGCTAATGGATTTTTTAGATTAAGTGTCGATAAAGGGTTTAATTTAGAAAACATGAAAGATGACAAAAATTCGTCCAGATTTGTTCACCTAGATGTTATTAATCCAGAAGCTATATTAACTGTTCTCCCTGGTGGAACTAGGAATATTTTGGTAAAGTCATTGGGATTGCCGTCGGAAATTGAAGAATGTTGTAAGGTTGTGACTTTGACGGATAACTTCAGGAAAATTGACGTTATCACAGCAATTGCCCAGAATAGGAACGATGACAGAGAAGAAGATTACGTCAGTCGTGTTATTTTAAATGCAGCTGAAATAGGAGTAGGTGCTGAAATAATTAATAGGTCTAAGATGGTAAGAGACAGAATCAGCAGTCGCCTCCTATCAACCATTACGGGAGTACTTGCAACAATACCAACCTATCAGAGCAATGTTTGTGAATTGATTGAATTTTTAAACAATAGCGGTAACACACAAGTCAAAACACTTTTGACCAAGATGACTATGGCGATTGTATCAAACGGTAGTAATATGGGAGGAGGGTTTAATGCAGCAACAAGAGCTGAAATGAACGACGGACTACTAGATACAATAATCGTAAAAAATTCAGGTGGTCTCAAAATACTAGAAAAACTTGTAGATATAAAAAGGGGTGAAGAGTTTATTGCTAACCAAGATGAAATTTATTATGGTCAATCACAAGCTATGGCGTTGTTATCTGACCCTGAAAATAACATTACAGTATCAGTAGACGGAGAGCCAATCGGCAGTTTACCCTCGTATTTTAAAGTTTTTCCATTGAGCTTAAACATTAAGGAATAGCCTTGATAAACTGAAAAAGAAAATAAAATACTAACAGACATTACAACATGGCTCTACACATTTAAATGATAATATTGAACTATCATAAACACTAATACTTGGATTGGATTAAAATAAATAAATTGTAAACATTGTGAGTTTGAGCATACATACATCAAATCTTTATTGAAAAGAATAAATGTAATTGATTATTTCTTAGCAATAATTGTTTTCAAATATGAAATGTGCATAATCTATTGAAAATTATTAATAGAGATTTCTGTAATTTGTCTTTTTGAAGTTTTTTTTAAATTGCTTTACAAGATATGAAATGAAAAATCCGAACTTCTTTTTTTAGGTTGGAAATATGTTTAAACCCTATTCATTGGAGCCTAACTACACCAAATTCATCGCTATTTGAGTAAGACTAATCTCACATCATTGATTATCCTCTAAAATCAAGTTGTATGTTGGATTAATTCTCTAGAGAATGCTTGTTATTCGCAAATTTCCTTGCTTTTTCTATGATGTTATGATAAGTTACTATTTGTTGAGCAGCTAGACATACTATAAAAGATATCGTAAAAATCACAGCCAAAAGAAAAGACAGGTACCCCAAAAAATTCATAATCGTTGTAAAAATCACAGCCAAAAGAAAAGACAGGTACCCCAAAAAATTCATTGAATCTCAACTGTATCCTTTTGTTATCATTAATTTTCCGATTATTTTGTTTTTTCTTTATTATATTCGGCACCAAGGTCTTTGTCAGTATCCTTAACCTTGTTGCTGACTGCTTTTGTTCCTGCCATAACCTTGTTGCTGACTTCCTTTGTTCCTGCCTTAACCTTATCTACTGCTTCATCTAAAACACTCTCAGATTCATCTTGAGGTCTTCCATTTTTATTGTATTCGTTTGTAATATCAACAAGATTTTCCCCACGGTTTTCAATCTTTTTGTTATTTTTATTTTCAGACATTGCAAATTAGATTGTATAGCATTGCATATATAGTCAATAGAATTGTTGCCACATATTTTCTAGTGTATAGATCCTTTAGATATTAAAAGTCGGATAATGATACAGATAATGAACAATGCCATTAGATGATTTGTAATTCCTTTAACGACGCCGCCCGGTCAATTTTTCTGAGATTCGTATCCTCTGTAGTTCTTTTTGATTAGGAAAAATTTTGTTTAAATCGTATCTGAATGGTTTTGCTGAGACGAACAGGCCGAGCACTATTTACCTTTAGCCATGTTTTGTCAATTATAGGCATTAAAAACCGTCTAATACCCATATTTATATAGAATGCTACCCATTAGATAGTATGTCAAAGAAAATAGAAACTAACCAAAATTATTCAAATAATACCAATGAACAAAATAATAATGATTTCAATGTATCAGTTAACAAATCATTTGATGAAACCAAAGATAATATCAATAAATCATTAGATGAATCAAAAAAACAAATCCCAAGAATTAATAACATTGTAAATAGTTATCAAGAGCAATCATTACAAACTGCAAAAGAGATTTCAGAAGAATATCTTGATTCTCAAAAAGAAGTAGTCAATTCACTCCAATCAGCATGGAGGCCATACAATGAGATCTACAGTGGATTAGTTACCAACTTCTATTCTCCTGATGCAGCAGTTAAAGCATACACAACATTTGTTAGTAATGTTGCAGACAACACGGTATCAACTATTAGACTTTCAAACAATGTTATTTTCTCAACCCTTGATGCATGGAAACCAGCACTACAACAAGCAAAAGACGTTTCAAGACACATGTCAAACACGGGAGTAAACACAGCAAGAGTGTTTGAACAAAATTCAAGACAAATAGCAGCAAATGTGAAAGATGCAACAGCCAATTCAAACGTGAACGCATCTACCACTTCAAACTCCACAAGTCATTAACAAAACAATAAAGGAAACAATACACAGCCGTAACGTGCCTATCAATCCGATTAACTGGAGTTCGGATTTTCATTGTTATATATCTTCATTCCGGTAATTGATAGACCGTAATAACATATTTACATCTTGTTTCTAACTATTAGGTATAGAAGATTTTATTATTGTTTACTAAATCATAATCAATGTAAAGTGAATATTTTTTATAGATGATGACAAAAAACAAGTACAGTCCCCATACCCATAGATATGTTGCAAAGAATAGATAGATCATCTTCTCCCGCTCATGTTGGTAAGCTTCGAAATGTTGTGGACTTTGTTCCTATAGGTACATCCGTTCTTAGCTGCAGCAGACGGTGTAGTAACTCAAATCAATGATGATTTTAATATTGGAGGACCTGATGTATCGTATTGGTTTTATACTGATTTTATTACTATTCTACATTCAAATACTGAATTTTCTAGATATGACCACCTTGGTTACAAGAGCTCCAAGGTCAAATTAAATCAAAATGTTCATTCCGATGAAGAGATTATAAAGTTGGAATGACCGGGTATACATATAATCCACATCTATATTTCCAAGTATATGTGTACACAGGATACAATATTTGGAACGATTTCGAAACAATAGAGATCAAAAAATTTTAAGAATATGTTTTAAGTTAGTTCTTAATAAAGTTAGGAAATTCATTTTTTCTCTGCTCCCACTCGAGCGTTCTAATAAGAATTTTTTTTCCATTACTTGCATATAGAAATAAATTCTGTTTTTATAATGAGGCTTCGAGTCAAATCCTCGGATGAGGATCTAATTAAACCTCTTGTAAATAAAAAACAAAATACCCAACTTCTCAGAAATTTTTATTAGGATGATTCTGCTCTTACAAAGTATGGATTCGAATCCCAAACTTCGTCTGATCTAATTTTTGAATATTATTATCAGAATAATTTATTGTATATACTAATGGCATTCAATAAATAATCTTGATTAAAAATTGACAAGATGCTTACCCAACAACTGATTCTTTCTTATCTATAATTGTTTTCTAACTTGAAATGTACATGCGTCAATTGAAAATGTAATTGGGATAGAAACATGTCTAAACAAATGATTATAAAAATGTATTTTTAAGCGATTCCTGCTTCCTCTTTTTTTAATGGTGTTTCTTCCTCATTTTCTTCTGTCAAAAGTTTTGAAGACTTTTCGTTCTTACTTCTAGTAGGCTTTAAAGTATTTTCAGGCGGAATCGGTTCCCCAGATATGGTAGAATCAATATGCTCATTTTCTAATCCTGTTTCTTTATTTAATACCGCAACTTCCTTTTCCACTTCGTTCTCTATTTCCAATTCTGCTTCTTCTTTTGTTGGTTGAATAAGCGCATCCTTAACCGTATCATCCACTGCCTCGTCTATTACCCTGTCAATTTTCGGTAAGTCAGCGTTAGTGGATACTTTATCAAGTTCAGTATCAGACCCTGTGACAAGACTCCATTGGTTTTGGTTCGAATAGTTTTTTATATTTATCATCTGCTTCAATCTCAGATATCTTAAATCTAAGGACCTTTCCATCATAGCTTTCTACTAGACTTTGCGGAATGCTATATAGTTCCTTATTTACTATACCCCTTTGAGTTAAGACTAGACCATTAGAAACTTCTTGAACTTCGCCAAAATCAGCATCATTTAATCCTCTTGCCTCTTTTTTTATAACATCCATCCAATCAATATTTGAGCTCATGATACCATTTATTAAACATATTATAAATATGACAACAAGTACTATTGTTTAAATTAATTATTCACAGCGTATTTATTATTAGCAAATTTTCTCGATTTTTTATGATACTCTTGTGAATAGGTATTTAGTAAATAACCTCATATCCTATGGCAAGGCAAAAACCATAGCCACAAGAAGAGATTGATGTTCTAGAATATCGCTATATCCCTTCAGTATCTATTTATTATTTTGATTCTTTGGCAATAAGATATGTAATAATAGAGATTATTTAATGAGTACTAAATATCACTAGAGATTAGTAAATCTACTACCTGCATTTTTGATCTCATAAACTACTATCCGTATGTATATTATTTGTTAGCATGTAAAATACATAAATCCTTTCAGAATGGCGAAAGAATCAGACATTTAAAGATCGATTGAAGATCAGAAAGAACAAGATCTGTTATCTGAGATCTGATATTGGTAAATTTTTTTTCTACGCACAAAAAGATTTCAAAGACTGTTTCTGGTTACACAGAGTGACTACGAGATCAAAATAATGTTAGCCAAGCTAAACAACAAATGTCCTGTGTTAAATGTATTTTCAATCTTCCAGAGAACCCGTGCTTAATAGTCGATGGACAGGTAAATAACAAGGAAGGTATATCAAAAATTTTTCCCCTTGAGGACACGGAATGTTGCCAGGGGATGTTCTCTGGCATTATGTCAACCAGAGGGGTGAAAAATTAGACCATGAAAAAGGACGAGTGATAAATGAAGCCACAGAGGGATTTCAATGTAAAGATTAAATAATATATAAATTCCCATGAATGTCTATTATTAGAAGGCAGGCTGGACCCTCAGATGAGTTATGCTTTTATTCAATGATTGGAAATTGGATTACGGTGTAGATTCATGCTTTCCCTCATGTATATTATTATAGTATTGTTGAATGAATCGTTTTTGATATATTTCCTAAAATGATCAATAATTTCCGAAGTCCCTTTGCTAAATACTTTGAACTTTAGTATCTTATGATTTGTTTTTATCAGTAAAAAAAATTTCTCATCTAATACCTCCAGCAGACAAGCCGATTCAAAGACTGCCCCAGCCTTGCAAGAAGGATTAGGAGGTCAATTTGGAGAGATGTGTACAGTGATGCAATACTTCTTTCAAAATATGAATTTTAGAGGAGATGCAAAACCTTATCAAGATTTACTAAAAAGCATAGCTACTGAAGAGTTGGGACATGTTGAACAAATAACAAATACAATAAATATTATTTTAGAGGTCGCTTCGACTAATTCAAATAATCCAAATGAATTACCTTTATCTATCGCATCAGAATCTCCAAATATTCATCACTTTTTAGTTGCAGCTCAGAGTGCACGTCCCGTAGATGCAGCTGGAAATCCGTCGAGTGCGTCTTATGTGTATGACAGTAGAAATTTGGTACTTAACATGTTGTATAATTTGATGCTTGAGGCCACAGGAAGATTACAAAAGTGTCGATTGTATGAAATGTGTGATAATAAGAGCATTTAGGTCAACAGTCTCTTACTTAACTCGTCAGGGATTTAGTTCATGAAAAGGTTTTTGCTAAAGCCTTGGAGACTCTTGGAGTTAACTGGGGTAAATCATTACCTGTTCCAAGAATAGATACATCTAATATGCCAGAAGTTAAGAGATTTAGAAAACAAAAATCTATATAATCAGATGTTGACATTTACAAATAGCGGAGAAACATCCCTATTAGATAAGATATTCAAAGGTGATTCACCATTTGATGATGGTGGTATCTCTTGAAGTAATCGAAGGATTCCCTGAATGGTGTCGAAATACCTAGTATGCCAGAAGCTCCACAAGAATTTTCACCAGGATTGGATGCAGACTTGATGAAATTGGTAAAGAAACTATAAAAAAGACTAGTAAAAGAATAGGAATGATATAAATTGGAACGAGATTTAAATGAACTCTAGTTTAACTTTTTTTGCCAGTTCAGAAAGTTTTATGTCTCAATAAACAGGCAAGATAATGAGTAAAAAATCCTTTGAATCTCGCCATTCAATATCCTCACCTCCTACTTTAGTTTCGTATAAGCAAATACCTGGTTGCCTTATCTAGATAGTGAAAACATAATAATGTTATCACTCGCGATTCGCATTATTGTAATTAAAATACTTTGTTATATACCTTTTATCCATGGGTAAAAATCAAGAGTATAAATCTTGTCCTAAAATCATACTGACAAATTCACAAGTTCTCAAAGTAGGTTTGATCCTATTTTTTGTATCTGGAACAATTAATGTTATCGACCTTTTATATCAGAATCCTGCTGAAGGACAAACTACGATGTATAAATGTACTCCAGATATGGGTATAAATGTTTCAATGGTAAATTGTCTGACTAATTCCACTTCAGATACTTACAATCAATCAATGGTCTCTGAAATGAGGCAAAATACAACGAAGTAGATTTCTTTTTCTTTGGCTATTTCCCTCTGCTAAGTATTTTTTCGTATAATGTTATTTTAAAATTAGAGAGTTTTTTTTAGTATAATTCAAAATAATCTCATCTTAATCAAAATGGCTAGATGAATTTAATTAATATCGTATTGCTATTTTTGAATTGAGTATGACTTAATCAAAGTGTTGATTTTCTTTTTATTGAAAAGTTTTGCGAGTATGAGTTGACTTGTATTATTATATTAATTCTGTAATTCAAGCCCCTAGGAAATTAGAAATCAAGCGTTCGCGAATAATCTAAATAATCTAATAAACTTAAGACATGATTAACAGTAATTGCAATATATTGGATTAAAGAAAACAAATACAAATATCTAATATGGCCTAGAATGTTCTCATAAACTATTTTTACAATAGATAATATTTAATTTTTTTAACCAACTAATGCAAAGCAATTAAATTTTCTTTTTGTTATAGTAGGAAAAAATTGGTAAATTGAGAATATCTATCTAAACTTGCTAATACATATGTTACTAATCGTAAGATTATATTTATTAAATATTCATCTTTTTAACTAAATGGGGTATTGTCCATTCCGATAGTTGTATTTCTTATATCATTTAATGACATTGACATATTCTTCATTCCATTAGGAGCATTTTCCATTGTTTCCTTTGATAAATTACTCTGCCCTGCTGCTATGTTTATCATTAGATTAGCTGATGCGATAATCCCTATCCCAATACATAATATCACTATAAAATTAATCTTGTTCACTGATAACTTGTTGTACCGTAAACTATAAATAGATAGCAAATTGATTTATGTAAATTTAGAATTGATTGAGCAGATAAAATAACATACAAATCCAGGAAAATATCACTAGTAGCAAAGCTAAAAGTTGGAATACCAGGAATAGTTGAAATTTTTTGATTTATTAATAAACTAACCCTATTACCATATGCTATGTGTTGAATAAAAACAGAGGAAAAGAAAATTTTATTCACAAATTATTGGATGAGGGACACATACATACAGAGAAATTACCAAAATTACTCATTCCTCGCTTAATGAAATTGCAAAAGTCAGAAGAGAAATGACTGATGAAGAACTGAACATGAAGAAACCTCCATCCCTAACTTCCTAAGCATTTGAGTGATTTTTGAAAAAAAACTTAGTTACAGTAGCCATTATTTTGAAGATTCCTCCACAAGAAGTACTTAATATTCATTAGAAATTTTTATTGCTTAAAGACAAGCAAAAATTAGTCGCAATATTAGATGAGGATAAAGATTATCAAGTGCATTTATTAAAATTAAATGATTATCATACAAAAAAAATAGTATTGACATCACACAAGCATGGAACAAATTTGAATCGGAAAAATTCATCTACGATTTAAGTATGGAAAATGAATCTTTACAAGTTCATAATTATGTCCTTGGTGAACCTACAGTATACTGTGAAGTGGAATATCAAGAGGTAACAAAGAAATATAACTTTATTAAAATCTTTTCATAAAAGACAATTTTTAATCAGTAAAATCACTAAAGATATCATCATAGAGAAAGAGAATTTCAGAATTCAAAGTGGATGAGACCCAACCTAAGGCTGGTTCAGAACACATCTGGTACGGCTTTCAATAGACCCAAAAAACAAGCATACTATCGCACTACAAATATGCAAATAAAGGAACACGTTTGTACAGAGATGGTTATACTATTGAAACCAATTCCAAAATGCAACGTGGACCCTGATAATACGTAAAAAGTACATTGCTTTGACAGCATTTCTAAGTGACAAGCCAAGAGAGTAAAAGTACAGTTCAAGGTAGATATACTCTGAAAAGGTCCTGTTCTTTATACAAATCATAATTGAAAAGAGTGTCTTCAAACGAAAGATTCATCGAAGTTAACGGGGCTTAATAAAGAATCGACATGTTAATATCAGATGTTTATATCCTGTATAATCAGAAAAAAAATCCTTGCGAACGAAGCAATATATCCATTATAATTCGAAGGGAATAAAAATCAATCAGGTCGGATCATCAGATTCAGAATCCCACAAATTATGGATCGATATAAGCGATCCATCTCCTGAAGATCTTCAATCTATTGCAAAAGAATATGATCTAGATGAGGACAGTATAAGACTGATTGGTCAAAAAACCAAGAGACCTCAAATAAGAATGCTTGATAATCACATATTTAGTATAATATTAGATATCCGGTTTAAAACTATCAAACAATTGCTAATAGAAGGTATCTATATTTATGTTGGCCAGAATTGGATAATTACTCTACATTCATCTGAGGTTAAAATATTTTCAAACATTAAAGATACTCTTGAAAAGAAGAACACAAAATTGTTAGTATCAAATATTAATGCACTATATTATACAATTATAGACGAAATAATATCAAGATATGAACAACTATTGACTGCAATTGAGCTTACTATTACAGATTTTGAACAAAAATCTCTGTACAAAAAGCCTTCAAAAAATATGCTCAATTATTTGGATGTAGTGGCAAAGCAAACTATCGTAATAAGAAGGCATTTTTGGTATACAAGAGACGCCATAAACTTTCTAACACATATGCAAAATCAAGACAATGAAATAAGGTATTTACAAATTGCATATGATGACATAGGTCAACTGATTGAGTTGGTAGAGTCTTATGGAGACACCATTAATTCAACAAGAGATCTATATATGGCAAACATCTCGTTACAACTAAACGATACAATGCGAATACTAACCGTGTTTAGCGTAATTCTCCTACCCTTAACTCTTATTGCAGGAATATACGGCATGAACGGATTGGACTTGACAAAATTAAGTGACATTCCACAAGGGTTGCTAGTAGTCATAGTAACAATGGCATTAATATCGATGTTGTTATTGGTTTTTTTTAAGCGCAAACAATGGATTTTTACTAAAGAGGATATATTTAACAATTCAAATACCAGCTCTACTTCAAAGGATTAGTTGTTTGGACATTTTTTTAAATATTATGTAATATGTTTTTGACTAAACTTATTATTAGTTATGATGAGATTGTTGTTTTAGATATAGGAGAAATGTCACTTTTAGATAAAGTAGCCATAGTCACTGGTTCAAGTAAAGGGATTGGATTTGAGATAGCAAAGGAATTTTCAGAGAGAGGGGCTAAAGTCATAGTATGTTCTCGCAATTTAGAGCAATCCAAGACGGCTGCCGCAAAGATAAATGGGATAACGCTTGCACTCGAAGTCGATGTCACCAATGAATCAAGCGTAAAAAAATTTATCAAAGTGGTTATGAACAAATATCAGAAAATTGACATCCTGGTAAATAATTCTGGCTATCCATTTGACGATACAATATGGAACAAGAAAATACATGAGGGATCGAATGAAGAGCTTGAAAAGATAGTTAGTGTCGACTTGTTTGGTTCAGTAAGACTTTGTCGGGCTGTCCTTCCAGTCATGATACAAACTTCATCTAATGACCATCATAGTAGTAACATAACAGGAGGTAGAGGCGTGGGTGGTGTAATAATTAATATCTCCTCGACTCCGGCTATTTCCGGACGTGTGGGAGGTTTCCCATATTCCATCGCAAAATCTGGAAATATAACTTTGACAAAATGTATCGCCAAGGAGTATAGCAGCTTTGGTATAAGAGCATATACTCTCGCTTTAGGTAATATTGCTACACCTGCTACACTAGGTTCGATGACAGAGCAAATAATAATAAAGGCCGCTCTGGAATCACCAATGAAAAGATGGGGTAAACCTATCGAGGTGGCTAAGGTGGCTGCGAGTTTAGCAGATGATAATTTTTCCTATGCAACTGGGAATACAATCGTTATAGATGGAGGAACGGTATTAATTTAGTCGTCGATAAAATCTACTCATTGGCAGTAAATATACTACGTGTAGTAGGTATAGGACTTTTAGCCCTAATGTACTATTTCAAAATTTATTTTTTCTTTCCTAAATAAATCTAATAATGTATTTGCTTGGTTCTTATTCTCTAACTCCAAACTCAAGTATACACCTGCAGTACCAGCAGGAATATTTGAACTAAGTCGATCATGTTCTACTTCCACGATATTCACACTAGCCTTTGATATTTCATCAACAATTTTTTTCAGGGCTCCAGGTTTGTCGTTAAGATCTACAAATATTTTCAATAATCTGCCTGTTTGCATCAAACCTTTTGCAACGATTTGTCCCAAAAGATACATGTCTACATTCCCACCAGAAATTATGGAGACCAAATTCTTACCCTGTTCCTTGCTTTTCTTCTTTGAAATAAGGTAGGCAAGAGCAGCTGCACCAGCAGGTTCTGAAACGATTTTTGATCGTTCCATCAATAAAAACATGGTCTTGACAATCGCACTATCATCTATTAATACAATACTATCAACATGCTTTTTTACGATTTCAAAAGTAAGCTTACCAGGAGTTTTGATGGATATACCATCAGCTATTGTGTAACCTTCTTTTGCCTTTGTTATCTTATTTGTAGATATTGATTTTTTCATAGTCGGAAAAGCAGTAGATTCAACACCAATAATTTTGACTCTCGGATTGATTGATTTTATCGCAATCGATATTCCTGCAATCAAACCACCGCCTCCTATAGGAACATATACCTCATCTACTTCTTCTAAGTCTTCCATAATTTCCAATCCGACTGTTCCCTGCCCTGAAATTATGTCTGGATCTTCAAAAGCAGGAATAATAGTTTTATTTTCTTTTTCGGCAAAATCTTTGACAGAACTAGCAGACTCATCGTAACTGTTTCCTTCCAAAATTACTTTGGCCCCGTACGACTTTGTAGCAACAATTTTACTAGGAGATGCATTCTTGGGCATTACAATGGTACATGAAATATCATAAAATTTAGAAGCAAAAGCTACTGCTTGAGCATGATTTCCAGCCGAAGCTGCTATTACCCCATTCTTTTTTAATTCATCTGACAAGTTATGAATTTTTACCATCGCTCCTCTAACTTTAAAGGACCCAGTTTTCTGAAGACATTCAAGTTTCAGATATAGGTTGTTACCATTTAATTTAGAAAACGTTGCGGATTTTATCAGATCTGTCCTCCTGATGTCATATTTTGTTAGTAGCTTTTGAGCCTCCTTAATCTTGTACAAGTCTAAATTAAAAATTTCTTATCTTTGAAAAGAGCATCAGTGGTTTATTTAAATCTGTTGTGTTTAACCATTTCTGTTTGAAGATTCCCTTTCCAGATGATACTTGAGAGTGTATCACGATCTTACATTGCATCTTAAGAGTAGGTATAAAATATTTCTTATTTTTGCTATAAGCAAGTAATTAAGAGAATTTGTACTATTTTATTAGTGAATTCAGTCAACAATTAACATTTTACAGTATTTAGCCTGACTATCAAATTTAAATCCAAGTCCAAACTGCATTTAACTAATTCCTATACAGGCTGATCATGAAAGTAATGGTAGGTAATTGTCAAGTATGTTCAATCAATGTGATTAATATCAATTAAAACAGATCATTAATTGAATTTATTTACATTGGTATCAATACTGTACTATTTCACATATCTTTATCCATTAATCATAATGGGTAACAACACTGCGGTGATGTGAGCTAAAAAAAGATTAAGCTGGCTCTTTATCTGTGTTTTCTGTGTCGGTTTCTTCGAGTGCTTCTTCTCTAAGGTTTTCAGACGGGCCCGTTGTTTTTGGGTCTTTCTCTGCAGAACCAATTTTTTTTTGATTCTCTTGCGATTCTTCTAGATTTTCATTATTTTCGTTTGACAATCTGCTGTTCATTTATAAATTATTAACAAAATATAATAAGCTGTGTAATTACGATACGTTCAATAACATTGTTTAAAAAAACAAGCTTCTAATATAAAACATGTCAAGTCTTAAATGGCAAAAGCTTGTACAGGAATAGCACAAGGATTTCCAAAGATTTCAAATTGTGATCATGATTTTATCGCCTTCAAAATACAGTGTCCTCGGATACTAAGACAACACCTTTGTATAATTCTCCTTGAGTTTTGATGGAACCCCTCTGCTATTTAATATCCACGGTGATATTTCTCTTGTATTTTCATTCCAAAGGAAATAAACTCAAAATAAACCTAAAATACCCAGGAATCTAGCTATATATATGCTTGAAATGATGAAATGTTATTGTGGAGAAGAGATTATTATTGAACCAGAAATCAACGAAACCGTAGAGCAATTTATTAATAGAAGACAGTGTCCTAAATGTGAAAGAATCGGTCAATGGACTACCTGAACTTGATAATATCTTAAATTATTAATAAATTAAGAAAAGATTGGTTTATTACTCATATGACTCACCAAAGAGGTTTGATGCTCTTATAGTGCATTCAGAGAACACATGTGTGACGTAATGAAAGCCATATTAGTTCAAAATCAACTTGCTGACCATTATAGTATTGTTTCTAGAACTTTGGCTATTGGCTTAATTTTGAATAAAACCATCCAACATTTTTTAGGTGATGACCATAATCCAATTAATTGAAATTTCTTTATCGATATATTTTTTTCGAAAGTAGTATTTTAAGAATAGGTATTCCCTTCTCAATCTACAGATCATAATTTACCTAAATACGAGTTGGAGAAATAATCAATCAATAAAAAGATAGCTCTTTCAATGGTAACTATTTAAAAATCAAAATTAGGTAGGGGTCCCTGATAATTGGATTTCTCAATCTAGAAAATATGACTCTATGAATTGTAACTATACCATAGTTGAATAAAAATGCATATAGGTTAAATAAAATGTTAAACATCTCAATATACAAAAGGATGACCCGGGTTTCTATTCCGTTCACCGGTTCATTATTGTGGTAGGGGAGAAAGGCCAAACACGGAATTGGCTGATAATAGCTCCCCTATCTTTTGATAAAAAAACACTACTCAAGAATAGTAATTTGATGTTGATGTTATAGATTACAAAATCAGAATAACAATAAAGCATTTAATACTCCTATATTTTTTAAAAAAAATTCTTAATTCATCTGATAGAACATTTGTCATAACAAGCAAATTTCTTTTCTTAAAAAGAACAAAGTTGTTTCTAACTAACATATCACTAAATCATGACAGATAAATATCGCTAAGACAATTTATGGTAGATTCATCCAACAAAAATAATTCGTATTATAATTATAACAAGACAACATCATTTAACTTGAAATATTTGTTAAAAAAAATTTATTATTGCAGTGCTTATCTGCAAGATTTCCAGATTTGTAAAAAAGATGAAAAGTAGTTTAGATATTAGCTTTAGTTACTTGGCACAGTCTTAATCAATTCTAATATTATGTCTAAATCATGTCTTAAAGTAACTTCAGTTACTCCCGCAACCTCTGCAATCTTGCTTTGAGTAATTACCTCATCATATTCCTTACATGACAGGTAAAGGACGGCCCCAGCCAAACCCATTGGATTTTTACCGGCAGAAATCTCTGTTTTCATTACAGTCATCATCATTTTCATGGCACGTCTTTTTGATCTTTCTGAGATGCCGCAAATATTTCCTATCTTGATTATCTCTTTCAGTGCATCAACTTGAGGGACTTTGAGATCTAGTTCAAACATTACCTTTCTGTATATTCGCGCTATTTCTTTTTCCTTGAGATTAGAAATTTTTGCAATTTCCTTTAGTGTTCTTGGTATCCCTAATTCTCTGCATGCAATATAAGATGCGACGGCCAAAGCCCCTTTTATTGTTCTTCCTTTTATTAATTTCCGTTCCTGTATTTTCCTGTATAGGTATGCAATCTTTTCAATTGCTGATTCGGGCAAGCCAAGTACATCTTTCATCGTGTATAACTGAATAAACGCAGATTGGAGATTCCTCTTTGAAGAATCATTTGTTTGTGATCTGGCGTCCCATGTTCTCCACCGACCTATTCTACTTTTCATTGCCAAGTCTATCTGACGGCCAGATGCATCTTTATTTATTTTACCTATAACAGTAGAAAGGCCACGATCGTACTTGGCCAGAGAAGTTGGTGCACCTGTTCTATCCCTGAAATCTAGTTCCTGAATATTTGAAGCCCATTCAGACCTTGTTGCCTCAGTACTATCAATTATGACACTCCCACAGATGGTACAAATCAATTCACCAGAATTCTGATCGGTAATTATATTAGAGTGCTTATTACATAAAGGACATAATACTGATAAATACGAATTAATTAATTTTTGATTCATTTTGTTTTTTTCCACCACATTTTAGTTCTTATTATAATGCATGTCCTTCATTTTATCGTTTCTAATGAAATAATCATTAAGTTATCAATATATAGAATATGAAAATACAAGTTTTAAATGCTAGAATATAAAAAATTGATAATATTGTCATCAAAGACTAAAAATATGACAAAATAAATCAGGTTATGATGTATTGATTTTAAAGCTTTTTAGATAGCAAAGTATTGCTTTTATTACTTTTCTCACGCAAGTTGTATTATATAATTGTTTTTTCATGTCCTCAAATAGAAGTAATAAACAAATCGGCGTATTTTTTTGTTTGATTGAGTTTGGATGGTATCAATGTTGAAAAGAAATCTGGTTCTACTGAAGATATAAAATTGATAAGAAGAATCGTTTTGGATAATAAAGTAGTTCATGGAGGAATATCCAAAAGGGTAGAGAAAGCTAAGATAGCATTGATTATTTGTGCATGAGAAATAGAACAAACAACAATTTTAAGGGTGTGAGTAAGAATTTGACAGGACATAATGAATACGAGAGTGAATATAAAATCGGACTAGTGGTACTGATTGAAAAAAAATAAATGATTTAATAGAGTGGAGTTTAATCAAGGTAGTTAATTCTCACAGAGATTTACTTTTTTTGATCGGCCGGAGAGAGACGGTTAACATCAAAATAACCAAATGGATTAGGTACGATACTCTTCGTTTTATCATTATCGGCGGGTCACATGTTAGATGGCATTCGATTAAAGCATCATGTTTTTGACATTATTACGTTTAGTCCAGTTAAGGAAACGACATAGTATGACGGGGCCTATAGTTGAAATTATCACTATTGTTGAATTAAGTCTGTCAAATTAAGATGATCGCTTTTATCTGATATTTGAGATAAGTTTAGAATTTGGAGGGACTGCAGACAAATCTTGCGAAATTATTTTATATTACAATATTATAGAAAATGATATGAAAAGTTCTAAATTGGTTATTCTTATTTTGCCGCTATTAATGGTTGGACTTCCAACTGTGTTTGCTCAATCTAACAATGCCAGCACAACTAATAGCACTGGAGGATTATCCTCAGAATCGGTAGATGCTGCTATTACAAACTCCACCTCGAGTCCTGCAAATTTGATAGTTAATTCCTCCTCTCCAACAGAGGATGCGCAAAATAGCACTGGAGGATTATCCTCAGAATCGGTAGATGCTGCTATTACAAACTCCACCTCGAGTCCTGCAAATTTGATAGTTAATTCCTCCTCTCCAACAGAGGATGCGCAAAATAGCACTGGAGGATTATCCTCAGAGTCAGTAACTGAATCAAAATATTGACTCTAGAGAAATTCTTTCTTCTATTATATCTATTACCAACTTGAGTGCACAGAATGAATTATTGGAATCGATAAAGAATGGTGTTATTCGTTGTGTCTTGTGCGGACTATCAATAACAAGGAAGAATGCCGTTCCCGGAAGTGGTAATATAAGTAAAAAAATAATATTGATAGGCGAAGCTCCAGGGAAAAACGAGGATGAAACTGGTAGTCCCTTTGTGGGAAGCGCTGGTAAAATATTGGATCAAGCACTAATCGCCGCACGATTAGAAAGAAATGATATTTACATTACGAATGTAGTCAAATGCAGGCCACCTAACAATAGGGTTCCTACTGACGAAGAAATTGGAATATGCACCAGTGAGTATCTTAAAAAAGAAATTGATATTATTTCACCTAAAATCATTTGTATTTTGGGAGCAACAGCTTTAAAGTCATTACTTGGGCTAAAATATATGACACCATATAGGGGACAAATAGTTAATCGCCCACCGTTGAGATACTTTATAACTTATCATCCAGCAGCTACTATATACAATAACAAATTAAAACAAATTTTCTTTGAAGATATCCAAAGTCTTGCAAAAATAGTGAATGCTCAAGATCAGAGAATAGATAAATTTTTTCCAACCTAACTGAGAAAAAAAGATGAATTATGACTTCCAATAGAATAAATCATCATTTAGAAAAGAATACTACAACATAAGGGGGAGAATCACATCTCGGTTCTCTATCATATCGGTCACTGAGATTCTAAAGTAATTTTTCTACTTATAGGTACGATTCTAATGGTAATGGTCCATTGATTGTTTTTGATCATGTTTTAAATAAAGCGTTTGACAATACAAGAAATACAGACTAAACTAACAGTTCAAAAGAAGGTAACAAAATAAGATCTGGATCTAAAATATAATATAGGATTGAGAAATAGGTTGAGGAAGTAGGGGAGAGGAAGGATGATAAAAGGGATTGAAAACCAAGTCTATGCTATTTTGCACTTATCAAATGTATCAAATCATTAGGCACTGCCATTGACGCTAGGTCAAGCAATGGTCCGTACCAGATACCAAATATTACCATAAATCCTAATGCAAATAACAATACTGCAACTATCGACTTTGGTTCCTTCTGTCTTACCCTATTTTCACCCTCTTCCATGTACATTTTCCTTATAATCCAAGCGTAATATCCCAAAGATAGTGCACTGTTTAGAATACCAGCTATTGCAAGATATGGTCCCCACCATATCACTTGACCACTATCTATAGCAGCTCCAAATATCAAATACTTACCCCAAAAACCACTTAGGGGTGGGACTCCAGCGAGTGCAAGCAACGAAATCGCAAACACAAAGGCTGTGATAGGCATTCTAAATCCTAATCCTTTATACTTTTCGAGTGTATACCCGGCTAAGGTGATAATTACACCTGCAGCAGCAATAAACGCAGCAGATTTCATTACTGCATGGTTCATTATTTGTAACAAAGAGGCATCTAATCCATAGTCAGAATATGGACCAACTGCAAGTCCGATCAAGATATAACCGGCCTGTGCAATACTCGAATACGCAAGGATTCTTGGAATACTTTTCTGAGTCAGCGCCCCCAGATTACCGAGTGTCATAGTAAAAATGGCTATTATTGCAAGGGTAAATGTCCAGTGGACATTAAGGGCAATCATACCAATGACTATGACCCTAATGGCAGCTGCAAATCCAGCTTTTTTTGTTCCAGCTGCAAGCAGAGTAGCAATGGTAGTTGGAGCTCCAGAGTATGTATCAGGTAACCACATATGAAATGGAACTAGTCCCATTTTGAATCCAAAGCCAGCGATAAAAAGTCCAACTGCCAGCAAGCCAAATGGGATCAAATCTACATTCAGCTGCGACATGGCCACAATAGAATCGTAAATATTCGTAGTACCAGTCAACCCATATACAATTCCCATTGCCAAAACAATGATTGCCGACGATAGAGCTCCAAACAAAAAGTATTTGATTGAAGCCTCGTTTGATATGGGATCTTTTTTATTAAATGCAGCCAGCGCATATGTAGGGATAGACATTAGTTCCCAAGCAACTAGCAACATTACATAATCAGTTGAATAGCCTATGAGGATCATACCTATGCTTGATAATAATATCAAAGAATAGTATGCAGCATGATTACTTTTTTTCTTCATGTAACTCCATGAAGAAACGGTCACCATAATGGATACTATAAGAAATGCTATAGAAAAGAATGCTCCAAAAATATCATCTCCTATGACTCCACTATTTGTTAATGACATTGCTGGAAGATTTTCTCCAGAGAATATCCTGTATATCACAACGACAAGAGCCAAAGCTAGAGCGCCAAATGCTATAGCGCTATAAACTTTGTTCTTGGATCCTCGCTCTTTATTCAAGGCATCTATTATTGGAATTAACAAAGCTACGCTCCCCAGGATGATGGTTACCAAAGCAGGGGTCGAAAATATATCAATCACAGTTACTCATTCTCTCCTTAACTCAATAATAGCATGGTAATTATAATTATACCAGCTGAGAATACATAAAGATAAGTCTGTACGTTGCCTGTTTGTACTGCTTTTGCCACTCTTGACATCAACACCATTGATTGTTGTACTGATGGATTAATTCCATACATCAAGATGTTTTCAAAATACTTGTAAATTCGTCGGTAAGCCGCCAATGGTATCACAACGCCTATCCAATAAAGAATTGAATTAAGATACCATCTGTTGTATAGGAACTTCCATAACGCCTTGGAAACAACGTTGTCGTTGATCTTCTTTGGGTCGGCAATTCTCTTGATGTAAAACAGATAGCCAAGAAATCCTCCGACCCCAAATGCAACTACTGATGAAGCAATCGCAAATGGATTGAGTTCCAATGCGTCCTTTTCAGACCCTCCGGTAATAGTCGCATCGGATCCGGTTAATTCGGGTGAGCTTTGTATGGCTTCAGATCCTCCTAATGGTACTACTCCGTCCTCAGTGATTCCAAAATAACTGGCAAGGTATGTTGCAAATATATGATGCAGCTGACCCTCAAAAGCAAAGCCCACAATACCAAATGCAATCGATGCTATTGCTAATGCGGCGAATGGGAGCCACATGATTTTATCGACTTCACGTATACGATGACCCTTATTTTCAATATTGACTACATTTTGGCTTGGCTTTCCAAAAAATACAAGGCCCACCATCCTGAACGTATAGAAGGCCGTCATAATGGCTACTGTGACAGCAATCAAGAAGACATAAGATGAGAACTCATAGTTAGATTCAAGGATAGAAGCAAAAATTGCATCTTTACTCCAGAATCCAAGTGTTATCAAGGGGGCACTCGCTAGCGACAGGCTTGCTAGCAGGAAGAATATGTAAGTTTTTCTCATATTCTTTTTTAGCCCACCCATATCGTTCATAAATCTAGAATGTACGGTATGTAATATCGCACCGGCCGCCATAAACAACGAAGCTTTGAACAGTGCATGGCTAATTAGGTGAAAGAATCCAGCAGTGTATCCGTCAACAAAGTTTGTAGAAAGACCTGCAATTCCCAAAGCCATCATCATATAGCCAATCTGCGAACCCGTAGAATAAGCCAAGACTTTTTTTATTTCAGGATTAACTATTGCTTGAGTAGCTAACAACAGAGCAGTTATCGCTCCCACCCATGTAACAATTTCAAAGAACTGATTCATATTAAATACAGATAAGGCAAAAAATAGAGGACCTATTCTAGCAACAAGAAACACACCTGCTTTTACCATGGTGGCAGCATGAATAAGAGCCGACACGGATGTAGGTCCTGTCATTGCCTCCAATAACCATTCATTTAGTGGAAACTGAGCTGACTTACCGATAGCACCTCCAAATATTAAAACGGCCGCAGGTACCAATAGATTTTGTTGCATCATCACATGAGCCCAGGTTTGGTCGGCCAATAACTCCCTAAAGCCAAAGGTACCAGAATACATAAAGATCATAAACATACCAGACAGCATCATGACATCTCCGGCCCTGTTAAGTAAGAATGCCTTTATCCCAGCGTGTGTTGGTGATGTCCACTGAGGTATACCCCAAGCGGTATGCCCTTCTTTGCCAACATAATCTTTCTTTCTATCGGTGTACCAGAATCCTATCAGGGCATAAGAGGCAAGTCCCACGCCCTCCCAGCCGAAAAATACCATCAACAAATTGTCGGATAATACAATAAGTTGCATCGAACCTATGAAAAACAGCATAAAGAACCAATACCTTATCAGCGATCTTTGTCCGTGCATGTAGGAAATAGAATAGACAAATATAGCCACCGAAATCCAAGCTACTAAATTACTCATGATTATGGCAAGGGGATCAGCTAATACACCTGCGTCTATATCTAAGGCAGAAAACCAAGGGATTTGACTATGTATTTCCCCATTTGTCAAGCCTAGAGGCAGGATACTTAAAGCTAATAAGGCGCTGATAATTGCAAATGCAACAGCAACATAACTTTTGAGTTTTTCACTTTTTTTTCTTAAAATTGGAATGAAGGCGGCTCCTATAAATGGAGTCATCCAGATTAACCATGCATTTACACCTATTCCTTCAAAACCTAAAATTTCAACCACATCTATTCACCTATAAAGCAATGGGATGATCCACATAGTTTTTAGATATCTGGTGTGTCCTCTGGAATTCGGTACCGCCTGGAGAAGCAACATTACTAACCTGTGTACTGTTTATGGGTTTTTCATCTAATTGTCCTGTTCCAGGCGTGATCTTTACTGGTATCAGCTCGTCTGAATTATTATAAAGATTTTCAACATACCCTATAATCGGTTTATAAAATAAATCAGGATATAATCCCAGTATCAATGTTAATGAAGCCAAAATTCCCATGGTTACTAAAACGTACTTACTCGAATCACGTACATTTTTTAATGTTTCTGGGGTAATACCATAGAAGATTCTTTTGTACATCCACAATATATAAGCAGACGTCAGTATAGTAGTCGTAATAGCCAAAGCAAATAACACTGCCTTAAGAGCGCTCTCGCTAACTACAGCGTTTTGTAAAGCGCCATTAAAGAGGACCCATTCAGACATAAAACCGCTTGTTATTGGCACACCTATGATTGTTAATCCACCAATCATTGCGAATACAGCAGTATATGGCATTTTTCCACCCAATCCACCTAATTTATCCATGTTTCTTGTTCCTGTTTGTAAGATAACTGAACCGGCCATCATAAACAACAATCCTTTACCTAAAGCATGAGTAACATACATAAAGATTGCACCGCTAATACCCAGGACACTTTCTGAGCCTATACCAAAAAGAAGATACCCCATCGAACTTATGCTAGAGTAAGCCAAAACTCTTTTGATATCTTTTTGCATTAGAGCCATGGCACCTCCGTATATCATTGTTGCAACCCCCCAGATGCTTATGTAAATACTATAATCAGTATAGTTTCCAGGGCCCGATAACAGTTCAATCCAAATTCTTATCAGACCATAAGCACCTATTCCGGTCATTGCCGATGATATCAGGTACTGAAATAGGGGTGGGAGCATCCGTATACGTATCAGGTAACCATACGTGGACAAGGAAAGCAGCTAGTTTTACACCAAATCCAATAACAAGTGCTGCCACAATGACAGCAATCCATGCCTGTGGAATTTGAGACGCATTTGCCCTAACTATATCATAATCAAATCCACCAGTAAGAAAACCCATCGCCATTAAACCCAACAACAGGATAACTGCACCGACGTGGGCCCAGAAAAAGAACATTAAAGAGGTTCTTTTCTTGTTTCCGTATCCAAAAAAGGCAATCAAAAAGAATGATGGAACTAACATCAGTTCAAAAAATACATAAAATTCGAATAAATTGGTTGCCAATACTGTCCCAAGCATACCCATCGCAAAGACAAGATAAAGAGAATAGTACAAGCCCAACTGACTGTTTAGGTAGGACTTTTGATCGGTCGATAAAATCAAGGACGATAAAGATTTTCCGTCCTTATTAGAATACATCTCGCTTTCAGCATCATTCATTTCCAGATTAGAGGAATTCTTAACTTGTTCATACTGAAGAAGAATTTTTCTTATCATATATGGTTTTGAATAAATTACCACAATAGTTGATAACAGATAAATCGTAATAGCAAAAGGAATGCTCAAACCATCTAATTTTAACCCGAAATGACCCAATTGACTCCAATCAAAGACTTCTTGATATGATCCTCCAGAACCTAGGCCTATAGATGGAATAATCACTAGCGCAGTGGAGACAGCTAAAATTCCAAAAGTCAACCACGTTGTAATGTTTATTCCCTTTCGTTTTCCCAAAAAATACACTACCGGAGATAATATCAAGGGCATAAATGTTGCCACCATAAGATAATAGGAAGAATCCACCATCTACATCTCCTGCTCCGAATACCCCTACCTCAACGACATTAACTCCTTTTATATATTATACGGTTGAATATTTAAAAAAAATACTTATTGAATAAAATTAATTCTTGAGGTTCTTATATTCAGTAATGTCTATATCTTTATAGAACCTATACGCTATAATTATGATTCCTAAGCCTACGGCAACCTCAGCAGCAGATATTGCTATTGAGAAAAGCACAAAGACCTGGCCCTGAGGACTTGGCAGCATTCTTGAAAACGCTATAAGTACGAGATTTACAGCATTTGCAATTAATTCGATTGAGAATATTAATCGTAGCGCGTTTCTTTTTACAACTAATCCATAAATTCCAATAGATATGAGGATTATAGCTATATAAAGAAAATCAGTTGGTTGGTTCATTTCTTTCCTCAATATCCTCTCTGCGTGCCAAGGCCAGAGCACCTATTACTGCTGCAGCCAGTGTTAAAGCCAATACTAACAATACCGGTGAGTAGTATGTTAATAATTCTTTCCCTATTGCCTGTACATCAAATACTGGAACCGTGTCATTAAATTTCAGTTGAGTTGCAGCAGAGTTTCCTAATATTGATCCAGCTAAAACAAGAAATGCCAATCCGAGCAATATACCTGCTATCTTTCTTTTCCTTGTTTCTTTTTTCGTAACCGTATTTGGGGCCCGGACTAGCATCACTGTAAATATTATAAGAACGGCAACAGCACCTACGTATACAGCTATTTGAAACATTGCAACAAAAGGGGCGTCCAAAATGATAAAGTAGCCTGCTATCCCAAGCATCGAAACTGCCAATGCTATGCCTCCGTACAATAATTCTCGGCTTTCAAGAGACAGGATAGCTGATCCAATAGTGAGAACAGATAACCCTACAAAAACACTATCTACCATGATATGCACCTCGTGAGCCTATTTTTATTTCGACCTCACCGTCGTATTTTGGTTTTACAGCCAGCTGGGATGGCGTGTATATCAAATGAGATTTGGTGAAAGAAGACAGCTCATAGTCATTTGTCATATATAACGCATAAAAGGGGCACGCATCGACGCACAAGCCACAAAAAACACATTTTCCATAATCTATTTGAGGCATTATAGATTTTTTATTTTGCTTCCATTGTTCATCCACTTTTACCATAGTGATTGCTTCTGCTATCCCTTCGCAAGCTATAGCGCAAAGCTGACATCCAGTACATTTATCATGAAACAAAATATGTCTACCCCTGGTCCCAGCAATTCCGACTCCTTTTTTGGGGTCAAATTGGTACCCATCACCCACAAATTTCAGCTTTTCCTCTGGATAACGGAATGTAAATCTTTTTAAAACTAAGTGCTTGGTTCCAGACTCAAGCGCTTTTATGAATCCTGTTGCAGTGTTCATCTTATCGAAATCACGCCCTCCGGTCCAATAATTCCACCGTAAATCAACATCAGTACGACGAACAGATTTATGAATGTTAAAACTATTAGTTTGTACCATCCTGTGTGAAGCAAAATATCAATTCTAATTCTCGGATTGATACCTCTAATAATCAACATCAAAAAGATGATCACAATTGTTTTCACCAAAAACCAGAATACGCTGTTTACTGTAATAGCATTGTATACTCCATCTAAAGCTAACATTTGCAGCAATGGTATATTAGATTCATGAGCTCCAGGAATTAATTCTGGAGGAAATATTTGTGGTCCATACCATCCACCTAAAAAGAGGGTTACAAACAATCCTGCAAGTGCGTATAGTTTCAAATAGCTACCAAGTTGTATAAGTCCATAAATCATTCCAGTAGTCTCAGTTAACCAGCCTGCAACTATTTCACTTTCAGCTTCAGGCAAATCGAATGGGATCCTTTCTAATTCTGCCAAAGAAGATATGAAAAATACAAAAGCATTAATCGGGAGTAAAAAAATATTCCAGATCATATATTGTGAGCGGGCAATCTCAGTGAGATTAAGAGACGATGATAGCAGAACAACTGGCAAGGCGGATAAGAAAAACGGTATCTCAAAGGCGATCATTTGATGGAGGGCCCTTAACCCGCCTATGAATGGATATTTACTGTTACTGGCCCATGAAAATAATAGTGCAATCAACGGAAAGAATCCAAGTATTGCAAAGGCAGCTATTAACCCTACGTCAACATCAGCAACTACCCAACCGGGGGCTACAGGAATTAATGCGACTACCGCAGCGGCAGTAGCCACAAACATTATTGGAGCCAACCAGAATATGGGCTTATCAGCTCCTGAAGGGACTATAATTTCCTTTGTAAGGAGTTTTAGTCCATCTGCCAATAATTGGAAGATCCCTTCAACTTTACCAGCGTATAGTGGTCCTACACGCAACTGCATTTTTGCCAACAATTTTCGTTCGACAAATATTGTAATTGCCGCTATCAAAGCCGCAAATACAAATCCTGGAAAAACTGCTGCTCTAAAGAGGTCGGTATGCATAAAAAATTGAAGAATAGGGAGTGTCCTAGACGGATCAACCATCATTGAAAAGAAAAGGTATGGTGTCAAGACTTCCCCTTCAACTACAGGCAAGGGAACATAAAATAGAGTGAAAAAGATTATCGGAAGAATAAGTACGGTAACTAATGCTAAGACTACAAGTAAAAGCCAAACAACGCTAGCTACGAAATTCCCGAATCTAAAATCCGGAGTCAGTGAAACCATTATCTATCAGCCTCCACCGGCCAATAATTTAGAGACCAATATATTGCAGGCATATCACCTAGTTTTGATCCAGTTAGCAAGAAAGGTAAAGCAAGCAAATTCCTAAATGAACCTACCGATGCCTTTACCCTATATGGTCTTGGTGTCCCATCGCTAACTACGTGATATCCCAGCGCGCCTCTTCCTGATTCCACCCTCTTGTATGTTTCACCAGGGGA
This sequence comes from uncultured Nitrososphaeraceae archaeon, assembly GCA_963850055.1. Lineage (GTDB taxonomy): Archaea > Thermoproteota > Nitrososphaeria > Nitrososphaerales > Nitrososphaeraceae > Nitrosocosmicus. The sequence continues at coordinate 542,215 of CAWKJS010000025.1, read as the reverse complement.
GCTTTTAATATTAAATTGCAATTTTTCTCTTACGTCTCCAGACTCCGGCATCTTATCTAATAATTGTCTAATTATATGACATGACTCACGCATATCCAGTACAGGAACATATGCTCTTGCAAAAGAATCGCATGTTTTCATGTATTGAACATTAAAATCAATTTCATTATAAACGTCATACGGCTCAACTTTCCTGACATCAAATGGTACTCCTGATGCCCGTAGAACAAATCCTGTTACCCCTAGTTTAATTGCATCCTCTTTGGTCAATATTCCAACGCCCTCAGTTCTTTGTCTTAGTAAAGGATTGTTATAAAAAATATCGTCATATTCTTTGAGCCTAGTTTCAAAATAATTGACTTGGGCTAGACATTTTTCTTTAAAATTGTATGGAATATCATTTCTGACTCCACCAGGAATATTGAAAGCATTAGTAACTCTTGCCCCACTTAATCGCTCTAATAAATCGATAAGTAATTCCCTATCTCCAGCAGGCCACATAAACATTGTTGAATGTCCTAAGAATATTCCATATATTGCCAACCAATACAATGTGTAAGAAAGTCTGCTAAGCTCCGATGCAAGTGCTCTAATAAATTGACCCCTCCGAGGAACTGTGATACCAACAAGATCCTCCACAGCCAAACTGTATGCATATGTAATGTTACAAGAATCATGAATCACGGGGCGTTCTAAATGGGGTATGTTTTGAAAGTGATTTCTATATTCACACATCTTTTCATGCCCCCTGTGAACATAGCCGGGGTCAGGATCTACAAATACAATATAGTCTCCATCTACTTTAATTGTAAACCTGAAATGGCCGGACCCTGGGTGCTGTGGACCAACACTTAGAGTCATTAACCTATCATCTTCGGTTTCCTTTGTTATTTGAAGTGATAATTTCTTTGCCTCATCGATTTTTTCTTCTAGACTGCTCATTTCACTATCATCTTCCCTTTATGCGAAAATCCTTTCTGAGAGGTGGAATATCTGCCCAATCTTCAGGCAATATAAAGCGTTCATTACGCGGATGTCCCAAAAAATATACGCCTAGCATTTCATATGTTTCCCGTTCATGGTATTCTACACTAGGAAAAATATTTATCAAGCTGTTTGATTTAGGATCGGCTCGATCAACTCTCGTTGATAAAACTACAATGTAGGGATAATAATCAGTGTTACTATACGAACCTAAATGATAATTAATTTCAATTTGATTGTCAGCTGGATAGTCAGTCCCTGAAGCTGATTCAGCATGATCAAATCCATGATTATTTCTTAAATATAGAGCTGTTTCTACAAGATTTTCTGGGCTCACCATTATCTTGGATCGGTTTTCTTTTTTATAGACGAGTTTAACTTGATCTCCAAAATTAGTAGTAATAGAATTAATGAGACTATTAGATAGTAAATTACTCTTTTCTTCTTTTACTTCCATCAAGTTCGTTTGATTATTTTGAATATTGTCTTTTTCCATTATTTTATTTTCGACCTTTTAATTTTTTCTTGTAACAACATTGTACCTTGAATTAAAGTTTCAGGTCTAGGAGGACAGCCTGGGACATAAACATCTACTGGTACAATGCTATCTATTCCGGGCAAAACATTGTATGAATCCAGATATAGCCCTCCTGTTATCGCACAGGCTCCCATAGCAATAACATATTTTGGCTCTGGCATTTGATCATAAACCATCCTGAGCCTAGGTGCCATTTTCCTAGTTACGGTTCCTTGAACTACTATTAAATCACACTGTCTTAATGAACCAAAAGCTTCCAGTATCCCAAATCGTTCAGCGTCATAGCGCGGACTTGAAACAGCACCAAATTCTACACTACAACAAGCAGTTTCCAAGTGAACGGGCCATAGTGACCAGACACGCCCCCAGTTAATTGCATATCCTAATGGTTCATCCAAAGCTTTGACCAAAACATCACCTAGCTTTGACACTAAAACATTAAGATTGGTAGGGTTAACGAGATCCTTTATCATACCTCTACACTTGATAAATAATTACTATTCAAGTTATTAATATCTATTGGGTTCAACATGACTACCAGATTCCTTTTCTCCCTGCCAAAAATAATGCATATCCCATTGCAGCAAACATAATCCCCAAAAATCCTATCATCGGCAAAGTCGCTTCTTTAGGGATAGAAAAAAAAGTAACACCCCATGCATATAGAAAAATAGACATTACATCAAAGACCACAAACATTAGGATATAAGAATAATACTGCATCATAAAATGAGATCTTCCTTCGCCTGAAGGTACTTGACCGCATTCCATTGGAAGGAATTTTACTGGATTATACCTTCTTCTTGTCATCAACAACCGCGACATGACGATTGCGGGTACCCCAGCTAAAATCCCAAATCCAAATAAATATAATATTGGAAGAAATTGTGTAGCGGTTTCTCCTGCCAAATTAAAAGTGGCTGACAATTTAAGATATTTATATCTTCTTATTTGATGCTCATAAAAGAAACTATTTGTTTAATACAAGATTAAACAATTGCTTAACCACCATTTTAGGATGGTTAAGAGCTAATTTAGCCATTTTAGTATAAGTAAAATCCGACTTTATGAAATCTAAAAATTCTTCTATTGATAATTCTTTTATTATTTCAATTTCTTTGTCCCATTCTGAATCAGATAAACCAAGCCATCTTGACTGAACCTTTAATGCTGATTTTATTTTTTTTTCAAGGAGATTCTTGTTTGCTACTTCATAAGGCCTTAAAGAATCGCTGGATGAATTGTATTGCAATGATTCAGCTCCTACCCTCCCAGCTAAACGTCCAAACTCTATGGCGTATCTTATGCCTTCTAGAACCAATGGATTTGCTTGACCCACAGTATCTCCGACCATGATCAGCCCATCAAAAACACTATTTGTACGCAATCCTTCATTTGGGATCATACCTAAATGAAGCTCCAAAGGTTGAATTTTTCCAAGTGTATCTAGTGGAGGCAAACGACTTTTCATGATTTGGTTTAGCTTAGATACTGGATCGGTGCTTGAATTTGGTTTCCCGATGCCCACTCCTATTCTTATGCGATTTTTAGACAAAGGAAAAACCCAGGCATAACCGGCATCAGAATAAATCTGCCCTACCATAAGGCATAAAGTTTCGTTGTCCACACTATCACAATAGCACTCATATTCTGCACCTATGCCATATCTATTCCACGATCCAACGTATCCTAATTTCCGTGATACAAAACTGGTAAAGCCAGATGCGTCTATTACTAAAGTTGCCTCAACATCCAATGGTCCACTTGGAGAATTTACTTTCAAAATGCTCGAATGTCTTTTTGAATTTCTCTTAATATCAATGACTTGGCTTTTGACCAGTAAAGTACTACCCTCACAAGCTGCTCTGGATGCTAAATATTGATATGTCTTTCTGACATCAAGAACACATGCAGAATTAAAAGTCCCAGAAATCATGATTTGATTATTCGGAGAGACGAAGGAAAAATTCTTGATTGGATTATAGTAGTCCCCTGTAATATCGAATTTTTCAATCTCTTTGATCCAGGTAACACCACTGGTCCTAATATTATGACCAAACGAAGGATCCTTTTCAAAGAGGATTACCTTTGCACCGTCTTTAGATGCGGAATATGCAGCAGATAATCCTGCTGGTCCACCTCCTACAATAGCTATGTCAAATTTCAATAACTAAATTACATAGTCTCCAGTGGGTATTATACATATTTCTTTGTCTGATGTTGTAATTCATATTAAATTCCTATCGTGGTGTATAGAATGCCATATTTTCGCTACACCTTGCGAGTTTACAACAATGTCGAGATATTAGACTATATATTATACCAATAAATTTCTGGGCCACTCCTATTTCCAATGTGACTTGAAGATAATTAAAATAAAAGATGTGATAGATTGGTGGTAAATTGATTCACAAATCTACTTTTTAACAAATAAATAACAACTACACTCACAATCAGTGTTTAGTTTGATATTTTTGCGAAAACACCTCAATGAGAATGACGGAAGAGAGACTAGAGATTTAAATGAAAATATCGAGTCAATTATTAAATCAATTGAAGAAATCAGTGATGAGCAAAGAGAGCTGGTAAAGAAATTTAAATTAAATATGGAAGTATTCGCTTCTGAGAGATCACTTGAGAGTTGCGTCCAAACTCTCAATCAGTCAATGCAGTTAGCTAATATCAGAGAACAATTGGTAGAAACCTACAAACAATATTGCTTGCTATTAGAGCATGAGTTAAAAAAGGCTTTGCATAAAAAACCCTAGAATCTGGAACCACGGGCTAGGAATAATAACAGAAGACTACTACAAATATTGTCTATAAAGGCAGGCATTCAAAAAAACTTACATTAATTAAACAGGATCCGATTTCTGATCGTTCCCAATCCCTCAATAGAAATCTCCACTATATCATCATGTTTCAAATACCTAGGCTCCTTCATTGACATGGCCACTCCCGCAGGAGTACCAGTAGAAATGATATCCCCAGGTTCAATTGTTATGAGATCGCTCAAAGAAGATATTATTTTCCTAATCGGAATAACCATGTTACTACTTGACGAATTTTGTCTTAATTCTCCATTTACCGTGGTTGTAATGCGTAGTTTTTGAGGATCATGAATCTCATCCTTAGTCGTTATCCAGGGGCCGCATGGAGCAAAGGTATCTATACTTTTGCCTCGTGTGAACTGTTTATCTCTAAATTGGATATCTCGCGCAGAAACATCATGGAATATCATGTAACCAAATACGGCATCTAATGAATCTTCTTCAGAAATTTTTTTGACTTGTCTTCCGATAATGACGGCTATTTCGGCCTCATAATCTAGTCGCTTTACATAAGATGGAGAGATGACATTTCCATGAGGTGAATTTAACGCAGTTCTCGGTTTTAAGAATATTACAGGTTCTTCAGAAGGAGTTAGTCCTGCATCTCGAGCATGATCATAGTAATTAAAAGCTAAACAAATAATTTTAGGCGGATTGGGAAGGGGGGCCAACAAATCAACCTCATTTATTGGTAAATCATAAGTAAGTTTAGTTCCAACAGAATTTACTTCTGCCAGCCAACCACCAAACAAGAATTCTTTGATTCGAGGTGGGATAGGGACTCCAGTCTTTTCCTGTATCTGTTCCTTAGTAATTATTTTCTTCCCATCTTGAGAGACAATTCCATATGTTTCTACTGAATTTTTCAATCTAATCCTTGCTATTTTCATTTTTTCATATTACCTATGTGTAAATATTGCCGTAGAGTTGTCATCAATCTTACAGAATCCATATCTAACAAATTGAATGACAGTTCCAAGCTCAAGTTTTGATATATAGGATTCAGCTAATCCATAATCCACTATTAAATTATTTTCATTGTATTTGTCTCCATCGTACAGAGGTAATGGTCTTAAAATCCTATAATTTTGGGAGTCGGATTTAGATACCCACTGAACCTTTGGTATATTATGAGAAATTTCATTTCCCTTATTTTTTGCATTAATAACAATAATAGGCTCATTTTCGCCTTTATTATCCTTGATGAGATTTTTTTCAATTGACAAAATTTCTATGTTGCATAAGTCCATTAATCTTAATGTATCTCCGATTTTAAGTTTAATTGCATCATCGTTAGATATATAAATTATATTTCCTACCTGCACCGTCCTCTTGCCCATGTCAATGGTAGGATGATTTCTTATCTCAACTAGATCGATATCAAGAGTATCTATATTCACCCTGACTGGACTCTTGACAAAAAAGAGTCTTTGGGCTTTGGAATCCAGCATTTTCCTATTAAATGATTCCAGTATTTCCATTGAGGGTTTTGTTTCTGATAGTGTAATACTGAGGGATAGTACAAATTTCCTTATAGCTTCAGGCAGGATCCCACGTCTCCTCAATCCCATGAGTGTAGGAAGTCGGGGGTCATCCCAATTCTTTATTATTCCCTTTTCAATCAAGGGGGTAATTTTTCTTTTAGAAACTGGAATGCCTTCAAATTCCAACCTGGAAAATTCAATCATCTTCGGTTTTGTTAAAGACAAATTATCTAAGATGGAAAAATACAGTTCATTTCGTAATTCGTATTCTTTGGTTCTAAAAGCATGAGTAACGCCGTCAAGGCTATCTTCTATAGGAGCAGCAAAATCATAAGTAGGCCATAATGAATATTTTGATCCAGCCTTAGGGTGATTACCACCTTTAATGACCCTAAAAAGAGTTGGATCGCGCATTGCGGTGTTGAGACTGGACATATCTCCTCTGTACCTCAGGATTGCTTGATTCTGGTCGTAATTACCTGAGATCATACTTTCAAATTCAGACAAGTTATTTTCTATCGAATTATTCGTGCATTCACACGCAATCGCATTTAGGCGGTTACTCTTAATATCTTCTGGTGAACATGAACAAACGTAAGCAAAATTTCTTCTAATTAGCTCCTTACCATATTCATAAATTCTAACAATATCATCAGAAGTGTTCTTAATCTCATCGGGTTTTACTTGAAGCCAATCAAGACCATCTTTTATAGCACTGTAATATTCAATTTTTTCTTTTAGAGGATTAGTATCATCATATCTCAGGATCAGCTTTCCTCCATATTTCCTAGCATATTCCTCGTCAATTACCGCAGCTTTAGCATGACCGATATGAGGGTAGCCATTAGGTTCGGGTGGAAATCTTGTTACTACTTTACCTTGGACTGCCCCGTCCAGATTAGGGAGTTCAAATTCTATATCCTTGCCGGTTGAGTTTTTTTTCTTCTTATTTTCCGGATCCTTATGGATCTTATCATCTTTCCCCAAGTCACTTTTGAGATCCTTTAGATAATCATTATTTTCCAAAGCAATAGAGTCGTATAGTGTCTTTTTTTCATGAACTGATAGATCTCTTAGTTCACTAGTAATTTGTTTTATTTCTGGAACTAACTCTTTTATGTTAATATTCGCTCCCATGTATTTTGAAATCGAAAAAGTCTTTGAAATGACAACGTCAATTCTTATTGTGTTGTTAAACTCCAACGCATTTTTCAAAGCTATTAATTTAACAGTATTGACAAATTTCTGATCAGCAATCATTTCGAATTATAAACTCCGTTCTACAATGTATTTTGCAGAATTTTCTAATGAAATTAAGGCAGGTGACCGGTCATAGCTTTTCAATGTCTTGAATGCTTCCTCAGCATAACTGTTTGCAATATCACGAACTTCCTTATCGACTCTAATTTCAGCAATTTTTTTTACCATTTCTGCAATCTCAGAATCTTTCGCATTCTTACTGCCAAATAGTTGTCTTAATAAATCCTTATCCGCAGAATTCAGATTCTGAAAAGCTAATAAAATAGGTAGAGTTTTTTTTCCTTCGCGTATATCGTTTCCCACAAATTTTCCGGTTATTTTTGAATCTCCATGAACTCCAATTAGATCATCTATTAGTTGAAATGCAATACCAATCTTTTCCCCGTATCCAGACATATTCTCAAAGTCTTTTTCGGTAAAATCAGGTGATGATAGAGTGCCCAATTCGCACGAGACCCTAAATAGTGCGGCGGTTTTTTTTTCAATCATTTTAATATATGATCCTGTTGATGAAAATTCATCGTCCTGAGCCATTTGTATATCCAAGGCTTGTCCCTCGCAAACATCGATGCACGAAGTGGATAGCAAGTCAATCATCCTCAATAGGACGGATTGATCGAGTCCAACCTTCTTCCCATAGATAGATATAACTTGGAATGCTTTTGAAAAGAGGACATCTCCAGCTAAAATTGCCAAAGGAATTCCAAATTGCTGATGTACTGTAGTTACGTTATGCCTAACGTTATCATTATCCATTATGTCGTCGTGAACCAATGTAAAATTATGAACCAATTCTACAGAGGCAGCAGCTGGAAGCGAAGATTGTAAACTTCCATTGAGGAGTTCACTTGATTTAATAGTCATGAAAGGTCTCAACCTCTTACCCCCACTCTTAATGTAGTGCAAAGAAGCCGTATACAAACCAAAAGGCTCACCGGAAATATTATTGAGAATAAATTGATTTATTTTAGAAGCAACAAAATTGATTTCAGTTTTTATTTCTTCTGAACTCATAACTATTCAACATACTTGCTAATTTATCTTTCAATATATATCTTGTATTCACCAAGGAATCAATATCAGATGAGCCTAGCAAAAACATCGTACCTCTCAGCTGTGCTAAAACCAACTGTGTAAATTGGTCTAATTCATTTTCGGATTCTGCAGCCTTTCTTAAGAAAGGAAATGCCATTGCACACATTTTAGCTCCAAGCATCAAACATTTGGCTATTTCTAGGCCGTTGCGGAGTCCGCCCGAAGCAATCACAGGGATTTCTACTAATCTTGAAGCCAACAATACGCATAGCGCAGTTGGAATGCCCCAATCCCAGAAAAGATTGCCCAAATTAGATTTTATGTAACTGTTTGCATTATCCGCTCTTATTTTTTCAATTCCGGCCCAGCTAGTACCCCCGATCCCGCCACGTTAATAGCCCTTATTCCAGCACCTTGGAGTCTGAGGGCAACCTCAGGCGAAACTCCAGAGCCTACTTCTTTGACTATGACAGGAATATCGATTTCATTTACTAGAGAGGTTATTTTTTGTAGAATTCCCTTAAAATGTGGCTCCCCTTCTGGTTGAATTAGTTCTTGAAGTGGGTTCAAATGTATGGCTAATGCATCCGCATCAATCATTTGTATGATTTTTTTGACGTCATCTTTTGATAATCCTTCAGCAAGTTGGGCTCCACCTATGTTTGCTATCAAAAAAGCATTTGGGGCAACGCTCCGAGCAACAGCATAACTCTGAACCAGTTTGTCGCTTTTTAGTCCAGCCCTCTGGCTTCCAAGTCCCATTGCTAATCCATATTTCTCAGCTAATTGGCCCAATCTCTTGTTTATAACTAGTGCTTCATCAGTACCTCCAGTCATAGAGTCAATGATAATGGGAGCAGAAAAGCTCCTACCAAGGAAAACTGTATCCAATTTTATATCCTCGATATTGATTTCAGGCAGTGCATTGTGAATCAAATAAACATCCTCCAAAAGAGTTGTAGTTTCTTTGCCCTGAACCTTTTCTTTCAGAGGAATGTCTATCCCTTCTTTTTTTCTTTTCTTTATCATTTCAATTTGTTTTTCAGAGATAGAAGGATCTTCTCTATCCATATCTAACTTCCTCCCAGAACTAAATATCTCATTTTCGTGCTAACTCCCAGAGCCCATTCTTATACATGTGCCGATGTATTCACGATCGTGAATTATATCTAATATCCTTTCTGGATGGAAACCATTAATCAAATAAGCCGGTGTTCCTGATTTTGCAATTTGAATAGATTCAGTAATTTTCCGTTTCATCCCTCCAGTAACATCAAAAGAAGAATTAGGGTTTTCTTTTTTTATCTCATCTTTCAAAAAAACATTGGTAATGTCTGTTTTGTCCACTCGAATTTCCCGAACTATTTGCCCTCTGTTCACATCATTGTATAATCCATCTACATTAGTGGTGAAAATAGAATACTCTGGATGCAATTCTGTGCACAACATAGACATTATTGTATCTCCAGAAAGAATTGAAAAGTTATTTCCTGAGGTATGTATTACATCTCCAAACGTAATTGGTATCAAATCATTCCCAGTGGTCATATCAAGGATATCATGTATCCTCGCAGGATCCGCCGCACTGTTAAATACGAATGCAGATGGTTGAATCGAATAAGGTTTTAATTTGGACTCTATTAATTTATTGACAATTATGTGATTTAGTTTGATCATCGATTCATGGACTACAGATACACCTAGATCCGAATATGGGTATGGCTTGGTATGCATATCATATTTTACAGACCAGTAGTGACCAAAAGATCCTCCACCATGAACAATGATAATCTTAAAATTTTTCTTTATCTCACTTAACACTTGTAATATTTTATCGATCCCCTCATAGTTTGGTGATAAGGGTTTTTCTTTGAATGTAACTACGGATCCGCCTAACTTTATGATTATTAAATTACTATCTATCAAGACGTACTAGACTAGTGAAACATCAAGACATTATTAATTGTGTGATTAAGTAGAATTATTGGGGATCTTGATACTATGGCCATATCTGCTGAGGTAGTTAGTTATTGCAACCGATCCTCAGTCCTTCTGGATCAATCTTTGCAAAGAAATATTTTAAATTTAATAAATCTAATCTTTTTAGAATATTCTTGATTACTGAAAGATCATCCTTATGTATGAAAGCCAAGACTGAGCCCCCACCTCCGGCCCCGGTAATTTTTGTTCCTAACGAACCCTCAGAATTGCAAATATTAATTATCTTATCTAGTATTGGATTAGACAACGAAAGGCTGACTAACAATTCGTGATTTCTATTTAAAAGTTCACCGATATTTCCAATATCTTTATGCTCGAGGAAGCTGAGAACTTGATTATAGATATCTCCATACTTATTACATAGATTGTTAAAATCATTGGGAAAGTTATTTTTAATTTTAGCTACCTTCTCTATCATAGAAAAGGTATCATGGGAAACTCCACTATCTATTATCAAGAACCGATAATTACTAAAATCTGCTGAGATCCTTTTGAAACCATTCAATCTGTCGAATCGTCCCAACCCTCCAAATGTGCAAATACTACAATCGGCTCCCGAAGTATCTCTATTGAGTATCTTCTCCGCGTTAATAGATTCATAACAAATCTGTCTCTTGTTTATCATGTTATCTAATAAATTGTAAAAAGCAGCAGTTAATGCAACACAAAAAGCCGAAGAGGATCCAAGTCCTCCTCCTAGCGGAATTTCAGAGTCTAAACGAATCAGAATACTATATTTTGATCCTGCATCTATGCCGGTATGTGTCACTAGATATTGGATAACATTGTAGAGCTTTCTGATGATTTCATGATGTGCACTATCCTGTCCTAGTGGGAAGTGAAGCACCGAGTTTTGTAGAGTGGCTCTAAAGCCTAGATTTGATTCAATTTTGATTTCATCGCTTGTAGATGGAGAGAAATCTACTTTTACCTTAAAGAATTTATCTATTGATGCAATCAATGATGGATACCCATAAACCACAAAGTGCTCTCCAAAGAGAATCACCTTTCCTGGTGCTACTGCTACTATTTGGCGTTCAAAAGTGTTAGTGCTTGAATTCAATCAAACTCCCCTTCTTCCTCCTTCTCATCCTTAAACCCTCTAAAGTATTAGAATCGATGAATAGCCCACGACCGAAGACTTGTTACCATCAATATCGCCACTTGTTAGATGCTTTAACAAAATAACATCAAAATTTCCTGATAATTTTGAAAATTCTATAGCAGTAGCTACACAACCATATCCACAAATATATTGAAAATAGTTTTTCAAGTTTTCATAAAATGATTCTATATCCATCTTCGAAATCTCCGATATCAGTTTTTTATCTATGGCATAGCATTCCTCATACCCTAGATAATGAGTAAAGTTAGTAGTAGATATTAGTACAATTTTTTCATCTCGAGGTACAATGCTCGCTAATAGCTTTGCCAATTGGATACATGTCTTTTTGTCCTGTTTTCTTTGAAGTATAGGTAAAAATTTGAAATTATTCTTCTTTAGCACTTGAATAAATGGTAACTGTATTTCAATTGTGTAATCAATTTCAAAAGAAAATGAATCTATCTCTACAAAGCCGTTATTACTTTTCTCTATCAAACTGTGTGCCATTGTTTCGTTAATTTGCACTGGGCCCAAAGGGGTATTCCAAGTACCATGCTCCAACACAGAGATGCCAGGACTAGTTCCACGATGATCGGAAGATAATATTATGAAATTTTGGCACTCTATCTTGTCTATTAGGTAATAAGTGAATGCAGACACATAGCCAGAGTAATCATATGAACCATGTGGAACTATGAAACTCAGAATCCTTTTATCTCGAATGTACTCATTTACCATTTGTAGGAATTTTTTATCCTCAGAAGAGGAATTCAAGAGTGAAAAAAAACTTTGAATTGAAGCATTCAATTTCCCATAATCTTTAGGATAAAAAACTCCACTAAAGTTATGTTCACGTGTCAATACTTAATTAAATCAGTTCTTCAACTAGTTTTGCCTCGAAATCATCTATAGTTAATGGCATCTCAGAATCAGATTTTATCTTTCCTTGTTTCTTGAGGACTTCCTTTGTCAAGAGCCAATAAACCGTAGCAAGTGCTTTTCTACCCCTATTATTTGATGGAATTACTAAATCAACTTTTGAGGTAATATTGTCACTATTTGATAATGCGATTACAGGGACCCCAGCTCTTGTTGCTTCCAATACTGCCTGCTCATCAGCCTGTGGATCAGTAACTATAACTATTTCGGGCTCTAAATATTTGGGTAACGAAGGATTCGTAAACGTACCAGGCATAAATCTTCCAAATATACCTCTAGCGCCTGTTAGTTCACAAAATTTTTCGATTGGTGTTTTTCCGTACTCCCTTGCAGATGTTACTGCAACATTCGCAATATTCGTTCTACCAATAAATTTGGCTGCAACGTCAATTCTGGCAAGCGTTTTACTAATATCAAGGATATACAATCCTTCTGGATTAGCACGAGTTATGAATGATGTCATAAATTTAGTCTTGATCGGAGTACCTACCCTGATCCCAGTTGACAATATCATTTTCTCTAGGTTATTGGGATCTTCCAATGACTCGGATTGTTCTATCACATCAGACGAACTGCTTGATTCCTCATTGCCTATACTTGTTTGTTCATCTTGATCAGAATTTTCGTAATTTTCAGGAGATTCCTCTGGGTTGCTAGTGGTATGATTTGAATCTTCTCCCTCAGTTTTGGAAGTATCATCATTAACAGTTTTATCTAGATGTTCATTACTAGAATTATTAAGAGAATCTAATTCATCAGTATTCATATTCATGATATATTGCTCCATTTAGCCATTCCTTCTATTAAACCATACTCTGAAACTCTTAATAATTCATTTAATTTGGAAATTCTTTCGCCCCCTACTACACCAGTTTTTATCATTAATGAATTTGTAGCCAGAGAAATATGAGAAATATGACTGTCAACTGATTCACCCGATCTATGAGACGTAATGATTTTGATGTTGCTGTTGTTACATTCTTCTGCAAATAACATCGCATCGTATAAAGTGCCTGCTTGATTTACCTTCAAAATTGCTCCAGAACATGCCTTCTTTTTAGCAGCATCCCTGGCTCTATTTGTATTTGTAACTAGCAGATCATCGCCTGTAACAAGGCACGTAGGGTTACTTTGAGTGATAGTCGACATATTCTCAAAGTCCTCTTCATGTAATGGGTCTTCGGCATATACGAGGTTGTAGTCACGGATCAATTTGTTAACGTACTCTATTTGTTCCTCTGTTGTTCTTACGATGCCCTCACGTTGGTAGTCATATACTTTTTTATTACTATCCCACAATGAGGAACTTGCAAAATCTATACCCATTCTGATCTCTTTCTTTGGGTCAAATCCACAACGAATAATGGTGTTTTCCACTAACTCAATGGCACGATCATTTACAATAGCAGGTGCCCATCCTCCTTCGTCTCCCTTTCCATATGTAAATTTACTGTCGATTTTTTCGATACTTTTTTTTACTTCTTTATGAATATGCGAATTCAAAGAAATTGCTTCGAAGATCGATAGTGACTTGACAGGACAAATCAAAAATTCCTGCAAGTCGGGAGTTCCTGGGCCAGCATGGGCACCTCCTCCCAACACATTTCCAAGAGGGTACGGGAAAGTAATCTTTTCCAATTTAGGATTCAAGACTTTGTAGAATGGAACGTTCATGGCCTTTGCAGCTGAATCTATACTTGCTATAGTAAGAGCGTAAGCCACCGAACCCCCGATATTTGAATAATTATCAGAAGGATCCACTGTTTTGATTGCATTATGCAGATTTTTGAGATCTGCGCTGTCAATCCCTATAAATTTATTCTTTAAACTTTTAAAATTTTTAAGGGTTAATACTGGATCGTTCTGAATAAAACTTTGTGCCTCGTGCATCCCTACACTAGCACCTGATGGAGCACAAGCCCTCCCTTGATACTTGCCGTCAGACTGTACATCAATTTCGATAGTTTTATCTCCTCGACTATTGAAAACTAGCCTTTCCTCTATTGAAGTGATTTCGGGCAATGTTTATCATTCCATCTCAGATTGTATCTCCGCTCTTCGTTTCCTCAAAGCTTCATAATAGGGAATGACTTGATATATGGTCTCTACGCTAGAAACGAACATCCTTCTACAACAATATCGTGTAATTTTCAAAGAATCCATAACTTTATTTGGTTCTTCTCCTTGTTTTATCTGGTTTAAATATTCATTATAGATATTAGCTATCAGTTTTCCACATGTAAAGCATCTTACTGGAACAAGCATGATATAAAAAAATGAACTCCATAATAAAAATCAATCATATAGCATAATGATATTAGTGGGAATATTCAAATTATCCCTCTTATAATAAAATGTCAAAGCGGGAGTCGCCCAGCTTGGCCAAAGGCGTAAGGTTGAGGGCCTTATCCCTTAGGGGTTCGTGGGTTCAAATCCCATCTCCCGCATTTGAAATGACATTTTAAGAAAAGTAAAGAGATGACGAGAAAAACAGACATAAATTACATGAGATGAAAGTAGTCATTAAATGAACATTATACCTGCCGTATCAGCACCAGAGTTCAAAGATATCAAGAATTGGAGCGACAATGCGACGCATAGTATAAAAGAACTAAAGGGTAAGGTAGTGCTTTTGGATTTTTGGACATATAGTTGTATTTTTTGCTTAAGAACCATTCCAACAATAAAGAAGATCAAAGAGAAATATTCCGACAAAGGTTTGGTGGTATTTGGGATTCATTCGGCTGAGTATGAGTTTGCCAAAAATATCGCGAATATCAGCAAGGCGTTAAAGGAGTTAGGATTGGATGAAGATGTGAATGGATATGATACCAACAATAAGACTTGGGAAGTATATGGGAATTCGTACTGGCCCAAGCACATATTGATCGATAGAGAGGGGTTTGTTAGGTACGAACATCCGGGTTACGGAACATTTGATGATTTTGAAGAAGCGTTGGCCGATTTGCTTGATCTCCCATTTTCTAATCAAGAGTTGCTTCAGGATAAGAAAGATGGAAAATCAGAGTTAAATAATGATTTAATCAGTGAAAATGACAAGGAACAAAAGAACAATAAGGAACAAAATGAAGTGACTAAGATATATGGAATGCATTTTAACGGCATGGCCCCAGAGATCTGCGTAGGGTACTCACGTATCAGAAGGTTTGGAAATAATCAAAAAGCTAAAATTAATGAGTACAACGTGTTCACTGAACCTCAAGCCGTGATGGATAATACCGTATATTTAAGGGGCAAATGGAGATGGGATAAAGAGGGTATAAAGGCATCATTAGACCATAAAGAAAGACATCCCGCGATAATCTTCAAGTACAATATGGCATCAAATGTAAACGTGATAGTCGGTAGTACCGACGATAAGCCTGCAATCGCAAATATTAAGGTGGATGGTGAATTTTTAACTGATGAGCAATTAGGATATCATGGAAAAAAAGATAGTAACTCGAGTTTTTTCGAAATTACATGGCCACATATCATGAACATAGTCAAGACACCTAGTCCTGAAATCCATGTGTTAGAAATATTGCCAAAGACAGATAATTTCTATTTTTACACGTTTGTATTTGGTTAATAAACATAGACAATGGCAGATATTAAGTTGAGATGCATGGTGAGCAGAAAGACAGAATGAAAACAAACATGTATTTTTTAGTATACTAACATTACAATATGACAAATCCAAAAGACCATGATGAAATGAAAGTTAAAGAAGGTGACAGGCCTTTCGATTTTGAATATCAAGACGCAAATGGTAATGAATTCAAGCTGTCAAATTTGTTAGAACAAAAAAAAATAGTTATTTACTTTTATCCAAAAGATTTTACACCTGGTTGTACTATAGAGGCCGAGGAATTTACGAGAGACTATGTACTATTTGAACAACAGGGAATCGAAATAATTGGAATCAGTCCAGATTCTAACGACTCTCATACAAAATTCAGAGAGAAAATGAATATTCCCTATATGCTTGCATCCGATTCTAACAATGAAATATCGAATGGTTATGGGGTTTACGGGCTCAAAAAATTTATGGGTAAGGAATACTATGGCGTTACAAGGTCAACATTTTTAGTCGATCAAAGCGGAAGAATTGCCAAAATATATTCAAGCGTCAAACCAAGAGGTCACAGCAAAGAAGTTCTGGAATTCTTTAAAGATGAATGACAAGTTCACTCAACTGCTGACTCTGCTACATCATATCCATAAATGGACAACAGGATCCTATTAATTTGGATTTCAGTAGCATCAAATTGGATGAAATAATCCATTTTGAGATTTATTAAATCCATGTTTTTCTTGTTGAGAATGTATTTGACGCGTGTCGTCGTTATCTCTTTCACGGTATTCATGCGTTAATTCAGAAACCTCTATCAGTATAGCGTTGCCGTGTTTATTTAAGTCAGCCAAGACTTTGGAGTTTATTTTAGCTTGAAGTAGCACCTCGACCATTCTATTTATGAACATAGTAATAAGCAATCGCACCTTTTGAAATTTTAACTTGAAGACATCGTTATCGGCTAACGCGGGAATGTATTTACATATAAGAAACTGATACTCATCTAGATTCTTAGTTATAGCAAAAGAAATACCTATGCCGTCTACCTTGCCTTTTAATGCATTAACATTTTTGCAATTAAGCAATACTTTTCCTGTTTGATCCTTGAGCAACAGATTGTTAGATGAAATACCGTCAGAAGTCAAAAATTTCTTACACGATGCAGAAGAAATAACAGACTTTGAAATAAACGAGTGCATTGATTCAGTCAAACTTTCAGTCATATTCAGACAGTACTTTATGCTATATAGTAATTCTGATATATTTTTAACAAAAGTTAGAATAGATCATCTAGCGAATTTTTATGACGTTAATACTACTTGTGAATAGAACTCTTGCTAAGGAATAAATAGAAACCAGTAGTGATTGCTGTTTATCCGTAATTTTGAATTTCTATATTTTTGCATAAACTATAGTAAAACGATTTATATGTTTCATCAAATCCTCATACAGTATTATTTGGGATCCAACATGAATTTGATTTGCGATTGCCCCTGTCATAAAAAATACGGCGATAAATCAATTTGTCAAAAGTGTATCGAGAGGCACAAAGGTTCTCCTTACTATAATATAATTAAAAAATTCAACTAGGTCGTCCTATAGATGCGCTACGCTTAATTTCTTATCCTCATAATCTCTATAAATTTAGGTGTAATTCAAGAGTTGGCATGACAAAATCTTTGTAAGCATCGTAATCACTGAACTGGAAGTGAAAGTAAAAATATTACTTTAAAAATAATGAGAACAAAATATTTAACTAACTTGGCTCAAAACAGAGAATATTATGGTAGTAGACAATAAGGCAACAGTTTCATATATTAGGGTTTTAAAGGAAGACCTTGCGATTTTTCATGTTAAACCAAACGAGGGTCAAATCCCAGACTTTAAACCGGGGCAGTTTGTTACCTTGGGTTTGAATGTTCCTAATGAAGGTAAGATAATAAGGAGAGCTTATTCGATTGCCTCACCTCCTGAACAAAAAAAACACTTTGAGCTTGTGGTCCGATGGGTTAAGAAACCACTGCCTGGAAGGCTCACAACTCAATTATTTGATAAGAGAGAAGGTGATGAAATTAATTGGGTAAGGCCGACGGGTATTTTTACAATTAATGAAAAAATGCCGGATGGTAGTCCAGATGATAGGAGATTAGTCTTGATTGGAGGTGGAACAGGTTTAGCCCCTTTTATATCATACTCGTTACACCTCAAATCAAAGGGGACTAAAAGGCAAATAGTGGTGCTTCACGGCGCAAGCTATGTCGATGAGCTGAGTTATAGAGAAATATTAACCGAGTTGGAGGAAGAGAGTTTGGAAAAGGGTAGTAGTGAATGGAACTTTAGATATCGAGCAAGCATTAGTAGACCCCAGGAATGGTTCAATAGATCTTGGAATGGACATAAGGGGAGAGTAGAAACCTTTCTACGTCCGAAGCCAGGCAAGGATAAATCACCCTTAGAAGAACTTGTGGGCGAGAAAATTACACCTCAGAATACATCATTTTATGTGTGCGGATGGCAGGGCACTGTAGATGGTGTTTTGGATTCTCTGGTACCAAAGGGTTTTGTAACTGAAAGGAACAAGAGAAAGGATGGTACATTTGACGTTAAATTTGAATCGTATGGATAAACTTTTTATAAAGTTTATTTAACCTACTTTCAAATAGTTAATTTAAATGAAATTTGAATTTGAAGAGTTCGAAACCATCGAAGATGTTTTGATTTACTTGGTTTCTGTGGCTCCCTACATGAAACAAATCCTACCCATTAGTTCTTACAAGGGATATGTATTTTCGATGGTCCCAATTACCCCGTTATCAGGAGAAACACTACTCATGATTTATACAAAGGGGAATCTTGAGCATGGAATGTACGAATTTGATATCTCTGTAAAAAAACACAAACTAGTTAATGTCATGGAAAGAGCTGATAAGAACTATTTTATTGTCATTACACCTAAGAGAGACACCATTGCTGATGAAGCATTAAGTCAAATTAGCTCAACACAATAGATTTTTTGCCTCTCCTCGGTTTAATTTTAGTAACCACTACTCATATTTTTTATTCAAACCCAGACTGTAGCTGTAATCCAGCTATAAAATTAGAGTTTTAAAATAAACTCGTACTTTTTTTATAATTTTGGAGGCATTGGAGCGGTGACTGAGCGCGGTCTCACATACTTTGCAACAATATCTTCAGCAGGTCTACCTTCAAATAACCCTTTAGAGAGCCCACGTAAATATCTCATGATGGCCCATGTTCCAAATTTTATTAACATTGCCATAAATACCTTCATCGCCGGTCCGTAAGATTTGTTACGAATAATTATAGGTATAATATCGCTTATTACCCTAAGATTATGTTGCCAACATGTCCAGAAGAGTGCAAATTGTGATTCATTCAAATTTCCAAAGTGCATTGAATTTTTCTCAGAGAAATCCTGATACAACAATGGGGCGACTAATCCCCTCATATTCATTTGTCTGAAATCCTGGATCAAATCAATAGTATATTGGGTCTCATCAGGTGTCTCATCAGGCCATCCAATTATTAATGTTAATGCTGGAAACCAATGATTCTGATTTAGTATTTTGCATCCCTCTCTTACAACTGATCCCCATTCTTCTGGTTGGAAAGGCCTCGTTTTTACTCCAAGGTGTTTTTTTACCATCCGCGGGGCGACAGTTTCGACGCCTAAGTTGGTTGCAAGCCAGCGACCATTGTTTTCCATATCATTTACCTGCGATATATTTTTTATCAGATCAGGAGATGAAGCAACGGCGGACAAAGTCATGTGTGTAGTACCTATGAAATTAGCTCCTACCGATTTTAAGCCCTTCCAGACGCCTAAAATTGCTTCTTGATTTGGTATAAAATCTTTGTTATCACAACCATAAAGTAGCATTTCATCGGACTGTAGCCAGATAGAATCGAAACCATACTTTATGTTTATTTTGGCTTCTTCTTGCAATCTCTCTAATGGAATATCTTTCTTGGATCTTTTATTAACGTCACAAAAATCACACCCCCGCCCACAACCTCTCATGGCTTCAATCAATGAGTTGATTGTTGGACCACGTATAACAGGAATATTTTCTATATTGCGTACAAATGTATGAAGAAGTTCTGGCGCGTCCCCAGCTTCCAAGTCATGAAACAAATCCAATGCTAACTCATCTGCCTCACCTATAACTACTGTATCGATTCCGTGAATTTTCATCCTTTCAGGTTTGGCTAATTCCCAAGACCCATTACCTCCAACGACAACTTTAAAATCATATTTCTTTTTTAATTGAATAATCGAAGCACACATTTTTTTAAATTTCATTGCCACATAAGATAATTTTTCAGGTGACATTGTGGTTGTAACCGGAGCCATTCCCAACGGGTCCATGACATTTATTCCTACAACCTTGGTCTGTGGTCCAATACATTTTTCTAACATTTCTGGATGAGCTAGAAACACCTCACTTTTATCGTACTCTCTAATTAATGCACTTTCTATACGACGCAATCCACATTGGGCAACTTTGATTTCCCCAGTATTCTTATCAGTTTCAACGCTTGGGCAAAAGAGTTTATCAAAAACAAATTCAGGAACAAGCTCATATGGGCCACATGCTATGAACCCATAAAGAAAATTACCTCTATAGTTAGTCATCAAACTACGATCGGCAGTTAGCACAATTCTTTTTCCAGCAACCATTTTTTAATCTATATCCGCTTCTATTAATAAAACGTGGGTATAAAATTATTTACATAGCATTTAGAGTATGCGGAGTAGGACTGCTACTTTCTAAATATGTGGATTAATAAAGGCCTCTTCTTCTACCTTTTAGTATTATGGATTTCAGTTGACGGTGATCCAGAAGCGAGAGCGCATCTTGATAAGTTGTCCATTTGAATCCTTCGTGTTCATTTGATATGACGACTTCTCTTACTGGAGTAGTTGCAAAATAAAATTTTACTTCCTTCTCTGATCGAATTCCATCAGCTCTAAAGTATTTGTACTGAATCTTGCCAATGTATTGGTGTATATCTAAATCAACTATTCCAGTTTCTTCCTGTACTTCTCTCTGTAATGTCTGAATTTCATTTTCCCCTCTTTCTTTATGGCCTTGAGGAAATCCCCAAAATCCACGTTTATTTCTCAAAAGTAGAAATTCCGAATGATCTCTATTAAATTCAATAGACTGATATCTTATTATTGCACCCACTGATAGCTCTATCGTCACTCTTCTCTATCCCAATTACGTAGATTGTAAAGTAATAAATATAATACTGTTTCTATGAAAAATTCTGTCTATATAATAACTGATTTGTCCTTTCAAAAGGAGAATAGACTTTGACAGCAGCAAATTTAGATAATTCAGCAGTTTCGGTAGCCCAAGTTAATCCCATTTTGACCCATTATAAAACTCATAAAGCATATTCACTCTTCATCTCGGCCCTAGATCCAAACATACCAAGATAAAGTATGATGGTTGTTTACAGAATACCTGCGACTCCCTATTCATAAGTCACTAGAATCACTGGACCAAATCCTAGAAAAGAATCCCAAAGTCATTGAATCAGAGATAACCAATCAGTTAATTGAAATGAAAAATACAGGATCATCCTATTCCACAGTTTCGGTCCACTTGGCCGCCCTCTATCATTTCTTTTCCATCAATGATGTAATTATCAACAGAAAAAAGCTTTCGAAGTTCCTTGGAGAACAGGAAAACAAGTATGAGTATCGATCTTATACTCTTGAAGAAATATCGTCTTTGCTTTCTTTGTGTGATGAAAGAGGTAAAGCTATTGTGTTGTTGATGGTCTCAACCGGCATGCGAGTGGGAGCCCTACCTTCAATAAAACTGAAACACCTTAAAAGACATGATTTGGATGATGGAAGTATGTGTATAGGATAAAAGTCTATGCCACCTCAGAAAAGCTAGTTACTTTACATTTTGCACTCCTGAATGTGCTAAAGCCATTAGACAACTATCTCTACTTATAGAAAAAGGGTTGATAAAACAATCTTAGTCAGGGATCATGAATACAGGAAACTGGGGCCCGCTGACGCATACCTCTTAACAAAATTATTTGATATAAATGAAATAACATCATCTTCCCAATTGAGTTATAAAAGAGCCTATGTCAGCCTCGGGACTGCGTGCATATATTGTAAAACGACTTAAAAAGTTGAATTTGAGAAAGTAATGGCTGTTGCCTGAAAATTCTATGAATATATGAGCATCTCATAAAAATGAGTTACATCCATGTCATTCCTTTAGAATCTTTGCTATCACAAACATGCAAAGATCAAAAATAGACAAAACAGTTAGGGAAATGGTTAGTTGGGCATAGACAGGATTAGACTCGGCATATTACAAACCTTCGGAAGAAGAAATATTGCTGGAATATAGTAAATCTATAAACCTGCTGACTATCAACAAAGAGAGTACATTAAAGGCCAAGATAAAAGAACTTAAAGAAACTAATAACAAAAGCGAAAATTTAGCTGGTAAAAGACAATTGGAAAAAGATGAAGAATTAGAAAATTTACGACAACAAGAGCTGATGAATAAGGATGCGATCATAAATTTATCTGATCAAGTAAATTTCTTGATAAAAGAAATTAGCAGTCTAAAAAAGTAAAAATGTTTCCTATTTCTTTACTTGTTCTTGTAATAGACAAATTATTTTATTAGTAAGATTAACAAACTTCTCATCAGTTGATAATACTTTACTAAATATTTTCATATTGTTGGTTACTATATTGTTGCCTTGAATATAGATATTAGTTAATAATAATACATGCTGATTCAATAATCCATTCTTGAAGCTATCACTTCTCAAATCTTTCTCTTTAAAAAACTTTTTTAGAATTCTTAATTCTCCCAATAATTCATCTACGCCAAATATATCATAATTGACTCCATTGAATTTTAATACAGCTGTTTTTTCTTGTCTGTTTATAAAAATTATAGGCGATACAGTAACTTCATCACTTTGTATGATTATAATGTTTTTGGAATAGTCCGGAATGACTTGTGCATGATATATCCAGTTCCAACCCATTTCCTTATTTAAGTATTCTTTAAGAGAACTCCAATCTCCTTGATTAATGGACGATGAATTGGTAGTTGTGCTATCTTGATTTGCCCAAGAAAATACATGGATAGTCATGTATCCTTTCACTAAATTCTTAACTTTACCTATCGATGATAGATGATATTTTATGAGATTGCAAACCTCTTGCAAATAGTTTATAATAGAAGAGTATAAAATTGAGTCTTTTAAAGTGCTTTTCTCAAAATATGGATACAAAAAATATTGGAATAATATATTGTTTGAATAATTTTTTAACAGGTGTTCAAGGACATTCCATAAATCAATGAATAATATGTAATTCATTATTATATAAAAAATTCCACCTAGAGATAGTCTATATGGTATACTGCGGACCTTTTTAAAATTCCCTATTTTTGTCTCTTTTTCTGGTACCTTCTCTATATACAATATCTCTTGTAAATCTTTAATCATCCTTTCGATTTTTTTATATTCCTTCTGATTAATTCTTAATTTCTTCCGATTTTCATTTTTAACGTGTTTATTTCTATTCTTAATTTCTAGATAAATTTCCATCATATTTAGTTCTGGTTTTTTAAGTAGGACATCTAATACAATGTTATATTTTTCGTATATTTTGAATGATCCATCATATACTGATTCTCCAAATGCAAAGGTATTTCTGATATTTAATGCAACTTTTTTATGGTTTCTTGCCCATTTTCGTACCGACTCTTGTATTTCAATAAATTCCTTATCAACGAAACTATAATATTCAGTAGACAAATTTTGTAATAATATGGAAATTCTAACTTTTATATATGTATTAGTTTTACTAATTTATGGAATCTATAAAGTATTCTAAAAAAAATCCTGAATTTCGTAAAGTACCAAAGGACTTATAGGCGAGTCTTCCTTTTCGATTGGTACTTCCGAAATTATATGCACTGAATCTAGGTATTAGTAAAGGTGAATTTCTCAAAGTCACTTGTGAAGATCAGAGAATTGTGATAGAGAAAATAAAATAGGGATTAGAAGTTGATAGTGCAAAGCTTGTACCATAAGAAGGAACTTCAATACTTGAAACTTAAAGATATCAAGATAGAAAATGCAAAACCAAACTATGATTTCTTATTTATTAAAACCTATAGGAATAGTGAATCTGATTGCTTTGGCTCTCCAACCATAAAGCAATCAGATTAAACGTTTAGAGGGTTATAAATTGATTGAAGATAAGGATAACAATTATTTAAATATTGAAATTCCGGAAGACCTTAAAGATCAAGTTTCAAACATCCAAGTGACTTCCGAATTTGATTTGATTATTGAAGTAAATGGTGACACAGTCATAGGAAATGTCGAATTCAAAAAAATAAATAAGAAAGAGGTTTTGGACTGGAAAAAAACTATCGAAAAAATAATGACCAAACTAAAAGAACTTAAAATAGATCAAAAGTTACTGACCAAAATTCATCTCTTGTTAACCAGAAGTAGCAGTAAAGTCAAAGAATATGTAGAAAAAATAAATAATTTAACTGAGGAAACGAAAAACGATAAATCAAAGGATTCGCCGACATTAAAGATTTCAAAATATTATTCAGAAAAAGAACAGAGATTATATGAAACTGTTGTCTTGGAAGGTGTTCCTTGTTTTGTTTCTTATGATAGCAATAACGATGATCTCTTTGTAGTAGAAAAGATAGAAGAGGATACTAGAATATTAGTTCCATATGGAATAGAAGATTCTCCTTCTAAGCCGTATATATTCGACAGTAAAGATCACCTTGTTGAAACTCTAAGAAAATCCAAATCTCTTACAATCAGTCATTTATATAAAGAGAGCAAAATAATCATAAGTAAATATATAGATCAAAAACCCAGTATTTTAAATGTAATAGCCACTGACATAATTTTCTCTTATTTTCAGGACAGATTTCCAACTACTCATTATCTTTTATTTGTAGGAAAAACGGATGTAGGTAAAAGTGCAATCGGTGATGTATTTGAACAACTATGTTATAGAGGAGTGAAAATGACAGATCCGTCCGTAGCTAACATATACAGATTACTTGGAAAAATAGATCCGGCACAATTCACAATAATATTAGATGAAGCAAATGATATCGACGATGATCGAGATAAAATGAATGTATTAAAAACTGGGTATACAATTAATGGAAAAGTTCCAAAGATCAATACCAGTAACAACAATATTCAAGAATTTTTCAAAACATATTGTCTTAAAATTTTCCTTGCAGAAACACTCCCATCGACTTATAAAGCAATAGGATTATTGGATAGAACCTTTGTGATAACTTGCTTACCGGGAGACCCTCAATTCAGTATTAAAAATGTGTTAGTATCTCAAGGCAAAGTGGAGGATCGTTATCGTGAATTACGAAAAGAAATTGGGTTATTAAGACAATCTTTGTTTGTTTATAGATTGATCCATTCATACGACGGAAGGCCCGACATAGACATCGGTTTAAAAAACAGAGACAAAGAGTTATGCGAATGTATTACTCTTTTTTATGGTTCTGAGGTTCAAATAGAAGTTGAAGATTCATTTCAAGAGTTGTTAGATATGAAATACGAACAAAAAGACAATTCGTTTGATGCCAATCTACTTTATCTAATACTTGAAAATTTAGAAAACATTGAAACCTATGGAGAAATATCTGTAGAAGACCTGTGGAATAGTATCATAAATACATTAAACAATGAAAAAGTAAAAGAGAACGAAATACTGCTAGTTGATTTCAATTATACTTTACACAGAAATCAGCTAAGTAACAAATGTAAAACATATGGGGGAGAAACAAAACATACTAACAAAGGAAACAAAATAATTTTCAAGGACATCAACAAACTTCGACAGATTTATGATAGACTATTCACCCGACAATAGACCAGTAATTCGATGTTCTATCAGAAATTCCAATAGTGAAGGTAGTGAAGGTAGTGAAGACTCTGGAAGGGGAGGAGATAAATTTATTGAAGATGGAAAATTCAAACCAAACGATGAGCATTCATCTTCGAGTAATTAGATGCTACCTCTTACCTTCTTTCATATACAATGATAATTGGGAATGTTAAAGATATGACTGACGACGACGACATTCGTTTTATTCTATCACATTTCAAAGGACAGGAATTTTTATTCCCCAGAGCAATCATGTCTGTCAAGACAAATGGTCAAGTATTTGTAGATAATGAAGAACAATTATTTCAGTATTTTTCAGATGCTAATTTTATCGATTGTAGAATTAATGGTTATCCATTATATAATGATGATTATCGAAGAAAGTGGTTGTCTCCTAGTTTTATCTTTATAGATTTAGATTTGTCTTTATGTTCCACTTGTAAATATCCAATCAGAAAGTTAGATTATATCTTAAAACAGACTTTAAAGAAAATAGAAGAAGAAATTGATGGCCATCCCACAGTTCTATGGACTGGTGGTGGATATCATATCTATCAGCCAATCAAAATTCCAACTGAGGATGGAGAAAAACAACCGATAGAAACGATTATAGATTTTCAAGAATTTATCCCACTTGTAAGAAATGATCTAACTACCGAGTTTATCCGTTTTGCTGCTAGATACTTTACCAGGGGTAAGGGAGATCCAAAGCATAATCCTTCCGTATGCTCGTGTTTAATTCGAATACCTGGAACTATAAATTCAAAGTATAACGAAAAGGTTAAGATAATTCAAAAATGGGATGGTATAGAAGCTAATAGCAGACCTCTTACTTTTACCATTTTTTGATCATTTGATACAACTAAAGATTGAAGATAACGAAGTAAGAAAAAGAGATTCGATTATTGATTCGAGGGGTAATAACAAGAAGATAGTTTGGATTGAAAAATTATTGCAAACTCCTATTGCAGATCATAGGTATTACTGTTTATGGCACATTCTGATCCCTTATCTTGTAAATATCAAAAGATTACCAAATAATGAAATAATTTCTATATTAACAGAATGGTTGGATAAGTGTAATAAGTTAAACCAAGTTAGATGGAAATATCCACGGAGAATTGAAGAACAGTTAAAATATGTAAAAAATTATCCACCTATCAGTTTGGAAAATCTCAAGAAAGAGAATTTTGAACTCTATAACTTATTACAAAATTAACTAACCCGTGTTCTAGAGCCTTCATAGTCTTCACAGCTTTCACCTTTTTTGCTTATTTTGATAGGAAGGATAAATATGGAGACGACATGAACCATGAAAAAAGGAAAAAACCAAATGACCCTCTATCTACCTGTGACAGTTTTTCTATCAAAAGGTTGTTTCTATTCTATAGGAAGAGTCCTAATATCTACTTCTAAACTTTCTGGAGATCTGTCCATGGTTCCAGTACACATTGTATCAGAGACTTGATTGCACGATCCAGATTCAAAATTGACGGTGTAGGGCTTTTGTACAGGTTGTCCGGGTGGGGTTGGAGATTGTGGCCCACCATATTTTACCCCGACATCTACGCTAAATTGATCTCCAACAGGAATTACGAATTTATCTGTTATTAAATCAGGCCCGGTTTCCCCACCAAATGTTACTAATTTATAGAAATTTAGATAATTGCTAGTTGTATCCCTAATCGTGATATTTGCAACAATTGACTGGCCTTCTTGAATAGCCTCTGCTGCAGCATCAAACTCTACATAATTATTGGGAAAAGTAGTCGTTTCTGGATTTGGGTTTGTAGGAGGTTCCGTTGTTTGTCCTTGGTGTAAACATGCCTTCAAGATGTCAGTTGCTAAACCTTGGATATTACCATTTCCCTCATAATTAGGACATGCGTTTTTGATTGAATTTGAAATTTTGTTTCTATATTCTAAAACAGTTTATTAATGTATATTTGATCCACTTGAATATCTTTAACAGTTGTTTGAAGGAATTAAGATTGACAGTCATTTTTAATTTAAAGTTCAACTATTGATGTTATCATTGATCAAAAAATGACTTTCTTTTCGGATACCGTTAATTTCTTATTCTTCTTCTATGATAGGTTGAAGGAGAGAATGAAGAATCCATTTTAAATGAAATTCGATAGCTTACCATAACTAAATTAGCAGTCATTGTGATAAATGAAGATGACTTATCTAATTCTATTCATTCAGCTTATTGATCAAGTATAATGATTG
Source organism: uncultured Nitrososphaeraceae archaeon (assembly GCA_963850055.1). GTDB lineage: Archaea > Thermoproteota > Nitrososphaeria > Nitrososphaerales > Nitrososphaeraceae > Nitrosocosmicus. The sequence continues at coordinate 514,253 of CAWKJS010000025.1, read as the reverse complement.
AAGATTAAGAATTTTAAAAGTTATTTGCGGCACTCTTGCACAATGGTCTAGTGGTGAATACTACTCTGAGATCATAACATTTGAAAGCTATAAAACAATTTATCCGATAGTTAATTCTCAAATTTAGAATATTGGTATGATGATAAGTACATCTGTAGTATGCTTATAGTTGAACCAAATATTTGAAAGGATGAGAGAAATATTATTTAATCACCTAGATTAATTCTAATCGTCTCTTGCCGAATGACATATCAATTCCATTAGTTCTAGGTTGGAACAGGAATGTAAAATTACGTGAAAACCAAAACGAAAATCCCATATATCATGTTTTGCGAGAGGATTCTGATAAAATCCTTAATTTTATAATGAGCAATGATGAAGGAGCGATCCTGATAACAGGAAAAAGAGGAGTAGGAAAGACTAACTTGGTTTTCTCCTGCATCAATTTGGCAATATCCTTACAAAAGAAAAAAAATATAAAATTTGAACCGATTTATCTTAATGTTTCTAATTTTGATTTACTATACGATAAGGCTGCATCTAAATCAAGAAATAATACTCTCTTGACGAGCAAAATGATATTAATCCAGAGCCTAATAAGGAGACTTTATCAAGATCTAGAACCAGTTTTAAAGAAGGAAGGTGAGTCAGTCGGCAACGATACTTATGAAAAGCTCAAAGGATTATATGATAGGGCGGTAGCAAAAGAAGTTAGCGAGACTATTAACACCAGCCATATTCATATTGATTCTGACTTCAGAGAAAAAACAGCAAAAAAGTCCGTTAGTCTGGATAGTAAAAACATATTTCTTTTCTTATGTGCAATAGTATCAATATTAATAGTCAATTCGACAGAAATAAGTATACTTGCTAAAATTCTTGCATCTATCACCTCTCTTGGAATTCCTTTGTTTTTGATAAAATACTCTTTAGATGTTGAGAATAGGAGGATCGATTCAGAAAATAATCAAGATAAAAAAGAAAAGTACTACGAGTATGATTTTAACATTCATACGTTAGAATATGAATTTCAAAGTAACTCTTAGGTCTTTATATAATGATAATATGAGAATAGTATTCATAATTGATGAATTAGACAAGCTTTCTCAATATGATACTGTTTTACAGGTTTTGAGAATTGTTAAAACCTTGATTAACAACATGAGTGCCACTTTTGTTTTTATAACCGACGAGAAGTTATATGAGAAAATATCAGGTTCTATATCTGAACCCAATCCAAAGGACAATACCCTTTTTAGTCAAAAGGTTTTCATTACACGCCCTAGGTTTGTACACATTCGACGCTTTTTTGAAGGAATAATAAATTATGATTTATTGTCTAGATCCGGCAATAAAACTCCAATTATATACTTCACAACGTTAAGTGGCTTGGACAGATCAGGTTCTAACTTAGAAAAAGGATTTATTCACACAGATGAAGAAGCAAATATTCTATCGGATTTAGAGATTAGTAAAAAGAATAAGAATCTTTTGATTTATCATGAGGGTGAGTTGATATGCGAGGCGAAATTAGAAAATAGTGAAATAGTTAATTCTAATTTTAGTATAAAGAATTTAAATAAGTTCTTTTACTATGATCTATTCCTGAATAAGGATCGAATATTTATTCGGAAGAAATTATTTACCGATTTGCTATTTCTGATCACATATAAATCGAGATCTGATTTTTTTACCTTACATTCTTATTTAAAGGACAATATCCGATTTAATCATCACGATGATATGTTAAACTTTGTTTTAGAAGATAGTGATGAAATGTTAATACTTCCAAATCTACAGAGAGCGATTGAATTTGTATTTTTGAGGAGTTCTTGATAGATATTCACTACTTTGGTATCAAAACGATAAACTTCTCTCATATATATATCAATTTTGTGGATACCTCACCAATTTTGTAAATCAGTCACAGTTTTTAACAGTTGTAGAGAATGATAATACTCGTGATACAGTCCAATTCCTTTTTAGATCTAAAATGACAGATAGTAAGGGTCATTCCATGGAATTAAGTGAATTTAAGAACAGAAAGATAGTTGAAACATTGAGATATCTTATTGTAGTACTCGAAAGACTTGGTTTTCTAACAGTATTGCCATTAAATGGTGAAAACAAGACATATCAAATAAGTAATAGCTTTGGAGATTTCAATATTTCGAGGATCTTATTAATGATACAGAGAAGATTATAATTCTAAAATTAAGTTACTTCGAGTACTTGTAGATGGACTAATAAAAATTGAGGAAAATATGCGATGACCTATTCAGAAATTGATGCGAAACCTAGTCTTGAACGATTAAAAAATTTAACAAAGGTACTAGGGTTAGATATAGATCTTCAAAGCTTTAAAGAATGTAATGATTTGAATATACTAATTGATGAAAACAAGTTCGATAGTTATGATCAAGAGATAATTAATAGAAAATCACGGGAGGTCATAGAAATTTTTAGAGTTTTGAGTATGAGTTATCCAAAGATCCTTATAAAGAGGGCAAGCTCTAGGAATAAATCTCTATTAATCGAAGAAGTTTCGCCGAATCAGCTGTTATCAAAATTGAATTTAAAAGGGGTCAAGGATCTTGATCTACCAAATACTCCCATAGTACTAATATCGCCTCCATACTTCAAGTTAAATCAAACTCCATTACTGATTACATTTAATCAAGAAAAGCTAATTGAAAAACTAAAAGAAAATAGTCCAGAAAAATTGCAAAAGTACCTGATACTTAACGTTGTATTGCACACAGATATGGAACAATACGACTTAACAAGCTTAAAGGAGTCGTTTAGTAATATAAAGGACAAACTGAAAATTGAATCCAAGATAAATAATCTTGAAACATTGAGTATTCCACCATCTTCGATAGTCGATTTATTGAACAAGTTAGATAGCTGGATTACAAACATTGAACTAGGACCTGATAAAACTGTAAAGGAATGGCTAGCCGGCGGAGAATTATATTCCAGATCAGGTGATGTTGAAAATGCCATTTTACATTATGATAAAGCCATCGAGCCTAGACCCCAACAATTCAAATGCCTTTTATCACTTGGCAGTCTTAATAGAAAAGAAAGATCCAGAAAAGGCTCTAGAATTGTATAATAAAGCCATCGAGCTAGACCCCAACAATTCAAATGCCTTTTATCACTTGGCAAGTCTTAATAGAAAAGAAAGATCCAGAAAAGGCTCTAGAATTGTATAATAAAGCCATCGAGCTAGACCCCAACAATTCAAATGCCTTTTATCACTTGGCAGTCTTAATAGAAAAGAAAGATCCAGAAAAGGCTCTAGAATTGTATAATAAAGCCATCGAGCTAGACCCCAACAATTCAAATGCCTTTTATCACTTGGCAATATCTGGTAGAAATGATCCAGAAAAGGCTCTAGAATTGTATAATAAAGCCATCGAGCTAGACCCTCGCAATTACCTCAAATGGATTAGTCGAGGGCAGCATTTAGAACATCTTCAGAGATACGATGAAGCTAAGTCTTCTTATCAGGAAGCTCTAAAATTAAATTTTACACCCCAACTTTCCGATAAGATAAAAAAAATGGATGATGCTTTAACTTCAAATACGAGTAAAAGTCTGACAATGAATTTGGCAAGCGGCAGAATAAAAGAATTTGAAACTCTTAAGAAAAGATACTCACTAATTTATGGTAATCAGAATAAGATCTATATTGATTTTGATCGTCTTGCTACCAAAGATCTAGTTGGCATTGATCTATCCAATATGATTATCAAGACCTTGGATTTGTCAAACTCGAATTTGAAAGATTCAAAACTAAACGATTCAGATCTTAGTTTGCTTAATTTGAGCTATTCAAATCTTACTAATGCTGATTTGTCCAGAACTGATTTAACTAATGCAAATCTCACCGGAGCCGATTTAACTAATGCAAATCTCACCGGAGCCGATTTAACTAATGCAAATCTCACTAATGCGATATTGAGTGGATCAATATTTAGAAAGTTGACAATCGAAGGTACCGTCCTACCAGATCCTCTTAATGATCAAATTGCCTACAAGAAACTAACTAGAGATGAATTATCTAAGTATTTTTCACTATCTCGAAATTTTGAGAATGCAGTTAGCATCGAATTCGTTTCTGCGTTGGAGAAAAAAGAAAATCTTAAAAACCTCTTTCACATCAAAATTTCCGGAACAATTTCCAGAGGATTCATAGACATCTTAATTAAATACGACAAAAATAGTCAGGAGTGGATACCAGATGAAGCTACATTTGATGTGTCAAATTATTCTGGCACACTTGAAATGAAAAATGAACAAAGGTCATTCTTAATGTCAGTTGATTTGTTGGGAATAGTCAAAGGAGGATTTTCTATTAACATATTGCTCTTTGAAGATTCTGAAGGAAATACCCATACTACACGAAGAGTGGTAGACGGAATAGAACTAATTTAGATGCAATTAGATATATACAACCAAACATGGTCGTGTTTCGCAGTGAGGTGAAATTTGATAAACTTTAATTACATTCTTATATACAATTTAATCGGACTAAATGCATACACATTAGTAGCAATTCTCTTTCTAATCCATCCTTGAGAATAATGGACATATACATTATTTTTAAATTAGGAAGATAATTGTTTTTATTGATTAATTCGGACACATTCTGTACTCTTTATTTTTCTTTTTTATTGCGGGGTTATGTGAAATTGGCGGTGGATATCTCGTATGGCTGTGGTTAAGAGAAAGCTACAGTTGGATTTTTGGGGTATTAGGAGGATTTGTTTTATTTATGTACGGAATCGTTCCAACTTTTCAAAGAGCTCATTTTCATAGAACATATACAGCCTATGGTGGAATATTTATTATAATGGCTATAGGTTGGGGGTATTTTTTTGAAGGAATAATTCCTGACAAATATGACATAATTGGCACAATAATTGCAATGATAGGTGTAATCATCATATTCTACTATCCACGTAAGGAGGAAGATAAAATTGGGATTGATTCCTCAAACTGAATACAGTGTTGCACTAATCGCATCCACATTCGGACTATTTGTAATTGCTGCACTCTTAGAAATTGGCGGTGGATATCTCGTATGGTTGTGGTTAAGAGAGAAGAAGAAGATAAGTTTTGGATTAATTGGAGGAGTGATTCTCTTTCTTTACGGAATAATTCCAACACTTCAGCCATCTAATTTTGGTAGAGTATATGCAGCCTATGGTGGAATATTCGTCGTTATGGCAATTATCTGGGGTTTACTTATAGATAAAAAAAGACCTGATAGATATGAAATCATGGGAGGAACAATTGTTCTTATAGGTGCTGCGGTGATATTTTATGCTCCTAGATAGAGACTATAAAACATCATTAATAGGTCCTCATTCTTTTAAATAAAAAGGTGCTAAGAAATATTGCAAAAATGTTTTAACAACCTCATATTTATTGTTCCTATCATTATAAATACTTCAAATATTGTCTATGCGATTAAGTAATCTCTTAAACATATCAAATGTATTCTATATTCTCTTAGTTTTTTTTACCTATCGCAATTATTCTAGATGTATTCTATTCGATAGACAATACAATATTGTTTGTGCTATCAGTGATAGCCCTAATTCCATTGGCTAAATTGGTAGGTGACACTACTGAGCACCTGGCAGAACATTATGGCAACATTGGAGGTTCTTTGATCAATATATCATTTTCAAATACGCCTGAAATAATATTATCAATAGTAGCTATACAAGCTGGCTTATTTGATCTAGTCAAGGCAAACATAGTTGGATCCATCCTAGGTCAATTATTGTTGGTCTTTGGGCTGAGTTTGATTGTGGGAGGATTAAGGTTCAAAGAGCAGTTTTTCAATCTAAAAAACATCAGATTTCATATTGCTTTGTTACTCATGTCGATTACCATATTATCCATTCCAACAATCTTGAGTTTAGGAAATTTATCTGCTACAGAATCTAATGTAGAAAATGATTCAAATTCAAATAGTTTTATGATTTTTGTTCTAAGTAACTTTTTTGCAATTTTACTTATAGTGATTTATATTTTGAGTTTGATATTTACATTTAAAACACATTCATCACTTTTTTCATCACAGTCATCATCTTCAAATGAAACAAATATAGAATCATTTATTGATTCTAAGGATGAAACAAAGGTTGCTGAAAAAGCAGAAACCCTTCAAATTTGGAGTAAGAAGAAATCAATTGGTTTACTTACTATCAGTATGATAGGAATTACAATAATAAGCGAAATACTTGTAAGCAATGTGGAGGAGACAATCGGTCCTCTTAATCTAGGAGTGTTATTTGTTGGAGCGATAATAATAGGCATAGTAGGAAATATTCCAGAAAAAATAACATCAATGATGATGGCTAGAAAAGGAAAATTGGATCTAGCCGTAGGAATAGCTGCAAGTTCAGCCTCTCAAATTGGGTTATTTGTATTTCCAGTAATTATTATCGCTGCAATGGCGATAGGTATATCATTTCCGTTAATTTTTACTCCATTTGAATTAATTGCCTTATTTTCATCAATATTTTTACTTTACTTCATAACTAATTCTGGAAGAGGTAATTGGTTTCAGGGTGTAATCCTTGTTGGATTTTTTATTGCAATAGCATTTGGTTTTTACTTTATAAAATGATTAGTCATTTAACATTATTTATTCATAGTATGAACCCACAAGTTGACCTTAAGGGTTCGAGTCCCAACACCAAAGAAATTTATGATTACTGATACTTTTATAATTTGCAATGTCAATTAGATAGTATCCCAAAAGGCAAACCTTAGTATGATTAACCTTACTCGGTTCTCACCTATATGATAGGAACAGTCGAATCCTCAATCACTTTATCTCCCATACGGAATAACCTAAAATTTCTTCTGAACAATAAAGAGGAGGTTAGGAAGCATAGAAACGACTATAACAAAGGAAAATATAGAATTCATATTACGACTTAGTAACATAAAAATACTCTATATCTAAAAAGTACGAAACGAGTTATCCGTTGATGCCAGAAATAGGATTGCTTAAAAATGTTGGCTTTCTGGCCATATGAATCAAAATACTGTTAATGATGGGTTTGACGCAAGGAGAAATGAGACCATTGATCAAATAATTGTATCAGTTGAAAATAATTTTGGTACTATTGTATAAGTGCAATGGCTTAACCGGTAAGAGCAGGTTGGCTTACAGAGTTATTTTTGAAAGTATAGTAAGTTCAAATTATTTTGTCATATTCAACGATGATTTAAAGAATATGACTTCTGCAATCTCTATCTTAATTAACAAACTCATTTCCTATTACCACAAAGCTTTGGTTGTAAATAGACGACGCACACAATAAGTAATCTTCCTTAATCAGAACACCCGTTGACCTTAAGAGACATATTAGCTTCACTCGCTGCTATATTTATTTATTTAAATTCCACTTTAATAATTATGTTGGTGTTTAATTATTAACTCAGCTAATCCTTCTTTTATATCAGGATAACACTTACCCATTAAGGAACATATCGAATACACGATCTGAGGATACCCCAAACATCTGTTTATTAAAATCCAAAAATTTTCCGAAGGTACATTTAATTGGCTTATAATATCTAAAATGTTTTCCGCAAAGTCCTTATCAATCAGATCAATAATTTCAACTGAAATATTCAAATTAAATTCAATTTGGATACCAATAATTCTTTTTATCAGATGTGCGTCACTTTTATGACTGTTCCCTCCAAGAAAATAAGTGACCACTTTGTCAAGATGTACTTGACCTACTTGTGATTGTCCCGTTAAAAATAAAATTCTAACTATTAAAAGAAGTGCGTCTATTCTGTTGTTATCATCCGTAGATATATTTTTGGCAATAGCAATGGCTTTATCAAATTGCTTTTCAGCTTCTTGAGGTTGACCCGATTGAGATAAGGCCAAAGCTATGGAGGAAAGGGCTTCCGCTTTATCGTAAGCATCAGATATATTTTCGGCAATAGCGATAGCTCTCTCAAACGGATTAGGATGTATTGACAGATTGTTTGACTGAGCAAGTGATTTGGCTGTGCAGAAGAGAGATCCTAATAGAGAACTTTCAAAGGAGACCTTTAAGTGATAAGCAAAATAACTAGTAGATATATTTTCGGCAATAGCAATGGCTTTATCAAATTGCTTTTCAGCTTCTTGAGGTTGACCCGATTGAGATAAGGCCAAAGCTATGGAGGAAAGGGACGCAGCTTTATAGTAACCATCAGACATATTTTCGGCAATAGCGATAGCTTTCTCAAACGGATTAGGATGTATTGACAGATTGTTTGACTGAGCAAGTGATTTTGATATGTAGAAGAGTGCTGACTGCTTATAACTTGCATTAGATATATCTTCAGCAATAGCAATGGCTTTCCTAAGTATTCTCGAAAGGTTTTCGGTGTTAACAGACTCTATTAAATCATAGACTATGAAACTAAAACACTGTGACTTAGCATTATCGTCACCTATTCTCTTGCCAAATTCTATGGCTTTATCAAATTGCTTTTCAGCTTCTTGAGGTTGACCCGATTGAGATAAGGCTAGAGCTATGGAGGAAAGGGCTTCAGCTATACAGCCGGAATCATCCATTCCTTTAGTAATAGCAATGGCTTTCTTAAGTATTCTCGAAAGGTTTTGGACAGGGGCAGAATCTTTTATTTCATACCCAATGAAGCTGAGCGATGCTGATTTAAGGTAATCGTCTTGTGAGTCATTAACTTCTTTGAACGCTTTATCAAATTGCTTTTCAGCTTCTTGAGGTTGACCCGATTGAGATAAGGCTAGAGCTATGGAGGAAAGGGCTTCAAATCTATCGTAAGCATCAGATATATCTTCTGCAATAGCGATGGCTTTCTTAAGTATCATTGTACGGTTTTTGATAGAGGAGGATTCAACTACGAATTTAGTGAAGATACTAAGAGATTCTGATTTGGAAGAGTCCATCAGTCTGATGTCATGAATAAGTATAGACTTATTTACAAGATTATGAGCTTCATCCAAATGACCTGCATGTAGTAAGGTCATAGCTACTATAAAAAATGCATCTGATTGTCTCTCGAAGTCTCCCATATTTTTAATAATTGCATTGAAATGATCGACTAGTTGTCTAGCTTCTGGTTGGCGCCCGGATTCATCTAAAATTCGGTAGAAATCCTCTAAAAATTCAATAATCGTAAATAGCACTAGATCTTTTGATTCATCATCCGTCTTTTCTGCAATATCAAAAGTTTTGTTAACTAACCTTAAAACATTGGTGGCGTCATTTGACTCAGATAGTGATTGAATAAAATATTTAAGGGCGTCATCCAAGGATTCTAAAGAGATCAAACTCCTATTATTCAAATATTCAATATGGTTAATCGCTTTATCAAATTGTTTTTGAGCTTCTTGAGGTTGACCCGATTGAGATAAGGCCAAAGCTATGGAGGAAAGAACTCTAGCATTATTACTGTTATCATATATCTCTTCTGCAATAGCAATGGCTTTATCAAATTGTTTTTGAGTAGATCGAGGTTGACCCGATTGAGATAAGGCCAAAGCTATGGATGAAATGGCTTCCGCTTTATAGTAACCATCAGATATATCTTCTGCAATAGCGATGGCTTTCCCAAACAGATTAGGAAGTTTCTGCATAGAAGCAGATTTCTTTAAATTATCTACTATTAACCTGAGCGATTCTGATTTAAGGTAATCTTCTTGTAAGTCATTAACTTCTTTGAACGCTTTATCAAATTGCTTTTCAGCTTCTTGAGGTTGACCCGATTGAGATAAGGCCAAAGCTATCGAGGAAAGAACTCTAACTTTCGACTTTTTAAGAGAAAAATCATTAACTATATCGCATGCAATAGCAATGGCTTTATCAAATTGCTTTTCAGCTTCTTGAGGTTGACCCGATTGAGATAAGGCTAGAGCTATGGAGGAAAGGGCTTCCGCTTTATAGTAACCATCAGATATATCTTCTGCAATATCGAGGGCATTCTGAAATACATAACCTTCTCGAATATCAAAAGCATTGATAATAATTTCGATATAGGAGTAAATGAAAAAGGATTTGACGGACTTAATATCAACTTTACAGAAGTCAAGCATTTGATTGATCTTAGTAGGATCATTAATGCGGATATTGTTATTTTTTATTTCTTTAACAAATTCATGAATCTTTTCTTCACCATTCTTTAATCTCTTATAGATTTTAACTGCTCTCAATAAAATCTTTCTGTTTCAAAAAACAGGTGCAATTTCTATAAATGGTCTCATCTGATAACAAATCAAACAATGCCAGGGTATCGATTTCATAACAGTACACCATCGAAGATATTAAATTGTTTATTTGGTTAAGCCAATTATTTACAGGAAAATCTTTCATTTTAGATAATTCTTGTAATGTTTGTTGAGCCTCCTTTTTCTTGTTAATCTTGTCCAAATACCATATAATGTATAAATACCTGACAACTTTGGTCTCGCTATCATCTCGGTCAACAATCCTCCAAACTTTCTCTAATGTTGAGGCACTCTCCCTATTAGAACGAATATTAGTCAAAACAGAGGTAATAAAATTGCCATAGACTCGGGCGATTTTCTTTGAATAAATAAGGAGCATTTCCGAGGTCGCCAGTGGGTCTTTTTTCATAATGGAAGCCAAAAAGCCCTTTTTTATATTATCAAATGACAAATCAATCTGATAAGGAAAACATTCACGTAGTTTAATCTCAAAATTATCGTCTTTGACAAGACCGATAAGTTGTTTATACCAATCTATTCCTTGGTAATCATTATAATTTATCATAGCAAGCAGGTGATCAGGAATATATCTTAACCCATAACCTTGTAATAAATTGTTTTTAAATTTATCTATTGAAATATCATAATATTTCATTATTAAATTCCTGTGCACATCCTCTTCTGATATCCAGAATTCATTCTCTATGTTTACTTTTATTCCATTTTCGTCAAGTAGGCAATGTTCTTGTCTAAAGAAATCTATCAATGACTGATGGTACAAGGTATACGATTTTTTTTCTATGCCTTGTTCCTTATTCATTTGCATTTCTTGAATAAATGGTTTGAGTTCATCTAAATCTTGATGAAGAGATGGGTTTCTTACCCCAGACAAAAAAGCAAGTTCTGATTCGGTTAAACTCTCGAAAGTGATCGAGAGCATTTGAAGAATTGGTAGATATTCTCTATTGCATCTATCTTCGTCCTCATCTTTCATTCGCTTAAGAAAGTCATGATACAATCCATCTAATCCAGGTTGTATCATGTCTATGTTCTGCTTAGTCGGAATAAATTTACCTCCTGTTATGGCATCTAACAAAAATTTCACGTGGAGAAAATTTCCATTCGATTTCTTAGATAGATCATCAGTGAAATCCTTATAATTTTTTATTAAAAATTTTAATTTTTTTTCTTTACTTGTTCTAATTTTAATATAATCAAAAATATCTTTTTTGTTATTAAGCTATATATTCCTCTGATAAAGAAATTTTTTTATCAGTTGTGAAAGAATTAATAATCTTACCTTTGTCTCTTGTTGTAATAATAAATCTTATTGGCAAAGAGTTGCTTTTGATATTTGATACCAAGAGCAAAATCGAATTAGAATCAAATCTAGTAAATGATTCATCCATTGCGTCTATAAGACAAACAAATTTTAATTTTTGATCTTTTTGCAATAACTTTTGCATTGGTTCTCTTATTATCTTATTAAAAATTACATTGGGAGAGCCTATACCTATTTTTAGATTTTCTATATAAACACCAACTATTTTATCAGATTCTACATTTTCGAAGATATTGTTAATTCTTATTGTATCAAGGATCTCATTTTTATAATCTTCACACCTGTCAAAGAGTGGTTAGCTAGAGAACTTATAAATATTAGCGGATCGGTAGAAATCCGCCCTCTCTGGTCGCGCATACATGAATAGCGCTCAAAAATCCTTTGTCTAAGTAAGGATCATTTACCCTGCCTTCCGATATCTCCCACAACCTGGCTGCTATAGCACTTTTTCCTGTTCCAGCTTTTCCTGTTATCAGAAAATACCTTGAACTATTTGGGTTAGAGAGCCATTCTTTTATTTGAGGAAATAGCCATCCACTCCGACCAACAAAATCTTTGGTCTTTTCTTCAATGAGCGAGTAAAATCCTAGATCTTTTTTTTCTTGGGTCTGCATTTTTACTACGTACCGTCCATAAAAAAGTATCTAATTTAGGATGTACAGGCCTAAATCTTTTGCCTTGAACCCTATCACTTCCTTTGCTCAGAATCTTTAATAAAGGTATGACTAATACCGCGGTCCATATTTTCAATCTCCTGTCCTACTATTCTATCACCTTTTACTTTTTCGAAATACACATTTATGGTTGGATCACTTTGGATTTCTTTAGTCAGTTTTGAAACTTCGTCTTTAAACGATGAGTCTTCATTCATCTTAGTCTTTATAAGAGTTTCTATTTTTGCCTTGTATTCTTGAGGATTGTTATCAAATTCCTTCAACACTAGTGAAGCACTTGGATCGGAGGAAAACTTTGAATTAATTTTATTATAAAGCCTTTCTATCTTGTTCGTAGCTTTTTCGCCTATTTTTGTTACCAATGGTTGTGCTGAACATAGAGCAAAAGGAATTAATATTTTGTCTACTGCAAATGAGGCAATCTGTTCATATGACATTAATTGGGTATAAAATACAAAGCCGATTTAAGGTTTGTGATCTATGAAAAACGTATACTGATTTATGTAAAAAAAACAACCATACATTAAATAACTTTTTCTGCTGATATTCAAAATTATTGGACAATTTAATTATCCAGTTAGTCCAATTAAATGATAGCCATAAGCAAATTCAAATGATCAAACTCTCCACTACCCAAGAAGATTTAGACTAATTTTTTGATTTATGGATATTTCTTTTAGGTGTAAGAGAAGAAATATTTAGTCTACAAAGCAGCTGTGATTAGTATCACTATCGGATTAAATACTGACTAGAAAGTAAAATGTTTAATCTCGTTTACAAGAGCCTTGGGTCCAGTGATGGTCCAATAGTCGAACAACAACCAAAACCAAAGCAATAAAATTATATAAAATCCTGCGGCAAGTAGTATTGGATTTATCGATGAATCTTGAAATTACCTGTAACTATGTATCAGTGAATAAGCCTTAAGTTATAAAATAATTAACAAAAAAAAACTTTATTTTTTGATCATACAAAGGTGAAAAAACAACCATTGCTTACTTGACTAGAAAAGCAGAATATCTTTATATTCACTGAGGTCAATTCTTCTTTAGAATCCATTTTAGGAATTGATATCAATATTAATCCCACTCAGTCTATACTTATAGCAATTGTTGGACTATATCCATAATAATGTAGAATCTATCGTTAAAGAAAAAACACATAAAACGATGGCTAAAAGTTATAGAATTTACGGTAGGGAAGGTTGGAGAAGATTATAACATAGGATAGCAAATTATCCACTGTTTCTCAGACTTAAGTGACTCAATATGCTTCTTTTCATTGACTTGAAGTTCCTAGTTTTGTATATTGTGTATACAATGTGCAATACCATATGATGAATGAATTTGTATAAAGTATACATAAAGCGAGAAAATTGAATATTTTTTTGGAGGAAAAAAAAGAAAAATATTAATTCTTTGTAAGCATTTTCTCAGCTACGCTCATGGATAGCAATGCAAAGTCGCAAAGCGCCAATATTCAAAATTTTTACTCCTTGATTGAAAAAAATACATTGGACTTCGTTGGTCGCTCATGGCTGTTTTCAGTTATAAAAAAATGGGCCAATGATTCGTCTAGTCCTAGATATTTGATGATAACTGGTAAGGCCGGGACTGGTAAAAGTTCTATAGCTGCAAGACTTTGGGAAATTTCAGAAGGTATCATTCGGAATGAATCCCTCACAAAGGGCTTCATAAGCGCATTATATGTTTGCTCCTCAAAAGACAGCCAATCTAAGAATCCCGTAAGGTTTTCAAAATCATTATCTCAACAATTGATTGAAAAAGACTCTGATTTTGCAGAAGCCTTAATTGAAAATTTAAAAGGGGAAGAAAAAAATATCACCATGATATCCAATATATCAGATTCCATAGCAAACGAGATTAATGGAATTATAGTAAGTATTGACAGGTTAAATAGTAACATCGCTAATCCTGAAATTTTGTTTAGTAACATATTTCGCGAACCGATTGAACAAGTATTAAGAAAGGAGCCGAACAAAAAATATTTCATCTTGATTGACGGTTTGGATGAACTAAATATTTATGAAAGTTCAGATTCTATATTGAACTTAATATCAAATTTAGAAACGTTATCTCCCAATGTTAAATTCATTCTTACCCTAAGAGATAATGACAGGATTATGAAGAATTTCAACAATAGTAAAATTGTATCATTGTCTGACTCTTATTTAGACAACAGCACCTACGATATTCTTGATTTTGTTAACTTTAAGGTCAATCATGAGCAAAAGTTAAAAGCCATCAAAAACGAATACCAACAATTTCCCGAAGATTTAGCCAAAGGATCCAATGGAAACTTTCTTCATGTGAAATTCTTATTAGATGCCATATTGGAAGGTAAATATTCGCCTACCCCTCAAAATATAACAAATCTGCCTCCTCTTTTGGATGATATATACCGTGAACAATTTGCATCAATGGAAGAAAAATATCCCAGGGAATTTGAGAAAATGCTGAAGGTCTTGCATATATTGAGTGTTTCCTTCGAAGCATTGACTGAATCTGACTTAGGTTTTCTACTAAATATGGGCTCTCCTGAATTGCGAAGTATATTGCGAGAGTTAAAACCCTTTATGCAAATTAAAGATAAAATCAATAACAATCTAAAACGACCAAGTTACGCATTGCACCATCAATCACTAATTGATTTCTTCAGGGAAGAAAATTACTTCAATAAAGAACAGGCAAAGAAAGTGGATAACTATTACTATTTATCTGAATCAGAGAACCATCTAATGATTGTAGAAAAGTATTATGACAAATCAAAGGGAATTTTCAAAGTAGATGGAATGAATAAGTATGGTCTAAAATATTTGGCTGACCATCTGTTTGCACTTATAAATACTGATAATGAAAATAGTTCTGAATGGTTTGCGAATCTTATCCTTTTGGCAGAAGACGATTCATTCGAACAAAAACAGAATGCAGGCTTTCCCTTTGAATATGCTGTTACCTTGAATACAGTCAGAAGAGCACTTGAAGTATCGCTAGAAAAAGGTTCACCATTCATCATTGCAAAAATGATGCTTTTGTATGTGAAGAGATCAATTAATATTGCTAATGTATCCCCTTTATCTATAATATTTAACAATCTCCAAATAGAACGCTCCCGTATATCTATTACAAACTTAAATGCTCTGTCTTCTTACTTGGTAAATCAAGATGGTAATTCTGAAACTTCCGATTTATTTGTAAACGAAGAAGTTATGGAAAGAGCTTGGCAATTGGTTGATCTTAGGAAAGAAAATATCCTTACTTGGTATCTTATTATGTCATTTGCATTACACGTCTATAATAATAGTATTTACGCTGAGAAAACCTTAGAGAGACTAATTTCCAAATATCTAGAATCGTTATATGATAACGAGTTGCATATTAACATTCATCTTGTATTTCTTCTTTTTGAAGCTTATCCAAACAAGTTAAAAGTGTTGCTAGAAAAAATTAATGATGATTTTTCGTTGTTTGAAATTTGTAAATTCTTCATTAATCAGGAAAACCGAAGTTGTCTTAATATCTTCAGCTGCGTTAAAAATAAGTCTTTTTATATTATAGACTTTATTTCCATTCTGCATGAAAAAAAGATATTGAAACATTATTCAAAGCAGCTAATAAATATGATTGGTAACTATAGGAAAGAAACTCACGACAACGATTCCAGAGCGATTTCAGATATTTCGAGAGGATTAATCTTAATAATGACGAAAAATTCAGGAGACTTTTCCAATATTATAAAACTAGCTAATACTATTTCGGCGAACTATGATAAATCGAGGTGCTTAAGTTCCATATCTGTATTTATGGCAAAATTGGGATATATCTCCGAAGCAATTGATCTAAGCGATGGTATTGAACCCATACAAAGGTCAGTGTCGTTAGCTTCAATCGCTAAAAAAATTATAAGCAATAGATCCAAAGAAGAGGCCCTTAATTTTCTTTATTCCTTACATCCATATTATAGATCAAGACCCACTGCAGAAATTGCATATGAACTTGTAGCCAGTGGTTCAATTGCAGATGTCTTTGATATTATAGGAACACTTGAATCACCCTATGGAGCAATGGATATCATAGCAGCCATATCATACGCTTTGATCCAACAAAAAAAGTATCATGAAATTAGTAATATTATTCGCTTGATCTCATATGATGCTTACAGTAAAGCAACATTAATGGCCAGTATAGCAATAAGTTTTTTAGAAAAAGAGAAAGTAAAAGAAGCTCGAGCATTGTTAATGCAATCTATCGATTTGGTTAAAGGTCTAGCAAATAGCAACGATAAATCCGAAACTCTGATTTTAATTGTTAGAAAAATGATTCAAAGTGGTATTGAAAAGAATATACCGGAAATTTTAAGCGATCTTCTTAAAAAAGTAGACGAATATAATATTCCCGTAGATAAATCTAGAATAATGATGGAGATAGCAAAAATGTTTTTGAAAAAAGAACCGTTAAAATCCCTTAATCTAATGGACAACGCGATGTTTCTTGCATCGGACGTCAACCATAACGATTCTAAATCATCTTCACTGTCTATAATCGCAAGGGAGCTTAAAATCGCCGGGCATGAGAAAGAATCTAATGATCTTTTTGACCGTGCTATAAGCATAGCTAATGAGGTGAAGGATGACTTCAAACAATCAAAGTCCTTACAAACAATAACTGATAATTTGATAAGCGTAGAATTGCTTGATAAGGCATTAATTTCTGCCAATAGTATTAATATTTCATATCAACATGAAACTTTTGTCAATCTAGCTAAGGCGATGATTAAGAAAAAGAGGATAGAAGAAGCGATTGGTCTTGTAAACAAAATTTATTATCTGAATTTGAGATCCCAATCTGTAAGTGACATAGCGAAAGAATTGTCGATACACAAATACTCGAAAAAAGCCGAAGAGTGTTACAGTAATGCTGCAAAAATTGCCAGAAATTTAGACAGTTTCCATAAAGACTATACGTTATTGTATATAATTACAAATCTCGCACAAAGTGGTTCAATTGATAATGCACTGGTTCTTGTTAAGGAAATAACCGAGGAATACTATCAGATGGAAGCATTAACTGAGATCGCTACAAGTATGATTAAGAAAAAGAGGATAGAAGAAGCAATAAATCAAATTTATTATATATTTTTTAATATCAATAGATCAGACAAGTCAAAATCACTGTCCATAGTTGCAAGGGAGCTTAAAATCGCCGGGCATGAGAAAGAATCTAATGATCTTTTTGAACATGCAAAAAATGTTGCTGAAATTGAAGAGAATTTGTTCTTGAAGATTAAATGTGTTTCTTCAATTGCAAGGGAGCTTAAAATCGCCGGGCATGAGAAAGAATCTAATGATCTTTTTGACCGTGCTATAAGCATAGCTGATGGTTTGGATAAACACGATTCTTCAAGATCCGAATCGTTATCTGAAGTAGTCCAAGACTCGGTAGCTTGTAATTTTTATGACAAGGCGATTAGTATTGCTAATTCCATTAAAGATTTTCATCAATCACAATCATTATTTGAGATTGTTTTCGGGCGGATCGAGCAGGGGATCTTTTTGCCAAGTTTAGTTGAAGGTATTCATTTTATGCGAGGTCATTTTCTTGAAAAGATAGCTAGGGCTAGCATAAATTCCCCGACTCCATTCTGGAATTATATCTTAAAACAATGTATTGATTCCCCTGAATTGGCTTATTATCTATGTTCTCTCATTGCAATGCGATATCCTCAAGAAGCAAAGGAAATTGCAGATCTAATGTTAAAACACAGTTTCTAATAACTGAAGGGGAAAAATCTATTAAAAAAATTAACATAATTATGGAATAACTTACAATACTTTATTTTATATTTCGTATTTGGGAAATGCATTGACTATTGAAACATTACTTCTGCGTGTGAAATAGGATATGCACCGATCATAACCAAGATAGTATTGTTAGATATATTTGGGCCAAAAATTATTCATCGCTTTACATAATCTTTAAATTTTTATCTTGTCTACCTAAACATAACATTGGACCACGTCTATTCTTATATTGTAGAAAGTATTTTAATCCCAATTGTGACCACTTCTACTCAATCTTTGACCTCAAAAATGGGGGAAAATCTTTCATCAATGACTGAAAAGTTATATCAAATAATCCGAAAAAAAATTGTTAATAATGAGGTTACAAAACAAACTTGGGAAAAATTTGAGTCAAATCCAGAAAAATACAAGACTGAGCTCGAAGACACTATTGCGACATTATATGATAATGATCCTGAATCAAAAGAAACGATATTCAAACTATCGAGTGAAATAAGTGGATTATTGGTGACTACAAATATGGAAAACTTGCAGGCTACTGAAACAATAACTGGGATAGAAAGCAAGCGATCTATGGGCAATTTATGTGCAAATATAAAGAATTCAAGGGCGAATGTCATAGTTGGAGTAAAATTGGATTAGAGACTGAAGGTAAACACTTCCAGAGAGAAATCTTAAAAGCCATAGTTCAGTGGATGATATCAAACTTGATATAGTAAATGTAAATCGCGACCTATACAACCGAATTCGCTTGACGAAAGGGTGATAGACTAGAGAAATGATATACCAGCCAGAAGAAATCCTTTTTGGGACTTCCTGTAGTAAGAGAATCGTTACATCAAAAGAATCCGTTAAAATGTGCACCGGGACTTAATTCTTCGTGTTAGTTGTAATAGAAGGCCAGCCATGTTCGAAACCGATATTTTTACAAATTCTTTTGGAAAAATGTCAAAAGACTCGTGCGAACATTTTCATGGCTTTCACTAAAACCGGCCCTTTGATATTTAAATTGTCTCTCTAACAAATACAGGAACGTTTAATCTCCTTGTCAAACGATGAATCCAACATATTATGCCGATAGCGATATTAATCCCACTCGGTCCGTTTCGGTGGCCGAAATTTTTGAAAAGCTTGTCCCGAAGTGCGACAAAAGAAGAGATTAGGAATTAAATCACATGATGGACGAAACGTTGGAATTTTGTTCCTACTAAACTAGCCTTCGCTTAAAGACGCCAAAATTTTATATGTAGGAAATCATACAAAGAATACTGTTTCTATGGATTTTTTCTACATACAAAAAATAATTAGAAGTATTTGTTGGACAGAGGCACACCACAACACCGGTATGGGTCAATAAAAAATCAAGTATCATTTTATCTCCATACATAAAATCTTGAGAACTTTATTCCGTCACTAGGGCCAGTTTTACAAGAATAAAGTATAGAAAAGTTGTTTGCAGAATTCAAATACATTTCAACATGGCCAAATTCGTGGACAATATAATACGCTTACCGGGTATTCTATCTCTGCTCGATACAGATTCATTTAGAATTAACAATTCACGAAACTTCTTTCCTCCGTATCAGAGACCATATCATAAAATTCGTTATTGATCCATATCTTCCAGTTAAATGAGTTTTATGACCTTTATCTATCCGTGCTCAGCAGTACCCACCAAAATAAAAGATTCATATTTGACCAAGAGATGCATGATACGGTCTTTAAATACTCTGACTAGCCCAGGTTAGTATAGCATTTTTTCGAGTTTAATGCAAATGATGGAGTCTCTAGTGTTTCTAAACTTAAGTTCAATAACTGTAGAATATTAGCGATCTATGAAATGAAATATAGGATGAAAAAGCATCCGATTTAATTAAGCAGTGATGAATTACTGATATTGTTTGATATATGCTTGACATCCATGATATAACTATGGAGCACAGTAATGTTGTACTTCGCCCGCCCATATCTGATGATTTAAATGGCTTATGTAGTGCAGCTGCTGACGGAGAAATTTGGAAAAACCCATTTACATCATTCCCTAGCATTGAAGAAATGTCCATTTATTTGCAGAATATGATAAAACATGATAATACTAGTTTACCTTTCATTATAGTCGACAAGCATTTGAAAATCATAGTTGGGACAACCAGATTTTTTAATATTGATCACCAAAATTACAGGGTGGAAATAGGTCACACCTGGATAGCACAATCTTATCGTAGGTCTCCCGTAAATACTGAGGCTAAGTTTTTGATGTTACAATATGCATTTGAAAAGCTAAACTGCATAGCAGTAGAGATAAGAACCGATGTGCTAAATCAAGTATCAAGAAAAGCGATCGAAAGAATAGGCGGAAAGCAGGATGGGATTTTGCGAAATCATAAAATAATGAGAAATGGGAGGATAAGAGATACGGCTTGTTATAGTATTATTAAAGAAGAATGGCCTAAAGTAAAGGAGAATTTGTTAGATAAACTGAGAAACTAAGATAGGAATGACGGCATCTGAATCAGAATATCATCCTATTCGAAATCTAGAAGATTTGTCATGGTTAAAAGATTGAAATAGCTTATACTTTGACATATTTAATTTAAGAAAAAATAATCCTTATTCACTAAGATTTGAATCAGATCCCTTATAGCCGTTATCCATCATATTTTCAACTTTATAGTAAAGAAAATCAAAGGCTTTAATCGGATGATAAGATATTCCTATGGACCGTATTTTGACAGCCTTTAAAACTCGGTCAATAATATTTATTAACGATTACAGTTAATCTTCATTAGTATAAAAAATACAATCCTGGTATTGGTATTATTTATTATGTACTCTCCCATGAAATTTGAATACTATCTTTTTATAAGTAACATGCATATTGTCGCAAATAGTCATTAACAGATGCGCAAGGTCTAAGAATTTAAGAAATAAATTCAAATATTTTAAGCCTAAAGATAGCCCTCTAATTCTTAGTCTATATACTAAAAACGAATAGCAAACTTGCTTAAAACAATAATAATTCAATTAGTCAAACAATCAATAAATCAATATCCACTCATCAAAATTGAAAATAGAAAAAATGAAAGCATGATCATGATGCATAAAAATAAGAGATTCGAATTTGAAATCCATAATAAATGTTACATAATATTAATCAAAATTTGCTATGAAATAGAATTATTAAAAGGGTATCATATCATAACTTTAGACACTGAATTTCCCGTGCGTATATGGTAGAAGAACATAAGGCATAAGTATCTATTATTATGACAATCTAATTTTCTTTCTTTCTTTTATCAAATAAAACCTTTGCAAAAGCTCCTATAAAACCGCCGGCAAAAATCCCTATAAAGGACCCATATGTTCCCCAAAACTCTTTAAACAGATCGCTAGGAGTCATAGGAGCAATTACAGTGACTGTCAAGTTTATTGGTTTAGTCAAATAACCTACAGTTGGATACTCTTTAGAGATTTCAAATTCTGGATCCACTTTTCCCCCCAATGATTCTACATTTATGGGTTTTGTTATTACGGCCTCAGAAGGCTCTCTTATGGTAACAATCAAAGGAATTGAGTAAATACCCAAAGGAGTTTGTTTGGGAATATCAATCTCAAATAATGGGGGTTGGTTTCTTTCCACATTTACAATTAGTTCACTAGAGTTGAAACCAGATGCTATGGCATAATCATTATTTTTATCTCCTGATACAGTAATGTTAACCACGTCATTTGAAAATCCAGTGGTAGATTTTATCCTTGCTGGAACCATCAGACTTTCTCCCTGTCTTATTGAGATATCCTCTGGAGATGTTGTTACCTGTAATGTCGGAGGAGGAATACTAACCCAAGATGTAAACTGCCTCACTTCGTTAGACTGGAATGACTCTGCGGAATAGAATAAGAGATTATATTTGCTTGGATTATTTAATGAACTCAAGTTTAGATCAAAATCCACAGAACCGAGGAACACACCTGAGTCGTCCAAAGGTTCCGTAAAGTTTACTTTTGAATCTAATAATTTATAACCGCCTGTTGACGAAAGTAGATATAGATAGGCACTTAGGTTGCCACCAGATAATTCTACATAGAAATCATAATCTGCTCCTCTGTATCCTGTTTCGGTATTAGAATCAGCGTCAATAAGCATTCCATAGTTTATTTTATTTAAGGGGTGATTGTAACTATAATCCGTATAGTTATTAATACCAGCATTCAACCAAAGTGTGGCTTTTAAGGTTTCTCCGTCACTAAAATAATTAACAGCCAATATGTCAGTGTAGTTATTTTTTAAATTAAGATCGCTATTACCATAAGTTTGAAACCATTTACGATTTTCGTTGATCATTTCCTGTAACTCAAATGAAGGTGAAGATGAGGCAAATGCTGTTTTGTAAACAGTGGTTACTGAGAAGGCACATACGGGTAAAATTAAAAATAGAGAAAACATGATTATAGATATATTGGACCCGAAAATTTTCATTGATATGTGCCTATATAAGGAATAGTATAACTTGATAAAATGATCTTACCACTAGTAGATAAAAACTTTTGGAGTGTTTCTTAAGTCTTATACGCAGCAGGACATTACTGCTTGAGAAATATAAAGACTAGATCGCGACTGTTTAGATGGATAAGGACAATGCCTTTACGAGAGAAAATAAAAGAAGCTTAATGGTCATTTGATATTAGATTTTATATCAGGATTTTTTGACATTGCAGAATCCACAATTTACTCTTTTGCTGATCTATTAATTCATTTTCTTTATAAGATATTGTTCCTATTATTTCAGTAAAAGTAGATTGGGAATAATAAACGGATTAGTCCCTAGTAAATTAGTATTCGATATCATAATTGGATTCTTATTTTGATTGCCATGTCATCCATATCATATTGTTTTTGCTTATTATGCTGGCGATAAGTTAAGTCTTTTTCGAGGCTACTTACTAACGGCACTTTATTGCAAAATAATGAAGCTTTGCCATCGATGACCCAAATACTATAGTCCAACTAACAATCTTTTAGAACTAACAAACCATATATCGCCCAATACTGGATAACCTATGTTACCCATTTTTGTGCTAAAGTGAATCATTTATCAAAAATGGCCCCTCATTTTCACACATATCCATATTACGGGCACTATCCCAATGGGACAGAGCTTAAATTACAACGTCAGTCGCATCATAGAGAGGATTGATTAGTACAGCTTCACCATTCTCTTCAATTTGTTTAGAAATATAAAGAGGATAGAATAATCTTGGTGTAGCAAAGTCAGGATAGACGATTAGCTGATGAAAAATTCGATAATAGAGTCAAGGGTTGCATAAAGGTTATAATCCATCCAAAGTTATAGATGGAAATCGGGGAGGATAACGTAAATTGCTGATTTAAGCAGTAACATAGGTCAAAACTCAAACTTTTAAAGGTGTTCGGTTTTTTGATTTATTTGGGATTGAGTAATAATTGGACAATATGACCTTATATGATTTAATTGTAATAGGAACTGGAACGGCAGGCTCTACCGTAGCATCAAATTGCCGCTCTAATGGACTAAAAGTCGCCATTATAGATTCACTGCCATTTGGTGGTACTTGTGCTTTACGCGGCTGTGAACCAAAAAAAATTCTTGTTGAGGCAGCAAAAACAATTGATTCAAACCATAGACATGAAAGCATAGGCTTAAGCGATATAGATAAAGTTCATTTGAATTGGCACGATTTGATAAACTTTAAGAGGACTTTTACTGATCCTTTTCCAAAACAAAGAGAAGACAGTTATATCAATGCTGGAATTATTTCCATCCATGGAAAAGCCAAATTTATTGATAAGGACGTAGTTAAAGTGGAATACAATGAGAAGGCTGACGATACAAATAACGATAATATAAAAGGAAAATACATCTTAATAGCAACTGGAGCGAGGCCCGTTAATTTAGGCATTCCAGGTTCAGAGAATGTAATCACAAGTGATCAATTTTTGGATCTTGAAAGTCAACGACTACCTGATAATATTGCATTCATTGGTGGCGGATACATATCGTTTGAATTTGCACATATGGCTGCCCGTTCAGGAGTCAAGAAGGTCACAATTTTTCATCGTGGCAAACAATCCTTAGAACACTTTGACCCAGACCTTGTTAATCAACTAGTGCAGAAGAGTAAAAATATCGGTATCGATGTTCGATTAGAAACAAAGGTAGATAGAATTGAAAAATTAGAGTCTTCTTCTTCGTCTTTGGTAGAAGGAGATGGCAAATTAGTCGTACACTATTCTTCTCTAGTAGATTCCCTGGCAGACGATAAATTAACAAAAACATTAAAAGCTGATATGGTTGTACATGGCGCAGGTCGAGTGCCAAATATCGAAGAACTTGATCTAAAGGCAGGAGGGATTGAATATACCCCCAGAGGGATAAAGGTGAATGAATATCTTCAAAGCGTTTCTAATCCTATTGTATATGCAGCAGGCGATGTTGCAGCAAGTGGAGGTGCACCATTAACTCCGGTAGCAACCTATGAAGGGAATATTGTATCAACTAATATTCTAAATGGAAATAGCACAAGGTCAAATTATGTTGGACTGCCTAGCGTTGTTTTCACTATCCCACCTCTCGCGTCGGTAGGACTAGCGGAAAAAGATGCAATAGAGCAAGGATTACAATTTAGAACTAATCATAAGGATACATCTAGATGGATTTCTTCTAGACGTGTAGGTGAAACTCATTCTGGATTTAAGATATTAATTGAGCAAGGAAGTGATAGAATTTTAGGTGCCCATTTACTTGGACCTCATGCAGAGGAAGTCATAAACATATTTTCAATGGCTATAAGATTAGGACTTACTATCAAAGATCTCAATGACCCCGTCTTGTATGCCTATCCAACCTATACCTCAGATGTAATCTATATGTTATAGAACCTTTCCCAATTTAGCATTTTTGAGATTCTAAAAGTAAGAATCAATATTTGCAACAATGAGGAGACAAGTAAAAATATCGAAAATATATCAGCAATAATGACCTACTAAATGAAATTAGATATGGACAAAAAATGAGATTCCCCAAACTACCCTTGCTTATCCAGCTTATCCAGGTGGGTGGTGTCAGCGTAACACTCACTATCCACATATCTAAGGCCTTTGTAAAAACTTCAAAGGGTTTTGATTTGTAACTCTAATCCTTTGTTTAAGATTCGAATTTGGTATATTAAAAACTCTGGTCCAATTGCTCCTCTTTTAATCCATTCTATTGTATTTTATTTTATTCATTCATTCCTGCGCATATACTGAATGAATTTTAGATGTACGCCACTCGTGTAGGTTTTACCTTTAAAATGACTCTTTTTTCACCTGGAGCTCTGAATGGATATTTGTCCTTGTTTAGATATTTTTTTGCCAATTTATCTATGTGACTGTCAGCTAATTCGCCTGAGATTTGGTCAATGACTTGTCCTCTCAAGGTTACCATATGATAAGGATTATTGCGATCTGCTATAGATACCGCTATCCTTGGATCCCTTGTGACATTCTTCTGTTTTACTCTACCTAGAGCGGTATTAATGAGAATTTCATTACCTTGTATATCGATCCAAGTAGGGGTTATCTGAGGAGATCCATCTTTCATTAGGGTAGCAACAAACGCTAAGTTCTTGTCCTCTAAAAGATTTTTGATAAGAGGTTCAGTAATATCGGTTGGGTGTTGACTCATAGTTAGTACATGGATTATTTTTCACCATGGTTTTTAAACACCACACCTTAGGGATATCAAAACTTTAAAATAGGTCTAAACCAAGACGACACAAATTGAATTAGGAAATAATTTGAGAAGATAAAATAATTTTTAGTATAGATAATCAGAGAACGAATATTGTTTCTGTGGATCACGAAGTAATTTTGTAATTTTAATACAATACATCTAAATCCGAATGCAGTCGCTCACTAATATTAAGGCCAATAAATTCCGACTAACGATATTTTAATAGTGCTCTATCGATATATAATCATGTCAAAATTATTTACTCTACATTCTGATATTTTCCTAGAATGCGATGAATATCACCAAATTAGTGAATATTTGAAAAATAAAAATAATCCCATAGAGCAAGATTTCTTAACTGAAGCTATTGCGTTTTATGAAAAGCATAGAAATGACTCAGACGACTCAATTTGATCCAAACGGATTAAAATTTAAGGTTTTTAATCCAAAGAAACATCAACTACCAAAGATAGATTTCAGACAAACAAACGGTGAGGACCCCCTATCAGTTCAAGAGTATTATGAGAATTACATCTTTAACGGTAAGTCCGATACTAATGAAATAAAATATGTGATAAAGTACTTTGATAATTGGATAGGTTTTTTTTCTATTGATCTGACGAGGTTGCATACGAAGCAAACTGAAATGATCCCTCAGTACGAAGAAAAAGGGACGAAAGAAAAATTTTACCGAGCACCAACCTGCGCACTTTTAATAAAGAAAATAGGTATTGATCAACGATACAGGTGTTATGGGATTGGAAAATACATAATGCTATTTTGTAGCGGCCTGGTCCAGGCTATAAATAAGGATAAGCAAATTAAGCTTGTCATATTTAAGACAACGAAATCGTTGGCCGAAAAAATTTATTTTCCAAAATATCAATTTAACTTTACAGGTACGAGTGGGAAATTGGTATGGGCATTTAAGAGGATGTGTTAGATTTGAATGGTATGTATGTTGGCTGCCAAAGCAAATTAGTTTAATTTAGTAGACAGGCAGATACAGCAAGTCTCTGAATTTTCGAGTGTGAAAGACAATCTATATTCGCAATCTGCATTGCACATAATCCAAATGGCAAAGATATTGCTGACTAATATCAGTCCCTTGAATTATGATTATGCTAATTGGATTCTATTGTTATTACCAATCCCTTTTCATCTAAAATGTCTATTTCAGAATCCTGCATGGTTACATTTGAGGGATTACAAGTCTGCTTAAATGGGCATTTTATACATTTCCATTCTTCGGCCACCTTGGGCAGCTGAGCCTCGCTATTAACATCAAGGGCAGATTTTAGTAAAAAAACCCTCTTTCGAATTTCTTCTTTTAAAACTTCACGGACAGGAGATCCTTTTTCTAATATCACTGTCCAGGACTCGATCTCGGCCAAACTGCCTTCACCATCTTGATTTTTTGTTTTGGGAGAAAAATAATAATCCCCTTGACTGTCTCGCTTAATCCAAACCATTCTTCGATTATTTGCGTAACGAATACAAAGTATCCCTGTATCATATTCAGAAATGACCAAATAATATAAAAGTTGACGGAGATAGGATTTGAACCGCTTATTATCTGGTTTTAACCTCTCAAAGCTCTTTGTATCTTTAAATTCAACGATGATTTCAGCCTCATTAACCTTTTTTGTGGAAACCGCGTCTTGAGATTCTTTCTTATGAGATTGGCTTCCTGTCATTAGATCAGGCCTTGCTATTAGATTACCTTCAAACAACAATTCCATTTGACTTATACCGATGTCTGCAAGCCCTACAAGAACATGTTCAGAGGATTCACCTCTCACAAAATTGTCAATATCTTCTACAGTTAATTCGTAGTCTTTAACTGTGCGAGCATAAAATGCTCTACGCAGACAGGACCCTGAGAGAATATCAGAAACATGAATCTTGTCCTGGGGCTTTCTTTTCCTAGAGTTATATAAAGCCTTGAGATTTGTACGTAAAAGCTGTAAAAATCGATAATCCTTTGATATTATGATTGGCATTTCTTTTGCTGGTGTTAATATTGTTAAGATCCGCCCATATTAAAGCGATCATGTTTTATTTTTTAATCATCATATGATACGACAAGATTACCCATAATCATTCAACAATAATTCAGTTTATATTACCTGAAGTGTTAAAATTCGTGTTTGCATTATGATCCCTGCTAGATAGCAAGTGTACTCGTGTTCCCGTGTAAAATTGATATCAAAACAGGACTGCTGTCATAATGCAAATAATATTTTTTTTATAAAAATTGAAAAGA
Source organism: uncultured Nitrososphaeraceae archaeon (assembly GCA_963850055.1). Classification (GTDB taxonomy): domain Archaea; phylum Thermoproteota; class Nitrososphaeria; order Nitrososphaerales; family Nitrososphaeraceae; genus Nitrosocosmicus. The sequence continues at coordinate 486,150 of CAWKJS010000025.1, read as the reverse complement.
CAAATTAAGCTTGCCAACATAGCGTGGAAATCAACTTATTAACTCATCTTGCATTGTAACAACCATTTCTCCAAGCCAAATCAAAACTTAATTAACTCCAGATAAGAACAAAACAAAATTACTAGATGTATCCAAAGATCCTTTTTAGCATTCGATGATACTCAAGGACCAAAATTACTTTAATAAACTCCTTTCTACACCCCAAATCCCAATATACAAGCACACGGATGTTTCTGCGTCCCTAAATCAAATTTTAGTTGGTTTTTTTATGCTTATTAGTTTTTAATTTCAAAGCCTTGATCTAGTCTTTAAGTTCATGTTTGAATTGGATAAAATGAATATGCACAATAACCGAGGTTTAGTTTCATTATATAATTAAACCCTATGATGGATAAACACCCTTGAATCATTAAGGTTCCAACTATCAATGCGATAAAATAAAACCATGTAACTATTTTTTTGCCATTACAGAAAAATGATCAAAAAAACAACTTTAATAGGCAAACTATGCTTCATAGTTAGTCAATTTCACTTGCATTCCGGAAAACAATATCATTTGATTAAATATTTATGATTTCAAAGAATCCATAGTTAGTGCAAAATTATCTAATCCTCATCTATCTGGATATAAACCATAAAAAATTTTTACTATTATCCAGACCGTTTTATTATATGATATCCAAATTCTGTCTTTACAGGCTCGGTCGTAACTTCTCCCTTTTTTAACTTGAATGCTGCTTCCTCAAACGGTTTGACCATCATCCCTTTCCCAAAGAAACCCAGGTCACCTCCTTTTTTGCCACTCCCTTTGTCAATAGAAAACTCCTTAGCCAGATTTGAAAAGCCTTCCCCTTTTTTCAATTTTTCTAATATTAATAATGCTTCACTTTGTTTCTTTACTAAAATATGATAACATTTTATTTTATCGGCCACCTTATCTCATTCACTATCTAAATTGAAATTCTCGCAATAAATAAACATTATGAAATAGCATGAAACTCATTAACCGATTTCTAGTTTAACTTTTCTGCTCCAAAGAAATAATTAAAATATAGATGGATTTTCTACCAAGAAACTAAATCACGCATATGATCCTTATGACGTGGGGCAACCAAAATTGTAATATAGATTAATTTATCGGCTTTCAAAGAAGAACGGATAAGATAATGCGGTGACCATAGCAAAGTCGATTATTTGGTTCATTGTCAGAACTGTTCCTTTAAGACTATTTTGGCTGAAAAAAATCCTCCACTAGCAACTAACATGCTACCCTAAAAGCATGAAGCATAATTTAACCCAATGAGATTTCTGGGTAATATGGACTAGAGTGTCAAATATCAATTACCCGTGGGTGTGAACCAGGCATTGTTGAGTCCATAAATATAACTAGTACTACACATAGTATTATTTCATGAGCGATTTCGCCTTTTTCAGATTTGCAAGTTTGAACATGTTAACAGAAGAGGAATTAACACATAAGAACGAAATTGTTGAGATCACTGAACAGGTTTTGGATGCTGAAGGTATTGAATGTGATTCAAGGATATCAAAAATTTCTGAAGATCAGTTAGCACAGATCCTTGAAAAAGTTAGGAAAATTAGAAAAAAGAAAGTGAATCCAGAGAATGAGATTGCTAATTAAAAAGAACTTTATGATAGAACAGTATGGGAGCTTGAGAAATTCATGAACATGTTGATGATTGGAAGCATAATCATGATGGGGTTAGGCATATTTCTTATGATAGGTAGAACATTTCTCCCTGGCACAGTCATTATTATATTAGGAATTTTGATCACATTGTATAGTCGGTACCACCCTTTAATCAAAAATATGAGAGCAAAATCAGATCTATCTAAGGTATGTACGTGTTCTATCTGTAATCATAAGAAATCAACGAGTTGTCTAGATTCTCGTTGTCATTGTTGTATCATTATCAAAGCAGACACTGTTGTCGGTCATCATAATAGTCCCTTACAATAGTTACGAAATTGATCGAATTTTTAATTTAACAGATTCTGCAATTGAGAGATTAATAATCTATGACTGCGATATTATTTTTTTGATCGTGTTCCTTTAATTGGATACGTGCAAAAGAAGCCATCTCCTTTGGATGATTCAAATTCCCCTCCGTTTGATCTATTGATACCGAGGTAGTACTAAATGAAGATGAAGATTGAAAAAGCATATCTGTTGAGTAAATCATGATACAAAAACATATGAACAAATTAGCTCAGGTTTCAGAGAGATTTTTTGATAATCTGGGATATGCAGGGCCATCCACCTGGAATGTTAATAAGAACTTGTTTTTACTATTAGGCTTTTCCGTCAAGAATGCAACTAGAACACTTAACTGGAGTTGACCAAGACATGAAATTCGTTGTTGAATCAACCAATCTGCTTTTGAACAACTTATTAATTTGAAATTTTTACATACATCCATGAGTGAGAAGAGAGTTGCGATTGTGACTGGAAGTTCAAGCGGAATAGGTTTTGAAATATCTTTGATGCTAGCAAGACATGGATTCATAACATATGCAACTATGAGGAATTTACAAAAAAGTTCAACGCTGAGATCTATTGCAGAGGAAGAAAAAATTCCCCTAAAATGTGTTCAACTTGACGTTACAAACGATATGTCAGTTAAACAGGCCATTGAAACTATAGTAAATGAGGCTAATAAAATAGACATTCTGGTCAATAATGCAGGATATGGTTTGAGTGGAGCTCTTGAAGATCTTTTAATAAATGAAATTAAGTTACAATTTGACACAAATTATTTTGGATTGATACGGGCGACACAGGCAGTGTTACCCATAATGAGAAATCAGGGTTCTGGAATAATTGTCAATATAAGTTCAGGACTTGGCCGTTTTGGTATCGCAACAAGCTCAGCCTATGCGAGTTCAAAATTTGCTATAGAAGGATTAACTGAATCCATGTCCTATGAACTTGAACCATTTGGGATTAGAACTATACTTGTAGAGCCGGGGATAATCAAAACTAACTTCATAAAAGCGTCAGTATTAGCACAAAAATCTACAGACCCTAATTCACCTTATTTTCAATTTATGAATAATATGGAAGATGGGATGAAAAAATTAATTGAGAGTGGCGAAAGCCCTGAATATGTTGCTAGGGTTGTACTGGATGCTATAAACGACAGTAATCCAAAGTTGAGATATCTTGCAGGCAAAGATGTTGAGCACATCATGGAAATAAAAAACAAAGTATCAGATGAAGATTTTCACAATATGATAAAGAAAATGAGTAGCTAATTAAGCTGGTCTTAAGAGGCTCATAGATACAATCCTATGGTAAGAATCTAAATGAATCTTTAATTTGTTGAAACTCTTTATACATTTCGGACACTTTTGACTGTGGACCCATGAAATTGACATGATACAATTGGTCATTATAGATAGTATATGTATCCACTTCGAAGGTTCCGAGATTTTGAGCAAGGAAGGTCAACTCTTTGGCAGGCTGATCACCAAGTCTGGTGTAATTATCTCCAAGTAACTTTACATTTAAGTTTCCATACACTGATGATGGATCTTCAAAAGAACTTATCTTATCAGCGACTAATTTGTCCAAGAACTCTGCTGGCAATGACTTATTATCTTCTAGCAACCTCTTTACATCGCTAACAGAAATACTAAAAAATGTTTCATTTAATGGAGTGACAGGCTCGTCCATTATTGGTCGAAGGACCAAAGCTGTAGTTTCTCCATAATATGGAAAACTAGAATTTCTTGGAGCTATTTCCCAGTCTAAAGGATAATTGAGATTGAATGTATTGTTTGGGGAAGTGAATGTTTGGGTCGAATTTGATTGTGCTTCGACATGACCTAGTTGAAAGTTCATTGTTCCTATCAACAATAGCAATAATGATACAGGAAGGATACCAAAAATAACGAGCTTAGTATGCATTGTTAACAAAGGAATCATTAGGTATTTAATTTCATCTGTTTAAACCCATGGATATAAGGAAATATGCAAGGAAACTAACTCATCTTACACTGCATAAGATACTATATCTACTGTACTTCATTGATTATTAAAGTTATATATCACTTTGGTGTAACATGACTAGAAAGATGCCTAGATCAAATTCTGCTGAATTAATTACTTTAAGAGTTAACATTGTAAAAGAGTTAAGAAGTAAATGGAAGAGGGAAAGAGAAAGAAATCCCTATATTAATGAACACTTTGGAGGTTTTGTAAACGAGTTACTACATGAGATACTAGAAAAAGATGAATTTTTGAGACACTACGCCCCTTTCTTGTCAGAGGAGGGATGCACTAGGGACACTCTCTACATCAAAGACTCTAAAGAAAATAAGGTTACGGAAATCCATTTTAATGAGGAAAAATTACGTTGCTCGCTCTGCCAGTCATCTACTTGTTTTCATGTTCAATTTGCCATGGCCACTCCTCGGGTTGCAAAATTGAACATAAGAAACCAACAAGCTGATCAAGAAATTGAAGAAGATGGACAACAAGTAAGAAAGTTAACAAATAATAAGAGAAGGAAATCGACAATTTCCAGAAAGTCATACTGAAAAATTTTGTCATTGGATTTATCAAGGTCCAATCACAGTACCCTTCAAACTGTTAAACCAGTTAAGAACTTTAATTGGTGATGTCTGGATTTATTTATTGATCAAATTTGGAAAAGAGCATCATAGATAATCATGCGGTTACTGACTATCCTATTCATGATTTATTAAGAAAAAGGTGGAGTGCTCGTGCATTTTCGACAAGAAAGGTGGAGAGACAAAAACTTTTTTCGATACTAGAGGCAGCTAGATGGACACCATCTTCTAGAAACGAACAACCCTGGCGTTATATTGTTTTTACTAGTGACAATCCCAGTAAATTATTTGAGGCTCAATCCGTTCTACTAGAATCAAATTCCTTTGCAAACCAAGCACCTATCTTGATTTGTGCCATCACAAAAAAAACCTATACAGAAAGTCAAGATCCAAATAGACTTTATTTTCATGACTTAGGCGCCGCAAATGAGAATATGTTCTTGGAAAGTTTTAATCAAGGTTTAATTATGCACGAGATGGGCGGATTTGATGTAACATTAGCGAAAAAAGTATTCAAGATACCTGATGATTATGAAGTTGGAATTATGATAGCCATAGGATATCAAGGTACAAATGATAGCTTACCAGAAAAATTCAAAGTTAAAAATACAAAACCCAGGGAGAGAAAACCACTATCTCAAATAGCATTCTTAGAAGACTTGGAGCACGGTTTACAAGTAATGAAAAATGAGGGATAAACAAGAAAAACTCCTGTGTTTTACCTGATAGTATATCTTTGTATAGGTCTACAATAACACCTTAATTTTATTTAAGTAAGATACTCATATTAGTATCACACAAATTTATTGACGAGATAGAATAAGAATATGGCTAAAGGCATTCAAAAAAAGATAGGTCTGGTCTTGCATAAGTTAAACCAGAAAACGTTACCCTAGTAATTATTTAATTAAAATTTGTGGGATGAGGCATTAATTGAATTTCCTTATCCATTTTTTTTCCATATCTATTGATTTGAATAATTATTCGGTCTTTAATGTTTCTCTTTCGTACATGGTTAGAAATCTGATATGGATCAGTTATTTTTATTCCATCCACTGACTCAATGATATCGCCTTTGCGCAAATCTGCGATGTAGGCGGGACCATCTCTTTGTACCTCTGCAATTAAAGATCCCTTGTTGGTTGGTAATCCATAAGAATTTGCTAATTCACTTGTAATCTTTATTGTGGAAATGCCTATCCATGGCCTATTGGTAACGCGTCCATTCATTATTAAATCATTGATTATCAACTTTGCAACATTTATCGGCACTGCAAATCCTATACCTTGTGCATACGGCATTTTTGCAGTATTTATTCCAATCACTTGTCCTTTGGTATTTATGAGTGGACCCCCTGAATTACCAGGATTAATCGATGCATCGGTTTGAACAAGTTCCATGATACCTCGCTCAAACTGCAATTTTCTGCTTAAAGAACTTATAATTCCAGCGGTAACAGATGGACCCCCATCCAAACCAAAAGGATTTCCGATCGCAATTACTATTTGACCTATTTTCAGTTCATCCGAATTGCCTAATTCTGCGTAAGATAACGCATCTTTGGATTCGATCTTGATTATAGCCAAATCAGTCATAGGGTCTGTTCCAACTACCATTCCATCATAAATGTTTCCGTCCGTGGTTGTAACTTTTAACTTGTTTGCCTTCTCGATGACATGATTATTTGTCAATATATATCCCTTCTTATCTATTATTACTCCCGACCCAACGCCTTCTACAGGAAAAATTCGTAATAATTGATCCTTTACCATTCTTACGCTGGCAATGTTTACTACATCTTTGTTGACTTTTTCAACTGCATTTATGATTATGTTTTCATTCTCATAATCAAAAGGTATTATTTAGAAAACCCCTCCTTTAATGATAACCAGTGGGAAATAACCGGTGCATCATAAAAGCAAAAAGGTTTTAACAAATAGATTTGCGAATTCTCATTTGTTTTTTTTGATGATAATTTTTTTACCACTAGATAAGATTTATGGATGTCGTCTAATATAAATAGTATAGTTAGATCTATTAGCGAATAGGTTACTAATAATCGCTATCCTAGAAAATAGAAAGTGCATTTGACCGTATCGATGTTAAAATGAATGAAACAAAAAATGAGCTTTGCACCAGATTCTCTCAATTCATTTTACGCTGAATCAATACTGACGATATCATCAATAGAGCAGAAACTATGAATATTACATGAATAGATAAAATAAATTTGTCTATGTTGGTGTCATTGAATTGAATTGAATTATGACTTGTGTAGTCAGCTGAACCTGAAAAGATGACGTCGACAGACTCCGATGGTAGCAAAGCGGAAAATATCAAAAAGACCAATCCGATACTAAATGCACTTCCAGTCATGACCAGTGTAGTGCTGATACCGGCTGCTACACCTCTTCTGTTTGGTGGTACTGAGTTCATAATGGTGGCTCGATTAGGTGACGTAAATATACCCATTCCTGCTCCTATGAGTGCAAGTGGCAGTATAGCATCGACGTATGAAATCCTTGAACCCATGGTAGTCAACAAAATAAAACCTATTGCAGAAATTATCAATCCTGTCTGAGAGATAATTTGAGACCTATATTTATCAAAAAACCAACCAGTTATTGGAGCAACTATCGCCAATGCAAGGGAGACTGGAATTAGATAAATGCCAGAATCTAATGGGTTTAGAAGCATCGTCGGTCCCTGAAGGTAAAACACCATCACAAAAGTGAAGGCTCCACGAGCAAGGGAGTTAAAGAAAATCGCAATATTACTACTGGTAAAGAGTCGGAGTCTAAATAAGGTAAGGTCCATCATTGGGAAACTCACTTTTTTCTCATTCTTATAAAATAATACTAACAAAGATATTCCAGCCAGTATAAACAGGATAATTTCGTAATTATTTAAGATATGAAAAGAGCCGAAAGTAATTCCAACTAACAGGACTATCAATCCTGCAGCAAATAACAAATTTCCCAACCAGTCAATTTTTTCCTTTTTTATTGTTCCTAATTCTTTAAGTTTTGAAAATGCCCATAACGTAGCAAATATTCCTATAGGAATATTTATCCAGAATATAGATCGCCATCCAAAATATGAGGTTAAAGCCCCACCGATCACTAAGCCCATGACTGACCCCACTACAATAGATATTTGATTTATTCCCAAAGCTTTTCCCCTCTCAGACTCTGGGAACGAGTCCGACAGGATGGCAGAACTGTTTGAAAAAATAAAAGCAGCTCCAAATGCTTGGATAATCCGAAAAACAATCAATTGTTCTCCTGTTTGAGACACACAACAAAGTCCAGAGCCAATTGTAAACAAAGCAAATCCTAGATTGTACAATTTGACTCGCCCAAACATATCAGCAAGTCTTCCAAAGGTCAATAACATTGAAGCTGTTACTACCCAATACCCAATTGCTATCCAGACGAGCGTAATAAGCGAAGTGTGTAATTCGTTGGCAATTGAAGGAAGAGCTATAATTACTATATTCCTATCGAGAGATGCCATGAGGGTACCAATAGTTGTATTACTTAATGCTAACCATTTGTAATTCAAATTTGCTTAAATACGATAGCTAAACCATCATATACAAATGCTTCACAGTAAAGAATAAAATTTCCGTTGAGTAGGCAGAAAACAAGTGAACATACCCTTTCTCTAAAATCAATTTGAGTATTTGGAAACTAGAGCAAAAAATCAGAATTGTCCATTAGAATTGAATACACATCACCCAATCTATCTTATTCAGCATTTTGCTATCAAAACTTTTTTCCAATTTGATAATGAGATAGGTCTTTCAGATACTGTACAATACTTCAGTTCTATTAGAGCATTTTTTTCTTAAGTAAAAATTTGTTTTTTAAAAAGTAATATTTTATTAGATTTCCATCTAATTGTTGCCGACAATCTTTAATTTCGTTAAAAATGACATAAAAATGGCATGAAAATATGCAATTTTATCCAACAGTAATAATTTTTCAGAAAAAAAATAAAAAATGAAAAAATGAAGGATATATTAGTGATTAGTCTTGTTGTGCTGCTGCATTGTTTCCTTCTTTTTTTAGTTTAGTAAGCTAAGGTTATTACATGAAATTAGAGTTCCATCGCCTGATACACAAATTCCTAATGGGGTTGAAGCCTGTGATTGGCCGATTCCTTGGTTAAGTGAGTTGCCTTGAGCAAAAACATCTAGTGTCATTGACGTAGGTCACATCAAAAGTATGAATGAGATTACCTGTGTGGTTGTCCTAATCATAGCTTTATTTGCAAATGATTTGTTATTCATCTAACTATACTATATAAAAAATATATAGAGATTTATAGAATATTTATTAGTAAAAAAAAGTTATAGAATACTATTATTTGATTTAGTAACGTACCTTTTGTAAGAAATGAGGATCCACACAACAAAAAGACGATTGGAAGTGAATTCCAAGCTCCATAAATATACATTATCCTCCATAAGTATACTTATTGTGAATATCGCAAATTAGATTCAATTTCAAAATGCCAGGATGTCATTATTGGATTTGGATTCGATATTGGTTCATTATTTTCTTGTTATTTTCTAAATTCCTTGAAAGAGTTAATCACGATGGAATGAATAGCGATATTATCAGAATTATGTACACATACAGATATTGTTAAGTTGAACAAAAGAATACATTAAAATGGTTAGCGGTTTTGGAAATTTAACTTCTAAACTTGAATCTTATTGTTGTACTGCTTATCGTAATATCTACTGTCATATTGAATATTTCATTGAACATTAATTCTAATATAATTTTATGATATAATGACCAATTTTCACCAAGCTCATGTTTTAGAACGTAGACTTGATAACCATCTTGCTTCGTGTGATTAGTTTCAGTCAATGAACTAGCCATTCTTGTTTCGAACCATGAAAGAAATGATTCAAGGTCCATTCGATTCTTCATAAATAGCGCGATATCATGAACGACGTCCTTACCGATATTCACAGCCATGGTCGATATTTCCTCTTTACTCATCTTCTTAAATAATTCAACAACAATTGGCTTTGCTATTGGTATCATACCAACTTTTGGTTCGAACATATCCCAGTCAACATACCGTTTGAGGAGCTGGTTTACCAGACTGTTTAAGGTAATTTGACTCCTATCCGATTCTGTCCTCAAGACATTTAGTACATTTTCGTCGATCCTAAATGTCATGGTAGCAGTTTTTTTGGATTCGCCCGAATTCGAATTACCAATGTCATGCATCCAAAAGAATTTTCCCAGTAATATAATAATATCGTTTGTTTGTTTAGATTCTAACTTATCCTATTAATTTCTCTTTTTAGTTCGCAAGGGATAATTACAACATGGGCAGCGAGTCCCACTAAATCTAATGTATAAACTGCATCCTGAGCACCTTTTATATCCCAAAGCATAAACAGATTCTTTTCCTCCGCCTACTCTATCGTATCTCATGCATAGTCCTCTACAACCCAATAAAAGCAAGTTAGGTTGATGAGAATTAAACATTAAGTTTCAAATGCAATTATTTGCAAACAAAAATCTGGGTCAGGTGAGAACAGGACAATTAAAAAATGTATAGTTATGGAGAATAATTATTAAAAGAGAGCACGGTATCCCAAAGGGCTAGATTTTACTATTTGAAATCCCCAGATGGTTTTACAGAAAAATTGAAGGTAGTAGAAGTATGAGTATTATATAATATGTTGATCCTATAATTCTATGAGGATTTTGAATGTTTTTGCATTGATAGGCGTAATTGTATCCATTACTACGTTGAGTGGAATCATGATCCCTGCACTAGCAATAGAACAGCCTATTGATAATAATCAAACAGGAACAGCGATCGAACCAGCAGGTCTAGCAGGCAATTTGACATCGAATCTAGGTTCTAACATTTCTAATGGTACTGCTCCAGCCGAATATAGATGATATGAATATGAATTTGTTTCTTATAGATGGTTCTCAATACAGATACAACTTGCACACATAAAAAGATCTATAGTTTAAATAATTATGGGTTCATAAGTAATCATGTCTTCTTCAAATAATAATTTTAGCCAAAGTCCAAATCATTTCATGGTATTAGACGCAATCTCTAGGGGTATGAAAAAGATAGACAGCATCGCCAAAGTTACAAAGTTATCCAAAGATGAAGTAGAATTGATTGTAAATGACCTAAGAAATCAGAAATTGATAAACGCTGTTGTTAAGAAGGGTTTTTTTGGTAATAAGAAAACTGAGTTTCATATTTCAGAAACGGGCATGAAATTGCTAGATTCAAAAAAACAAGAACTCTCACATACATCACAGCGGCTTCAACAACTCTATGAAACCGGCAATAGAGGCCAAATGCAGAGCATGATGGACGATAATAGAAGCTGGATGCCGATGATGTTATTTTCTGGACTAATGAGCATGGTAATGTTTGGGTCTATGATGGCTTTTATGGGAATGGCAATGAATCCAGCTGAAAGTGCTCAGACTGAAGGGCAAGTAGATGAATCAGGAGGATCTGGGGCTGATGATTCAGGAGCAGCAGCATCTGATACAGGTGCATCTGATACAGGCGACACAGGTGGTTTTAGCGATATGGGTGCTGAAAGCGGAATGGATACCGGAGGATTTGATTCATTCTAGAATGAAATAATTCAATAACAATTATTTTTTGATCGACCAAAGGCATTTTTTAAATAATGAAACACTATCATCTCCAGTAACATGTTAATGGTAAATATTGTTTCAAATATCTATTAGGGTAGATTTGGATATAGAATACTCGTCGACTCTGTATGTTATTTGTAAAGGCAATCCCCCATATAAAATTAGGTCAATCGTTTTAGAAGAGATTAAGGCGTTGTTTACTACATCCTATCAAACAGAAGAGATTTTGATCTGAGATAAATGGATCCGCCACCTAATTTGAATCTCATTAGAGAAAATAAACGAGTTAGATGATTTAATTCCTATTGCCGATGATATGTTATTTGCTTTTATAATTAAATGCTAAACCATCAATGCCTAGGGTTCGATCGAATACATTAGAGGAATAATACAAATGAGGATTAATTGGTACTACTGGGTAGTACCACCACCAAGATTTGCTTGGTCTTGAAAACCCCCATCATTATTTTCTACATTCGTATCGTTGTTTGGTACTACAGTTATTTGACCTTTGATGTGACTCCAAGCGGGATCGTAATAGTTGTAAACTCCAGCATTATTGAGGGTTACATTGTATGATTCACCAGTACCGAAATAATCTCCATAAAATATGTTTGATGGGCCTTGATCTGGGGTTCCAGACACTATTAGATGTAGAGTGGAGTCATTATTAAGCCAAATAATAGTTGATCCCTCTGACACAGTTGTATTTCTGGGAGCAATTGGATTTTGACTAGCGCTATTTGTGGCTCCAGGATTTATAGTGATTGTAATGTTATTATTTTTATCAACAACACCCGAATTAGCAGAATCAGAATCTCCTCCCAAGAAAATGTTGTCGATCTCATCGGTTACAGTTGAATTTGTCTGATTACTAATTTGGACATCCACGTTTTCATTCATTGTAGAATCCATATTCATAGTTTCATTAGATGAGGTGGTAACATCCTGTGGAGAAAATTCTACAAGTTTAAATCCAACTCCAAAAACATCCCATCCATATCCGATTGGGTCAGTAGTAGCTATGATATTACCCTGACTATCCACAACCATGTCCGTTAGCTTCAAGTTTGTTTGTTCGTCACCTGGATAATAGTCAGATATGAAAGTCCCATTGCTGTCGAACTTTTGAATGCGATTCGCATTGTCGTCAAGCACATACACATTATTTGATGAATCGATTGCTAATGACGTAGGATATTTAATGGATCCGGGAAACGCGTCTGCGGAATCCCATTTGTCAATCAAGAATCCACTATTAGTGAACTTTTGAATACTACTGTTGGCAGGATCAGAGACATAAACATTATTTGATGAATCGATTGCTAAATCTTTAGATCGAGTGCCGTCAGGAGCAGTTCCGCTAGATTCCCATTTTGTTAAAAAGGTCCCGTTACTATCGAACTTTTGGATACGATTGGTACCATCGTCAACCACATATACATTGTCAGAACCATCGATTGCTAATCCCAAGGGATAAGCAAACTGTCCATCATCAGTGCCAGCAGATCCCCATTTTGTTAAAAAGGTCCCGTTACTATCGAACTTTTGGATACGACTATTGACGGAATCGGAAACATAAACATTATTTGATGAATCGATTGCTAAATTCCTCGGACCTAAAAGCTGTCCATCACCAGTGCCAGCAGATCCCCAAGAAGAGACATTTTCTGTAACATAATTTTTGCTGTCAAACTTTTGAATACGGTCTGCGACATAGTCGGATACATAAACATTATTGTCCTTGTCAATTGCGACTCCTAGTGGAGTAAGAAGCTGTCCATCATCAGTTCCGTTTACTGCCCAAGAAAGACTGGGATAGTATGGAGGTGTGTAAGATGGCATGAATTCAAATCCGGTACTAGTATCGTTTGTTGAAAATAATGACGAGCTATTATCGGTTGCATCATTCATATCAGTTGAAAAAAATGAGGACCAATTATCGTCTTGCACCGAATTAATAGAAGTCTCATTGCCACCAACAGCATCGTTATTTCCTACTAGATTCTTGAAAATTTGTCGAACCTTATCCAAAATACCAGGGGATGATTGATTTACAGAAGCAGAATTGGGCGGATTATCATTTGAAGATAGTAGAGTGGAAAATAAATTTGTAGCCAATGTCACCCCCACAGGTGAATCGTAATTATCATTACTGTTTGTAGAATTACTGTTTGTAGAATTACTGTTTGTAGAATTACTGTTTGTAGAATTACTGTTTGTAGAATTACTGTTTGTAGAATTACTGTTTGTAGAATTACTGTTTGTAGAATTATATCGGTTTCCAAAATGTTTCCCGTATCTTCAACATTCGTATCGTTGTTTGGTACTACAGTTATTTGACCTTTGATGTGACTCCAAGCGGGATCGTAATAGTTGTAAACTCCAGCATTATTGAGGGTTACATTGTATGATTCACCAGTACCGAAATAATCTCCATAAAATATGTTTGATGGGCCTTGATCTGGGGTTCCAGACACTATTAGATGTAGAGTGGAGTCATTATTAAGCCAAATAATAGTTGATCCCTCTGACACAGTTGTATTTCTGGGAGCAATTGGATTTTGACTAGCGCTATTTGTGGCTCCAGGATTTATGGTGATTGTAAAATTGCTGTCTTGAACACTCCATACTGTCCCATAATAACTGAGAAGAGGTAGTGAAAAAAATATGAATAGCAAAATCATCTTTATCATATTTACATTCTGGTAGTTGATATTCGACTATTTATTGTTGATCCTAAACATTTAACGGAAATATATTGGTACAAATCTAGACCTAAATGCTTTTGTTGATATAAAGCACGTCTGTTCTACTAGTTCTATAGGTTGTAATTTTATCACCATATTAATCCTAGGTTACTTGTCCCAAACTTAACCTTTTGAAATGACCCTAGCCTAGTCGTATTTTTGTATAAAATGAAGGTCAGCTAGTTATATCTAAAATAATTCAAAATATTGAATTGCTAACAACTTAAAACTAAAGCCAAGATCCTTCCTAAGGAAAGCACATTTTATGAACGGTGGACTAGTATTTCAGATGAAAAAGGTCACTGTTGACCTGCTGCCAAATTACCTCGTTGTTCCTGCGATTGAATTCCAACGTTGTTACATGCAAACTGAACATCCTCTCCAGATACACATTGTGCTCCTTGACTAACCCATTGTCCTTGCTTATCAACTTGCTGCCCTGCATTTTCGTTCTTCTCACTAGCTGCTTGAACCATCATATAATCAAATGTAGCAAGTGAAGCAATCATAGAAACCGCAAGTAGGGTTGAAAAAATAATTCTTATCTTATGTATTCTTGTTATGTTACTCAATATAATCATTCTATTTAGTTAAAATTAACTATATTATAGCTTAGATACTTGATACTAAATATTTCTACCAGAATAATATCAAATAACAAGACTACGCTTTTTTATTATAGTTGATAATTTACAATTTAATTTATCTAACAATAATTGATAATTTATTAAGATATATTGTAAAAAATCGATTTTCCTGTTCTAATAACCCATGGTCGCTATCATTACTTCCCATGAATCCTCATAATTACATAAATGCACGACCGTTGCTTTTCGTGATTTACACTGTGCAATTTGCAAAGAACTATACTTTGTAGAGTAGCAGTTGAAAATTGATCATCGGCCTCGTTTTCAATAAGAAAACCAAATGGTTCAAAAGCATACTATCGATCAATCATTGTTACCAATAGCATAATTCAATCTCTATTTCTTGCAAGGGCCCATAGAAACAGATTTGAGTTTAAAATTATTTATCCGGTTGAATTTTTATCATGTTTGTATTTTGATAGAAAAAAACTTGTATTCAAAAACTACGATAATTGAAAATAAATGATAGTCCTAAAATGATTCGATTTGAGAAGAGGCTACACATTCCTCAACTGTCTGTTTTTTCTATTGCAAAAAAATATCTAAAAAGAGATAAAGTACAAATAAGAAGATGAGTCAATGCACGATGATTTTGCAATCAACAACTTATTCAGACAGAAGTAACCGGTCTGTTCTACTTACTAGACAAACCACATTAGGCCTTATAAAATTATGATTCAAAATTTGACAGAAGTTTGATAAGGTAACAAAACTACAAAAAGATTGAGTATGCATATTGTAAATATTTGAGGTGAATGGTATAGATTTAGTAAATTCTAGATCAATTAATGATTTATTTGTAATGTCATTAGAAATTAGCTACTGGTCATTCAAAACTTAAATAATTTCTTCATTATACACATACATGTCTTCAGATAATGGATTTAGTCAAAGTCCAAATCATTTCATTGTATTAGACGCAATCTCTAGGGGTATAAAAAAGATAGACGACATTGCCAAAGTTACAAAGTTATCCAAAGATGAGATAGAATTGATTGTAAATGATTTGCAAACCCAAAAAGTAATCACTAAACAAACAAAAAAAGGCTTTTTTGGGAATAAGAAAATTGAAGTTTATGCTACCGACACAGGGTTCAAAATACTAGAATCAAAAAAACAAGAACTAGTCAATAAATCCAAATATCTTCAACAGCTCTATGAAACCGGCAATAAGGATCAAATGCAAAGTTATATGAACGATAACAGAAGCTGGATGCCGATGATGTTATTTTCTGGACTAATAAACGCAGTAATGTTTACCTCTATGATGTCTTTTATGGGAATGTCAATGAATCCATCTGAAAGTACTCAGAGTGAAGCACAAGCAGCCGAATCAGGAGGATCGGGAGCTGATGATTCAGGAGCGGCATCCGATACAGGCGACACAGGTGATTATAGCGATATGGACGTTGGTGGAATGGATACTGGCGGATTTGATTCATTTTAGTAACCACTATAAAAAAATAATACGATTACACTTCACCTACTCTTGTATATGGGATCAGAGCATCCAAAATACTTTTTATAAATTACTAATTAATATTTATATGTGATTTTTCTTGTCAGAATTTAAGAGTATTTCCGAATTAAAGAAATTACTTGCTGCAGATTGCAAAATAGAAAAGGTAGAACCACCAGTATATGCTTCAGACATAGAGACCACTATAGTGAGGGTATCGATAAAATGTCCAGATGGGAAAGTTTACTTGATTAAAGCATATAAGGAAGAGTCATCTGCTTTAAGAGAATTTATACGATCAAACAAGATTGTCTAATTGACTTAGGTTTCAGCTACGTTGACTATATTCTCTAAATGCTCTTAGCCTCATAATTACAGAGTTCAACGTTACATTTTACTCAAGGGTTTGATTATCAGCAATTGATAATCAAAAGAATATCATTCTACATAATAGATTTGGAATAAACAATTGTGATTGTATGTTACGAATATGATAAAAATCAGGTCCAAAAGATGGGTACGAGCTTGGAAAAAAAATTGAAGCATGTTTACAACTAATGTGAAATCTGGTTAACAGATTATCTATGCTCATCATCATCATTACATCATTATGCAGATGAAAAAATTCAATATTTTGGAATTCTGTACTTACCTCGTTAATTGATTTAAAATCTTATAGTAATAAACCTGTTATTTAGAATCAAAATTATTAGAATATGGAGAGAAAGTTTTTTGATTTGAGATCAGATTCATAATGAACTAGACTTTTATCTTTCAATTCATTCCAAATATTATCAATATAATCTCTACTAAACTGTGATTTAATAGCGTAAACCTTATTCAATGACTCTTGTTCATTTTCACAATAATTAGTACTATCTATTAGAGTAGCCGCTATCTCTAACCACTCAGGCTCCTTGTCTTTAAACAGAATCAAAAATCTGTCAGTGAAGACCGAGTTGTCGGTCCATTTCTTCTCGTTTATGTCAGAAGATATTCTATCAAGATTTAATCCCTCATAACAATAATTTGCTAGGTCTGGCGAATACGGACCATTTCTATAAATATTATACTCATAGCCAAAGTCATTTTGTAAAGAGGTTTGTGCTAAAAATACATATTTCTGTAACTTTAGTCGATTTATGAATCCATTTTCATCATCTTTCAAAAGATTGTTTATATTTATCATTTTATTCTTGTAAAGAAAGCATATAAAATCTTGCAATTTCATACTCATTTGTTGCTGAATACTCATAATACGTAGAACTATTATATTAATAAGACGGTCTCTGATTTTTCACAAGTAATTAGTCGATTCCAATCACAGGGGAGAACTTTCAGATAGTATCCTGGAACTTTCATGATGTTTGGGATTACTTGAAATTTCGAAACCAAGAAGATGAAGAAGACAGCACATGGGGCACAACGATAATAACCGCTTTCTTTTGACACATTATCTAATCAGTTTCATTATGGTCAGAAAAATATGAAAAGTGAAGAGGAAATAGATCTAAACTTTGTTACGATTACGAAAATAGGTTTCTATCTCAAGATAACATCAATGATGAATTTTGTTGCTATGAAAACTTGATCAAAGAAATCGGAAGTCTAGATTACCCGTATATCTTAAACAACAAATATTTTTCATACCAATAATTTTAATCAATTTCCAACTATTTAGATTGGAATCAACTTAACATCATTATTTGTTTAATTTGGTTCTAAATCATGTTGTAAAATCTTATACAGGTTATTTAGGAACTAAAATATAGAGATTTCATATAAGTTTTTGTTACCAATGAATTAATACAATGGTATAATTGATTCAAATTTCATATCGCTATATAATGATCAATATTATCGAATATGTCTGTTAGATGTAAAGAAATGGGAATACAACCTGATCCAAATTATAAATACCGGCTTTTATTTATTCTCTTGTGCTAGCTCAACGTATATTTTTGAATGGTTAGTGTAAGGTACAGCCTCTTTGATTTTGTTTTCAATGTTGTCAACAACGGATTCGATTGAAACCGTACTCAAATTCTCAATCAAACATACTTCAATTGCAATCAGGACATCTTCAGCTGCAAGATGCATGGTACGAATTGATTTTATTTTTTCTACTTCAGAGATATTAGATATTGCATCGTATATCTTTTTTAAATCTCGTTTAGAGATTGCTTCACCGATAAGCATGCTCCGATTCTCCCTAGCCAAAAACAATGCAAACCCCATTAATACTATCCCAATTAAGAGGGAGCCCATAGCGTCGTATGCAGGATTTCCAGTAAAATCAGAAAGGGCCAACGCTACTACGGCAATCAATATTCCAAGAAGGGCAGCGGCATCCTCTACAATTACTGTTATAATGACAGGATCTTTATTCTCTTTGAGCTCTGTGAACAAAACAGCTAAAGTTATTTTATCACCTCTATCTTCTATCGTCTTTCTTAATATTCCAAAGGCTATTCTAATCGCGTTTGCTTCAAATGCAAAAGCTATTGCCAAAATCACATAATTTATTAACGTATTTTCTACTTCATGAGTATCATGATCGCTTAAAAAATAACTGATACCATGTTCTAAAGATAACACTCCAGATATACCAAAAATAAGTATGGCTACAACAAACGACCAAAAGAATTGTTCCTTGCCAAATCCAAAAGGATATTTTTCATTTGCTTCCTTCTTGCTTGTCTTCACACCTACCAAAAGTAGCACCTGATTGAAAGTATCTGAGAATGAATGGTATGTTTCAGCCCACATAGATGTACTGCCAGTAAATAACGCTGCAAAGAGCTTTGAAATGGCAATTGCCAAATTACCAAATAATGCAGCATATATTGCCTTCTTTGATTCGCCTCCGCCTGCCATTATCTTATTTTCTTTGGATTGCTAATAAATTTGAATAAATTGGCCTTGAATTTTTGATCGTCTTGTCTGTAATTATTAACTAATATTCATTTGTTTGTATGAGAATACTTTTTAAAGACTTTTAAATCGAAACCATGATTGGCATTTATCTGATGTACAAAGTATTCAAATATTGATAACTTCTTAATAACGCACTTGTGAACAGGTTAATCTATTTTTTTGTAATGAACCTATGGTCAAGTATTTCTATGCCAAAAGTGGTGTTCAAATAAACCATCGTGTGAATAATGGGGCAATGAATACGAATCAATTGGATTCAAGATTATTGTAATCCGGCCTGATTTTGTAGATGCTATGTCCACTTGGAGTAACTAATTTAGAAACTTTTTTCTTGTCTTTTCATCTTAGGCCCCCTAATTCTGAATTTTTAATAGTAAACTTTTGCAATTATCTTTTATACATAGAGACCATAAGGATAATAATGTCATCCTGTCATCAATGTGGTTATTCTCTTGAATCGGATGCCGAGACTATATGTCCCGGCTGTGGAATCGATCTGAGACCTTCTAATGACCAGAACAATACAAATGAAACTGGTTATAACTCTCCGGAATCTATAAGGGATACAAATGATACTCCTTCTTCTGGTACTGCAATTTTCGATGATCAATCACTAAATTATACGATAATTGAAAACACAATCATATTTGATGATAAAGGAGATGTGTCAGTAAGGGTTTTAGATCTATTTCAAAGATTGTCTCATAAATCTAACCTGTTGTACCAGCTTTTAGCGGATAACTTTCAAAAGAATGAAAGCAAGGCTCAAGAATTACAGGACGCTTCTATTGCACTAGTCAAACCATGTCAAAACATATTAAATGAAGTAGAAAAAATTGAGACCGAATGCAAAACCAGGATAATTGATATAAAGATAGGGGAATTACAAATTTCAAAACATGACTTACAGCTAAAGCATTTAATATTAATGGGTAACCAATTTTTCTATTTGGGCAAGTATGATTACGCCCTTGAATGCTACGACAAGATTCTACAAATAGATGTGCGTTATTTTGAAGCCATACTTAATAAAGCATTTACCTTGAATAAGGTAGCCAGATACAGTGAAGCTATAGACTGGTATGACAAGGCGCTAAAAAAACATCCTAACCATGTAAACGCTCTAAACAACAAAGGTGAAGTCCTGTACAAGCTTGAAAGATACGGTGATGCTATAGAGTACTTTGACAAGGCGCTGCAGGTAAATCCTAATTACGTAAACGCTCTAAACAACAAAGGTACTGGACTTTATAAGCATGAAAGATACAGTGATGCTATAGAGTACTTTGACAAGACGCTAAAAATATATCCGAATCACGCAAATGCTCTAAATAACAAAGGTTGGGTGTACTATACCCTCGGAAGATATGATGAGGCTATAGAGTGGTTTGATGAGGCGCTAAAAATAGAACCTAATGATGCAATTTCTTTAAACAACCAGGGCAAGGCGCGATATAGTCTCGGAAAGTACACTGAGGCTATAGAGTGGTATGACAAGGCTTTGGAGATAGATCCTAAAAACGTAAACGCTTTAAATAACAAGGGCTCAGCATTTGATAAATTAGGGAGATACACCGAGGCTATAGAGTGGTATGACAAGGCTTTGGAGATAGATCCTAAAAACGTAAACGCTTTAAATAACAAGGGCAGGGCTCTTCATAGTCTCGGAAAGTACAGTGAGGCTATAGAGTGGTATGACAAGGCGCTAAAAATAGATCCTAAACATGTAAACGCTTTAAATAACAAGGGTGCGGCATTTGATGAACTAGGCAGATACATCGAGGCTATAGAGTGGTATGACAAGGCTTTGGAGATAAAATCAACATATACAATATCTCTAAACAACAAGGGTGCAGCATTCTACAGCCTCGGAAGGTACAGTGAGGCTATAGAGTGGTATGACAAGGCGCTAAAGCTTGAACCGGATGATGCTGATTCTTTAAACAACAAGGGCAGGGCTCTTCATAGTCTCGGAAGGTATACTGAGGCTATAGAGTGGTATGACAAGGCGCTAAAAATAGATCCTAAACATGTAAACGCTTTAAATAACAAGGGTTGGGTGTACTATACTCTAGGAAGATACAGTAAGGCTATAGAGTACTTTGACAAGGCGCTAAAGCTAAAACCGCATAATGCTAACGTTTTAAACAACAAGGGCGTTGCACTTGACGAATTAGGTAAATATAAGGAGGCTATAGAGTGGTATGACAAGGCTTTGGAGATAGATCCTAAACATGTAAACGCTTTAAATAACAAGGGCTCAGCACTTGACGAATTAGGTAAATATAAGGAGGCTATAGAGTGGTATGACAAGGCGCTAAAAATACACCCAGAACATGTTAATGCCTTATTCAACAAAGGTGCATCTCTATTTAACCTAGGTAAATACGGCGAAGCAATAGAGTGGTATGACAAGGCGCTAAAAATAGATCCCAAAAACGTTCAGGCAAAAAATAACAAACATTTAGCTCAAGAAAAATTAGGTAAGAGTAAAGGGACCAACAAGATTTTATCGAAGTTAACAAATGAGTAGCAAGACATTAATAGAGATATCCAAAAAATCTTAGAGTCGATCCAGAAAGCATTAGTTTTATGGAAAATATGATTCAAAAAATCAAATAAAGCATCATTGGAATAATGCTCCTAAAAAAGGTAAACTTTTTTGGAGAAACATTCACTTGATTGGCATATAAGAACGCATTAAATAATGCATAATCAAAATGATTTTGCTGAATCACTATTTTCTATCGATAAACAATATGAATTCTATACAAATTTAGGGACTATAAATAAAGCAGCGTTTTAGCTGAGATGCAGTGAGTCTCGATTTTGGCATTACTTCTCAAAATTGTTAAGGTATGATAAATCTAGTATAAGCCTGGGTAAGCCATAAGAGGACCCATACTAAGTAATTAAAAAGTTAGAAATGTTACTGTCTTTGTGATTTGTTATACCTTTTAGGATACCTATATGTTTGGTTTGCGCTATCCTGGTGGCAGCAATGTTTTCCATAAATATTATTCTTAATAGTACTTTTAACTACATGTGGGAATTCTTTTCATCTGTACAGATATGAAATGCTTAGAAAATACGGAACTCGTCACATATTCATTCCTTCAGAAAGACTAGATGATATTTATCCATCTGGATTCTAGATTTACACGATACTTAATATGACGGTCATTGTTATGGTTCACCCATATCACTTACCCCGAGTATTTGTAAATCAGATTCCTTTGATTGTGTTGGCAATACTTATCCGATGTAAGATAAGTACTGCATATTACTGAACTAAAGTATTTAAGATAGGATCGTTGTTTTCAGAATTTGCTAGGTGCATAATCGAAAAGCGTACCTTAATATCATCCACCGAAATTTGATTAGGCATCATCTGTATAAAATATTATTCATATTTAGTAAATACAATAAACAGAGATAATACATAAAAATATTCACATTGGATAAAAAATAATAAATTTACTTGCTCAGCAGAACCCATGCATATAATTTACCAGTACTAAGTTCTTAAAACCAGTAATAGCGATTATGTTAATCAATTCGAGTCTAAAAAAAATTAGGCTAGGAATGAAAGTCTGAGTTCTCCTTAACTAACTACAATTCTTCATTTCATTTTTACCGATTGACAGATATGTAACTATATTGTTTCTTTGAAAGTTACTAAACGGTTTTTCCAAATATTTCCTTAGATAGATCCAAGGAATTGGCGCTTCAAGTAGACTTTAACTGTATGAAAGATATCCACATATTTGGTGTAATTTAAAATTATGTGGAAAATTTATATCATACTGGGTCTAAATGTGAAAATATTATTAAAGATTAAATACTTCAGATGATTGGATAAAACATGATGAAAAATTTCTCTGCTAGCCCTTTAATGAAAGGAATAGTTGAGGAAGTGGAGATTAGTGAGTTAAGATTACCAAATTACACAATTCATGAAAAGGGTACAGAGGCTGTAGACGAATTAGCCTTATCGATCCTACAATATGGTTTGTTACATCCAATTATCATAAGAATCGATGAAAGCCATTTCGAAATCATTTCTGGAATCCGTCGATACCTAGCTTGCAAAAAATTAAGATGGAAAAAAATACCGTGTCACGTGATAGAGGTAAGTGATAAAGACAGTTTTGAAATATCATTGGTTGAAAATATTCAAAGAAAGAATCTCAATCCAATAGAGGAAGCAAGAGCATTCAAAGTTTATATCACTGATTCTGGATGGGGAGGCTTATCCGAGCTTGCCCAAAAGATCTCAAAAAGTCCTTCGTATGTGTCAAAAAGGCTGTCGCTATTAGAATTACCAACGGAGATAGTGAATGAAATTTCAAAATCTAAAATAAGTCCGAGTGTGGCAGAAGAATTAATTCATGTCAAAAATCATGCAACACGTCACGAAATGGCAATTGAAATCGTAAACAACGACTTGACCGTAAAAGAGGTTAGGAAACTTGCAAATGCATTATCTATTTCTGATGCTACTGAAAGCCTTGAATATCATTCATTAGTAGATTTAAAAGAAAATAGAGATTTAAAAATAAACCGGTGTTTTGATAAAATTCTTACAACTCTTAAGATAAGTCAAAGCAGAATTGGAACGATTATAGAAGAAGTCGACGACAACTGGATCATCTATGAGACGTTAATGCATCATAAGAATGTGGTAAATAATGAGATAGACATAATAATAAGGGAGAAAAAAAAATTCAATCAAAAATTGAAATATAAAATGTCCTAATAATCAGTTAATTTTTTCGACGTCGAAAAAATTTCAAGAATAATTATTCGGTTTTTTAAGAAATTTCAGAGTTTTGTTATTGGCTTGCATTTAGCAGTTATTTCCAGGTAAATGGATTTTAGATGATGGAACATTCGCTCTAAAACAAGTTACGATTTCTAGAATTCACGACGAGTACATTAAACCAAATAAACTGAAAGAAATTGTATATCTAAAAAGTTAAAAAAATAAAAAAAAGATTATTGTCCAAATGGTGCAGGCAAGACGTAAATACCCACTTGGTTGGAATAAGATGGCTTTGGATCCTTATCATCTTTTGGTTCCATAGTCACAAATAGATCACTGTATGTGTATGGGTAAACCTGAGTAGATTCCATGCTAAAAGATCCATCAGCCTTAACCATCCCTACACTTAATGGATATCCAGATGCACGGTAGTTTCCATCATATAGCCAAACCTCAAATACTTTGTCTGTTGGTGGAATATAGTTTACAACCCCAGCAATATTTAACTTGTGACCATCAGAATCAATATCAACTAGTCCAAAGACACTTCCTTCTCGTCCAACAATTATGCCACTTGAGTCACTGACCTGACTGTACGCATTAGAGACAAATACAGAGCCTAATAACACAATCAATGATGTAAAAACGATAGATATTTTTAGAGATAACATTACGGTTTATTAAATAGATCTAATATATAAAGATAGAAGGATATTTGAATATTGTATATTAGTTTCGCTCGATATAAATAGACTATTTATTATCGAAAGCAATAATTCTTGATAGATCATACATTTCTGTATTCAATCTCGATAGTCATTGTAACTGACACGTCGAGTCTGTAATTATATTCAAAAAAATAACATTGATTAAATATTTTGTTGGAAAAGGAATTAAACCTTTATACTTGTTTCTATAAGTCAAATCATGAAAATCATTTATAAAAAAGAAGGAATCGGAATTGCTCTTGGTATACTTGTTTTTGCAGTTTCAATGGTTCTGTTGAATAGTGACGGATTATACGTTAATAAAGTATTAGCTCAAGGTGTAAACTCAACTACAGTTCAAGAACCTGCTGACAAAATGGATCAAATTATAGCAAAATTTAAAGAAATAGTTGGACAAAATGGTATTAACGTAACATCTTTAACCGCACCTAACAACTCGGATATTTCCGAACACTTACAAAAGATCATTGCAGCCAAAGTTGTCGCAGCAGTATCAGATGCATATAATCAAGCCCTTGAGCAAGCTGGCGTGGCTAATACAACCGAAGGACTGAAGGAAAAATATGCTGGTGACCTACCTATGCTAGTACAAAAGTTCAATGAACTGAGGCAAAATATAACCAGGTAAATTTTAGAAGTTCAGGTATACACGATGTTGGATACATTCCAACATCAAACTTAAGCCGGATTTGGGGCTTGAGTTACACGAGACTTTAGAAAACCACAGGACATCCATGAGCTGATGGATGTTACATCTTGCGATGAAATCAAACCCATTTTTTTGGTATTCTTAATGATAATCTCTAATTTGACCTATTTTGTTTTTAGAGTTCACCCGTGTAGTTACGATGTAAAACCTCAACCTATACTTACAACATTAATAAATTCAGATTCTATATTGATTGTTTATTAACATCTTATGCTAACTCTTCTAAGTGCAACGCGGCAATACAATATTGTTAGTAGGTATAATTATTCTTGTAACGAGCATAATTATATTTGGATTATCGGCTTACAAAGCTATTTTAATGATCGAGAACTTTCCCGATATATCAGCCAAAGGATTAGCAGGAAAAGTTACTGATAAATTAGCTGACAAAGTTACTGATAGAATTAATGCTTCAGCCAAAATTCCTGATAGATTAGCTGACAAAGTTACTGATAGAGTTAATGCTTTCCTGAGTACATCTAATGATACCGAAGATGCTTCTAAACAAGAAATTAAACAAAAATTGATGATTGATGCAGGAATATTATTCTTCGCCATTATAGCAGGTATTGTACTTTTGATTAATGGTTTGTTAGCCATGATAATTGGAATTTCGGTTTGGATACACGATAGGAGACATACGTAAAACCCTGAAGCAATAATGCATCAAAACCGATCTGGTAAATATTGTTAGTACTCAAAGATATGGGATTTGGCTAATACCAGTGATACATCCCAACAGCCCATAATTCTCCTTTTTTTTCATTTCCATCTGGAAAACCGAATAACATCTCATCGTTCACTAATACGCTTGTCACACCATAATATGTTCAAGAAATGAGAAATTTTCTTTTAGCGGATAATTTCGTAGGTTAATCAATGGTTATTTCACTTAAGAAGTCTTCATGGACATCTTTAGAATTTTTTAAATGATATCCAAAGTTTAAAGGAATTGAATTATCCAGATAACTATTTTAGTTACGGACACACTACTACAGACATGAGAGGAAGATGGGCAGCATTTGCAGTCGGAAGAGCTGCAGCTAATAGTAGGAGTAACGCCGCAATGCAGCAGCAACAACATCAAGCAGATCAAGCAATGCAACAACAACAACAGCTAGCACAACAGCAAGCACAAGCACAACAACAAGAAATCGAGAGATTGAAAGCACAACAAGGTCAACAGGCTCAGGCTAGTTCCCAAGGAGATGTGACAGAAAAGATTCAAAAACTTGGGGATCTTCATCAAAAAGGTTTGTTGACTGACGAAGAGTTTTCAAAAATGAAGATGCAATTGTTATCACAGTTATAAGAGGATTTAGATCCTTTTACGAACATAGCATACAATACTTAAGATTGATCTTTGCTGAGTCTTGCAGCAAATAACCAGTTTCTTAATTTTATTTCATATCTGTTACTATTGCAGTTATCCTGTATTAGATACTCTGAAAAAAATTAGACATGAATTTTTCAGTAAATTTGGTTGTCTTTGACTAGGAACTCAATTTAGATATGAATTATCCGATGACAATCGTTACTTCTATTCACGTTTGAAAGTCGATGAAAAGTAATCCAACTTAAAATTTATGAAAAATCATTATTATAAGATAATTAAACAAATATTCAGTTTGCAAGTTTTTAACCATGGGGACCAGTTACAATTTGAACCTTTTCATAATTCCTTGCAAGTGACTTTACATAATAAATGAGGTAAAGTATGAAACCTAACAAACCAAAAGTGTTTTACTAGATACTTTTTTCTAATTCTTTTGCCATTGCCCAACTGAGCAGTATTCTAATCACTACTACAACTATAAAAGACAAGAGTTGGTTTGGCGAGGGAACCATTAGAGTTTTTAAAATATCTGCAGCTATCAAGAAATCTAGGGAATAAAGTAGTCCCCTTAACATGCGTCTTACTATTTGATAGTTATGTAGTTGCTGCTCAGGGTCCTTCTTTACTAATCCTATCAAATATTTTCTGATAAGATCATACAGAGTTCGGAAAACAACCACTATAATAAATATTGCAATAATCCCTTCCAGAGTAAGAATGACATATTCCATTAGATGTACTATAAACTCTGCTACGCTGCTCTCACTCAACACCCAATTTTACAAAAGCGGCCTTAAAAAGATATTACTGATCTTGGTATCCTAGTCTTCCAATACATACGAAAATTTACTTGTAAATAATTGAAAATCGTTTACTCGTAAAAATAAACTCAATCTTGTTAATTAAGAAGATATAGACGATTTCCATCAC
Organism: uncultured Nitrososphaeraceae archaeon; assembly: GCA_963850055.1. GTDB lineage: Archaea > Thermoproteota > Nitrososphaeria > Nitrososphaerales > Nitrososphaeraceae > Nitrosocosmicus. The sequence continues at coordinate 458,621 of CAWKJS010000025.1, read as the reverse complement.
AAGTGTAATCTAATTTCTCTCCCTGTACTGATCTTTGCGACGTTCGGTTTGATACTCCTTGTCTTGCAAAAATCATAGCATCCACTTTGATTTCAAATTATCAAACGATGGATATATTCTAAAAATAATGTGACCAAGTCTCAACCGCAAAATGTACATCAGCTAATCCATAGCAAAACTATTAAGATCTCTTCTTTATTGCCCCAATTAGTACAACTCATTAATAGTCTGCAATAGCAGTTCTTGATTTTCTAAAATACGTATCTTCTAGGAATCAGGAAACAGAGCAATCAGATAGAAAATATTATCAAATGATCTCATTGCAGATATTGCTAAGATCATAAAGTATACGTTATCACCCGTACATACAGCAGTATTACCCTAGATTACCCGTCAGGACTAATTTCCTTTCCTAGCTCTTACACATCAGTGAAAATGAAATCCCAATGGCGTGAGTAAGAAAGCAAGTAAGATCGAATATGACTATTTTTTTAACCTATAGAGGTATTCATGCATTTTTGAAAAAGCGAATAATGCATCTCACGGATAGTTAAATTGTAGATTGGGTATTAAATTTGAAAAAAAGAAAAAATATTTGTGGGAAAAAATAGAACTGCTACTTTGTCAGTGTATCTTTCCTTCTGGAATGACCAGTAAGCCCTGCCGCAATTATTTGTATGCTTGTTATAAGTAGAGCTATACCTATCAAAATTCCTGCCAGGGCGATCCCAATATTAGGGTAAACAATTACTGCGATTGCAAAGATTATTTCTAAAACACCCACCCCAATGCCAAATATATTTGACTTTCCTGTTTCTTTTTTACTCTGTAACGAATGAATTATTCTTGATATACCATCAACTAACAATGCGATACCAAGCAATATTACTATTACAGCAGTTGCTCCTTGTGGATATGTCATAGCTATCAGAGAAATGACAATTACGATAATTCCTAACCCAATACTGGCCAAGCGTGACCTTCCTCTTCCAATAATACCTGAAACGACCTTCTCGATTCCGGCAAAGAACAATAGAAGTGCAAGGATGAAGATTACCGAAACGCCTCCCATAACTGGATTTAACAATACCAGTATAGATAGGATTAAGATAACTGCTCCCAGACCGATCTGGGCCATACGTATCCAGCCTGGCGATTTATCAATACTCAAATGGGAATCCCCCTCAGAGAGTCAAAGTTAGAACTAGACTTTGGAATGCTAGACGCGAAAATACAGCATTGTTGGATATGAAATGCATTTAATGCATATGTATTCAAATACTTCATAATACTACTCAATAGTAATAGGTTGCTTGAAATATAAAGTTTTACAAATAATAAAGATTAGTAAACGTCAAAAATTGTAAACCGCGGATTTGTCAGAATTCCCAGTATAGATGTAAGATAATGTGCATTGAAAGATTAACTTTTTCTCTATATTGGCCAAAGCATATTAGGTATCTTATTTGATACTATCCCTTATTGCTCGGATGATCTTAACGTTCATCATCTTTCTATCAGTCAGAAATTATGGGATAGTTATAGATAAGATATTTTGATTATTCTTCCTTACATATCAGAGCACTCACATGGAACAATCATTTTCAATAGATCAAAAAAGTCAAAAGGAAAATATTTTATGAATTAAGGTGGAATAATCAATAATTAACATCATATTATTTGGACATATGGATTTTTCCCATGAATAAGAGATGTATTTGATGTATTTGATGTTTGAAATTTTCGGAAGCTACAGAATATCGATCTAATTAATAGGATATGACAAGAAAAAAAAGAGAGGTTGGACATAATATTCCGTAAGCTATTATTAAGTTGGATAAATAATTCAGATTGAGATTTGAAATTGACAAGGAGGTAGATGAAACATCCAGATTCTGGGTCATCAAAATTCAGTGGATTTATTATTAGTTTCGATTGCGATTAGTTTTTTCAATTTTGAATTGGAATTATATTTCTTTTTCAATCTTATTCTTGGATTCGTAACACTGCGTACATCTTCCCCCTTGATATGTGACCTTTCTCATAAAAACGAGATACTGTCTTGAATTTGTTACTATAGACTAACGATCAAAGTCAAACACGAGCCAAATTCGATGTTCGGAAAGCAGTCTGTTTCTGTTGAGGATATAAAAAATAATACACTTGAGATTTATTGTACCGACTTTGATCAGATCCATGGTAGGTCTAAAACTATTTATGATACATTGTACTCCCCTTCTAAATGAATCGACCAACACCCCACTTAAGACATTCATTCTTTTGGATTTTCCAGATTATTGTAGGGACCCTCTGCTTGATCCTTTCAGGGGTGGTGGTGTTTTATGGAACCACCACCGTAGCGGGCGCGTATATCTGGTTATTCTTGGCCGGAATAGGACTAATTTTGCTTGGGGCAGAAAGGCTCATAAGTGGATTGATGGCCAAAGGTGTCAAAAAAACCTCCAGGTTAATCAATATAGGTGTGGGTCTTGGATTGATTATCTACATTGGCTCAGGTTTCTTCTTTCCGGACTTTGCAACTAAATGGCTAATAATATTTCTAGGGTTTGGTTTACTTGCCAATGGAGTCATAAGGATAGTAAAAAGTCTAAAGAAGAAAAAAGGAGAGCCTTATGATTATGAAACCATGCTTTTGGGAATATTAATAACTTCACTATCGATTTTGGTACTAGTTTCTGAAAAATTTGGGTTAGCACTTCTTCTAATAATGACTTCAATAGCATTGGCTGTAAGTGGTATACAAGTTATTTTGGCCGGAATTAGAGCAAGGAAACAGACATCTATTTCTCCAACAGATTCCAACAATTTACTTACAAAAGAGGCAAGCGACAATGATAGTGTCATGCCTTTGCCAAAGGACATCAAATCATTTTGGAAAGATGGCTCGTGGTTTAGAGATGAGCATGGAAGGTACACCATATTTCGAGGAGTAAATTTTGGAGGTCGGAGCAAACTGCCACCATACCTTCCCATCTCGCCGCTTGATGTAAAGGAATTATCAAAACTAGATTTAGATAATGAAATTCAATCGGTCAAGCCTGGACTAGACCTTCTCAAGACTAGTGGTTTTAATGTTGCACGTCTTCTTGTATCTTGGAAAGCATTAGAATCCAAGCCAAATCCAGACCTAAATGATCTCTCCGAAGAAGGTAAAGAATATCTGTCATTCTTAAATAGAATAATAAAAGAGCTCTATAAAAGAAATATCTACATTATCCTTGATTTCCACCAAGACATTGCAAACGAGATATATGGAGGAGATGGATTTCCTGACTGGACTATAGCTGTAGATGAAGAACATCCAAAACCAACCTTGACTCAGTTTCCACCACGTCCTGACAAGAAATGGCAAATTAAGTACATGACAAACAAATCCCTAAAACATACTTTCAAATCCTTTTGGGAAAATGACTTGACAAACGCAGATGAAGGTTTGGTACATTACCCAGTACGTACGCACCTAGAAAAGACAATTGAACTAACCGTCAAGCATTTACAGTGGTTAAACAACGGAAATACTCACCCCGCTATATTGGGAATCGAACCTTTTAATGAACCCCATCCAGGGCTGATTCCAAAAGAAGAATTTGAGCAAAAGTATCTTATGGACTTTTATCGAGATGTAAATTCTAACATTGGAAAAGTTGACCAGAATCTCTTTATATTTATTGAACCTCGGGTAGACTGGACTTTCCCTGCGGAAGGATCGCCTATGGCATATGGGGCAGCGCCACTTGAGCTTAAACAATCATTTAACATGAATTTTATAAAAAAAGTGATGGCCGATAAGAAAACAGTAGAAATGAAATTGGTTACATATCTTCCCAAAGATCCATCATCGATTTCTAATTTCGATTCTAACGGTGTCTTGTCGTTTCATTTTTATGATCCGATGGCTGTTGCTAGCTCTTTTGTAGCGATTCCTGAAAGTATATACACGTATAAGAAACAATTTCCTGAAATGTTTAGGCAGCTACACAATGCTGCGATCGAAAGAGGATTTGTTCCTTTTCTAACGGAATTTGGAGCGTTTCAAGAAGGAGAACAAGTCAGAGAATACCTGAACCTACAATATGATCAAATAGATGCGCTACTCCTAAATTCAACCATTTGGAATTACGATCTGTATAATACCGAAGAGTTAAAAGATAATTGGAACCTAGAAAATTACTCACTGCTTGGACCAGAAAGAAGACCACGGAATATGGACGTAGTGACACGTCCATACCCAATGAGGAGTTCAGCAAAGCCATACGCTTTATTTTTTGACGTTGATTCAAAATATGCAGCCATTATTCTAAAAGGGAAAGTTGTTTCCGAAAAACCAACTGTCATTTTTATACCGTTTGATACTCATTATTCCCCCGAGTTCACGGTCTGGGCTACTGCTAGTAATGAGATAAAATGGGATAAAGAAAATCAGCTTTTGTATTGGCAACCCTCAGAGAACCTTCAGTACAATTACCTAATAATTGCAAAGGGAAAAATCAATCAACTGAATAGGGAAAATTTGCCAAAAAGGATAAGAGACATGACTTTCGATGTCAACTTTACCACATTTAATTTTGAATGAGCTTGCTTACTTTTTTTTGAACGAATAGTAACCTCGAGTATCTTTTTTTGCTGCTGCTCAAGCCTTAAATAGAGGATTTATTAGCATTTTTTCTAAAGTCAAAATGAGTGTTTCAGTCTTAACTCTGGAGTAATTTGGCATTTACCAATCCGCTAGATATATTAAACCTAAATGTTTTTTTTTGTGAGATGTAGTAGTATTTGATCACGTGGTCATATTTTCTATAAACTATTACTCATTTAGAAACTAGGTAAGTTATACCCATTGCCGCAAATAGTATGGTATTGGTATAGATATAATTGTTATTACTTATGATTGCTTAAACTGTCTACTCACTTTTATTGTTAGTAATTTCCTCCGATGTAATGACAAACTTTGTACAATTTTTTCATTTCTTCATTTGTCATAATAATAGAGAAATCACATTTGGCTGTCCAATGGTATCGACTGGCACACAGATTTTGAAATGAACTTGATTCTCTAAAAGTTTATCCCAATGGATACTATATTCAAAATAGATCATATGAGTAATAATAAGAATTACACTATTCCAACAAAAGAGAGAGCATTGGTATTGCAAGGAGGGGGTTCACTGGGTGCTTATGAAGCTGGAGCATACAAGGGCATATATGAGTTCCTTTCCAAGTGGGATAAAGACTCATGGGAAAGAGAATAAAACGACCTTTGACATTATTGCTGGGACATCAATTGGTGCCATAAATTCTGCAGTATTGGTAAGTTATGTCATAGAAAATCAGACATACGAAGGATCAGCGGAGCGACTCATTGACTTTTGGCATTATCTTGCTAAAGAATCAAAGGTGGATAAAAATCCTTTCTTTGAAATGTGGTGGGATTATTTGCATAAGATCAATAAAAATACTGCAACTGCCGAGGCTGCGCGGAGATATTACTCAGCTAAGGAATTTGCCTACTATGGAGTACCTAATGCTTTTGTTCCAAATAGCCCCACCTATGATAATAAATTCTTTGATCCAGATAACGTTTGGTATAGATATAGTAACGAACCGTTAAAAAGGAGTCTGGAGCGATTTGTGAAATTCCCTATAGCTACAACCGAAGAGGCAGATCAACCTAGGCTATTGCTTGTTGCGGTTGATGTTGCTGAAGGTATCCCAGTAACGTTTGATAGTCACTCGGCTGAGGACGGTTCACGAAAATCTGAATATGGACAATTCTTAAAGAAAGATGAAAAAAATCCGCTTTTCAAGTATACCATAAGATATAATGAGGGAATCACTGCGGATCATGTTATCGCGAGTGGTTCCTTTCCGGTAAACTTTGAGTATCGTAAAATTCTCGTTGAAAATAATCATATAGGATTGACATCTTCACCGCCTGAAACCGAACCCAGAAAGGAAATACGCTATTTTTGGGACGGAGGTCTTATGACTAATACACCATTAATGCAATTAGTACTACAACACAGATGGTACTGGTACAAAACCAGAGGACTGAAAGAAAATGTACCCAGATTAGGTATTTGCATCGTTAACCTTCATCCGACAAGACAAGATGAAATTCCAGTGGATAGGGATGGTGCCATCAACAGAAATAATGATATTACATTCTCGGATCGGAGTTCTATAGAAGAAAGCATGCTATTAATAGTATCAGACTATGTGAATTTAGTAAGGAAGTTAATCAAGGTATCAACAGAAAATGGGGTTAAGAAAGAGACTATTGATCAACTTTTAGATGAAAAGACAGCCAACCCTAGTTTTTTTCCACGAATTCAAAAGTATTCAGATCTGCTTGCGGGAAGATTTCAAATAGATGAACTTATTAGGATAAACCGTAGCAATGATGAACACACTATTTCAAATAAGATATTTGATTTTTCAAAAAAAACAATAGATTTGTTGCTTCAGCGTGGTTATGACGACGCAACTAAGGAATTTGAACGGTTAAAAGAAACATTTACCAAACAAGGTTGATTATGTCGGATAGGTGTTTGGAGAGCAATAAACGAGATTTAAAATTCGATAGTTGGGTCAAGGTGAGGGCAAGTCTGTACTTAGCGATTACAAAACCATGTTCTTAAATGATGGAGTAAAAGTCGTCCTAAGTATAGTACAAAGAGGGATAGAAAATTTTTTGATATTGTACTCAAAAACTACAAGCAAATATAGGTCGAGAAATTTTCTAAATTTCCTTCTGCATAGTTACTATATTTACTGTAGATCAGAAACCTTAAATGCAACATATATATTAAAACAACAATATGTCTGAAACCGAAAATTTGAATGCCGTAATGAGATTTATAGAAAACGTATGCAATAAAGGAGAATTGAATGAAATTGATGATTTATTTACTGAAGATATAGTATGGCATGGTGGAGAATTGGTTACAGGAGTGATCGATTTTAAAGAATCTATTAAGGAAACTAGACAAACATGGCCAGATATAAAATTCAAAGTCCAAGATTCATTTGCAGTTGATAACAAGGTTGCTATACGATGGATCGTAACAGCAACACAGGAAGGAGAATTTATGGGTATTCCACCTAGTCATGAGAAGTTTGACACTTATGGTATGGAGATTTTTCATTTTGAATCTGGAAAAATCAAAGAAGCATGGACAGTATTTGATGCGCTTACACCTGCAATGAAGATTGGTCTAGTTGAGGCAGTAGTACCCGAAACCTCGAAATAATCTATTATGTTTGTGAAGTAAAAGTATTTATTTAATATAATTTAGTAGAGCGTAATACCTCTACTCACAATAGGCATAATCAGGATTTATTTATAAAACTGTGAAGAACAGTTAAAGTTGTGATTTTTATTTATGAGCATATTAAGTTGGAGACGTAGCAAAATAATTGTGATTTCGCTCCTACATTTTGGCAACGAACTGACTACCCAATATTAGTTTGCTCTAATTGAGATCCACTTAATAAAGACTAGTTACAAATGCTTTTGTGGCGCAGAGGTTTTTGATTTTATCTATTTATTGCTTTCCACTAATATTATTAGTACTAGTTCCATCTTTTTTTTTAACTGGCGAGATTTTTGCTCAACCTTCTGATAGTCAAGATGTAATATCTAAAACAGATAATCTGACCGGAGAGAAGCTAGATAGAATCATCGAGCTCTTAGAACAATCAAGGCAGGGAAGTCAAATTGCTCTTTACCTAACTATAATTGTGTTTTTGACTGGACTGGCCTTTGTAGTATTTGGTTTATACATTGGTCAAGAGCATAAACTTTCGCTTTTTACTAAGCGACTGTACATACTTGCATATTTTTCGCTCATTGTTCCGGTCACTTTTATAATTATAAGATATATTGTAAACACTGTGCTTTCTGGAGGCTGGGACAATCCAGTACTTCTTGTAGCATATTTACTCATGATTCCAATAACGGCATCATATATCTTAATGATCATTAAGGTCAAGCACGATGTAATAAAGTCACCTCCCTCATGATTTACGAGAGCTATTTTTTATAATTTTTGTTGAAATGTCACAATTTAAACAAAGATTAAAGGCGGAGATATGAATCCCGTGTTGGTATAGTCTTAAAGATGCCTATACCAAAAGCCAAAAGTCTAGATCAGCTGAACTAGATAATGGATCAAATAACATGTTCAACTAACTCATATTCTTTACAATTAAAGAATATGTCCTTGTTCATTTACACTGAAACACTTTGTTGCTCTAAAATTCTCTTACAAGAAGTACATAATTATATAATAGATTACAAAATTGGTTAATAGTATTATTCTTAAGTTTACGATATTCATAGTCTGCTAGTGACCGTCTCAATTTATTTCAAATAAGTTTTGGATCGTGTGATATTTTCTTATTTTAACACAAAATGCATTCAAATAGATTAAGATTCGCATCATCTGTTCAGGTTTTAGAGATTAAAAAGGACACAAAATACAAGAAAGAGAAGATCGAGATGGCGGATTAGATATTACTTCATTCCTGAAATACTCTACTAATGCTACAGAAAGGGTGTGTCTTGATGTATTCCCCAGACTATTTTAGAGAGAAAATCATAACCTTAAAACCAACTAAAAGCTCCCCTATTTTGGAATAAAGATTTAGAACCTTTATTTGATGCATATGGATACCTTTGAGATCATCATTGAAACTTCATTGCATGGACCATCATACAAACAAATTCATGACATGGGTAGCTTGTTTGTGCACCCAAAAGCAAAGTCGGATACCTTGATAAGATACAATTAGATTCCATTGGCCATCTTCATTTGAGTTTATTCAGACAAATTGTATTTTGTAGCCAAAACGTGTCAATTTAGATTCATCTGGAAATAGATAACAACTGATTCGTTGGTTGTAAACAATTTATCAAATACATATTAACATGATGATATTTAGTTAGATCATAATGGAAGATGTTTTCATTAATTATCTTCTCATAGTATCTGGATATTTGCTAATAGCTAGCGTCGTTTACTATTATACTAGGAATTTCATTATTCCATGGGTAACTATCATGATGATAGCGGGGCTCGTCATAATTGCGGCACCGCAAGATCTCGTTGAGACCCAAGAGATTTATGGTTTTGTTGAACACAGTCTGCCAGAAATCATATTATTGATTTTCATCCCACTTTTGGTTTTTGAATCTGCCAGAACTTTGAAATTACGCGATCTTAGGAAAGAAATAATCCCAATTGGATTTTATTCTGTCGCTGGGGTGATCATCACATTGTTCCTCATAGGAATAGGTATAAGTGTAATTTTTGGTATTCCGCTTATCCATGCATTGCTCTTTGGAGCTATTGTAGCATCTACCGATCCTGTAGCTGTGTCAACAATCTTTAAGAGGTTTCCCATCCCCTACAGACTTAATGTACTTATAGAGTGGGAATCACTTTTAAATGATGCCACATCCTTGATTTCTTTTAGTGTCATATCTGGGATAGTATTTTCAAGTCTTGCTTTTTCATTTGTAAATACATCCATTTCTTTCGTTTGGTCCATGGTTGGTTCTGTTATCCTCGGAAGTGCTCTAGGATATGCGGGTGGTAAAGTGCTGAATAAATGGAAGGGAACTGAATTTGTAAGTTTTACATTGTCAATAGCAATGGTCATTGGTGGATACGTAATAGCAGATCACTTTTTGCACGTCTCCGGTGTGGTAACAATAGTTTTTCTTGCCTTGGTATTGATAAGAACACATAAAGATCTCCTTTCAGAAATGATGCAATCATTTCACTTGTATTGGGATTATCTGGCTTTTACGCTAAATGCACTTTTATTCTATCTGATGGGAGTATCCATGGCAATTTATTATCTACACCTAACAGATGCGTGGTCATGGATTATCATTATCCTGGTCCCAATTGGTATAGTAATGCTGGCAAGGGTAGTCCTGGTTTTTGGAGGAGACGCATTATTACGTGTGGCACATGTCAGAATACCTCCAAAGTGGCAAAAAGTTCTCATATATGGTGGATTGAGAGGCGGAATATGTGTGGCTTTAGTGCTTTCTCTCCCAACCGACTATGAATATAAAGCTCTTTTTGTTACCTTGGTGTTTTCCTTAATCCTCGTTAATCTACTTGTAAATCCAATACTATTGAGTAGATATTTAAAAAAATCGAAGTTGGATGTGGATACAAATACAGATAGGGTTTCATGACAAGTTAAGACTAACTCTGTTTATGGAAATGTAGAAGACATAGGAATTAACAGGTTGAGGAACCGTGAAACGTAACAAAGCGTAAAACAGCATTTTTTCCTATGATATTTGAAGCATAGTTCTCTAGATATCATAAACTCTAACAATCCAGCCCAGATAAATAAACCCCCTCAACTGATTTTTAGTATTGCTTTATTTACATAGTAACATGAGAACTTTTTCTTCTTATATCGCTCGGTGATAGAGAATAGTTTTATATCCAATTGCTACTTGGTAAGTATAGTATGTTTCTGGTTCAAAGAATAAGATAATCTTTCAAGCCTTTTTTTACCCCAAACATTTAAAAAGATTACAAATGCAGGTCATCACATCCGTAGTTTGAAGGTACATTAATTCCGATGAATATAAAAAAGAGAGAGAAATATCTTATAGTTTTAGATTTCAATAAATTGTAGCAGTAACATCTTGATATTAAAAATTATATATTTGACATTTCAAAAAAATACATTTATGGGTAAAGTAGGTGATAACTAACGATACGGTAGTCATAAGGCAGAATACAAACATGCAAATTTGATCATTTGGATACTGGGTCTAAGTATTGTTTTAATACTATATGTTCATACTTCTTTAACCCCTGCTTTACCTCAAATGGTGACAGAATTTGGTGTAGACTATAGCGTCATCACTTGGGTACTTACTGCTTACCTTGTGTCAGGGGCTTCTGTAACAATAGTAATTGGCCGCCTAGCAGACCTTTATGGGGCAAAGAAAATGCTACTTATTGTATTTATTTGTTATACCGTAGGGGTGATGCTGGCCCCCCTTGCTCAAGACATTTACACCCTTATCGGCCTTAGAATTTTACAAGGAGTGGCCGTAGCAGTTGTTCCAATTTCTATAAGAATAGCAAGAGAAATTGTTGGGGAAAAGAAACTACCTATGGCCCAAGGTATAATATTATCCATGTACCAGGGCGGTAGCGCAGCAGGTTTGGTATTAGGTGCAGCCGTTGTTTACTTTGGTGGATGGCAAGCTGTATTTCTTTCGGCTATTCCGTTTTCATTAGTCTTGCTATTTTTACTTTGGAAACTTGTTCCTAAAGTTGGAACCCCTACAGCTATAAAAACAGAGAAAGAGGGTACAAATGTCGAAGTAAAGAAGCAAAAGTTTACAGATCTAGTAGATATCCCTGGGCTAATTACCCTTATTCTAACTATTTCAGCATTTATGCTGACTTTTACCTTCTTAGGTATGGGTCCAGAATCAGCAACATTGTTCTGGGTATTCCTGGCAATAGCAGTGGTTTCACTTGCAGCCTTCTTAATGATTGAAAAGAGAAGTAAAAAACCGCTTGTCAATCTAAAGCTAGCATTTGGTAGAATCGTCTTTATAGCCAACATGATTTTTCTGATGCTAGGAATTGTACAGTACCTTGTTTTTACTACAATTCCAGTCCTAGGTCAGACACCAGAGCCTTATGGACTGGGAATGGATGTTCTATATGTCGGGTTGCTACAATTACCTCAAGCGTTATTGTTTGTAGTGCTTGGTCCCATAGTAGGTTTCATGGCAATCAAGCGTGGTAGTTTGAGATTCATCGTACCTGGAGGTGTAATACTTACGATTGGAATGGTTGTTCTATTCCTATTTCATACTACACCCGTACAAACAGCAATGGTTCTTTTAGGATTTGCTTTAGGCGGAGTCTTTATTACCCTTGTACCAAACCTTATGCTACGCCATACACCAAAAGAGGCAACTGGAATGGTTTCAGCAACAAACGCAACTATGAGAATTATAGGTGGAGCGATAGGTCCCGTTATTTCAGGTGTGTTCTTAACTCTCTTCGTAGTTCCCACCTCAGTATCAGGTACAGCAGAACCGATACCTAATGAAATGGCCTTTAATATAATATTCTTGATAGGGGCGCTGCTTTCAGCTTCAACGATAGTAATGTGTATAATGATGAGACGAACGGCAATTAAATTGGGCTCGGCACAAAAGCAATAATACTGACGTCAAAGAATGTGGATATAGACTAATTTATAGATCTTTACTTGCAGGCTTACTAGCCACTTTCCTTTTTATATTTGCTTTTTTGAGATTCTCTTTCATTGACTTTTAAACATCGGGTTTAGTATCCTTTAGATATAGAATCAGATAAATGCTTAAAACTAATAAAGTGGCACAATAGTCTTAAAAATATGACTAATAAACCATATTTATCCATCTTGACGATGGGATTTGCGACAATAACTATGACGGTGCTCATCTCATCCCTATTCCTTTTATTTGAAACTACAGGAGGGGATAGCAGTAGCTCTGCGTTCGCAACCTCTCAGTCACAGCAACAGACTCAACAACAACAGGGCAACGAAACTATGCAGATTGCCGCTGGGGGAGGCGATTATAGTGCTCCTTTTACCGTATATGTACCTGACAATGCCGAAGTAAAGGTTGGGCAAGCCGTGAATTGGTATAATCCTACCGATGTCGGCGAACCACATACTGTGACATTTGTTATGGATAATAGCACAATGGCAGGAGTGGTTTCTCCTCTATTCGTTTCAAACACCACAACATTCGCAAATTCACCCCCTAACTCTAACAACGAACCAGTAGTGTTACCCGGCCCGAACGGCACAAACACTCTCATAGCATTAAACGCAAGAACATTCAATCCAGTTGCGATTGACTCTTCTGGAAATGTTGAGTTTATGAGCCCCAACGCAAACTATACCATGGACGGGACCGAAAAATATGTCAATTCAGGCTGGTTCCTTCCAAAGGGTATGGAACAGCAATTTCCAGGTGCAGGAAACACATTTACAATAACATTTGAGAAACCCGGGACATACAACTATATCTGTATATTGCATCCTTGGATGACAGGAAGCATAACAGTAAGATAGAATAACAAAGAATGCTAATGGGGAGTAATATCTCCAGATGTAAAACATTTTTTTTATTATATATATTTTAGCACACACCATGTCATGTGATGTTTCTATGCCTTTGTGATAATTTATAAAGCGCCTCGAAATCTTGTCATCTCCTTTATCCATTCGTCCAGACTTAGATGCTTGTGAAAAGCTACTGAATGTTACCGGTGGACCATAGCCTACGTCTGTGCTCACATTTAGCAACCGAAGATTCCACTATGTCTGTCGAAAAGGGAAAATTTGCAGAGCGTTCGTCACTAATGCTATCTGTAGTCCTTCATTGGTATATTGATACCGTAGACTGTTTGGTAATGATCAGTTATTGTCCAAAAAAAGAATTAAGGCCTTTAGGGTCATCGGCTTTTTGCATCTATTTTTAGAATCCTTATAAACAGCCTTAAAAGCTACTGCCTCAAAGGCATCGAGTGCTCCCCCTCCTTGGAGGATTTATACTCTTTGCTTCTCAAGATATTGAAATCAACCACACATTTTGTCTTTTGCAATATATCACATCATATCTATTTTCGAAACTAAGTAGCGGAGTAAACGAACTACCATCTTCTTAAGGCTCTGCCATGAGTCGAAGACATGGATAATCTGCTTGGTTAATCCCTATGACCTTTTTTCTAGTGAATAAAGTTTCTTATTTCTAACATGATTTCTTCTCGCCCATCAAACTCAATTTTATACTTTATTTTCCGCTTGCAAATTTATAACTCGATCTTCTCTTTTAATTTTCACTCTAGCTGCTTTAGTCTACCTGCTGGTGGCCTTGTTTTTCTATATTGATCCAAGTTCTTCTTTTGTAATTCCATACTTAATACCAAGTCGACTTATTCTTCTGGTCATAGATGATATTTGTCGATCTAATTCTGCTACTTCTAATTTGCGTTTTTCAATAATTTCTTGGATGTCATATATTGAAGTGTCAAGATTATTAGCTATCTGTGTCACTTCGTCGATCTGGACTAGGAATTGCTCAATTTCAATTCCTTCCTGAAAGCAATGGATGCTGATTTGCTCAAGAATATTTTCCGTTTGTTCTTCTGTTAGGTTTATCTGATCTAGCATCTTTTTCAACCTAATAGAGGCACCGTATATGAGAGAGATCAAGGTCCTTCTTTTTTAATTCTGTATAAACTTCTCTCAATAAATCAACATCTAGTATTTAATTACGGAATTGATCGATTATACCAGAAACACTGCCATAGCCTATCTTATTTTCAAGGGTTATGCTGTCACGGGATAGACCGCTTAACCAACCTTCTAAAAGTACTCTAACCTTTATTGCATGAGGAATACTCTTTTTTCCCAATATTATACATGGTATTTATAAATCAAAAAGAATATTTATATCAAAAATTTTGATAAGGACTGCCCCTTCTAAATCTGACTGCTATCTGACTGCAAGTGCACAGTTTAGAAAGACATTTCTCTTGTAATCCTATTTGGAGTTCGGTGTTCTGCGAGTTCTAACTTCTTGAGCGTATTACCAGAATCGCCTCTCCAGTAGATATAGTACATCGAGATTCAATGGCCAAGAGCCTTCCCTTTACCATACTCATATTTATTAGACCAAAGCAAACTAATTGATTAAGCGAGAACTTTGTCTCCCTTGCTACAATATCTACAAATGATTTCTTGACCAATTCTATAATTATCTAAACTTAAGAACTTGATACACCTAGAGCAAAAACCAAAGTCAATTCGATGACCTTTTTTGTCAGACTGATTTCTCAGTTCTTGGGTCATTCTTACCATACAAATTTAATTAGAATTCTATAACATAAAAGATTCTCAACATACTACTGTGTTAAGAAACCGCGTTGTATTATCTGAAGATTATACACTTTGATAGTAATAGTTGTTATTCCAGTATCAAATATACAAGTCTTACTGTTAATTTGTCTTATTCTTGTGATAATGGAGTTTATAGTATTGACATCATCGTGTTGGACTTTAGCAAATATTTCATATAGCATATACTAGTCATAGGCTGTATGTATGTATGCCATCCATTATCCCTCTCACTTCAATTACTAGTTGTTAGGATTTTAATATAGAAATTCTTTTTACTTAAAACTGTGCCTAGTATGATTCCTAAAAATCTTCTTAAATAAGTTACATTTTTTCCTTCAAGTGTATTACACATTTGAAGATGCAATCCAGGGATTAATTTGTCTTCTCATCGGAGTTTTTCATAAAAATGTCATACATCTCTTCCAAAGAACATTGAGGTATTGAGATAAGTCGAAAAATAAATTTATCCAACCAGAGTATTTTTCCCTAATAAGAGGAGACCTTACTGCATTTACAAATAACAAGTAGAGTCTAAATTCAAGGCAGTATCCATTGTTGAAGAAATCATGTTTTTTATATCTTTCTTAACATTAGAACCCTTTTTAGAACGGTTATAACTATGGAACGAGTGAGATTAATTACGATAAAGATCCTCCAATCGAGATTCTATCATTTTTTTTGATGAGTAAAATCAAAAGTATCATTAGAGATTACAAGAACGATACTTAAATGCTAATGATATTTCATTCAATTCTTTTTATCAGTATATCCGGGAATCAAGTATAAACTAAAATGATCTTTTGTCCTTTTGGTGAATGTTACTCACAAATAATCATATGATTATGACATTCAATCAATTTCTTTCTATCTTTCTCCGTTAAACAGTCTAAATCTATCCGTCGGTATGCGCATAACGGAATTACAGGAATCTGAAATTGTGAAGGCAAATTACACTCATAATCTACAAGCTCCGATGAAAATCCATTTTCAAAAAAACAATCCATCATACAAAATGCCCTTAAGCCTATCTTCTTTAGTTGTACTGATTGATTTACTAAATCTTGCCATTGATTCATTATTCTGGGTACGTCGACTTTACCATCGGGAATATACCACTCTTTATTCTTTATGATAATGAGAGATTCATCTTCTATCAAAGTATCAGCATTAGATAATCCTTTTGATTTTAAAGTATGAACAGTATTTTTAATATCCATATCATTTCTTATCAAAAGCAGATTCAATTCGTCTGAATCAATGCCTTTTTTGATGAAATCTACTACATCCACTAATTCTTCCTGCATTGAATTATAAGATGCCAGAACATGATCAGTCAATTTTAGCTTATCAAATTTACCCTTAGTCGGAGATATAACTGCAAGTAGATCGGAGAAAATAAACGGTTTTCGTAATATAATTATACTAGATGATAAGCCTTGACGAATCATTTCATCCTTAATTATATGAAGGTCAGCCGTTGTTGTAAAGACTATTTTTTGTCTAGGTATATTCTGAAGTAGTTTTTTGACTATGCTAATTACATCATAATCACCAACATTGACGTCGAGAATTATAGTGTCAAAGTTAGATCCTCTGAGTAGAATTGAATTTGTTGGCAATAGAATTGTCATTACCATTGCTCAATTTCTCAATATCGTCTATAATAGTACATGATACATGAGGTGAAATGACATTCATATATTCTTGATACAGATATTGGATATCAGGATCCGTTTCATAAACAAGGATATTAATGTCCTTTCTCATTGCAGATGATGAATTGGTCATTTTTATATTATGGTCGACTTTACTATCTCCAAAGAGGTAGTTTTTTGGATCCTGTGTTGGACTGCTCATTGTTCTTTCAACTCCACATTAGACACATGCATTCTTTTCATCATATAAGAAATAAGTTTAGATTGATGTTCAGAATTCTTAACATAGTCAAGGAGGAAATTACCTTGCGAATCGATAACAATGTCATCATTATGAAAAACTCTAAAGAGGTAATAATAATAAGGAAACTGATCAAACAAAGATTTTGAATAAGGACAAAGAAATGATCCCTCAAATGGTTTTTGATGCAACCATTTTTCTAAGTTTATGCATTCTTCAAAGTGTTTGTTTTTGAAGAGAAAATCACTGCAATCACAGATAAGTCGAACATGTTTATCATTTCTTTTTTTATCATTTTTAACTTTCTCCATCAACTTATTTTTAAGCTTGTCAAACTCTTGCAAATTATCCATCATCGCTTGAATATAGTAATTTGCCATATCGATCAGAACTAGATTCTCATTTTGTACATTTACCTCAAAATTTAAAATTTTTGAGGAAATATCTTTTAAAAAATCATTATTTTGTAGAAGAACAGAAGCAAAAACACATAGCTGACCTCGGGCCAAACCTTCATTGATATATGTGATGTAAGCATCATTCAATTCTTGTTGATTATCGTATAATAATATGATATGTGAATTGTGTAAAGGATAAACAAGTTCCTTGATACTATCCTTATGAAATACTCCATGATGTTCCAAAAGTGATTTCAACTCTAGATTGTTAAGTTGAACTATGTCCTCTTCCTCATATGCACAAATAACATTCAATGGAAATGGAAAACGCTTTTCTAAAGAGCATTCATATTCGACAAGTTTATCAACAAAACTAAAGGTATTCTTATTATCATAACGTAATGATCTATCCTTGGTAAAGAAGGATTTGGTGTCGCCAAATGCCCGTAGTCCACTAGCCTTTCCTTTTTTTGATGAATTTTCTATTAAGAAATTATTTAAAAGCGATTCTTCCACAGCTTTTTGCCACTTGAATTGAGTCCTGTCACCATCAAAAGAATCATTAATAAAATACCATTGGCCAGTTGATAAAATGGAAATGACACCTTCTTCTAATAGATTTAAGACATCAAATCCAGCGTAATCCTTTTCCATGCGTGTAATTGCATCCTCCTTGTTTATCTCGTCAGTTATCAATAATATGGCTTCATTATTTAAGAGCCCATCATTTAAGAATCTAAATGCAGCATTTAACTTCTCTCTACTATTAGGATATATAGCTAGGATATGATTAGAAGGTCTTACATAAGAAGAATCAACGTCAGCACCGTGTCAAATCAATAATACAATAACGACTACAACCCTTTTATACTTTTTTCAATAGATTTACAAAACCATCGATTACTGGACATGTGTTCAAAAGAATTACAAAAATCCAGACATTTTGACTTAAAAATAGGTTCAAAAGATGAAGTATGGGGTTAAAGAAAAGAAAGGCCATAGCAATTGAGAATAATAATGTACATCTCCATTTAAAGGGCCCAGGGTCATTAGTGCTGAAACTGGAATTTAATCAGGGCTCAATTTTCTGCTAATGCTTAAAGCTGATTTGGTGAATCAATAAGGTGGCCCAAGTATTGGTCTAGATGCCAATTTCACTGATTAATTTGAGGTTAATATGTTACTTTTTCAATTACAACACTTGTTTCAGATAACTGTGTCAATTCATTCGTGCGCATTTGCATCTCAAACATATATGTAACAGGTATGCTATCACCTTCTTTGTGTTGTTGTTTTACATGTGCTCTTGTTCGATCGATATCATTTTGAACTTCTTTCGTTAAATGAGGAGACCCTATTACTAGTAGACTCCTTAGAGAGAAAGTCCTACACTTCAAAGCAATTGATTCAAGAGCTCAATAAATTATGCTGTTCATCATAGTATATCTTGGGATTTGGCTGTGTTCATCCTGAACAAGATTCCTTTAAACCAATTTTATATGTACCAAACATCTAATATCGTTACCTCTTGCATTCTTCAACAAAGTATGCATGCATTAACCCTCCCGTGGTTTTTGCAGATTCCCATGAAGGGTTTCTATCAATATCAGAAGTAGTTTTAAGTCTTTGCTGTTTAGCTCCTCTATTCTATTTATCTTGTCTATAATGTTCTGTTTTGTTTCGTAGGCTAGGTCATTCTGATTCCCTTTCTTTTTTCGCGTCATGTACCAGACGGTAATAATGGAAACATAAATTCCCGTTAACAAAGTTCCAACAATCATGGCTACTGCTCCTACGATTCTGCCTTCAAAAGTAACGGGACTTGGCCCAAACGTAGCACCAGACGACATCTGGATGATATACCAAAATGATTCGCCTATAGTTTTTATGGATGAATTTGTACTCCAACGTTCTGCATCATAAAATAGGAGTGCGATTACACCCAGCATGATATAAAATGTCATGACTACATGCAAGGTTTTACTAGTTCCAAGAACATTCAAATCATCCTTAACAACGAGTCTAAATATGTACAGTATCCCTAATCCTCTAAACATTATTCCTAGTGTCAAGGCTCCAGTAAATATCGTCTCAGGTAAAATGAAAACGAAAATCGGTATTGATATGGGAATAATAAACCAATTATCCAAGATATATCGCCATCCCTGTTGCGATTTTTTCAATCGGCCGTAAAAATCAAATATGATAAGAGCAATCACGAATGCATCAAAAACTAAAATGGAAATGATTTCGAATGTTGAAACTGAATTTAGATGACTATATACATGCATTAGCAAAATGACATCTACCAGACAGAGAAAACCATTTAATATTTCCAATTTCTTGCTCGACATCAGAGGTTAACACCCGAGTTTTAAGTAATAAACCTTAGCAGTCTGTTTTATTGTTAATTAGTTTTAGTCAAGCGTCGCAGGAGAAAATACTTAAAGACAAATACAGACCTCATATTCCATAGATATGGTATAAGCAATCCCCGTTGTAACAACAATCATCACCGGACTTACCGTTGCCGGGCGATCCCAACACTTTAAAACACCAAAGGCATTTCCATACCTATTTTTCATCTAAAATGGTAAAGACAATTTTCTATCTAACTATTACGTAAATAATTATACGAGATTTGAGGTATCAGCTGTACATCGAATTGGACTATCTGATATTCACGGAGAGAATAGAGAATCAAGTCAGTAAGCCTGAATGTTTTATTTTTCCTATCCCAGATTGTAAACGGTAAGCCATTTCTATCCCTTTGTACTTGCTTTAATAATTTCTGATCCCTTGCTTTTCTTTGACCAATAATACGCCATTACACCCATCACAATAATCTGCGTCAAACCAAAAACTACAACTACAACAGCAACATTAGGCTGATCAGAGAAGCTTTGAGTTGCTATAAGCAAAGCTACCGCATCATTACGTATAGCAGTATCAAATGCAAGTGATCGCTTAGTCGAAGTACGAGGCCCGCCCAGGAAATATCCTAGTGTACCATAGATGATAACGCTTATCAAACTTATAATAATTCCCACAGTCCCCATAACATAATGATAAATATCGCTTAGATTGGTCAATAGAACTATGGCAGCTACTACTATCAGGAGGATAGTTGAAACTTTTTCCAAAAGAGTCCTAATTTTAACCCTGTCTGGATAACGATTGTTAATTAATATCCCAAATAACATGGGAACTAAATAGAGTATAATTAGTTCGATTAGGATCCGGGATGTATGATTATCTGGAGTCGCAAAACCATCACCGTTAGCACTATCACCAAAAGATCCGAAGAACACACCAAGCCAGAATGGCGTGATGAATGCGGTCAAAACTGAAAGAATGAACATCATTGTTGCAGCAAGAGCAATATCAGATTTTGCCATTTGAGCAAACTTGGGCCCCAACGCAGCCCCTGCACATACTGATACCAATAGAAAGCCCGTACTTATCGAATCGTCCATCGGGATTACCTGAACTATTATCCACGCTACCAAAGGAATTATTAAAAAGTTAGCTAGTAGACCTTTTGTCATTAGCTTATAATTAGATATTATACCTTTGATCTGCTTCAAATTAACGCTCAGACCGATGGAAAGCATTGTAGACACAACGAATAAGACAAGAGCAATATCCTTAGTGACTAAAAGTCCGGGCACGTCATTTAGCAATGATTCTTACTCATTCTGATGTTCTATAAAACTCTCTCTCCTATTTCAAAATTATGGATTCATTGGAGTAATCCTTTGACCGTGACCAAATCTCTTGATAAACAGACAAGTTGGATCATTAGAAAGCATTAAAGATATTCTCAGTCTGATATAATTGAACCATAACGAAATGTAGCGATTTTTTAATTAGGTATCAAAAGATATTGGCAAACTACTCGTATTACTTGTGGATCATGGTAGTTAGTTCTGCTTTAATTCCAGTGACATTACGGCCGGATTCTGGACCTCTGATCTAAAGTATGGTAAAAGATCCTCATTGATTGTATTTTCTGCCTAGTATATTTATTTAATAAAGTAGACTACAAGTTAATTACATTTGATATGAATAACACCATGATTCAAAGTAGATACTAGGTTTGATAACTATCTGAATTCCATTTGCAAGCACTCTTGAAAGTAAAATAGACAATTGAATAACATTTTACTGTTTTGGTAAATGAAGTTGCACACTTGACCAACGGAAGAAAGATATAATTCAATAGACAAATGGTTCAAACGTTATATGATACTAAAAGTTTAGGCCAGAATAGCAACAATGCAAGCTATTCTTTCATTTGTTCATTTCCCTTAACCTGGCTATTATGGCTATCATCTGTTCCTTAGTTTCTTGGTATCCATCTTGGAGCAGCTGGTCGATTGTAGTTTTTGAAAAGTCAAATGTCTTATTAGAAACGGTATGACTGTCATTCCTTCGCTCAAGACGAACAACATAATCAACGTCTACGCTGACAGTTAGCAAATCCTCATACCTCCAATGCTTGCCAGTCGCAAGTAGAACGGATTTGGTTTCAGACTCCAAGATCTTTTGCAGTGCCTCTTCACTCGCACCGTTCTCTTTGGCTAAATTAATTAGGGTCTTGACAAAACCAATGAAATCAGACATCAAAATTGAGACATTTTCATCAAACCGTGTCCTGTCATGGAATATTATATCATTCTTTCTGTCAACAACACCGTCATAGTCAGATGGTAGATAATCTTGTCTAGCCGGGTGTAGATTTATTATACCGTATCTCAGTTTAGGTACGTTCTCTTTTAATTTTTTTACGTCATACCAATAATCCCTATAAGCGATTATTGTCTGTCTTAATGGAGTATTAGCTAATAGACCACCGTCCCAGAAACTGCGCAAACTGGTGTTGCCATTTGGATGAGAGGGTACCTGGTTATCCCCACTATCTGCATTGTCGTCTTGTCCTCCATCGACTATGACACGGCTTTCTACATTTAGCCAAGTATAGTCATAATTTATCGGAACTGAACAACTTGCCAGAACGAAGTCTGATGTAATGCCATCGTTATACCTTATAATATGTTCAAACCCCTCAGTATTCTGCTGATCTTCCTCAGAATTACCAAATTTTATTTTACCATATCTACCGTACTCTGACTTCCTTGTTCCATCCTCCTTTTCGTAGCTATCAAAAACCACAGGAGTAAGGTCTAGTATATCCACAGCAACTAGCAATAGCCTTGGTTCGTTATTTTCGTAACATGTGGAAATAGGAAATTTTGCAAACTTTTCGAGGCTTTTCTTTAATGGCTTGTTGTCATAGACATACCACGTATTTGATGGATCAAAAAACCTATTATCAAACATAGGTGTTTTGGGTACAAATACGTTAGGAACCCCCTTTAAAATAAATTCCTTAGTGCTGAAATATCTTCTGGCCGATTCTCCAGATGCTATTCGTTTATCTAATTTATGCCAAGAATCCCAATAAGATTTAAAGTAAGGTATGTTCTCAACAGAGGATTGCGTAGAAAGATACTCCCAAAAATCAACAAGCCTTTCACCAGATCCTTCCCATGTTTTATTTTCCTTTACATAGCTTACCAATAAAGCAGCATTTATTGCGCCTATTGACGTTCCAGATACTATATGAAATATTGGCTCATTTTCCCTGCCGCCTTCTCTAAAGTATTCTAAAAGGTCTTCCTTGGCAGCTTTGTAACAACCTGCTTCGTATGCACCAAGCGAGCCCCCCCCTTGAAAAATCAAAGCCCTGTTTATGTTGAGTTTCATGAACCCCATTCACATTCGGCATATTTATTATTGTTACAGGATCAGGCTTGAGTTTAATAGATTCATTTTTGCCAATTCCATCTTGAAATAAAGCACAATTTTATTTATCATTTAGTGGAAGCGAGAAGATTGTCAAAACTAATACTATTGATAATGTAAGGGACACAAAAAAATGGCGTTTATGTAGATCTTGTTCCAATCAAATTCATTAAGTTATTTTTTTCAATATAATGACTATTGTTGATCATGACTTGATAAAGTAACAGAGATATTCAGGTAATTTTGCTAGAATGACCACTCTTTTTATTTGGAAATCATCAAAAACACAGTCAATAATAAAAACTAAATTATTTAACAATTAAGAACTGTTTAATTCTAATTATTAGATGCGTAACCGATTGGATCACCTTGATTACGATTTTTGTCATATTGGTAGAAATAGCTTTTAAATTATTAAATTGACAAACCTATAATTAACTATTTATGACCCGGGAGAAAATGTACGAATCTAGAGAGCGGTCCAGGATGGCTTAATTCATATGGTAGATTTGACCAAATTTGAGTATCATTGGAAATGTCTCTAAATCCATCAGAATATTAATACTAAATGGTGAAAACGATTTTCAAACTTTAATACAACAAACGTTTCTGATACAACAACGACTTGATGAATTAAACTATACGGACTACACATTGATAACTTACCCAAAACTTGGACGTCTCTTCTATCCTTAATGATGATGGACAACTGGATTAGGACCATTCGAACAGCATGTTTTAGGAGACCTTTATACATCACTTGAGGCCCATTCAGGTCTATCACTTTTTTATATCACTTCCACAGCTAATTAATACATAAATATGGAATTAAGTTATTTAGTTGGTTATTGTCAACACCGTGAGAGAATCTAAGGTATTAAACCGATAAATCCTATAAGATATTTAGTAGAATTAATAAGTTTTTTATCAATATCCTATTATTTTTCAATAAAACTTAAATTATTAATATGGACCGAGTGGGATTCGAACCCACGACCTCGGCAATGCCAATGCCGTATCCTACCAGGCTAGACGATCGGCCCGTCTATTTAAATTAATTTTTGTGTCACATTAATATTTGTTTAATAATAGAAATGTCGATTTAAATAGTAACTAGCTAATTGGCTATTTTATATAAGATTAAGATAAATGAGGTTTTAGACACTAACAAATATGCCTAACAAGAGTTGGAGCTCTCTTTAATGAAGGGGCCTCCGCCTTTTTACACAAGAAACAAGGAAAT
Source organism: uncultured Nitrososphaeraceae archaeon (assembly GCA_963850055.1). Classification (GTDB taxonomy): domain Archaea; phylum Thermoproteota; class Nitrososphaeria; order Nitrososphaerales; family Nitrososphaeraceae; genus Nitrosocosmicus. Next base: position 434,297 of record CAWKJS010000025.1, on the reverse strand, counting down.
ATTGTATAGTCCCGAATACGCTCAGTCATGAAACTACAGCAGACTCACAAAAGATCTGTCAGAAATAGATGAAGATAATAACGTCCCTTCCAAACTCATTTCATATGGGAAAATTTCAGGATAACCAAAGAGCATTAGTGCTACAGGGTGGAGGCTCACTTGGTGCATATGAAGCAGGAGCCTACCAAGCTCTCTATGAAAAGATTACCAAAGCAGACAGAGAAAAAGGAGAAAAAGATAAACCATTTTTAAATACTGTCGCTGGAACATCCATAGGTGCGATAAATGCTGCAATAATTGTAAGCTATGTAGCAGAAAATAATACGTGGGAAGGCTCTTCAGAAAGACTAAATGAGTTCTGGGAGTATTTGTCAAAGGAATCTCCTTTAGACCAGATTCCGGGTTTTACATCTTGGTGGGATTTCTTACATGACTACATTAACCCCGGTTTTGCTTCTGGGGAAGCTGCAAGAAGATATTATTCATCAAAGCTATCTGTGATTACAGGAATACCCACAGTCTTCTCCCCTTTAGCCCCGCTAGGTGATACTAGGTTTTTTGATCCTCAAAATGTATGGTATCGTTTTGACAGTGAACCGTTAAAGAAAAGTTTGGAGAGATTCGCAAAATTTCCTATCGCAACAAGTTTCGATGAGAAATCATCGTTGCCCCAACCCAGACTCATCCTCATGAGCGTTGACGTGGCAGAAGGAGCTGCTGTAACATTTGATAGTTACGAAACGGAAGATGGCTCCAGGAAATCTGAATATGGAAAATATATTACTCATGATGGAAAAGAAGTGGGACATGAACATGTTATAAGGTATAACGATGGAATAACGTCAGATCATGTTATTGCAAGCGCCTCGGTGCCTATCAATTATAGTTATACTCCCTTAGAAGTAGAAAGTTACAATAGCAATAGCGCTAATTATGAGAAGAATACCCGCTACTTTTGGGATGGAGGAATAATGAGTAACACCCCCTTAACACAACTTGTTAGACTGCACCGTCTTTATTGGTTAAAAGTAAAGGGTTTAAGAGATTCAGTTCCAAAATTAGCAATAGGTATCGTCAATGTTCATCCTGTTAAACAAGAAACAATTCCTTTAGATCATGATGGTGTTATGAACAGAAGTAGTGATATAACCTATTCAGACAGAACGGGACGAGAACAACAGGCTTTGTTCTTGTATCAGACTATGTGGATCTGGCAAGGGAATTGATCAAGATTGCAAAAGATGCTGGAGCAAAAGATGATGTCATAAATAATTTATTGAACAAAAATACAATGAACCATGGCCAAGCAATCAAACCTAGAAAATATTCGGACATGCTAGTAGGACAATTTGAAATAGAAAAAGTTGTAAGAATAAACCGAAAAAATGATGAGAACACGATATCAAGCAAGATATTTGACTTTTCGTCCAAGACAATTAAGCACTTGAGAGAAAGTGGATATAACAATAGTATGGATCTTAGTGACGTTGACTTTGGTTGAAACGATGACAAATACCACTATTTTGTAGAATTACCTTTCCTTCTTAATCAGTTGGGAAATTTACTGTAGAGCCCTATAGAGATAAGAAATCATCATTGTGATGGTTTTGGTATTGGAACTGCTAACACATTCAGAAAAACGTTGGATTTGTCAGAAGCGACGTGGAGTGGTGTCCAAGCGCACAGGACAGAAGGTGGCAAATACTCGAACTAAAGCTTGATTCTCATACAATCTTTTTCTATAAAATAAGAAAACAAGTATACCAATTCCCGGCTATAGAAACATCAAGGTATTCTCAAGTACCGTCAATGTAATACCATGATGATCTGCTCAGATAGATCTGACATAAACATTTTTACTCGTCTTTGGGGGATCGACGCCCATAATATTTGTGAGGTATGATGTAATATATAGGGATCAATGCAAATAATATAATACTTACTTGAGGATGTAGAAATGAAAAAGCAGTCGCTATCGAGTATAGTATCAATCCTAAAATCACTCTTCTTGACATTATCGCTATAAATTTGGGATCAAGATCGCTATCTACTAAACGATGTTCTTTCGTAGCATACCTCCATTGCAAATATGCCCAAATTAGGACTATGATAATATTGATTCCATATAGGATTACCGAGATCTGCTGATCTCCATATTTTGCAATTAGAGATGTAGAAAATGGTATAAATGCTATGAACATTAAATAAAAGACAGTCATCCAGAGAAGTGTTCGATTTGCACGCTTGATGTAGTGGAACTGCTCATCATGTGCAATCCAAAAAAACCCCAAAATTATGAAGCTTGTTGCATAGCCCCAAACATCTGGCCACATTTCAAGTAATCGTTCTGTGAGCTCATGTGCAGCTTCTGAACTAGTTAGCTCCGGTACAACAATTTCTATTACTAACAGGGTCATAACTATTGCCAAAAGCGCATCTGCGAGAGTTATAATGCGATCTCTACTAATACGATCTCCAACTTCATGAGCCAAACTATTGTCACTTGTGTGCTCTGTACTGTAAAGTTTTGATCCAGTGGATTATTAAATATGTGGATTTTATACAAAAAGTGGCAAAACCTCACAACTTCTAAATTAAGCAGAATAATATTAAACTAGTTTTGTCTGGTTTGATTGCTTTGGCAATTCATCAATCAATATTGCAATGATTCTGGCCCTCAATATTTCTAGGTTCTCTTTGCCTAAAGCAAAACTTGCAGTTACAACCTCCCCATCATCTTGAAAGATATGTTTCGCTAAAGATTACATGCCTTGATAACCTGACTTACATGGATGTCTTTTCTCTAGGTCAATAATTGTTACTTCTATCTTAACTACCATCACGTATGAAGATGAGAATCCATGTAATCAAACATAAATACTATCGAAACAGGATTCGTTATTTAGTGAACTATTAAGAATAACAAGAATTTAATCGGAAGGAACCGTCCCCCCACCCACTCCATCACGAGAAATATCGGAGATATGATTCTCGATAATGGTAACATACACAGAAAGTTTTGGTTTGTGCTGTATAATTCATTAGTCTAGCCTTGGAGATCTCACGTTGGAAGAACGTGGAGTCATTAAAGATACAATCATCTTAACAATTTTTATTCCCATTTTGCTTATGCAATTCTGTTATTTTTGTATCAAACCATATTGGACAACTAAGTGTAACCTTATAAAGGTCGCATAAAACTGTAATATATTGCAAACGTCCGAGTCTCAGCCTTGGCTTAGAATGCTTCAGATTGTATTAGGCGGAATATGCATATTGTTATCCCTCGTTATTTTAGCGTACATTGGTCCTGCAGTATTGACAATTATTTTGATTCTTTCGGTGATTTTGCTAATCATCGGAATTGAAAGGATAGCTGTTGGGATAGCTATGCCGACATCTTCCAAAGGATCTCGCTACGCTAATATTGGAATTGGTCTGCTGGTGATAGCCTTTTCTGTTGTACTTATGCAATTCCCCATATTCACATCAGCGGTTTTAGTTGTTTTGGCTGCAATCGCCTTACTCATAAATGGTATTGCGAGGATAATACAGGGTATAACATCCAAGTCTTCAGGTTCATCGAGAGCTTTTAGTATAGGCGTAGGAGTTCTCTGTGCTACAGTGTCTATTCTGGTGATAGCACAACCAATATCCTTCGGGTTGGTTCTATTCGCTATTATGATCTCTATTGCATTTCTAATAAGCGGAATAGAGATGATGGTATCGGGAATATCTGGTAGAGAACGATTTACAAGAACTATCTCTTCATCTTAAACATGAAGTTGGTGTACGTCTAAAGTTTGTAACTCATCTATTAGCTATCTGAATCTTTGATGACACTACAGATTGTTGTGAGACTCCAGATTTCACGTGATGTCTTTGGTTGTTAACGGCGTCATCTTAGAAGAAAGGTGTTTCATCCTGAGACCTAGGAACACACATACAATTGCCATTACAAGCCCGATCCCAAAGATAATGTTAAATGCGACTGGACTTGGATAACTTCCCTCAACATTATCAACGGTAATAGAGACCGTAACAGATGTTAGAATTACAGTTGTAATCACTGGACCTATTGCACCTCCTACAATTCTCATCATATTTGTAACAGCTGAGGAAATTCCAGTAAATTCTTTAGGTGAAAATGAAATAATCGTGTTAATAAATGTGGTTGGTAATAGTGCTCCAGCGATACCAAATATGAAGAGTGCACCATTAATAGCTTGTGATGAGGAATGAAATAACAAAAGCAACAAAAATGAAACAGCGGCAATTACAATGCCAGGTACCAATAACTTCGTATTGAGTCCTCTTCTTTTTGCTATAAGCAACCCGAAAATTGGCCCAAAGATCATCATGGATAGACCAAAAGCCAACTGTAGAAATCCCACATTTTCTGGTTCTAGTCCTAACCCTGATGGGATAGGAGCAGATCCCAACGCCGGTATGCCTGTAATAACGAAATATTGTAAAATACCGAACATCAACATTGTGATGTTTCCAACAAAAATAACTGGATGAAAAACTAACTTCAAGTTAACCAATGGATATTTTACTCGCTTTTCCACAATTAGGAAAAGCACAAGAAAGATAACTCCGATGGCGAGGGGAACTACAAACGTTATTGGATTAGTGGCAATTGATCCACTATATGTTATTGCTATGAGAAAACTGACGAGTGTCACAGCCATCGTTATAATACCTATAAAGTCTATTCGTGGTTTTCCAGCCTGCTTCTTAGCCTTAGCAGGAATATCATTTGGAGCTGCGTCATCATGATCATGATCATGTTCGTGTATCTTTTTACTTTCATCGGTGTGTATGAACTTCCAGCATACAAGTAGCAAAACTACTGCAATAGGAGCGCAAAAGTAAAAATTGGCTTGCCAGCCTGCGTTTGCAGCTACTACAGGTCCTAACACGGCACCTAGCGCCATGCCACCAGAATAGGCGGCAAGATATATACTCATACCGAGTGGAAATTTGCTCTTCGGGAACTGATCTCTTATTAATTTAGTTGAAATCGGGGTACTAGCTATTGCTATTCCTTGAAGTGCTCTGATGGCAATGAGGGTTGATATGTCATTAGCAAATGGTGCCAAGATAGTTCCTACAGTAAAACATACCATCATAATCATTAGCATTTTCTTGGCTCCAACAAGGTCTGACAACCTTCCCATTACAACTGTCATAACAGCTCCTGACACCATGTATGCTGTCATCACCCAGGATGAAAGAGCCTCGGAAATTTGAAAGTCTTCGGCTATAACCGGAATAGCCGGTGCCATGGCAGTATTAAGAAAGAGAAACATCACAATAGTACTGGCCAATATTAAAAGTGTTTTCCACGCATTAAATGATATTTGTTCAGTAGGAGGAGATCCGGGATCAGCAGTTGCAGACAACGGGCATTATCAACACGTGCAAGTATTTAAGACTACACGAGGATGATAGCCAACAGGTTCTTGGCGGTGTATTGCTAGCCCAGAGATGTATAAATAGTGCTTCCTCCCTGACACTCAACAAGTGTATTTTAGATCACAAATCGAAACTTGATTGATACTTTCTTCTCCCTTGATACTTTTCATCTTAATTCTACAATCTTTGGGATGTGAAAGCACCAAATAGCACCCTAGATAGCTAATAACGAAATATAAAAATAACTTGATATTCTTTGTGTTCAATGCCATGAGGATTTCTAAGAGAATGACAAGGATTCCATTCATTTTTGAATCGCATCCCTCCGGACCCGTCCTTATCAATTTTTGACAATGATTTTTATAAAAAAAGTAAAAGACAGAATTCCAAATTTGGTATAACAAAGATTGTTTTCTGATATCTTTATCCAATCTGACGGATATTGAAAATTGATTTGTCCAGACGAGTCTATATATTTAGCGAAACCGGGTATGGATAGACCTAGCAAATTGTGAATTCTATTAAACGCCGCACAAAAATTAATGTCTATAAATCTTTCTATTAATATTTGTTGAGATAGAAGTCATTTTTCCTTGAGAAATTTTTGAATTAATTTTCATTTGTATCGGAAAACGATATAAATCAAACGGCAAAATTTGCATAAATTGTTCAAATTTTTTTTGTTCCAATCAATTTTTAATTTTTATGCTCTAATATTTATAATGGGTGAAAAAAAGAGACTAGAATTTGAGAAAAAACCTTACATTGCAGTAATAATTCCAGATAAGGTAGAAGGAAAAAAATTTAAACCAATTCCTATCGAATACATAAGCGGCGACAATAAAGAAGAGATATGTTTTATCAATGAAAGTCTTAAAATTGATTCAACCGGAATAACCAATAAGGAAGTTATCGATGATTTTATAAAGAAATTCCTATCAAACTGGAAAAATCTTAAGAACAATCAAACTATGAAAAATTACATGTACATGAATGCTCCAGACATACAACCCTCTGAATATGAGAATTTGAGAAAAAAGTATTTGGAGCTGGAAGAAAATTATCTAAATAAATAAGCATTTTCGTAATATTGATGGCAAAATTCTACCCAGAAAAAAATGGGCCATAAATCAAAATAAAAAGTTGTTGTTTTCCCTCTTTTGCCACCAAAGTACCAAAGCCACTCCCAACTTTAACGATCATAGCAATTTCCTTCCATAGTTGTATTAAGATTTCAGATGGAAGATCGAAAATATAATTTGGAGGTTTATTATACTATTTTCAAAATGAGGATAGGTAACCACTACAAGCCATTCTTGTCCTTTCCTGTATAGGAAGCCAATAATCAATGAAACATCAATCAAAATAGTTTATGATCAAGCATTACTCGATGGGATAGATCTTTAGGAAAATTATCCAAATTAAGATTCTTTTTAAGATTACTGCCAGGCAGGATAAAATCCATTGACTCAAAACGTTGGAATCCGCAAATTTATTTTGGTCTGTTAGTCATGTTACAAGTTCAAACCCACGATACAAATCAATAAAAATGGACTTGGGATGAGACATAGAAAAAATCAAGTAAACTTCACAGCCTGCCGTTGTCATGGTACGCCATGCTTCAGTAAAGATTTTGATTGTAGTAGTACCAGAGTAGCATAATGGTAATATTGATATAATATACATCGTGTAGAATTTTATCTGTGATGAAAGTAGTAATGCCAAGCTGTAAGAATTTATTATTAAATTCGTCATTTACAATTCTTTTGTTTTCTATCTTGTTTCAATTCCCATTGTCAGCAAATAATTTAGTATTCAGTTCTACGGTTAATGACTCTGCTGGTATCAAGGTATCTCAACCTGACCCTGACAGAAATATCATTACCAGTCAAAATACAGGAAATTCTAAAAGCAATACTAACGATGAGAGTCAAAACCAAAACCAAATACAAAAAGATCAAATCAGCAATATTTCGTTTGAGGATGAACAAACAAATGAAGAAGACGTCTGAAATTCCACAAGGAAATCAAAAAGGAGCAAATCAATTATCCGAAGGTCAACAACAACCTTCTGTAGAAATACATCCGGCTTGTGGTCAAAATGTACAAGGGAATGTAAAATTAATTTCGAATTTGATTTGCAAAAGCGATGGACTGATAGTTGGAGCAAATAATACCGTCATAGATATGAATGGCTTCTCACTCAAAGGTCCAGGACTAAACAGCAACAAGGTCGGAATAATGATTGCGGGCCAACATAACATAACAATATCTGGAAATGGCATCATTACAGGTTTCCAATCTGGAATCTATTTATCTGGAAGTAATGATGTGACCGCTCACGATATAAACACCAACAACAACAAGGTTGCATTCTATGTAACTGGTGCTCAAAACTCCGACATAACTAACAACATGGTAAATAATAACACCATAGGTGTAGCTTTGCATTCGTCGGCTGGTGCAGACATCAAATACAATCAACTAAGTCAAAATAGGCTGTCAGGAGTCACTTTAATCAATAGTGCAAACAATTTGATCAATGGAAACAACATACTGAACACAACGAATGGAATTTTCATCGATACACAAAGTTCCCTAAATTATGTGGACTTTAACAATGTATTCAATAATATACTAGATATCAACAATGCAAATAATCTCCCGATAAATATCAACAATAATCACTATACTAACAACAATTGTATGACTAGTCTTCCATCTGGTTTATGCATAGGCAGGTAGCAACGACTAAGATTGGCAAGTAGCACACATCTATTTTTATACATTAAAAGTGTCAGAGAAAATCTTTTGAAAATTGAAAATATAAATTTTGAATAAAAAGAAGAGTTATAGTTTAGACTCCTAGTTAACGGATTGTCTATTGAATCACCATGTTATTGCTCATATTCATTCCCATAGTATTATTCGACATTGAAAGGTTCATCATGTCAGGCATCGCCGACATATTTTCGCCATTCATATTTAGTGTACTCATCATATTTTGCATCATCAATGGAATCCACTGATCCATGAATTTTGAATCCTCCATCATTTTATTCATTATGTTCATCTCCTTTTCAGGGGTTAGTGCGAGTCCATAAATCGGGGATTCACCAAAGTGGTTGTTAATCTTTGAAGGATCCAAATCAATGGCAAGTGTATTATTATTAGAAATTGTCCAAGTAGTCGGTACATCTGTCACAGGTCCATCTCTCATTGTTATTGTTACAGAACCTTGAATGACTGTATTATTTCCATCCATTTTCACATCACTAATGGTTGCGTTAGATATCTGATGCATGTGAGGAGCAGATCCATTCTTCATTACCATATCAAATGTTGAATGAAACCCTGAATCAGTAAGATTTGAGGGATTATGATAACCCATCCAATGACCTGCCAAAATCCAGTCATTATTTATGCTTGCTATCGGACCATAACCAAATTTATAATCAGTAATAGATCCCGATAGTGCTTGTGCATTTGTGCCTGTTAGAGATAATAATGCTCCAGCAATTACAAAAGTGCTTAAAATTCTAAAAAAGTTAGTGTACGTAAACACATGAATATTTTATAGTACACCATGTATTAAGTTTTATATAGAAATATTTGTATAGCCCTCAATTCATTAACGCATCAAACCTGCAATCTGTAACAAAAACGGAATCATCTTTTCTATTATTAATAATTAATTTGGCTACTATTAGTCATGCTTAAAAGTATTTAAAATAGACTACCTCTAGTATAGAGAATTAATTATTTTGCATTTTGTGAATTGGCAGAGAGATATTGCAATTTCAAAAATTGATGGTAAAATGGTTGTAATCAAAAGAAATAAGACGGTTAAAAGCATTAACGAGTATCTCTTAGTTTTCATCTTTACATTTATTTCATTTGTACTATTGCACCCCACGACCCCATTTAGGATTGGAAAATCTATTTTAGCAAATGAAGGTTCATTTAGTAGACAGAAATTGAAGGACCTAGGGATTCAAACCCCTAGACTACTAGAAATCGATAAGGACGTCATCATTGAGGAATATATTGATGGAGGCAATCTTTATGGATTTTTGCAAAAGAGCAACAACCTAGATATAGTTTACAAAGTTGGCACAATAACTAGGAATCTGCACAATAGTGGATCGTGTTTCATTGACAACAAAGCTCAGAACTATTTAGTAAAGGATTTAGAAATAATACGAACCGACTTGGGGTTGATACAAAATCATGTTTCAGAATATACAAAAAGCATTGACATTGGCATTTTCTTGGCTAGTCTATTGGACCTAGATAATGAAAAGTATAAAATTATAGAAAAATCTTTTTTGGATGGATATAAAAACAATCCTACCGATAAATTGCCTTATCTATCAGTTATAGTAAGAAATATTGCTGCCCTTGGATTAGTATCTAATCATTCTAACCTAGTAAAAAATCTATTAAAGAAATCAGATATCAAATAAGGCTAAATTGGTGGTAATTCCACCTTTTTGTCAAATCCCCCTGAACCAAATTTGCAATAAAAGCACTTATCAGACATCATATATGGAATTTGCTGGATTACAACAGCTCCCAATTTCAATGCTATCTTGGTAATTATTCTATATTTTAAAGGCATAGCAGGAATCACCTCTTTGAAATAAACATTATAATGATCAGGGCAAAATTTAAGGGTAACATTTGAAGTAGGTTTTTTATCAGTATCTACATTTTTACTATTTGTATTTAAAGTTTTGGCAACATTAATTTGCTCTCTAATATACTCATGCTTCGGACAAGGACAGTCTTTTCCTCCTGGATGTTTATAAGCTGGAGTATTTTTCCAATCAAATCCTGGAAAATCTTTATCAAAATCATCCATTATTACTCACATATCAATCAACAAGATAGAATATAAATATATGTTTGCAAGAAATTCACAATCATCTGAAATATCCTAAGTATCAGCACTAAATCAAGAGGATATAATAGATTTTAAGGAGACTATTTGACTTTTTTGATGGCTTGATGATTAAAAAATCGATTGTCATATTTGCATTGGAAATATTATCGCATTTAGAACTAATTTATTATTCAAAATTCTTGTCATTGAGCCTTGAAAACATTTATCCTCGTTCATTTGAGAATCAGGTAACCGAAATGAAATCAGAAAAAATATATCTTTCCATATATTAACAGGTTGTAAGCGGCGTGGTTCAAGAACAGAACAGTGGAAATCCAGCTACAGCTCCTTCTGCTGCAGCTTCAGGATCTACGACAAAAAAAGACAATAGATCGGAAAATTCAATAGATTCAAATCAAAAAACTCTGTTAGATTTCAAAAAATCATTAATAGAAGAGCAAAAACTAGGAGAAACCCAGATTGAGAAAATTAATCAAAATATTGAAGAAACAAAGAAGGTAATTGACGAAGAAAGAGTAAAGTTAGAAGCAGAAAGACTAAAACTAAAACAAATTAATGAAGTAAAGGATGCAGATTACGCAAAATTTACAGAGTTAAAGAGCAACTTGATTGAAGAAAGAAAAAGGATGAAAACGTTGGATACCAAAGCATCTAGCAGCGGAGGTCCAAGGTCAAGAAGAGACAAGTATAATCTATCAAATTTGACAAAAGCACTAGAACAAATAGAGAGAGATATTCAAACAAAGAAATTATCAAAGGATGAAGAAAGACGGCTGGTCTTAAAATCAAAGGAGATAGCTACCAGGTTACATGCATTAAAAGTTATTCACAAGAAAGAAGACACTTACAAATCACTGGCAACAAAGTTTGATGACATTAGAGGAAAAATGAATGAAATATTTGACCAAAAAGCAGATGTAGGAAAGGGAATTGGTAAAATAAAGTCAAGTTTGGATGAGTTGCTGAATAGAAGAGAAGAGCTTTATGAGGAAAGACGAGGCGTGATTCACAGAGTTAGAGAAGCCGGGGCTAAGATAGAAATGGTAGATACTCAACTTAATGCTATAGAGTTTAAGAGAAATAGGTTACAGCATTCTTCAGAGAGACAAAGACGTTATAGTCCAGAAAGAAAGATCAGGCACGAAATACCTCAAGACAAAATGCGTAAGAACAGAGAAAATCAAGAATTATGGAATTCGTTAAAGGAGGTCGCCATGAAGAAAATGTCGAGCGGAGAGAAACTTACTTTCGATGAAATGAAATTGATTTATGCAGAAGAATCTGACTAATAGGGATTAGATAAGGTAAATCATTTTTAATTTTTTACGATTATACTAATTGAATGCTTCGAAAACAGGCAGTGTTATTTGAAGCATCTATTACTTTAACTCTTATCTTTATTTTTTTAGACCAAATGAGAGATACTAAATTTCCGTCTTATTATTAGATTCAGATTCAACCGGATATTCCCAGTCCACACCTAAAATTCATTCTTCTCAATCTAGATATAGAGATAAAAAGAGATATCATAATGACGCTTATATAATGCTCCATTTTCAAAAAGCAAATAATCATGACTTGAGATGAATAAATCAATCTATCAATCAACAAGATAATCAGCAGTCAGAATGACGATGAGGAAATCGATACTCTGATTTTTCATAGAAAGGAAAATGAAATAGGCCTAAAAAGAATAAAAAGACTAGATAAATCAAAATAATTTAAAGCATTCATTGAGCACCATCTAACGTTTCAAAAATATTAATGTTTGAACGTAGGCCAGACACAATTACTGTCATATTAACCAAAATATATGAGTTTTTACGCATAGAGCATTTATCAAAAATTCGTCCATTTAAAAAAGCTAAGATTCCATAGTCATGCTTGATTTAAGCGAGTGTAAAACACTTTCATTATTTCTAAATAGGGTAATATTACTGACAATAATTTAATGCTAATCTACAAAAGCCGGTAAATATTTCAAATAAGTGTAAACAGAATTACAAAATTAGTTTTTCTTTAATTATGCAAGGATAGGTTTTCCGAATAGCTGTGCAACAAACCTTGAATGGAATCCTTTAGATATGTCAATATATGACTCAAGAAGAGGAATATAGATTTTCTACAATCCCCATCTAATCGGCCTGGGAGAAATTTAGACTATATAGACTAACTTCGTAAGATGTCTCAAAAATTGTTAATTTGTCCGACTCAAAAGGGTCAGATTTCAATTTCCGTTAATGTCTTCATTCAAAAGGCTGTCTAATACTCTACAAATAACAATTATGGACAACAGTAATAATTTTTTCAATAGAATCAGCACAATTGACAGGAGAGCCAAGGTATCAAAAGTTGGGAATTCATAGAAATCTATGACCGGTGGTAAATACCTAAATAACCTTCCTAGCCCAACTGATTGGTTTTTGAATTTATTGTCTCGTCCACTTTTCTTAAGCCGACGTAGTTTTTTATCCCTTTGAGGACCGCCAGATTTGCGAATAGGTTTTGTTTTCCTTATTCTTTCTTCTTGCAGAGAAAGAGTCAGACGCAATAAAAATATCAGTTTCATTAACATATTATAACATGTTAATATATGTTATAATATATAAAAATATCTAAATTCATGATTTCACATGTTAATAGAAATTATTAAACAGAAGCACATGCTATTGTGATTTATGCCCGTTAAGAGAGGAGGGAGAAGCGTGGTTACTGTAGAGATCTTCGTAGAGAATTATGAGAAGATGAAACAGAGAGCAATCCAAAAACGCCTAAATATTAAGGAGTACGTAAATGATTTTTTGCAAGGATATTTAGAGAAAGAGGAGTTCCTGTCAAGGGTTGCTCCTTCTTTATCGGTTGATTCCTATCAAGGAAACAGAATAACTCTAAAAGACGTCAAGAAAAAAATACTAGTGGATGTGTTCTATGTAAATGGGGAGTTGCAATGTGAAACAGACCAATCAAATAACTGCATTCACACTAAATTTATCTGGATGATTCCTGAAATCTCTAAAATCAAAACAAATGGTCAAAAAATTAACGAATAAGTTCTCTAGAATTGGACTAGACCTTTAGTTATACAATGTTGCTCTAGTTTAGAAAGCAAAACTTTGTTGCCTTCAAGACTGGAATGTTTGATAATTTCATTAATAGTCACAGTAATTCTTAGCCCGTGGACTCGATGGTTTAACTGAACACTTTTTAGTCTCTTCAAAAATCGTGTTTATGATGCAAAGGGTTTATTTGGCACCATATGGCGTGGGTTTAGGTCACGCCAGCAGACTCTTGATATTAGCAGAAAATATAAAAAGACCCGGCATTGAAATGCGATTCTCATCCTTTGGCGAGGCCCGTAATTATATCGAGAGCCAAGGATTTAAGTGTGAAAAGGTTCCTCCAGTGGAATTCATGTGGGGAAGGGATGGCGAATTTTCGGTTATGAGTAACATCAATAAGATACCACAATGGCTAGTCAATTTACCTGTTCAAATAAATAAAGAAATAAAATACATGAAGAAATTCAATCCCCAGATTATAATATCTGATTCCCGGTTATCCCCTCTTATAGCCGCAAGAATATTAAACCTACCAAAAATCTTGATAATTAATCAGGTTAAGCTGTTACTAACTCCCAGGCTACGAGAGTTCAAAGCCGGGAGATTTTTTGAAACATGCAATGGTGAGCTAATGGGAGGAATGTGGAATATGTCAGACAGAATTCTAATACCTGACTTACCTCCACCTTACACCATTTCAGAGAGTACCATAAACTCCGTGAAATCGATTAAATCTAAATTAGATTATGTGGGGTTCATAACCCCAAGGGCAAAAATTACTGAAAATAGTCTTTCAAAGACAAAGGAAGTTTTACAAATTGACAGTACAAAACCACTTGTTTTTGTCCACATAAGTGGTCCCATGGGCACCAGGATACCTATAATAAAGAAGCTTATCGATGTTTTTAAGAAACAGCCATCCATACAATTTGTATTCTCCGAAGGAAAGTCAAACGGCAATATGGTCCCAAGTAAAATATCTAATAATATGTGGTATTTTGAGTGGTGTCCATTCAAAGACGAAATATTTTCTCTTTCGAATGTCATTATTATGCGTGGGGGACACACTGCTATATCACAAGCCATTCAATATGGGAAGCCAATTATCTCCATTCCTATTGAAAGCCACGGAGAGCAAATGTCAAATTCATCCAAGATCGAGAGACTTGGTATAGGCAAGGCAATTGATTCTAAAAAAATGAATCAAACCATGCTTATCGATGCTGTAAACGAATTGATTTGTGATAACTCTTACGAAGACAGGATATTAAATTTGATGAAAATAAGTAACAAACTAGACGGAATCCAAAAAATCAAGGACATCGTTCTTTCGTATGTTTAATGAAAATTTCTTAAAATCAAAGGGACTAATTGAGTTTGTATACTTGTCTGAAGCCTTTGCAAAATCCTTTGGTTCACCGTCAACTAAATAATTTCGGAAAAGAATGCCTTGATCATTAGTAGAATTTATTCCAATTAATTTTGTCAGATTCTTTTCAAATGCTCGTGGAGGAAAACTAAAAAGAAGAGGTGTGAGAAGTATTTTTTTTGATTGATGGAACAGTTTAATGTTATTCTGTATGAACCAACTAGGATGAATATAAGGAACAAATGGAAAGCTTACAAACAGGGAGTCAAAATTAGTAAGCAGTAGGATCTTGATAATAACTTGCTCATAAATCAAGTGTTGAATTTGACTGTCTTTTTTCTTAGAGATATTGTTCCTCTTAGATACTCTGTCAGCAGGTCGGACCGACGGCCGCTGTTTATCATCCATAGAGAATAAATAAAATGTTACAGAATTAACTGGGTAATTCCTAATTATTTCATCAAATTTTCTTATTTTTTTTATCAGGTCAAGTCGATTGCGAAAGAAAAAAATTGGCAATGGTATGTACCCTGAATCTAAAACCTGTACTAGCGACAGCAGAGAACAATCATCATAAATTGGGCATACAACAATATCCCGTAAGAAATTAAAAGGAGTGGAATCAGATCCTTTAAGCACCAATAAGCTAATGAATGCAATATTGTTCCCAATGAGTATGTACAATATTTTATCGGCATGAGATTCATCTTGTACTGGATCAAGGCCTTTTGCTTTGCTCGCTAATTCAGTTTGAATAAAAAACTCTAGATCATGTTTAAAATATATAAAGTCATCATCTTTGGACTCGGTCAATTTTGAAGTTTCTATCTTAATTAAGTATTTTTCACCGTCCATTAATAACTTGTTTGCAATTGATAAAACGCTCCTAGATAAAGTATCGTATTTAAGCTTCATGACTGCGCCTATGAAAATATAAGATACACCAGATATCTTTCTTAGTAACTCAGTAGCTTCAACTAGTAGTGAATCATCGTGTAAGAATACTATCAGGTAGAATCCTTCCGTTTTGACAGACTTTAGTTTATATTTATTTGATTTTAGCAAGGCAATGGCAGATTTTTTTAAAAATTTCAAGAATGAAGTAGACTTAATTGTAGGCTCCATCACGATAGCGCGACAGTTACTTGTGGATAATGGAAAATCCATGCTGCTCATTTGAATGTCATGCAAACTAGATCGATCACAATAACGTTCATTTTTTAGAGTTACACTTATGAATTTATGAAATCGAGAATATTTTTTCCATCAGGAGCATTGGGCACACGTTGAAGATATTCCTTAAACGATTCTTTTGCAGAGGCATCATTACCAAGATTTAGGAATGTAATACCCAGATTCTTGTAAATTGGTCCGTATCGTGATGGACTGATATCTATTGCATTTAGATAATGCTGTTTAGATAGTAAATAATTTTTCCTCTTAAGGTAATAATTCCCTAATCCCCTATGTGCCAAGTAAAATTTTGGATTTAGTTCTATAATCTGTTCATAAAGTTTTACACATTTTTCATCATCCTGCTCGTTAAGAATTCCTGCGATCAATAACAGCAATTGGGGATTGTCTTTCCCTTCATCGTTACTGGCGAGTGTCTTTGTAAGCAGTTCTAAAGCTTCTTTGGTTTTACCTTGGATTTTTAGTCTTTCAGCTTCTAAAGAAATTCGATTAGTTTTTTCAAACATAAAAGAACTGTTTTTGAGTATATCTTTGGCATCTTCCGGGTATATCATCATTGTTAAAAAATCCTCTTGAGCCCATTCGCTAAAAAATTTTTCTTCTGGAATGGCTCCAAATGAATCAGGTTCAGGAACATAAGTTATTAATCGATTTTCCTCAGGATCATACCCGGTCACAATAGTAGCAAATTGGATAGTCTCATTTATACCAGGTAAGATAACGATTAGAGGGATCCCTTGACTAAGTCGTTTCTTCAAATCATCTAAAGAACCCCGATATACTTTGGATAGTAAATTGAATTTTTTCTCAATAATTTCTAAACCTTCTATAAAAATCGTACCTCTATGATTTGGGTATAGTGTAATTCTCTGCGATATTTCGTCATCTGGCGTTATTTCACCCCAGAATTTTGTTAATACATTTATTACGAGCGGAAAAACTACATTATCTTCATTTTTACTAACAAGTGGAAGTGTTATCTGTATATTATTATCTTTTTCATTTTTATACACAGCGTAACTATACCAGATAGCAAATAAAAATCATAATGTTAGCACCTACCCTATTTAGAAATTGCATCTGGCCATCCTAATGTATATTGAGAAAATTCTCCAAAAGATCCCTTCCGGGTTTGCCACTCTTTTCAGGATGAAACTGCGTTCCAAATAATGGTTTTTTATTGAGACAGAATAATTCATTGTTGCAATGAGAAGAAGTTCCCAACAGCCTAAAATCATCGGAAAGGGTTGAGATGCAGAAATTGTGGCTCTCATACATCCGAACTGATTTATAGCCGTCAAGTAATGGTGTTGGTTCTATTAGATCAATTTCGATTGTATCTTTAATTTTTTGAATTTTTTTTAATGTGCAACCCAGAGTCAGTCCTAGAATCTGCCCCCCATAACAAATTCCCAATAATGGTTTGTCCAATACTAAACACCCCTTTACAATACGAGAATTTATCTTATTGATAAGTGAGGAATTTTGATGACGGCCTGATAAGATGACGTTATCAAATCTTTCTAGCAGATCTAAATGGGTATCAAGAGCGTGAATTTGATTGCAATCGTAGCATTCAAAATTATTCTCCAGTTCATTCAATAGTTCTACAATATTGCCTATGAAAGGTGAAAAGTTGTTTATTAAAAGCGTTTTCAAGTGTGTTTTAATTTATTATATGAATTGAAATTATTTTTAGTTTGCTATTACCCTAGTAAAAATTCTCAAAATAGAGATAGATATTTGATAAAATGTAATCAAAAAAATATTAATTTGATTGTCCTCTTATAATGACAATACAAGGGATTTAGTTGAGAGCCAGAAAGCCTATTATATTAGTCGATGATTCACCCCAGTCACTAAAGATAGTAGAACTATTCAAGGAGAATGAAATAGATTTTGTACAATATCATATAAAGAAATTTGAGGAAAGTTGCTGTGGTGAGTTGCCAACTACAAGAACTCCTTCAGTTATAGCAGCCGAGGGGATCTTTAAGGAAGAGTCACTAATTTTGTACTATATAGAATACATGAAGCAAAAAAAAGATAAAGGAGACTTGGAAGGCGGGAAAAATAAAAGCATACAGAAAAATCACATGGATGAAACAGATAGCGCTTATTGGTAAGCGATGCGCAAATTTTTCGGGTCAAGCTGAATTAGACAGTTGTTTAGACAGAAATGAGTACGCTTCATCTATTCTAATCCGCTCCTGGTTCATAGAATCACGAAACCTGACGGTGACGGTGTCATCCTCAAGGGTTTGATGATCGATTGTAAAGGCAAAAGGGGTTCCGATTTCTTCAAGACGACGGTAACGACGTCCGATTGAGCCAGATTCATCATAGAAAACATCAAAATCCCTCTTAAGATTGGATAAAAGTTTAGAAGATTTATCCTTAAATTCTGGTTTTTTTATTAATGGAAGTATACCGGCGTGAATAGGTGAAAGATATGGTCTTAATTTCAAGACAACTCGATCGTCATTTTGCCTATCTATGAAGTACGAATGCTCTAGTATGGAGTAAATACATCTATCCACTCCTAACGAGAGTTCAAATACATGCGGTAATACTTTAGTATCCTCATCCATTACCTCAAGATTAGTTTTACTAGTGGCCGAATGAGACTTTAGGTCATAATCGGAACGATAGTTGCAGGCAACTAACTCTAACCATCCTATCGATGTATCTACCTCGAAATCGAATGCAACAGTAGAATAAAATGCCTTCTCCTGATCTGACAAACGTCTGAGTCGGGTCCTTTTCTTGTCTATTCCAGTCTTATCAAAGAACTCGACAAGTAATGCTAGATAATAAGCAACTAACTTATTTGGCAATATCTTTTGCTCCAATGCTTCTTCAACGGACAGTTCTATTATACGATTATCATAAAATCTCAAAAGAGTGTTCTTTATTTCATCATACTTATTCAAATCATTCAATTTGGCAGGATTACAAAATATCTCAATCTCAGCCTGATAAAACTCCCTCAGTCGCAAAAGTCCCTGTCTTGGTGATATTTCATTTCTAAAACTCTTGCCTACTTGTGCTATACCTAACGGTAACTTTCCTCTGCTAACTTTAAATAATCTAGAGAAATCGACAAAAATGGACTGACATGTCTCAGGCCTTAAGTAGGCCTCATCCCGATTTGGTCCAATCTCTATCTTAAACATCATATTGAACCTTTCAGATTTAGATATTTCTCCTTTACAAAGTGGACATTTAATATTGTTCTGTAGAATTAAATCGTCAACGTTTTCATTTCCCATCCGTTCTGGTACATCTATTTTGGCCACTTCTTGTATTAGTTTGTCTGCCCTAAATGAGCTTGAACATTTTTTACATTTAACTATAGGATCTGTAAAATTTGTCAGGTGACCTGAAGCCATGAAAACATTCTTGCTCATTATTTGTGATCCATCTATCTCAAGCATGTTGTCTCTTCGAACTAATTCTCTTCTCCATAATTCTAAGAATTTATTCTTTATTCTTACACCATTGGGTCCGTACTCCCAAAACCCAGCATTTGCATCAGAATATAATTCGCTGCTTGGAAAATAAAATCCTCGCTCAAGCGCTAGCTGTATTATTTCATCATAGGTATTCATCGATAATTAATCATATATGAAAATTCAGATCCTTAAATCTATTTGTGGGCAAAAAATATTTCATTAGCAATTTTTTTATGAAAAAAGTAATATAAAATAAGTTAGATTGCAATAAAAATTACTCAATAATGAGATTTTGATGATATTGAGTAAATTAAGACACAATATGAAAACAGATCAGAATAAAAGGATATCAATGAATCTGAATAATGCTGTTACTTAATACAAGTATGATTTCTTTCTAATCTGTGGAGTGTCTAATAAAAATGGCTCTCGCATCTTCCAATAAATGCAGTTTAATCCATATCAAACATTGAAATGATCTAATCTAATTATCTCAATAAATGAAGTTAATCCAATTTTCACGTCTCATCGTATTTGGATTTGTCCTCAAACGTAACCTCCTCATTTGTCACATCTGAAGTAATTATTTTGGTTTCCTTCACTGGCTTTTTTCTTATTACTACCTCTTCGCGAACATATGGATTCTTGATTATTACTGGGACCTCTCTTTTTAGCGGAATAGAAATTTGAGTTCTAGAAGACACTGGCTTTTCAATATCTGATCCTCCTAACCCTTGGGTTTGATCAGGAGGAGTTTGAGAGGGAGTTTGAGAAGACACTGGCTTTTCAATATCTGATCCTCCTAACCCTTGGGTTTGATCAGGAGGAGTTTGAGAGGGAGTTTGAGAAGACACTGGCTTTTCAATATCTGATCCTCCTAACCCTTGGGTTTGATCAGGAGGAGTTTGAGAGGGAGTTTGAGAAGACACTGGCTTTTCAATATCTGATCCTCCTAACCCTTGGGTTTGATCAGGAGATTTTTCTATTCCAGTCTCTTCATTGTTAATCGGTATACGTTCTATGGTAACCTTTTCATACGTCAAATCTATCTCAACGGTTTTTGTTTCTTTAACAGGTTCTTTTATGATATCAACCTTATCCTCGACAACTTTTTTAGAAACCTGCAGATTTTCCCCTATTACAGGAATTCTAGTTTCCATTTCCTTGGACATGTCCGATGATTTAAATCTAGAATAGTCCTTAAACGCAGGGTCGGCTGTTTCCTCATACCCTGCTAACTCTTTATCGTTTACCTTAACGCGGAGTATATCTCCATCAAAACTTTCAGCGGTTGAATTTGGTATTACGAACCTTTTCTTGTTAAATAGCCCCTTCTGAATCACAATGAAATTATCGCCAATTTCCACCACTTCCCCCAAATCCAAACCGTCGGTGCCAATTACTTCTTTTTTAATAACATTTTTCCAATCTATATTATCTTTATTGTTACTAACACGCACAAATTATATTTATAACAAGATATATAAAATAATATGGATTGAGATTTTAGCAATCACCAATACAATAATTTATGAATTAGAATATCTCTTCCTTGAAATTGCCAGGAAATTTTAAGGTAAGTTTTTCTCGATTAACCTCAACATCGATTTTCCGTTTTTCGTTGACTTGATATTTCTTGATAACAATCTCAGCTAGTTTAACCATTTTCTTATCTATAATAATTTCTTCACCCCATAGTTCAAACGTCTCTTGAGTATTTGTTTGGTCGGACTGTTGGATACCGGTTTGGTCGGACTGTTGGATACCGGTTTGGTCGGACTGTTGGATACCGGTTTGGTCGGACTGTTGGATACCGGTTTGGTCGGACTGTTGGATACCGGTTTGGTCGGACTGTTGGATACCGGTTTGGTCGGACTGTTGGATACCGGTTTGGTCGGACTGTTGGATACCGGTTTGGTCGGACTGTTGGATACCGGTTTGGTCGGACTGTTGGATACCGGTTTGGTCGGACTGTTGGATACCGGTTTGGTCGGACTGTTGGATACCGGTTTGGTCGGACTGTTGGATACCGGTTTGGTCGGCCATTGTGACATATGAAAGTGAAATAGCTTTCTCACTTATTACATTCTTATTTAATTCTATTCCTTCGGGTTCCCAGCAAACAATCTCTACCTCGCTACCAGTTGGATCAGGTTGTTTGATGTCCTTCTCATCCGTTCTTTCTCGTAAAAATGCGTCAGCTATCTTGCTTTTTATTTGGAAGAAAATTTCACCTTTCTCCTTGTCGCTATAAGAATCGAAAACTTTGTCGTTTATGAAAATCTCTTCATATTTTAATGGAATCTCAATTTCCTTCTTAACTGTAATCCATTTCTTTTCAATTTTCAAATTCCCATTTTCACTTTTTTTGGTAACGTCAAGCTTTTCGTTGTATAATGGAATTTTTTGCACTAACTCCTCAGTTTTGATCAACCCATTACTATCAAGATTGCTGATTCGTTGATCATCCGATAATTTTATCCCGAATTTATTCTCATAAGATTGATAGACCATGCATCTAACCTATATTATGATGACGTGAATGGTATATACATCTTTTAAGAAGAACCAAGCGAAATTACTACCGGCGCCTCATTTGTTTTTCCAGAACTGACGCCTTGTAAATAAGATGGTTCATTCTAGGCGGTTTAATAACAACAGGATAAGAATCGTAAATTATTTCGCTCTGATTGTCAAGTATAAGAAAAACTTTCTCGGACTGGTCCGAGTCAGGTTTTCCCTCCTTTATTTTAATCATAAATCTGGTTAACTACTTTGATTAATAAGTTTAATAATAATCAAGATTTCGTAACAAACATCCTCGAAAACTCTACCCATTTTTAATATGGGGTAATCGATCTTAACATTTTACTTTTAAACCAGGGCTAATTTTTTGATTTAAAAATGTAAATATCGCAAAATAGTTAGTTGAGAATGAAACTTAAAGATCTTAATGACGATATAGCTTGAACATACAGGGAAAAAATATTGTTTGGAAATTCTCTAGTCAACTATGTAATGTGGTATTCATTCAATCAAATTTTAAAAAGGTAATAAAGGCTCTGCAAAGGGTAACAGTTCAAAATGGTTGATCATTTCTTACAAGGCATGAACATTAGCACAAAACTGGGTTTAACCTAGTATGCATACCAATAGACTTTGCCTTTACTACCTTCTTTCAGTGGAGCTTGTTAATGGGTCTGGTATAAATAGTAGTGGTATTATACTATTTAAACTATATCTTCTTCACATACAATTATGTAATATTTTTATATTGCAATCCAAAATTGTAACAATAATTACAATAATGAATAACATAAATTTATTTCAGATTTAAAGTTGTATTAGAACTCTATAGTTAAATTACAACTCTAAAATCCATTACAAATAAGGTACATCAATTAAACAATTCAAATATTCACTACCTTTTGAACATTGGGAGTATTTTTGAATGACTGTGAGCTTCTTAATTTGATCACATGAAATAAGCAATCCAATATCATTTCTTTGCAAAAATTAGCCATAATGATAGCCTGTACTTTTTCTTAAAAATGTGAGAGCAAAATTAAGGCAGTCATGATTATCAATGGCGATCACTTACCTAGAACATTTCTTACGAATTCAATGTTATCAAGATCATTTCTAACAGGGTCAATAGGCGTTTCCATAATGAATGGAACTTTGGTTAATTTCTTGTAATTTACTAAATATCTTAACCCACTTTGTCCAATTTTTCCTAAACCAATGTGATAGTGTCTATCAAGGTTTGATCCCAAGTCTCCTTTTGAATCATTTAAATGAATTATTTTTATGTTTTCTATACCAAGATTACTATCTATATTGTCAATCAGGGCTGAAACACCACTTTCAGTAGATAAATCATAGCCCGCGGCAAATAAATGGCAAGTGTCTATGCACAAGCCATAATCATTTTTCCCAAGGATTTCAAATATGCTTTGGATTTCCTCGATCTGGCTTCCAATACTATTTTTTTGTCCTGCACTATTTTCCAATAGGATTTTAACTCTGTTTCTTGATAGACCTAAGTCGTTGTAGGCATGCAATGATTTTGTGCACGCATTTACAAGTTGGTTAATCCCATTTTTTGATCCCTGACCTAGATGACTTCCCAGATGTATAACTAGGTAAGGTATTCCCAGCATATTACAGCGAGTTATTTCATCTGTCAATACTGATATTGATTTTTCATACATTTCACTGGTTGGTGCCGAAAGATTAGGCAAATACGGCATATGTACAACGACCGATTCAGGACCAATGGGACTGCTCCCTAATTTTTCTTTAAAAATATTGGTTTCATGCGAAGTCAGTTCCTTAGTCTTCCATTGTCTCGGACTCCTAGTAAATATCTGAAATGCTGAGCAGCCGATTTTTACTGCGTTATCAACTGAATTTGAAATACCACCACTAATAGACACGTGAACTCCTATTTTTAGAACCAATGTGGATAATCTGGGATGTCTGAAATTTATAAGTTAATCATTAAGATCCACACTAAACAATATGATTTGTGGGCAAATGAACTGAAAAGAGCGAGTCCATTCAGAATGATAGGAGAATGGATATTCTGAAATACACACTCTATGTTGCATTAAACTGATGAAACGGTAATTACAACGGATAAATTTATAATAATGACAAGTCTAAATCAAAAATAACATCTAATGTATGATAACTCGTCATAGCATGATTGCGGACATAATCCTAGGGGTAAGAACAAGTGAGGAAGCAATGCCACAATTGGTTCGTTAACCCTATTCATACTCTTATAATGTCCGATGAAATACGTTCATCTAAAAGTATACTATTTCTAGCGAAATAGATTACTTTATTTAATATTTATAACGTATCCTTATTTTATCTGCTAAAAGATTATAGAATAAATCCATTGAATTAACATTTTAGATTCAAGACAACTAGAATGTTTCAAAGACAGATTACAAAAATTTGATTTTACCTATATAACTTTAAAGTGAATTTGGTTTCTAATTTTTTAGTTTTGAGAAATGATTAAGGATACAAATGCAAGTTCCTCAGAGCCACGATAGGCGAATCCTTTATGACTTTTTAAATTTTTTAAAATAATAAATAGACAGTAACAAAATCATAAGTACTTAAAAATTTGTAACAAACCATTTTTTTTACTAATTTTTAGAATTAGTAATGATACAACTATTTAGCAATGAAAGGATTTGTTTTTGCTTCACAAAGGAATAACCCTGGTCCTTAAGTAATGCGGCAAGAACATTTTTCGTGTTTGTCATTGTATAAGATTTAATTATGCCGAGAAATTTACCATAATTATTTATCTATCCAAAAAATGTACTTTATAATTTATGGCAAACTTTTATAAAGGATGTCAAGAGAGTTTGATTAATACATAGAAATATCATGTAATAAACAATCTAAACAGCGCTGTATTAAAATAGTTATTTACACTTTATCGTTATATTAATTGGAGATATTTTTACTAAAGATTAATCAAAATAAATTAACATTATTTGTTTTCAAACTGCTTATATCGTATGTTTGAATCGTATGCTTAGACAAAGACATGAATGACAAAGATCTAAATATTGTTTGGGTATGTACTCAATGTAATCAAAATTTTCTATTTTATTCCGATGTTCAAGATCATAAAGCTAGCACGGGCCATTCAAAAATTTATAAATTTGATTTGCTGTCCGGTCGCATGATCGACAGGATAGAGATGAGTTAGTTTTAAAATATAAATTAATATTAGATATACATAAAAAGAGGACAATTATCATTTAATCAAAAGCCGGGGTCGCCTAGCCTGGAAGGGCGCAAGCCTGGAAATTAGGAAACTATATAGCTTGTGGCCCGTGAGGGCCTCGAGGGTTCAAATCCCTCTCCCGGCGCCTATTCTCGTCGAAATTACTGTTTTTGGTAGCACAAAATGGTTCTATATTACTGAAGTTCGTAGCTTCTGATGTTTGATGCTCGGTGGAAGGGCTCTTTGAGCCCTCGAGGCCCTCACGGGGCTTTGTTATTTCCATACACCACTTTAACACCATTAGCTTGCATATTACTAAATTTAGTAGCACATTTAACTTCTAATGCTTTCGAATATAGTTCTGGAGAGTTCTTTTTCTCTTGTTTTGTGGGAAGTGGCGGTGCGTCATTTGTCTTCATAATTTCACATGAGAAATTCTTGAAATTATCAGCAAATAGTTTTGACAGCAAAGGAAGTTCTTTTTGCAAAACCTCCATCTTCTTTCTGATCAAGCATTTTAACTTTCTTTCGTATAATTGAGAAACTTGTTTTTGACCCTGAAGGTATAGAATCTCTGCTTTTGATAACATGATGGCATTTATGGTCCATGGAGATCTAGAATTAAGCTTTTTCGTTCAGAGGGGCCTCTTTAGAATGAGTTACATGTACATTTTTACTATTATCAACAACTACATGAGTTGGATTTTGTTGGTATTATCTTATAAAGGAATTTCTCTAATAGTATGTAGATGGAACATACCTCTGAAGACATCAAGCGTTTGACCCACAGATTTGTCAAGATTTTGATTGAAAGTACAAACAGTGAATTAAAAGTGCCAGTAAAATTTGTAGATATCTTTAATGACGCTTGTAGAACTCGAGAAGGTAGTAACGACAAATACGAGTCAAACATAGAGATGAGACAGTATGTTCGAGATAACTTGATGAAAAATGGTTACATTTTTGTAGACTCGAAAGACGTTGACTCTATCTATCCAACTCAAAAGGCTATAGATGAATATTCAAATTATTAGAAAAAAAGAGACCATGTATTTTTTCTCATTGTTAAATACTTTGTGTAATTTATCTTATTACTAAGACAGAAAAAACACTACAAGAAAAACTCGATGTGCTTGATAAGTTTTGTGGTATTGATGGTCATACAACTGAAGCGTTACTAGGTGAAATACAGGCTCTAAAGCTTACATTCGATAAGCTTAATGAGGACTAAGCGAACTTTACGCTTATTCCTCTTTTTACGAAAACGATTGATTGCATTCTGTATTTAGATTATATGAATATATGAATTCTCTAATTCCTGGCTACGCATAGTTACACTGCGTAATAGTTATATCATACGATTATCTTCTCTAATCAAATGGGTCGAAGTATTCCTTCGTTTAGACAGTTGATTGAGATAGAGAGGTTGAATTGGTCTGAATTTAGGAAAGGATTACCATCCAAGGATGATAAAGAAGCATTAAATACCATATTTGAAAACGCTAAGTTGTATACTCAATATCTCTCTAATGCCAACAGACCAATACCAATAGAGCCTATCATGGTGGGCGTTTTGTTCCATAATTATAAAACACTTTTGAAATTGTGCAATGAGGTCAATGTCACGGGAGAAGCCATAAAACAGAATTTAATCAGATTAGAAAGGGAGAAACCCTTAGCCAAAGCTTTGTTTGATAAAACCTGTGAAAGGTGGCGCGGTCTGCTATACGCCCTTCATAAAGAAGATAGAGAGCAATTACTAAAGATGTTAGTTGATTGCTGCAATAGTTTGGACGATGGGGCGGCCAAGATGCTATTCGACAAAGTTTCAGAGTCTACTATATCTGTCCTTTTTCTTTTTTGTCTAGTCTTGCAGAATCAAAAACTGATAAACGAGATTAAAAGGTCCTCAGAGAAAAATGTCAAGACTGATGTTAATCTGTTAGACTTTATCGATTGACCATTTTGGAAATAGTTCAAGGTTCGTTGATATCGTTGCGGCGCCACCTCTGAAACTTAGCAACAATATTTCTAATTTGGGAGCGTATAGATGCTCAATGGGGATAGTTAAGAGGCACCGTCGCCAACATATTCTTTGAAGTATCGAAGAGTTTTTTCCTTTTCTTATTCTGAAAAGACTCCAAAGTATTGGAAGATACTAAAAAGCTAAATAGTTGATTAATGCAATAAAACAATTAACAGAAATGACGGTGGGGATTGTTGGTTTAGTGGTAACGGTCGTTTTTGTATTTATTGTTTGGTTATGGGGCCCCCAAGCTCTAGCATAATATGAAATGTACCACAGTCCTGAAAAAAGATTCAGCATGGACTATCTTCCACCAACATCTAATTCTACAGCATTAAATATCACTGAAACAGATGTCCGTCGCCAAAACTTATGAACTAAAAATTCAAAATATCATTAATCATGTGTCCCAATTTTTCAAATCTTTAAAATATCTCTATCCATGTATTTCCTAAACAAGTTAGGGGTTATCTAAACACGTAGCACTAATCAATATTTGTTCCCCTTCGTTTAACTTCTCTGTAAGATAGAAACTAATAGTCCAAGAATTTGGTGGTGTAAAGAGGGATTCTACCATCTGAGCGGGCGCAGGAAACAAAGAATTGTTATTCGCATTCCAAAAGCCCAACTCTCCTCCAAGAACTGGATCTCCTGGATCACAAGACACCGTGCCGCGTACAATCATATTACTTGGATAGATATGATCAGCGATCATTTTGAAATCGGGATCACCTATCCTGTTTGGGGAAATATGATTTGTTGAGACACTTTTAGAAGGTCCTTCTGGACCTATTAACGGGTGCTCTTGTCCTGTCTCTGTACCATCTGGGCCATTCACAAATGTGCTCTTGAAAAATCCATTGGAATAAACGCTATTATTATTCCCAAAATGGACAATATTGCGAACTTATAACTATAATTCACAAAACATGTAACTAGGAAATAAATCAATTTCAGTTCAATATATCATATTTACATGGCATATAACATTAAGTTATATTTACAAGATTCGAGAATTGTACCAGAACATATTAAGTTGCTAACTTTACGATATATACAATGGAAAATCTAGTTGATTTTGCCAAATCAGATCTAGATAAGTTAGAAAGATTGGCAGAGAATTTTGAATGGTTTCATTCCCACCACGAAATCCTGAAAGTAGAATATGAAAGTCAATATGTTGCAGTCAAAGACAGAAAACTATTGGATAATGACAATGATCTCGAACGATTAGTAAAGAGACTTGACATCAAAAACTATGACAAGTCGATAGCAATAGAATTTGTATACAATTGAATATTGACAGATCTCATACTTATGCACTACTCATATAGGGAACACTTTGATCTGAACCTGTGTACGTTAGGACCGCAATATCTTCCATCATCAAAATTAGATAGTAATTACCGGTATATCAATATGGCATGGATACTTGTTCTAGTTTGCTAAAGCCACCAAATGAAACTATAGATCCATGGGTAATTAGTTCCATGAATTGTTTGTAGATTGGTTCAACACTTTTGTCACCTTTCATACTCTCACTAAATTCTTTTACATGATCTGCATCTCTATAGGATTGGATCTCCAACCATACTTCTTCATCTTCGCTGGCTGAAATTGTTTTAGATAAATTTTCAAATTCCATCATGTTTTCTCTGCTAGTAAGAGAAAATACTTCAAAGCTAGATGCACCATGTTTGATAAAAAAATCTCGAGACAGTCTGTTAACTTCTACCATCCCATCATGGTTTTTCTTGGGGGCTCGATAAAGGAAAATTTCAATCTGACCGCGTGAAACTTTTGGGTTTGAGGAAGTGTTTGTAATACTCATGATAGTTCATACATATTGAAAATATAAAAATCATCAAGGGATCAAAAGTATACTTACAATGTCTCAAGATCGCATAGCCAAAAGGATTTGAATTATCGGCGTCGCCTTTTTTGTCATCATAAAATCTAGGTTTTTTAGTGATACCAATTGAAGGGATACTAAATTTACGGTCGGTATTCTAAGCCCTCATAAATTCGCCTAATACCATGATGATACTTTTATCTGCCAAACATTTCTATAACAAATTCTATTCTAGTTTAGGATTAGTTGAATGAGAAAGATGATCGTTAGTACGCTACTATTCAAAGGATTACCCTGACCATCTTTAAATATCTCAAATTCCGGCAACTCATTTAGATGCGACGGAAATCTCATGCAGTCTTTAGGTATCCTTAAAGAGCAACAAAAATCTTTAATAATGGACTCAAATCACTATATATTACTTACCAATTTCCTGTTCGTTTATCAAAAATGAGATTTCTGATTTTGTTAGTATGGTTATAAGGCTTTTTCGATATTGCAGATTGATCCAGTTATAATGACTAGAGAGTTTTGTTGTGATAAGTTTAGAGAAGAGTATGAAAGTGAATGCATTAGACACGATACAGAGATTTTTAAGTATTCAGGGGACCATAAAGGAGAATATTACCTAATGTTTGAACGCAATATCGCGAGTGCACCCTTGGTGTTTTGTCCGTATTGTGGTAAAAGATTGGTTAGTGCCCGAGAATTCTAGAACTGATGGTCATTAGGACGGCCCCCATTCCAAAAGATAAATCATTCATCACATTTCATCAAAATGAAATGAAAGTGAGATGAATATTGGTATCAATAATTAGATATTCTAATTGATCGACTAAGGGTAAATTTTCATTCAGCATCTTTTGAAGTGGGGTCCCAAGATATAGATATTGAGAAGAAAACTCAGCATATTACTTCTTTTTTAGGGAATATCTAAATCAAATTAATCACATCAATTATGCTAAAATCAACAAGAAATTGAATTAATTTGCATAGTTCGATCATAAATATTATATATATAGTATTAGACTAGAAAAAGTTTATCTAGTAGATCTTGAACTATTCAATAATGCTTTTAATCAACGAATCCGTTGAATATAGTTCAACTATAAACTATGAATACAATTTGAACTTGAATTGGATAAAACGTAACTATGAGAATCTACTCATATATTACAAGGACAAATATGTTGCAGTGAAAGACGAAATGGTAATCGACAGTGATCAGGTTTTGCAAAAATTATTAAGAAGAATAGAATATGACTATGATAGTATTTGGAATTCAATAACAATACAGCCTATCAATAAAAAACGCAAAATTTTTTAATATTTGACCTCATGATTCATTGACCGAAATCGTATAGCACTTTGCCTCGATTCAAACTAAGCACAAACAATTTAGAATTAAAACAATGTTAGACTTATAATGGCATTAAAAGGCATTTAATAGAAATATATTGTAATCTAATCTAACGTATATTAGATATGATATACATTTTTCAAATACTAAAAAAAATCATATAAAATTTCACTCTACAGAAGGTTAAATGTAAGATAGATCAATATTTTTATGTAACAAAATGCTATAAGATTAATAGGTATGTAACATGAGTATTCACATAACAGAATCCGATAGAGATTTTGTAAAATATGAAAAGTTAAAGGATAATTTTGATTGGTTTTATTCGAATTATGAAGAGTTGAGAAGAGATTATAACGATCAGTACGTCGCCATTAAAGATAGAAAACAAATAGACAGTGATTTCAACTTTGATCTATTACTACATAGGCTGAATTTATCAAACTGTAATGAGTCAATTGCTATTGAATATGTCAACAATTGACTAGAGTAATGCTTTTGGTAATTATGATTAATGAGGTCAAATCATATGTCATATTTCATACTTCTGATAGAAAATGTTGACAAGTCGCCTAAACTTTTAGTAGAAAAATGGTGTTAACTTATCCCTGTTTATAGAGCCACAGGGTTCAAAGACCCAGAAATAATCATACTGACAGTTATATCTACTACTAGGGCTAGGGGTAAATTTTCTTACAGCATGACCCGGCTATATTTATAGAAAAAATATCTATACCGTTTCCGTAATTTTAACAATAGACTCTATGACAAGGTCCTACACTATGCAGTGCAAGACCTTCCAGGGAGAAGGAAGAAATACCGTTACCCTAAATTCGAATAAATTGCTCAATAACATTATCACACTATTTTTTATTCAATATTTCTATAATATTTTAACAAGTGTAAATATGTGCGGCCCCGGATTACCAGATTCAATTAATGACTCTAGTGACGCAAATGACGCAAGTAACAAAACCCCTCCTAGACTAATAGATTGTACAGATTAGTCCACTATTTCCAACAAGAGAAAGAAAGAGTATTTGTAATGAACCCATGAACGAATAAAGAATTTATCCACAGACCTCTAATCAACGGATTGGGAATTTGAATAAAAGTTTAATGAACGGACTAATTAATCAATGTCAAAATACATAAAAACAAAAAAAAGTTAGGGGGGGCCACCAGTTTTATCATTACATGCAGAGTAACTTCCTCCCCCTGATGATATGCAACCTTGGATAAAGCCCTGGTAGTATGCATGAGCGTAATGTTCCCCGCTGTTACCGCAATCACTTTGTTGAGTTTGATTGTACGAGCCACTCTGTCCAGATTCAAAGCCAGCATGATAACATACCTGATTCTCACTATCGTTGCTGTCATCATCATCATCATCACTACTACTGTATGCCACATAGGTGCCAATTGACGTAGGTACCATGAGGGCACTTAGAAGGACCATCGCTAATAGGTAAGATTGTAATTTCATTGTATTGTAGGAATAATCGAACTAGTATTTAAAGTGGTAGCTGATCCGCTGGATCTGTACGCTTAAAGGTTTTTGGTTCCTGGGTGTGAAATCTTATAAACAGATTTAGCCAATTCCATACATGCTTTCCTCCAACCCTAGATGGCCAAAGTCAAAGAATTAGGGAATGGCGTCATTCGTGTCACTGATAACCAGGAAAAGAACAATGTACGAGAAGTACATTCTCGACCAAATTGACAACATTTATCGTATGGGGAAGGGTGGCGATGTTCGGGCCTGTAACTATTGTAATGATAGCGGAGATAAATGGTACATGCTAAAACATCCATTCAAATCGAACAATGTCCCAATGGATTCTTGATTCCACTATTTTTTAAACTAGCCGCCACCATATTTTTCAAAATTTAGAAGTAAGAATCTACGCTTATTTTCTTATCAAAAAAATCCCAAATCTGAGTAACGTACAATGTAACTTAAATAGTTACTAATGTAACAGAATAATATAGTTTAATAATGTTAAAGATTTTATGTTTGGTAACAATTACAATAGCAGTGTTAGTTGTTTCAATGGTAGGGTCCCCCTCAATTTCGGCCCAGCAACAGACTACAGACTGGACAACATATTATAGCCCAGATTACAAATTCTCTTTTGATTATTATGACAATAGCAGTATTTCAGACCTACCTGGAACATGGTTTGATAAAAGTTTCATATCCCCTAAAGTTTCATTGCTAGTAGGTGTTAACGAATCTTCATTGATAAGCCCACATGAGCTTGCAGTGATTAACTCATTAAGCCTCCCGCCCCACCAAACATTATTAGAAGGAGGAGTACATCCATTGGTTCAAGATGGAATAGATGGATATCACTATTGGGTAATGAATCATAAGACTGAAAAGATAATGACTTTTGTACACTTTGGTAATATTGGTAATGTATATTCATTCATAATCATGGGGCCAAATGGAAGTTTTGATACTCGAGATGTCTATAAAGTCATGAATTCAATAAAGTTTTTTGATTAGTGATTTTTCCCCAGTAATAGGGACGGTAGAGTTCCAAAGTCCCAGTTGTTTGAACTAGGTTGAGGGTTTCTCTGTTTCTCATAAATATTCTTGAGTTTATACATTCTACTTAAAATAATTTAATCAACGTAAATCCCTCTATTTCCTGCTTCTGAATCTTCAATTCCCATTTTTTAGTTAAAAGTCCATCTGATCCATGAGCGTCTCAATTGCCCCTGAGGAGCTCGCCGCGGACATACCACAAAAACTCGTCGTTTAGTCTAAATGGTTTTATAAGTTTTACAATCTTTGGGGGCCCCAGGATCAACAGATGTTACCACCAAGAGAAGCCACTAAATAGAATTAATTAGATTCCAACACTTCACAACATCAAACACATTAATGGTATGATGGTATCTTTTACGATTCAAAGGTTTTGTATGTTAGGTGATGTATGCTTGCTCAAATAAGACAATAGTTTTCGGGCGACAAATTGATCTTCTATCTTATCTATTTGAGCCTATATTTCGATTAAAATCTTTCTATCCAGTATAAATTTGAATACTCTTAATTCAAAGCAAACCTCGTTTCTTCTAAAGTCCAAAAACGTTCTATCATTCTCAAATCCATATTCTATTTATTAATATCTGAGAAATAGTTGCCTCTATTACATATCATTCTTACCGAAGAGACCCTTCAACAATAATAAAATTGGAATCATTACAATTGGTAATATTATTGAAAGTTTGATGCTATAAAATATTAACAGAATGGATAAAATGTAAAGAGTTGGAATTACAAAAAATATATTATGAATACTTCTTAATTCTCTATTTCCATGATCAACACTCAGTGATTTCTTGTGTATGTACTTCCATAAGAAAATTAAGATCAAGTCAGTAAGAATCATTAGTAGTGATAGAAAAACTACTGCTGAAGCACTTTCGTACTGTACTTGTGCTAGAGTAAACACCGGTATTACTAGTATAAATAAAAAGAATACCAACGAAGTCAATATTACAATGTCATCAGGCTCTTTGAGATGATCAAGTATTTTCATATATAGCATC
Source organism: uncultured Nitrososphaeraceae archaeon (assembly GCA_963850055.1). Lineage (GTDB taxonomy): Archaea > Thermoproteota > Nitrososphaeria > Nitrososphaerales > Nitrososphaeraceae > Nitrosocosmicus. Next base: position 400,336 of record CAWKJS010000025.1, on the reverse strand, counting down.
CAAAAAACAAAAATTACAAAAAAACTAGACACCATCCCATAAAGATTATCATAGAAACTTTCAAGTTCTGTTGGATCCGCTTGACCATTTATTAACGTGGGAGGGATAAGATTATACGCAAGTATAGTTAAAGCGACCAAAAGAACAGAATCGCTCAGGCCTTTTAATCTTTCTACAGATAGGAATCCCTTCACTAAGAAAAATGAGCGCCATTCTAATAATAACATTACAACAGAAACTATTAGTTTTACTAATATCAAATCATAGATATTTATTTACACTAAAGTATCGAAAGTCCTAGAATCTAAAGAGCTGTATATCTTTATTTGTCAAGAATGCACGAAAGACTTTTCTACAATAAAACATGCTAATTGATATAGAAATTGGCAAAGGATTTTTTCATATTTGATGACGTGCAACAAGGATTCTGAAAATTGGTATTTTAAAGGAGATCAAGGTGCTGAAACAAAATATTTGTTCAGCGCGTCGGCATGAATGTCACTGGAAGTCTAAATTTATTCTAAAATCAAAGAGGATGTTTTCGTTTTCAAAATGAACCAAAAATTGCAATCTAAATTCCCGTCCTCAGGCTCTTTTTCAATAGAATTTCAGCTGGGATTTATAAACTTGCTTGCTGATTTTTGCCGCAATAATTGCTCATGGAGGAGGCCATAAGGTTACTAATAAAAATATCATAACATTTTTATGAAAGAATTTACTATATGATTGTTAGTCATGTAAGATGAGTCTTGAATCTTCTTTAAATGATGATGCTTTCAGAAAATTTGAAAAATTAAGAGACAATTTTGATTGGTTTTATTCAAATTATGATGGGTTGAAGAGAGATTTTAGCAATCAGTATGTTGCGGTTAAAGACAAAAGCCAAATAGATAGTGATTGTAACCTTGAATTATTGATAAAGAGATTGAATTTATCAAACTGTGATGAATCAATCGCTATCGAGTATGTGAACAATTGAAATTAAAAAATATTTTTCAAAAAAGAGAATTAATAAAATGGGCACGTTTAGAAATTTTTTTATAGAATTATGAATACAAATATTTCTGGTCTCTTTAAGAGACTGTTCCTATCAAATTGGTACTAATTGTAATAGTCACCATGATCAATCTTTATTTCGAATTTTACTCTAAGTGGTACATTCCTCGACTTGCATGTAAATTACCAAAAGAAGGAAAGAATGTTAATTGGCTCAATTCTAAACCCCAAAGTGGGAATCAAACAGGTAAATTTTCTGATCCTAACTGTTGTCTGCTTGAAAAAACAAATAATCATTTTGGAATTTATACGTATCTGGTAAACGAATCTGATCAAATTCTTGGCGATCAAATTTGGGTGGATCTATTCTATAAACCCATATAGGGACAGAGAGACGAAATAGGAGATTGCTTTGATGATGATCCTTTACTTGACACTATTTATCCTGACGGCTCATGAGAGGTAAAGCTATAATGTCCAAATGACATTATTCTGATAGAATATATTTTTTTGACCTTTTTTTTACTTTACTTCCATACCAACCTGCACATGAATCTAAATCTGAAATAGATCAGGACGATCGAAACATCAAATACTGAGTACTAAAAAAGCCTTACACAAATAACGAAACCAAAGTCGATATAGACAGTAATAAGTAGATAATTATCTTGACTTCTAATCAAAGATTTTTTTTATAAAAGCCTTGTTCACAATTATATACAATTTTCACTAAAGAGATTATAGATAGATGGAACACCACATCACCCCTATCTCAAACAATTTGCAACATTCCTCGTCAACTCATGTGGAAATTTTGATATCTGATTCGATAATTATATGCATATGAAATTGCAAATCGAATAATCCAATCACTTGGATATATTTTTTTTGGTATTTAGATCATTCTATTTAGCATAACTATCTCAATCATCCATGATTAAGATATTGATCAAATGCCTAAAAGCATATCCTCATGGGGGTAAAGAGACACTAGTACCAAGATGCAAGTACAAACAAGAGGCTTTCCACCAAGTTTATTCTACCTTCATGGTAGTCCCAAGAATCCTGTTTACGCTGTCAACCCATGTCTTTTTGTTTGCTTCCTCTTCTACTCCCAGAAGCCTGTTCATCATTAGTCCGTTGTAAACTGCGATCAAACTCATAACAATGCAATCAATCTCACGATCTTCCAGAGTAGTTATTTTCTCGTCACTCTTGAGGTAGTTTAGAATATGTTCTTTCATAATCTCAGTAACCTTCTTGTGTTGAGAATATAGTATTGATCTTAATTTTTCATTTCGAGTGGATTTAGACAAGATTTCTAGAAAAATCATGTAACTATTTTCGAAATGGCTAAAATTATTGTAGTATCCTTTCGTATCGGAAATTAATTTTTGTTTCTTTGGATCATCGTTTTCATGATTGGTAACGAATAATGAAAATAATTGTTTTCTTAATTCATCCAAGTTCCTTTCACATAATGCATAAAAAAGATCCTCTTTATTTTCAAAATAGATATACAGGGTTCCCTTGCTCACATTTGACGCTAGAGCTATATCATCCATTCTTGTTTTATCAAATCCTTTTTTAGAAAAAGAAATTAGTGCAGCAGCGATGATCCGATCTTGAATTTCTAACTTGTGTTGTAATCTAACCTTTGCGCACATTATTCAAGAATCACTTTATCTGATTTTGAATTTTTTTCCTTAAAACCATCAATTCTTTCGTAAACCCTGGCAGACAAAATCCCTATAATCGCACCAATAAAAAGGGTTATTGGCAATACCACGTATAAAGAATTTACAAAACTTGGAATTATATCAACAATTGTTACAAACCCTGTCTGTTCCAAATCCACAGGCACCAGGTAATCAGAAAGGGTCAGAGCAAGTAGAGGATACCCGATAACATAAAAAAGCGAACCAGAAATAGCACCAGCCATTACGAATTTGAGTTTATTGCTAATTGTTCTATTGCCCAATCGTAATTTGTCGTAAATTAGCATGTCAACTAATACAAATGGAATGATAGCTAAAAGGTAAAAAGGGAGTAAATTCGAGAGTGCTTGAGATGGTAGTATATTAGTAGATGCTGTTAATAAGATAACTCCGGTTGCAATAGCGCTAGCGGATCCGAATGTGTGAGTTTTCTTTAAAACAAACAGGAACAATCCTGAATTAATCAAGGGTAAGAATACCAACGCTATTAACGATTCTGCAATAGGGTTCAGGTTAAAGTTAAACAATTCGCCATCAGAAATTGGCAAAGCAAACATGTAAACATAGGATATCAAATTTAGCCACAATGCTATTAGGGCGGGAACGATGAAAATCCTCCCAAGTCGATAAAAGGTACCGGTCTTGACAAATGAATTCAATCGAACCAGTCCGATTGCTACAGCTATGGTATTGATTAGCATTCCTGTAATTAACATCAAATGTGTTGGACTCAGAAATCCATCTACTCCGAAGGTTTGGTGCCAAATAAAATCACTTGGGCCGGATATAATTGATATTATTGATCCTATAATGAGTAATTTGAATGATAGAGTTAAACCGCTCTTATTTAATTCTCTATATTTTAGCATCAGGACACCACCAATGATAGAAGAAAGTGACAAAATGCCTATTCCGGAGTAAAGTAGGGCATGAGAAGGGGTAAAAAACGATTCAGGGGTTAGCAATAAATGTGAAGTTACATCCCAATTACCAGCACTTATTTGCATTAGGGAACCAATGGAAGCGAACACCAACACAATCATAGAAAACTTAAAAGCGCTGGTAGATGGAGAAAGGATCGGTTCCATATATTACCTAACAAACCAGATCATATAAATATTACTGACTGGTCAGTCAATAAAGCTATGTTAAACCATTGTAGGAAGATATAATCAATTTATAGAACGGAAGATAGAATATTAGAATTTTATATAATAGGCAATAAATGATAATGACCATTAGATTATCACTTGAAAATAGGAATATTGAGCTACCAAGGGACAAAAGGACGAAAAATTAAGAAAATATGAACCAATTTAGTATGAAAAAGAAAGGCTGCCTAGAATGACCTTAATGGTAGTCACTAGATTTCATAATCTCTCTTGAAAGAAGGGATATACTCTATGATATTATCATATTTTCTTACAAAGTCATTTCCCTTAGGAGTTGCAATGAATCTCTGTTTTTTTTCATCAAACAACAATAAATTCAAACGTATCAAGTCTGCCAAATATTCATTCAATCTTTTATATGAACTGTAATAACTAAGTTTATTTTTGGTTTGATATTTGCCTATGCAACTCTTTACAATTAAGTAGAAGATTTGACACTTGTCCCGATACTTTGTTTTAACCCTTTCTCTTCCCTTTATCAGCAAACTGATTTCAATGACTCTAATAGTTTAGTTAGATTAAATACAGGATAAAAAAAAATGTACTCATTAGTCAAATAATAATCGTTTCTTATCTATAATAGAAGAATCTTTTTAGATGTTTTTGACTTTATTTTTTATCTCCAAATAACACTGAAGATAAAAGTTTTGATATACTGCTGCTGCCTATTTGCCTTCACATCTTTTACTTCACAAACTTTAGATAGGCTGGTTTGAACATGACTTTTCTATGGTGAACAGTAATAATGAATCTATTAGATGTTGGACTAATGATGGTCAGACTACCATTTTAATGCGGTAAAATAATAAATGCATTGATATGAAGCAGCACATAAAATGACAAAAAACTCAATAATTATACCAATTAACGGTATTATTGAGCAAAGAAATTGATACCAACAGTTGGCTAATAAATCAATTTTTTCCGATTTTTGATCTCCAATCCTTTACCAGCCAATATGTAACCAATATTATTCCAAATATTGGAAAAGAGGAGATAAAAACATATGGAAAAACAGCCAATAAGGTGGAGGGCTCAAAGATATTCATACTGATATAGCAAAATATCATATATTTAATTCATATATTGGCACAAAGATAATTTTACCGCTTTGTTTACTTTATGATATTTCTAGAGCCATCAAGTTGGCATCTTCCCCATCTCTATAATAGGATTTTAATACGGATTTGATTTGAAATCCGAGTTTTTGGTATAACGAGATAGCAGGACCGTTACTAGTACCGAACTTCCAAATATATTTCGTCACCCTTTCTTGTTGATACCCCGTTAATTCCCTCCATCATCAATGCCTCACCGATATTTTTTCCCCTGTGCTCTTGTAACAATGCTATGGATACAACATGTCCCTTTTTCACGAACCCGAGTTTCCTAAAATTCGAAAAGCCAAACTCTAGTTTGCACATTATATAGCCTACCACCATATTATTAATTTCAGCTATGATGAATGCTTCTGGAATTTCGCGTAAAAGAGACTCAAAAAAATACTCGGTATAATGTTCCGGAAGAGTCTTTAAATTAATGCTGATTACTGAATTTAAATCCTCGTAAGCACATCTTCGGATTAAATAGCCGTTAACTCTCCTTAATGCTAATTGCAAACAATATATGATATTTAAGACAAATTATTTAACTTTACCAAATATTTCTTATCAAAACTCACAAGTGAGAGTGGTCGTATGAGCTTAATGGTTTAAATTGGATACTTTGAATAGAAAATTTAAAATTAATGTATTCAGAGGATAGGAAAGCGATATTAATCACATATCCAAATCAATTTGCCCTATCCGAGGCGAAAGGCCTAGCCGAATCAATTGGATATTCCATACTGGAAGTGATTAGCCAGAAAAACATTACCCGTTCTAGATTTGGTGTTGGAAAGGGTAAGGCAGAAGAGATCAAAGAAAGAGTTGCAGCATTAAAACCCGAAGTAATTATATTTGATGAAATTCTAAAACCAAGTCAACAATACAATCTTGCAAGATTGTGCAAGATAGACATTGTGGACAGAGAAAAATTGATTCTAGAAATTTTTCTAAATAGAGCGGTAACAAATGAATCAAAGATTCAAGTAAAGTTAGCACAGCTAAAATATGATATTGTCAGAGTAAAAGAGAAGGCAAGACTTGCAAAGCTAGGCGAGCAGCCCGGATTTTATGGTTTAGGAAAATATGATGCAGACGTGCACATTTTGGACATTAAGAGGAGAGCCGCGTTACTGAAGAAAAAACTACAAGCAGAAGAGAGAAAAAGAGCTCTCCACAGGGTCCAAAGACTCTCAAGTAACATTCCATTGATATCGTTAACTGGTTATACTTCGGCTGGCAAAACATCATTGTTTAACATACTAACTAACGAGAATAAGGAGACTAGTACGAAACTGTTTACAACATTGACGACCTTTACTCGTTCTTCGCAGATTGAAGGGAGGAAAGTTCTTGTATCAGATACAATTGGATTCATTAGTAAGTTACCACCATACATGATCGAAGCATTCAAGTCTACACTATCTGAACTGAATTATGCTAATGTAATTTTATTGATAATTGATTTTACTGATGATGTTCCCATTATAAGGAAAAAATTGATGAGTTCGCTAGAAATCTTATCAAAATTGCAAATTCCATTTCAAAAATGTATACTCGTATTAAACAAAATAGACATGGTAAAAAACAATGAAATCAAAGACAAGATGAAGAATCTGAATGTAAATGAAAATATGAATCAAATCATTCCAATTTCTGCTCAATTGGGTTACAATCTCCCAACATTAAAGAAGCTAATTTCCATGCAGGTTGCAGAATCACCTTCAACACCATGAATCCTATAAATCATCTATCAGTTGATAGATTAAAAAGTCCTTTGAATACTTTATATAATTCAAGCGAAAGAATTAAAAAATAATGTTATTCATTAAAAAAAGAACTTGAATACTGAGATTCTATTATTCGAATTTGAATGGTACCTGCGAGATTATTTCTTTCGAATAAACAATAGGAATAATGAAGATTTTAAGAGCATATTTGATAATAACGAAATCTGTCGTTTCATGAAGGAAAATTACCTCAAATATAAAAACTGGAACATGAAGGAAATAACTAAATTATTTAATATTGTTATATCTGATCTCCATGATAGGAATGTTTTAATCGTCAAGAAAGATACTAGCACAGTCATACTAAAATCAAGGTTTGTACGAAAGCAATGCGCAAATTGCTATTATATTAATTACCTCTCCTCATCGGAGTCACCGAATTGCCATAGGTGTAAGTTAGATAACTTGAAGGATTTTCCATCTAAAAAATAATTGTATATTGAAAGTGTAAAAATTCGGTCTATAGTAGATTAATTAGTAAGGAGTTATTGAAATAAAATGAGACTAACAAGGGTTATGTAGAATGACGTTATCTAATCGATTTCAAGGGTTGGATTCACTGGGAAGCAGAGGATTGGAATGGGTATATATCGAACAGCCGACTAGGGAAAAAATGGATTTGGTTTCCAAGGAATATTCACTTCATGAATTAAACATCGAAGATTGTTTGTCCAAAAATCAATTGCCCAAAATAGATAGGTACGAGGATCATGTTTTTATGATTTTACAATTTCCGACGACCCAGAAGCAAAAGACTTCCCCTAGATTTAGCCAACTCTCGTTATTCATTGGAAAAGACTTTTTGATATCCATACAGCACGGTGACTTGAGACCACTCTCTGAGCTATTTCAGGCTTGCAAAATGGATAATGGAAAGAACAAGCAAAACATAATGGGAAATTCTCCAGGATACCTTTTGCATTCAATATTAGATGCTCTGGTGGATGATTTGCTTCATATATTGATGAAAGTAATAGGCAACCTGGATGATATTGAGGATGCAGTTTTTGATGACAAAGTGGCTGTCGCAAAAGAAATCTCTATGTTGAGGCGAGAAATAACTACTCTTCGGCGAATAGTTTTACCTCTAAAAAGAATCATGTTGGAAATCATTTCAAGGGACGTAAGAAAATTCTCTACTGACGTAGAAGAAGAAGACCTTATTTCTTATTTTAATGATATCAATGATCATGTTTCCAAAGTACTTGAAGCACTAGATGAGTCAAAGGAAACCATCGAGATATACAAAGATACAGATCATATGTTAAGCAGTGAGAAAACTAACAAGATATTGAGTTTCTTGACAATTCTATTTACATTATCAATTCCAGTAACAGTTGTCGGAACCTTTTATGGAATGAATATCAATATACCCGGAAGTACGAATTATAGCTACAATATAATAGATTTTATGCCCTTAATCGTTACCGTAGGATTTTCAGTTGGATCAGTAATCATAATGCTATACTATTTCAGAAAGCTAGGATGGCTTAATAATCTCACAAAGTAATAAAAAATCAAGACAGACATACGCGTCTTTATTCTTTTAGTCACAGATCCGGTTTGAAATGTAAGATAATAATTTTTAATATACTTTTATAATACACTAATACTTTTTATTCAATGGAAAATAGAGTAATCATCGTCGCTGTTTTTACTTTTGCAGCAATTATAATGAGTTTTAGCTTTGGTAATGCATTTGCACAAAATACAACCGCCATGTATCCTAACGACACCGAGACAATCGGAGAATTTGAAGGAATCGAAGGAAATAACGCTGCAATTTTTGATAATGATACAAACATCAGCAATCCAGTAAATGACTTAGAGGATAGTCTTTCAATTAACGAAAACGAAAGTAACTAACCACCATCATATTTTTTGATTCAAACCTCACTTTTTCCTATAATTTATAGAATCAAAGATTCAGGTCCTTTTCCCATGTAGAAACTGCACTGCGAATTTTTTCAGAAATTCTATTCAATTCATTTAATATTTGAGATTGATCTTCAGAGCCGAGTGCTTTGGCGACCATTTCGTAACCCCATACCGTTTGTGATTGAACTAGTTCAGTCTTTTCAAAACCTGGTATAGGTTCAAACATCTTTCTAAATGCCACATGTGAAAAATTTTGACCGAGAGAGGCACCATGAAAATGTAGAATATTTGGTTGAATTGAAACAATTTCTCCAACATTAAGCGATTTTATGATCAGGTTCTCAAAAGTAAAGTCCATCAAAGAATTAGATGTGTTAATATTGATTTCACCTATTACACCATTTCCGTACAAAGGAACTAAGAATTGTTCGGTTTCATGGAAATGAATAGTAGTCAATGCGCCCTTAGAAAATTCTACAAAATATACTTCCTGATCATTACTACTAGATTCATTGTAAATTTCTCTAATTATCACCTCACCGTCAAAATAATAAGGATTAACTTTTTTTTCATTTGAATAGTAAAGATTTTTTTTATTCACAATCAATATTAAAAAATCTAGAATTTATTCTAACTGGTTTAGATATTCTGGATCAGCATCTTTGATCAAGATAGGTGATTATATGATTAGGTGGTTGCTTGATGAGATCTTGGTGAGTAATACCTATCTAGAAACAATTACCTGGCACAAGGCGTGATCACGCGAGTGAAAATGGCAATAAGCAGCTGTTAACTCGCAAACCCAGAGAAAATAATATTTGAGAATATATAATATTGAAAAGATTTAGTTATGTGAATTCCGGTAACTTTGTCTCATCAGGGATCCATATCCGCCTAATGGTGTTTACCAGAAATTTCCTTTATCAGAACAAGTCAATTCTGCTCCACAGTTTAGACATTTTAAGTGACATGCTGTAATTTCCCCCATTATCGAACCACACCTAATACACTCTATTTTTGTTCTTTTCTGGTTAGGTTTTATGGTGTCTATTTCTCGTTCCAATTCGTTATGCTATAATAAAGAGACTGACTGGTTTTATATTTTTGGGTCAACTTCTGGTTCTTCCACAATAATGGTCATACTTTTTTTGAGAAAGTTTGAGGTTTAGTTATCCAACAATCGTGCTGAATTAGAAAATATGTTTCTTGTTCAAAAGTGATCCACGGTAGTTATTAGTTCCAATCGAGAGCAGTAATAAATCTAACATGTTTTTAGAAGTGGTTTTTCTTGTAAAGGAGCTGAAATTAAAAAAAGAGTCAGATCTAATCCATTCATAATCCATTTTAGGCTAAGAATACATGAAATGATCGAAACTACGGGAGATTTAAAAAGCATACAAAATGTTCTAAAATCCCATACAGGCTAGAAATGTACGTATTGAGAATCTTATTTTATTTGCTATATGTATACGATCGTTGATCCAGAATCATCTTAAACTTATGCGGTAGCTACAATCAGTACACACATCAACGGATAATAAAACAACATTAGGTTGATCAAAGTGATACTTTACCTTTTTTTCTATTATTTTATTGCAGTGATCACACTTGATATTACGAAAAAATTGGTCGATTTCTGTTGTCACGATATTAGTAATCTAGCCATAATACTTGAGCTTTTAGATGTTCAATGTCCTTTCAGTATATCATATTAAACACCTATGCATTATTATCTATCTCTTTTGTCGCAATCATCATAAAATATTGGTCCAAATTACCAGTACCTCTTGGAACAGGGTATCAAATATGACATTTTCCTAAAATTAGGCCAGAAATAAGATTAAGGCAAACAACTTAGAAAGCAACAAAAATCTTTATATATAAATTTTGTTCCTTTATACTCGTTTATTGGATAATAGGTATTAAAGCATTTTGATTTCGTGTTTTTGGTATACTTTTTGGACTATTTCTGGTAACATCTGTAACTGGATACGATCTGTTGATTGGGACCCTATTGGACCAAGAAGCGGCCAGTCAAGAGACAGAGCCGATAAGTATTCAAATTATTCAGGCTAGGGACAATATAGAAAATGAACTAAAGAAACAAGGAGAAATAGTGGGGAATGAAATCAAGGAACTGTTCGGATTTGAAATTATACAAACAAACTTAACGCAGGCATACCAGTTTTCATTCTCAGGAGATTTGAACTCGGCAAATGCTACTCTTCAAGCCCTCTGAAAGTGCATTAGAAGATAGCACCATTTCTAAGCTAAGTTCAGGCCAGCAATTGATATCTGTATCACAAAATCAATCTATTTTATTTGATGACAAAACCAGAGATATTCTAAATACATCTGGAGAATCTTTATCAACCCTAAGTGTCTGAGCAAGTCAAATTCAGTCACAGATGTCAGCCTCAGAACCAGTAAGAAACTAGACAGACCTCTCTATCACCTATATTCATTTTTCTCTGGATGGCAAGGGATCAATTGCTTTGATTTCCATTTAGTATATCAGGGTTGGTTGTTGTTAATGTATATTAAAAGTCCTATACATTCATGTCCTAATTGGCGGTTTTTTTATATCAATCCCCGCTTATAATCCCCATTTTGTACTTTTCGTACATTTTAAAGATAAAGGATAATTTTTGAGGGTAGATATAGACAACATAGCTTTAATTATCAATTGCATATTCGCTATATAACAATTTTCTAACCCATAGAGACTGGGTTTGGTCTATTTTAATAAATCTTAAGGTTGTTAAGCAAAAAATTCATTAATGACATCGGAAGAGGGATTAGAACTCCGTAATAATACTCGAGGAGACAACTCAATATCTGATAAAAGATCCTATTTTCAAATCATATTACGACATTTGACTATGGTTACATTGGTAAGTTTGGAATCACAATTTTATTCGGATAAGCGTCAGACCGAGGTTGGAACTCGAAGCCCTGCTATAAAAACAGGGAATCTTATCTTTTTGGATTTGGTAATTCCCAAGTCAGTGTTCTTAACTTGTCAAATGAAGGGTCACGATGTTAATGAAGATGGCAGTCCAGAAGACTATCAAATATAAAGACAGTTTAACTGGAAACTAATTCTACACTTCTTATATTCAAATTTTATATGTTCCGTATTTACCAGTTTACCCATTATTAGTCTAGGTAGCACTGATACCACAGGAATTAGGACCCGACTCTAAATCCTGTTGCTCAACACTATCACAACGGGTCAAATTCTTATTTATGGAGACAATTTGTTCGTAATTCATTGGCTGGGGCGGAATATTTGAAGAAATATAATTCAGAAAATCTTTTTCGGATTTGGTAATAGAATTTAGTTTCTGTCCGATAGATTCAATTGTATCAAAAACTGGTTTTGCATGTTTAAAGCTTAAACTATAGTGAGCTGGAAGTATTATGGTGTTTTCAGGTAAATTAAATAACTTTTGCTGATAAGTCTGATAAAGTTTCTGGGCGTACTCTTCTGACTTTTTATGGAGGTCAGGTCTTCCAACTCCATTTACGAATATTGTATCACCAGTAAAAAGAAAGTATCTCGAATTACTTACATCATTTTCTGTTTTCAATTCACTCGTTCCTCTAGTTTCCAGTTTAAACGATATACTGCCATCTGTGTGGCCAGGAGTATGTATAGCTTCCAAGTAAAAACCATCGCCAATTTCTAATTTTTCTCCATCATGAATAGGTGTAGGTTTGAGATTCTTTTCAGAGTCCAGATTTTTGGTATCATATTTTTCTAACGAGCTAACCAAAATCTCGGCTCCATATCTACTAGCAATTCTTGTTGCACCTGATAAATGGTCCGCATGCATGTGAGTGTCAATAACCCTGTCTATTTCTAATCCATTTTCTTCTATTATTTCTTTGAGGACTGTCTCGATTTTACAAGTGGCGTCGATAATTGTTGCTTTCTTGTCTTTCAATGATGCAACTAAATAACTCATACACCCCTTTGATACACGTCTTATTTGCCAAATTCTTAAAATGTCTGAATTGGTATCTACAAGCGCAATATCATATAAATTGCTCCAACCATCCAAGCCTCCTTCAATGGTTTTAACCTTATACCCTAATTCGGAAAGGATTTTCGCGGCATTTGATGACCTTTGTCCATGAGTACAAAACGTAATAATTTCCTTATCTTTTGGAATCTGTGTAAGAGCTGCACTTGAAGTTATTGTATCTACCGGAATTACTGGTGTATCTTGATATCTATCATAAGATACAGTCCAAGCATCATGTTCGTGTTGATTTCGTACATCGAGAATAAAAATATCCTCTCCATTGTCAATTTTTTTCTTTAGCTCATCAGATGTAATTCGTAAATTATTATTCTTGTTATTATCACTACTGTCATTTTTAGCAACTGTCATACTATTCCATAGTTGTTTGATTAATATTTAAAATTGTATTTAGTTGAGACTTTACAATTTAGAAGTTGGTTAATACCTATTTTTGGTCTCTTTCATTAAGAAAATAACAACAATGCCAGAAGCTAATCCAATGAAAGCAACTACTTGAATTGCGATAAACATGTCAAATAAATCAGAGATGAATCCTATTCCAACCGCACCAAATACAAATCCTATGTCTCTCCAAAATCTATATACTCCCAGTGATGTTGCTCGCCAACTTGGATGAGCAATATCGCTAATTGCTGCAAGTAAGCTAGGGTATACCATAGCGGTTCCCACACCCAATAGAGACATTCCAGTTATCCAACCAGGAAACGCTTGAGAATATAAGATTATCCAGATTCCTATCGATTGTAAAAACATTCCAGGAAAGATGAGAATTTTTCTACCTATCTTATCGCTTAATGAACCTGTAACCAGTTGTAAAACGCCCCATATTCCAGGATGTAGTGCTTTCAAAAGACCAATATCATTTGTATTTAAGGCAAAAGACGAAAAATAAAGGGTGAACAATCCCCATGAAACACCAAATATCAAATTATTAACTAATCCAGCTTGACTGATGGCAAGTAAAGAGCGGTTCCTCCAAGAGGTCTGAGTAAATACATGACTAAAACTCAAATCCCCTTTTGTTACATCCATATCTTTATTTTCTGAGATAAGAGAATCATGATGTTTTATTTCCAAGAGAGTAAACTTTTTGGTATCCCTCACAATTAACCATGATATTAAAAATCCTGCAACAGCAAATATAATCCCGAGATAAAATGGATAGGGTTTTAGCCCGTAGATGGTGGCCAGATATCCGGTTACAAAACCAACAACAGCTACAGCAAAGTACCCAGAAAATTCATTGAACCCTAAGGCAAACCCTCTTTTTTCTCTTCCGACAAGGTCAATCTTCATGTTAACAGTCATAGACCATGCCAGTCCTTGGTTAATTCCAAGAAATATATTCGCAATTATTACCCAATTCCAGTCTGGTGCTAGAAGTAATATGATAGGGACCGGTATTCCAAATAACCATCCCAAAATTAATACGTTTTTTCTACCCCACTTATCAGATATTTTACCTGCAAAAAGATTCAGGATTGCTTTTACTAATCCAAAGCTTGCAATAAACGATACTACCAATGCATTAGATTGAATACCAAATTCGTTAGCTCCAATTAGCGGAACTACCGTTTGTTCAAGCCCTATCATGGAGCCTACGAAGGCATTAACTAAAACAAGGATTAAGAACTGGTTAAGATTGGGTCGTAGACCTAGTCTAATTGGTTTTTTAGTCCGACCATCATTATCCTTGTTACCAACCATTCTTAGTTTTCCTCAAGAGTTAATATGGTCATGAAATAACTATTTGAAGATTGATTTAAAAACACTAGTTCAAGAAATACTGAAATGATAGGGCTCCTTTCACTAAAATTAGAGTTATTGAAAAACGATTAAAATTCTAGACACATTCTAAACAAACCAAAGTTAAAAAATCCAAAATGTAAATTGCATTTCTCAGTTTATTTTCTGGTGTACTGAGAGTATTAGAACCCTTTCTATGAAGTAAAATAAGTAATAAATAGACCCGTCGAAGTTTGGGACTCGAACCCTGTAGTGCCACTTGGGGGTTCTCTATCGAAATTTAGATTTCTCAATTATGTATAAAATGAGTATATTGATTCACTAATATTCTATAGTTTATCATAAAGCGTCATATGATTTCTACGAATGAACAATAATTCTTTATTATTAGTGTTTACATCGGTAATCATGAAAGGCTCATTTAATTTACGAGTTATTGTAATACTTTATTTTACGTTTATCATACTCCAAAGTGCCAATACTAACTTAGTGGTTACATATGCACAAGAATCATCTTTGGATTCTTTACAAAATGGCTTATCGCAACCTATGAATAGTCACAATATGACTCAAATGATGCAAAGAGGTAATCTTGCCATGGGGTTTGATCAGTCCAAGATCGCTCATGAATTCTCTACAACTAAGAGTGGAGGACAAATAAAGATAACAGCCTTGGATGAGAAGGACAACAATACCATTAACCAAATTAAAAGCCACACAAGAGATATACAAAATGACTTTACTGAAGGAAACTTTACAAAACCATTCTTTATTCACGCAGAATCTGTTCCTGGCACAGATGCTATGACTCAAAATAAAGATCAAATACAATACAAGATACAGGATTTAAAAAATGGCTCGATCTTGTTATTAATTACAAATAATTCAAGTCTAGTAAGTTCTATTAATCAATTTATGACTTATCAATCAACAGAGCATACAGGTCACTGAATAAAGCTCAAAAGAATTAACATGAAATAGTATTCGCTGTTTAAATCTGAGAGTTTGGCTAGATTCTGTATCGAAAATTCCAGCCATTTGATTGCATCTTGCTAAGACTATGACAAATTAAATTCCACTACTATTATTAAGTGACAAAATTATAAGACTACTATGCTTACTGATTACCCCGAGAACTGAATGAATCAGCTATTTGATTGTGCTATTATTGGAGGAGGTCCGGCGGGTCTAAATGCTGCATTGGTGTTAGGACGTGCTAGACGAAATACATTATTATTTGATACTAACAATCCAAGGAATGCAGTTACACAGGAATCTCATGGATTTATTACTCGCGATGGAATAAAACCTCAGGAATTTAGAGAAATTGCTCACAAAGACATAGGTAAGTATCCTTCTGTCATATATGAAAAGAAAGAGATAACTTCAATAACTAAAAAAGATCAATTATTTGAATTAGTTACCTATAACAAAGAACTTTATCAATCAAAGACTATTATTATATCTACTGGCTTAAAAGATGTTTTACCAGATATAGACAACATTTATGAATATTATGGTAGGAGTTTATTTAATTGTCCTTATTGTGATGGATGGGAATTACAAGATAAACCCCTGGTTGTCATTATAGAAGAACAAATACAGGGTTTTCATTTCATTCAGACTATTTATAATTGGTCTAAAGATCTTGTTGTATGTACGAACGGCAAGTCCATTTTAAACTCTGAGCAAAAGCGTTTAATTCATAATAAAGGAATAAAGATTATCGAAAGTAAAATTAAATACTTTGAGGGAAAAAATGGACAGATGGAAAAAATACATTTTGAAAATGGAGATAGTGTGATTAGAAAAGGAGGTTTTGTTTTACCTCAACCCATACAGGCCTCTGATTTTGCTAAAAAATTAGGATGCGAATATAATTCATCAGGTGGTATTTCAGTAGACTTCTATGGAAGAACAAATGTCCCAGGAGTATACGCAGCAGGTGATGCTTCTGTATTTGCTCCTGCACAATTAATTATCGCTGCGGCGGATGGACTTAAAGCAGCAGCAGGTGTAAATAGGGATTTAATACAAAAAGAGTTTTTAGAATAACTCGATTGCAGGTTGGTCACTATTTCCAAATCCTATATAATTGACAATGGATATGGGGGTGAAATGATCTGATTTTTTGTTCAAATTGAAAAGAATGCATGTGTGAGCGAGTGAGTAAGCAACATTAACATCCTTTCCTATACTTGTTAATTCAAATAAAGTGGAGTTCTAGTTGAGTATTTAATATCCATGATTACTCGTAGATAGAAGAATGATTTCTTAGCGAAGGATTACTGAATTTTAGACCTTTAGAAGACTTTACCATATCTTCATTAGTCAATACTTTTTTCTTCTTATATATTTCATCCAAATTTCTTGTTGCGGTTTTTTCATCAATTTCTATATAGTCTAAATGCTTGTTCGGGAGTAAGACTGAAGGCGGCTGTGATTCGGTTAAGAATGTATAACTATCATTATTTACTTTATCTTTTATTATTCTAATTTTTGTTTTGTTTTTCATACCATTTTCACTTTCTTGTTGAACATTTTGCTAAATTCCTTTTGTATTTTTTCATTTAGTATTATTCGGTAGTCAAACAGGAGCATAACAAAACATCGATGTATCAAGCAACGACTCAGAATAACGCAGAATCTTTACAGAAAAATACTAATTGAAATTCAGGGGCGGAATGGCAATATGTTCAAAGATGTATCTAATCGGAAATTATTTAAAACTTGCTGATAATATTCAAAATCTTGAATTGACTCATAATATTTTCTTTCAAACTCTAATATTAAGTGTATGACGGTTCCAACCATTTTCAGTAATACTATTAACTAAACGACATCTACTTTATGAATAGTAATAAATCCATTATCTCCTATCATTTGTTTTAGAGGTAATAACAATGGTTCTATCTTTTCTTGCTCATCTATTGTTTCAATCATCATCGGTTGGTTTATCATCAAGCCTTCTAAATGGACTGTTGATTTGCCTCTTCTTCCAAATCCGTCCACTCCCAACCACACTATTGCACCTAGGACCTTTGACTTCATCAAAAAATCAATGATAGTTTTTTCCAGTCTTTTTCCATTCACATTATCGTTTTTCTTTATACGAATGTTTAAACAAATCATTTCTTTTAGCGTCATGATTATGAAAGCACTATTGCAGGAATTGAGTTATTAATATTCTTCCACCATACAAAGCCAAAAAGGAAAAGCCCACATTTGCAATGGTATTAATCATCATACTTAGAATTTGTTTATTTTCTATCATTACTATGTTTTCTAGAGCAAATGAAGACATCGTGGTTAAGGAACCACAGAATCCAATAGCGATTAGAAAAGAATATCTTTGATCTAAGTTCCAGTTAACCAATAAAACAGAAAATACCCCTAGGATAAAACTACCTATGATATTTACAATCAAAACGTTTGAACCTATAATTCCTAGAATCAAAGGAAAAGAGGTGATTTTATATCTGATATAAGCCCCTAAAATGGCCCCGACTGCCAATAAAACAAACTCCATTCCCTTCACGACTGTTAATAGATTTCATATTATACTTTATCTTTTCTTATACCTGGATTTCAAAAATTTAACAATGATTCTGAGAAATAAAAGTCATTATCAACTAGTCTTCTTAAAAAAATAGACAAATTCTCAAACTTTATAGAATAGGTGCAATCCAAAGTAGGGTTGAGTCTATTATCTGAATTTACTCCAATTGAAATATCCGCTTTTCTAAATGCAGGATTATCATTTTCAGAATCACCCAAGTATATTATTTTGCCTTTGATATCCATTATTTCATAGAGTTTGGAAACAACAGAATCAAATGCACCACCCTTACTTAATTTGGTAACATAAACATCAATGAAAGGATGAGTAGAATATTCTTGGATAAAAAGATGTTGAGTATAAAGACTTGATTTTTCTTTGGATATACTGTCTTCTTTTTGTTGGGCACTATTTAATATCTTAGATACTAACGCCTTAACAATCTCTTTATATTTCTCTTTATTAACCATCCAATTAGAATTATGTCTCCAATCCAATGTAATTCCGCCTAGGATATTTTCTTCACCCTTTAGAAACTTTTTTTCAACATTCATTGTGTGATAGTTTTTTTCAAGATAGGCGGCAACTTCGTTTAGCATATGAGAGTTGATTGATAGCATTTCATGGTCAAAAAGTGAAATCCTATCTTTAATAGCGATATCTTCTGTAGATACTTTTTTATTTTCATTTAGATTATTTTTATTATAATTAATCTGTTGCCTATCATCTAAAACAAACATTTCTAAGCCTAAAATACAAGACAATATTTTTGCAAATTTACTAGTTTTTGGATAAATGAAATCAAAGTCTTTACTTGTTATAATTGCTATTGGAACAGTTAAAGAAATATCACAGAGTATATCTTCAATTGCGCGTGGAATAAAATCGGGAGTATTGTAATTATACTTTATTCCCGATGTAGGACATAGAGTTCCATCAAAATCCGATAGTATAGCAGCCACCCTTACCAATATTATTTCTATGGATTATTATCTGCTGAAATCATAAAAAGCCTTGTAATAGGATAATATAGATGGCAATAATTCTTTAGGGGTCAGTTATTTTGGGCAATGTCGTAACTATATATAGGTAGCGGATTCGGTGGTATGTGAAACAAATATGACTCATCTTTATCATTCCATATTAGTCGAACAGCTATCTGATTCGGCGGGACAGGTGTGATCAAAAGAGTTTGTAATTGGGAAGCCTATTGCAAGTTGCATTATTTATTGATATGGCTTATTTCAGCATTTGAGAATATTTAGGATAACTTTATTATGATGCATAATATCCATAAATCATGACATTAAGTTTAAACTGCAAAGATGCAGGTGATCCTGTTTGCACTCATACGATGTATGGTGAAACTGAAGAAGAACTTTTAGAGAACGCAAAAAAACACGGTATTGAGGCTCACGGATATACAGAAGAGACATTTAATGAACGAATTGGAAAGGACAAGGAGAACTTTAGAAAATTAATAAAAACTGCCTAATTTTTTTACAGTATAATTTTTTTCAAGTTAGATTGTTTCACTGATGTAAATAACTATCAATTCTCCATAACCAGAATAATGGAAAAAAGAAAGAATCTAAAAATATAAATGAAATAGCGCAGATGAGATTTTGTGTATCATATGTTTAGTCCACTAATCCTCTGGTACAATGAGTATTAAATGTGCTATGTTAAAGCATTAGAACCTGTATTATTAAACTTGAATGCTATAATATAATATGAATAATTGTTTCAAAATAATATCTATTATAAACTACTTTTGTCTACTTATGGTGACGATATCAGGTTCATTTTATATTACTAATGCCAATAATTTAGTTTCCGCTCAGAGTGAGCTTAACAATACTATTCCTACCAATACGATCGCAAATGAGACATGGTTGAGTAAAAGAGATAATTTAAATATTACAATAAACCTTAACCCAAAGATTCCTATAATTGATGAATGGACTCTAATTCAATTTGAAGTACGCAAATTGGATTCAGGTGATTTAGTTAACGATACTTTAACTTCAAATGTAACTATAACAGATCATGATGGTAGATTGTTTAAATTTCCAGAGCAAATTATAGCAAATGGAAAATTCTCAGTAGAATACATATTTCCTGATGATGGACAGCACAGAATAATATTACAAATTTACAAGGATTCAACCGCATTTACGGTTGCTTCATTTGATTTGACTATTTCTCATCCACAACCCCCAGATGACTTTTTATCTTGGTTATTCCAACCACGACAATACTAGAAAACTTTGGTTAAAACTAGATTTACAATATGGAATTGTAATTTATTAGAAAAATAAATTCATGGTCAAATTGATCTGCTACTAAACGCACAGAAAAATTATAATAAAAAGTATTGCGGTACCGTAAAATTGTCATTATTAAAATAAGAAAAAAATAGAATCCATCATAATGTGAGAAGACATCAACCATACTCTATGAAACTAATTTACAGTAAAGATCATAATTCGATTTTGTTGATAGTATTTCTGAGTGAGATTAAATAGTCATCCGCACTCAATTGATTGTCATTTGCATCTCTTACGCTTAAAGTAGTTGAAATAGTTGAGAGCAGTACATCCTTCATAACTTCTTTGTTGGCATGTTTGGCTTCGTTACTAAGATATTCATTTAACTCATCAGAATAATTTTGAATAATGAAGATTTTAAATCTCTTCTCTAACTCCGAATATGCAATTGTATCCAAATCTGGACCTGTGGATGTTTGATGATAATAATGCTTTCTTCAAATATGATTCTATGTCACTAAATATTGTCATTATAAAGTCTTCAATGCTTTCAAATCTGTGCATCTTAAATGGTGTTCTAAGCGTAATTGACCTATCCATCTCATCAATGTTGGTCAATCGATGATGAAATAATTTTTGGTAGTGTAATTGATATCTTGACCGACGTATTACAAAACAATTTGATTCTAATGATTCTATGTAAAAAGAAATTGCTATTTGGATTAAAATACCTTATATGGCTAATTAAGATAATTCAGTGATTCGTGCTTAGCGGTCTATAAATATGAGTATTTCATTATTCCAAGTTTTATACTTCAATTGATGCAATTGTAAATTCATCTCACAATGGTTGATAGTTGAATTTATTATTTGATGACATTGCGGTACCGCAATATCCTCTTTTCGTATTTCTTTTTACATTTTAATAGAATTCCAATCTGATTATGCAGTACGTTTCTCTGATGTAGTAGTAGTTCCTGAATTAAAATATCCTCCTTATCCTCCTCATCCATGATGGTCACTATTTTGTTTAGAGCTACTCTTAATACTATTATTGATTTATCAAATGCTCGTAGTTGGCTTCGTATTACAGTATCTGGATGATTATTTAACATCATGTCATTATTTACTATTCCTCTTACTCTTTTTGTCGTCAAATGCTGACGAGCGACAAGTTTTGCTAAATGAGATTGCTTTATCGGATCTTTGACCCGAAATAACTCTACGGCAGTACTTGGGCTTAACTCCGACTTTTTAATACTATCTAGTACATCTTTGGGTAAATCTAGAAGTCCAATTCTTCTAATTATTGAGCTTTGACTTCTGCCTATTTTTTTGGATAATTCTGTTACGCCTCCCCAACCTTTGTCAGAAACGTATATTTTAAACGCGTTTGCTTCTTCAAGAGCCGTAAATGATTTTCGACGAATATTTTCGACCATTGCGACTTCAAATGTCTGCATATCGTCTAAATTAACAATATGACAGGGGATCTTTTTCCAGTGTAAAGATTTGCATGCTAAGAATCTTCTATACCCCGCCACAATCTCAAAATGATCGGACCTTGGTTTTACTACAAGGGGCTGTAAAAGACCATGCTGCCTAATTGAATTTGCTATTTTTTCAATATTTAGACGGTTTGAAATCCTAAGGTTGTTAGATGGTACGCGGATATTGGCAACTAATATATTCTCAATTTCTCCAAAAAGGCGACTGCCGTTATTTAGCCTCGTAGCCATATGATGATATTATACTAATAAGTTATATAGAAGTTAGATTGAGTACGCTAGTGATAAATTAGAATAGATGAATTTTGATAAATAAGAAGATAGAAACTTCGTGATGCGACGAAGATTCTGATATGAATAATTATTAAAAGATATTATGATATATAACGGATCTTAATACAGGATGGGCATTAATTAGTTGGCTACACATATTATAAGTAATGACACGAAATAGAATGAGAATATGTTAATTTATCATTATTTTGGTGTTATTGTATTAGTTTTTGTTACTCTAGGGTGCCTATGTAATATTAATAGTGTCTTATTCTTTTCATACGGTCAAGAACAACAATCTAGAGATATGATTATTACTATACCAAAAGGTTCTGCAAATCCAGAAGTTGATATAACCAACCTATCGCCAAGACAATGGTATGTTCCAAGAGATATTTCAATAAACGTAAATGATACAATAAAATGGATTAATAATGACACTGAACCGCATACCGTAACAAGTGGTCTTGGTGGAGGTTTGAACAGTTTATTAACCAATTCACAAGGAAAACCAAATGGATTGTTTGATAGTGGATTATTCTCATCAAATACATCCACATCCATTAAATTCAATGAATCAGGAACCTACAACTATTTTTGCACAGTACACCCTTGGATGGAAGGCGTAGTCCATGTAAGAAATGCTAGCACAAATATTCCATCCTATGGTGTGGATGAATTTGGAAACAAAATTGACGATTTCCCATTGTATAATTTTACCGACAATAAAAGAGTTGAAATAGGAATGTCATGGAGTCCTGCTTCTATCATAACAAATGAACCAATACATTTCATAATGGATTTTTTTAAGTTTCCAGAAAATACTAAATTGCATTTATGGCCATATAATTTTGTAATATTGCAGAATAATACCGAATTGTTCAGGACAACTGGTATCACTCAGGTTGGCTCTTCTGCTCAAACTTTTGCCTTCAATTCCACAGGACCGACCATAATAAAAGTTGAAAGTGCAGATAATAAAAGTTCATTTGTACAATTTGGTACTACAGTCTTCAAAAATCCATACAATTCATCAAAAGAGATTCAAAACGTATCAAATAGTTCATCTGGCTTTCTGTCTCCGCTTACCCTTGTATATGTTGTATATGCAATTATAATCATACTACCTCTGTTTCTTGTAGCAATAATAATACTGTATAGAAAGAAAAAGATCTGATAGTTTTTTTAGATGTATCGGGAATTTATTCATTTGAGGCAATCGAAAACATTTGTCTAGACCATCTGTTCCTATTGTTGTGATTATCCATTATCATAATACTTATTTTTTGATGTTCGTGCTCAGATTAAGGTAAAATATATCTTAAATACATTAATGAATCAATCATACAGATTATGAAGATCGTCATTTCCTATATTATAATCATCTTTTTCTTGTTTGGAATAGTAACAAATGGACATTTGCCTAGAGTAGATAATGCTTTTGGTGATGGGCTTTTCATGGAACAATTATCAGCTTCTCTTGGTGACCGAGCAGCTGATTTGCTAATAAAAATGGATCCTCCAATAGTAACTACAGAAACGATCAAGGACAAATCCCAAAAGCCCACTGTTCAGTTCAAATTATTTGATTCAAAGTCAAATCAAACCTTTAAAGAGGTAACATATTTTATTACAATTGAAAAGAATGACAAAACATTGCTATCTGACTGGTTTTTTAATCCAAACGGAAATCTTACAATTCAAATGCAGCCTAAAAATCAAAATGATATATCTGTTTATGGGGAGCTTGATCCGATACTAAATGCATATACTAGTAGAGGTGAAACACCCGTAGTTGCTGCTGGACCAATATTTCTTCAAGGCGGATTATATCACTTTATAGTTAGAATTGTCACAGTCGATTTCTCTCGTACAATTATTCCTGATGATCAACAGCCTGTATTTGATGGTTGGCTTAGTGTAGGTGCTGCTAAGAATGCCACTTTGAATATAGATGGAAAATCATTACCAGTTAAAGCACTATCATATTACGACGAAGTAGGCAATGTAACATATGATAAATCTTCTAATTCAGTCAATTTTACCATGCCATTTAATTATGATCCTCAAAGATTAAATGATCCAAAGAATAACGTCTTTGTTCATCAGGAGTTGGAAATTCCTAAACCCAGTACTTTGGCTACTGCTGGAAGTTATGAGGGTTATGCCAATGGAAAGGATGTTACCAATGTTTTGATGGTAGATGGAAATAACCAGACAAAAGATATAGTCCATTTCATGCTGACCAAACCAATAGTACAACAGATATCCAATGAGTATTTGAAGGACTCTAGTAACAAAACTAATGGAATGATGACCTTCTCTCTAGTTCCATCTAAAAATGGGTCTATGGCGATGAGTGGTGATATGAATATGACTATGGGGATGGGAGTTAAATGATCTGATTTTTCGGTCAAATTGAAAAAAACAAGTGCGAAGGAATGGACAAAATCAATAATCTTTCCTATACTTGTTAATTCAAATAAAGTGGAGTTCTAGTCGAGTATTTAATATCCATGATTACTCGTAGATAGAAGAATGATTTCTTAGCGAAGGATTACTGAATTTTAGACCTTTAGAAGACTTTACCATATCTTCATTAGTCAATACTTTTTTCTTCTTATATATTTCATCCAAATTTCTCTGTTGCGGTTTTTTCATCAATTTCTATATCAGTCTAAATACTTGTTTGATTGTAAGACTGAAGTCGGCTCTGATATCGGTTAAGAATGTATAACTATCATTATTTACTTTATCTTTTATTATTCTAATTTTTGTTTTGTTTTTCATACCATTTTCACTTTCTTGTTGAACATTTTGCTAAATTCCTTTTGTATTTTTTCATTTAGTATTATTCGGTAGTCAAACAGGAGCATAACAAAACATCGATGTATCAAGCAATGACTCAGAATAACGCAGATCTTTACAGAAAAATACTAATTGAATAGAATTCAGGGGCGGTAGTACATATATTATGATTGATAATAATAAAGCAAGAGGATGTAAATTGTTAATAAAAAAGGTTCTAGTGCCATTTGATAATTCAAAATATTCAGAAAAGTGTCTTGCATATGCTGTAAATTTAGCTAACCTTGTTTTCCAAGGGAACAAGGGTAAACCTACTGTTAATGTTCTCTTATTACATGTAATTCAAGAATTACCCATCACTAAATCTCTACTTGATAAGCCAGTTAGGAGTAAAGAAGGTAAAGCGACTTCATTGAGTCAACATGCTTTAGCTATATATAACGAAATGGAAGACGATATAAAAAAAGTCATTAAAGAAAAAATTAACAAATTTGAATCGACAGAGGGAGTTAAAATAGAATATACAATACTCTATGGTAACCCTGCAAATGAAATTGTAGATTACGCTACAAAAAATAAGGTAGATTTGCTAATAATAGGAAGTAATGGTCTTCAAGGATTGGCCAGGATAAAAGGTTTGGGAAGTGTATCTAGAAAAGTGTCAGAAAGGGTATCGTGTCCTATTACGATAATCCGATAGATAGAGATAAATTCACTTATCTTGTTTATTTCTACTAAAATAATCAGAAAATATCAAGGTTTGAAAACATTCTCCACAGAGATTAATTGAGTGGATATGAATCATGAGTTATAAATTTCATGATAGTTCATCAAGACATAAGAAAAATAGGACAGTTGAAAATGTCTTGGTATTACAGGGAGGGGGTTCACTGGGTGCCTTTGCATGTGGTGTGTTTAAGGCTTTGGTTAAGGAACATATCAAGATAGATATAGTTGCTGGAACATCAATTGGAGCTATCAATGCAGCCATAATAGCAGGTAGTAAAAATAACCAACCAGAGGTAGACCTAGAAAACTTTTGGATGGAGTTGGCAGAAAGCAGTTATGAAATCATTCCCAATTATTTAACATTCTTTTATGACTTTCAAGAAAAGGCAATGAAATTACGGAATAATCCTTCTGCATCGACTAATGCGGCAGCATTTGGTGTACCCAAAATGTTTCTTCCCAGATGGAATCCTGTTTATATGTTTTCAGACAAGGACTATTATACCCCTCAAAACTGGACCTATTACTATGAATATACTCCTTTAGTAAAGACTCTTGAAAAATACATTGACTATCAAAGATTGGCTCCAGATACAATTAAAGGGAATAAAAAAAAGAATTCTGGAACAGACTCTAATGCCAAAATTAGACTAATAGTTACTGCTGTAAATGTACTTACAGCTGAACCATTAGTTTTTGATAGCGATCGCTCGTCTATCGTTTCTAAACATCTGTTAGCAAGCTGTGGATATCCAAATTATGGATTTCCTTGGGCTAAAATTGAAGAAGGGTTGTACGGTTGGGATGGGAGTTTACTAAGCAATACTCCAGTAAGAGAAGTTATCGCATCATCGCCACGAAATGATAAAAACATCTTCATTGTTGAAAATTATAGTAGGAAAATAGATAAATTGCCTGCCAATATGACTGAAGTGTTGGATAGGGCAAAAGACATTATGTTCAGTGATAAGACCCTCCATAGTTTAAAAATGGCAAAGGTCATGACTAGGCAAATACAACTGATAGAAAGACTTTATGAGTACTTTGAAAAATCAGAGGAGAAGGCCATATTACAAAATGGCGATAGTGTCAATGCCAATGATAAAAGTAACGATCATAGGTATTTACAAAACGAAGTAGAAAAGATACGAAAAGAATACAAGAATCTTGTTCATCATCGTGGCGCAGAGATACTTTCAGTAACAAGAATTATACGAAATAAAATCGAAAATCCTAATGTTTCAAAGAATGCAGATTTTTCTGTTAGAACAATAAAGGAAATGATATCAGAAGGTGAAAGAACAACTTTGCAACGAATAAAGGAATTTAAAGAAAATAACGAATATAATTACTATTCATATCTATAGATGATTACTAGATTCGCATCTATCAAACATTAAGGGAAAAGAAGATAATAAAAATTTAACATTTTTATCGATAATCCCAACATATGACGATACATGGATTCATACCATCTCGACAAATGACAAAATGAATTATTCTTAAATATAAACAAGACAATAGTATATGATGAACGTAAATACTACAGAAGAACAATCATCGTCCTTATCTGAATTAACCGTGGAAAAGAGAAGTGGAAACTCTGAAAAATTTAATGAGGAAAAATTAGTTAGGGGAATTAGCCGTGCTGGTACACCTTTCATGCTTGCCAAAGATATTTCAAAGTCAATAATTGGGAAGTTGGCTGAGAATCCTCCTATTGATAATCACATTTATTCGAGCAAGATTAGAGAGTATGTTACTGAAGAATTGAAACAAAGAAACCAAGGCACAATCGCCGAATCATATTTAGGATATAGCAAAAATAGTGTTACATCAATTAATGAAGAACAATCACATAACAGCAAATACGATTCAAAAGTATCTCAAACAGCAAATACAAGATCAAAACAGTTTGCAAAGGATAAGGATAATACCTCAGGAAGAGGATCAAAAACAGGAATTTAATATCCTATATTAAATTTCTTCCTTCCTTGACATCGAATATTTTACATGTTTTTATCCACAGAAGATAATTCCTTCTTATAGGACTTTTTCAACCATATGGGTGTAATGATTGTTGTAACTGCAACCATTATGATTATTGAAGTATAGATGTCTGTAGAAAGTACACCTGATGTTACTCCCACACCAGCAACAATCAATCCCACTTCACCCCTAGACACCATACCTATTCCAACTCTCATAGATTTTGTTTTATCTTTCTTGAGAAACAACATCGATGGTAGTCCGCATCCTACAAGTTTTGTAGAAATTGCTATTGCTATGATTATCCCAGCAATAATCAAAACATCGATATTAACACCTCTCAAATCCACTTGGGCACCTATTATTGCAAAAAATAGAGGTGCAAAAATAAACTGTAGTTTCTGAGCATACTCTTCTACCTGTTTAATTAATTTGGTACTAGCAACTGCCATTCCTGCAGCGAATGCACCTACTATAGGGGACAGACCGACATAGGCTGCAACACCAGCTATGCCAAAGAATATTGCTGTTGTAATTCCTTCGATACTACCCCTTGACCTCCATAATTTTTCTCTATGTAGTATTCTTGGAATAAGAAAAATGGCGCCAATCAATAGCACCGCAAATAACCCTAGAATTTTTACTATTAAAAATGCTATGTCCATTATTTGCGGTGAAGTATTCCCGGATTGCACCATTGTAAGAACAACCGATAATATTGCTATGGCAAGAATATCATCAACTATTGCTGCACCCAGAATAAGCCTAGCCTCTTTAGATTGCATTTTTCCAAGTTCTGTAAGCACTTGAATAGAAATTGCTATACTTGTGGCTGTCATTGCTGTAGCAATTAGAAGTATTTCAAATGAATCCAGTCCGTACAACGAAAGGACCATAAAGCCTACTGCAAAGGGGATGATTACTCCTAGTGCACCAACGGTAAATGATGCTGCACCCCCTCTTAGAAATTCTCTTGGTGTAATCTCTAGACCTGCAATAAAGAGGATGACAATGGCTGCTAATTCTCCTATATACTTGAGTGTTTCATCAAGGACAACCAAAGGTTGGCCATCAAATAAGGGTAATCCCCCCAAAGCATAAGGGCCAACAATAATACCAGCTAAGAGTTCTCCCAATACAACTGGTTGCTTTATTCGCTGAAATATCTCTGCAAAAATTTTAGCACTGAATAAAAGAATAGAAATGGATATTATAATGTGTATAAAAGCAGATTCAGCGGCCATTGTATACAGTTTTTGTTATTATTTTCATTATAATAATATAACAATCTTATCTGGATAATTGCTAGTTGAAACCTTCATTTTCAAATTTATAGACCTGTAAAATAGATTAATTTCAAAACAGACTTTTAGGTATTTCATCCAAATCATAATAATAGCCCAAAATATTATCAACAGTATGCTCTAACTGAGTATTACTGTTTATCAGAACAAATATAATTTTGTCGTTTTCATATATCTTTAATATTCTCAGCTTATCATATTCTAAAACAATCCATTTTATATTACCTAAGATACTTTTACTCTTACTCTCTAGTTTTGCATTCTCTGTTGTTAATTTTTCATTTTCTATGCTAATGTTTAAGTCTAATTCATTGACGATAGAATCGACATAGCCTCTATTTATATTAGAATTTTTAGCAATGTATAATTCTTTTATTTGAGATGACATCACAATAAAAACTGCTAGAATATCATCATCAACTTCTACTAGATGTTTTATTTTATCATAGTTATTACCTTTATTCATATTAAGGATGTCTTTCACTAATTCTATTCTATTATAGCCGGATAAATCATTTTAAGATGATTTTATTGGTATTCATCATCAGACACATTCCCAAACGTCAAATTACTTTGATGATTCTGTTCTAGGGAGATTTTCTGAATGATTGGATGAGAGATAAAAAAATCACAACCTCTATATTTAAAAATGGCTTTAAACCTTTTCAAATAGATTGCTAGATGCATAAAAAATATTCAATTGGTATTTTGTTAATTGCAATTTACATTGTTATACTTTTTACAGTTCCTCCTTTGGTATTTGAAAAAAGTGTTACACCCATTTTAGCTGGCATCACAGTAATCATGGTTGCAATCTATGTTTTGCTCGGACTTGATATTATTCATCGAACAGTTATTGCCATGTTTGGAGCAATTCTATCCATTATTCTAGCTATTATACTAGGCTCTATTCAGGCTGAAGATAGCCTTGATTTTGTTATCGAATCTGTTGATTTCAATACCATAGGTCTGTTACTTGGAATGATGATTATGGTGGCTATACTTGGAGAAACAGGTGTTTTTCATCAGGTCGGAATAAAACTAGGCAAAATTAGCAAGGGTAATGTTTGGATACTAATGCTGTTATTATGCACTTTTACTTCTGTTGCATCAATGTTTGTTGATAATGTTACTACTATTTTACTGATGGTTCCAGTTACACTTTCTATAACACGAACGTTAGGAATTCATCCAGTTCCATTTATTATGGCACAAGTTCTAGTTTCTAACATTGGGGGAGCCGCAACTCTAATTGGCGACCCTCCAAATATTTTGATTGGTTCAGCTGCGGGAATTGATTTTAATTCTTTCTTAATTCACATGGGACCAACAATTGCCGTTGTTTTTGGATTTTCCCTACTCCTAATCAAATTGTTCTTTAATAAAGAGTTAAAAGGCGAACAAAAATTAGAACAGCAAGAAGATATCCAAGAGTTAATGCATAGAGATGAAAATGCAATATTGATACATCATAAAGGACTACTGATAAAATCCTTAATTGTATTAGTAGGCGTAATCGTACTATTTTCTTTGCAGACTATCACTCATTTAGAAGTATCTATAATAGCCATTGGAGGTGCTGCAGTATTATTAATCATAAGCAGAGTTTCACTAGAAAAAATCTTGCATGAAGTCGATTGGGCTACTCTGCTATTCTTTATAGGTTTATTTGTTATCGTGGGAGTTGCTGAACATGCAGGCTTAATAGATATACTTGCGAATCTAGCTATTGAGATAACAGATGGAGATCCTTGGTCGACTTTTATTCTGGTTATTTGGTTCTCAGGTATTGCAAGTGCCTTTGTAGACAACATACCACTTACAACTACAATGATTCCGATGATTCATACTTTAAACGCCGACCCTACCATAGCAGCTTCATTTGGTCCTGAAAGTGGATTTCAATTTAGTCCTCTGTGGTGGGCTTTGGCGTTAGGAGCTGACTTTGGGGGCAATGGCACATTAATTGGTTCTAGCGCTGGTGTTGTTGCTGTAGGATTAAGTGAGAAGTTTGGACACCACATTTCTTTTTCAAGGTGGATACAGAATAGGTTTTCCATTTATGCTAATAACTTTGGCAATAGGAACAGTAGTACTTTATGGATTTCTTATGCTAATACATTAGAGCGAGAACTATTTTAATTCTTTATTGTTAATTTTAGATATGAGCATCCATACAATAAATTATCTCAATTTCTAAATTATGTAGAACAATAATCTATACATCCAAGGTAAGGAGCAAATAATTAATTGTATTATTAACTATCACTGTCCCTTAATATGTACATATTTGAAGAATCTAAAATATACTTTGGTCAGTATGAATATATTAAATCCGATAAACTCAATGTCTTTTGATTTATATGAAGAAATAAAAGTAAAAGATTGAAGATAATAACGCTAAGAACAAGACTTTCATAACACAAATATTATAAATATATAAAATCAAACACTGGTTAATAATATAGCATCTAAAATTTATTAGATTATATACCTGAGGTCTAGAGAGCAATAATGATAGGACATATCATAGTAACGGATGACGGCACAGAGGTTTCGGATAAGGCTCTTGAAATAGCATGTGAAATAGCTGGACCATGTGGTGCTTGTATCACATTACTGCATGTTATTGAGCATATCGAAGATCCAGACACCATGATATTTGGAAACAATAGAGAACTTATTGAAAAAGCAAAATTAATGAATTTAAGGCCGTCAATGGAAAATACTTGGCACAAACGAGCACAAGAAAAGATTAAGAAGTTAAGTGAACAAAACCTTCAATCTGAGAGCAAATGCTTAACTGGGGACATTGCAGAAAAAATCTTGGAGTATGCTCATGCTAAGAAAGTTGACATGATTGTTATGGGCAGCAATAACAGACTAAGCGGTATTTCAAAAATAAAAGCATTAGGCAGTGTTACTCGAAAGGTTTCAGAATTGGCAGACTGTCCCGTACTTATAATTCATTAACGGTTCGTCTGCTTTATCAAATCCATCAGTATGCAATATAGACTTTATAAATAGATTATCTATCGATTTAAGTTGTAGATACAAAGACAACCGAGTTAATTTTTTGTAATAGTCTGATATCAAAGTAATGGTCATTCACTATATAATTTGTTTTGGTTCCTTTCATCACTAAATTACATTATAATTTTGTAATAAGGTTTTATTTAGTGCGGGTGTTTGTAGTTTGTTGTCTTTTCTTAGATATTTTTACAAATAGATAGATTATTGTAATTATTTCAAATCTACCTACTATCATATTAATGATAAGAACTATCTTTGATATAGGATCCATCTCCACAGAAGTTATACCTGAAGATAATCCTGTTGTTGTCAATGCAGAAACTGATTCAAAAAGTGAATCGAAGAAATTTTCTTTATCTATATGAGATATAATTATTCCAGTAATAAGTGACACTGCGATAAATAAAATTATGACATATATTGCTTCATTAATTATTTTTTCTTCTTCTTTAATTTTTGTTGGCTTTGACTCGATAGTGAGGTATCTTTTGTTATATGGCGATGCTACTGCAGATATTGATCCACCACTATTATCTGAGGTGAATTTTTTACCAGTAACTTTTTGAATAATATGGAGTATTCGACCTACCTTGATACCGCCTGCAGTGGAGAATGCAGTTCCTCCAATTAACATTGCTATTATTAATACCATTTTTGCTTCTATCGATATTTGGGCGATATCAAGGAATTGAAAACCAGTATTAGTCGCAGCGCTTATAACATGAAATACAGACGCCATTAACTCTGATTGTATTTCCAAAGTTTTACTTAATACAAAATAAAAAATAATTACACAAATAACAATTATTCCAGTATACAAAAATAATTCTGGGCGCACGCTTGTTGTATGCATTTTCTTACTAAATATCGCATAATGAAACACGAAAGGAAGCGCAGAAATAATCATACCTATCATAAGCGTAGTCAGTTCAAGGTTGTTTTGTGAATCTATAGCCGTAGAAGTGGGAACAAATCCACCACCGGTAACAGTACTAAAAATCAAGGTGAGAGAAAATAGTATATCTATTTGTCCGCTTAAATATAAGAAAAAGACAAGAATAAATGCATAAAAACTAAAGATAACACCAATTGTTAGTATCAGTTGTCTTACCTTGAGGTTTCCACCACCTATCATTCCTCTGATGTGCATCAACTTTCTTTCAGGATAGAAAAAAGCAACTATCAAGTATACGAAACTTAGACCTCCAATATATTGGGTGTATGAACGATAGAAGTCAAAGCTTTTGGGTAACTCTTCAGGAAATGATATGAATGAAAGGCCGGTTGTTGTAAATCCAGAGGCACTTTCAAAAAAACTATTTATAAAAAGGGTTACCGGTCCTTGCTCTAGTGGAAACGGATTTACATAGATATATGGAATGCTCCCAAAAAGACTCAAAAGCACAAAACTTGAAACCATAAGAAGGGAGGCCTGTCGAAGATTCATGGGCATTCTTTCACCATACGAATTTAATACAAAACCTGTTACAGACATAGAGATGACACATAGAAAAATTCCGACTGCCGAATCAGTCTCTCCAATCAGAGCTGCTAATATGGCGGGGACGATGATCAAAAAGCCTGCAAACTGCAGTATAAAACCTAGATTACTCATTATAGGCTTGTAATGTTCTCTGATTATCGTTCGATATGGCCTAAATGTTTGTTCTAACACAGAAGTCCTAATGGCATTAGCCAGTCCCTCTTGAGTTACAATACCCAAAATATGTACATTATCGGTTACCGGAACTCTCTTTATTACATTGAGTCTCATAAGTTCTAGAGCTTGTCTTACATTTGCTTTTGCAGATATAGTTATGATAGGAGAAGACATTATTGTTTTTATAGACACTTTATCTGAGTCCTCACCTCGCATCACAATTTTATCCAAAATATCACTATCTGTTATAATTCCGATATATTCATCATTTTTATTCTTTACAATAATTGTCTCAGCTTTAGCATCATGCATTTGCTTAACGGCTGTTGCTGAATCTGTATCTTCGTCTAAAATAATGATTTGGTGATGCATATAAGATAAAACGGAGCGTTGAAGTGCTTCACTCACCATTATTGTATCAGAATGATGTAATGAAAACGCAGAGTATTGTTTAAACTTTGCTTATCTATGAATACACACACTGTTGATAAGAAATTGTTTTGTATCGTTCTAATAGGAATTCAGAAATAATATATACAAGAAATTTGAAACTAATTTTTCTTTAAATTCGGTATTTGCAAAATTTCTTTTACTTTTATTAATTTGCTCTGTATCCGCAGACTCTTTAATTGATTTGAGCAATTTTTCAATTTTGAGTTTCATCCTCAATTGAAATGACATTGTAATTATCATTATTTTCCAAAATTATTGTATAACTCTGGAATGTTGAATGCCGTTAATGATACTAGTACTGAATCGTTTTTTTTTTGCAAGGCCAATAACGAATTCTAAAGCCTTCATTGATTACTCAGAGCCATCAATTCCAACCAAAATATTATTGACATCAACATTTGCAGTGTCCTTTGACATTGTAATTCTACGAATGGATTCTTGTTACGTTTTAAATTTCTTAATAACTGCACATTATCTTAAAATTTATCAAATAATTCGAATGAGCACTAAAGATCTACCTTAAATCAACTGCCAAAATTTATCGAATATTGGTTATTATTAGGCTGTAAATTTGAGAACACATTTTATTATCGGAATAGATCATTGCTTTAAAAACTTATATCAACTGGTAATAAACAAGTTTTATGAGATTTTCAATCTTGCCACTTTACTTTTATAAAAGTTTAGTTTTGTGTATTACACTTGTTCTGGTTTTCTCGTTTCAAGTTCCTAATTATTCATATTCTTCTATAGATAATTCAAGCCTCGACAATTCATCGGTGCAAATATCGGAAAATTTAGATAACAATACTGCTTCATTGAATTTGGATTCTTTAGCTAATTCTACTGCAAATACAACAGTTACTTTAACCCCTGATACCGGCTCAATAAATTTGGATCTCCCTGATTCCATCTTGGATTTGTTGGGCTCTGCACCGCCTCTGGCTGATCAGCAGAATATCACTGAAAATCTAACAAATACAAATAACACAATGGTCATGACAACCAATGAGACTCAATTATCAGGAACTGAAAATGTAACGGTGATAGCCAGTTTCTCCTCCAAACCTCTTGGGACTGGAGACAGATTATGCGATTAGCGAAAAGCCAATTATTTTAGTTGATAATACAACTTTAGACTATGAATATATGAATGACCCAAGTGATGAAATTACAATTTCAGACATGCTAGTATCGTTGCGGGCTAATATTAAAATGGACAACTCTACCACTTCACTTCCATTACAACTAAGAGTATTCTCAAACCCCACGAATGTAACGGAAAATGCTGACGGTTCGAAGACGTATATTAATAACCCAACAATAATTGAAAATTTGGAAATAGGAGGTGTAATATTTTCAGAAACAAGAACCATTGCAACAGTTTACTCAAACGGTACGGGGACTTTAAATTCTACTAATATAGACTAGCACCATTATAGCTTTACTTGGTAAATTAGGACTCAACGCATCGATTTTTTTACGCTATTTGTTCTCACTTCTCTCAAACAGCGGGTTGCAAAATGACTAGGTTCGTCGCCAAAAAATGCATTATCTGACGCATATTTTATCACATACTTTACCATTCTTTTTCTTAATTCATTCTTTAGGACATCTACTCTATGATTCTTGTCTTATTCAATATCTTGTGCTTTAGAACAAACTGGAAGTAGTAACAAATCCAAGCATGAATATTGAAAGGAAACGATGTTTATGACAGTATATCTGATACCGGTATCGATGCTGTACTAAGACCGATAGGTTTCCATTGATAACAAAAGGGATCCTTGTAACAGGAGTTGATGGTAATATAGGTAAAGGTAATAAGGCAATTATAAAATAGAGGAGGAATGTCAGGTAGTCATGGGTTTCAACATTTCAACCCAATTTGATAATAATTTACGAGCAGAAGTCAATGGTAATGGGACTTGAACCTTTCTATAAAACAAGTAGTCTATTCTTTATGCACAAGTTAAATATGATACAATAATGGGATTTGGCGATTGTATTATGAATTCGTATAAATAAATGGCAATTGTCTAACCACTTTCATACAATTAATTAAGACTAGGGTTCGGCCTTCAGTGATTGCATTGATCTATAGAAAAAAGGATTGAATGAATAACAAATATTGATCTACTATTGGTAACATCGGTAACGTAGTGTCATTTGATTCGACCTGTAGCTTCGCATAGTCAATATTTGATGTACATACAATAATACAAATAATAAATATTAGAGTTTGTTAAGACAATTCTGCAATATCTTCTAGTATCTTTTTTTCTTAAAAGAATAAGAACTTGATAAGTTAAAAAATACAAGAATAAACTATACAAAGTTTGGGACTCGAATCCATGCCGTATAGTAGTGGATCATCTAATAATCATTTATGGTCGATATATTGGCGGGCTAATTTTTTCAAAGGAAATGAGATTCGAAGCCGATCATAAAAATTAAGACTCGCTCACTTCAAATTGAATTTTTCTTGAATCCTAATTACTTTTATCTAAAATATGTTGATACACTAGGATTACTGTGCTTTGAAGAATATTCTATGGAAGTTTTATGCGCAAATTAGTTCTAAGGTAATTGTTATAACAGTTTTAACTCTTTATTATAATCTTACATAACGGTCAATTTGTAGTCAACTCTTAACAACCAAATATTTAATTCTACTATTTGAACTTCTAAAACATTGACAAAAAGTTGTTCAATTTGGGACCATGTTTATAATTGACTAATTTTTTGTCTTTTAGCTCATTCCAAGTATTATCAATGAAGCTTGTCATATATTTTGACTTTATGGCGTAAACTCTGTTCAGACATTCTTGCTCATTTTCGCTATAGTTTGTGACATCTATTAGAGTAGCAGCCACTTCCAACCATTCGGGGTCTTTGTCCTTGAACAACTCTAAAAACATGTCAATAAACCTCTTGTCGTAGTTCTGAACACAATCCGCTTTATAGAAAGAGACTTTATCAAGATTCAACTTTTCATAATAGTAATTTGCCAAGTCCGGCGAATATGGACCGTTGCTGTAAATGTTATATTCATATCCAAAGTCATTTTTGAGGCATGTTTGAGCTAGGTATACATATTTCTGTAATTTTAGTCGATTAATACACCCAATCTCATCTTCTGAAAGAATATAGTTTAAATCAATCATTTTATTCTCATGTAAAAAAGACATAAAATCATGTAATTTCATGTTCATATATTGCTGAATACCTACTAGACGTTAATCTCCTATATTAATAGAATGATTTGATTATTATATTCATAACGGTTTAATAAATTCTAGTAACTAATTGCTTTTTATTATATAATTATAAATATATTGAAAGATCAACTTTTTTATATTAGACGTATTCACTATTTTGAAAATCCAAAGAATGACAAGTAACTCTTCTAAAATGTCTTTTTAGCGATATTTGATTTGAGGATTAAACTATAGTATAGGAGATAAAAAGAAAAAAGTAGCTGCTACCATTTGAAGGATTACTTTAAGATAGGGGGTCAACTATTAAAGAATGGGATTGATTTATTCAAGACGATGTTTATGTACATTTTTGTGTTTATTACAATAATGGGTTTTACATGGAGGGCATTGAACAATTGGGGGTTCATCGCAAGCGATGATGCCACATAATTCTCCATTAATTGATCTCTCTTCCCATATCTTCGGATCAATAGACATATTTTATACTTTTCAATCGCTCCTATTTTAATAAATTGATAAGGTCAATCCTTTGATTATTTTTCTTGTATATTAGTATAGTATTAGCCTCACTGAATAATTGCGATTAGTGAGTCATTAAATAATTCTCAAATACAATTTTCATTATTACGCAGTAACAGGAATTATTACTACATCTTTAATCTTAAATTCATCAGATATGGATGCCTTTACCTCCCGGATGATATTTAACGTATCTTCTAGCGTCAAAGCAGGATCTAATTTAATATTGACCTGAGCTTCAATTGTATGACCTAGTGGTCTAATGAGAACTTCAGAAGTGTATAATTGGAATTTCTCATGTACATGTTTGGTTATCTCAGTACTAAGAGTAGGATTATTGACGGCGTCAAGCAAGACAAGAGTGGATTCCTTTAAAGCCACATAAGCCATAAAGAAAATATTTCCTGCAATTATCAAACCTCCTACAGAATCCATGTATGGAATTCCAAAATATCCTGCTAATACGCTACCAAATCCAACAAAAGACGCTGAACCATCCTTAATCGAGTTTTTTGCATCTAGGTTTAAAGAAATCAGATTATATTTTTTTGCAATACTTCTAACTCGAAAAGCTCTGTGTAGCGAAATTGTTCCAGCT
Organism: uncultured Nitrososphaeraceae archaeon; assembly: GCA_963850055.1. Taxonomy (GTDB): domain Archaea; phylum Thermoproteota; class Nitrososphaeria; order Nitrososphaerales; family Nitrososphaeraceae; genus Nitrosocosmicus. The sequence goes on along the minus strand of CAWKJS010000025.1, from coordinate 361,957 downwards.
GCAAGCAATGTAATCATTGTAATTTCTGGATTTATCGTTTCTACTGGATGAAGTATCCGTTCATAAGCATGATAGGTAATAAAAATGCCCAAAATTATGACAACAATTGCTGCGAGAAATGCTGCAAAACTTTCAATCTTTCCATATCCATAATTAAATAATTTAGATTTAGGTTTCTGAATCATGGTGATGCCAAACCATACAATAAACGAGACCATAGAGTCAGCTAGCGAATCAAGACCATCAGCCAATAAAGTGAGGCTGCCCGTAGTTGTAGATATAACAACTTCTGCAACACCAATACCCAACAAAGTCCAAACAGAAATCTAAGCAGCCTTTTTTCCTTCTTCAAAGGCTAAATATTTACTCAAAAGTTGATTCTTTTAAGTGGTATAGATCTTATAATCCTTGTGTAGAAAAAATTGTACAAATACAATGAAATTATTTAGGCTTTAATGATCCATTATTGTAAATATTAGATATTCTAAAATATCAACAATATTATAATTTTATAGTAATAGCAATAATGGTTCTACGAAGACGATAAGATAAATAATCATTTCAGGGTATTGAACAGAAAAAGATAGAATATTCAGAGTTTACGGTCATAGGGCTATGGGTAGTGGGTATACTAATATCAAGTGGAGTATTATTTAGAAAAAGAATATTTGAGTTATTAGGAACCAAATTTTAATATCCATAGGATAAATAATAATTCTGTATTTTTTATCTCATATACGATACTGAGATTATTCAAAGCTTAAATCATTAGATAATAGTAGTAGTTTTAACTAATTTTCGGTTTCGACTAGTAGATTCATAAATAAACTATAATACTCTAATTCACAACCAATTATGATTGATAAAAAAAATAAGTAATAAATTATTTGTTTTATCTGCTCTTTGTATATTTTTATTATTGTATTTGACTCATTCTATAGTTAATTTATCCTATGCAGCATACATCAAAGCTCCTTTATCACCTAATGGACCAAGTGTAAAAGATACCAACCTTGTGGTTGAAAAAATAACCGATAGTCTGGTATTTCCTACAAGTATGGCATTTTTGGGATCTAATGATATTTTAGTAACTGAAAAAGAAACTGGAAAGGTTATGCGGATTATAGATGGTCAGATACAAGATACGCCAGTACTTGATGTATCTGTGGCTAACAGTTTAGAACGAGGGCTATTAGGAATTGCAGTAGCAAAACAACCAGATGGAACAACTTTTGTTTTTCTTTCTTATACAGAATCAGGAAATGATGAAGATGGTAGTGACGTCGAAGATAATGTAGATCCAGAAGGTAACAGGCTCTATCGTTATGAATTTGTTGATGGTCAATTAATTAATCCTGTTCTATTACTGGATTTGACTGCCACACCTCCAAACGATAGAGCTGAACATAATGGCGGTAAGATTCGAATTGGTCCAGATAATACTGTATACTTCATAGTAGGAGAAGTGGGTGGTCACAGAACCCAGGCACAGAATAACGAGGACGGTCCAGAACCTAATGGTCTTGGTGGAGTATTAAGAATAACTCAAGATGGAGATAATCTAGAAGGCAATACCATTTTTGGTGATGAATCGCCTCTTGATTTGTATTATGCTATGGGTATTCGAAATAGTTTTGGTATGGATTTTGACCCAGTAACAGGAAATCTCTGGGATACTGAGAATGGACCTGCTGCTGGAGATGAAATCAATTTGGTATATCCAGGATTTAATAGCGGTTGGTCATTGATTCAAGGATTTTCGCAGAATGATCTGTTAGATAATGGAGCAACTCCTGATGACTTGGTATATTTTGGACAAGGATCTTACGCTGAGCCTAAATTGTCCTGGATTACTCCAGTTGGAATTACAGCATTAAAATTCTTAAATTCGGATAAACTGGGAGAGCTATATCAAAATAATATGTTTGTAGGTGATATAAATAACGGTCTTTTGTATAGGTTTATTCTAAATGATGCACGTGATGATTTATCTTTTGATTACGGGTTGGAAGGAAATACCACGTTACTGGAAGATAGAGAAGTCAATGATCCAAAAGAAAATCAACCTTTTGTATTTGGTCAAGGCTTTGGCGGTATAACAGATATCGAAGTAAGTCCAGATGGATTTATGTATGTATTGAGCTATACCGGATCTCTGTTTAAAATAGTACCTTCTTCTTCTGCGAGTACATCAGGTAGTTCAACCAATCCTGCTAATATTGCTGCCATCACAGAAGATCAACAAGACGACGAACAGTCCGGAAGCGTTGATCAAAGTGGTTCTCAAACTGATAACTCTATCCCAGCAGTCATCTTAGGTTTATATGGCGATAGCTCTTACTCACCAAACCCTATCACAATTGAAAGAGGTCAAACAATCACATGGTATAATGGTGACACCATATCTCATACCGTAACTTCAGGACAAGATAATGATGAAGATGCAAGTCAAGTTTTTGATTCTGAAGCTATAATACCAAACCAATATTATAGCATCACATTTGACGATTCTGGTGAATATGAGTACTATTGCTTTTACCATCCTTCAATGGTAGGAGAAGTAATAGTTGAATAATAACAGTGTTTAATTCGTATTCAAAGAAGAGTTTCGTCAGACAGAAGACACATTATTTAGTAATAGTCATTTAATAATGCTGTCATGGACATGGTAATGCCTGATTAAATAATATATACTTCATAATTTGTTTTTCTAACCATGTCAACTTATATAATCATACTTCCAGTATAGAACTACTATCAATCCTTACGAGTTTACATTGCGATTCTAGTATTTTAAGAAGACTAATTTTTGATATTAAATTTGGATCATAATGAAGCATCATAATGTTGGTAATATAATTTATCTCGACTTTTTTAATACCATTAAATTTATCCAATATTTCTTCTAACTCTATTTTACATTTATTGCAATATCTTCCAGCAATTTTGAAAAACTCTTTTCTATAAACCGATGATAATTCTAGAGAATGGGCTTGGGCTTGAATAAAATAATATTAAATATACCTATATAAAAAAGTTTTATCTAAAAACCTTTTCTCAGATTTTACTAAAATTATCTACTATAACTGATTATAATAACTGAATCAATTGTAAAAAGATTTTAAAACGCTTAATTTATCACTACAGGATAATAAGAGAAAGAATGTGCAGGCATTACCTTTTTCCCTGTAATTTTTGAATACGGGGTTTGGGCTATCGTATTTTTAATACTTCAGACTTTTCCAAAGATTTTGAAATATAATTTGTGTAAATAAAGTATCTTTATGATATCCTGAAATCTGATGAACTAGAAAATAGAAAATTGTAAAAAAAGAGAGGTTTATTGTTGAGCTAATGCCAAGTTACCTAATTGGTCTTGCAATTGTAAGCCTACGTTGTTACACCCTAAGAGTGTAAATTCACCAGATACACATTGTGCGTTTTGTTCGCTTGCTTGTCCTTGTTCTATTTCTTGCTCTGCATCGTTAGAGTTCTTCTTTCCACCTGCATATGCATAGTTATCGCCAAAGGCTACAACTGAACCAATTAGAGCTGCTGCAATAAACATTGCAAATATTCCTACTTTGTGGGTTTTTGTTATGTTACTCATTATAGTTGAATTGTATAATCGAAATTAATAATATCATAGTTTGGATACTCGATTCTGTGAGATTTTAATGAAAATTATTTTTAGAATATCAAACTGCAAAACAATATTGCTAAAGTATTCTTCGTTGATTAGATGGTGTTACATCGATCAAACACAAATGCAACACTAAAATTGATTATATAATAACATGAAATCTTGTTAAGACAAGTATGTAATATTTTATTCTATCTTTTTTCTTAAAAGAATGGGACTTTTCTAAAAAATACAAAAATAAACCAGGTGAAATATGATTCCAACCTGATAAAGCCAATAAACAATATGACGAGATTGTTTAGTCGTATTCTCGTATTCTTGATTTACCATGATTTTTATCTAAAAGTCAAATTAATAGGCATCGTTGAAAGTTATGATCATCAAATTTCAATAATTCTCGCCATAATTTTGTTATCCATCATCATTTTCCTTTCTTTTAGACACCTATAAAATTAATACAAAACTAATACTCAATTAAGATCGGCTGTCAAGGCATTGGACAAATTTCATAATTTTGTTCTTTGCAATGCTTTGTATAAATATCAAGAAACAAGTCTATTGAATCTATTTTTAATTGATAAATTTTCTTATGTATTGAGCTAACAGAAGGATCTTTTGATTTATCTATAAATCGATTCTTTTTCTTTATCAAATCACTTATAGAGATGTCAAGGTTACCTAACGGTGGTTCATATAAAGCAAGATATCTATAAATCATTTCACGAACTTCTTCTTTGATTGTCATAGGAACTATACCTGAGGAAAAAATATTATATATATTATTGAATAGATCTATAAATCCATCAGTATTTCCTTGTCTTATGTTGTTATGTGGCTGAGCAGATATAAAACGGGTAGGCGAGTAACCAAAAAACTCATTATCAAAATTATTCAAGATATGGGTAATGTTTTTCTCAACAATATGGGTAATTATATAAGTAATCAAAATTTTTACTATCAAGTTGTAGAAAGCCCCAGAAAATTCATTATTTGGGGAAATAGATAATATTTGGTCCCACTGTAACAGGCTCTACGGGAAGATACTTTTGTTGTCCTCCTACCAGGTCTTCTGCAATTCTAAATGCTAGAGCAGAAATCGTCAGAGACGAGTTTACTCCCAATGAGGTAGGTACGATACCACCATCTACAACACGTAAGTCATCATAGATGTCTGTCAAGTTTGCTCATCACCTTTGAATACTTTACCAAAATCGTCTGCTACACCTTCACACAACGACAAACAAACCTTTACCCAATAATTCCAATCCCTATAACTACGATGCATTGAGCACAAGAACATCGTCATAGTGATAATGAACAGTAAACCTGTGACATAGATGTAGCCTTATTACGCTTATTGAGAACTTAATCCATCAAAGGAATTACCATTTGTCTAAAAATAAATAATATTTTGTATACATTCTATAAAACCATATAAATAACTTTGAAATATTCGATTATTTAGATGTGTATCAGCGTTTACTATTTTACTTAACCGTATCTGCATATGCTTCAGCCGCATAGGAATTATACTTTCCCGAATTTATAATGAAACTAAATCTCTCGATAGATCCAGGTTGATATATTGTGAATGGACCTGAAATGAACCTACTAATTTCTGTCTTTGTGTCATCGTTAGAGTCATAGAGGGTAACAGTAATTTTGATATGGTCAATACTTTCGGTAGAATTATTTTGTACTGCTCCAGTTACCGAAATTAAATCTGACGTAATTTTTATGACTTTTATATCTGAAATCGATATTACCACATCAGGATTCGTATTTGAGAGGGTACTAGATGCTTGGGCAATTGACGGACAAATGTTGGCGGAAAATACAAGTGTCATTAGAAGAAAGAAGTTTGAAAATAATATAGTATACAGATTTCCCATAATGCATCTCATAGGTAGATACTATATCGAAAGATGGATTATTAAAGTTCTCATTCTAGCCATGACATATGCGATAACTAGTTATTAATGTGGAATAAGAAAACGACTTCTGTAGAAAGACTGACAGATATATGAGCAATTCACTATTTTCTAACTAATTGAATGGAATCATTTTTGCATTTTAATTGCTGCGACCAAACCGATAGACCCTGTTAAACATCGAGTCATAATGGCAAAAAAACATCTGCTTAATATTTCAGTATCTCGCCTAAAAGACTAAACTGATTGATCGTTTTTTTACCCTGCTAGACAGGTGGTGGTGCATATATGGTTGTAGTGTTTTGTGCAGATAAAGTATTATTTGTTAACCCCATATCTGATGCTGACTCATTTCCTATGGTCGCCGGAAGGTCTGAAATAGTAGGAGTCTGTGCGGTTGCAATGGACAGATTTGCTAATGCTCCGATCATAGAAGAAATCATTGCCAATGTGCTTACTAACACAATTAAATAAATTGTATTCATGATTCTTTCATATTATCATAGTATATAATGCCCTCCAACTTTTTGTACAAGAAGTCGACTATTATTGTATGATATCATCGATTGTTTTATACAAGTAACAATTAAACAAAAATCATATCTAAAACACTGACAAAAGGCGTTATTTTTAGACCTGATTCGTATTCCACTAGACTTTGATTTTTTAAATTATTCCATACATTATTAATATAGCTCCCGCTATATGCTGACTACATTCGTAAACTTTGTCCAAAGATTCGGGCTCATTTTCGCAATAATAGTATCATCTATTAGTGTTGAAGCCACTTCCAACCATTCGGGTTCATTATCTCTAAATAAATCTAAAACCGCTCGGGAAAATATAGTCACAACTCCATTCATTTATTTTTTCATCCGCAAACATCCGAGTAAGATCCGTTTTTTCATGATAGTAATTAGCCAGCTCTGGTGACTAAGGACCATCATATACATGTTGTACTCATAGCCAAAATCGATGCTTACGCATGTTTGCGCTAAGAATACATATTTCTGTACTTTCAAACGATTCATGCAACCAATCTCATCGTTTCTAAGAAGATCGACTAGATTAATCAGCTTATTATCATGCAAAAAAGACAAAAAAGATTGCAATTTCATGCAAATATGTTTTTGAATAAATTCTAGACACAGAACCGATATATCAAAAGGATGATGTGCCGTCCCAAACTAGCTGGAATAAAAACAGAGGAAAAAAGAATTTAATTAGTTTCATAGATTTAATTTTATAGAAAATTAGCCTGTGGTTTTTGAACATGAGAAAGTTAAAATTGGTATTTTTGGTAATTGGCTGTTTTTGCTGTGACTCAATCTTTTTTATATAAATCATATATCAAATAGGCTGGGCAAAAGAAAGCTGATAGCCGTCTGGATCACGAATGTGAAAGTATCGTTCATTCCATGGTGCATTTGCAGGTTCGCTTTCAAAGAGGATCATGTTTGAAATTGATTTATTGTTTTTAAAGTAGGAATCTAGACTGTCGACGTTATTAGTATAAAAAATAATCCTTCCGAAATTATTAGTATTGTTATAATCATCTATATTACTGTCTGACAATTTTTTTAGTTCCAAGTTCAAAAATGTGATGTTTTTGTACTTGCCAATTTGATATGTGGTAAAGGAATCATTTGAGGACCCCCCGTAAATAAGCTTGAAACCAGGTATGTTCGAGTAAAAACTGCATGACCTATCCATATTTTTAACTCTGAGGGTTACAGCAGATATCCTATTTACTTCGCTCATAAACTTACTAACATATATACTGACTAATCATAATTATATTTCACTAGCACAATCTTTATGCCGTAATACTTGTTGATCTCATAATTTGGGTCGTATATTAAGTAACTTACATTTCGCATTCAAGAGTTTTCTTGCGAACACGCTGTTTAGTTATTAGAGAGGCATCAAATTCTACCATTACAATATTTGTAATAGTTTACTTCGATTTTTTTATTCCTTTTATATTGTCTATTTGTGCTGCGACAACAGATTTAGAATATCTAGAATGTCGTCCTACGAATCTAAAATATTCTTTGTCATTCGGGGACACTAAAATTTAATTATTTAATTCTATAAGAAGGTAGCCTCGTAGTGCATTTTCAAATAATTTTCTACTAGATTATACTCAGTTTATCGACTAGTACTAATTACTGCGCAAATCTTAAAAAATTATTATATCATATATTATTGCTGTAAAAAATAAGGTTGAAATGTTTAGGTCAAATAATACAAAAACAACTGCAGTATTAGTTGTAGCAGTATTTGTTACAACTTTGATCATGGGTCCTGCATTATCTACCATGGATTTTGCATTTGCTAAACAGAAATACAAGAATTGGAGTGACTGTAGAGAAGATCACAGTAAGAACTGGTGCAAGAAATACTTTAAAAAACATGACAATAATAATGGTGGCAACAAAGCTTCACAAGCCATAGGTCAATCACAATCCTCAAGTCAAAACAGCCAAGTAGTTTCTGGTGGCAATACAGTTGGTTCAGGCAGTAACTTCAACTTCCAAAATCAAGTAAATACAGGCAATAATGCATTAGCTCAACAATAAGATCTTTTTATTTTTTTTACAAAATTGTAAAATCATTATTTTAGTTATCTGCTACATTCCTATAAATTAACGACAGGATAAAACCGCTTTTGTTCTCTCTCCTCATATAGGGAACTAAATAAATTCTAGGAATATTCTGATTAATTGTTGTGTAAAAAAAAGTTTTAAGAGTTTACGTGTGTGTAAATGTTATTATCTCAAATCAATCTATCTAAAAACGACAAAAGAACTGTTTATTAAAAAAAATGCGTGGATGCGATAAAACATGTTTTCAATTTCCGTGAGAGTAAGAAATTATTATTTTGTTGGATTATTAAATAGAATTTAATGTAGAAGAATATTTAAATAATTTAATTCAGTTATTTTTGGTTTACAAGTAAATAATAGATCACTAGCATACATGCAAGTTTGTCTATCTATTGACATAAATAGAGAAAAATATAATTGAGAAGCCAGTGAATAAGTACGAACTAATCCATTTTCTACAAAAACCTTTGTAATTATTTTGGATATTGAAAATAATTCTCAATATTTTTCAAGAGTGTGATTTCTAAAACATTGAGAAGATAATTCTTATAATCTGGTAGAATAATCATCAATCAGACAGATTGAAACGGCTCGTGAGTTTGATCTCAGCAGTGTCTTATACAGTTGTTATCGTTATCATATTATTTTTTAGCGGACCTGGTTTAATAAATAACAGTTTACTTGCTCAGGAGCCTGATCAAAGCAGTAGAACTGGCTGTATTACTTTAGATTCCGATGAGGAAAATGGTAAAAACACAATTACTGTATCCTGTTTACATCCTTCAACTCTTACTGATATATACAACAGCATTCAAAATCAAGAGGTTCTAAAAAGACAAGATAATTCAACTAACAATACTTGGATATTAGATGCAACCATAGTAGTCGAAAAAGGTTCAACACTTGTGATTAATTCAAGTGATACTAAATGGCTTAAGATATTAGCTGGAGATAAAAATGGCGATGGCGACCGAGATATAGTAAACTCTATCACGGTGTTTGGTAATTTAATTATAGATTCAGTAAAAATTACTTCGTGGGATCCTGAGAATAATGATTTTATAAAATTCGAAGTTGACATACTACCCAGTAGAGAATATGAACATACTGGCATTGACGCTATACCAAGACCCTATATAAAAATAGAAGATGAAACTACTGGAACAACTAATATTACCAATTCTGAAATTGCCTATTTAGGTTATGAATGCGGAAGCGGTTGTTCTGGTATTAGCTACTATGGTAATAATGGGACAAGCATAGTAAGTGGTAATGAAATCCATCATAATCGCTTTGGGTTTTATTCTGTTGGGGTAGGTGGTATAGTTTTGGAAGATAATCATGTTCATCATAACTTTATGTATGGCTTTGACCCTCATACTGCAACTCACGATATGTTGATCAGAAACAACACAGTACATGACCATGGAGCAATGGGCATAATATGTTCTCTTGACTGTTACAATATAACCATTGAAGGTAATGAAGTCCATAACAGTGCAGGGTCTGGGATCATGTTTAGCAGAAATATGTCTGATTCTGTTGCAAGAAATAACGATGTTCATGATGAGGAAAAGTGTATATTTTTGTCTCAATCATCGAACAACGAAGTTTATGATAATGACATAAGTAACTGTGAGAGTCAAGGAATCTATATTTATCATAACTCTATTGAAAATAAAGTCTATAACAACAACTTGACCAATGCTACAGAAGGAATCGAAGAAAGCGATGATTCACAAGGTACCAACGAAATATCAAATAACAGCATTGAGTAGATGGGATAAAAATGTGGTAAATATTAGAATGAATCGAGAGGTCTCTAATAATAATAATACTAATGTGATTTATCTCAAAGTATCTATTACAGAGCCAATATTGCTGGCGTGTATACATGGATCATCATTCTCTGAAATATATTTGAGCGTACAAAGGGTGATATCGATACCTGAATTAGTTCTGAGAGAATACATATTCTATTTGGTAAATAGTTCTTTTATATCGTATAATGGAATCGAAAAAATATATTTTATTGAACCGGCTGGCTTGGAACTATTAGAGATTATATATGTCCAGGCGGAGAGAAGAATAGTAGAATATGCTGATCTTACCATCAAGATAGAGTAATTTGCCAATGTTGTTAAAACTTGTAATGATAATTAACAAGAGTGTATGAACGCGATAGACAACCATCATACTACGGTTATATAATCAACAGATTTGTACAGAGCTAAAGTCTCAAATTTAGTAACATATCGATTTGACATAGACATACCTTTTTAAACACCATTAATCTTGTTTGATATACATTAGATTTACTTTAATCGATTCCGTAAAGCACTAGATTTTTCGGTATATTTTCATATTACTTTATCAGACACAGGATAGAATGAGTTTGATGTCCTAAACCATACCCAACTTATCCTGCGGTTTTTGAATACGAGAGTATCATGTTTCGTAATACTAATACTTAAGATTTATGTATTAATTTTCGAGGAATATATTTGAAATCTCTAAATGACCTGTAGTTATATCAGAATAATTGTTTGGAGAATATCATAACAGAGTCTCTCCTCAATTGCTTTTTAAATAAATAAAAATTCTAGATGTGTTTTGGTTTGAATCATATATTAACTAGAAGATTTGAAACCTTCTTAATGAAGGCTATTTTTTCAATTTTTCTAATTTCATAAATAAAAGGTGAAAGAATAAATGAATCGGAAACGCATCAGCAAAAGCGTGAACGTGATTTATTTAAAAGCAGCCATCACGGAATCAATCTTATTATCTTCTATAAAGGGATCGTCATTTTCCGAAATTAAATCATGTATTCCGAGAGTTATTTCTACATCAGAAGGAATTTTGAGAGAGTATATTCATTACTTGGTAAATAATTCATTTATATCTTACAATCGCCTCAAGAAGGTATATTTGATTGAGGCTGGTGGATGGAACCTGTTATTCATAATTTACTCGCGGTGTACTGCTTCAATTACGAATTATCTGGATCTTATTATTGAGATTGAAGCAAACAATGATAGTAATGATTTAGAATATCAAGGTAAACGAACGGATTATACTTAATCAAGACGATGTTTATGTAAATTCTTGTGTTCATTACAATAATGAATCTTACATTGGGAACATTGAGCGGTGGGTGGATTATCGCATGTAATGATACCACGTATTTCTCCAGCAAGAGATCGCTTTTCCCATATCTTTGGATCGATCGACATGAACCATATTATTGATTTTTTTTCTATTTTAATTAAGTGATAATGTGCGATTTTAGGAAGAATTACAGTTTTATTCAGGATAATTTGTAGATCTTTAAAAAAGGACGGACACAGTATGATTTATAGATTCAAAAGAGTAGTAATGAAAACGGAAATTAGGATTAAGAACAATTAGACATGGGGAGTGGGTTCTTGGATTTGCGACCAGAATCATAGTGAACTAGGCGTTTAGCTTTAAATCTAATCTTTTCATTTAGACATCTACATTTTGATATTTTATTCCGTCTAGATATCTTTGTTTTAACCAGATGTTTGTTTATGCCTCTCTACATTCATTATCATTATGTGACCGGAATTATCACTACATCTTTTATCTTAAATTTATCAGATATGGATGCCTTTACCTCATTGGTGATCTTTAATGTATCTTCAAGCGTCAAACCAGGATCTAATTTGATGTTTACGTGAGCTTCAATAGTATGACCTAGGGGTCTGATACGGACCTCAGATGTATATAGTTGGAATTTCTCATGTACATGTTTTGTTATCTCTGTACTAAGGTGAGGGTTATTGACAGCATCAAGTAAAACTAATGTTGATTCTCTTAAAGCTACATAAGCCATAAAGAAAATATATCCTGCAATTATCAAACCTCCTACAGAATGCATGTATGGAATTCCAAAATATCCAGCTAATACACTAGCAAAGCCAACGAACGACGCAGAGCCATCTTTAATGGAATTTTTCGCATCTAGGTTTAAAGAAATCAGATTATACTTTTTTGCAATACTTCTTACTCGAAATGCTCTATGTAATGAAATAGCGCCAGCTGCAAGCAAAGTAATCATTGTAATTTCGGGATTAATTGTTTCTACTGGGTGAATCAGTCTCTCGTAAGCATGGTATGCAATGAATATACCCAACACTATAACAACTATGGCGGCTATAAATGCCGCAAAGCTTTCAATCTTTCCGTATCCGTAATTAAATAATTTAGATTTAGGTTTCTGAATCGTGGTGATGCCAAACCATACAATAAACGAAACCATAGAGTCAGCTAGCGAATCAAGACCATCAGCCAATAAAGTGAGACTGCCCGTAGTTGTAGATATAACAACTTCTGCAACACCAATACCCAACAAAGTCCAAACAGAAATCCAAGCAGCCTTTTTTCCTTCTTCAAAGGCTAAATATTTACTCAAAAGTTGATTCTTTTAAGTGGTATAGATCTTCTAATCCTTATGTTGAAAAAATTGTAAAATGATAACCAAATTATCAAGATTTAATAGTTAATTATGGTAATTATTAGATGCTCCTAATCTTTAATAATATTTAGTTCAATACGAATAGCTCAGAAGGTGATGATAAAATATATAATCATCTACACAAGTTGAATAGAAAAGGATAGAATATTCAGAATTTACGGTGGTAGGTCTGTGGGGTCTATTTATATTACTATCAGTTGGATTATTGTTTAGAAAAAAAATATTTAGAGTAATAAAAGAGAGGATTTAGCGATTTATCTACCCAGGTTAAAATGTTTTTTAGGAGAACGTCGTGAATAATAAAAAATATTTATTAGCAGGATTTTTCCATATCTTCTAGTATATTTTTACATAATCAATAACTTTTTAAAAGTAATACTACTAAGTTGGTGTACAGAAGTCCCAATCATTATTATAGTGTGTCCTTTAATAATCCTGGAGAATATGATTATTATTGCATTTATCATCCTTCAATGGTTGGCGAGGTAGTTGTAGAATAATAGTGAATTTACCGTGACTAGTATCTATGTAGCATCCATAAAAGATATTATTTCATCTCATCTAATAATTGACAATAAAGCTCAGTTCTTCTTTGAGAATGATTTGTCAAACGTTGTTATTGATCGAATTGTAGTTGACTTTTCTCAAGTAAAGTCAATTAGTAATTCATTCGCCCATCAATATTTGGTGTCTAAGCGGGCGAGTAAAATGAAAGTAATAGAAATCAATGTGCCTCCAAATGTCTGTCGGATAATGAGCCTTATTCAACGTGAGATCGAGGAGAAGAAAAGAAAAAAGGGATAAAACACTAATTAAATTATCAAATCTCGGGTTGTAGGACACATAGGGACAAAATATTAGGTCGATTTAATCCCGGATGATTGAAATGGTTAGATAGATACTCATCTAGATTTGACACGTTTTAGGCTGGAAATCAAATGCTAATAACATGGTTAGATTCCAAAGATAGTAATTATCCCCTCAGCATCAATAATTGTTGCTTTCCTGACCCTAATTATATAACATATGCTTTTATCAATTCTATGTCGTTCTAACCTGGTCGTTATCTAACTTATGCATATGTATCATTCAAGGTTTCCTTACCTAAATATTAATACCTTTTAGGAAAAGATCTCTATCACATGAATAGAAAAATAAGAAGTAACTATCAAATCATATCCATAGCCTTTTTTGTATCGCTCTTTTCTTCTTTTTTAACCGCTTACGGGGAGCCAATATTAGTCCCTTACTATTCAGATGCTGCAGATCAGGATTTAGCATCGTTAATCTTCGATAATTGTTATTCTCAACAAATTGACAAAGATCCAGTGCCCGCTAATATTACTATACAAATGACTTGTAATCAAGAGGTAAAAGAAAATGTGGAGTTGAGTCATAGCGTAGCAAATGGCATGGAAGCAGTTCCAAGTTCTTTTGAAAACTTCCTGAACTAAGACTAATTTGAGAATTTATGACTATGCCTATTTTATTTGATATAATTTGCGCACTGAATATCTATATGCAAAGAGTAAGTACGGTTTATTTTTGTAATATTATCTCCATTACTTTGAAACTCGAATGCTTTCCCAACTTTGAAATGGACCTTCAGTTTGTTTTGTTACCAATATATCATTATATTCAAAAACTCTATTGGTGCTTGGATTTCAATTATTGTAGTAGTTAGCACTGTAATTAAAATTGACAATCCTACTAATACGATTCTCACAGTAATAAAATAAAGGATTTTCATAACTCTGCTGAGACATAACAATAATAATTTAATGTAACTTTCACTAGTATCGTAAACTCAGTAGTATTATTCTATTAACTTGATTGCAAAAATTAATTTTTATTTCATTATTTAACTTTATTGTTAAAGAATCAATCTAGGATCAAATAAAAAGGCAGTAGTTAATCCATATTTGTAAATCATAGAAATTGTGGACTACGAAAAATGAAGAAGTTACTAGAATATGTATGGTCAGCTTGATAAATCTACCGCAATACTAAATAGACATTGATATCTTAAAATATATTAACTGTAGTGCAAAAAACTATCTTCCATTATTATCAAGGGGAAATGATAGAATAGAAAAATGAATTAAATGTAAATCTAAAAGAAAACCATAATCTTTGGATCGATATTTCAGATCCCACAGATGAAGATATTAAAGACTTGGAAAATAAGTTTTCACTAAACAAAAAAGCATTAGATCGAATTAGACAAAAATCAAAAAAACCAGTAGTAAAAGAAACAGAACATGATAGAAAGTTCACCATTTTACTAGACCTAAAATTTAATAATTTACAAAATCTTGAATCTTTTCCACTATACTTTTTTGTAGGGGATAGGTGGCTTATAACTATTCATTCAAATAAAATAGATCTGGTAACAAAGGTAAAAACGATTCTCTCAGACAGAAAAACAATTTTGGAATCTTCAATCGATGCACTTTACTATAGTATGATTTCAGATATCATAGAAGATTACGAACAACTTTTGACCGCAATAGAGCTCGAGGTATTTGATATTGAAAAAGACGCACAATATAGACCATCCAAACGAGTACTCACCTATTTGGATACATTATCAAGACAGGTTATTACCCTTCGACGATATTTCTGGGATGCTAGGAATATTATAAACTATCATGTTACTATAGAAAAAGACAAAGATGATATAAAATATATTCAAATCGTATTCAATAATATTAACCAGCTCATAGAAATGATCCAATCCTATCAGGATACAATAAATTCTACAAGAGATCTATTTTCGACTAGTATATCTTTACAGATAAACGAGACAATGCGAGTATTGACAATTTTCTCTGCTATCGTATTACCTCTCTCCCTCTTGATAGGAGTATTAGACTTGCAGGGATTTGATCTAAACAACCTATACACTCTACCAAGATATCTAGGCTTTTTGGTAACAGTGATGTTAGCCATATCAGTAATATCGCTGTTTGTATTTTGGAGAAAAAAATGATATTTTCATACGATAAAGGAATCCTATATCACGACAAGAAAAAGTGATATAAAAATGATTTGCAATAGTTTTAGTACTAGTAAGAGACAATTATGATAATATCGCATCCAAATAATTATTGTGATGTCTATCGAAGACTCAATTCTTAGCAGGATTCATTGATTCGAATTCGTCTAAAAACGAAGTTAAAAGTTTAGTTAGAGATTTACAGTAGCACCTCTTCTATGTTCATTATGTTAGTCTGGACCAATTAAATAATAGAGGCTCAAGTATGGCACAATATACTTAATGGACACATAAAAATGATAATATATGCTGTATGTTTCCTTAGAATACTGTAACACTCTCTGATTAGCCAGCTTTTAACAACAAAATAGTAAATATGGTTTGAAACTAATAGTTATTTATATTGTCTATCACTGCTACTTATTATGCATTTAAATCAAGCCTTTTATGTTTATATGTAGTTTGAAGATATCCATATTTTTGTTCTCTACTAAATTATTAGTATATAATACTAGAAACAAAATTTAAAAGTATCATTGATTGACCTATAACAAATCTCAGAAATGGATTTTAATATACAAAGGCGTAAGGATGGAATAACTCTAACAAAACCATGAAACAATACTCAAAAAAAGTTTGAATGAATAACAAATATCGATCTACTATTGGCAACATAGTGAATCTCGTGCTATTTGATTTGACTCTCCCAAAATATTGTCACACATGAAAGATTATTTAGAATATAATCACAATTACTTGAAAATTGCAAATCTAGTCTAAGATTAGTTGATTAACTTTTTTGTTATATATTATATTTTTAAATTTATTTGATTATTTAATAAAAATACTTGAACGATATAGATTTTTTTATAGCAATTTAGATTGTGTTGAATCTTCCGTTGTATAAATCAGTTGTTGGGGAAACGTGGGGAAGAAAATCTTCTAGATGGGTTAAATAGTTTTGTTGAATCTTTGATTGGAATTTTTTCATTTGAGAATTTGAATAATAGTTTAAAATTCTACCTGTTTTCGAAATATTTTTCCCCTATGGAAGAACTAGCTACCCAATTGCGCTCTCATTATCCAACTTTGTTTTTTCACATAGTTTAGAATAAAAGGTTAATGTTCTCTCTCATTTAAGATTTTAAAAGCCACAATATTGCTTTCAATTTTATGTGGTGAATCATAGTATATCATCATATAATTTGATGTAATAATAGTCTACGACCTGACAAAATCATATCAATTCGACAATTTTAGATACATAAAATAGTAAAGGTTTCCAAGCTCATGTTTAGTTATTTATTCTCATTACAATACATTCTATAACTATATTCACATTCTTTGAAGTAGGTAGTAAAGTTATTTACGTACAATCAATTGACTTATTTCCAAACATGGTTTTGTCCAAGGGTGTCCAGTATGTCCTCCTGAGTACGAATAGATAAGAAGACAACAACTAGACACTTGAATTTTTTCCAATGACTGTAAAAGTTAATTATTTTTATTCCCAAGTTTTAAACGCCAGAAATAATACTGAATGAACTAACAGAATTGAAATATGTCATAGATGTCATAGATGTCATAGATTTTCTATTGTTATTTTATACATATATTGACTAATTCAAATGATAAGGATAAAGTTAGAAATGGGCATAGTTTCCATATACTACAAAAAATAATTTGTAAAATCCATCTATCTATGACATCTATGCCAAAATTAGTATTCATCCAATATAGTAATCTGTTCAGAGTCCAAACGATATTCAGGTGTAAGTCGAATGCCCCTCCAGATAGTTCGTCTATCACCTTTGGTTTCTCTGTGACTAACTAGGGTATCTCGATTTTGCAATTTCCTTTCCAAACCCCACATTAGGCTTGATTGGCAATTTGTATTTTTTACAGAATCTCATATACGCGCTATATAGGTCTGACTTTGAAACATAGTCATCTTCAAGAGAATCTTCTGCCATGGCCTCATCTAAGAAGGCTTTAACTGGATTAGTAGTCCTTTCATGTTTGAGTCGTCGTTCAGCAATGCTCTTTTCATCAACGTAAATCCCGTTATTGTTTATGATCAATCTAAGGTAATACATGAGAAGGTTGAAGATTCCAGATAACTCTGACTGAGTTGTTAGTTTATTGATAAGATCTGGATCTTGTTTATCTTCTTCAAATGTATTCGGGAAACTAATCATGACTAATCGTCTATAAAATGCATTTGTTTGATCAGATGTTTGAATCATTTTGTTCGTACTAAAGAAGAGTTTGGCGTTTAACGACGCATTGTATGCATCTCTATACTTTCTCTCTATGCGGACCGATTGTCTTCTTCCTCCAGTGAGTTTTTTTACAGAGAAGTATCCTTTATTAAGGAATTAGAAAGTTCTTCATCTATATTGACGTCTTTGAACTCCAGATCCGCTAGTGCGAAATTATTTTCAAGTAAAATTTTAGAGGAACATTACTTACATTTGAAGCAGAATGAAGTGCTGTTAGTAGACCTGTAAATACACCCTTTCCGTTCGAACCCTCTCCCACTAATACAAAGAAATAATCAAAAGGACAATCGTTCAAAAAAGTATAAGCCATTGATTCAATAGCGGTTCTTATATTTCTGCGTATAATACTTGACTTAGGAACTTACCAAATAGTTTAGGTTTGGCTTTTGGATCATAAACAATTGGCTTTTGTTTATTGATAGGTACTGGGAGTGTGTGGATATAGTTTATTTTCTTTCCAGTTATATAATCCATTACTAACATTTATAATGTTAATATTCGAATCAAATTCTATTCTTTTATGATATGTTCTTCGCATAATGTGACTTGTTATTTCCCTCAAATCGTTATTACAAAGATCGTATCCAGCTATTGCCTCGGCTTCCTTTTCAATCAAAATTTCTCCGCCATTTTTGTAAACTCCATTGTCATAATACAAAATTTCTTTAGTTTCTTCCAGCGTAATGAAATTATATTTCTCAAGTACTTTCTCTGAAATATTTTCAATTCTCCAACATCCTGTTTAGGTCCTTTCTGTTCATTCTTAGTATTCTGATAATTCTTAACATTGACAACCGAATCATCCCATATTCTATCCCGTTCAGTTTCTGGTAAGGGAGAAGGATGACAAAAATTCCGTACGATTTCATCAAAAAAGTCTTTTAACTTGTTGAGGTTGCTTAGATCTGGTTTAAGATGTGTATGTAAGAGAAAATTTGCTATAGATATTAATCTTGGGTGTCGCTCACCTTCATAAATGCGGTAATCAGAATTCTTGTCAATGCTCTAAATTTTTGATCATTTTCTTTAGTCTGATATCAACTTTTTCATCTTTGTTCTGATTTAGGTAACTTAATCCATGTTTATTGCAAATATTATTCCAATTTGATAACCAAGTTCTGGCTTGTTCGGTTGTCAATATAGGTGGATCTGTTCTCCCTTTTATTTTCCATTGATGACCATCTGGATGAAGGTTAGTAGCAGGAACAACTAATAATTTCTCATTTGATCTTACTTCTAATCCTATTATCGCATCTTTGGCCTTAGAGGGAAACGGTATAGGAGAAAGAAGATAAAGATGCATAGAATGCGGTTTATCATCATGTTGTTCAACCAAGTATTTTTTTGATAAAGAATTAATTGAATCTAGTTCTTTGTCAATTGACAATATTTCATCTATTGCTAGTTTCTCGTCACAATCTATGCATACAAGATAAAGTGTATTATTTTCATTATACGTTTTACCAAGAAATATTACAAATCCTTTATTAAATGCCCCATCTTTCTTCCACTTTTCTAGTTGTTCATCCGAAACCCGGTTTTTTCGATAAAAAGTCCACTCTACAACTGGACGTTTTTTTAAATAATTAGCAGGAACTACATTAACCTCTAGTATATAATGCCAATAGTTTATACGTTTAAAGAGTTCGTTGAGGGATTTAACTAAATTTGGTGAGTGTTCTTTCTGTTCATCTTTCAGGGTATTATGTTCAAAAGCCATGTCTAACTGTTCCTCTATGATATAACCATAATCGATACTATAGTTGAAACAATAATTGTTAGAGAGGTCAAATTCGATTGTCCCAGATTCATCGATAAAAGAATCGGACTCTCTATAATATTCACATAAAACTAAAATACAGATAATGTAATAATAGATAAGAAATACAACAATCTCTTTCAGATCACTGTTCTCCTTAGTACATTGATCCTTGGGTGAGCTTTGTTCTTTGATTTCATCCTCGAAGGCTTATTTGAATGATAGTTGAAACCTATGATTTTAAATGTCCGTCCTTGTTTCACTCGCATAGATTTTAGATTATTTTTGATATCGTCTAAAAGTTCGACTTCTATATCTTTATATTCAGAATCTTCTTTATTATTCATGGTCTTCCCACCTGCATGTGTGTGCGGTAAGAGATGATCTGATATTCAATCTAACAAGTTTGCTTACCAGGGCTCTAGTTAGACTGAATATCTTTTGTTTTTTGTTCATTTCTTTAATCTATTAAGAGGAGTTTTTTTAATATTATTGCACCATTCTTTTCTTCTAGTATTACATAATCTGAAGGACGTAGATCATACTTCTTTGTAATTGCCTTTGGTAATACTATAGCACTCGAGTTCCCTCCAGTAGGAAATATCTTTTTTATCATCTTATAATAATATTATATTATATTATATATAATTTTCTCTAGTAGTAGTAACATATTCTGGTAGTACATTAATTTGGAACACATTAACAGAATATTATTACTATGAAATATCATATATTAATTTGGGTCAATGTCAAGAAGCCTCTATTCCTATAAGCACTAACAATTCCCTGTAGTGAAAACCTTTTCAAATCGATGAATATTTTTATAGATGAATACATGTTTGAGATATAATGACATTATCGATTTTTTGACATTCAAATGATGGCTTAATTTTGTACATTTAGTTTTATCCTTACTTTAAAACGTTATTAAGTTGATATAAATTCTGGCTACACAAAAAATAAAACAAATTCGAAAAGTATAACTCAAGCATAGTAGATAGATCCCATCCAGTCTTTTATCCCATTTTAATTAACATATTTGTAAGAAGGAAAAATGGAATAGAATGTTTCATCTTTACTATTCTAGATGGATATAATAATGAATGTGCAAATAATATACCACATTGTTTATACAAATAGTAACAAACATGGTTTTGTTGTACAAAAACTTTCCACGCGTGGACGCACTATGGGGCATACACATTTATTGAAGTATATATAAACCAAATTTCCAATTTTACTAAGTAAAAAGAACATCTATTTTTGAATTGATACGTAATATTAGATATTGGGTTTTACTTACATAATCGACATACTACAATTCGTATATTGTACTTCAATAGGGCTTCGAAATAATAATCATCATGTGAAAGATCCTTAATCATCTCAATCTTCTTTAATAAAATTAATTATTAAGATTACCACCTAGGATCGAATGAGATATCAATCAATCATAAAACAAATATGATGACAGATAATCCCATGTTTTTAGATCTTATTCATACATTGGTGTGATGAGATATTGGCTTTTAACTAATACCACGCTAATGTCCGCTTTCAAGCTCATTTCTCTAGTTTACCTGTAAACTCTTTTATCGTATTGTATGGCTTAGCAAAAGAAATATGTTCTTCTATTCTTAATACTAAACCCTTGTCAGGTAATTGCTTTGTGTAAAATTGATAAATATGAGATAAATGTTTAACCTGTAAAATATTAGTGCCGTTGGATAGATAGGAGAGGTCTATTTTTTCAATATCATAATTATAGTCGACTCTCACAATGTGCCATTCGTAGAAGTGTTCAACTGGATAAGAAAAACCAAATTCACCTTCCAATATAAAATCTATTTTACCCATATCGGCAAAAAATTCGCTCAAACCTACGTCGTGATGCAGATCATAAGGGTTTTTGGAACAAGCGATATAAATCTCAACTGTCCCATTTGGCGAAACTTGTACTCTTACACGTCTAAACCTTGACAAGACAATTTCTATCTCTTTAATTTTATTTCTATCCGATTGTAATTTCCATCCTCGACTTACCCTCAGTAGGTCGTAATCCTTTTTATCATGTAACCTAGTCTGTAGTCTAAAGTTATGAAAAACTCCTCTATTGGCAGTTAGATTCTTCAATAATACTAGTATTATTTGGTCGTCTAAACAAGAATACTCATTTGTATTACCATTAGGATTTTTCTTAACCATAGTTTTAACTGGAATATAATCTTGCATATTTGATAGAAAATAAGTCATCATTCTACCTTTTCTTATATTGCTTGAGACAACAAGACTATTCTTTCGTAGGTAGTAGATTATTTTCTCCGCATAATCTGTATTTAATGTGAATTCGTCCTGAATCATCCTCTTGGTAACTCCTTTTTTATAATAGTTATACGCTGCAATGAACATTAACAGCTTTCTTTCATTTTTTGTTAGTTTTCTTTTAATCTTGTATTCCAAATCAGAAAGGATTTCTTCAATTCTTTCTCTTAAATTGAAGGATGTTCCATTGGTGACCCCTTCACCTTTCTCTTCTACCTTTTTAGTTACTAGTAAATGGTCTTTATCGTTTTTATCTATTTTGTAGTTATTTTTATCAGCCATTGGAGGTCATTCTTCAATTGTATGTCACATTTTTTGTGCTCAATAATGTCAATTTTAAAATTTACTACATCATAGTGTTTTTTTGAAAATGAAAAATTATGACGATATAGTAGCAACTTGATTACTTCTACCTTAAAAAGCCTATCGCCACTTTTTTTAGAAACGCATTTGAGTATGATAATATCAGTACCAGCTGTGTCTTCTAAAATCAAAGTCCGCACCATCCATCATTATTTGTAGATCATCTAGGGGAGCATCATCAACTTCTATGGTCTTCCTATTGGTATTAAGATTATTCTTGGTTTGTTTAGATTCAAACACTTTTTTACACTTTTTGCATACATTTAACCTGACTAAATCATAGATGTCTGTTTTTATAGATATTTCATCTCTTGCGATTTTAGTACATGGGACGACTTGACAAAGCTGTTTACGGCGTCGTATGTACCTTTGGGTATTTTGAGATGAAACCGAGTCAAAATTCATGGCTACAAACCTTTCCTATAGACTATACGATTAACGTAACCCATATTGCTACCACTGTATCTGGTGTATACTGGAAAAATGTTTACTCCTGTAGAGTATCTCCAAAAATCTACCCATTTAGTTGGAGTCATTTTTTCCTCCCTCATGTTAGTTAACCGCCTCCACTAATTCCAAATTTTTAAGAGTTTGAGCACATGAGTCACAGAACCAACCTATTTTATGTATAAATAGAATTTTTAATTGATTTTTGCCGTAAGCGTCACAACCTTTACCGGCGCAGGGGTTATATTCTTTGTTTGTATTATCTATGTTATTGTTAGAAGCCGATGAAGCTTCGTATCATGTCTAGTTTATACCTCTAACAAGAAGATACCTGTTGATGCGTAGCCTCGTAACTATCATCAACAGGTATTGACTTTTTATTATCTAAAATTTCCTTTTCATTTTTCGCTTTTAGATTCTGAAAACTGTATTCTATTAGTCTGCAAATATATTTACTTCTGCTGATATCGCCTCTTTCTTTATCTATCAAATTTTTCAGTTCCTCTGAAAGAGAAATTCCAAAAGGAATTTTCTTATATATTATTTTTCCCATGTATTAGCATTACTGCATTAATATATTTCAATAGTTCCCTAGAATGATATATAAGATTACCTCTATAACAGAACAGTCAAGAAATAGTAACAATTTCATTAATATTTTAGATCTTATTAATTTAATAGATAGATTGTTCTTAATAATCAATATTTTTAGATAATGTTCAAAAATTAATCTATGTTCGCAATATATGGACAATAGATAGTAGTAAAAGGATGATCAGGTTTATAGTTATAGATATAACAGTAGTTACCTTTGTTTTATTCTCCCCCCTTTCCAATTTGGATGTTTTTTACCTTTTCGATAACTACGTTTTATACATTCTAAAATATGACCATGAATGTATTTTTTAATATAATACTTATTTGTTTGGATAAGTTCTTTATGACAACCACATAAACAAGATTTTCCCATCATTATCGTTATCCTTTGACGGATAGTATCATTAGAGTTTCATAACGGTTTTAAGAAATTGTACGTATTAATTCATTTGGATCAGATCGTTATCAATGAATAGAAAAACGACAGTGATAAGATTTAAACTTATCTGGTCACTTCCTTATATTTGTATGCCTAAATAGTCGTCCGCGCGCGGAAAAATTTTGTACAACTTTTCTAATCAAGTAGCAAAAGTGATGCTAAAATGATCCCTAGCTATCTTAATAGGGACTGGCTCTGTTGCAACTGATTCGAGGTGTTACCGGCGTATAGTATTCGTATAGAAAAGCGTCTAAGATAGGAGGCATTGAAGCTAGTTCGTTGTGTAGTATGTAACTTTAGATATAAAACTCCTGTTGGTATTACTGTAGCATGTACATAGGGGAGAACGTTCGCGGTTGGTAACGTTGTGTATTGGGTTTCTAGTTCCACTTGTTGTATTAACAAAGATTGATCCCGTAGCTCCAAAGTTTTTAGCTCCTGCTGCTATAACGTAATTGGGAGCTTCACTAGTTAGGTATGGTATAGAAGAAACAGGATTACTTTCATTAAATCCTAATACATGGGTTCTTTGATAGTTGTTTAAACCGCTACTAACAACAAGATGTACGCCGTATTGAGTACATAAAGGATGATAGAATTTTCTAAAATCTGCATCTAGTTTAGCTAACGGGTTGTTAGGATCGTTATCTGGTAGCTGACCATATGCGGCGTTTGAAGTTGTCATTACTATAAAGTCAACATTTGGATTTTTAGATTTGGTTTTCAACCTACAAGGAAAGCAATCATCAAAAATTTCTTTGGTTCTGTTCTTAATATAATGCATGCATCGTCCTTTCGATAGTGCTTTATTCGTAAGAGGAGTGGCCATGGTGTTTGAGTCCAAGGAACCTTCAAGCCATTGGGTATCGTATACCACCATCCGTACGTAGAAAACATGATGTTTCCCATGAATTTTGACTAAACCACCCATAAATCTTTCAGCAACAAACGTGTTTCTTTCCTTAGAGATAGATGAGGCGGGAATTCGCTTACTTCAGGCTCAGTAGCAATTCATGGCCAGATGTACTCTATTTCGGACAATCATAATGGAATAGAATGACTTAATGCTATAGACTTTTCGTTATGTAAACGGAACCTTTTTGTATTAAGAAATGTAGGAACATTCTCTCTCCAATTTATTTCATAAAGTAAAAGCGCAAGTACTATGATATTACCATAACAAAATTCAATTTGGAACAACAATGTGTGAATTCTATTTTACACTTTTGACAAATCAATTTTTTCCATGATCTCTTGAAATTTGCTTTCCATTTCTTCTCTTATTAATTGAATCTTTTGTTCATAACTCTCTGTTATTTGAGTGCGAATCAATTGCAAATCGCCTGACTTCTTATTGTATTGGTCTAACTGTTTTTTAAGTCTGTGTTCATTGGTTATAGATAAAAGATCCACTGCTTTCAAGAATTCTGCTAAAATCTCTTCCTCCTGCGGTTTATAGTATACAGAGTCAAGGCCAGTTTTGTGGCCTACAAGCATTTCTCGTATGGTCTTATCTAACCTAGCCCTTTGCATCTGGGTTATTGCAAAAATGCGGAAAGAATGACAGGGGTGTAGTAGATCCTTGTTTTTGGAATCCTTGTTTACATCATTGGATTCATTAAAATAAAAAGACCTGTTTCTCAAATTCAATGATTCTAATTTTGGAATTATAATATTACTACTTATGGAACTGCGATGCCTAATAGGTATTGGAGTGTAAGATCCGGCTCTCCTATTAAATGCACGTATAGCGAGGTAGGAGTTAGGTGGATTCCAGCCCGTGGGTGTTTTTTCCAAGTTCTCCCCGAAACGTCTTCTCAAATCTAAATAATTGTCAATTGCGAGTGCACATTCAGGCGTAGAGAAGGTAAAATATCTATATTTTGACGAAGAGGAATACACCTGTATTTGATAAAGATACTGATCGTTTCCTTCAATTTTCCACTTCTTAAGATCTTTGAGTTTAATTTGAGGGAGCGCTCCTACTCTCATACCGGTAGATGAGAGCAAGAGTATGATCATTTTTTCCCTCTCATCAGATACACTAAGAAGAGAAGATATTTCATCAGTCGTATAGGAGCGATATTCATACTTGTTTTCAGAATCACTCATAAACTTTGCAATCTTTTTCCTGTTTATCAATACGTCATTTATTGAATAGAAATGCGTTAGAGCACACAATAATATATTTTGAGCACTAAATGACATTTGCCTCTTATATCGCATTTCTATTATGAGATCGATTATACCTTGTTCTAATTGACGCGGATTTCTGGTTAATAATTCATCAAAAGTTGAAAATGAAATTATCGGAGTTCTCAAGTAGTTTTTGAGACGAATTTCATATGCCTTTTTAGTAATCGAAGCCTTAAGAGAAGACACAAAGTTTACATATGCTCGATGATTTTCATCTATTGCAATCGAATTAGAAATGCAAAAACGTGTATCAGATCTAACTAATTTGGTTCTTTGGTTTTCACTTAATGTCAAAATAGAATAGACACCTCCTTTACTTCTATAATTATTCGACTCGGATAATATTTATGCGTGCTTATGAACAACATAGCTTTAATTATCCTTTCCTGTACCAAATATCAGGAAAAGATGAGCCTGTCAAAAACAGATTATGACATTATAGTAGCAGGTGGAGGGTTAGCTGGACTAATAGTAGCCTCATCTGCAGCTTATTATTCTAATCAAAGAATGAAGGTCTTAGTATTAGATAGGAACTCTATCGATATTCAAGGAAGGAAAACCATTTCGGGTTGGATTTGTGGCGATGCAGTTGGCAAAAACACTGTTGATTACATGACTGATAGAATCAAAATATCATGGGGTTACCCAGAAATCGAACATCCTGTAAAGGGAGTAGTAGCCTTTTCACCGGATCACGAAACCCGAGTGTCTTTTGATGGAGAAGGATATATTTTAAATAGAAAACGGTTACCTCAAAAGCAAGTTATGGAGGCGACCAAAATGGGCGTTGAAATAGCTAGCAATATCATGATTAGACAACTAACAGTTGAGAATAATTTTATTGTAGGCGTTGAGGGTGAAAATACAAAAACCAAGGAAATATTTAAGAAAACTGCTAAAGTAATAGTTGATTGCACTGGTGTTACTTCATTACTACGAACAAATCTACCAATTAATTCTCACATACAAAGAAGGATAGATAGGAATGATCTAGAATCTACTGGCAGATATATTTACGATTTTGATAAAAAAGGTAACGATGACAAGACGTTTTTTGACCCTGAATATTGTATAATTCACTTAGATCAAAATTTGGCTCCTGGCGGTTACGGATGGGTGTTTCCAAAAGGAGAAAATAAAGTGAATATTGGTTTGGGTGTTCAACAAAAGCTGTTTGACAGAGCTAACAAGGAAAGTGGAAGAAAGAGGGATTTGAAAAAGTTAATAGATGATTATGTTGGTGTCAATCCAGTCATATCAAATCCAAGGTTATCAATAGGAGAGGAGGATCTAGGCAATGAATGGGGCACATGGCAGGTTTCTGTAAGGAGGCAAAACGATTGTATGGTTGCCAATGGCTATATGATGGTTGGAGACTCAGCATGGATGCCAAAGCCGTTGGATGCTGGTGGGATAGGTCCTGCAATAATAGCAGCCACAATAGCTGGAAAAGATCTGGTTGAAGCAATAGAATCAGGAGACGTTTCAGAGAATGGACTTTGGAAATACAATAAGAATTTCATTAATGAATATGGCTACAAGACGGCCGGTCTAGAAGTATTCAGAAGAATGCTCCAACAACTCACTAACGAACAGATAAACTATGGCATGAAGCATTTTCTGTCAAAAATGGACATTGATAAGATAACTAACGGGGAGCATCCAGAATTTAGCACTGTTAGCAAACTTAGTATGATGATAAGAGGAGCACTTAACAAGAAACTTGCAGAAGACTTGAAATTTACATCTCAAATGAATGAAGAGTTAGTCAATCATTATAGAAATTATCCCGATACAGCAGAGGGATTCCCGGATTGGTCCAAAAAGCTAAATGGATATTTATCTGAAGCTTTTGCCAAATTCGCTTAACCTCTATATTTTGTTTAAGGACCAAAATGAAAGTTCCAATGCTTTAGGTATCTATCATTACCTCACAACCACATCATTTCACTAGGGACACGCGGTCGATCCGATCTAGAAAGCTCTTTCGTCTGTATTCCTCCGTAATTGAGATGCGAACATCATCAATTATCCGTTTGCCAACATCTAGTTTCTTTCTGACGCCAGAAATAATATTGTCGTAGAACGAAAAAGGGTACACCAAATCATATAGGGATTGCATAATGGTAAATAAAGACAATGATGATTCAAAATCGTCCTTCCTAAGATTATCATAGATCATTCGCTTGATTTCACCTATGCAGTCTAGCAACCCTGTAACATATGCGTTTAATGAAACTTGTAGCTCAATATGTCCGCTAAAATGATCCTTCCTTTCAACTATTTCTTTTAAAATAGCCGCTTCAACGTATTCTTGTTCCGCAGGCCATAAATAACGTTCCAAATCAGAAATAACGTATTTTTTGAGTTCTGAAAGCAAAGAAAACGCATTATTAATTAATTCAGTTGCTTCAACTGTCTTTCCGCTGTGTAATAATATAATAGCCTTACTACTTAAGGCAATAATTTCCCTATTTTCCTTTATTAGCTTCTCCCTGCTTGATTCCACTTGTTTTAGATAAGACGAAAATTCATTCAGCGAATCTTGTAATTTGGTAGAATCAATATTAAAACTCATAATTAAAGTCTTGTAGCTCGTTATAAATAGTTGCTACGAATGCATAAAAAAAAATTTATGGCATCTAAATCAAACGATGAAATAGATGACCAATATTCGCAGGAGCAGAGGGTATAATTTTGAGTATCGTTTGGTTAAGCAACTAAATTCTGGTGAATGGATTGCGCGGAGATTGGGAGGATCGAGCACAGGCTTACCTGACATTGTAGCAGTGAACAACACAGATTCTATCTTATTATCGATAGAGGCAAAGACCGCTACCAGTAATAGCATATATGTTCCCCATGATCAAATTGACAGATGTTATCTTATTACACAAATGTTTGAGGCTTACCAAGACAGATATATTATTTTGGCATTTAAATTTATGAGAAAACAAAGACTAATAGTTAAAGGGGAAATAAAATACCTACCAAGAAAAACAAAAGAGTATTACAAAATAGTAAGGTTTAAGAAAAAGCCTAAAAAATTTCCTATCATTAAATGTAATTACAACGGAGATACATATGCAATTTATGATTCTAAAATCAAGAAAGTTAAATTAAAAAATTATCTGATGCCCTTTAATGTATAACAGATATTTAAGGGCTCATTACCAATTATTTAGTGGTCAACGTCTTATGGAGAGAAGGATGGATAAAACCGTTATCAACTGAGTCATTACCCAATGAGAAATGCAGTTTTTGCAAAGAGGATTTCAAGGAATTAGAATTTGTAACATCATGTGAA
Source organism: uncultured Nitrososphaeraceae archaeon (assembly GCA_963850055.1). Classification (GTDB taxonomy): domain Archaea; phylum Thermoproteota; class Nitrososphaeria; order Nitrososphaerales; family Nitrososphaeraceae; genus Nitrosocosmicus. The sequence continues at coordinate 332,563 of CAWKJS010000025.1, read as the reverse complement.
TTCTGCGAAATAGGGATCCTTCATGATGATTGTTATAAAATTCACATCACAAAAGATCATAAAGCCCCCCTTGATCAGAAAGTAAAAGATCATAAAGAGAAGAGATTACATTCATATCAGTAATAGACTATAAGTAGGTTTTTTTGGAAAAAATTTATTAATACAGTCCTCCTGGTAAGTAAATTTATGAATATGAAAAGCAATTATGCAATAGAGAAGGGGTATGAACCGATATCTTCGAGTCAGATGTACGAGATAGAAAACAACGGAGAATCCATTTATTCTATGAAGAAAACTTTGATGATGGAAAATGCTGGATCTAGAATTGCAGATTTCTTGATAGATGAATTCAAAGAAAACATATTAGGTAATTCCATAGTAGCCGTTTGTGGAAAGGGGAATAACGGTGGTGATGCATTGGTTGCAATACGTCACCTATCAGGATACATTCATGCACGAAATGAATCTAATAGCAAGATCAACTTATCGGTGATCCTCTTATGTTCCCCTGAGGACTTAAAAACCGCAGAATCCATTTTAAATTGGCAAATCATAAGTAAAATGAAATCGATAAGAAAATTTACTTTAGAATCAAACAATATTACTGAAATTGAAAACGAGATTAACCAGTCAAGTATTATTTTGGACGGGATCTTAGGAACAGGAATCAAAAGAGAAATAAAAGAACCTTTTTCAAAAATGATTCAAACAATAAATGATAAAAAAGGAACTACTTTTATACTCGCAGTTGATATCCCCTCAGGATTAGATCCAGACAGCGGAAAAATTATTGATAAGGCGATCAGTGCAGACGCAACAATAACCTTTCATCGGCCAAAACATGGATTACTGAAGAATCCAGAGCTCGTTGGAAAGTTAATAGTTAAAAAGATTGGCATACCATTTGAAACAGAAAAAGGGGTAGTGTGACAGAGATTGAAGGTAGAACAATTTCTGGTAGGAGAAATGGCAAATTTCACATACGTTATTGTGGATGAAAAAAATAACGATTCAATAATTGTGGATCCCTCTTGGAACCTGGAAATTATCTTTGAATACCTGAAAAAAAATTCGCTTAGTAATAAGTATATCCTAAACACACATTCACATTTTGATCATATATTTGGTAATGAACAAGTGAAGGGTATTACAGGAGCAAAGGTGATACAACATAAGTTATCACCGTTAGAGAAAGACATTGAGATAGATGATGGAGAGATTATTGAATTTGGTGATTCAAAAATCAAAATAATCCACACTCCGGGCCACTCTAAGGATAGTATTTGTCTAATAATTGATGACAAAGTCATGATTACCGGAGATACCGTTTTCGTAGGTAGTTGCGGAAGACTAGATTTGCCCGGAGGTAATCCATATGAAATGTTTAACTCGATATACGGTAAACTAGTAAACTTGGATGGAAATTTAACAATCCTTCCTGGTCATCATTATGGTTCAAGTAAAACATCAACATTAAAAAAAGAAATAGAATCCAATTTTGTTTTCAAGTTCAAGAATGAGGATGATTTCCTTAAATTCATGAGCTCATAAGAGCAGCAACTCCCACTACCTCCTCATCATCATCATCACTTACTCATTACCCACCTTCACCTTCACCTTCCCCTCTTCCTCCTCGCCTATGCTGCTCCTACTCCGGCCTCCAACCCAACCTTCTTAATGGATTACAAATGATACAATGATGGTTGGCGAAGGGCTTTAATTTTACAAGAACAACCCATTTTCTTCTTCTCATCCTCTTTTCTGCCTTCAAACCAGCAAAGGTTATTATTAATAAACTTTGACAGAATTTTGTTGATTACTGACGTTATCCAGAGTCTCCCATCTAAAGGAGGCAATAATGATTTACTATCTTTCAAATCAAGCAGAACTTCTTTTGTTTTGGCAATATCCTATACGGAAACATCTACTATTCCCGGTCTGACAGTTGCTGGAGCTAATACAGAACTATTGAAATATACACCCGCTGCCGATGCAGAGTATATTTATTATGGTCGGTGTAAATGCATTGATACCATTCCTGCAACTCCAGATGGAAAGCCAACGCCTGCAATAATTTCAAAAACTGCGCTGGATTTATCAAATATCTCTATATCAGTAGTCGACTCTGGGTCCCAAATCAAACCCATTTTACCTTATGTTAATATTGATTCAGAATTTGGCAAGAACATACTTCAAGAGCCGGGTTTAGAAATAGACAATGCAATAAAAAACTATGATATGGGCAAATTGCTTGGGAAAGAATTGGCCAAAATAAATGAAACTGTAATCATAGGAGAAAGTATTCCAGGGGGTACAACAACTGCGCTGGGTGTCTTACAGGCTCTCGGGTTTGATGGATATAACAAGGTCAGTAGTAGTATGCCAGACAACCCTAATGAATTGAAAAACAAGATAGTAGAGAAAGCTCTCTTGAGATCAAAAATGAGAACTGGAGATTGTTCAAACGATCCCTTTAGGGCCATAGCAAATTTGGGCGACCCCCTAATGCCCACAGTTGTAGGGTTAGCTGAAGAAATCATTTCCAGAAAAAAGAAAATCATCTTGGCCGGAGGAACTCAAATGTGTTGTATCCTAGCTTTATTAAAATCATTGAATGTAAGGTTAAGAGATAACATCTGTATAGGAACAACTTCTTACATAATTAACGATAAAAAATCAGACATTGTTGGATTGATGAATAACATTTCAGATGAGGTACCTATTTTCTACATTGATCTCCTTCTAGAAAATTCAACTAAAAAAGGACTGAGATCTTACTCTGAAGGTTTTGTAAAGGAAGGTGCTGGTGCAGGCGGTATCTCCATCGCTGCCTTTCTTAACAATGACAATTTAACTAAAGAACAATTCTTACACAAGTTAGAAGAGAATTACATCAAAACAATTGAAAAGCCTAGTTTGGTATTTACAAACAAATAATGCAGTATACTTTATTTACGGATAATCGATAGTTTAAATACAAGACTTTTAGAATGAAAAAACTATGAATGGAATCGAAAAAATCAAGGGAATCGTATTAATTTTGATAGCAATCTCTTTTTTCACTGCTTATACTTATACTCTTTTTGCAACAGACTTGGGTATTTTGTTGCTAAAGTTGACTGTGGCTGTAATCGTAGGCGTTATATTCTTCATAGTTGGGTGGATTGGAGTTACACTTACAGTTAATGAAAAAAATTCTAATGCAAAGTAAGCTTTCCTTACTAAATAAATCGGGTCATTTGGAAATAAAGAGATCCGTAACTGTTTGATAAATTCGTGGAGCTACATCTCTAACTATTTGGGTATGTTTAATTTCAAAGTTGTATTTTGAGAATAAGTTACGAACACGGGCTTCAGAAGTTGGGATAACCCCAGCTTTGGTATCACTTTTTGTATGCGAGAAGAAATGTAAATACCCTCCAGAGGGTTTTAAACAATTTATGGAAATATCTACAAACTCATGAGCTCTTTCGGGTAATGGGAGTAGTACTCTATCGATACATTCTTTGAAGCTGTTTGAACGAAGTACTTCCCGGGAATCTCCGTGAATTGAAAAGACACGGTCCTTTAATCTGTTTATTTTTGAATTCATAATGCTCAAGATGTAGGCATCCAAGTTAGAATCAATGTTGTATACCTTTATTTGATGGTTTTTTGCCATGATTACTGAAAATGTTCCAACCCCTGCAAACATGTTTACTACTATTTCTCCAGGAGAAACCAAATTTGAAATTCGGAGTCGTTCGGTTGACAATCTAGGTGAGAAATACGAAGTGGCCACGTTAACTAAAAACTTGCAACCATACTCCCGATAATAAGTAACGTATTTCTCATCTCCAGCAATAACTTCTAGCCCTCGCAACCTGTATTCTCCGGAAACGGATGAACTTTGTAAAAAAACAGATTTTAGGTTTTTAATACTCTTAAGTATGACTTCTCCAATGACTTTTTTTTTTGTTAACAGAGAATCAGGTATTTTAATAATGGCTATATCGCCTATCAGATCAAATGAAGAATAAACTTTTTCGAGATCCTCGTCTGCCAATACGCCTTTGAGAAGTTTTTTTAAAAATTTACTCATTTAGTAATACAACTTGTATACCTATTTGTTCTTCAAGTAGTAGTAATTACCATTTGTTTTTTGTTGTCTGTCCAGCCTGCTGCTCTCTTTGTTAACTCTAGGTCTACCAGTTGTCTCGTCTCTTCTAAATGAAATTGAGAGGGATTCAAGAAAGTTGTTCATGCCAATTTCCTTGGTAGTGGGAGATGTACCTGCCCCCTTTATACCAGGGATACCTTCGAACATAACCAATCTATCTGAAACCAGATCTATCAACTGAATGTCATGATCTATAATTAATGCAGACTTGCCATTTGATTTAGTAAATCTTTGTATGAATTTTGCAAATGTTATTCTATCTTCTATATCAAGAAATGCAGATGGTTCATCTAGTGCGTATACATCAGCTGGTCTTATCAATGATAGTGATATTGCCACTTTTTGTAATTCACCCCCGCTAAGCCCCTTTATAGATTTGTCATACAACTTTTTGATTCCTAATGGAGAAAAGACATGTTCTTCTACTGTAGTGCCTTCGAATGGTCCACTGTTTGCAGAATAGATTAAAGAGCGAACATCGCCATCAATATCTTGGTTGAGATATTGAGGCTTGTAAGATATTCTAACGGTAGTGTCTAGGCTACCTTGATCGATTTTTTCCATGCCAGCCAGCATTCTCATGAAGGTTGTCTTACCCAATGCATTTGCCCCAACAATTCCAACAACCTCCCCTTCATGAATTTCCCCCTTATCAACAGTAAGAGAAAATTGACCAAGGGTTTTCGTAAGGGCAGTATATTCCACTATAGGAGAAGATGAGAGAACAGTCTCGGTAATACTGGATATATCAAATTTATATGCTTTATCTCTGAACCTAACATTTTCAGTAGGAATATACCCTTCTAAGAAATTATTTATACCAACTTTAGTGCTTTGAAGGGAGGACACTATTCCATAAGCACCAGGTTCTCCATAAGTAATGTAGATGTTATCTGATAAGTAATCAAGTAAAGACATATCATGTTCTACAATCATTACACTCTTACCCTCCTTAGCTAAATTATTTATAACCCGTCCCACAGCCAATCGTTGATAAATATCATTATAAGAAGAGGGTTCATCGAAAAAGTAATATTCTGCATCCTTAGCAGCAGCAACAGCGACTGCTACCCTTTGTAATTCTCCCCCACTTAGCGTAGAAAGGTCTCTATCTAGTGAATATTTTAGACCCAACTCTTCTATCAATACATCCGAAACCCTCCGTTCATCATATTTTTTTAGTAATTCAGATACGGTACCTTTGAAAACCTTTGGGATGAGATATACAAGCTGAGGTTTTATTGAAGTACACAATGATTTGGATTGAATTTTTTCAAAGTGTTTCCGAAGCTCAATGTTAGATAACTTTGTTAAAATTTCATCCCAGCCTAATTCCTTATCATAATTACCAAAATTAGGTTTTATATTTCCTGAAAGCAGGTTTATTATTGTAGACTTCCCCATACCGTTTCTGCCCACTATACCTGTTACAGTACCTTCTTTTGGTACAGGAATTTTATATATCCTAAAGCTATTGATTCCATATTGATGTATTTTGTCTACACCAATTTCCTGGGCCAGATTAACTATTACAATAGCATCAAAAGGACACTTTTTAATACAAATAGTACATCCGGTACACAAATCCTCAGAAATAACAGCCTTCCCATCATCAGGCCTTTGAATAATACATTCTCCACCAGTCTTGTTTACAGGGCAATAGATGATGCACTCTAGACCACACTTTCTTGGTTGGCACAATTCCTGATCTAAAACAGCAACTCTATGAGTCAAATTTCCATGTTTATCCAATTGCTTATCATAATATTCACAAATCTTTTATATAAATCGTGAATTAGCGAAGCAAAATAGTTGAAACACAATTTTTAAAAAATTTTGCAGATCTTGAAAATAAATTGGTCTTTAACTAGCACAGTTGAACAAGCAACCAGAGGTATAAAAAAATAATGATCGAAGCAGAAATCAATAAACAAAGATCAGAATTGATACATTAGTTTGTTATGCCCGAGTTTTTACAATCATAGTGTGTACATCAGCAGGATCTTTGCCCTCTATACGACAATCCACTAATCTTTCTTTTAGTTGAATAGTAACCCTTGCATATATTCAAACTATCCCGGTTGCAAATAAATCCTCTTACAAATATCTACAGGTTTCCGATATTAGGAAACAACCCCATACATTTATTCTTGCTTGCAAATGAATTTTGAAAATTGTATGAAAATAATGGGGTGAATTATAATTGTTTGTAACCATTCTTAAATACTGGGCCAGTAAGCATATACCTAACAGACATTATCTACCAATTCACTATCCGACCAAAGATATGTAAATCTTGTTTCACAGGTAGAAGACATAGTAAGGATTAAATTGATGGAAATATAATATAAGATAGCCGGCCATAGCGTTAGGGCCCGACCCGGTCCCATTCCGAACCCGGAAGTCAAACCTGATGTCGCTGCTGGATACTGACGTGCGTGAGCCGTTGGGAAACAGCAGTGCTGGCACCTTTACTTTAATCCATTCTACTTATCCTTATAATAAAAAAATAGAAATATGTTACTGGTTTTGATGCTCTTCGAGGAACTCTATAATGGTACGAATTCCAAACCCAGTGGAGCCTTTAGGATTATAACTCTTGTCTGCAGTTCCATCCTGAGTCCATGCAGTTCCGGCGATATCAAAATGTGCCCATGGAACATCACTTACAAAATGTGACAAAAATGCTGCAGCTGTAATCGTTCCGCCGGTTCTACCACCAATGTTCTTAATAGTAGCAACATTACTCTTTATAAGATCTGAAAACTCCTCTGATAATGGTAATTGCCAAATTTTCTCCCCAGTACTACTAGACAGTGATACTAATTTATTAATCAATTTATCGTCATTCCCTATGATTCCTGCTATGTTTGTTCCAAGGGCAATTATGCATGCACCTGTTAAGGTTGCAAAATCAAGAATATATTTCGGAGAATATTTGGCAACACCATAAGCCAATGCATCAGCCAAGATCATCCGGCCTTCAGCGTCCGTGTTCAAAACTTCGACGGTCTTACCATTATACATTCGAATAATATCGCCTGGTCTATACGAAGATCCCGAAGGCATATTTTCTACTGCTGGAATAATCGCTACCACATTGATTTGGAGATCTAAATTCCCCAATGCCTTCATTATGCCTAAGACTGTACACCCACCGCTCTTATCGAATTTCATTTCATCCATCCTATCGCTGGGTTTGATCGATATACCGCCAGTATCAAACGTTACTGCTTTTCCGACAAGAACTATTGGTTTGTCTTTAGATGTGGTTGAATTATTGTACTCCACTATGATCAACTTGGGTTCATTTTCACTACCTTTTCCAACTGATATAATGCCATTCATGCCCAAGTCCTTAATTTGGTTCTGATTTAATATGTCGACATGGATATTTTTCATTTTTTCTAGAGTTTTAGCGGAGTTAGCTAAAGCATTTGGATCTATTACATTTGGTGGAGAATTTGCAAGGTCTCTGGCATAAAAAACTGCCTCACATATATTTACTATTTTACCAATTTCAATTTCATTCCCAAGATTAGAATCGTCTGTAGTGATTAGGCTGACAGAATAATTTTCATAAAAGGTTGGTAGAGATTTGTCTGCTTTATCCTCCTTGAATTTATTAAATTCGTACAATGACAAGACCAGGCCCTCGATTATTGATTTGATATTGGTGGAACTCGAATAGAAATTAGATATTATGACATTGTGAAAATTTAACTCCTTTGCTTTAAGGGAGATTATTCCGCCAAGTTGTCTAAATTTATCTTCATTGAGTTTTTTACCATCTCCAATCCCCAATAACATGATCTTTAGTAGCTTATCACCATCATTCACATAAAGGATCATATTTTTTCCAAATTTTCTCATTTTTTCTAAATGTTCTTCCTGAATGACTTTGTGTATATTCAAAGCATCCATCAATTTAGTATTCTTCCTTAAATAATTCAGATCTTTATTACTCTCGTCTAGTCCAATGACAAATAATCCTTCAAATATATCTATATTATCAATACTCTTTATTGATATTTTTACCATAACTGTATTGAATTCATATTTTATAATTACTTAACTGATTGTGAAAAAGGCGGCTAAATCCCATTTGATTTCCTACATTTTATGCTCTAACTACTCCACTTGATTGAACAACCAATTGAAGGATCAAAATCCTTTTCTATACTAGATTTTTTTCCATCCAGGATTTTTTGAATATTGTTTTCCATAATGTTGACTGTGGCATGAGAGCTAGGTTCTAAAGCGTCATTAATTTTGCCATGAAAGGCAAGTTTTTTAGATTCATCAAATAGAAATGGATCTGGGGTACACACCGCACCGAAATCTCTGGCCACTCTTTGAGTTTCGTCTATTAGATATGGGAAATTGAGAGAATTTTCTTGAGCAAATTTCACCATATTATCAAATCCCTCTCCTTCATAACTTGGGTCGTTACTATTAATTCCAATAATTTGTAAATCAGAGCTATCAAATTTAGATTGCAAAGAAATCAAATCACTTATTCTTGCTTTAACATAGGGGCAATGATTGCAAATAAACACTACTAAAAGGGTACGCGAATTAATATCCTTTAAGGAGTAATTTTTATCGTCAATTCCTTTTAGTACGAAATCAGGTGCCTGAGATCCAGCAATCAGTTTTTGTGATGACTGTGTCTTGACCATTAGATAGTTGGTTATGAAAATAAATAAAAGTGTTATCAGATATCAAATTGAGGAAGTCCCCCGAATCATGGCTGAATTGGTCTACCTATTCCTCTATAAAGTTTTTTTTCAAAGTCATCGGGGTTAAGATAGCCTCTCCCATCATAAATAGGAGTTTGACCGATTTTGGAGGGATTGAGCCTCAAATATTCTTGATGATTGGTAGCCAAGATTATTAGATCGCGATTGGTAACAGCATAATCTAAATTATTAACTAGCTCTACATTTTTATATTTTGAAATTAGATTGTCTTGTTTTACCAGCGGATCATGAACTATAACGTCCTTAATTTTTAATCGGGTCAATTCTTTTAGTATATCATAAGTGGGTGAGAGCCTGGTGTCAGACACTCCCCCACGAAAAGCAAGCCCTAAAATTGTTATTTTGGATTTCCTAATTACCTTTCTTGGAAGCATTTTTAATGCACTGTTCAAAGAGTATGAAGGCATATCATTGTTAATTGTTCTAGCGGTTTTAGTAATTCTACAATTTATCTTATTTTTTGTTGCAACTTCAAGAATGAATTGAGGATAAATTGGAATACATGCACCACCGACTCCAATTCCTGGATCATGGATATGACAGAAATTCTGCGAGTTGGCCGCCTTTTTGGCTTGCCAAAAATCAATATTTAGTCTATCACTTAGCTTGGCAAGCTCATTTGCGAGAGCTATATTTACATCCCTGTAAACACCTTCAAATAACTTTTCAGCTTCAGCGGTTTTGATTCCCAAAATTCGTACTAATCCTTTCTTATAAATTAGACCGAACAATTTTTCCGCAAGATCTAGACTATAATTATCATTTGAAGAAACTATTCCAGGATGCCCCTCTTCGATATCGAAAATGGCACGGCCCTCATAAATTCTTTCAGGATTATAGATCACAAAGAAATCCGATGCAGCTCGCAAGCCACTTGATTTCTCTAGAATAGGTATCAAAAACCTTTCAGTGGTTCCAGGAGGAACAGATGGATGCATAGAGACGATGTCATTTCTCTTTAAACCAGTCCCTATGGCTAAGGCCACCTCTTTTACAGCATCTAAATCAGCTTTGTTTTTTCTTATCAAGACAGGAACGCATATCATCTTCAATTTTGAATTACTGGACGCTTGAATCGGGTCATCATACACCAAAAATTTGTTATTGTTTAAGCCAATGGTGAAAGTTTCATTAACCATTGGTTCTGGAATATGAGTTAACCCTTTTCGAGCATTTTCTAAAACTTTTGCAGACTTATCAATGCCGATTACAGTCATACCAGACCTCAACCAAGCAGAGGCAATTGGGGCTCCCACATGACCTAAACCATAAACTGATACGATGTATTCCCCTGACTTGAATTTACTAATAAGAGTGTCCAAAGGTTCTAAAATAACATCGCCTTGTAAGAGATTATTGGGCTCATCCTTGTTTGTGCCTGATTTCACAATTTGAATATTTTATTATCTTGTTATTATATTTTGACAAATATGTTTATTTCTCCTCAAAGAAACACCGAAGTCAAAGATTAGTACTTTTGGAAATCATAATACTAGTAAAAGAAAAATTACTGCTTTTTACCATTAATAATAGGCAATGTTTTTCCCAAGCTATGCGTTAAATATCGCAGGTTCTGAATGGTTTATCATTTTTATTGTTATAATTATCTTCATATTTCCAAAGAAAATTGGAAGTATTTCTAAAACCATAGGTAAATTTGTAGGCGAATACGAAAAGGCCAAGGGGAAGATAATGGAACAAAAAAACATGTTCGTTTCAGATACATCAATGACTGCCGATGACCAAGTTTACAAAGGGCCACAGATTCAAGGGCCCATATCTTCGGAACGGGAAAAACTAGAAATTATTGCCAAATCCTTGAACATAAATTCGGATAATATGGTAGACAATGAATTAAGAAATTTAATCTCATTGAAATTGAAAGAAACTCACAATAAAGAAACTAATTGATATCAAATCAAAGCATCATCATGCTTTGAGCAAATTGAGACGGTCGGGTCTCTGATCTGATCCGATCTACCTATCACACTTTATTAATTCTTATTAGGAGGCATCAACAACTCCGCTTCCATCAATTGCTGAATCAACTGAACTACCTCCTGTTCTACCTGTTGTCGCGGGAGACTTAATTTTTCTGAGAAATCGTCGGCTAATTGGTTTATGGTTTTATCTCCAGTACAATTTTCCCAGAACTCGATAATGTTTTCATTTACCATGAATCCTTGGCCTTTTTCATTAACCAGAGCTAAGGATCCATCCTCCTGTTTAGTTACTTTGCCGGCCTTCATGGGCATGTACTTTTCATAGTCAATCTTAAATCTCAGGGTTGGTTTGCCGAATCCGAGTTTATCCCTAACCGCCGGATTCATTTTTTCAATAGACCATGGAGGATCCCACACTATTTGTACATTAATATCCCCAACACCCTCTATGGTATTAACATATTTTTTCACGTCACTTACTAAAGTATCGTGTAAGGGACAACCACGAGTAGTCATGGTCATTTTAATATCAATATTATTTTTTTCAGAAACGTCCACATTATAGATCAAACCAAGATCTACCACATTAACTGGAATTTCTGGATCCATACATTTTCTTAATTCAGAAAAGACTCTGTCCCTAGTAATTTGCTCTGTATGCACTATTCAATGTGTAGTTAACCGCTTTTTAAATTTTTTTGATTGGTCTTTTAAAGGTCGCAGCATTATTATTTGTCAGACTCAAATAGTGGGCTCAGGTTTAATTCATATGGTGGATAAATCACACCTTTCTCCGTGATTATTCCGGCAATTAGCTCTGGAGAAGTTATATCAAAGGCAGGATTAAAAATTCTTACCCCTACTGGTGCTATTCTCTTTTCGCCTATTTTTACTACTTCATCTATGGAACGCTCTTCAATAACGATATCTTCTTTGTTATTATCCATATCAAAAGTTGACAATGGTGCAGCAACATAAAATGGGATATTATGGGCTTTGGCAAGGAGAGCAATCTGATAAGTACCTATCTTATTAAAAACATGGCCTGATTTTAGTATTCGATCAGCTCCTACCACTACTTTATCAATCATCTGATTTGACATTAAATAACCGACTGCGGTATCTGGAATCAAACTAACGTCAATACCATCATGCACTAGCTCAAATGCGGTAAGTCTTGATCCTTGCATTACTGGTCTGGTCTCTGTCGCAATAACACTAATCTTTTTCCCTGACTCCATTACTGACCTTATTACACCCAGCGCCGTTCCATAAGAAACTGTAGCCAATGCCCCAGCGTTACAATGAGTCATTACCACCTCCCCATCATTGATCAAATCAGAGCCAAATTTTCCCAACAGCTTATTGGTTGAAACATCATCGTGAGACATTTTAATTGCTTGAAGAATTGTATGTTTCTTGATATCGTCTACCCTCTCGTATTTTTTTGCTTCCTCAAATACTCTATCTAATCCCCATTTTAGGTTAATGGCTGTGGGTCTGGTCTTGAGCAAAACATCGTACGCAAGTCCTAACTCCTCCATCATCTTAGCCTTATTATTGCAAGTGCTATTATTAGCACACAGGGCTAGTCCCATAGCTGCAGCAACACCAATTGCAGGTGCCCCACGAATTGCCAACTTTTTTATTGCATCTGCTATATCCATATAGTTCTTACAGGTTATGTATTCAAGTGATTCAGGTAATTTAGTTTGATCAATTAATCTCACACCATCCTTTTCCCACGCGATTGTAGTGAGATAACCCCCGTTGTCAGGCCTAGCCATAATTGATAGATTACATTATCTATTCATTATTTATTTCTACCAATATACAAGATACAATAAATATTTTTATGAGCATGCATTCTCTTAATCGCATGGTCTTTAAAGTATCAGCGATATTGCAACTTCCAAGGCGGAAATTAATAGTTTCATCTCAGGAAATTAATTTGAACCTAGTAGATAGCAGTACGAAGGAAAATACAATATTTGTTTTGATGGTTAAGGAATCGAGTGGATCAGCAGGAGGCAGGGGTGGAGGATCAGGTATGCGTAAGATTGACAGGATTATGGCATTCAAAATAACTGGAAATAACGATGAACTAATTTATGAAACTCAAAATTCACAGGAGATTGAGGAATTTGATATCCCCTACAGTGCAGTAGCAATGGATATAGTTTTGGAATCTGGTGTTCCCTCGGTGGTTCAAGGTATAATTGATTCAGACTTGGTCGATAGATACTTAGAATTAATAAGAAAAGTAACCTGATCAAAAAAAATCAAGATAATTATCTAACGTGTTTAAAGTAAAAATGTTCCTGCCTACAATCTAAAGAACAAAATTCAGATTTGCAACTGAAATTATTTTTTTCATAATTACACTTTATTGGCTCTATATTATTAAACTCTTTATTGCAAAAAGTACAAAAGCTTTCCAATAAAGGTATACCTAATTCTGTGAATTTTGAATCACACTTTCGTTTCTCTTTATACCAAAGTATTTGACAAGAAGTTTTTTCCGAAAAAGTCATCACAATATCAAATGCTTCATAAAAGCCGGCAGCCATGAATTGTCTATAATATGTTTTATTTTTTGAATGTAATTTAAAAAATGCAATGACCCAGTATTCTACAATTGGTTCGTAATCTGATCCATGGTCCATTACTCATAACTTGGGCTTTATGATTTAATACTATGCTTTTTGCTGAATATCCCCTATACCCTTACAAATTACATAAGCAGCCACATACTCTGGAAGAGTATTCGTTCCCGTTTTTATGCTAAACTGTTTTCCTTTCAACGATATTTTGATGTTTAATTTGGATTCTATTTCAACGCTAGAATCTCCAATAAGACAAGCATCCACAAATGGATTGAATGAATCCAAGTCTTTGCAAAAAGCTTTGATTAATCCACTCTTACTATTAATCGAGCCAGCAAGTCGGAATATTCGATGAATGTCCATAGTGACATTAGGATCGATTTTTGCAGATAGGTCAAAAATATGGGTACTGATAATGTCAATGATGTTGTTACTATTTGCATCCTGCATGCGATTATATTTCTTGACAAACTTGTCATCAATCCTATGATTCTGAATGGGTAGATGTATGGAATCAAAAATTCTTTTTCTCCAGCCCTGGTTATATAGGATCTTATTGTTCATCGGAATAAGTACACCTTCGGTGTTTTTTCTAATACCTAAATTCTCAATCATGTATCCTTTACACATTAAATATTGTGCAAAAGCATTTCTTTTCTTAGCAGATGCACCATAAAAATTCTTATCGATAACGTGAATGTGATATCCGTTATTGCCCGAAAAATAGATAAATATATATTCTTTATCAATTCCAAAATCATCATGAAGTATTTCTACTAGCTTTTTGACTTCCCCGTTTAAAGACTTGATACATCTAGTGCACGGTATATCGATAATTTGCAATCGAGTACCCTTACAACTTTCACATATGGAGATGACACCTTTAGAAATATAGCCACAATCCTTACACAAGACCAAGTTATGACTTTGAGCACACTCTAAATGAAGATCCTTTCCATCAATATCAAATATAAGATCAGACCCCATCCAGCCTTTCTGATCGATTTCTGCCTTCGGATTTTGATACCTGGAAGAGGAATAATAAATGTCAGAAGGAGAAAATTTTACGACATATGCATATAACTCTTTCTTATCGTTAAATGCTAAGTGCCTATGAATTTTTCCGTCAAAAAGTCTAAATCCAAATTCATGTTCATTAATCAACTCGCTCACTTCAAGTTGTGAGTAATGATAAAAGTAGTATCTCCTAAATATTTCTTCAAGCCAATTCTTATTCCTATCGTTCGGCTCTGCATTTTGGTATTTGGATGATTGTTTGCCCTTTTTGATGGAATCGTTTGAATCAAAAGATAGTGCATCAGACATGCTAGATATCCGATTTCTTCCTAACGAGCTGAATAGGATTGCTAATTCCCTTACATATTCTTGTCTCATAACATAAATTTTCTAGTTTGATCTTTTCGCAAGAGGGAACATAATATCTTTTAGAACCACCTTTTTTACCTGCAAGATGTTCTAATTGATATCGAGTAATTTTTTCATCGAAATCGGGCAATAGTTTGAAAAGCTCTAACATCTCTTCTAGAGTTTTATTGGAATAAATTAGAAACGTGCCCAAAAGCAGCCTTGCAGGATGGGGCAAATTCTCACCTTTGCTAATTTGATCATATATATGTTGAATGCATGGAGGCGTAACTGCTTTGTAAACAGGTGTATTGAATGACGGGTGCGTTTGTTCCCATCGGATTTTGATAAATTTTGAAATCGCCATTATGGTATCTGGGACTCTATCAATGCTCATTTTCTTGATCCTATCAATTATTAGTAAATAAAGTTCATTTCTGAATAACCTTACTATTTCATTTCCATCCAAATACACAAATCCATTGTGAATGGTTCTATTAACTAGATTCCATTCCTTCTCTTGAAATGCAATTGGGTGATCCAAATAATCAGTGATTCTGATTTTGTAAAAGTTATAAACATTTTCTTCTAACAAGATTTTAGTACCAAATAAATCCTCAAAAATCTTGTAAAGTATCAGTTTAATAGTTTTATCATCTCGATTAGCGGTATTCAAATCAGAAATGAGATACTTTTCAAATCTCATTGATTCCAATAATGCAAATTTTTTAGTCACTGCTTCGATAGAAATAGATTTGACTAATAGCAATGAGATAAGGAATACGATAACCTCTTCTTGTACTATTGTTTCATGTGTTTTGCTATAATTAATTTGATATTCATGTCTTCCAAAAAATAAATATTGTTCTATTTTTTTGTTGGCCTTATCAATTAGATGCAGATAATCTCTACTGTCAAGATCTTCGAGTTTAAAATCATATTTAGTAATATACGAAAATGCTTCTTTTAAGAAAGGATATTTAGCCAGATCCTTATTACCAAATCTCACCACCAAATTGTACTTGATGATATAACACATCAAAATTAAATAAAATTTTCTATGGATTAAACAATTAAATTTAGAACACGTTATCAAAAGATAGGTATATGGAAAAATTACAACTTTCAAACTCTTGCAAGAATTTAAAACACATAGAATGTGATGACTGCATGTGTAATTGTCATCTGCCCGGTACTATGGAAAACCTCGCAAGAAAAATATCGATGCTAGATAAAACAAATCCAGGATTCGGGGAGACTATTTAACATTTTAGATTCTGATCGATCTACCTCGAATAAATTGCCTGACAATCACAAGTTGTGGGTAAATCAGAAAATTCAAAATTAGGTAAAGATCGATTCATCACCATTTATGTCAGGGTTGGTTGGGTTCGCATTAGTGTCGGATGTGGACCAAAATTTGGGATATGTGTTTGGTTTCATAACGATCCTCTTTATTTGGAAGCAAATTCCCTTCTTTTTACTAAGAAATTCATCAAATTCTAATACAGAAATACCCAGTCCAACGATTTCTCCTTTTAGTGAATAGATACCTACTAAATCACCCTTTTTTAGGTTTTGAGGAATGGACACTATGCCTGGCAGTGCTAACTGTGCGCCGTGGCATAGAGCATCAATTGCAGTATCTCTAATAGTTATTGCAGGAATATGAGTCATAGCCATTTCAATTGGGAGTATTATTCTTCGAAGTTTCTCCTCATTGCCGGTTTCTTTATACAATTGAAATGCATCCACCAAATCATGTAGCCTAACAAAGTCGGTTTCATCTACAAAGTTATAAACCTTAGTCCTCCGTAACTCTATCATAGAGGCACCAACTTCAAGAACTTCCCCAATATCATATATTAGTTTACGAATATATGTTCCAGACTCACATAATGTTCTTAATAATAACAATCGATCAAATTGATCTTGTAATTCCAATTCGTAAATGTTCCTAATACGAGTCTCACGTTTTACAGATGATCTTTGTGGTGGCTTTTGATAAATAGGACCCGTAAATTCCTTCAGTACTTGACCGAGTTTTTCATTGGAAACATGACTATGAATTCTAGCCAGGGCAACATATTCCTTTGGCCCCATGAGTAGTACTGGGACTATTTTTGTTCCTTCATCTAAACCAATAGGCAACAATCCAGTAGTCCCTGGATCCAATGTCCCACTATGTCCAGCTTTTTCCAAGCCAAGTATTTTCTTAACGTATGAAACAATTTCGTGACTTGTAGTGCCAGGTGGTTTGTCCAACAAAATCAATCCATAACTTAATAATTGCGCAATAGGTCTATTATTAGGATAATATCCAAATTTCTCATCGGACACCCCATCATTTATCTTTACTAATTTGTCTAATTGAGAGAGATTAAATTCCATTAACATTCGGTATCCTTAGATTTTATACTATTCAAGATGAACTTAATACATTCTCTACAATGTTTTTTGAAATAATAATTAAAGATTCTAATGACAATATATCAGTATTCATGGCAAAGTCGAATACATCTAGCTTTTCCCCAAATTCGAACTGATACAGTTTTTGATATATTAATTTATTTTCAACATCGCGTCGTTGTACTATTTTCTTGGCAGTATTAATATCTATTTTGTCCCTCATTGACATACGTTTTGATCTATTATCAACAGAACCCTGCAACCAAAAATTTATTGTTGCGTCTGAGATCCATGGTAACGTATAACTAGTAATGACGACGTTTCCCTCTCTGACAAGCTCTATCAAACGATCATCTACCTCTCTGTCAAAGTTTGGATTATTGTTACGCTCTTTCATAAATTTAGCTGCCTCTTCTGTATCCCACCAATCATGATTGAGTGACGATGAGTAACCTCGTTCATAAGCCATCATCTTTAATATATCTCCCCCGTTCCACAGTTTTAGATTAAAATCCTTTGCCAGATTCTCAGCGATCGTAGTCTTTCCTACAGCGGGCCATCCAGAAATTACAATACTCATCTTGCGATCCGCATGGTCTTCATTTTTCTTAATATCCTTTATTTGATTCGATCCCATTTTTAACACTAAAACTAGATTTTGGTCAATAGTGACCTATGTATATATAAAGCTATCAATGACTCTTTTTCTATCATTTGCTTAATATGACCTTACAAATATCATCGGTAGCCTTTTCAACCCCATCTGTATTATTTTCTATAATATAGAAAGGGCAACCGGATATTATGGAGCTGGAGGATATCATACTCTCAGATAACCTTAAGTCATCGCTAATACGTTCAATGGAGATCATATCCCTTTGTCTGCTATCATCGTCCGTCCTTCTTTTATGAATCTCTTCGGATTTTGCGGTGATCAGAATCAAGTGCGAAGGATTTATTATATGTAATAATTTTAGAGGCATACCCGGATAATAGCCGTGCTCAGTTCTGATAAATAAGTGAGTGTCGATAATTACAACGTCATTACCTAGTGAATTAATATAGTTCGCAGCCATTTCCTGTAAAGACCTCTGCTGCTCTATAGATAACTTCCTCAGTTGATCGCGATTGTTTATCGATAAGAGTTTTGCTTGTTCGAACATGATCTTACCAAATTCGGCGATTTTAGTATCTATACCCTCTTGAGAGAGTAAATTAAATACGTTTGTTACAACAGTAGATTTTCCTACACCTGGAATACCAACTATCATAACGCGTTTAGTCATATAATTCTAATTAGAAAATGAATCCTTTATTTTTAGCTTTATAATTGACAATCCTAGTCTGAATAATTTGCAAAGACCTAAAATTTGAAAATATATGGTATGATAATGATTTTGATTCTGAAATCATTATCATGTGACCAAATTCTCTATGTACGTCCTAATAAGGAAGCCAATTTTGGCATATGAACGTCGACTTGTTCTCTAACCAACAAGTTATAGTAGTTCACAAGTATATCTACCATCAGTAACAAACCTATTCCAGTTCCAAAAACGTTGAATAAATCTGATACAGAAGCCAGTAACCCGATTATTACTCCTCCTATTATAGTCACAGACGGGATGTATCTGTTCAGCAGGGATTCCACCGAACTTTCCGACCGTCTAAAACCAGGTACTTGGACATCCGCATCCAATAGGTTCTTCGCCGCTGCCTTGGCAGAGAGTCCACCTAGCTCCACCCAAAGCCGGCCAAAGATGGTAACAATAGTCGTCAAGAACAGTACGTATACAAGCGCTCTAACGGGATCCGCTACGACAGCCTCAAAGGATCTAGGTGCAGTTATGTAATAAAATAGACCTCCAGTGGGTTTCTGAGATTGTGCGTCATATTGCGCTATATAGTTGAAGGCAGGGTTATCATTGTTGGGATTGTAATTTACCCAGAGCATTTGCCCTATGAAAAGAGCATTCGCCAAAAGCGCAGACGCCAAAATCACAGGGATGTTTGACGTATAAAGTAGTTTGATTGGATACGTTGCAGTAAACCCCCGGTACCGCGTCGACACTATTGGTATGTCCACGTGTATACCCTGAACGTATACCAATAGCAGCAATATCCCCGCGGTCATCCCAAATCCAAAGAGGCTGGGCATGTTTGGAACAGGTGCAGGCGGTGACGGACGGAGTACAGCATCCCCTATATTACCCTCCATTCCGCTTGTGATCATGAAGGGTATCAAGCCACTAGGTTCAGTGCCACCTGGTATCGGTATGGGATTAAAGAGACTCCATAATATCGCTTGTGCGACCCCAGCCATGATGAATATACTGATTCCTGAGCCAAGCCCCCATCCTTTCTGAACCAATTCATCAAGATACATAACTATGATGGACGCCGCCATCAACTGCGCTATTAATACGGCCAAGTGGAGACCCGACGGAGTGGCACCTCCATATACACTTACACCATAGAGTAGTGTTTCTGCAACGATTACGATTATCGTTACAATTTTCGTCGCAGATGTAAAAATGGATCTATCATTAGGATCCTTAAAGTTTAGTTTTAATATATCCGAACCTTTCAATAACTGCATTAACAATCCAGCAGTAACAATAGGACCAATCCCAAGCTCCAACAAAGTTCCCTGTTGGGCAGCAAAGATTACTCGGGCAAAAGCCAATGGATCATTAGCGGGATCGATAATTATTCCAAATAATGGAACCTGCCCCATTACTAAGTATATAAGCATAGCAATGCCGGTCCATATCAATTTATTAGTTAGAGTAATTTTCTTTTTAGGTTTCTCGACTTGTGGGATAACAGGGGAGATTGTCTTTACGATTGTTCTAAATATACCATCATTCTGTACTGAGCTCATCTAAAATTAGCACCTCTCCTCCAGCTGCTGTGATTTTGTCCTTGGCAGAGTCTGAGATCCTTTTCACCCGAACTGTAAGGGCAGAGTTTATGGCTCCGCTACCTAAGACCTTGTCATACCCTAACTTTTCTAAATCAAGTATGACCTTACCATCTTCACTAGTTTCTGAATATTTTACCAATTCATTCAAGTCTTTAAGATTTATCCATTTTAAAGAATCACTTGGTCTTAATGCATGAAATTGTTCATGCCCAAAATGATTTGGTTCCTCCTTAATTGTTCTGATGAAGAAGTGTTTGTGCTTTCCAGCTCCTCCGACACCTCCTCTACTTCCCGAAGCTCTATGTTGACCAATTTGGCCCCATCCACAGAAGCGACTTCCACGCTGTTTTCTACTTTTTCTTAATCGAGTAGCCATCCATTATCACCAATTTTCCTTTAGGGGATAAGCAACTTTGGGTATAAATATTAAAGTTTGCAATGCTTTACTAAACGGCAAACAATTATTGAACATAGACTACATCATCCTCTTTACGATTTCTAACAAATCTTTGTTCTCCCCCAATATTCCGTTTTGAGAGTGCAAAAGCTTTGATTTTTTCTTAAATCCGCCTCTTGGAGGATTCAACGCAAACCATGGTTTTATTCCATTTAATTTAGAAAGATATGTTTCGTTCTTGGAGACATCAGAGACAACCTTGTTAATGTCAGAATTAGATGTTTTTCCAGATTCCTCCTGCCTTTGGTTGGATAACAATCTAGATGATGATGCACGGCCTTTTTGTTCGATGAATTCTCTGATAAAGTTTTCCTCAACAGATGTCCACGCAACAATTTCTTTTATTTTCCTGAGCATGCCTAATGTTTGGTCATTTTCTGGAATCAAGGTTGCTCGAAATTTCTTGTTAAGATGTAAACTTTCAAGTGTTAAATTTGCCCAACTGGGGATGTTAACAGTCCCTTTCATTCTAACTACTAAATACACCATTTCTATTCCTATCCTGTGATAAACGTACTTCTTAATGCACTAAAAATTGCTTTGGCAGTAGACGACATAGTATTAGTAGATCCAAATGATCTACTCCAGCAGTCCTTTAATCCCGCTAATTTCAACAAGTTTCTAATATTCTCACCAGCTACTATACCTAATCCACGAGGGCCAGGGATCAATTCAATTGTTACACTGCCACCTCTACCCTGCACCTTAAATGGCACTGAATGAGCTTGGTGACATCGACATTCCCAACTTCCGCATCCCAATTTAACTGGGATGACGTTCAGGTAAGAAGCATTGGTGGCCTTGTCAATAGCATTCCTCATTTGTGAAGCTTTACCTTTTCCTATTCCAAACCACCCAGACTCATTACCTATTGCCACAAGAGCATTAAATCTAGTGAGTTCGCCAGCATCGGTTTGTTTTTGTACTATTTCAACACTTACTACCTGAGTTTTGATATCAGGTAAAAGGTGTTTCACAATTTCAGATTCTTGAATCCTCATTCCATTTTCAAATATTTGCTCCATAGAGTTAATTTTACCACTGGCTACCATAATACCTAGCGTAGTTCTGGGTTTCCATTCTACTTCAGGTTCACTAGGTCTAGACATTCTACTCATTAGTTACACCCGAACCATAAGGCATTATCAATTCACTAATTATAATAACTTTCATTCTCAACACATCAGTACCTTATCAAAATCAATTATTTTTTTGTTTATTATTCTTTCGGTAAATATTATCGTGATCAGTTTCACCCTATTTGAAAATTCCGGCAGAAATTCGTGTCTTCACTTCTTCAAAGTGTTTTGGATATTCTTCCGGATTAATATTCTTACTAAATAATCTGGAAAATTGTTTCTCATACTTATTTTTATCCTCTTTCAGAATTGTGGCATATTGAGATATATGGGAACCATTTATTCGATTGTCATCAGGCAAAGTTTCTTCAGATAATGGAATATTGACTCCAGCAGCAGCAATGCCTTTAAGACAAGCTGCTACTTTGCTTGTGAAGGATGCCTGACCGGTATATAAAATTGCGGAATCAATTTTTTTGGCAAGCATTTTTTTTCCAAGCATCAATCCGACGAGATAACAAGCAGACAAGTTGTTGGTAGAACCTTTCCACTCAAATTTAGCCAGTTCCTTACTATTGGAAAACGAGAGGACGGTATCACCTTTAATCGCCGGTTTAATTAGTTGACAGTGAATATTTTGATTGCTTATTCTTACCGTTATGAAATTTCTTTTGCTAATCAACACAGCCTTTCTTTTTCTATAATTTGTTTTATTATTTCTTATTCTTTTAAGCGTTTTAATGTAAGACATTCATTACTTATTCTCCTTTATACTAACAATCAAAAAAACTCTCTTAAATCTCTTATAAACGTTTTAAAAAAATAGATAAAAAAATAGTGTTGACCAATGACTTAATCAAATCTATCATTAAACTTGAAATAAGACTCATTTTTATATTGTTAATTCAATCAAAATATTTATCATTTTGAATTTGATTTGCAAAGTGGATTTTAAACCAGGGTCCTAAAACTGTGATACATATTAGATTTGTCCTTTAATCGTAGGTAGACGGTCAGTCAGGAAAATATAATTATTACATAAAGCAGTGAACATGCCTTTTCGCAAATAATTACTTAAAGACTCCAAAAAAGTATTTAAAGGTTAATGATCCAAGCAAGGCAAATCCATTAGGCCTTTATATTTTTGTCTATCAGGGCAATTAGTTGAACATTAGTTTAATAATCTTCTTACCCCGTACAGATAAGATGAATAGGATTTTCATAAAGAATTCACGTACTACTATGAACAAAAACTTCACTAATTACTCAATAACAATGTAGGGTTGAGAGTTATTTTGTATAGGAATCATAAGCGTATTTAAACTCTACCGGCCCTTGTTCGCGATTAGACTTGCAAAAATGCCTCCCCCTATTCCGTTGTCTATATTTACAACGGAAAGGCCAAATGAACAGGTCTGGAGCATGGATGCCAAAGCACCTTTACCATTATCCCCATAACCATATCCCACAGAACAAGGTACACCTATTACTGGAACAGATACCAAAGAAGTTACCACAGCTGGAAGTGCCCCCTCCATTCCTGCAACTACTACTATCACATCAATACCGTTCGACATAATTTGCTTCAATGAATTGAGCAATCTGTGGATCCCGGCTATACCTACATCATAGGCAACATAAGACGTGCAACCCATTGCTAAAGTTGCCAAGCGTGCCTCTTCAGCAATCCCCACATCAGAAGTCCCAGCACAAATGATTCCCACTTTACCGCCTCTATTTACAGGAAGAGAAGTTTTCGCGTCATAGACTAGTATAGAAGTTCCATTACGGCTTCTGTCTACAAGAAAACCCTTTTTGCTATAATAATTTGCTAATTTGCCTATCACCAGAGGCTTAATTTTACTCACAAGGGCATAGCCTTTTTTCTCAAGGATTCGATTTATGATGATCACTAATTCGCTAGTTTTTTTATGTGATGCCAGAATAATCTCTGGAATAGATTTTCTAAAATCTCGATTAATATCGATTTGAGCTATATCGTTCTCGATGTATTCTACAGAAAAAAGAGAGATAGATTTGATCACTTCATCAAGGCTTTTCTTGTTATTGTAATAGTCTAATAAAATATTTCTTAGGTCCATAAACCATACAAACAAGTTAAAGCGGCAGAAGAGAAATTGCTTCTTTCACATTTTTAACTCCGTTTGTAAACTCCTGTTGTTCAAATTCGTTTAGGGGTAATTCTATAATCTTTTCTACGCCGTTTTTCCCAAGTACTGCAGGAACCCCAATACACAGATCTTTTACTCCATATTCACCATCAAGATATGTAGATAATGGAATAACAGTTCTTTTGTCTTTTACTATTGATTCAACCATAGTTGCGACCGCATTGCCTGGTGCATATACTGTAGCACCTTTATATTTGATGACTTCAGCAGCCACTTGTTTGGTTTTTTCATAGATTTCTTTTGATTGTCTTTCATCTATGAAATGACTTAAAGGTATTCCAGAAATCGAAGAAAATCTAATTAGTGGTAACATTCTTTCTCCATGTTCACTAATCACCATTGCTGAAATTGAATTTCTGGACAAATGAGTATATTCATTGATAAAACTAGAGAATCTTGACAAGTCAAGCATTCCTCCCATTCCCATTATATTATTTTTAGGAAACTTGGTAGTCTTTAGAGCAAGATATGTCATAGGATCCAAAGGGTTAGTTACTATGATTAATTTACATGTTTGACGATATTGAGCAATTTTTGATGAAACATCCTTAACAATGGAAGCATTTGTTTTAAGTAGATCCATTCTCGTCATTCCAGGCTTACGCCCAATCCCGGCAACTAAAATGACTATCTCCGAATCCCTCAAAATACTAAAGTCATTGGTGCCCTGGACAAAACTATCTATACCTTGTTCAGACAATTGATGATTGATATCCATTGCTTCCCCCTGTGGCAATCCCTCGATTATATCGATTAAATTTATTTGAGGATCTAATTCTCTTATACCGCAATTTAAGGCAACTGAGGCCCCTACTCTCCCAGAACCAATAATAGATATTGTCATACAAATGTGACATTATTTTTTTTATTTATAGTTTTAAATTCTCTCTAAAATTCAAAAATCTAATAATCATATGAATGACCTAACGAAGCTTTCGATCAGTGATTAATGATCAGCTATAAAACTCATTATAGAGGAGTCATATAATAAAAATATAGTTGAGAAAAGTAGTTGTAATTGATCCACAGGTTGCAGGAATTTCAGGGGATATGTTCTTATCTGCTTTAGTGGATTGTGGTGCCAATAAGAATATAATCATAAATAACATAAAGACGATAGAGAAACTTTTTTCCGATACCAGGATAAAAAAGATAGAATTCATAAATTCTGAATCAAATGGAATAAGAGCAGCAAAATTCCTTTTTGAGATCGAAGAGAATTCACTAGACCGAAATGCTTCTGAGATGTTAAGAATTCTGGCAAATTGCTGTAGCGTTACAAATCTTTCTGAAATGGCAAAAAAATTTGCAATGGAGACGATAAAAACTATAATTAGGGTAGAGTCAAGAATTCATAATAAAGAAGTTAGAGACTTACACCTACACGAGTCGTCTAGCATTGACACGGCTGCAGATATTATTGGAAGTGCAACTGCTCTAGATGACTTGGATCTATTTTTTGATACAACTTTTTATTCTACTAAGGTTGCCGTCGGTGGAGGAACAACCCAGTTCTCGCACGGAACGATTCCAAATCCTACTAACGCAGTGTTAGAAATTTTTAGGATTTTAGAGATACCAATAACTGGAGGTCCAGTGCACTCTGAAATGACTACCCCTACTGGAGCAGCTATATTAGCCGGATTGAATCCTAAAATTGTTAGTACATATCCCGAATTTATACCTCATAAAATAGGATACGGTGCTGGATTTAAGAAATTTGAAGGCGTTCCTAACATATTAAGAATTTCTATTGGAAAATCAAATATTCATGACTCCATGCAATCAGATACAGTATCGGTCCTTGAGACAAATATTGATGACATGACAGGTGAGATGATTGGTGATTTGGTAGAAAAGTTATCAAAACAGGATGTAGGAGTAAAGGATGTTACACTGATTAACGGAATAACTAAGAAGAACAGACCAGTACACATTCTCAAGGTTATTTGCTCTGAGGACATTGAAAAAAGGATCATCGAATTGATATTTAAAGAGACAGGAACACTAGGGATTAGAAAAACAATAAATGAAAGATATAAACTAGAGCGATTTAGTATACTGCTCCCTATCATAATTGAAAACCATGAATATGTCGTAAGTGTAAAGATCGCAAAGGATCAGCAAGGAAAAATAATTAACGTAAAACCAGAGTTTGACAATATTAGAGAAATTGCAAACAAGCTTGGCCTTTCTTTGAAGATGACAATGGAAACAGTCAATAATTTAATATTTCAAAGGAATCTATATGACATATAGCTGATCTTAGATGTCGATTAATTCAATCAAGCGTAGGGAAGGTTCAAACCAAAGTAGATATCATCTATTAATTAATTGGTTTAAATCTAGAAATTGTAAAGTTGTAGTTGCCCTGTCCGGAGGAGTGGATAGCGCATTAGTGACCCTCGCAGCAAGGCAGGCACTTGGAAAAGATAAGGTTCTGGCAATCACAGCAAATTATCAGACTTTGGCAAACGAAGAATTAGAAACAGCTAAAAAAGTGGCCAAAGAGATAGATGTAATTCATCTTTTAATAGAATACAACGAATTAGATAATCCGAATTTCACCAAGAACGACAACCTTCGTTGCTTTCACTGCAGAAATGAGCTGGCCATTAACTTACTAAAGGTGGCTAAAGAGAAAAGTATCACGCTGATTGTAGATGGTACTAACCTTGATGACTTAGACGATGATAGGCCAGGCATGGTCGCATTACATTCTAGGGGAATCAGGAGTCCCCTATTAGAAATTGGATTGGACAAGAAGGAAGTCCGCCGCTTTGCTAAAATCAATAATTTGTCTGTTCATGATAAACCTTCAAATTCATGCTTGGCGTCACGTGTTCCTCACGGAACGGAAATTAATTCGGTCAAATTAAGACGCATTGAAAGATGTGAGATAATAATTAAAAAATTATCTGGCGTGAGACAGGTGAGAGTAAGAGATCATGACACAATAGCGAGGATTGAGATTGAGAAGAGCGATATCATCAAGTTATGTAACTTTGACAAAATTGATAAAATAGTACGTGAGATTAAGGAGTTAGGCTTTAAACATGTCACATTAGATCTAGAAGGTTATGGAAAAAAAGATATCAGAAAACTGGATGAGAATGAGATAATAACAATAGATAAATATGTCAAAAAATAATCGTGCCAAAAGCAAGGAACCCATTTATTTAGATAATGCATCTTCCTCTCCGATTGACATTAACGTAATAAATGAAATGTTACCATTTTTAACCGACTTCTATGGTAACCCTTCATCGCTTCACGGATTGGGTAGAAAGTCTACTATCGCCATTTCAAAGGCCCGAGCAAGGATATCTAAATTAATCGGCTCTAAATCTAACGAAATTTATTTTACCTCTGGTGGTACTGAATCCAATAACTTGGCCCTGATCGGATGTGCCAGACTGATCGAAAATATGAAACCCACTTTTAAAAGAATATTGATATCCAAGATAGAACATGATTCCATAATAGAGACTATCAAATTCATAGAGAAGGATATGGGATTTGAGATAGATTATATACCCATCAAGAAGGACGGATTAATTGATTTAGATATTTTTAGGAAAATGGTAACACCAAAAACCAGTTTGATTAGTATAATGCTAGCAAATAACGAAATAGGAACTATTCAACCCATCAGAGCTACAGTTGAAATCGCAAAAGCAAAAAATAATAATATTATTTTCCATTCAGATGCTGTCCAAGCCCTTGGCAAGATTCCAATAAATGTTAATGACTTGAAAATAGACCTGATGACGATTTCATCTCATAAGATAAATGGGCCAAAAGGGATTGGAGCGCTTTTCATAAAACAAGGAATACATATAAAGCCGATATTATTTGGCGGCGGACAAGAAATGAACCTAAGATCAGGAACAGAGAATGTAAGTGCCATTGTTGGCTTTGGCAAAGCGTGTGAAATTTGGAAAGAAAAACTCGAATCCGTACAAACAGAGATTAGGGGACTTCAAAGATACATGGTTGACAGAATAATCAATGAAATACCGGGATCTGTATTAAATGGATCAATGGAGAATCGAATTTCAAACAATGCTAACTTTTCTTTTTCTGGAATAAATGGAGAAGACTTGTTGATAAAACTAGATGAACATGGTATTGAGGCTTCTACAGGTTCTGCTTGTTCTTCAAACAAGAAACAAAAAGCATCTCATGTTCTAAAAGCTTTAGGTTTGACATATGATCAGGTAAGTGGTTCAATAAGGTTTTCCATAGGATACCAAAACACTCAAGAGGAATTGAAAATAGCTGTTGATACTTTAAAAAATCTAATTATAGAATTTAGAAAAATAAACGGGAATGGTTTTACGTGAAGCAAAGATGCACTACTGCGCCATCTGTATAGCATTTTAAACAATAGTTATACCTTGAAAAAATTTCTGAAAGTAATATAGAAAGGTTCTTTTTAATGCCAATCACATATTATCATAATATGTCTTCGAACCAGAAAAACAATTTGAATAGTGAAACTAGTAGCAAGGATATGAATGTAGGCGATAAGGCGCCAGACTTTGAGCTCTTAGACACGAATCAGGAAGTTCATAGATTATCAGCCAATAAAGAAGGATTGACAATCTTGGCGTTCTTCCCTGCCGCAGGTTCTCCAGTTTGTACCGTGGAAATGTGTAATTTCAGAGATACCCTTAGTAGCTTAAAAAAAGAAAACATAAATATCTTGGGAATATCGGTTGATAGTCCTTTTGCAAATAAAGTTTTTGCCGAACACCATAACCTAAACTTTCCAGTTTTAAGCGACTATAATAGAGAAGTGATCGAACAATACAATGTTGTAATGCCTAGTTTAGGTAAATTAAGAAATTTCAAAGTAGCTAAAAGATCCATATTTATTGTGGACAATAACAATAATAAGATAGTATATAAATGGGTAACAGACAATCCGCTCATCGAACCCAATTATGAAGAAATCAAGACCATAATATCATAAAAATTAGATTTTCTTTTATTTGTTTATACGATTGATTAGTTGCAGTAACCATAAGCAAAAAATTGGTATATTATTCAAGAATTGCTACAACATCATTTCTTGATATACTCTGACCTTCTTTAACTTTGAGATCTTTTACCGTCCCATCTCTGGATGATTTGATGGCAACTTGCATTTTCATAGATTCCAAAACCACGATGTTATCCCCCTGTTTGACAGCATCACCTTTATTCACCGATATTGATATTACCCTTCCAGGTATCTGACTGGATATTGTATTCAGGGAAGTGGCACCTCCTGTATTGGCTCTTGATTTTTCAATTATTTCAGTTAATTTTGCATGTTTCTTGAGTGACATTGATTGCCCATCTAATAAAATCTTTAATTCTGTGCTTGTGACTTCAAGAATCTTAATTTCATGAAACGCATTATCAAACAAGAATTCAAATTTATCTGATTTCATATCTAATACTTTTATGAGGTGATCTGATCCATTAATTTGAACAACTAAATTACCATCCTTATCAAAACCTATAATTTTACCTTCAAATTCTTCCGCTATATCATCAACCTTTATTTCCATTCTATTTCAAGCAACTCCACCAAATTTCCAGATATTCTGAACAGAATGATCTCTCTTTGAGGGACGTTTCACATTTTCAGTTTGGATGATCGCAGATGCGACTGCCGGTAAAAGTCTTTTTTGCCTATCAGAATTCTTGGTCTTTAATTCTTTTCTCATTTTCTCTATGATAGAATACCTATCAAGGTAATCTGTCGACAAATCACCATTAATAAAGTGTTCATCATTCATTATGGTTTTGTACAATGGGATAGTAGTATTTATTCCCTCAATCATGAACTCATCTAAAGCATTTCTCATTCTTCGACGCGATTCATCAAATGATGACCCCCAAGATATTAGCTTAGCGGTTAAAGAGTCATAAAAGCCTGACACGGTGCATCCTGGATACAAATAAGTATCCACACGTATGCCTGGGCCATATGGTAAATTGCAATAAGGTACTTTACCTACTGAAGGTGCAAAGTCATAGAATGGATCTTCTGCATTAATACGACATTCTAATGCGGCACCATGAAATGTGAGATCGTCTTGCTTAAAGGGAATTGGTTCGCCATTTGCAATCGATATTTGCAATTTTACCAAATCTAGGCCCGTAACAAGCTCGGTTACAGGATGTTCAACCTGCAATCTAGAATTAATCTCTATAAAGTAATAATTACCCTGAGGATCGCACAGAAATTCAGCTGTCCCCGCATTTAGATAGTCAACTGCATCAGCGGCTCTCTTTGCTATCTCCCCAATTTCATTCCTCTTTTCAGAGGTCATTATCGGAGAGGGAGACATTTCAATTAATTTTTGATGCCTTCTTTGAATGGAACATTCTCGCTCAAACAAATGTCTGGTGTTACCGTGCGAATCCCTTACCAATTGAAATTCAATATGGCGAATTTTCTCCAGAAACTTTTCCACAAATAGAGCAGCCTTGCCAAACGCAGCTTTTGACTCTGCAGAGGCCATTTCAAATTCTTGCCTCAACTCTTTTTCGTCCTTTGCAAGTCTTATACCGCGTCCCCCCCCACCGTATGCAGATTTTAGTAAAACAGGGTATCCAGCTTCATTTGCAATTTCGACTGCTATATCAACGTCATCAATAACTCCTTCACTACCTGGAACTGTTGGAACTTCAGCCTGTTTCATTATTCGCTTACACTTCATTTTATCTCCGGTCAGCTCCATAGCTAGACTCTTAGGCCCGATGAAAATAATATTTTTTTTCTCACATAATTCAGCAAAAGTTTCATTTTCTGAAAGAAAACCATATCCTGGATGTATCGCGTCCACCCCTGCTTTTGCAGCAACCTCCATAATGCGGTTCATGTTCAAATAGCTTTGAGCAGGAGCCGCTGGTCCGATATGATATGCCTCATCAGCTCGTTTAACATGAATAGAACTCTTATCTTCATCCGAATATACAGAAACTGACTTTATTTCAAGTTCCTTGCAGGCTCTTATGATTCTTAGGGCAATCTCTCCACGGTTTGCAATCAATATACTGGTTATTTGTTTTGACATCAAATCACCTATCTACAAATTGATATTTCCATGTTTTTTCCATGGTCTACTCTCTTTTTTGTTAGAAAGGGCATTGAGGGCGCTTATTATTAATGGCCTGGTTTCCATGGGATCAACAACAGAGTCAATTGTTCCTCTTTCGGCAGCTATGTATGGATTTGCAAACTTGTTTCGATACTCTTTTGCCAAACTTTTCTTTTTGCTTGCTGCATCAGGAGAATCTTTTAGACTTTTCCTATGTATAATAGTAATGGCTGCTTCTGGCCCTAGTACTGCGATTTCAGCTGTTGGCCATGCGATGTTCAAATCTGTACCAAGATTCTTACTTCCCATCGCAATATAGGCTCCCCCATATGCTTTGCCGATAATACATGTAATTTTTGGAACGGTTGCCTCACAATATGCAAATAAAAGTTTACTCCCATGTCTGATAATTCCATTGTGTTCTTGATCAGCTCCTGGTAAATATCCAGGGGTATCAACAAGGGTAATTATAGGAATATTAAATGAATCGCAAAATCTAACAAATCTTGCAGCCTTATTAGAAGAGTGTATGTCCAATGCACCAGCTAAAAATAAAGGCTGATTTGCAATGATACCCACAGATCTACCGCCCATCCTTGCAAATCCAACCACTATGTTTTCCGCAAAGAGTTCGTGAACTTCGAAGAAATTACCATTATCAACAATAGAAGTAATGATTTCCTTCATATCGTAAGATTGATATGGATTGTCAGGCAATACATTTATCAAATTAGTATCCAGACGGTTAGGGTCGTCAACATCAGCTGCTAAAATTTCGGGTTCTTCTTTATTATTTTGAGGGAGGTAAGAGAGCAATGTTTTAATCTTATCCATACAGTCAACCTCGTCCTTCGCTACGAAATGTGCAACTCCTGATTTTGTAGCATGAGTTCTAGCACCTCCCAAATCCTCGAATGTAACTTCCTGACTAAGGACTTCTTTTACAACTTCCGGTCCTGTCACAAACATTTGTCCTACATTTTCAACCATTATAACAAAATCTGTCATAGCTGGGGAATACACAGCTCCACCAGCGCACGGTCCAATACTAGCAGTTATTTGAGGTATAACACCCGAAGCAAGAGCATTCTTGAGAAAAATATCACCATAGCCATCCAGACTTGATACACCCTCTTGGATCCTTGCCCCGCCTGAATCAAGAATACCAATAATGGGACATCCCACCTTTAGTGCGTGTGTCATAACTTTAGATACCTTTTTTCCAGCCATTTCTCCTAGCGAACCACCCAAAACAGTAAAATCATAAACGTAGATGAACACTTGTCTACCGTTAATGGTTCCAAAACCAGTTATCAAACCGTCACCATAATATTTTTTTACTTCGGGATCATCACCTCGATGAGTTACAAATTTGTCAATCTCAGTAAATGTATTTGGGTCTAATAAAAGATTTATGCGCTCTCTCGCAGTTAGCTTCCCCTTGGAATGCTGAGCTTCAACTTTATCTGGACCTCCACCTGCTTCAGCACTATGTTTTCGGTCGTAATATTGTTTTAGTTTTTCCTCACGCATATGTTATGTTTTTAATCCTTAATAGTATTAAATATAGATTTTGCTATGAATAATTGCTGATTCATTTTATGAATGATGCGGATTTATTTATTCCTTTTCTCGAAGCTCACGTAATCCATTCCTGCCTCCCTTGGCCCGTCTAAAATAATTCAAACCCAGGTTGTAATTTTCATATAAGGATTCAAGAGTTTCGATTTCCATCCTTAAGAAATCTTTTTCATAATTAGAAGACTTATCTGAATTTTGTAAGTCTTGTAATTTTTTTACTTTTTCTGCCAAGAGCTTACTAACATTATATTCATACTCACTTGACAACTTTTATCCCTAGATGATATCGTATAGGATTATACATTTTAATCTTTTTAAAAGGCTAAATAGATATACTAACCGGATTTTAGATTTTTTGAGAAGGCATTCTGGTATTCTTCAAAGATATGAAGATCTGAGCGAGATAAGCACGTTGAACAGAACATTGTTTCTAGAGTACTAATATTTCTTTCAAGTTTTAATAGTGTTAATATCAGACTTTCATTAAAATCTATCTGGCTACCGCAAATGAAACATTTTTCCTTATTTTCTCTTTGGGTGATAAAGTCGGCGAGTACGATATCCCCATTATTTTTGCTCTGAACCGTTTTGTTGTTCAATAAATTTAGATTCTTTTTAGCATGAAGACCAGAAAGATTATAACAATCTTCATGGAGGACTGATTTAGCTGTCCTAGACCAATAACCTACTTCTGCTGATTTGATCCTCTGTTTGCATATATAACAAAACCCTGGAAATTTCATAGTCATCTTTATCCAATCACGGGCTAGTAAGGGATCCTTGTCCATCATAGAATCTATTTACGTATGAGAACCAGATCCATTGTTTAAAGTTTTGTTTTGTTTGATTGTCTTTCAATTTCCTTGTTTATGACTTCATTTAACTTTAAGTTATCAGGATTAACAAAATCAAGATCTTGAATCGCTAGATTTTTTAGAATCATAATGAAGTTGGAATAATAGAAAAGACCAATTTTGGATACGCTTGTATGGAAAATCTTTGACAGTTCAGTTCTAAGAGGTCTTAATGATTGCCCCCTCATAAATATTGGACCCATTGATGAGAAGGGAACGGAATATTGGTTATATTCTATAGCCTTATCTCTACTAATCATAAATAATTTGTGGAGGAACAAGTCGTTGGCATATCTTAGTAATCTCCAATTCCGTTTTTCATAAATCCTGTTTATAAATAAGTCAATCTCAGAAAGTTTTTCGAGCATATTTGCCAAATCATCTGGTTGTATATTTCTCTCACTGCTAACAATGCTAGTATACAAAGCATTTATGAAATCTTTGCTACGTTCCTCCGAGGTAAAGCCATATTTTGGAGTTGAGTAACGGATTGAGGATGTTATCAATAATTGTTTTGCTTGTGAAATGTCAGTTAGAGTAAAAAAATTGTTAATACACTCTTCAATTGATAATTCAGTACCGGTGTTACCATCTGAATTAACTTCTCCTTCCAGCTTTGCTTGCAAAGTATTCAAAAGGGTCCTGGCATCGCCACGACTTTGATAAATAATCTTAAACTGCTCTGAACTTTCTAAATGCTTTCTCTCCATCCGCATGACATTTTGAAGTAGCATATAACTTGCAAATGACGACAAGGGTCTAAATTCAACAAGCTTACTATTTTTTATGACCTCTTTCATTTTATAACTCTTTGAATTGGAGGCCATTATTATCGGAACATCAGCATTCTTTAATATGTTTGACAAGAACGGCATTCCACCATAATCATCCCTTCCGGAGATGCCATCTACCTCATCTAAAAACAATAGCATCCGCTTTCCAAAAATACTTTTGTTTAGTAGGATCGGATTGATGATAGTCTCCAGATTAATTTTATTCCGAAGGTCACTCGCATTAAGTTCAACCAAATCTAGATCTAGCAATTTAGCCAATGACTTTACAAACGAAGTCTTTCCTGTTCCTGGAGGACCTACGATTAGAAGCGGTTTTGTGCCCTTAATCCACTTTTTTAACCAGTTTATTACTATCAGTCTTGATTTTTCATTCCCAAAAAAACTGTCAAATTCGCTTACTCGGTATTTTTCTATCCACATTATTTCTTACAACCCATCTCATTAAATCAAAAACTATTTTTTATCTAATTCGTTCTGAAATCTATGTAGAAGGTCTGCTCTATTAGTTACAAGCTCCCTATACCAAAATTCATTATAATGACTGACTGTTAGGAACAAAAATTCGAGAAAGGGCTTTATCTTCATATCATTATCTAGCATTTCTAAAGCTAATGATGCCTCAGATAAATACGATTTACTCTTTTCCAGGGTTAACCTGAATCCTGATTTTACATCATGAGTAAGGTCTGAATAAAAAAGAGGCCACGACGGTGACTTGATTCCCTTAGTAACAATTGCATCTTGGATCTCATTTCCACATCCAACGCATTCTGCAGCTTTTGCCATACCTATATAATAAATTTCTGACAACGGCCTCTGATTAAGGCTCATATTTCTACCGGCAGTTCCAAGCACTGATCGGTATTTCTTGTAACTTCGTTCTAAATTATTGTACGTAAGTTCAAGTTTTTTGGTTTTCAATTCATAATCGATTTGTTGACCTAAAAGGGCATCATCAAAACCGCTTTGGAATTCTTCTAGTACTCCAGGTGCTGTTTCACTAATCTTTTGTTTTGCCAATAAAAGTATGTATGGATTAATGAATTTGTAGTCTTCAAGATAGTCAAGGTCTTCGTCTTTATCCAAAATCCTATCCATAGGCTCGCTCAAATCAATGGCAATCAGATGTCCATCTATCACATTACTTCTCATTTTGTCATCTTTTAAGCCAGTACTCTCTGCATACCCATCAAAAAGAGCATAAAATACGGGAAAAGTCATTTTTATGAAATTAGAATCAAGTATTCTATTTATCCTGTCAAACAAATCAGCCGGATCTTCTAACTTCAACTTCAGATCTTCAATTTCCTGGGAGGTAAGCTCCAATTCAACAGTACCACCAATCTCCTTAATGAAATCCCTGTGTGTCTGGATGGGAGAAGAATCAGACTTTATTAATCCATATATCCCATCTTTGTATCTTTGGACAAAGCCATCATACTCTTTTTTCGATTTATTAAGATAAAATTTGAATGAAGTATATTTTTTGTCCCTGATCAAACCACTCTTGAAAATTTTTCTCCCGGATTGGGTCGTCAATAAATTCTGTTTTTTAAAAATATAGTCATCTTTGCCACTCATTGAATGTCACTAAATAAATGATAGAAACCGATAGTTTGTAATCATCTAGACGACATGGCAATTCTTTCCTGCTCATTTTTCTTTTTTATTGCATAACTGTTCATGTCGTTCTCAGAGGCCAACATTATTTCTCTGGCAAGTACCTCCTCCATGGCTTGAGGTGAAGAATAAGTCGACTCACGCACTCCCTCAGCAATGAATCGTAAAGCTAGGTCTACCCTTCTTAAAGGTGAAACATCAACTGAAACATGATAAACCACACCGCCATAAACTATTCTGGTAGTATCTTCATTTGGAGCGGCATTTTCTATCGCCCTTATGAGTAATTCTACAGGATTCTTGCCGGTTTCTATTGATATGATTTCGAGTGCAGTTTTTACTACGTTCATAACCTTTGTCTTTTTACCACCCATTCGTCCCGTATTTTTAGCATATCTTTTTCCAAAATGCATAAGTTTATTGACTAGTCGCTCAATAATATTGACCTCTGCTTTTTTCAATCGTTGATGCTCATGGCGTCCAAATGTTACCGGTATTGTCATTGAGGGATGTAAATGAATTACATTTTTCAGGCCTTCATCAACAATTTCAATATTTCTTGTATCCCATTTGTTAAATAGGAGCATATTTACCTGTTCTTTTCCGCTCATTGTTATCGCCTTGGTTTCTCCTTCTTTCCTCTTACCAATTGATTAAGGGATACACCATTAACTTTGAATACTTGCCATCTAACCCCTGGGATATCACCCATTGCTCCACCCATTGAGCCTCCTATCCCTTCTAAGACTACTTCATCATGTTCATCTACAAAGTTTAATGCACCGTCTCGAGGCAAAAAGGCAGTAATTGATTTTCCATTCTTTATTAATTGTACCCGTACACATTTTCGGACTGCAGAATTAGGCTGTTTTGATTCAATACCGACCTTCTCTAACACAATACCTCTGGCCTGTGGAGCACCCTCCAATGGATTAGCCTTCTTATCTAACATCAGCATTCTACGTTTATAATACTTGTTTGACCATCGGGAGCGCTTTCGTTTGGTTTTCAAAACTCTACCCGAGAATAATCCTAATGGTGATTTACTCAATAAATATCACATCTTTTCACTT
Organism: uncultured Nitrososphaeraceae archaeon; assembly: GCA_963850055.1. Taxonomy (GTDB): domain Archaea; phylum Thermoproteota; class Nitrososphaeria; order Nitrososphaerales; family Nitrososphaeraceae; genus Nitrosocosmicus. The sequence continues at coordinate 295,642 of CAWKJS010000025.1, read as the reverse complement.
TTAATTAATTGTTCCGGACTAATAACCAGAACGTTTGTAATATTGAAATATCTCTTCGCAAGTAGTCGTGCTTTGTCTACATTCCTTCCATCCTTACCCACGACTAGTCCCTTTTTCTTTGCATCTGCAACAACTAGAGCTATTTTGGTTCCATCCATACGATCGTTTATACGAATTTCTTGGATAATATTTGAATTGAAAATATTCTTGACAAAATCAGTTGGATTCTCAGAATGTTCGACCAATTCTATTTTCTTATTAATCACGTTTTGTAACTGCTTAATATTGGACCCCCCTTTGCCAATTGCCATTCCCATTTGTCCTTTATTTACAACAAAAATTACACGTTCCATCTTTTCATCAATTATACAGTCCCGGGCATCGGCGGCCGTGACTGTCTGAAATAACGATAATAATCGAAATTCATCTGGAGATAACTTAATTTTTTCACTCATTTAATATGCACCCAATAACAAAAGAATAATTCATCCAAGTATAAATAACTCTCTCAAAGTTATCCCAATTTAAGTCTATTTTAAGATAGAAATTTAAGATATACAAATAATTATAAAATGAGGAACTTCAGTATGTTTTTAATCAGATTTCCGCATAGAAGGTAGAAATAATTAACTACTTATTAACTCTTTTACTTCATCATCTGAGACATTTTTTAATGAAACCACGCTAGTTCCATATGATAAGCTGCAAAGCCTTCCGAGTAGGACGGAATTTCCAGGGTAAGATATTACAGAAATAGCGCTTTCCTCAGCAGACTTTTTTATTTTTTCTTCTTTTTCTGGGGTCAAGGTCTTTGAAAGTACAATTAACTTTGTGCCTTTGATGTACTGCAAGACTTCTTTATACCCGGTTTTTATTTTGTTACTTTTTACACCTTCCTTTAGGATTTTTGCCAATTTCTTTTCATTCATATACTTTTCCTATTCCTTGACACTCATATATAGATCAATCATTCCAGTGCCAACTGGTACAGTTGCTCCGACTATTACATTTTCAGTAACTCCCTTTAATGGTTCCACTTGTCCCTCTAGGGCAGCCCTAGCGATTGTAGGGACTGTAATTTCAAACGCTGCCCTTGCCAATACAGAAGTCTTTGTCCCTGCTATACCGTGACGGCCAATTTGTTGTAGGTATCCCTTTGATGTCATCAAATCTGCCACTAACATAATGTGTCGGATGTCAACTTCCAAACCCTGTTCTTCTAAAGTATTAGTGACTTCCTTGACTAGTGCGGTTCTTGCGGCTTCAATCCCAAGAGTTTGCCATATTTCGAACACATTGTTTGTGGTGATTCTGGATACATCTATTCCTTCTACTAGCACCACTTTTGCCAAATTTGAACCAGCTGTCTGAATCACCCATTCATCATTTTGTTTTACAATTGTTACTCTTTCGATATCAGGGACCCCTTTAACGCGAGCGTTCAATAATTTATTTCGTAACGTAAGTAAAGTTTGAGCATCTGGTTCTTGAGATAGGGAGATTTTTATAACGAGACTATCTTCGTTTATGGTAACTTCGTATCTCTTCTTAGAACTTTTCAAAACTTCATGGATTTCCTGTATAGACGTTCCTCTGTCGGCTATCTTCTTTTCAGAGAAGAAAAATGACAAATTCCCACTGTAATCGGTATCCACTTTGTTTACTAGATCGGATATCCGTGTAAAAATAATCCTCTTTGCAACTTCTAAGGCTTTCTCCCTGGATAATTTGTGTTCATCATCAAGATAAATATCCATCGTAGGAGTAACCGGTTTCTTTCTTGCATCCACTAGCTCTATAAGTCTTGGTAGACCTAACGTTACATTTCTTTCCTTTACTCCAGCAAAATGAAAAGTTCTTAGGGTCATCTGTGTACCTGGTTCTCCAATAGACTGAGCTGTAACAACTCCCGCTGCTTCTCCTGGCTCTATCATGGCTTTTTCGAACAAATCCATTATTTTATGCACTACCTTCTTGATCCCAGTCTTGCTAAGTGGATAGGATACTAAAGCTGCTTCAATTTCCTGAGTTAACTTAGGATTCATTTTCTCCTTGAATTTTAGCAACAATTCCTTCATTTCGGATTCACTAGTTTTGACTCCTTCATCAACAACGGATTCACTCTCTACCAACCTAGTGATATTTACGGCATCACCATGATCGCTTTTGGCCGGATCAATACCATCATCCCCATAAATATATTGAATGATATTTCCATGTGGATCACGAACAGTTAAATCATATTCAATTTTAAGATGTTCTAATGCATTTATGAGTCTACGCTGCATATATCCTGATTGTTGAGTACGCACTGCAGTATCAACTAGACCCTCTCTACCTCCCATGGCATGGAAGAAAAATTCGATTGGATTAAGTCCGTCTCTATAATTTGATTTAACAAAGCCCTTAGAATCTGGATTTTGATCACCGGGCCTAAAATGTGGTAACGCCCTGTTCCTGTACCCTTTGATAATCCTTTTTCCACGGATTGATTGTTGACCCAAAGCTGCAGTCATCTGCCCAATATTCAAAGTGGAACCTCTTGCCCCCGTTGAAGCCATGATTACACCAGAGTTGTCATCAGGAAACGATCGGTCCGCTATTTTTCCAGCTCTGTCTCTTGCTCTTGAGAGTTCATTAACAACATATAGCTCCAATGCTTCCTCTGGAGATAAACCTCTGGTTAAAGGTAATGTACCGTCATGATATTGTTTTATCAATTCATCGATTTTATTATAAGTTTTTTGAATTACATCTTGAATTTCTTTTCGAGTTTCGTCACTCAACCATAAATCAGAATACCCATAGCTAAAGCCCTTGTGAGTGATGTAGGTCTTTAACATAATAAGTATAGCATCAAGGAATTTTTTTGCTTCATCGTTACCGTAGTCCTTTGCAATTCTGTGAAGTACGCTATCAGGTTCTTCTGCACCTATTGATGCTTTATCGATTACACCTGATATCAATTGCCCGTTTTTAATGACTACATCCTTGCCTTGCAACTTTGAGGCTTTATTCCACTTTGAAGTAATTACAAAGTTGAAATCCTTTGGTAAGAAAAGTGAAAATAACTGTTTGCCTGTAAAAAATGCTTTTCCATCCTTCTCTAAATGAGGTTTCGGTAATGGTCCACTATACCCACCCAGATATGCAAAATTAGCTATTTCATCAGCAGTTAGTATCGTTTCATCCTTTGTTAATAGAAAGGCACCAGTTATAAAATCACGTATACCGCCGATAATAGGCCCCCCATATCTTGGCGATATTAACTGGTCTTGCACCCGCATTAACAAGGCCGCTTCAGCCCTTGCCTCCTGGCTTTGTGGTACATGTAGATTCATCTCGTCACCATCAAAGTCTGCGTTATACGGTGGACACACCGCCGGATGGAGCCTAAAAGTACGGTATGGAAGTACTCTTACATTGTGAGCCATAATAGACATCCTGTGCAATGATGGCTGTCGGTTAAATATTACAACATCCCCATTCATTAAATGTCGCTCCACAGTATAGCCATTCATTATTGAATCAGCAATAGCAGCTCGATCCGTGACATAGTCTAGTCTTATTTTTACACCGTCCGGACGAATAATGTAATTAGCTCCTGGATAATTGTTGGGCCCATTTAGAACAAGATTTTTCAGTTTATCAATATTCCAGGAGGAAACAGTTTCGGGTATTGTGAGCTTTTTAGCGACATCACTTGGTACACCCACGTCGGATATGGTAAGATTTGGATCAGGCGAAATTACGGTTCTGCTTGAAAAATCAACTCGCTTACCTGATAGGGATCCTCTAAATCGACCCTCTTTGCCCTTTAGCCTCTGGGTTATGGTCTTTAATGGTCTTCCAGACCTGTGATGGGCCTGTGGGATACCCGATACCTCATTATCAAAGTAAGTAGTAACATGATACTGTAATAAATCTACTAAATCCTGAACAATCAAAGGCGGTGTTCCAGCTTCTTTGCTCTCTTTGAGTCTTTGATTTACTCGAATGATATCCACTAACTTATGAGTCAAGTCGTCCTCTGATCGAATACCTGTTTCTAGGATAATAGATGGTCTAACTGTTACTGGAGGAACGGGCAAGACTTGAAGAATGAACCATTCAGGACGAGCAGTCTTTGGGTCATATCCTAACAATATTAGGTCGTCATTTGAAACATTTAGTAGCCTCTCTCTAATGGTAATGGGCAATAACCTATTCTCCCCTACATCAGTTTTTTCAACAAAGATTGTAGGTTTTGTAAAAATGAGGTCATATTGTTCTTTCTGGCAATGTGGACAAACTTTAACCTTCTTTGCTTTCTCAATAATCTCGTCTTTAACGTTTTCTAGCGTAATAACAGCATAAGCTGCCTTGCTATCGCGTAAATTTTTGTATTTTTCTAAATCCTCATTACTAAGTTTAATACGATTACACGATCTGCATGTAATCAAAAGCAATTTATGAATATCATCGATAAATGCAATGTGTAGAACGGGTTCGGCAAGTTCTATATGACCAAAATGCCCAGGACATCTAGCTGATGTATTTCCGCAGGTTGCACATTTTTGACCAGGCTCCAAGGTTCCCAGTCTGTTGTCCATTAACCCTCCTTGAACAGGCATTCCATCTTCATCGTATGTTTCTGGTGCCGTTACCTCAGTAACGCTAAACTTTCTTACCTCGACAGGCGACCAAATGCTAAATCTAATACCATCTAATATCTTGACAGATTCATCATTCATTCAAAAAGACCTCCATTATATAAAAACAAAAAGATTAAACCTTCTCCTTTACCAATAAGCGTGGAGCGACATTTAAACTCATCATTTCTTGCAATAACAATTTGAAGGCATATGCAATTATAACACTGGAAATTTTTGCTTTGTCACCACAGACCCTGCATACATATTTTCTCTGTTTTGTATCAAAATATGATAATAAACCGCATCTCTCGCACACGTTTATCTCTGCCTTATCAGATTCTTCTAGAAGTCTGTCCTTTAGCATCATTGATGCACCATAAGCAATTAGACAGTCTCTTTCCATTTCTCCAAACCTTAACCCACCTCCACGCGCTCTACCTTCTGTAGGTTGCTTTGTTAGCATTTGAACTTGACCTCTAGCTCTACTATGGATCTTGTCGGCTACCATATGATGTAGTTTTTGATAATATACTACTCCAACATATACGTCAACAGGGAATCTCTTCCCGGTCCTCCCGTCATACATTACTTCTTTTCCACTATGCTTGAATCCGTATGACTCCATTACATCTTTAATATCATTCAATTTTTCACCCAAAAATGCAGAACCATCAACAATTTTGCCTCTCAAAGAAGCTGCTTTGCCACCCAATGATTCCATGAACATCCCTACAGTCATCCTAGAAGGAAATGCATGAGGGTTAATCATTACATCTGGGACTACGCCTTCTTCTGTATAAGGCAAGTCCTCTTGGTTTACAAGCATTCCCACAACTCCTTTTTGACCATGACGGGAGGCAAATTTATCCCCTATCTCAGGAATTCGCATATCCCTGACTCGTATCTTGTACATTTTGCCGCCTTCTACTGACTGGGTCATGATAACAGTATCGACCACTCCGTTCTCGGATGGTCTAACACCGATTGAAGTGTCGCGTCGATATGGACCCTTAACTTCAAACTCTTTGTATTCCTCCATGAATCTAGGCGGAGAGGTTCGGCCAATCAAAATATCACCCCCATTAACTACTGATTCATGCATTATCGCACCATCTTGTTCCAACAAACGATAAGATTTTTCTCCACGATAACCACGAATGTTGGCTTCAGAAGAGGGGATCTCAAAAGTATCCTTCATTCCACCAGGATATTGTTTAGCTTCAGCCTCATAAACACGGTAGAAGAACGTACGTGCTAATCCTCTATCTACAGATGATTTACTAAAAACCACTGCGTCTTCAATATTATACCCTTCAAATGGCAAAACCGCTACCACACAATTTTGACCAGTTGGTCGTTCATCCAATCCCAATAAATTGATTGCTTTAGTACTTACAACGGGCATCTGCGGATATAGCATAAAATGTTGTCTCACATATGTACTTGCATTCATTAATGGAGTTGAGAACCCTAAACTTTGTTTTGCCATTGCACTCTCATATGTATTCCTAGGTGATTGATTATGTTCAGGGTATGGAATAATAGAGGCACCCACACCCAATATCGAAGATAAGAAGATCTCAACATGAGTATGGTCGTTTGTTATGTTCCTTAGTTCACTTGCAATATAACAATTTTCTTCCTCATTAGCATCCACTAGTTCTATAATCCCCATGTACAAAAGATCAGTCCATGACAAAAATTTCTTTGAAATTTTTTCGATAACTTCCCTTGTCAGTAATATATTTCCGTCTTTCACAATTGCTAGGGGTCGCAAAACCCTGCCTGAGTTACAACTGATATACAACCTTTTTGTGGCATTGTCATTTAACGAAGAATAAAAATAGATTCCCATGTGAGGGTGCATCCTCCCAGATCGCCTCATAGTACGCAACCTATTTGATAAATTACGACCATCTTCTATGTATCCAATTAAACGACCATCGACAAATATCCTAGCACCTTTTTGTTTCAAATCATCATTCGTCTCGTTCACATTTTGAACACCCAATTCGTATAACTTTTCAATTACATCTGATGATAAAACGCTGACTGATATTACTGCAGATAGAGCCAAGTTTTTAACCAGGCCACAATTTGAACCTTCTGGAGTTTCGGATGGACAAATACGCCCAAAATGAGTTGCATGTAAATCCCTAGCCTCAAAATTGGGTTGGCTTCGACTTAGTGGAGACTGGATTCTTCTTAAGTGACTAACTGTAGACATGTAATTGGTTCGATCTAATAGTTGGGTAACACCTACCCTACCCCTACCCCAATTTCCGGTAGCTATAGCATTATTTAACTTGTCAGAGATAATTCCGGGCCTGACAGCGGCTGCAACTGCATTGATTCCTCGCTTTTGACCAGATCGTTCTAGTTGATACTTCATATCTCTAATTAGGTTCCTAAAAGCGGTCCTGAACAAGTCTGCTAGCATCTGACCTGCAAATTTTATGACTTTATTCCCATAATGATCCTTATCATCTGGTTCAATCCAATTAAGATTTAATTCAACTAATTTGCATGCGGATTCGCCTAGGAATAATGCCTTTTCGTATCGGTTATCAGGATTCTTACCAAGATGAGGCAATAGCCCCCAGTCCAATAATGTTTCCGCTCGTTTTATTTGAAACTCCTCTAGCATGCCTGGTGCAATTCTTTTGCTTATGTAAATTATGGCATCTCTGCTGGTAGCAACTTCGCCAGATTTTTCAAAAGAAGGTTCCAGTTCGTCCTGAATAGTATCATTCAAGGAAACTGCATTGGCTATATCTTTATCAGACTCCAAGCCTAAAGCTCGTACTAATATGATAAGCGGGATATCAACTGGAGAACCTGGAATCTTTGAAACAATGGAACCGTCGGGCCTCATAATCAGCTCTAATTTTGCACGATATCCAACAATTGAAGAATATACTTTTGCCTTGTATAACATGGTACCCGATGTTTCCTCGATATCAACGATGATCTTATTATAAGAAAGATCCTCCAATCCAACAATTACCCTTTCTGAACCGTTTATGATGAAATATCCACCAGGATCCTTTGGGTCTTCCCCTACATCGACTAATTTTGATTCAGAATAATTATGAAGCATACAAGCGTTTGACTTTACCATTACAGGCATATCACCAATATGTATAAATCTGGATTCCAAAGTTTTGCCCTCTTCAACTATGCTGCATTCCAACATAATTGGAGAAGCGTAAGTTAAATTGCGTAGTCGAGCTTCGACTGGTGCCACGTGAGTAATTGAACCATCTAACTCCATTATCCTAGGTTGCTGCATTTTTATTTTTCCCAATTTAATTTTATATGGATATTCGGCCGTTTCAATTTCTATCTCATTAACCTCGTCAATTATGCTTTGAAGTCCCCGTTCAATGAATTCATTGTAAGAATTAAGATGCTGTCTTGCTACTCCCTCTCGTCTCAAAATATCGTTGATTATAGGCCACATATCTATAGAATTATTGCTGATACTGACTGTCATTCCCTAGATCAACCTTCTACTACATATCGGTAATATACACTTTCACCTGCAGTAGAACTCTTTCGGGTTATCTTAATAACATCCCCGGGTTGAGCTTCTAACCCTTGGATGCCTTTATCAGAAGACATCATATATGGAAATTGACTAGGTTTAGAATTGAATTTCTTAAAAACAATCTCAGCTTCATCTTTTGTTAGAATTTCATGTTTAGGTTGGTAAATATGATCAACTATTCTTATCTCTTTCTTCTCAGCTGACAATGTACAAATCCCCCATACCATTTACTGAATCACATAATAACAAAATAAATGTCAAGTATCGAATAAAGCTGTAATCGAATATATATAATATTCCATCAGGGTATACAAAAAGTGGTAAAATAATCCCGAGATTCTATTGTATATCGGTATTAGGAATGAAATTTCAATGTTGTTAAATAAATATCAATTTCATAAGAGTCTTTTGAAAAAACTATCTCCCATAGATCACACCGTTATCAATAATAGCGACATTGAATGACAGACTTTGACTGTTATATCAAATCACTCACGCAGAATTCTTATATCATATGATCGAATCTATACTAAACTATTGTGGAAGTGTGGAAGTTCGGTGTTGATTGGAATGTGCCTACTCACGATGTCAATATTTGTAGTAATATTATGTTCCACAGACTTTGATTTTAGAGATGCATTATCTAGTTTGAACGATGAAAATACCACTACTATAGGCACTACTAAGATTCAAGACCAAATCCTTCGAAACACCTCCACGAATGGAAATCAGCCTGGTTATCAATCTTTCAAAAACGATTTCTATTATCAAGTCAAAACAGGTAGCATTTTGAATCCAATATCAATCTCAAATGCAGGAGATAGAATTAATAATATACTTTATGATAATGATCAAAGGAGCATAATTATTGTATTAACTCCAAGTCAAAATAAGTCAGGTATTGTAGAAATTGATCTGCCTCGGGACATAATAGATTCGAGGATAGACGAAGGAGATAAGAACTTTACAGTACTAGTAAATAACCAACCATCAAAATATCAGGAAATAATTGACAAAAATTATTTAAATATATCATCTGCCAGTGTAGGAGGCAATACATCATCTGGGGAATATGCTTTAGATAACGATAGTAGAAAATTGGTAATAGAATTTGGAAAAGATGCTAGAGTAATCAAAATCATCGGTACAGAACTTAATAACATAACCAGGCAAAATCAGTCCGGATTAGACAAAATATTACAACAAATTATTCCCATAACATTTAATAATAAAATTCATTACACAAGCGTCGAACTAAAAGGCGGAAGCCTAAATGATCTCCAATTAGAATCAAATTCAAGAATTAAGACTCTGGTTCTTGATATTATACCATATAACGAAAATGGCGAACTATCAATTGATCTGCCTCGGGACATAATAGATTCGAGGATAGACGAAGGAGATAAGAACTTTACAGTACTAGTAAATAACCAACCATCAAAATATCAGGAAATAATTGACAAAAATTATTTAAATATATCATCTGCCAGTGTAGGAGGCAATACATCATCTGGGGAATATGCTTTAGATAACGATAGTAGAAAATTGGTAATAGAATTTGGAAAAGATGCTAGAGTAATCAAAATCATCGGTACAGAACTTAATAACATAACCAGGCAAAATCAGTCCGGATTAGACACTTCTAAATCTAATGATATCCATGGTGGCGATCAAAACCCCTTTTTCTTGGTACCCATTATTTCATTCACCCTCGGCATAATTATGGTTGTTGTTTATTTCATGTATCGGAAGAGTAGGGTTAAATCGAGTAAATAGAAACATGGAGCATATTTGCATACTTTGGTAGTTGACAGAGTTCAATCATACAACCATTGTCTAACTTAAACAATCAATCTAGAAACTGCGACATTTAAAAAACTAAAGATATATCCCGATGCTTGAAGTATAAATATCTCGTTCGCTTGAGCATGGGACTAATTGAGTATGGGACTGAAATTCAACTGCATCAAATCAATAAACATTGCCTATCAATCAGTGATGAATTTTCTATTGGATATGCATACTCAAAAAAAATAATTGCAGGAATCTAGAACTTACTCTACATTCAGATGTAAAAGCATTTGCTCATCAAAAACCGCCAGCGTAGAAAAACCCTCTCGTGAATTATAAAATAGTCAACTTTATTATTGCAAATTCATCAGAATTCATCGGTCAAATTGGATTTTAATCAATTTTCATATTACTAGATAAGCAAATGGTTAACAATTTCACTTGAAGCGTGAATATAAGATAAAAATTATATACTTGTCAGTTAACATTCTACGAAAATTTTTTTAAATTAAAATATGTAATGTAAATTAGATCATCATAATTGGCACTGGACTATAATAAAATGATTGAAATAATATTGGAAGAAAAACACGATCTAAATTTTGAGAAATTAAAGACAATGATTGAAGAAAAAAAGACCAATGTGGGTGCAGGCTATTTGACAGACCAGGGAGCATTATTCCTAGTTGCAGCAGATTTAGGTATTTCCCTGGAAAAAACTCCAAAATCAGAATATAGTCTTAAAGATGTATTCGTTGGCGCCAGGGATGTAACGACTGTCGGTAGAATCATGACCATTAACCCGATCAAAATATTTCTTAAAAGGGATTCAAACCAGGAATCAAGGAATAGAATTATCCATATTTATGATAAAGACTCAAATATCAAAATAAAGCTCTGGGATGATTTTGTAGATCTACCTGAACAGCTTGATTTAAACCTTGGAGATTTGATCAAAGTTTCAAAGGGACAGGTCAAAGCTGGGATGGATAATAAGCCCATTATCAACTTGAGCGGCAACGGGTCGATTGAAATAGTTTCAGAAGATGGAAAATATCAAATTCCTTTACTCTCTGAGATAACAGAGACAATTGATGATCTTGATGTTCCAAAGGAAAACCTGGTTATTTCTGGAAGGATCACTTCAGATCCGAGGATATCTGCATTCACCAATAGCAGAGGAGAACGTGCAAAATCCCTACACATAGAGTTGTCAAATGATAGCAACACGAGGAAAATCCGATCAATCATTTGGAATATTAATGATGAGAAGATACCAAAGTCTTTGATGGCTGGTTCAAAAATTAAATTGATTGGCGTCAAGACAAAAATAGGCAACCCGAATTTTAGTAACGGTGATTTAGAAATACACGGTGACGAGGGCACGGGATTTGAATTTGTGGAACAAATAGAAGCTGTGGAGAGCTATATATTGAGGATCATCTCTGCAAGACTCGATCCAACAGAGAGGAAAACACATTGTATGGCAATAGATAAAGATGGCAAGTCATATTTATTATTAATAGATACTAAACTATTTGATATTCAAATCGAAACTGATGACATAATTGAATGTTACCCTAGTAGAGTTCTTGGAAATACGATCGAGATAACTGATCAAGATTCGTACGTACAGATTTTGAAGGAGGACAAAGATATACCCAAAACTGTACAGGTTGAAAGCAAAATCATGGATATAGATAGCATGAATAAGCCATATATAGTCGAGGTCATAGTTCTTCAGAATCCAAATAAGATGGATGTAAACACTAAGAGTGGAGAAATCGTGTCAGTAGCAGACACTATAGTGGGTGACGACACTGGGGAAATTAGGTTAGTGGGTTGGAGAGAGAGTAGTGGTTTAGTAAGTGATCTCAAGATAGGTGAAAGAGTAAGAATTTTAGCGGTAAATGCAGCAAGTGGCAAAGAAGGAAATATGGAGTTATCCCTCAAACCTTATTCAAACATTAAGAAAATAAGTTAAGCTAGGCAAGTTGAATCATAATTTCATAATGATTCTAGAAAAGGAAAAAATGTATCAATTGTCCCAAAATCCTCTAGTCAGTACATATTGTTTTTCAGCTTCATAGATTGTTTTCAATAAGTTCTCATCATCAGTATAGTTACGTAAGATCCTAGCACAAGTATCAGCTCCAATTCCATGACCCGATAACACAAAAACGGCCATTTTTCCAAAATTATTTATTAAAGATGCTATTTTCCAGGCCCTATCAAACTTATGTTCTTCATCTTTTGAGAGCGATGCCCCCGTAATTTTCCTACCAATGATATTACCCAAATCGTCATCCTTCCAATAAGTAGCCGCAACTAATTTGGATTTACAAAATGGGCAACCCAATTTGATTGGGATATCCTTAGTTTCAAATATCCTTTCCCATTTACCACATCTCATACAAATTAACTTATGCTTTGTTGTGGTCAAGCGTTCCTTTACCAATTCTAATATCCCATTTTCTATACCAAGTGGGGCAGAGATTGATTTCTTAGAACGTAACAAAATAGGTTGCGCGAGTCCGGAAAATTCACGAGTGTCTACCCAGTGCAAATTGATGGCTCCAGACTTTATGTCCTTAATTATCTGTGATGTCTTTTTTACATCATATTTATCGTGGATCAATTCTCTAATTGATTCCTTGCTAAGAGAAGTCTTATAGTATCTGTCGTATAGCATGCGTGCCACCCTCTTGTCGTAAATAGACTCTTTTTTTATAATTCCAAATCGTTTTGCTACACCCCACACTTTCCAATTGATGTTATATGTCCCACCAAAAGAAGCTATTCAGTACCGATTCTACATCAAATTCATCATCAAACAAAGAGAAAATATGATTCTGTCTTAACCTAATATTGATAGAACTTAATAATATTCTATATGGATCTGATCGGGTTTCTATTATGTAACCGGTCTTTGATGAAAGAAATGTAGACAATAATGAACCTAAGGTGTTATTGATTTTTGAGCCAAGGGTACTGTGGATTACTACAATACTTTCAGTAGGTATCGTCTCAAAGACTAGATTTGATGAATCTGGAATTACATCCAACGATTTCATATTTCTGGACATATTATCTATTATTTTTGGATCCGTATTAGAGAAACTAATATCAATTTTTTTGGAATTGCCTGACCTTATTTTTTTTCTGAATTTGCCTACCATCATCGCAGTTTCATAATCAACTGGTATCATCTCCCCTACCCAATACGGAACATTGATTGGAGCACCGCTTAGCGGCTCAACGTGAACTTGAAATTTTCCCTCATCTATTACTAATATTCTCCACTGCGAGCCTTTTAGTACCGAAGACATTACCTTTTTCACCGTAATCTCCCACAAATTGTTGATCCAATGTGCCTATTCTCTTTTTTGATATTGAATCAATTACATCGAACTTTATAATGTGTGGTATTGTGGAAACATTTTCATAATAGTATCTATAGGACTTTCCAGTTCTTGTAATATGTTTTTTTTCCACGTCTAATCGGATTAGAAAGTTATTTAGGAGTATATTTACGCAATCCATGAAATCGAAATATGATAAAGATCGGAACAAGTGAGCAGAGGAAAAGGTCCCATATAATTTTTCCAAATTCAACTTTTCACTAGTTTGTAATGTCATTCCAACAATATTATGTGCTAACACATCCAGAGGGCACTCATGAGGAATTTGATCTTCAATGGATCCTCTTCTAACTCTTTGGATTATACTCAATGATTCTAAAAAATCATCATAGTTATTTGTAATTATCAACCCCTTAGCCGATGATCTCCGAGTATGCCTACTACGTCCAATCCTTTGTATTAATTTCGATACCTGTCTTGGCGATCCGTAATGTATTACTAGATCAATTGATCCAATATCTAAACCCAATTCAAGGGAAGACGTACACACAACAATTCCAGCGATACCAGTCCTCAAAAATTTTTCAGTTTCTTCTCGAGCATCTCGTGATAGTGAACCATGATGTACCTGAACTTGTAAATTACACTGATTTTTCAACACAGTACCCATGAATTCAGATTCATCCCGAGTATTGGTAAATAACAAAACAGAAGAGTCTGAATGAGCTTTAGACACATAGTCTAAAATATATGTAGAAACTTCTTTGATTGAGCCATCTATATGCTTAAGTTCAATATCGTATTTTCTAAGTGTTTTGTCCACTAATATTGCACATTTTTTATCTTCTCCTACTAAAAAACGGGCTGTTTCAGCATGATTTCCAACAGTAGCTGAAATACCAATTCTACAAAAGCCAGTAGAAAAAAAAGTAAGGCGTTCGAGACATAATGATAGGTATGATCCTCGTTTGGACGATATGATCTCGTGAATTTCATCAATGATAATCCATCTTACAGTTTTCAATAAACGACCCATCTTTTCATTAACTAATATAATTGCCAAGGATTCTGGAGTTGTAATAAGTATGTCAGGTGGATTTTGATAAATTTTCTTACGTTTGGTGTATGATGTGTCGCCATGTCTTATTTCTACTTTTAGATTTTCGGAAGTAGCATACTTTATAATTCTTCTAAAAACGTCGTTATTGAGTGAGCGCTGGGGGGTAACATACAAACATTTTATACCTTCTCTATCCGTTGATTCCACACATTTATCATCAGACAACATAGCAATTACAGGAATTATAGCGGATTCAGTTTTTCCCGAACCTGTAGGAGCTACCAACAGAGAATCCCTCCTTCGTGCCAAAACTTTATATGATTGGTCCTGGATGGAAGTTAATTTTGTAAAGGATTCTTTTGAAAATTTATTTAATATATGTTGTTCTAACTGAGCGTAACTACTTTTCAACTCTATCCGGCTGTTGGTTTTGCTTAAGTTTAGAACCCTTTTTATTTATTTTTTCTACAATATTGCCTTGACTCCTAAAGATAAACTCATAAGCAAATATACAAATCAAAGCGACAACAAATATAATAATTGAAGATGAAAAAACCAAATTATCAAAATAATCTGCCATTGTTGGACTAATAGATATTGGTAATCATCTTATAAATATGTTAAACATCAATAGAAAAATAAAGAAATAGGTTTTTATATTCAAAAGTTCCTTGTTAATTGTTTTACTATTTGATTTTAATCAAAAACTGTGATTCAAAAGTACTCGAGGTCCTTTGAATCGAGCCAGAACTTACAAGATAGTCAATCGGTAATGGCAACAATTTTGCAGAATCTTCCTAAAGAAAGTTCTCTGACCAAAATTGAATATGAAGGCCCTAGAATCGCACTCCACACAAACAAACCTCAATTTTTGCTCGAGAATAACAAAATCCTGTCTAATATAGTTGGTCAAATAAAAAAACGAATAGTATTAAGGATAGATGAAGCCATCAGAATTGACGAGAGAGAAGTTCAAAAGGTAGCTGAAAAGCATGTTCCTCAGGAATCAGGGATAACTGACATATTGTTTGATCCTGCGCTGGGAGAAGCTACTATATTTGTAAGAAAAATATCTGAAATAATAAAGGATGAAAAAATCGTAAATAATATCATCCTAGGATCAGGTTGGAAAATCTCTTTTAGGAAAGCCCCGAAAAGCATGGCCACAATTAAGAATATTAACAAGATTATTAGGAATGCTTCAGACTATCGCATTCAGTTTTACAAGAGAATAGGTGAAAAAATATTTCGTGAAAAGTTAGATCCAAACATTGAAGCCAATTTAAGCTCCCTTGGTGGATTTGCAGAAATTGGCAGATCATCAATGATATTGAGCACCAATGAAAGTAACGTTTTGTTGGACTGTGGTATGAACTTATATACGAAAGATCCTTTGTCTAGGTTTCCACGATTTGACTCTACCGGAATCAAGCTTTCTGAAATTGATGCTGTTTTGTTAACACATGCCCATTTTGACCATACGGGATTTTTGCCTATGTTATTCAAGTACGGTTACGATGGTCCTGTGTATTGTACAGAGCCCACTTCATACCTAATTTATGTTCTTTATAGGGAATATATCAAACACTACGGATCTGATGCACATTATACGGACAAGGAATTTGAAAAGATTTTTTCTCATTTAATTCATCTTAATTATAATATCGTTACCGATGTTGCCCCGGACATTAAAGTAACATTTTACAATGCAGGACATGTTATTGGTTCTTCGTCGTTTCATCTCCATTTAGGAAATGGGGATCACAACTTTGTGTATACTGGTGATATAAAATTTGGAAAAAGTTCATATTTGGAAAATGCAGTATGGAATTTCCCTAGAGTAGAGACACTCCTAATTGAAGGAACAAATGGGGGAAGAGAAGACTCATATTTGTCTCGAGAAGACGCACAAGAAAGATTAATAGAAGAGATCAATAAGGTGATCGGGAATCAAAAATTGGTTTTGATGCCCTCTCAGCTGATTGGAACATCTCAAGAATTACTAATTACGTTGGATATGCTTATTAAACAAAAAAAAATAATGAAATGCAAATTATATATTGATAAGTTGGTAACCGAAATTAATTCTATACACGAATTCAGCTTGGAATTCTTAAATCGAGAGTTACAACAATCCATTATTTCAAATGATTATAATCCCTTCCGCTCAAGAAATATAACATCAATTTCAGATATAAAAACACAAGAATTGGACCCTGGCATCATCATTTACCCTTCTTCAATGTTAAATTGCATCTACACCAATGATTACTTAAAAAAGGTATCATCTGATCCAGAAAATCTAATAATTTTTACAACTAAACCAACTGGTATGACTTTAGGTAAAGAGATTATGGATGGGCAAAGAAAGCTTTCTTTAAACAACGAGGACTTTGAGATAAGGTGTGCTATTGAAACAATGTACTCATTTAATTCGCATTCCGATTTTAATCAACTAAATGCATATATTTCTAGACTTAGACCGAAGCTTAGAAAAATATTGGTAAATCACGGCGAGAAGTCAAAAGTCCAAAACTTCTCAGGTTATTCTAGCAAAGTCCATAATATTTCAACACAGTACTTGCAAAATCAAGAAGCCATAAAATTATTGTAATGTAGAAATCTCTTAGACATGGGTATTATGGTGTATCTTGATTGCTTTGCCATATTTTTACTTCAGGAGGCGTTATTATAATACGTTCTTCACCCAATCTTGCAATATCTCCCCCGAAGATGGTAACGGATTTATAAAGATCTTCCACGACCAATTTCAGCTCTCCAACATCCCTCTGTGCCAATGGTGTTATTCTGATAATAATTATCATATTTTTTTCGATATCTCTTTTAATTTCAATAATATCCTTTGGGTTACGAAGTGTAAAAGTCTTTAAATAAATAGGCCTTTCCCCAATTTTCTTTGTTTGCATATTATCAGATATATAATTAGTGTAAAGCCTACTTGATTAATATAAAGAATGAAAGATTCTAAAGGCAATATATAACAGCATATTCAAATTCTGTAATCTTCTACTACATTTTTCGTACATGGCTGAGATGAAATTGTTCTAACTAATTTTTGTCTTTTATTAATCACTGAAACTTCGTATTCAGATTCCGCCTCGGTGTCAGAGTAACGCAATGTAATTTGTATGGATAATTCCAATAGGTTCTTATGCTTTCGTAAATCTGGACGAACATTTAGTCTCAAGATAGACGTTGGACCTGGGACTATCATTGGCTGGACTAAATAATCTGTATCATTGCACAAGGATTTAATCATCTCATTCTCAGCATGGTTTCGCCCTACAATCAGTTTTGAGAAGGAATTCAATCTAAAGTGCCTGCCTATTTTCAAGAGTTCTACATCATTGATACTTGGCTCTGGAACTGAAAATTTGAATAGATCCCTAACTCTTTTTGAAAATTGAGGATCCGTTAAAAGACATCCACCGGCAGAATTAGGTGGATCTGTGATTCCATATTTATCGGCTAAATCTAGTTGGCCCTTCCTGGAACGTCCTCTTATGGATCCAAGCATTGAACGATTTATCAATCCATTGTTTTCCGGATTTGTTAAAGGCAGCAACCGTGCGGATAATGGTCTAAGCACCTTCCCTTCCATTTCGGTGCCTTTTTCAATGATAGACAGAGCATTTGAATTTTGACTCATTGGTCTCTGATGTAGGACTTCACCGGTAATTATAAAATCAGCTCCAATTTCGTCCATATGTTTCTTAGCTTCATCGTACATCATCATCCTACAGTCTATGCAAGGATTCATCCCTGAACCATATCCATGTTTAGGATTCTTTAGCATAGTGAGATATTCCTTTCCCAAGTAAACGGTTTTTAGCTTTATGTCAAGTTCAGAGGCAACTTCTAGAACCTTGTGTCCACACCCTTTCCCACAATCAAAATCGCAGAAAGGGGTCTTAATCGCAACTGCCTCTACCTCAATGCCTTGTTCCTTCATCATCCTAACTGCCAAGTGGCTGTCTAGACCTCCAGATAATAACGCTACTGCCTTAGTTTTTTCCTTATCACTTGCATCTTTGACACCATGGTTAATCAGTTCTTTTTTTTCTCCCGATGTAGATTTCGTTGAAGTTAATTTGAACATTATTTCTCGAATTGTATATAGTTGCTTACTGGCATCTTTATACTTAGCTATCTTTGAAGTTAAACGTGAGATCTTTTTGATTCTCAGAAACAAAACCCAAGAATGCCAGTATTTTTTTCTTGAGTTGCTTTAGCGTACCTGATATAGAGACAACCATCAATTCCAAATCAATAAGGCTCAGAGATATCAATGTATTAGCCAAAGATTCCAATCGGCATTTTAATATGACAATTGTATTAGGAATATTATTAATCTGGATAATTCGGATGTTGGCTTTACTATAATCAATTGATCCAAATAATCCCAAATATCTTCCCGAAATTTCTTCTAGAATAGCAGATTTATTTAAAGATAAGCGACTAGATAGATAAATACCAATATAACGATATTTTTTTTTAGAGAGGGTCATAGATCATACCTCTTTTTTTACGCGACAACCATTGGTTTAGGTCAGACCAATATTCGGTAGAAGAAACTTCCAATCTATCAAGGATGAAATTGATCATTCGCGAAGAAATTAGCTCATAGATATTTTTTGCACCACTGGATAGTATTAATTGATGTCCATATCTTTTACAGAGACCATAAAAATATTTCATATATGAAAACCATCTACCTACCTGCGATGTATCTAAGTATCTTAATTTTGATATCAAAAATTCAAATCCAATATTCTTTCCTGATAATTTCCTCAAAAGATTCTTAGGATTAAAAAAATCACTTATTGTCAAGATATCTGAATTGCCATATGTATTATCAAGATTTTCTTTGAAATCTTGATAATACAGATAAAAATAGTTCTTTTTGATAGTAATGATACCTTGTTTAGTATTTTCTATCCTCAATACTAGAGAATTCTTTTCTATAGCTGGCACGTTACTGTTGTAAATTCCCATTACATCTATAGAAAAGAATTTTTTTATGAACGATATTGTCTCTTGGGGAAAATAAAAACCAACTGAGAGGTCTATAATATTTCTATTTTTGGTCAACAGTAATCAGTCTATTTTTCAAATTTTCCTTTCTTTTTGAAAATCATTCTAACGGCATCCGTATCAGAAAGTAAAAAAGCCATTGCACAAAGTTTTTGTTTATCTAGACGAATATATACCGAGCCTTTTTCATCAAGATTGTTTTTCAAATATTTATCAAGGTCCTCAGATCCATAGTTAATTCTTAACTGATTACAGAGGTCTGTATAGAGACGATCTATTTCGGATGACGTTGATATTATTAACCGCATTATTGGATTCCTCCAATGCCCCTCAGTTTTTACACAATCAATTGTCACTACATTAGTAGAGAGTCCAAAATTTTCCAAAATATGATTCAATATTTTGTTTTCATCCTCCGTTGCATGAACTAAAATAGAGATATCTACGGATGAAAACAATTCAAAAATGAAGATATACTAAGTACCCACTTCTTTGCCTAATTCCCTTTGGATGAAGTTGCAACCTCTTCTCCTGTAGAAACTTCAGAATTAGATTCTGTAGAAACTTCAGAATTAGATTCTGTAGAAACTTCAGAATTAGATTCTGTAGAAACTTCAGAATTAGATTCTGTAGAAACTTCAGAATTAGATTCTGTAACAGAATCATCCGAATCGGTTTTATCCGCATTGCCCTCTATAGGAGAGGAAAGAAGCTTAGTTTTCTTTACACCCACATGACGGATAATGGCTATTTTCTTTGCAACATCCATCATTTCAGAACTCATTTTTCCCATAGTCACTTCTTTTACAAACTCATCAAGAGAGAGTATAGGAATTTTTTCAGCCAATAATTTGGCCATAGATAGTCTGATTTCATGTTTTTTTGCTGAATTTATTCTTCTCTGACTAAAAGCTGTGGCAGACACCCTAAAAACATAACCATCAGATGTTGTGTATTCATCTACATAATTTATCATAGAGCTGCCTCGTCGGATGAGACTTCGCAGAAACTCTTTTGCATATTCATGTCCTTTAAAAATTGTTGAAGCCATTCCAGAATTAATCCTATCAATCTGAACAAAAATCTTGGTTTGATGTTGGGTTGGATCTTGCTTGAGCACATCATATAATGTATTTTCAATTACCCTTCCTTTTGCATTGCTAACATCGGAAATTGGGATGTAATTTAGAGGGACTTTGTCAAATGCGGGCGGAGCATTTACTATAATCCATTGTTTATCTCTCCATTTGTCACGAACCCTGCCCCCTCGTCTGGAACCTTTTGCCATATGCAGGCAATCCTTGAATCCAAAATATAAGTTATACTAACTCCAGATATTTGGACAGATATATAATGTACTATAACGCCTTTTCTTTAATTAATTAAAAACTCAAGTATCGCTCTCCAAACTCCGTCTATCTACCTAAAATTATTCCTTGGTTGCCCAAAAGACTTAGCAGTTATAGATGATTACGAACTGCGAAATTGCCGTGAATTACACAAACAAATTAATAAACATTATAGAAAATATATATGACGAAATTTTATGTCTCATATCCCAAGTATAGGGTACGATATTAGGATTAAAAAGATGGTTGTTGTAATCCTTTCAATTATCCTAATGTCAATTTTTGGTTTTTCAATGATTATTGCTTATCCGAACACATTGGCGTCTACAATGAAACAACAAATGACCAATCAAATTTTGGAATATGAAAAGTGGAATTGTGGAATAGAAAGTACACCAAATTCCAATTATTTCGTAACAGAATTTAAAGTACCAGAGACATGTAGTATCCCCATAGCCATTACTTATGATAATGCAGAGAACAAAGTATGGTTTATTTCCACCAGGAATGGAACTTTATTTGGATTTGATCCGTCTAAACAAATATTTGAATCCTACAGAATTCCTTTCTGGTATTCAAGAGATCTTCCTGCGGGCAATTCTTGGAGTTGGGACATAAAACTAGATAATACGATGAATAACTTGTGGTTCACTGATGAAAAATTAAATTCGTTATGGAAATTTGATAAAATAGAAAAGAAATTCTATAATTACCCCATTCCCTTTCATTCAGAGTCTTTTTCTACCTCTTATCCAATATCAATGGGTTTTGAAAATAATAATAGCATGTATTTTGTAGGAATAAGATCTCTCTCTTTGTGGCATGGTCAAATAGATAAGATGATAAATGGGACCTCTGAAGGACTGAAAGAAATACCAATTCCGCTAAAGAATGTATTTAAAACTATCCCAAACTACGAAGTAGGATTGGGTTCGTTGGCAGTTGATAAGCAAAACAAAAAAATTTGGATTACAGCTTTAGCGTTTGAAAAAAAAGGTGTCTTAATTAGGTACAGCATAACGGATAATAAATTTGATATATTTGAATTACCTACGAACATTAAATCTCCAACTGGTGTAGCAGTGGATCCCAACGGTAAAGTCTGGATAACAGACCACGCTACAAGCTCTTTTTACAAAATATCTCCCCCAGAGAACTCAAATAACCTAACAAGTCTAAATATAGAACACGTTGTAACATCACCACTTTCATCAAGAATCATTGGAATTGATTATAACGACATTTCAAACAAATCTGTAAATCTATACAAAAATACCTTACCCTATTGGATAAAGACCACCAAAGATAATTCGATTTGGACTAATGAACACGTCGGAAACAAAATTGCAAGATTTGTCCCAGACAACGATACCTTGATTGAATATTGGATACCAACACAAAATATTCATTATTCTGTATGCGATCCAATCAATAGTAGCAATCAATGCGGCTATTCTAACGTATTGCAGTTTGACGTATCAGCAGGGTCCTCCAATAACTCGGCGGGCATTGGATCAGGTGTTTGGTTTACAGAACAATCAGAAAATAAGATAGGTTTTATTGATTTAGATAAAATAATCCCCATATCTCTGTCCGTTAATCCTAAAGTAATAAGCCTGCGTAACAGTAACAATAGTACTGAAACTATAGATATATCCGTTAATAAAAGTGATCCAAGTTTAAACTTCCAAAAACAGATACAAGCTTTCACCAACAATGACACAATCTTTTTTAAGCCAATAATCTCAGGAACATTTGTACCTAATGGGGACTTAATGGGTATACATGTTTCTTTTAATCCTGAAATTTTTGAAATTAAATCTCAGGAATTAATAGAAAATGAAACTACACACCTAGGGAGGATAGATGTCACCCTAGGAGGGACTCAATATATACCCCCAGGAAACTACTCATTGATGATAGGTTTAGAAGGCCAGGATTTTTCTATTTTAAAGAAAGTAGAATTAAAAATCTCAGATTGACAACATGACCCAATTTTCTCTAGGGGAAAATTTATGCGTCAGCTGCACATCTAAAACCTGAAAAAAGTATCCGTTCATGAGGCTTGAAATAGTTTCTGTAGCTGCTACGTATTTGCTCTTTAGGAGTAGCAAAGCTCCCTCCACGAAGTACCTTTTGATTAATTGCCCATTTGTCAGTATATTCCTCAAATCTGGATTGAAAACCGGGATATAACACGTATTCAGAGGAAGTCCATTCCCAAACATCGCCGATCATTTGATAGCACCCGTAGTGACTCTTGCCTTTTGGGTAGCAACCTGCTTCAGCAGGATGCCATATATAAGAATCTAGAAGATTGGCGTGCTCATTTGTCATTGGAGTATTACCCCAAGGATAAATTGTTTTGGAATTAGAATTGCTATCCCATGAAGCAGCCTTTTCCCATTCGGCTTCAGTTGGCAGCCTCTTTTTGGCCCATTTACAAAACGCATCAGCCTCATAATAGCTCAAATTTACGACTGGTTCATCCATTTTAATTTCATGAGTACCTCGAAAATCCTTCTTTTTCCATTTGTTATCATCTTTGTCAAATACCCAATAAAGTGGCGAATTCCAATTTTCAGACAATACCATTTCCCAGCCATCCGCCAACCAATATCGGTAATTTTGATATCCACCTGCATCAACAAATTCTACGAATTCCTGGTTTGTAACTAATTTATTATCAATCTTGTATTTATTCAAATATACTTTGTTCTCTGGCAACTCATTATCGTAACAAAACTCATTACCCTTATAGCCTAGTAAAAATAAACCGCCTTCAATATGTATCATTTCTTTTGGAATTTGTCCCACGACAAGAGGGGTATTAGCCTTTCTTGGAATATAGTTATCAGAATCGTCAATAAATCGATTATAATAGTACTGAAAATCATAAATCATCAACTCCTGATGTTGTCTTTCGTGATTAATTGCGGTATAGATGTCTAAGATTAATCCATCTGAATAATCATTTGGATCTTTGGTCCTCAATTTTATAAAGTCTACAAATAGTTTCTCTATTTCCTTCCTATACTTGATAGTTTGCATTACGGTAGGTCTAGGGTATCTCCCTCTGTCACTTTTCTTGAGAATTGAGCCGTATTTTTGATAATAAGAATTCAAATAGGAGAGGTTAAAATCGTCATCATAGCTGTTATAACTTTTAGTATATTTCTCCAATATCTTATGAAAAAACCATGTCACATGTGCTATGTGCCAATTAGGCGGGCTTCCAAAATCGCTCGATTGAATCACTGCATCCTCAATATCCAGAGGAGAAAATAATTCCAAGGTCATATTTCTCACATTCATGAACTCCTTGATCAACCCTTCAATTTGCAATGAGGTTTGCATACTATATTTTAATAAATAAAAAAGTATTTTAACATAATTTACCTATTTCCGTGATCTCAGAATATCAAAGTTGAAATATCCAATAATATTATAGTAGTGTACTGATATAGTTTGGAAAACAGTGAATCACAACCATCAGGAATAGAACAAATTTCACAAGGTGACAATGGTCAAAGAAGATACCCCAATAATAGGAGTAATGGCAATGGAGGCAGTAATGGCAATGGAGGCGGTAGCTACAACAGATTTTTTAAGCCATCCCCAGTAAATGCAGGAGAAGAACATGAGATAGATATAGAATCTATGAGTAAAAGAGGAGATGCAGGTGTAGGAAGGATTCAAGGATTAGTAATTTTCGTTCCGAATACGAAAGTAGGAGACAAAGTCAAAGTTAAGATTACTCGAGTAGGAAGAGGTTATGCCACAGCAGATTTGGTAGAAGCTAAACCTGAAGAATAACCTTAAAAAACTTTTCTAGTTTTTTTCACAAATTTTCTCAATTATTTATGAATAAATGAGTTACCGCTTGACTCATGTAATGCAGTTACCTAGGAAGGTAATAATAGGGAACAATATTTTAAAGAATTCAGGAGAGTTCATCAAAAAAAGTGATCAGAATATTAATAAAATTGCGATCATAACCGGTAAAAATGTTAAAAATAAAATAGCAGGGATTATAGAAGAGAGTTTAACCGAAAGTAATCTCCAATTTGAATGGATTATTGCAAAAGAAGCATCATTCCAACAAGTCGACTCGATTACGAATCTATTAAAAGATAGAAACATCTCCATCATTGTAGGTTTGGGAGGAGGCAGATGCATAGACCTAGGAAAAATGATAGCCACGAGGTTGAGAATCCCTTTTGTCAGTATCCCCACATCAGCCTCACATGATGGAATATCTAGTCCTTTTGTTTCGCTCAAGGGAAATGATAGACCTTATTCTATAAAGGCAGATACACCTATTGAGATAATAGGAGATCTAGACATTATTTCAAACGCCCCATATAGATTAATTGCCAGTGGATGCGGAGATTTAATTGCAAAGACAACCGCCATAAAGGACTGGGAGCTAGCAAGAGATCATAATAACGAGTATTACGGTGAATATGCAGCAAAGTTGGCCCATCTAGGATCTAGAATGGTTATAGATATTTCAAAGAAAATTATCAAAAACGAAATTACCGTTCAACTAACAAGAACTATAGTTGAAGGATTAATAAGTTCGGGAGTTGCAGCCGGTATAGCTGGGAGTAGCAGACCTTGCTCAGGGTCAGAGCATCTCTTTAGTCATGCACTAGAATACATAACTGAAAATAAATGTGGATTACATGGTGAAAGGGTAGGGATTGGAACTATTATTATGGCCAAATTGCATGATTTAGATTGGTTGGAAATTAGAGACGCCCTGAAAAGAATTGGTGCTCCCACAACTTCTAAGGGAATAAATGTAGATAAAGATCAACTAGTAGAAGCTTTATTGCTTGCAAAGAAAATCCGACCTGAAAGGTATACCATCTTGAATAGGCTTGATTTTAGTCCGTCAAAATATCAAGACATTTTAGATGAATTAGAGATTTTAGATTAGAAAAAGATCTATATTGCGGATCAATGACAATAATAAAGTTAGGATTTTTCCTTTTTAGATTTAGTACTGACCTCTGCGGGTTTGTCGTCGATCTCTGTATTATCTTTCATATCTTTATCAGCCTTATCATTACTAGTATCATTGTCTGGACCAGAATCAGTATTTTTCGCCTCCGAGGGTTTCTCAACGGTTGAAACAGAATTAGTGTACTTCTCCAAAAATACTATGGATTTTAAGGACGGTATAAATTTGAAAATATCTGTGGATATTCCTCTTTTGATAATTTGAATACCCTCTATCAAGAATGTATTTTCAGGAAGAGATATTTCCAAATCAGATTCTTTATTCTCATATTTAACTTCAGTCAAATCTATGGGCAACCGTCGCTTAATCAGGTTCGAGATTTTTTCATTGTCATCTTCCAATTTTTTTACAATATTTGCAGAATATACAAGAGTCCTCCCTGCATACTTGTGGTTAAAATCAACTTGAACTCGTCCAGATCCAATAAAACGGATGATTCCAATTCTATCATCTAATTCTATTACATCTCCGATACTTACTTCATTTGCTTTTTCACCTAGTTTGCGTAATGGGATCATTCGGACTTTAGATGGATCTCGTTCCCCAAATGCCTTTTCAGGTGGAATTTCAATATTTAGTGGCTTATCGATACTCGACTCTAGTAAGGCTTCGTCCAATCCTTTTAATACCCAGCCTTCTCCAACACCTAATAAACGCGGTTCATATTTTTTATTTGGATCATAGTCGGGGTTATTTTTAACATCATCCGCTCTAGTTGTCTCAAAAATCTCATTAGTATCTTTAATCTTAGCAGTATAATCAAGTAGAATAAGAGAACCTTTTTCCAATGTCATAAAATTCGCTATTAATTTTCCCTATATTAAGTTTGACAATAAAACAAAAAGTATGGTTTTATAATTTTGTAATAGCTTTGTTGATGGCACCAGACGGCACATCGATGTTCATCATTCTCAATGCAGACTCTATGGCAGACAATGTCCTGACTACATGATATTTGCTAACTTCACCCATTGATCCGATTCTAAAAACTTTACCTTTGAGGTTTCCAAATCCTCCTGCGATTAGGATCTTAAATTCATTAGACAAGAGATCTCTAAATTTCTTGTCGTCTATTCCAGGAAGATAATTAACAGCGAGAACGACGTTACTGCGTGCATCGGGCTTCGCGTAAGGAGTCAATCCCATCGCTCCTAAACCTTCGTAGAACGCATCCGCACACCTTCTGTGTCGTTCAATTCTATTTGCTAACCCCTCCTCAAATATTAGATTAAGGGCTTCATCATAAGCATAACACAAGGGTAATGCAGGAGTAAAAGGTGTTTCATAATGTTCCTGGTAATATTTAAAATATCTCTTGAGGTTAAAATAGAGAATCGGTGCAGAATTCTCTTGTATGTACTTCTTAGCCTTTGAACTTATGGAAATCGGTGAAACTCCAGGAGGAGCAGCTATAGCTTTTTGAGATGCTGTGAGACATAAATCGATATTCCATTTATCTACGGGCAATTCATCACCACCTAATATAGATACTGAATCTGCGATAAAGAAACAATCATTTCTGGAGCACAAGTCTCCTAACTTGTCCATATACCTAATTGTCGTTCCTGTTGAAGTTTCATTGTAAACTGCATACAACGCTTTGATATCCTTATGTTTGTCAAAAACTTCTTCGAATTTTTCGAATGGAGGATTCTCACCAAAAGGCGATTCGATTCTAATAGATTTCCCTCCCCAACTATCAATCAAATCCGCTAATCTTGTACTAAACTCACCATTTACGGGAATTACCACCTTGTCATCTTTTTTTATTAGATTTACTACTGATGCCTCTACTGCACCAGTACCAGAGGAAGATAATAATACTATGTCACCTTGTGTCTGAAATAGTTTTTGAGTTTTTTCTATGATCGATCTATATAGTATTCTAAAATCTTCACTCCTATGATTAATTATGGGAGCTAACATAGCATTCATGACTCTGTTAGGAACATTGGTCGGTCCTGGCAACATTACTAGATATTCCATGGCAACTTTCAAAATTACAGGAAGCCTACCCGTTATTTATAAGTAATTCATTTGTTTTGGTCTTATATGAGGAGAGGTATTTGAATCAGCTTCATAATAGGCGACAGAAATTAATCAAGCTCATAAATACTCAGAGAGAAAAACAAAAGAATACTACTAAGGTGTCTATGATTCTTGATAAGCCCGAAGACATTTTCTATCTTACGGGTTTTTGGGGGGAAGGTATTTTAGTCATATCAGAAACTTTTTCAAAACTAATAGTCCCAAAACTAGAGTACTCACGCGCTTTAAGAATGTCCAAGGAATGTGACGTGATTTCATCAGAAAGAGGCAAAACCTTAACTGACTCTTTATCTAATCAATTAAATGAAAATTATGTCGTTTTCTATAGTAATAATAATCATCATATCATCAAAGAACTTGGTAAAAAAATAAGCAAAAAGGATCTAGTAGTTGACTATAACCCGGTAGAAAAACTAAGGGAAATAAAAGACGCACAAGAAATTGACAAGATAAGGAAAGCTTCTAACATAATTGATAAACTTTTTGAAGTTGCTACCAAAGAAATTAAAGTAAATAGGTCTGAGGAAGAAATTCAGGCCATACTTGTATATGAAGCCATGAAAATGGGTGCCAAATTTCCTTTTTATCAATTTACTTCTAACCCGCTAATAATTGCAAGTGGACCTCAAGCCTCATTTCCACATGCTGAGACATCCAGAAGGATAATTAGAAAAGATGAATTAATTGTGCTAGACATTACTTTAAGTTATGATCATTACGTTTCTGATGCGACCAGAACTTTTGGAATAGGAAGAATATCAAATAAAATGAAGAGTGTTTATGAAATTGTAAGAGCTGCTCAGGAAACCGGAATCAGACGAATATCAGAAACTTATAATTTCGCAATGGTTGATGCAGGCTGCAGAGATACAATTCAAAAGGAAGGGTATGGAGAATATTTTATTCACTCAACTGGTCACGGCATCGGCTTAGAGGTCCATGAATCGCCTTGGATAAGACCCAAATTAACAAGTCATATCCAAGAAAATATGACGATAACCATCGAACCTGGAATATACTTGGAAAATAAATTCGGCGTAAGAATAGAGGATAGTTTATGCATAGTTAGAAGGAAGAATGGAAAAATTGGACAACATTTTGATTCGCTTAATTTTAATTCCTTTGACAAAGAGTTGATTATCCTATGAATTGCTTTCAGGAAAGTAATAAAAACGAATAAAGATGTCTAAATACTATCAGAAAAAAGATGTATGTGGGGATGAAGTATTTAGCTGCTCCAGTCTGAGTATTACAATGATGACCCTGCGACGAACTGACCCAATCGATCTATATAAAAACAAATGCAAAGGTTCTTCAGCAAGAAATTTTGAAATAATAAAATGATTCTAAATGGGCAAGAACTATCTTGATATTATTATTGCAAACAGCTCTTAACTAACAAATGAAATCAGTATCTCGATACAGCCATTGAGATCTACCTCCTCTATCTTCATCTGTTTGAAAATAGAATTGAACTGGCATAGTAATCAAAAGAAATGCGACAGGTTTAACACAGTTTTTTGCTTTTCAAATTTCTTGACGGGTAAATTGCCATGCCACGATTCTCGCAGGAATTTAATATGTGGATTTTTTGTTTTGGAAATGACCTATTGAGTCGAGATGTTATTTCTGGAGTTACTCAGAGTGACTCTAATACTTAGAATCTTCTCAACACTTTTGGTTTCAGTAATTCGGGATGTTCTTTTAAGTATCCAATTTTCTGTAGAATATCTGGCTTGTCTTTAGGGAGTGTACCACCGATGGAGTATACGTTAGAAGCATGATTTGCCCTAAAAATCACTTCACGAGTCACACTTATACCATTAATCAAACGGTTCAATTCATCCAATACATCTAGATCGTCAAGTGGGATAAATGGTTCTTTGAACTTTGCATAAAACTCCTGCTCGATGTCAGGTTCCATATAAAGGGTTAATGCACCTAAATAATTCGGTTCTATCTCGTTTATTATTTTGGATGTATCCTCTGCATGCACCTTCGAATAATTCTTTCCTCCTAAACCCAGTATTATCATACATGATAGAATGAATCCAGTATCCTTTGCCTTTTTACAACTATCTACAATCATCTTAGAGGTTGCACCTTTTGTTACTTTTTTAAGAACCGTATTATTGCCGCTCTCTATGCCCAGATAAACCATATCTAAACCTGCTTTTTTTAGGGATTCCAACTCATTATGCGATTTTTCCAATAAATTTTTGGGCATCGAGTAACTTGATATCCTTTCTAAGTTGTTGAATTTTTTTCGTATCTTTGAGAGAATATTAATTAATTTGGTTGTTTCCAAGTTTAGCGCATCACCGTCAGCCAAGAAGATCCGTTTGGTATCTGGATAATATTTAGCCATCAAATCAATTTCTCGGTCAATTTCGTTAATGGATCGTTCTGAATACTCCTTTGTTCTGTACATATTACAAAATGAGCATTTGTTAAATGAACATCCTAGTGTAACTTGAAAAATCAAAGACTGTGATTCAGATGGTGGACGATATAAAGGATAATCATAAACTAGCTCCATTATGTAATATGGGATGAACCACAATAAATAACTTGTTCGATCGAATATTCAGACCAATTCCTTATTTCTAATTTCATAAAGCAGATACCACAGTTCTGGTTATCTTTATCGACACCAGGTTTTAGCCCAATATAATAAATTTATCTTGTGAAGGAGTGTCAACATTAGAATCTGTTCAATTTCTGTATCATGAGATTTGAGCACACCATCACTGATTCATAAATCATCAGTGCTTAAGATCAAAATAATACAATTCTATATTTTACAAAATATTTTAAAAATCAAAAAAGGAAGTAAAAAAAAGAGTTAAGGATAAATTGCTATTATTGACCCTTGAACAAATTCATTAACATTTCCAATGGATTGCTGCTATTACCGCTAGTTGTAGCATTGTCTGCTGCTTGACCAGTTTCATTTGCTGCACCGCTTAAGCTCTCTGTTGCATTTTCGCCTGCTTGACCAGTTTCATTTGCTGCACCGCTTAAGCTCTCTGTTGCATTTTCGCCTGCTTGACCAGTTTCATTTGCTGCACCTTCTGTTGCATTACCGACAGCTTCACCAGTTTCATTTGCTGCTTTGCTTGCACCTTCTGTTGCATTACCGACAGCTTCACCAGTTTCATCTAATGCTCCGCCTAGAGAGTCACCAATTTGTTCACCTAAAGATTGAGCATTTACAGATTGTGTGAAATAATTTCCACCACTACCGGCTATTAAAGAGATAATTCCTGCAAAAACGAACATCCCTATTGTATATTTAATAAAATTCATTACAAAGTATTAGTATGGGGTTGTTTTTAAGATTTACACATAATATTTTTATAGAAAATTTAACAATTCATAAATTATATCTCAATCATATCGAATTTTTTATTACATTTTTGATATTAACTCGCAATTATTGAAAATAATACGTTGATAAATTAATTTTGAAAAAAAGTTAATGTGGTTTGATCTCTACTGGAGCAAAGAATTGGATCACTATGCTAAGTATATAAAGTCCAACAAGAAATATTCCGGTACGGATGCCGATGTATCTTTTAAACATCGGAATCAATGCCACAACTGTAATTGAAGTAGCTAGCATCATCTGAAACCATAACATCTCGCTGTTAGGAATAGTAGTGAAGAACCCACCATGATACATAGCAGCTATGATTGCCACACCTAGTAGGAGAGAATTATTTAGTATTTTTGACCCAAGAACATTTGCAATAGCGATTGCAGCCCCAGCAGCCCCCTTCCTGGCTAAGATCATCATAGAAATTTTTTCTGGCATTTCTCCAGCAATAGGACTAATTATGACTGCCAAAACAATTGTGGATACCCCTATATCTTCAGAAAAAGTCTGTAGAGAATCAATAAATGGACCAGCAGCGACCAAAATTCCAATTGTTCCTGCTACGAAAGCCAAAATGGCTTTTGTCATGTCATTCTTATTAGTTAAAACATGAACTGGAGTAGAAACTGATTTACCTTCGGTCTTTATAACAGCGAGTTCATTTATCTTTTGCTCTTTCTTCATTTCTATAAGAGCTATTAATACGTAGGCTACAAACATTCCAACAAAAATAATTCCATCTATATAATTATATCCGTCAAGCAATAGAATTGCACTGATTAAAGCAGAAACCAATAAGAAAACTTTATCAATTTTGAAGGTGCTCACATCAATTCTCTTAAGAGGTGCTTTTGATAACCTCGTAGTGGCAATTAGTAACATTAATGCTAGTCCGAGGGTCATCATCAAAATATTACTTCCAAGCCCTGCACCTATCGCAACTTCGTAGAGGCCCGCAGATGCTGCATAAATGACAATTGCTATTTCTGGAAGCGTTGTTGCAACACTTAGCAAGGTTCTACCTACAAACTTTGCTCCGAATCTCGTCGACAGATGCTCTGCACCGTATGATAGGACCCAGCTTGCCAGGATAAGCCCTCCCAGCCAGGCCAACATTAGTAGGAAATTCTCAATATTCAAAAACAGTAAAATTTATCCTCAAACAGCATATAAATTTAATATTAGTCTTAGATAATATGATGATTAGGAAGACAGATTAGTCCAGTAAAATCAAATTAAACAATGCATGTACGAGCGATATGGATTTTGCAAGCAGCAATATAAATAAATACAATGAAATAAAAAACCTACTTTCGGTCAGAAAGAATTCAATTAAGGTCACATTTAAAAAGATGGAACTGAAAGAAATTCAATCCGATAGTTTATTGGAAGTAGCAGAATATAAAGTCCTACAAGCATTCAAGATTAATCAAAAAGAAATATTTGTTGAAGATGACGGTCTTTTCATAGACGCCCTAAATGATTTTCCTGGTGTTTATTCTTCATATGTAAATAAAACAATCGGAAACGTAGGTATTCTCGACCTGCTAGGTAATAAAGCAAACAGAAAGGCGAGTTTCAAGTCAATAATTGCATTCCATGATGGAAAGAAAATCGAATCATTTACTGGTGAAATAAAAGGCAAAATCCCCTTTGAACTTACAAACGGGGGTTGGGGTTTCGATCCGATTTTCGTACCGGAAAATTCGGATTTGACATTCGGTCAAATGGATTTGAAAACAAAGAATAAAATATCGCATAGAAAGGTTGCTCTAGATAAATTTCTGAAATGGTATTTAAACCCAAGGCTAAAATGATCAGTCCTTTACTAAGGGTAAGATTCTATCCATCTTGAAATAAATCGAGCTTTGTTCTGCAAAACAACAATTCTAGACACTATACTTTCATCCATTATAGAGTAATCTTCCAGATGGGTTTTTAATCCGTTAGAAAACTCCCTGACTTCATCCATCTCCAACATATTTGATTCCTCCAGTCTATTTGTAGACATTCCAATATGCATATATGATTTCAATTCAATAAAATGTGGATTTCCTACTTCAATTAATTTGGCAAAATCCTTAAAAAATGTAGGATTATCGTTGAAATTTCGAATTAATGTAAACCGTAAGACTGTGCGGGTGTTAACTTGAGACATAAAACTAAGACTCTGAAGCCATCTCTCCCATGCATTTCTATGCTTTGGTCCATTTATTTTATAAAACATGTTCTTATTTGACGCGTTAGTGGACAAGTAGATTTGAGTTGGTAATGCATTTTCATTGGCTAGCCTATGCAACATTTCAGGTTCTTGGCCGTTAGTTACCAAAAATATAGACTTTGTGGCCTTCAGCCTGGACAAGTATTTTATTAGCTCAGGCAGTTTAGGATACATGGTCGGTTCACCTGAAAGAGAAACTGCGTAATGTTCTGGGAAAAGAGATTCATCCAATTTAGAGACGTTAACTCCTGTCTTCCCATAATATCCAACCACTAATTTTCGTCGTTCCTCTAAAAGGTTTTGAACAATTATTTCTGGATCATCAACCAAATGGGCTGGCATCTCCATCGTGTCATAAAATTCGGTTGGCCTCCAACAATAAATGCAACGATTCTCACAATTTAGAGCTGTAGGAGTCATTTCCATGCATCGATGAGTAGATATTCCATAAAATTTGTGCTTATAGCATGACCCACCATCAGAAAAAGATTTTTTTGTCCAATGGCATAATTCTACGGCTGAATGATTAAATACTCCATATTTGGCCTTTTTTAATTTTTGTTTAGCAGCAGGTGTAATTTGGATGAGATTAGTATCAGTATTGCTGTGAGAATATATTTCACCAGAACAGCTCATCCCTTTAGTGGATGGATATAGAAATATAAGTTTTGTACAGTAGTAGAATTTGATAACAAATTTTTGTTAGGTATGCAGAGTTAAAACAATTATATATTAATAATCAATATAAAATTTTGATTCAATTAGTGGCCTTCGTAGTATAGCCTGGTTAGTATAGGCGGCTGTGGATTTCACTTAGTTTCTTAAAGAATACGGAAACCGCTTGAGGAGGGTTCAAATCCCTCCGAAGGCCCCTCAATTCTAATTGCAATTTCAGCCAGAAAAATATTATTTCTACGATGGTGACATTCCTATTGGCAGTTCACTCCAAATTAATGAACTAGATTTTTTTATTATAGTCGGGTATCCCCGTCGCATTATCCATTTTTAATTATGGTAGTGGACTTTTATTGAATCATCAAATTAATGGATCTTAGGAAAACAATTCGAAAATAATCAATCATGCAGTATAGTAATAATACTTGTTGAATCTAAAGCAGAATTTTCCCCGATCAATTTGATGCTTAGCCAAAATAACATCACGCTAATTCTATTTTAGGAACTGCAATAGGATATAATAAAAAAGGCTATTTCGGAATAGAGATGTATTCATATTTTCCTGTAAAAATTAATATCTTGAAGTCACGTAATATGGATATGAATTCAACCAGCTCAAATACAGTTGATAACAAAAAACTCGAAGAATTTGTAACTAAAGCAATCGGCGATTTAGGGAGCAGTTTAGGGTCCATGATGATAATACTAGGAGACAGACTAGGTCTTTATAAGGCCCTGAGTCAATTTGGACCCATGACGTCAGAAGAGTTATCTCATAATACGGACACGGCAGAACGTTATATCAGAGAATGGCTTGCAAGTCAGGCAGCAGCAGGATATCTAACTTATGATCCTGAACACAAAAAATTTAGTTTGTCGGTAGAGAATGCAATGGTCTTGGCAGATGAAAATAGTCCAGCATACCTTCTTGGCGGTTACCAAATTTTGAGATCCATATTTAAGGACGAAGATAAATTTGTAAAAATTTTTCAAACTGGTGAAGGACTGAGATGGGGTGATCACCATCACGATCTTTACGAGGGGACTGCAAATTTTTTCAGGCCTAATTATACGAGCAACCTAGTTCAATCCTGGATCCCCTCTCTTGAGGGAATCGAACAAATGCTAAAAAAAGGGGGGAAAGTTGCAGACATAGGTTGTGGGTATGGTATTTCAACGACCATAATGGCACAAGAATATCCCAATTCTCAATTTTTTGGATTTGACAATCACCTACCCTCTATTGAGGCTGCAACCGCGAATGCCAAAAACGAAAAGGTAGAAAAAAATG
Source organism: uncultured Nitrososphaeraceae archaeon (assembly GCA_963850055.1). Taxonomy (GTDB): domain Archaea; phylum Thermoproteota; class Nitrososphaeria; order Nitrososphaerales; family Nitrososphaeraceae; genus Nitrosocosmicus. Next base: position 260,197 of record CAWKJS010000025.1, on the reverse strand, counting down.
TAAAATTTTCCCAAGTTTCTGCTAATGAACCCATCGGTAACGACTACGACCTGGTGACTTTTTTTGATTGCCTCCATGACATGGGAGATCCTCTAGGAGCATTGAAATTTGCTAAACAGTCCTTAAGACCAAACGGATCGTGTATGATAGTAGAACCCATGGCCAATGATAAAATAGAAGATAACCTGAATATGGTAGGAAGGATTTACTACGCAGCCTCATCCATAATTTGTGTCCCAAATTCCCTTGCAGATAAAGGAATTGCTCTTGGTGCGCAGGCAGGTGAGAATAGGGTCAGGAATTTGGCTCTCGCGGCAGGGTTCACAAAATTCAGACGTGCTACTCAAACACCGTTTAATATCATCTATGAAGCCAAATAGATATGGAATCAAACCGTATCGAATTTCATTCAATGATTGTTTATCTTAACTAATGTTTCCATCTTGTTGGAAAAAGTTTGTCGATTCTACAAAAAAATCTTAACATAATATTTGCACAAAAATCTAGCGAATCCTACAGGGCTAACAACACTATGGATGTGCAATTATTCAATCATAGACTTAAAATTTTTATATACTATCTTTGAGATACTTTCTAACTCCGACACGTTCCTATCGATATCATTAACAAATCCTTCTTTACTTAAATTTTCATTTTTCAACTCTTTATGATACTTGCGAATCCAATTTTGAATCATCTTTTTTGTTACCTCCAAATGAAACTGAATGCCGATTGCATTTTTGAATCTAAATGCTTGGATATATAGGTCCGATTCGGACAAAATTTCGGCCTCACTAGGCAACGTAAACGTATCACCGTGCCAGTGGAATACCCGGATTTTACTCCCTAGTATTTTATCAAATATGCTCGATTGGCCTTTACTTGTTATTCTTACTTCGCCCCACCCTATCTCTTTTTTTGGTCCTCTGTAGACTTTCCCTCCGCAGCTTGAAGCGATTAATTGTGAGCCGAGGCAAATTCCAAGAATCGGGATTCCAAGATTGAAAGAAGAATGGATTAGTTTTTTTTCTTCAACGAGATAATCAAGGTTATCATTAACAGACATTGGTCCGCCAAGAATAAAAACCGCGTCGTATTCTGGTAAGTTTTGGGACTTTATTGTCTTTGTAGTAGCAATGATTTCTTTGACCTTGAATCCGTCTGATAACAAATAACCTTTCATGTTGCCCAAGGTTTCAATCGAAATATTCTTTATACAAAGAATTTGGTTAGTATGACCCAAATTAACAGATGGTATTCAATACATATTTAAAAACATTATATAACCAAGAGTCCAACTCCTCATCACTAGACAATATGGATTTTAAAGAGATTCTTTTCTTGACATACAGCTCCATTAAGGAGAGAAAAACAAGGAATGCTCTAACAATCCTAATGATCATAATGGGTTGTGGATTATTAGTTTCTCTTAATAGCCTATCTCAAGGTTTAATCTATTTTGTAGAACAAAATTTTAAGAAAATTCTTCCTAACCAAATAGTTATATCGAATACAGATAAAATACAAGGATCTAGTGTAGATGGGATACGGAACAAACTACAAGTGCTTTTCGACCAAAATATGACCTTAGTTGGAAAAAATATCCCCTTTGATAATAAAGCCATGCAATACTTGAAGGACATACCCGGCGTTCAACTGATAAATCCGGCTTTTCAGGGTGTAGTAATGTTAAATCATCAAAATTATTCCCAAGTAACGAATGTATTGGCTGTAGACTTTAATAACTTGACTAACATAATCCCTGATTTAAACAAAGGATTTGATGGTCTAAATTTGACATCTCAAGATTATGTCATCATCCCTCAGAAAATAAGCGAGAAAATTTTCATGAATTCTTCAGATCTAATCATCAACAACGCAGTAGAAAACGAAGACAGAGACCAATTTACAGATAATAATAAGGTAACAATAAATAACTTAAAGGAACTTACTAGCGGTGAATCAAATCTATCTATCAATAATACTTTTACACTCCTAGGAATCATAAATTCTACTGGAAATCCGCTCATAGACAACTCCCTCTTCATTGACGTACACAAAGGAAAAGAAATTCTGGAAAAAACGGACGATTATGATTTGTTATTTTTAACATATGACAATATTGACAAAGTAGACAGCATTGTAAAAGATGTTCAAAAGTACTTTAATAATCAGGTAACCATACTTAATTCACTTGAAATTATCAAGAGTCTGACTAAATTCATCATTGGTATTAGCACATTTATTTCGAGTATTGCCATATTCTCTCTGATAGTAGGGTCTATCGGGATAATTATCACTATTTATACCTCAGTAGTCGAAAGAACCAGGGAAATAGGGATAATCAAGGCATTAGGTGGAACAAATCGAGTCATACTTGGGATGTTTTTAACGGAATCTGTATTTTTGGGGATAATTGGAGCAATGGTAGGAATTGTATTTGGGTTTTTAGGTTCACACATCCTTCTTAGTAGCTTCCTTTATTTTCTTAATCTACCTTTAAATATTTATCCAGTTTTTAATATCATAGAGATATCAAAAATTGGCATTATAGTTATTGTTTTGAGTATTTTTTCTGGTCTGTATCCGGCCTACAAAGGTTCTAAAATTTCTCCAGTAAATGCGTTGTCAAAATATACTTAAGATACATAATGCAAAATATTATCTAGCCGTTAGAACATATAGATTTAGATAAATTTGTTGAAGAGATTCCTGTTGGAAAGTGGCATGGCCTATCAGTTATATACGAGGTAGTCAGTCTTGGGCAATTTTCAAATATCAAACAATCTAATTCCTAGCGGAGATCAGCCAAACGCAATTAGAGGATTAATAGACGGAATAGAAAGAAATAAAAAAAAACAGATACTCCTTGGAGTTACTGGCAGTGGTAAAACTTATACAGTTGCCAATGTAATAGCTAAATACAATAAAAATACTTTGGTGATATCACACAACAAAACGTTGTCGGCCCAACTGTATGCTGAGTTTAAAGAATTTTTCCCAAATAACAACGTTGGTTATTTTGTGAGCTTTTATGATTATTACCAACCAGAAAGTTATTTGCCTCAAACTGATACCTATATAGAAAAGGATACTGAAATAAATGAAAAAATCGAACAAATGCGTCTCGAATCAACATCAATGTTATTGTCAGGCGAACCAACAATTATCATTGCCACTGTTTCATGTATCTATTCATTAGGTTCACCCCATGAATGGAGAGAGCAATCTCTCGTGCTTAAGAAGGAGATGGAGATGGATAGAAGAAGCATCATCCGGAATTTAATAAAAATAAGATACGAAAGAAATGATATAAATTTGACAAGTGGATCTTTTAGTACCAAAGGAGATATCATAGATATAATTCCAGGATATTCTGATGATATAATAAGGATTAATCTTTTCGGCCAGAATATTGAAAAAATTACAGTGATTGACAAAATAACTAAAGGTATAAAAAAAGAACTAGATTCAATAATGATTTTTCCGGCCAAACACTACATCGTGGATGAAAATAGTCAGAAAAGGGCACTGATATCAATAAAGAAAGAATTAGAAGAATGGTACCCCAATTTGCCCTCCGAACTTGAAAGGCAAAGATTACTATCTAGGACAAATTATGATCTCGAAATGCTATCTGAATTAGGATATTGCAGCGGAATAGAGAATTATTCTAGACATTTTGATGGTAGAAAGCGAGGTCAACCGGCTTATTGCCTGTTAGATTTTTTTGATAAAGATTTTCTGTTAGTCATAGATGAATCGCATGTAACTTTACCTCAGATTATGGGAATGTACAAAGGCGATTATTCAAGGAAAAAAACATTGATAGACTATGGATTCCGATTACCCAGTGCATTTGATAATAGACCTCTAAGGTTTGAAGAGTTTGAAAAATATCTCAATAATGCAATATTCGTATCCGCAACACCCGGAAAATACGAGATAAATAACCATGATAATCTTGTTGAGCAATTAGTAAGACCTACAGGATTAGTCGACCCTCAAATAGAAATAAAAAAGAGGCAAGGCCAGATTCCAGATCTAATCTACCAGATTCGAGAAAGGGTTTCCAAGGAGCAGAGAACATTAGTAACGACATTGACAAAGAAGATGGCCGAAGATATGGCAGAATATCTGTCTAGAAACGGGATAAAGGTAAGATATATCCATTCAGAAATTAGCGGTCTTGAACGAACTGAATTACTGAGGCAGCTTAGGATAGGAGAGTTTGATGTGCTGGTTGGTATAAATCTGTTGAGAGAAGGATTAGACTTGCCTGAAGTTTCGCTCGTGGCTATTTTGGACGCTGACAAGGAAGGGTTCTTAAGAAATTATACTAGTCTTATTCAAACTTTTGGAAGGGCTGCAAGGAATATTGATGGGAAGGTAATCTTGTATTCAGATTCGGTGACCAAATCCATAAAGGAAGCAGTAATAGAAACTAATAGGAGGCGCAAAAAACAGATCGAATTTAACCTACAAAATAAAATCGAACCTAAAAGTATCTCAAAACCGATACCTCAAAAGAATTCAAATATCTCAAACTTGGAAGTTAATTTGAAAACAATGACTAGGAATGATTTAATAGAGTTGTCAACCAAAATAGAGAGTCAGATGAACAAATTTGCAGAGGAACTGGAGTTTGAAAAAGCAATTGAGCACAGGCAGCATCTCAAAAAGGTAAATGAGATTTTGTTAAAACTGACAACTAGTTAAAGTAAAATGGAAAATAAAATAGTAATTAAAGGAGCAAAGCAACACAATCTAAAAAATCTCAACTTAGAAATTCCAAAGAATAAATTAGTAGTAATTACAGGTTTATCCGGTTCTGGGAAATCCACCTTAGCATTTGATACCATTTTTGCTGAGGGACAGAGGAGATATGTGGAATCGCTATCGGCATATGCAAGACAATTCTTGCAAATCATGGATAAACCTGATGTAGATGTGATCGATGGGCTGTCACCAGCAATAGCAATCCAACAGAAAACAACCAACAAGAATCCACGCTCGACCGTGGGAACAATTACTGAGATCTATGACTACCTTAGATTGTTGTATTCAAAAATAGGTATCCCATATTGTCCCAAATGCGGAACAGAAATATCCTACCAATCCTTAGAGTCAATAGTTAACTCAATTCTTGATGTAACTAATAGTAAGATACATGATGGAATGTTATTAATTTTGGCTCCCGTTATTAGAGAAAAAAAAGGGACATATGAGAAGACAATGGAATCTCTAAAGGAGCAAGGTTATTCTCGGATCAGAGTGGATAAGGAAATAATAGATATTGCAAATAGTAAACGACTTGATATCATTTCATCAAAGGAGAAACATTTAAGACATTCAATTGAGATTGTTATCGATAGAATATCAAATAACAAAATATCGGAAGAAAAAGACAGAGTTTTTGAGGCAGTACAAAATGCAATTGATAAAGGTGGCGGCATCGTCATGGTTTTAATTGATGGCAAGGAATATTTATTTTCCCAAAGAAATTCATGCCCTATATGTAATATAAGTATTGGAGAAATGGAACCTCGATTTTTCTCGTTCAATTCGCCATTTGGAGCATGCCCAAGTTGTCACGGATTAGGCGTTGAAACAGAGTTTGATGTTGACTTAATCATACCCGACAAGACCAAAACTATCTTAGATGGCGCGATTAAGCCATGGTCAGCCGGCCATTTTGCAAGTTTTAGAACATCTATGCTAAAGGACGTGGGTAAAAGATTCGGCTTCAATCTAAACACTCCAATTGACAGAATGAGCGAAGAGCAAATTAATGTTATACTTTATGGAACAAATTCAAAGATAAAGTATAATTATACATCAAGGTCGAGTGATAGTTCATGGGAATACTCAGGTAAGTTCGAAGGCGTAATTTCCAATCTACAAAGAATATTCAATGAAACTGATTCGGAATCAAAGCGCGAAGAAATCAGAAAATTTATGATTGAAAAACCGTGTGAACTATGCAATGGTCAAAGATTAAAAAAAGAGGTACTCTCTGTAAGGATAGATGGAAAATCCATAATGGACATTTGTAACCTACCTGTAGAAAAGACTATAGAATTCTTTAGTAACATTACTCTCAATAATAGTGATTTGATAATTTCAAAACAAATATTAAAGGAAATTAATAGCAGGCTAAAGTTTCTATCAAATGTGGGTTTGAATTATCTGAACTTGAATAGGAATGCAGGTACACTTTCAGGTGGCGAATCGCAAAGAATCAGATTAGCTACCCAGATTGGAACTAATTTAACCGGTGTGCTATATGTATTGGACGAACCAACTATTGGACTACATCAAAGAGACAATAACCTGCTGATAAAAACTCTCTTCAAATTGAGAGAAATAGGAAATACTGTTATTGTTGTAGAACATGACGAGGAAGTCATTAAAAGTGCTGACTGGATTATTGATATTGGCCCAAGAGCAGGAATACATGGAGGACAAGTAGTTGCGCAAGGAGAACTTCACGAGATACTAGAAAGTGACGATTCCCTTACCGCAGATTATTTAACTGGAAGAACCGTTGTAAATGAAAATCTTCAACGCAAACATGTTGGAGACAGATTTATCAAAGTTTTTGGAGCAAATGAGAATAACCTTAAAGATATTGATCCCATTTTTCCATTAGGTGTAATTACAGTAGTCACAGGTGTTTCTGGATCTGGAAAATCTACACTCGTAAACGATATATTATTTAACTATTTAACCAATCATTTTTATAAATCCAAATCAAAAGTCGGAAAGCATCATGAGATTGTCGGGATAGAGAACATTGACAAAGTTATAGGGATAGATCAATCTCCAATTGGTAGAACGCCAAGATCCAATGCTGTTACATATGTAAATGCCTTTACCTTCATAAGAGATTTGTTTTCAAGAACACAATTATCAAAGGAACGAGGATATAAGATGGGTAGATTTTCATTCAATGTGCCTGGTGGGAGATGCGATATGTGTGACGGGGCTGGCGTTAGAAAAATAGAAATGCAATTCTTGCCTGATGTATATATTACGTGTGACCAGTGTAAGGGATCCCGATATAATAGTGAAACTTTGACAGTCAAATATAAAGGAAAAAGTATTTCGGATGTTCTAAATATGACTGTGGAGGAAGCACTAGAGTTCTTTAAAAACAATACCCCTATTCGAAACAAGCTGAAGTTGTTGGATGAAGTAGGTTTGGGGTATCTACATCTAGGTCAATCTGCTACCACACTGTCAGGAGGGGAAGCACAAAGGATAAAATTAGCAACTGAACTATCAAAAAGGGATTCAGGTAACACGATGTATATTTTAGATGAGCCAACCACAGGACTGCATTTTGCCGATGTAAAGAAATTATTGAAAATATTATTTAGGTTAAGAGAACTAGGAAATACGATCATTGTAATTGAACATAATCTTGATATCATTGCCTCTGCCGACTGGATTATCGATTTAGGTCCTGAAGGGGGTAATAAAGGAGGACGGATCATAGCCACTGGTACTCCAGAAGAGATTTCAGAGAACAATTCAAGTTACACCGGACAGTATCTAAAGGAAAAAATGAGAACATTAAAAGAGAAAGAATTGGTCGTAAAGAAAACCAGGTAAATGGAATATATGGTTTGGGAGAAGGGATTGCTATTCCTTTTAGATGAATTATTGTTAATTTTCAAAGGTAAAAAGAAGTAAATTGAAATCAAAAGAGATTAACTATATCAAATATCCTTACCCCCATAACCCCGGCGTTTACATCATGAAGGATGATAAGGAAAACATTATTTATATTGGAAAAGCAAAAGATCTAGACAGAAGAATCAAAAGTTATTTTTCCAAAAACATTCAGAATATACAAGATGGCAATTGGAAAACAAGGGTGCTGGTAACCAAAATCAAAAGCATAGATTACATTATCACAGATAACGAAATTGAAGCATACTTACTGGAATCAAATTTAATCAAAAAGCATAGGCCAATTTTTAATATTGAACTTAAAGATCAGCAGAGATACACATATCTAAAAATCACAGATGAAACATTTCCAAGGTTACTAGTAACAAGGAGAAACCGAAACGGACAGTTTACTGGTACAAAAGGAGAGGTAATAGGCCCATTTGTGAAAGGCAGCTCAAGATACTTATCTGTCGGTTTATTGAGAAAAATGTTCAAGATTAGAATCTGTACCAAACTTCCTAAAAAAGAATGTTTAGAATATCATATTGGAAACTGTGATGCGCCATGTATTAATAAGATTAATGAAGAACAATACAAAGAAAATATAATATCCTTAAAAAAAATATTAGTTGACAATGAAACCCTAGGGAATTTTAATAATAAACTTGAGACAGAAATGAAGATTGCTTCTGATAACCAAGATTATGAAAGAGCTATTTTTATCAGAGATACTCTAACCAGACTGCAAAATCTATTACACCCTCAAAAAATGGAAAATAATTCATTCGAAGGTTACAAACCTGAGGAATACATTGGATTTCTGGAGGATGAGAATCAAAAAAATATGCATGTAATGACACTAATGAGCAAGAATGGGGTAATCAATGATATGAAAAAATACCAGTTTGATTTGTTAGGGGATAATTCCATTGACAATTTCATTTGCCAATACTATCATTCTAGTGCAAAAGTACCAAATGTCATTTATCTGAATAAAAGTATCGGAGAAGAAACAAATTTACAAAAAGTCTTGTACAAGATGACCGGGACGGAGGTTAAGATAATTCCTATGGATTCCAATTACTTCTTAAAGGAACACCAATCTGAGTCCAATGATATGAACAAGTACAATATCATGCAATTGATACTGAACAATCTAAAAACATATATTGAAAAGAATCATGAACCTGCGCTTGATGATCTAAAGATATTACTAAGATTGAAAAGATTACCTTATATTATAGATTGTTTTGACATTTCAAATTTTGGAAATGATTTTGCTGTTGGAGCTTGTACCCGATTCATGAATGGCATCCCAGAAAAGAATGGGTATAGAAAATTCAAGATAAAAAAAGTATCATACCAAAATGACTTTTTGATGATGGAAGAGATTATAAGGAGAAGATATTCGTCTGATAAATTCGGCGAGGCTGTTCCAGAAGACAAACAAACTGATAGATTCCCTGATCTGATTGTAATTGATGGTGGAAAAGGTCATTTAAACACGGCAATTGCAACATTGAAAAAGATAGGCATAGAAGAGATCGACTGCATTTCTTTAGCTAAAGAGAACGAAGAGGTATACACCCCGTCGTCTACTGTGCCAATCCTAATCCCAAGAAACAAGAAATCATTAAGGATTTTACAACACATAAGAGACGAATCGCATAGATTTGGTTTAACATATAATAGACATTTAAGAAAAAAAATGTTAAACCCGTGAGTAATGGGACTTTGGCCAGAATAAATAGACGTCGAAAGGTTACCCGTCGTCTAGGAGACGAATATTTTTAATACAGTTTCGATAGCCTAAAAAACATGGTTGAAATAATATTTTTAAGTGGTCTATGACAACGTCCTATTATGAAAACCCCTGGAATTGTTATAGCAGGAATTACTAGCGGGGTTGGAAAGACAACAATATCAACTGCTATAATCCAAGGGCTTTTGAAAAAGGGGTATAAAGTTCAACCATTCAAAATAGGGCCCGATTATATTGATCCATCTTATCATAACATGATTTCAAAACGCCGATCAAGAAATCTCGATGTATGGTTGATGGGAATAAACGGATTACAGGAATCATATTTGGAAAATTCTATTGATTCTGATTTTACGGTTTTGGAAGGTGTGATGGGGTTGTATGACGGGATGTCTGGAAGGAACAATTTTGCAAGCACTGCACATGTATCAAGAATCCTAGACCTTCCAATTCTCTTAATTGTAGATGCAAAAAAAGCAGCCCGATCATTGGCTGCAATCACCTTGGGGTTTATTAAATTTGATCGCAAGATAAGGATTTCAGGAGTGATATTAAACAACATTGCGAGTGAACGACATTTGAGATATATCGTTGAAGCGTTTGAATCAAAAATTAAGATACCGATTGTAGGAAAAATATTTAATGATAAGAATCTAATTTATCATGAAAGACATCTAGGCTTGATACCACGCATGGAACTAAACGCCAAACTACAGGATAATATCATAAACAATTCCAATATTGTTGCTGAACATCTGGATTTTGAAAAGATTATCCAGATAGGTAACAAAATAAATTATCTAGATAAATCAAAATCTGAAAAGTTATCCATGAATTTGGTAAAAAGAAAATCCAGATATCAAGAATCTAAAAAATCACTTGATTCAAAAGTAAAAATATTAATTGCATTAGATAAGTCTTTTAATTTTTACTACCAGGATAATCTAGACATATTACATAAGAGGGCAAAAATAGAGTTTTTTAGTCCTCTAGATGACTCTTACGTCTCACATGATACAACAGGTATAATTTTAGGTGGCGGATTTCCAGAAGTAATTGCAGATAAACTAGAAAACAATTCTAACATGCGGAGGTCAATCTTGGAAATAGCACAGAAGGATATACCGATTTATGCCGAATGTGGAGGATTAATGTACTTAACGAAGACAATTTCAGGCTATAAGAACAACAAAAAAAAGCACAAAATGGTGGGATTATTTGATGCAGATACCGTTATGACAAATAAAGTCACCTTGGGATATACAGAGGCATTGTTAAATAATGATCAAACTTATCTGGGAAAGATACGCAGGGTGAGAGGTCATGAATTTCATTATTCAAATGTAGTTATTAACAACTCTGATTTAGAATTGATTTATGATCTGAAAAAGGGGAAAGGTATAATGGATGGGAGAGACGGTCTCCATGCTCATAACTGCATAGCATCATATATGCATACACATTTTATGAATTCAACTTTCTCAAATAGATTTTTAGAATCCTGTGTTCGGTATTCAAGAAAATAATATGAATTGACATTATGATATTGACAAGTAGAACAATTTTCGATTTAAAGGTTTAAAGGTTTAAACTAAAACTATCACAATCATTCTGTCTTGGTTTGAGCTTTAGATTTTTTTGTCAAATACAACAACATGAGCGAATTAATAATAGATGAGGCTGCGGAACTACCACCCTTTCTTCCTATATTTGTGATATAAGGAACATCTATTTTTGATAAATCAATTTTAGATTCAACAGCTGACACGAATCCAACTGGGATTCCAATTACGAGTAATGGTAAAGTTTTTTTTTCCTCTATCATTGAAATTAATTCATAAAGAGCGGTTGGCGCGTTTCCGATTACGACAATACCACCGTTTATCCTGTCAGCGGCCTTCTGCATTGCAAGCTCAGATCTTGTTTTGTTTGATTTCTTTGATATTTCTTTTAGTTGAGGATCATTTATAAGACAAATGCCAGTTAAATTTAGATCCAATAATGATTTCTTATTTATTCCATGCAGTACCATCTCAACGTCAGTGACGACAAAAGATTTCTTGGAAAAAGCTAAGAAAGCAGATTCTATTGCTTTTTCATGGAAAATAATTCTATCTTTCTTCGCAAAATCAAAGTCAGCTGTAGCATGGATAACTCGTCTTACCACCGTCCATTCATTGTCAACATAACCATGGTTCCCGATCTCGGATTCTATTATATCAAAGCTTTGCTTCTCAATTCCAAAAGCCCTCGTTGACATGTCTCGAGATAGAGGATTACCTATACTATAATCACCTGTTTTAGCGTCAGAAAACTCCACTTTTAACTTCGGCCTCCTTAGCTAATGCAATTACCAAATCTATTACTGCAGGATCCACTCCTATATGTCCAGATATAAACACGCTGTTAAAACTATATTTTTCTTGTGCTTTAGCTAAATCAACCAAGATGTCCTTTTGAATATGGATCCCCTTATGTAAAAAGTATGGAACTACCACTATCGTATCAGGGTTAGAAGTTAAACATCCCTTTATACCTTCTTCAATATTTGGTGGTTCTAATTCTAAGAAACAAAATTTAACATCTCTATATATTTTTTTCAAGCTACTAACTGTATATAGAAAAGCTTCTCTAGCACGTTTGTCGCTACTACCATGGCCTATTAACAATAAACACAAGTTCGTTTTTTCCTTATCGATCCCCTTTTCGACTATCAATGAGTTTACTCGCTTCAGTACTATTTCAGATATTACGGATTGATATGACAATGGTTTTGTTATTACCATTTTCTTATTTTCTTGATGAATAATTGAGGCAGTTTGGGTAACAGCGTCTTTAAGTTTCATTCCAGGGTATAGAAAGTAGGGAACAATAGTTATGGAATCGACCCCCCTATCAATACATTTTCTAATTCCTTCATCAATGTAAGGTGGAATAACTTCGAGGAAGCAGTAATCAACGTAAGAATAATCGGTTTTATGTTTAACAAAGTCACAAGTATTTCGCAATTCCTCCCGAACTTCCTTCATTTTGCTCCCTCGATCTATTATTAACAATGCTTTTTTCATTGATAATTCTCCCGACTTATAGCGACAGTCAAATCTGGTGGAAATTTTTGTTTAGGTACTATTAAAATACCCTTCGAAGCTGCCAATGAAGCGGCTTCAGAAACGCTTGATGTTCCTTCAAATTTTCCAACCAAATCAGATGGATTTGGGACATCTATCTCATTTAATTCGGTTTTTGAAAAGAGGATGAGAGGAAGACTGTTTTCAGTGCAAAATTCATCCAAGCCTACTACGCGTTTGCCCTTATCCAGAGATGTAATCGCCTTTATACTTTTTGTACTCAACCCATTTTCTTCAAGAACTTTTATTATGCCCTGTTGGATTGTTTGCTTGGAGGTATTCCAATGCAATCCAATGCCTACATAAAGTGATTTTGGTCTATATACTACTGATTTAGCAGTCAGTGATTTGTTCGACACAAGCTTATCCGTAATAATTATAGAGCCCTTATATTCTTGGGATAACAAGCCAGTAATCATTGGGACTGTTTCGACATTCTTTGGTAGTTGATCCATGTTCAACCAATTCTTTTCTCCAGTATCTTGATACACTCCGATTCTTTCTTCATTAATCATCATGGCGCTGACCTTTGTTACATTTTCAAAATTATCAATAACCCAATTGAATTTTTTTCCCAATAGATCGATCGCAATGGTTTTGTTTACATCAGCTGCAGTAGTAATTACTGGAATTGAATTTAGGATCTCAGCTACTTTAAGTGTTAATTCGTTAGCACCACCCAAATGCCCAGACAGGGTGCTTATGACAAATTTTGCAGTATCATCTATTACAATTACAGCCGGATCCTCCTTTTTGTCTTTTAAATGAGGCGAGATCAGCCTAATAACTGCTCCTAATGAAAATATACAAATTAGCGAAGTATATCCATGAAAAAGTGGTTCTATCCTGCTCGTTACAGATTCTGAGAAGAAAATTATTGATGGATCCGAGTCCCTAAATTTTTCCGGTACATGTATTTCCGATTCGCTCAACGCATTTCTGATTCTCTTAGCGATTTCAATGCCTTTTCTAGTTATAGCTACAATAGCGGTATTCTTTTTGTTTATATCCTCATTCAATTCTTAAAATAAATCTCCTATACTTTACCACTTTATTAGAATAACTATTTTATTATAGGTTTGGGTCTTTAAATTTGATGATGAAGTCTATAACCTTCATTAGAACAAAAAGCCTGCGAAGATTTAATCTAGAAATGTAGTGTTTGTGAAATTATGAAAAAATGATGAATCAACAGTTTTTCATCCATCTAATCCAGCGGATTTCAAATATTAGACTAAAATATACTATTTTATAAAACTAGTGCAGTCAATTTTTTGGGAATCTACCAATAACGTATCCTTTAAAGTCGAACATAATAACTTCTATGGATAACTCGTTTTTTGAATAGTTTTTTAGCTGGATAGCCACATTACTACATATGAGATCATAAAACCCCTTAATATGGTAAGAGTCAATTATTTCTGAAACATGCCGTGCGGTATTAGCGTCTCGGATTAGTTTCAGAACGTCTTCAGAAGCACCGACTGTCTGTGCTAGTTTAGCCATAAATCCCATATTGACGTGAGATCCTCTTACATGCGTTTGTTTGACACCCATTGCTATTTTTGTTAATTTTCCAATGAATCCAGCTATAAACACTTTCTTGACTCTCTTGTCGTGACATTGCTTTACACTATAGCCTGCAAAGTCACCCATTTGAACATAACAATGATCAACGTATGTATCACCGAACAAGCTTTTACAAAAATCTTCACTTCTGCCTCCTGTTGTAAGAATAAAAGTATCTGCTTTTAGTGCTATTCCAACATCCAAACTCTGTCTAATTGCGGCAGCAAAAGAAGCCGTTGAATACGGGAGTACTATACCAGTAGTCCCCAGAATTGAAATCCCTCCAAGTATACCTAGTCGGGGGTTGTCAGTTTTTTTTGCTATTTCCTCCCCACTCGGAACAGAGATTGTTACTTTCAATCCTTGCTTTTTAATCACTTCTGGATAAAGATTTAATACTTCATGTATAGATTCGGTTATCATTTTCATTGGTATCGGATTTATTGCAGCATGTCCTAATAACAATCCAAGGCCAGGTTTGGTGACTTTACCCACCCCAGTCCCTCCAATGATTTTCAATTCCCCTTTATTATTTGTCGATTCTACAGTAGAGCAAATTTCAGCACCATGCGTTACATCAGGATCGTCTCCACCGTCCTTAATTACAGAAGAGGTAATCGACTTTTCATTAATTTTTGTCCATGCAACTTTGATTGTAACAATTTTACCCTTTGGGAGTTTAACCTGTACATCTTCGACATTCTTTCCCGTTAAGAGTGTGATAAGAGCAGATTTGGAAGCAGCAGCAGCAGAAGTCCCAGTAGTATAACCAGTTTTAAGTTGGCCTCTTAGTTTTTTCTCTTTTACTTCTGAAGGGAGATCCTGTTCGCTTTCCGCGATAGATAAATCATTAGAAATTTTCTCATCTGACACCCTCAAGACCCTTCATCGACTATAATAACCATGCAAACATATCAAAAAAAACTTTATGATTATTTAATTGACAAGAAGGTTTTTCAAAGCTTCCGCTTTATCTGTTTTTTCCCAACTAAAGTCAACATCTCTTCGCCCAAAATGTCCATATGCAGATGTTTTTTTGTAAATTGGTCTTTTCAGATTAAGAGTTTTAATGATGCCAGCTGGGCTAGTATCAAATATTTCTTTAACCTTAGCCTCTATTTTTTCTTCATCTACTTTTGATGTCTTAAACGTATCAACCATAATTGACACGGGTTTTGCTACACCTATAGCATACGCGATTTGAACTTCACATTTAGTAGCCAATTCTGCTGCCACGATATTTTTAGATATGTATCTGGCCATGTAGCATGCAGATCTATCCACTTTGGTTGGATCTTTGCCTGAGAAAGCTCCTCCCCCATGCCTTCCCATCCCTCCGTAGGTATCAGCAATGATTTTTCTCCCTGTCAATCCCGTATCGCCAGGGGGTCCCCCAATAACAAATCTACCGGTAGGATTGACAAATACCTTCGTTTCGGAAGTAATCCAATTTGAGCAAACGGGATTTATTACAAATTTAGTAATTTCCTCATTAATTTGTTCTTGAGAGATTTCAGGAGAATGCTGAGTTGACAATACAATAGTATCAATCGACTTTGGTTTGTTGTCCTCATATAAAATTGAAACTTGTGATTTGCCGTCTGGTCTAACCCAATCCAATTCTTTTTTCTTCCTTACTTCCGATAAACGCAATGATAAATTATGAGCAAGTGTAATGGGCAAAGGCATAAACTCGGGGGTTTCGTTTATTGCAAACCCAAACATGAGTCCTTGGTCACCGGCTCCCTGCTCTTTTAATTCATTTGATGTAACTCCAATGGAAATATCTGGGCTTTGTTCATGAAGTGAAACTAAGACCGAACACGTATTTCCATCAAATCCATATTCAGGTTTATTGTAACCAATATCGTTTATTTCATTTCTTACAATATCCTGGACATCCATCCTATGAGTAGAAGTTACCTCCCCTGCTACTATGACTACCCCTGTAGTCGTCATAGTTTCTACTGCTACCCTAGCATCAGGATCATTCCTTAGAAATGAATCAAGAATGGAATCAGAAATTCTATCGCATATCTTATCAGGATGTCCTTCTGTTACACTTTCAGATGTAAATATATATTTTCGTGGTTGCATTATTATCATTAATCAAGAATTCGGAAATTGTACTAATTATTAGAATTCTTTCTCTAATTTAATGAAAAGCACGTTATTACCTCTTATAACGACTTTACCATAATTTGCTAACAGATCAGATCCATCAAATTCTTCTGCATCAACTAGTATAAGATTCATATAAGAATCTACATTCGACATTTTGCCTCTATATTCGATTTCGCTCTTTAACCTTACAGCAACTTTTCTGTTCAAAGAACGCTGTAAAACATTTAATGGTCTCTTAGTAGGTTGTTGTGAAGGTGATGCTGCCATATTGTTATTCAATTGTGAAAAGACCCTAGGCTACAATAAAAAGCTTCCTCTACGATATGATGCCTAATAAATCAATATTTTTATTCATGAAAGAATATCTAAACTCATAGATTCAGAAGTAAAAAAATTAGATGGTCTTTTACTCAGATTGACCCAAAAAGGCACACTGATCGAGTTAGTTGGTAAAAAAGGTGTTGGCAGAACCCAGCTGGTTTACTTGATATGCTCATTAAATAGCGTAAGAAGTAAAAAGACATTATATTTAGATGGATCAGGAAATTTTCGGCCCGAAGTAATTAAAGAATATCTTCTAAAGATATCAAATGCTAATGATGAGGAACTAAGAAAATTCTTGAAGAAGATAACATATCAAAGAATCTATGAAGTAGATAAACTAGTCCTTCTTATGAAAAAAATTAGGGTATTAGAGATAGATTGTGTAATTCTTGATGATGTGATCCCCTTGTTTCTTTACAATCAGAATAAGAACATCAGGCAAGAGGTTAGAAGATTCATTAGAGAGATAGCTTTGATTGCCATAGCCAAAAAGATAAGCGTAGTTATTACAAATACCCTAATTGAGAAATTTGAAGAAAATAGTTTTGAGAGTTTAAATTATGAACTTTTTTATCACGATGTCATCAGGTATGTTCACATCAAAGCAAGTATCAAAAGAAGAACCCAAAATACGATCGAATGTGAATTTATTCATCCCAAACATCTAATCGATTCAAGACTATCAATTAACTTGGATATGTCTTAACATTATTGGATTTAAAACATAGTGGAAATTATTATAGTAAAAAGTAATAGATTTAAAGAATGATAGAATCATAAGAAATCATTATGTATTCTTTTACAGTAGTTGAAAGAAGAAACCAAAACAATGTATAATTATAATTATAAAAACAACTACAACAAAGTAGTTATCATAGGACTTGGCCAACTTGGTCTTCCAGTTGCAAAATATGTTAAAGATCATGGTTTTGATACTTATGGATATGATATCAATCAAAAAACCATGCAGTCAGCTGAAGCCAATTATGGAATAAAACAAGCAACCAACTTTGGTGACTTTGACGTACTAATTATCTGCGTATCTACACATAGACCAGATGATATGTTTACACCACAAGTAGATGGTTTGATGTCTGTTGTTCAAAAGATATCTAGAGAAGCTAAAACAGGTGCATTAATATCAATTGAAAGTACTATACCAAAAGGTACATCAAAAAAAGTATTTGAAAAAGTAGACCATAGACTACACGTTGTACATGCCCCACATAGATGGTATGCATTAGAAGAAGAAGTTCACGGCGTTAACCAATTACGTATTGTAGGAGGTGTGAGCAACTGCTGTTTGCAACACGGTCTTAACTTTTATGATGGACGTGAGGTAGTACCTCAAACAACAGAAACAATTAAAGATGAATTATCAGAAACACCGCTAATTGACAACAACAATACAAACGCTAGCTCCAATTCAAATAACCATATGCATCCACAACAACCACAACAACCGACAATTAGTAGTCGTGTAACTATTTCCTCAACAACGGCAGCAAGGGCAAGAACCACTGGGATAAAAACTCTATCAATTCCAATGCATCCAGTATCATCAGTTGAAGTAGCAGAACTAACAAAAATAGTAGAAAATGCTCATAGATATCTTCAAATAGCATTTGCAGAAGAGCTTTACCTCTATTGTAAGTCTAACAGCGTTAGTTTTTCGGAATTACGAGAATCACTCAATACAAAATGGAATGTAGAAGTACTAGAACCAAGAGATGGAATAGGAGGTCACTGTCTTCCCAAAGATACAAAGATGTTCATTAATTCATCTAACACAATAAGATCCAAGATACTTCAAGCAGCAATGGAGATTGATGAGGACTATAGAGAATATATACAAAGTAGAGAGAAAAAAGGCAGCATAGGTTCTGTAGCAATTACTAAAGATAGAAAAACGCAAGAGGTAGAACCAAATCAACTGCTTTATAGTAAGAAAATTAAGTGAGAATGTTAACAGTCTCAATTATTTTATTCAAATCATGACATTCACGCATATCAATTAGTTTTATTTGCTCCCTAAAATTGTTAACTAAGTTTGGTTGGCATCTTATAAATGGATAGGGGGCCTTGGTTCCTATAATTTTGTTATGTTCATCTAATCCAAATCGCATTAAATTCATCAACGCATCCCCTGGGTAATGACCGTTAGTATCCTTTCCGCATAAAATCAAATATCTCATACTGGGGGAAGTTGTGCAAAACCGAATTAGCTCATCGATCCCTTTGTTTTCAGAAAATAAGCGCCCTACAATTAAAAGCTTGTCCATTATAGCATCACTAGAAATCTTTTTCAAAAGGGCCATACTCGAAAGTGTACAAACAGCAATCCCCGTACCTTTTCCATTAAACGAAGAAACAGGGATTGGATAAATAACTCTACAGACTACTCCGGCCGCTTGTTCCAGTTGAAATCTAATGTTCAAATCAGTTAATTCCCCAACTAGCCTTTGTATATGGTTTTATTTCTAAAAAAGGAGCTTCCCCTTCTTTCCATGGATCATTTCGAACCCACTCAAATTTGTTATAAAAAAGCAGATAAATTTTGTCATATAATTGACCATTTTCAATTATTCTGACTATCCCGTTTACAGTGATCCCTTTCTTCAAATTTGGTTCGTAAATATCTATAGTCAAACTTACGTTAGGATTTTTCTTAATGTTTAATAATTTTTTTGTATTGTAATCAGTTGAAATATAAAAAAAATTGTCTTTGTAGAAGTATGAAACCGGTACTACGTGAGGCTTATCTTCAAAAGAAGTTGCTAATCTACAAAACTCATTTTCTATTGCAAATTTAATCTCCGTTGGCGTTAACTGGAACATAGGCTATAGTTATACAAACAATAAGTTGTCGAGTTAATTTAAACTAATTGCGATCGGTTAATCTTTTTGGATTTGATTTTTCCCGCCCATATTAATACTACTATAAAACGGGAAAACATGGCTTGAAAACGATTTATTTAATTGGGTGGTGAAACACATACAACCTCCTAGCCAAACTAGGACCCGTTTGCTGTCATTAACATTGGGTGAACATAATAAATAGACAGATCCAATACAATTGATTCAACAATATGGGAGATGACTATGGACAAAGGATTAATAATTGTATATTATGGTAATGGAAAAGGTAAAACTACCGCAGCTTTAGGTGTTGCATTAAGAGCAATCGGATACGAATGGAATGTCTGTATGATTCAGTTCATAAAGGGAGAGTGGAATTACGGAGAGATATATAGCTCAAACAGATTAAAACCAAATTTTGAATTAGTAATAACAGGAAAAGGATTCGTGGGTATAATAGATGATGATCATGATTTTACTGAGCATGTAGAATCATCAAAAAATGCTTTGGCAATCGCTAAGGAGAAAATAGACTCTGGGAAATATAGTATTGTTATATTAGATGAAATTAATTATGCTTTGAAGCTTGGACTAATAGAAGAAAAAGAGATTATTTCACTCTTAGATTCAAAACCACCTGAGGTAACTGTAATATTGACTGGGAACCACTTGACAGACAACATATTCCATATAGCAGATTTGGTTACTGAAATGAAAGAAATCAAACATCCATATAAAAAAGGGATTAAGGCAAAAAAAGGTATTGATTATTAGAAGATCATAAAAGCAAAATTAATTAATCTAACAAATTGGTTTAAACATAGTGAGTATTTCAGAAACCAAAAAACTCCCCGATTTGGGAGAAATAGTTATAGTTACAGTCAAAGAAGTTACGGGTCATGGAGCATATGTAACGCTTGACGAGTATGACAATCTTACTGCGTTTTTACATATATCAGAAATTGCTACTGGCTGGATCAGAAATATTGAGAGGTATGTAAAGGCTAAGCAAAAAACAGTCCTCAAGGTAATCAGAGTTAACCCAATAAGATCAGAAGTAGATCTTTCGTTAAAGCAGGTTACTGGCGAAGAAAAGAAGGCGAAAGTCATGGAAGTAAAAAAAGATGAAAAGGGCGCTAATTTTATGGATGTTATAAAGACTAATCTTGGCTATGATCAAAATAGCATAAGAGAGATTGAAGAAAAAATAAGTCAGAAATATGATTTCATCTATGATGCGTTTGAAGCAGTAGCCATCAAAGGAACTGAAGTATTATCTGCTCTTGATTTAAAACCAGAAGTCATTGATGCAATAGAACTAGAAAGTAAGAAGATTCAGATTCCACATATTGAAGTTAGGGCAGTTTTAGATATTACGGTAAGGAAGGGAGACGGTATCGACACCATAAAGAATATTTTAGGATCTGTAGATGGATCCAAAAATAATTCTAAAATAGATATTACCTACATAGGTGCCCCAAAATACAGGATCACAGTAACAGCGGAAAATTTCAAAATTGCCGAGAAAGCTCTCAATCATGCTATAGAAAAAATAAAAACGAATATAGAAAAAAATTCGGGAACTTTTAAATTTACAAGGGAAGAATCAAAGAAAACTCATACAAACATTTAACCACTCGAATAGATATGAAGCACCGGATTAGAATTTGTAGATTGTGCAAGCAATATACGTTGAAAGATAAATGTCCAAATTGTAAGTCTGAGACTAATGATCCACACCCACCAAAATTTTCCCTTGATGACAAGTATATAAGGTATCGGATTATGGATGCCTATGCAGACAATTCGGAAAAAGGATAAATATAAAAAAATATTATTTTATCATTATTTCAAATTCTCATACGTGAGATCATTTTAGGAAATTCGTATTATTTGATTCAGAGTTACCGTATCCTGGCAATGCATTAATAATTCGCATGAATCCCAAGTCGCTGGCATTGGTGTTTTGAGTCATATTAACAACAACTGGAATGAGATCCTGAGGTCTATCGGGGTTGCTGTTGTTGACAGTAGCATTGTTTAAAGTAGCACTATCTTCTTTTTGAGCTGTTTTATTAGAATTATTTTTGACAATATCTTGGAGGGCTGTTGCATTGGAAGGAACAGTATTAATTACATTTTTGATAGGAATGTCGCTGGCATTGGTGTTTTGAGTCATATTAACAACAACTGGAATGAGATCCTGAGGTCTATCGGGGTTGCTGTTGTTGACAGTAGCATTGTTTAAAGTAGCACTATCTTCTTTTTGAGCTGTTTTATTAGAATTATTTTTGACAATATCTTGGAGGGCTGTTGCATTGGAAGGAACAGTATTAATTACATTTTTGATAGGAATGTCGCTGGCATTGGTGTTTTGAGTCATATTAACAACAACTGGAATGAGATCCTGAGGTCTATCGGGGTT
This sequence comes from uncultured Nitrososphaeraceae archaeon, assembly GCA_963850055.1. Taxonomy (GTDB): domain Archaea; phylum Thermoproteota; class Nitrososphaeria; order Nitrososphaerales; family Nitrososphaeraceae; genus Nitrosocosmicus. The sequence goes on along the minus strand of CAWKJS010000025.1, from coordinate 238,326 downwards.
GCTGTTGTTGACAGTAGCATTGTTTAAAGTAGCACTATCTTCTTTTTGAGCTGTTTTATTAGAATTATTTTTGACAATATCTTGGAGGGCTGTTGCATTGGAAGGAGTTGCCGCCATTATTTGTTTGATTGGAATGTCGCTGGCATTGGTGTTTTGAACTTCCTCGATCATTAAGGGAATTAAAGATAGATAAGTTTGATTGATGCTTAATAAAAATTCATCATTATTAGAAGAATTCGTTTCTTGGCCATATATGTAAATTTCTGAAGTCAATTGGGGATTCGAAAATGCCAGAATAATGATAGGTAGGATGATTAAAGATAGGAAAACAAGAGCGACTCTGTCAAGGTGAGGGTTAATATTCATAACAAGTCTGTTAAACTGCGATAAAATAAATATATTGCTAAAGGCTGATTGATTTTTAAATTGAAAATGAAATTTTAGATATTGTCCTATTTAAAAAGAAAAAGGGAGGTTTATCTACCCAAACATAAGCCGTCTGGGACAGATGTATTACAGTTGTTGTCGCCGAACACATTGTCATTTATATTTGTTGGTAGACCGTTACCGTTATTCAAATCTACACCACGGTTTTGCAATACGTTATTTGAATCAATGTTGTTCTTTGTGCTTTGACCATCTAGGAAGATACCGTTGACAGACCCTTGGATTGTATTCATTGTTAATGCATTGCCTGCGGAGTTAACTAATGTCACACCTGCCAAGTCATTTCCTTTGAATAGGTTTGTGGTCAAAGTTGAGCCTGATGAGGAGTGAGCTGCTACACCAATGCTGTTTCCAAACATTAGATTGTCTTCAATTACTATGTTCTTTGAACCTGTTTGAAATACTGCGATTTCATTTTCTGTGAATGTGACTCTTGAAATTTTGTTGTCTTCTCCACCTGAGAATAATGCACCTGCTTGGAATTTCTGGATTGTTCCTGGACCTTGAACAGTTACGCCATCGTTGTCTGCAAACATGACTCCGACCTTAGAACTCTTTTCTCCTGGACCACTTAATGTAAATCCATTCAAATCGATTGTAATGCCATCAGCACCTACGATTATGCCATCAGTCTTACAATCAAGGTTGGCTGTCAGTTTTACACTTTGTTTAATAACTTGACCACAAGATAAGCTGGTGCTTAATGGGACTGCGCTGCTGCTGCTGCTGCTGCTGCCATTTTCTTGTGATGGTTGATTATTATCATTAGTATCAGAGGAGGGGAGAGCACTGTTCAAAATATTGTCTATCATGCTGCTTTGTGCTGATGCTACAGTTGGTTGTATTAACAAAGCACCAACAGATGCAAATGCAATTAATGCCGCCATGAGATATATTTTGTTATTCATTCAAACAAACAATCAATTGTATAATATATATGGGAAACTGTTGTTTTTACGTAACTCAAGATTACTTTCTATCAGATATAAATAAATAGTAATCAGATTGATAAGAACTTTTTTTGTAATAAATCGTTATATATAATCGATCTTTTGAGCATATTTGTCATCTAAGGGTATACAAATATTAATATTATTATGAGCCTAACTATATCAATTGAAGATAGCTGTGATTGGAGCCGGCGTAGCCGGAAGTTATCTGGGCGGAATGTTACATAAAATTGGCCACGAAATAACTATCTTTGAATCAAATAAGAAAGAAATGCACTGGCCGGTATGTGCATGGGGGGCGTCAAGGCATATGTTAGAGTACTTCTCTAATAAGGCGGGGCTTAATTTTGATAATTATGTTTTTCATGTAGGCAGAAGACTAAGAATGGGATTGCCCAATCAAAAGGAGGAGTTTCTCGATTTAGATGGACTAGTTACATATAACAAGAAACAATGGGAGAGCGATTTGCTCGCTGGTATCACAGTAGAGTATGGTATTAACTGTGATAAAAAGTCGTTCCCTATAGATAAATATGATTATATTTTAGATTGTACAGGTTTCCACAGAAAATTTCTACCTAAACCGCAAGAAGATTTTGTGATTCCAGCTTATGAGTATATGGTTGAAAACATTCAAGATATTGATGAATTTCATGTTGTTGGATATAAGGGCGCGAGGGGTTACTTTTGGTACTTTCCCTTAAGTAAGGGCTCGGGTTTTATGGGGGCAGGAGATATTGACAGGAAGTATCATGGGGTAAAAGAATTCTTAGAAACTCATCCGGATGCACGAATAATCAAAAAAATTGGCAGGCCCATACGACTATCACCACCGAAACTGATGGAACCTTTTTACGACGGAAAAATCATAGGCGTAGGAGAATCTATAGGCACGGTTTTTCCAATGCTCGGTGAAGGCATTATCCCATCATTGTTAAGCTGTGAAATATTTTTGCAGGTAATGGAGGACAACAAGAACAAAAAGGTAAAGTTTGACCATAAACAATATAGGGAAAAAATTCTAAAGAAATTCAACTATTACTATGATGTTTATCGAATTGTAAGACTAAAAATGGACGGGAAATTAAGTACCGTGAAGCATTTTAATTTGTTATTGAGTATGTACAAGAACATGAAAAAGGATGAAAAGAGGTTCGGTTTTGAAATCGACTTTGAAAAAATGAGGAGATTGGTAAATGCACTGTAGTAAGGAATTAAATCAACTCGTTGAATTTTTCTGAACTCGTTGTTGAAAAATATCTCACCCGTCTAAGTAGTTCAATTTTCGCAGATTCCTTTCAATATTTCCGTCAAATAGTTAGGAATAGATTTACAATTTTTCATCTCTTTATCAATTTCTATTGGTAATTAGTCATTCAAATCCAAATACAATATCATAAATCATTAAATCATTCTAATACATATGATAAAATTTGGTCCATTGACCCAATTATCTGGGAACTGAAATAATATGATTATCGAAGCGAAATAGGAATTTGTTATTGCAATACATTATTCAACACACATGTATGCAATCGCTAATTGTACAGTAGGATGAAGAGATCATAGTCAACAATTAGCATAATACTTTTACTAGGATCATTGAATATTTTTATATAAAACCATCGGAAATTTTAAACCTGTCAAAATCAATCTGTTTGGAAACTTTTAAGGATAACTAATAAAGATAGATTACTATGCCATCAAGCCAATATTATCATATTTCCAAAATAATGGAAATGATAATATCATTAAATCCTAAATCAGTTCTCGATATAGGAAGCGGATTCGGAAAATTTGGAGTATTATGTAGAGAGTATCTAGAATTATGGGATGGAAGACAGAAGTATGAATTCAATAGAAGGATCGACGGCGTAGAAGTGTTTCAACAGTATATTTCTCCATTACACAGCTATGTCTATGACAATATCTACAATGAGAACATATTGGACATTGTACAAAATTTGAAGATTCGCTATGACTTAGTTCTACTTATTGATGTACTAGAACATTTTGAAAAAGATCAAGGTAAAGAGTTGGTAAAAACCATGATAAAAAAAAATGGAGGGATTATTATTAATACCCCAAAAAAACCTAGTCCTCAAGAAGATGCATTTGGTAACATCTATGAAACTCATAGATCAGTTTGGTCAAAAGAGGAATTAATGGAATTAGGAATTGCATTTTTTATCAAAGACGATATATCCTTAATTTGTATAATTTCATTAGATACACAGCTTATTAGCAATTTCAAAAAGGATCTAAGGATCTTGAGAAAACATAGTAAAGCCCCCTCCACTATTGCGCTAAAAAAGATTTTAATTAAGATACCAGGGGTACGCAAGGTGTATTATGGCGTCATCTCAAGAGAAGACTAGCCTCTATTTGGAAGTTCAAATAAATATTAAGTCGGCATAGTTTTGTCAGGCTTGTGTTTTATGGTCTTGACTAAAATACTTGATTGATTGAAAATGATATTTTCAACACAATCACATAAACATTATTTCTTATCATCAGGTTTTTCCTCTTTAGGTAATGGACTAACATTATCATCATCTCCCAATAATTCGCTTTTATTTGTTCGTATCAGTATGTCATTTAGATAATTAATAATATATTTGTCTTCTTTTGGATTGGTCTTACCCTGAATCAATCTAATCTGATATTGGCTTATCCAAGCCCACATCCAGTTCTGTCTAAGCAATGCCTCATTTTCAACAGAATATTGATGTTTTCGATGCCAGACCCCTAAAGTAATTGCGGTTGGTATGTAGATAAGAACGAATAATAGAATAAATGATGGAAGAGTCATGGAATCACCAATTCCAAATGGCAATTGTTTAATCAAGAAATTATAGGATATCAATATGAAATTAATAAACGTCAATAGAAATGCAAGATAGATACTATGTCCGTTCCTAAAATCCAACCATCGACGTCTTATAAATCCCTTTGAAAGTTTCGGCTTCATATAGTATATAAAAAAAGTTATCTAATTTAGTCTTACTATTAGAATTATCATATAGCAATTTTTTCATCTAGAAAATTAGCTGAATCTATGGTTCCACTAATTTTGTAAATTTCATATCATTTAATTAATTAGATAAATATTTGACTCAAATTGAAAGAAAACCAATCGCAAAAGGTAGGTAGAGGTTATTAAATTATGGAGATATACAAAAAATTTTCAACATGTTATAACTTTGTATTTGAGCTTAACTGTACAAGTTACGAAAATTCTGTACCAAACCTCGAAGGATAAGACCGACAGTAATTTGCTTATGTATCGAATATTTATTTCTTTATTGATTTCATCATCAATTAACTTTATAGAATCCTCTATCCATCGAAGATTGATGATATTTTCCTTCACTGAATCAGAGTCGCTATTAAGATAAGTCATGATTATTTCTCTGCCATAATTTTTCCACATGTTTAGCAAATTTAATGAAAATCCCTTCTTATTACCTTCGAATTTATTAAACCCCGAATATTTGTTTAAAATAGATAATAGCGGAAGTTTGCCAATATCTCTTTTATAGTCATACTTCAGATTCCAGGGTATGTTTGCTGATAGGGTTATCATTTGAGGATTTAAGAATAAAGAGTTTATATCTATATTCAAATACTTACCGAATTTATCATTAGATGGTATCCAATCATGTAATAATTTACCATTAAAGTCGGCTAAGAGTACTTGATTAATAGGATGGAGATCGTTATCAAAATAAGGTTTAAAGTTTTCGTATATTTTTACCCATGAAAATTCCAATTTTTTATTAAACAATTGATCTTGATTCGGAACCCAATCACGTTCATGACACGAAAGATATATTTTTGATTTTTCTAGCCATGTATGGTTTGTAATATTTTCTAAATTCTGCAAAAATTTTTTATAACGAAATATATATCCTGCAAAAGTTTCATCACCCCCATCCCCTGAAAAAAAAATGTTTGAATATTTTTTAGACTCTTCTAATGCGTAATACTGATACAGATTCCATCTAGGTTCTCCTGCGATAGTGATGAGCTTTGGAAGATCCTCTAATACGTTATGCACAATTAGTTCGTGAAAATTGCAATCATATGTTTCGGCAATAACCTTTGCTCTAGTAATTTCATCGTCGTCATCCCCGAACCCAACACAAATAGAATCGATCTTTAAGTCCGGAAATAATTTCCTTATCATTACAAGTGTAAATCCTGAATCAATGCCCCCAGATAAAGCAAGGGAGATCCTTGAAACTTTTTTATCCAATAGTTTTAATTCTAAATCCCTTTTAACTATACCGGATATTTTCTCATCAATATTTTCAGTAATGTTTTCTACAAAATTCTCCCTTTTTAATGGTTCAAATAAGTTATTTATGGTCGGATCGTATCTTAGGGTTAAAAAATTTGCAATATTATCGTTATTCAAAAACTTAGTCATATATTACCTCTATAAATCTGATTAATTTAATAAATTTAATGAATCGGGTCCATAAATTGTATTCATGTAGTAGTATTAACAAAATTTTCAAAACAAGACCCAGAGATAAAAAATACATACTATTACCCCGATTTATTAGTTATGTGCTTTTCCCAGTCCCTATTAGAAGCAGATAGTATAACGCGAAGTGATTTTGCTTCGAAGATATCCACTGTGGATGGATAACAACACGATCCTAAGATATCACGGTTAACAATGGCTTTGGTATCAATCGTTATCTATTTGAAGTCAAATCTCAAAAAAACATCCATTATAAATTAAATAAAAACATTTATGCTCTCATCGGGCATATTATGTGAATAGATATATCTAAAGGATTCACAACTTTATTTCGTATAGACAATCAAATACCAATCTGTGTACTGACTCCGATCCGTTTTACTCCTAATGGCAAAATTAATATGTATTCATAAGAACTAAATATATTTTCTATAATGAAAATAGCACATATTAATAATATATCAGGAATAGCCTCCGTAATTGCAGATTATCAAAGGAAACAAGGATATGAAGTGGATGTCTTTGTTTTCAATAAAAAAATTTACAACCAATTTGGTGGTACTCTGGTTAACTATCTCTCACCAATATCTAGATGGAGATTACTTAGTAAACTAAAGAAAGAATACGACATATGGCATTATCATTATCCATATGGAACGTTAAAGAGAGGTTTAGAAAAAAGAAACCAAGATAAAATTTATCTAAAGCATTATCATGGGAACGACATCAGAGGTAAGAATGATAATGATTTTTGTTTGGTTTCTACACCCGACCTTTTAGAATATGCGCCAAACGGGAAATGGTTACCAAATCCCATTGATTACAATGAAATCGAGAAGAACATCTCTATCAAAAATAACCTTCAAATTGGTGAAACAAAAAATAAGAAAATAAAACGGATAGCGCATTACCCTTATTATAAGAATTATTCAACCTCACCCAGTGACTATTATTCTCAGGTTTTAAACGAATTAAAAAGAGAAAACAAATGTGAAATAATAGAAATTTTGAATGTTTCTCACTCTCAAACGTTAAAAATGATTTCCGCTGCAGATATTGTTATCGGAAAGATAATGCCTGAAGTAGGTTGGTTTGGAAAATTTGAACTTGAAGGTATGGCATTAAACAAACCAGTTATTGCTTATGTGTCTGATTATTTATATGAGAAATATAAGCCACCAATTTATAGAACTACCAAAAATACATTCAAAAAAGATTTGAAAAGTTTAATTGAAAATGAAGAGGAGAGCGATAGATTAGCTAAGGTTGGATATGATTATGTCAGAAAAAATCATTCTATAGAGAATATTTTTAAAATGGTAAAAGAGTGTTATGTTTTCTAAATAATACGTAATTATATAAAATGTTATCAAGATTCCTGTTTCTGCAGATTGGCCGTGCTATATAATAATTATTTGCGATGCTCAGTCAAGCTCTTAATATAGAGAAGAAAATAGACTGCTTTGTATCGATCTTGGAAAAAAATCCTTTTTTCTTAACTATAGGTATTCGGTACACTGATTCTAGAGAAGGTAGACTTTTGTAAATTTTTTCATATTGATGAATGAAGTTGTGTGGTGCTGCATTCCTAGGGGTTTTCTCTTCATACCAATCAATATTACACATATATTTATTTGATAAACTCACTAACTTTCCAACAACTTGCTCAATCTCTGAGGGCAATATATGAAGTAATACTTCTGAGGCGATGACTAGGTCATACTTCTTAGGTGACTGAAATGACTGTATGTCTGATACAGCAAACTGAACGGATTCACTATTAGGCACACCTTTGATATTAATTTTGGCATTTTCGATTTGATGTGGTGAGAGATCAAATGCATAATAGTCAGTGATTTCAGGAAAATTAGAAAGTAATAATTTTGTTATTCTTCCGAAACCACAACCAACCTCTAAAATACTAGAGAATGAATACTTTTTTAGATATTCGATCAACATCTGCTCCTGTAATTCAAATTTGTCAGAATATTTGAAATTCTTTTTATATTCTTTTCCTCGTTCTGCCCAGTACTCTCCAGGGATGTACGACATGTCTTCCTACTTCACCTCCAAGATATAATTATTTTTGTTTTAGAAGAAATGTTCAAAAAAAGAAATCATTAAATATAAAATTATAAAATTAACATGCTCGATATGCATCAAATATTTTTCCTGCATTTTGTTCCCAATTGAGATTATTACGAGCAAAATCGAATAATTTTAATCTCTTTTCATATAGTTCATCTAGGTTGTGCTTAAAATAAGATAACTTTGAAACCATATCATCATAATCTTCGAATGTCACACAGTGTTCTTTCAAAATATCTCTTAATGGCATAAATGAATTTGTAAACATGACATATAACCCTGCATGAGCATATTCATACGCTTTGTTAGGATTAATATATCGATGTGACCAATGTTTCTTAAAGGGTACTAAACCTATCGAGTGGTTTGCCATCTCATTGTACATGTCGGCTCTGTCCAAAAACCCTGTATATCTTACATTTTTACATGATTCTCCACTCCATCCTACTATTGTTAGCTCACCAATATCTCGACTAGCAAATATATCCAGTAAGCCATCAATATTTCGGCTAGGATATTTTTTTTTATTGTGTCCATCTGATCCCGCATACACACTGGACAACTTCTTATGGGGCGGGGGTCTTCTAAATCCATCAGTTTCAAATTTCATGGGGAAATTAGGTACAACAAATACTTTATCGCTATTACCAATTACACGTAAATCATCCGCAATTTCATTTGACACTGTTATTGTAGGAATGGATGAAACCAATTCCTCCTCCCATTTGGTCCATAGATGATTGACATGCTTATTTATGAGAATTCTTTTTATTTTTTTTGGCATTTTCCTTATCATTTTGCTTACCTTCGCGTTTTCAGATTTATCCTCATTTAATTTTTCCATCTCTAAGAGTAACCGAGAATGTTTAGACCAATACTCATGATCGTCATAAACAAATGGTAAATCAAATTCAAGCATCATCTTAGCAGAAAAAATATTATGAGCATGAACTATTTCGGGACGAGCATCTTTAATAATCTTTGATAGTTGCTTTCGAACCAAACTCCAATAATACGGTAATCCATATCTAGCTTTTGCTGACCAGGTGATTTCATAGACTTTAGAAAAAGTCTTTCTATCGTATTTAAAAGGACTTTTAGATCCTGCAAATAATACATCATGTCCCTGACTTTTTGCGGTAATCGCAGATTTTTCGATTCTCCAGTCGGGGAGCCCCTCAGTGGATAAATGCAAGATCCTCAACTCGAAATATTGTGGATAAGATAGCATAAATAAATATTTTTAATCATCAGAATTATCACAAATTATGGAAAATGTAATAATCAATGGCAATAAACTCATTGATATTAAATTGTTTGGCGATTTATCAAATTTATGAAATTATAGATGGCAGTAATATTAACCGATTCAAAGTTGAGCATATTCTTCAGAAAGTTTAGAGACAGCCGTTAGTGGACAATGTTCGATTGGTAGACCGTGTCTAAATTTAAGATCAAAATCTAATACATCTAAGCCACAGGCCAATGCCTCTAACCCAGTTTTACTTAAATTATGTAAGATTCTTCCGTCTACATACCTAATATCCACATATATCTTGTAGCTCTTCAAAAATCTAGGTAACTCGGAGTACATCAAAGGATGTTTAATTCGATCATATACATCGACGTTTAAATTAATATTATTTATTTTTAAATAATTATGCACCCAGGACATGTTAGTCACTTCGGTATCCATTGTAACGGCATCTGCTTGTAGATTGCCTCTAGAATTGACAGAAGGAATTATGCCCGGATTAAAAAGATCGGAATCTATTGGATTCGGAAGATAGATTTTTTTTATTCCTCTTTTTGATGAGACGTACTGAAGTAGATCAGGAGTCGAGACGATTATCAAATCTGACAAAGACTGAACCTTTGAATGTATTCTTTTTTTTAGTAAAATAGTATCCTTTATGCGTCTATATAGATAAATCAATCGGATCGCAGAATCAGAGATTCTTGATCGATGCGGAAGTTTTTGTTTTTTTAATCCCCTTATATCAGTCCCATGGTAATGCAAAACTATTTTTTTTGATTTTCCATATTTATTACGAAGATAAGGAACCAATTCAACTTTGCTATGTACGTGAATAATATCAGCTTTTTTTGCTTCTTCAAGAATGACATTGAAAAATACTTCTTCCGATGTAGTGATATTTACGTAGTCTTTGTAAAACTTGTAAAATCCAAATTTATCATATTTATCGAGCTTAACAACCTTAGATTCACACCCCTGTATTAGATTTTGATATTTAGCCAGTATACAGGCCACAGCGGCAGCATCTTCTATGTGGAGAATACGCATTCTAACAAGAATAAGATAAATGCATGAAATTATAAACCATTTGTTAATTGTTATTTTATAGGGATTAAAAATACGAGTTGTCTGCCTTCTCTAAGTGTTAAATCAAAAATTATCAAAATTAATATATCATAATAGAATTAAAGCCTATCTTTATAATAAACTTCATATATATTCATCTATCCAAAGTATTTTTTTTTGATTTTTTTGAAACATTTAACATTTAACATTAAGGCCATAGCACTGAATTTTATTTTAGAATAATAATACTTAATCAAATTAGCCTAACTCGGAATTCTGGTATCAAATGTTTTAAGATTGTTTAAGAATGTATATTGCGGAATCTTCAAGAAAAGTCATTGCAATTCTTATTTGACCGCATAATCTAAAAATTATATATGTATATGAGTTTATTATGATATTTAGATAACAGTAGCTATGGGAACTTATTTTACAATTGTAACGTGTAGAAATTCCGAAAACGATATTGAAAAGGCCATAATGTCGCTATCTAACCAAACAATTCAACCATCCTATATAATTGTAATAGATGACGGCTCTAAAGATAATACTGGAAAAATTTTAAAAGAGTTATCTAACAAAGTCGATAATTTATATATCATCTCTAATCCTGATTTGGGTTATGATATTTCTAGAGTGGTTAAGAACTGGAATAAAGCCTTGGCTCTGAAAGCTGAAAAAAAGCTGGAGGAAACAGACTACCACATGATTGGTACAGATGATACTATCTATGACGGCGATTACGCTGAAAAAATAATTGCATTTATGGATAATAAAACAGATTATGCGGTCGTATCTGGGAATCTTGATGATAGTAGTTATAAAACTCCTCGTGGAGCAGGTAGGTTTATCAGAAATACCTTCTTTTATAAAGAATACTCTCAATACCCTGAAAAAATGGGATATGAATCCGCTTTATTGATAGCATCGAGAAAAAATGGGTATAAAGAGACGATCTTAAAAGGGGCAAAATTTGAGCACACTCGACCCCTTGGGCAAAATCACCATTTCTATGAATTCGGTGCTAGTATGAGAACCCTGGGTTATCATCCATTATTTGCATTTGGGAGATTTTTCCTATATTTTGGTACCAGCAAACCTATTGGAAGGGTGGGAGCCTTGTATATGTTATATCATTATATATCTTATAAACCGAAGATTGAAGGGTATGATAGCATGTACCCGGATGATATCAGAAAATTTACAAGAAAGACCCAGATAGAAAAAATTAAATCATTAATTAAACCATGATAGAATGAAGCATAAGTTACCCACAAATTAAATCAGTAATTTCATAAATATTAAAATATTTTGAATCATAAACTATCGGGTAATAGTAGTAGATATCATAAAAACTTGATTTAGAATCGATCAAGTAAACATTTCTTTCATTTTCAGAAGCGGAACTAGTATTTGTGTACGCCCCCAATTCATTTACACAGTTAAAATCAATTTTGCTTTTCAGTTTATCGTACAAGGCAATTCCATTTTTCTCAATTGTAGAATAATTACTCGGTAAAGATAAAGTCTCAGAAAAAATATATTGACGGGGTTTTTCTAAAAATAAATGAAACCACCCTCGCCAGTGCAGCGTTCCAATAATTTCCGAATTATTCTTAGTATTGATATTAATCCAATCTATAGATTTCACTAGGTCTTGATTCTTGGATATCTCTAATGAATTAAAAGACATGGACATGGGGATGATTAAACCAGTATGGGTTTGAAATATAGAAGGGATGGTAAAAACAATTCCATAAGGGAGAACTATAAATAAAATCCCATAAGTAATAAAAGAAGAAATAAATAAAACCGAAACTAGCTTTCGAAGTTTTGAATTTACTAACCTGTCTGCAATAAGGAAGAACCCATATAGTCCGAAGATGGAAATAAAAAATCCTGAAAGAATAATCCAACGTTCCGGTACCAAATAACTATAATTAGGGATGAGGAGCCAACTAAATGACAGTAAAATTGTCGCAAGAGTAGGAATCTTGAGGATTAGCGAATTTGACTTTTTAAGAAAACCTACAATGAAAAATGGAATGAGGATCCCATTTAATGAAAGTTGTAATATAAGTAAATCGTAAGGAGATAGACTATTTTTATTATATACAGGATTCACTAATGTATCTACTGGATTCAACCCAATAGAAACAAAAGTGATATTATCTAACAAAAAGAAGTAAGTTATAAACAATATTAGTAATAATAAATTAATGGTACCTAGAAGAAGGAGTTTGTACCTGATAGTAAAGAAGATTGTGGAAATGATTAATAAAACTCCCATCATTCTATCAGAAAATAATGTGGCCAGATAAAGGGAGCTAACAGTAACGTATTGTAAGAGTACAGATCCTTTAAAATGAAGTGACTTCAAATGATTCAAGGTAACCAAACAAAGGTTAAGACAAACAAGTGCCAAAATATCCCTATGTAGATCCCATGCCATTCTCAGGACACATAGCTGGAATATAACAAAAATGGCAAACACTATACTTTTATAAACTGATTGTCCAAGTACACCATTCACTAAAAGAAACGTGGTAACGCTAAGAGATCCAGATAATACAATGTTTATAACGTTAAAGGCAAGATATAGATCAGAAAAAGAGATCAGATGAAATGAATAAACCAAAAATACATAAACTGGAAATAATGTTCCCCCAAATACCGGGTTAGAATTCAGATCATAGAGAGCAGGTAGGTAGTAATTTATAGAATCGTAGCCTACAGGAAATGGAAAGTTTTGGATTATTGGAATGATTCCAATCAAACAGCCAATGCCAAAAACTATTAGAATAGCAAAAACAAAATGTGTATTCAACAATAGTCAAATTTAGGTTATAGCCGTAGAATCAAACATATTTGTTTTCCATGGTCATGTATTTATCTAGGCTAACTAGTTTATTAAATTCCTTAAACTTCATCATTTTATCTTTTAACGTCTTTGTAGTACCTGTCTCTTTTAAAGTCTTAAACGTTTCAAATATTGCAAAGGCGGAGGAATATAATCCAGAAAGCGGAAAGAGAGCAATTTTGTAGCCCATTTCTAAAAGTTCGGTTGAGGTCAAATTAGGTGTTACACCTTCCTCTATCATGTTAGCTACTAATGGGGCATCAATTTGATCTGCAATTTTTTTCATGTCTTCGACAGAACGCGGGGCCTCCACAAAAACGATGTCAGCACCCATTTCCCTATATAATTTTCCCCTTTTTATAGCCTCTTCAATACCGAGTGGAGCCATAGCATCAGTTCTGGCCACAATTATGAAATCTGAGTCTTTTTTCTTAGCATCAATAGCTGACTTTAGTTTTTGTATGTATTCTTGAGAATTGATAACTTCCTTACCCATCATATGACCACACCTTTTTGGCCAGACTTGATCTTCAAGAAAGATCCCCGAAGCCCCTATTCTTTGTAAATCATTTACTAATTTAGATACGGTCAAAGGGTTACCGTATCCAGTATCCACATCTACAATTAGTGGTATATCAACTGCTCGAGTTATCCTCCGTGCATTTTCAACAGTTTCGGTAATGCTTAAGAATCCAAAATCTGGCAATGCTAACAATGACGCCGATGTTCCGTATCCAGTTTGAAAAATAGCCTCAAAACCTACGTGTTCAGCAATCTTGGCAGTCAAAGCATCGTATACACCGGGCATAACTAAAATATCATTCTGACGACTCAATAACTTACTTAATGACAAATGATAGTGTTACTTTTGACCTCTTTATATAATTTTATTTGTACAAAATAGAAAGATTAATTCTAAATATATTGATATTATTAGCCCGTGTTTATTTGGTATTAGACTATAACCTAGGATTCATCATTTCATTGTTTAGATAAATTTACGTATATTAATTTTAGAATGTTTTCTGCAACAGATTCTTTATTTTGAAGGGGAAAATCGTAATATTTCTTGAATTTATCCACAATCATGATCTTATTTGAATCTGAGCCAATAAATGCACCTTCAGTGCCTATGTCATTGGCAACAACCATATCGGCATCAGAATCTAATAGTTTCCGATATGACCTTTCCAATAGAATTCGGTCTGAAACGTGATATTCAGCTTTAAAAGCAACTAAGAATGTTTTTCTTTGGATGTATTTGACTTGATTAACGATTTTACCAGTTGGCACCAGTTTAATGACAAAAGAATCACGGTCGGTTGTGATTTTATCACTCGAAGAAAATTCCGGTTTAAAATCAGAAACTGCTGCAGCAAGTATAATTATATCATAAGGTTTTGAAGATAACTCCCCCAATACGCTATCCATCATTTGTTGACTTGTTCTTGCTTCGATTAACTTAAAATCAAATTGGTCCTTCAATTTAGTATATTCTAAATCTATCATTGTCGATCCCTTAACAAGTGTAACATCTAATCTCAAATCAATAGCCTTCTTTAACAGGGAATAACCCATTTTACCGGAACTGGTATTAGAAATGACCCGAATTGGATCTATGTGCTCAACTGTACTTCCTGTAGATATCAAAATCTTTCTATTTTTCATAAATGATCGCATTTGTGCATCACTTAATGGAATTGAATTATTAATCGAGCATTTACAGAAAAACCAGTCTAAATGATCGTTTGGGATTACATCATTCTTCTTAGAATTTGCAAGTTGATTCCTGACAAGAACAACACTTTGCAGATAGACGGATTCAACGGTTGCTACTTTGGCTTTATCTTCTTCAAGGATCGGATTCATAAACACTATCCCAATTTTTTCTAAATATTGTATATTTTGTTTGATGATCATGTTTTGGTACATAGCATCATGCATTGCAGGAGCGATTATTATAGGAACTCCAGCTCCCAGTGCTATCGATAGCACTGTAGTTACTGGTGTATCGTCAATTCCATTTGCAAATTTGCTTATTGTATTGGCTGTACATGGATATACTATTATCAGATCAGATGTTTCAAAATTAGCTACTCTTACGTGTTCCAAATTTCCAGTAAGTTCTGAAATAACCGAATTCCCACTGGCCCACAAAAAATATTCTCTATTCATAAATTTTTCAACCGCCTTTGACATTACCACAAATACTTCAGCACCATGTCTCATCATTAATCTGATCAAGTCAATCGCCTTGTAACAAGCTACACTAGCGGTGACACAAACTACAACTCTTTTTCCAAATAATTCATTTCCCCAAGTGCATTTAATATCCTTTGACGGATGTAAACCATATTTATCATCATCGTTACTATCAACGGATTTATTGATGAGTGATTTATCTTCTACCATTTCAAATCGATCCTATTATTCTGGATTCAACTTGCGAATATTCGCTTTTGTATTGAGATATTTATTGAATCTCACTAACTCCTCTTCTGCAATAAAAAATGAATGATCTTCATCTGGAAATTTACCATTTTTTACTTCTAAAATATAATTTTTCATCGCACCCAATATTAAAGGAAAAGATTCCAAATATCGCTTTACAAATTTTGGTCTAAAGTTATTATAGGATCCAACAAGATCATGAAATACCAAAACTTGACCATCACAACCACTACCTGATCCTATCCCAATCGTTGGAATAGTGAGAGATTTGGAGATTTGTTCAGCCACTTGACTGGTCACTAGTTCTAGTACTAAACTAAAAGCTCCAGCCTTTTCTAATTCTATTGCTTGTTGGTACAATAAGATTGCAGAATCAGTAGTCCTCCCTTGCACCTTGTAACCCTCCCACAGTAATGAGGTCTGTGGCTTTAATCCTATATGCCCCATAACCGGGATTCCATATTCTGTAAGTTTCTTTATAAGAGGAACAACTTCAACACCACCTTCAATTTTTACAGCATGACAACCCAATTTAATAAATTTTGTAGCATTTAAAAAAGCCAATGACTGATCAAATTGGTAGGACCCGAATGGCATATCGGCAATGATCACAGCATTGTTTGATCCATTTATAACACCTCTGCAGTAGACCATCATTTCTTCCATAGTAACTGAAATTGTACTTGGGTAACCCAGCATAACCATACCAGCACTGTCACCAACAAGTAATATATCAACTCCGGATTCATCGCATATCCTTGAAGTCGTGTAATCATAAGCAGTTACGACGGTGATCTTTTCACATTTTTTCTTTTTTTGTTGTAAACCGCGAATGTTTGGAAGCAGATTCAGTCATAACTCCCCATGTAAGAGTCTAAAAAACCCAGCAAAATGATATACTTGGTTCATTTTTATTGAATGGGTACCTGTTTAGATTTCATTACTTCAAGTGCCTTTTTTAGGCCATCCAAATTATCAAAAGTCTCTATAAGATCCTTCAGGTCATTTTCACTAGAATGTTTTCTATGATATTTCACACATTCGATAAGTAGGGGAATTACTCTAACAATATTATCGACTATGGTTATATCCGATGACAATGCTGTTCTTGAAAGTGGGTTCAAATCCACGGTGACGACTTTCTTATTCATCCGTTTTAAGGCTATGGTTCTATCACCGTCCTCTAGAGGTACAAAGACAACATCAGCTTTAGAAATTCCATCCCTGTCGACAAGTCTTCTGTTGCTCTTTAGTTCAGGAATGCTTACAAGATTTCTTGGGTCAATACCAAATATTCTTGTCAATCCATATTTTTTGAATTCTTCTGATATCAATTTTTCTCTCGCTTTTGTATAGTAAAAAAGATTTATTTCAACAGCTGAGTTTTCTAGGCATCGATTTAACCCACATATCTGGTCTACGCATAAAGCCGTTACGTTACCATTTATAGAAATTACCGGATATCTAGCAAGTAATAATGTGGCAGAAGCAACATTTGTTGCAACTCTAGCGGATTCTGTTGTGCATTCCCCTAGCAAATAGTCAAAGCATTCCCCTCTTCCGTGTGCAATTAGACCCTCTGATGCTACCAAACCGCGCTTGAAACCTGTTACCAGTTTTTCTCTCGCTAACAACGATAGATACCTTGGATGATTCTCATGTAATTCTATTTTCCTCTCCATACTTAGTCATTTCTTCTAATCAGTCTGGCACCCAAATTATCAACGCCACACACTAGTAATTGTCCCTTAAATTGTTCTAATAATTTCACAATTAGAGGTAACTTGTCTCTTTTGGTCAGAGTAAATAAGGTATGTCCAAAGAGTGCCACACTAGCCTTAATGCCTTCCGCCTGCAGAAGGTTTAGTGCGTTTTGACATTTGCCCTTATCCAAATGATATTCACAAGCAAATTGATAAGACATCTCGAGGAATGATCCCATATTTTGATCCCGATGTAAATCATTTACCATTTTTCTACCCAAAAGATTCAAAGAATGTTTATTCTCATTTGTAACGAACTTATCAAACCACAGTTCTGTTTTAATGGGTTCAAGACATAAAACGATAACGCACCAGTCTGTTGACAATTCAGATTTGATAACTCGGCCAATGCCAGGCCCGCCAACCCTCAATCGCAGTTCAAAACCACCAGTAAATTCCGATATCACTGTTCCCAGTCCAGTTCTACAAGCTATATCGGCATTGTGGGCTATTTGAGCTGCTTGGACTTTGGTTAAGTTGGTCTTTAATGCCTCATTAAGGGCATAAGAAAGACTTAGTGCGGCCGAGCCACTGGACCCCAACCCATACCCGATAGGTAAATCAGATTCATGTTCAATTGATAGATAAACAGGCTCACGGATTACCTGCATATAAGACGCTACGACAAAATTTGATACCTTGAGCTCAAAATTAGGGATCCCGTTTAGTCTTATTTCGTAATTCTTTTCAGTCGAAGAAAATACTCTAACGGTAGATGTAATCCCTTTATCAATACTAAAACCAGCACCTATAGATCCAAGAAATTTTGGATCTATTGTGGAAATATGTGAGTCTGGTGTGGAAAAGAAACCAGTAATGTGACCAGGACTATACGCCTTTGCCATTGCCACAGGCACTTGAGTAACTAAAACCAACTACACTCTATAAATATCAAAAGTAAATATAAAAATATAGTATAATTTATTTATATTCATATATATAAATTATGACAATATATACTCGAATATTACAACAAATCGGAAGCAGTATTCTTATATCGCTTCCAAATGATTGGATAAAGAAAAATTCACTAGGTAAGGGAAACAGTCTAACCATAGAAACTAATATTGATAACACCGTTTCAATTTATAATAACTACCAAGATGAAGAAATAAAAATAGAATTTGAGTATGGGCAGGAGGATAGTAACCATCAATCAAAAAATGACGTTGCTGAGCAGGTAGAAATTAAAGATAAATTAATCAAAATTCTTCTAAATAAAATTTTTGGTGCTTATCTGTTGGGATATAATATGATAAACATACATTCGAAGAATCAAATATCATTTGAAGACAGTGAAACAATAAAAAGGGCTACGAGAAAACTAATTGGACTAGAAATTGTTGATGAGAATAGCTATAACATACACCTTCAATTCTTAATTGATGCTAAAACTTTAAACATTGAAAAAATATTGAGTATGATGAATTCGATCATAACAGGAATGTTCAAGGAAACGATTCGTTCACTCAGTGAAGGTTTTGGAAGAGATCTAAAGAAAAAAATTGACAGTCGAGATGATGAAATAGACAGACAATATTTCCTTCTCGTTAGAGTAATAAGAACAGCTATTATGAACAAAAAGCTTGCGAGCAACCTGAATTTAAGCAATATCGATATGCTTGATTATAGGATAGCAGCTAATTATCTAGAAAATGCAGGAGATTTAATAGCAGAATTAGTATCCTACCTATCTGAACTTAAGGAAAAAAAGCAGATCGCCGACTTGATTAGAAAAACAGGGTACTCGTTGGAAGAAATGCAGCACTATTCCATCGAGGCTTTTACAAGTACAAGCAGAGATAAGGCGTTTAAGGTAAATGAAAACTATGAAGAATTTAAAGAATCAATTTCTGAATTAAAAAAGCATATAACATCTGATAAAGAGATCGTCATAAACGATACATATTCTATTGCAATGATAAACAGTATCTCTTGCCTTGATAAGATTGCAAAATGTTGGATAGATATTACTGATCTAGCAAAACCAACATATATGCTAAAATAAGTTTAAAAATTATTGTGGATATTGGGCTGTTGAAAATAAACCAAATTTAGTCTATCGTTCCTTTTTTCCGTCGATGAAATCAATGAAATTAGATTTCGCGTTTGAGTATGACATTTGAACTGGAGGGTGTTTAAAACAATACGCAGAGATACTCTCTAAAGGTCCAGATAATATTTCTATCAAGTGCGATTTTGGCGCCTCTAATTGCATCAATCATCACACCTGAACTGTTATATGCATCCGGGACACGCAGTTTCACATCTAATTCTAATGGCACCTTTCCAAAAAATCTACCTTTCATGTAAATATAGCAAACTTTATCGTTATGAAGAAAATTAACGTAATCAGATGGACCTATTCTCATCGGCACGTCATAGGGTATCATAGCCTGTACAGCTGAAGTTTTGCTAACTCGCTTGTCTTCCAAGCGTTCTTCATCTAACATATTGTAGAAATCCATGTCCCCCCCAATATTCAATTGATACGTCTCATCTATCAATACTCCTCTGTCCACCCACAACTTTGCCAAGGTCTTGTGAACTACAGTAGCTCCTAATTGGCTCATTACATCATCTCCTGCACATGGAACATTTTTTTCAACGAAGCGTTTTTGCCAAACAGAATCTGACGATATGAAAACTGGGATTGCATTAATAAAACAAACGCCTGCTTCTAGGCATTTTTCTGCATAATATCTGCTAGCCTCTCTACTACCCACAGGCAAATAATTAATCAAGATATCAGTATGTGTTTCTTTAAGTACATCGTAAACATCGACATCCGTTTTATCAGAAATCTTTACTACCTCTGAAAAATGCCTTCCTGCCCCATCTAGTACGTTACCCTTTTGAACTTTAATTCCAGTAGGAGGAACATCAACAATTTGCAGGGCATTGTTTGGTGGTGAGAGGATAGATTCAGACAAGTCCTTTCCTACTTTTGATTCGGCAATATCAAACGCAGCAACAAAATTAATATCACTTGGCTCATAGCCACCAAGGTTAAATGAAGTAAGACCGACAGAATCCTTAGACGAAGAATTAGAACTATAATAATGAATTCCCTGAACGAGAGCAGAAGCGCAATTTCCTACGCCGGCAATTGCGACATTTATTTTTTTACCCATGGTTACGATCTCTATCACATACAATTTTAATATAAATTTTACAACTTAGAAATGCTGGTTAAAGGACAACGATATGATCTACTATAATTAATGAGAAAGTATCTGTATTTAGAGGTGATCCTGATAAATGGATTGAAAAAAATATGAAAAATTGTTTTATCTGTGAGAATATCGTGCTAAAAAGAAAAGATTTAATGATTCTAGTGACATGGAAAACCGGCAGCGTGCCTTATATCATGAGTAAATTCATGAAGCCACATCGTGTCAAAAGCTTCGCTTCCTTGTACCAAACTAAAAAGCTGTCCTTGATCATATCCTACTATATAAATACTAAAAATTGCTATGACGGCTAAGATACCAATTGCTAGTTTTGGTACATTGTCATTGTTCATAACTCTAAGCTCGGGGTACAAACTCATAATTTTACCATTTGTCCTTATTATATAAATGATTGTGTAAAATTCCAATTGTCTCAAGTTGATAGATTTCAGGATTTACAAATAATTGTCTAAACGATCTCGATCTAAGTTATCAAAAGATCAAAAGAATTTAATATCACAGATTTGTCACACATCTTTATGACTATGTCTTGTTTAAGATGTGGAAATATGATGATATGGCTGAATGGATCTATTAGTCATAGGCATGACATTCAATACTACGAGTGCAAGCATTGTAATATTAAGGTGGTCAAATATCCAGACGACCAAATTATTGAAGTAGAAGACGGAAACAGAGTAAGCTAAATATAATTCTTAAGGATCTATTCCGTATTACGATGTTTTCAGAAAATATGAAAAATTAAATTCAGAGATTTTCTTACTATATCGACAATTTCTCATTTATTGAATAAATCAAGATATTGATATTCAAGTATTTTAGTAGTATTTTTCAGAATCTCAACATCCTGTTACTGCGCAATCAACTCAATTATAGTTTCAAATACAAAAACTTTAAAGTTTTGTTAAATTATTATAACTTTACCTTCCGAAGAACAATTCATATCTAGGTTACGGTATGAAATATTAAGCAGGGAGAGGAAAAAGAGTGAATATAATAAGAAATTCCTTCATTTTAATACCAAGTGTTCTATTAGTCACCATATTTCTAGTAAATCAAACAGCGAATCAAGTAAACCCGCAAGAACAAGGAATGATAAATTCACTATCTAGCACAATAATTAATCTGGAGCTTAGAGAAATTGAAGTAGGAGAGAGCGCAACAGGATTAATAACTGTTAAAGGCACTGCTATAAATAATTCGACTTTCGATGCTAGGGATGTAAAAGTTCTGGTAGAATTATTTGATTCTGAAAATACCACCGTTTCAGAAACCAGTAGATTCATTACCCCTGCTTCGTCAACTTTTAAACCAGGGTATGAAAGAGATTTCTATTTTTTTGTCAGCGCAAATAATGTCGACCATTATAAAATAACTGCGGAAGGTGAAAAAATCCCCTAACCAGAAATAAAGATGGAATAAAGTGACTGTATCGCTCTTCTGTGAAACAATTTGTTGATATAACTCCATATTAATTTTGATTTAAAAACACTTTGTATCATTATCTGAATCCGAATCTCACATTTAGGTCAATAAAGCTCTTCAGACAGAATATCAAATAAACAATTACAATTATTTATATAATATATATATTAATTTTTACTGTGGCTATAGAAATAACCCAAATTTTACAAGATTTTGCGACTATAATGATAATCGCAGCGGTAATGACGATTATTTCATACAAGTTGAAGCAGCCACTAATTTTGGGATATATAGGAGCAGGTATAATAATAGGACCACATACCCCTCCTTTCAGTTTCATTAGTAATGTAGAAGTTTTAAATTTATTTGCAGAAATTGGAATAATTTTGCTGCTATTTACAGTCGGAATGGAATTCCCCATTCGAAATCTAAGGAAGATTGGTAAAAGAGCTACAGTCATCACTTTAGCAGAACAAACTGGAACAATAATTGCAGGGTTTTTTGTGGGTCAAGCACTGAATATGTCATTCTATGATAGCCTGTTTATGGCAGTTGCATTATCGGTTTCTAGCACAGTGGTAATAATGAAGATTTTAGAAGAATTAAAAATCCTAAGAGAAGAGGCTTCATACCTTACTCTGGGAATTCTGATAATTGAGGACATAATAATACTTTCTATATTTGCATTATTACATTCTACCTCTGTAACAGGAAATATATCGATAGTAGAAATCCTAATCCCCATAGGAATAACTATAGCATTTATTGCTGGAGTTTTGATAATAGGTTCAAGAACAATTCCACGCTTAGTCGATTTTGTTGCAAGGACAAATCAGAGTGACGTTTTGGTAGTGGCTGTACTTGGTCTAGCCTTTGGCTTTGCATATGTTTCAAACTTGCTTGGGATTTCAGTAGCGGTTGGGGCTTTTTTTGCAGGCGTATTGATAGCTGAATCAAAATCTCACGCTGTTACAAGCATCCTAACGACACCCATCAGAGATATGTTTGTAGCTTTATTTTTCGTTTCGGTAGGGGCATTAATGGACATTAATTTGATACCAGTATTCATAATTCCCGCACTAATACTTGTGGGCGTTACCTCTGTCGTAAAGTTTGCTATTGTTTTCTTAACTTCAAGATATCAAGGATTTAGCAAACTCACTGCTATGCAGACCGGTATCGATCTCTCGGCATCAAGAGGTGGAGAGATGTCACTAATTGTAGCGAAGGGAGGAATAGACATTGGAGTAGTGAGTTCTTTTATATTACCTATTATTGGAACTATAACCCTGATTTCTACATTCTTAGCGCCATATTTGATAAAGTTAGGATTAAAATTGGCTGAAAGAAGTAATAATGTCGATTCGGAGTCCAAGTCTCCAAACGAATCTAAATCGGGAGAACCAGATTAACAGCGTTATGGACCGGCAGAACTGAATAAATCTTAGATATAACTCGAAAACGACAGGAATAGAGGGGTAGAAAGGCGATACAAGTGTTATACTAAGGCATAATTAGAGAGAGGTAATATTTTGATAGGTAGTAGGCAACAATAATTATGTGTAGTGTATTTGTGTTGGGCTAAGGGAAAATGAAATTATTACCTTAATCAAGTTGTGGAGAATTTTTTATTGGATCATTTCTATAGATTGTGATTTAAGATGCGAACAATATTATGACCTAATTAATCATAAAGATTACTTTTTTTAAGGTCTTGTGAATCCTATTCGTTATTTGTTTAATGATATTTTTAGCAACGTATTTTCATAGGTTATCGATCCTTACATAATCCTCTATGAAATGTCCACCCCCCAAATGCTTATTCCATATAACTAGATCAAAACTGTTTCTCTTTTTTCTAAAAACACATTTGTCGTTAAAGGTTGGTTTATGGAGGAGGCTTACCTGTTAGATAACAGGTCATTATTTGAATAGAATTCACTGTCAAATTTGGAGCAAGTTATCCAGTTCGATCAACTCCTTCTACATCGTATCTAGAACCTCATTCTGCAAATATTTCATCTACAAAACACCACTTCCATGATTCTCCTGGTTCAAATGATTTGATTACAGGATGCATAGTATCCTTAAAGTGCTTTGTTCCGTGTTTATTTCGCGAAGCGTCGCAACATCCTACATGACCACATGTTAGACAAAGTCTCAAATGTACCCATTCGGAACCGGTTTTTTCACATTCTTCGCAACCCTGTGTATTCCCTGACTTTTTCAAATCAGCATGATTAATATGCTCACACTGGCCCTGCTGATCATTTTTAGACATATTCTCTAAACTTGGTGGTCTTTATTAAACACCAATCTTGAACTCATATGTATGATTGCGGTGCTCGCACAATTGGGAAGTCATTTAACCTAACTTACCAAACAAGGTATCCAAATTCCTATCAATCTTTGCAATGCCAATATCTATTTACAAGGCTCAAATTTGACAGATATAAAATGAAATATGACGACAGGCCAAACTAGACAAAACTTCATAAAAAAATGTGAATATATAGGACTACTACTTGATAACTGGGTTGTCAGCAGTTTTTACTAATTATTCAATCTTTAAAAAGGGTGGAACTTCTCAATATTTGGGATCTTCATTTCGTTGAAGGTCTTAACCGATGGATGGAAAAGATAAAATTGTAACTCTGGGATATCTTGACCTGCTGGTTCCAGAGTTTAGCTTTCAATTGAAGGATTTGTATTGGTTGGAGATATCACCTTCATAATTCCCACGGGTTTGTCAATGGCTGCATTTGAGGGTTTGTCAGTGGAGCTTGATTCTTCCTTGGATTTATCGGTCTGAGGTGCTATAGAGTCAGTAGAGTCAGTGGAGCTTGATTCTTCAGTGGTAGAGGGTTTGTCAGTGGAGCTTGATTCTTCCTTGGATTTATCGGTCTGAGGTGCTATAGAGTCAGTAGAGTCAGTGGAGCTTGATTCTTCAGTGGTAGAGGGTTTGTCAGTGGAGCTTGATTCTTCCTTGGATTTATCGGTCTGAGGTGCTATAGAGTCAGTAGAGTCAGTGGAGCTTGATTCTTCCTTGGATTTATCGGTCTGAGGTGCTATAGAGTCAGTAGAGTCAGTGGAGTCAGTAGAGTCAGTAGAGTCAGTGGAGTCAGTAGAGTCAGTAGAGTCAGTAGAGTCAGTGGAGTCAGTGGAGCTTGATTCTTCCTTGGATTTATCGGTCTGAGGTGCTATAGAGTCAGTGGAGTCAGTGGAGTCTTCATTGGATTCTTCAGTGGTAGAGGGTCTTGAGTCAGTGGAGTTTGATTCTTCCTTGGATTTATCGGTCTGAGGTGCTATAGAGTCAGTAGAGTCAGTGGAGCTTGATTCTTCAGTGGTAGAGGGTTTGTCAGTGGAGCTTGATTCTTCCTTGGATTTATCGGTCTGAGGTGCTATAGAGTCAGTGGAGTCAGTGGAGATTGATTCTTCAGTGGTAGAGGGTTTGTCAGTGGAGCTTGATTCTTCCTTGGATTTATCGGTCTGAGGTGCTATAGAGTCAGTGGAGTCAGTGGAGTCTTGAGTTGATTTACAGGCGTCATAGAGTCAGTGGAGCTTGGTTGATTTACAGGCGTCATAGAGTCAGTGGAGCTTGGTTGATTTACAGGCGTCATAGAGTCAGTGGAGCTTGGTTGATTTACAGGCGTCATAGAGTCAGTGGAGCTTGGTTGATTTACAGGCGTCATAGAGTCAGTGGAGCTTGGTTGATTTACAGGCGTCATAGAGTCAGTGGAGCTTGGTTGATTTACAGGCGTCATAGAGTCAGTGGAGCTTGGTTGATTTACAGGCGTCATAGAGTCAGTGGAGCTTGGTTGATTTACAGGCGTCATAGAGTCAGTGGAGCTTGGTTGATTTACAGGCGTCATAGAGTCAGTGGAGCTTGGTTGATTTACAGGCGTCATAGAGTCAGTGGAGCTTGGTTGATTTACAGGCGTCATAGAGTCAGTGGAGCTTGGTTGATTTACAGGCGTCATAGAGTCAGTGGAGCTTGGTTGATTTACAGGCGTCATAGAGTCAGTGGCTTCAGGAGGAAAAGTTATGTCAACTTGTCCCAGTGGATCGGTAAAACTGTTTTGAAGGCCATTAAATATGCTATTTATATCAAACTTTGAGCTACTACTTTCGTAACTATTTGATTCTTGAACTTTAGTATTGTCAGAATTCAATCCATCTATTGGATTTAGAAAACTGTTTTGAAGGCCATTAAATATGCTATTTATATCAAACTTTGAGCTACTACTTTCGTAACTATTTGATCCTTGAGCATTAACGCTTTGATAAAAAACCATTTGTGCAGTTGGTTCGGTTATGATGAGTACTGTCAATATTAGTAGCACACTTAATGATAAAATCTTTATCATTCAAGAAGTAATAGTATTATATAATAAAGGAGTTTGATAACTCATTACTTAAAAAAATGTACAATATTTTTTATAGTAAGAAAGATACGATGACAAAAAACCAATCTGACAACTTCAAACGAATCATAATCTAACATCCCTGCGATTCACTACGATTTCAGTACCGTGATCAATCAATAATCACCCGAAGAGTTCATTTACGCAATTGTATGATTTAATGGATTGTAAGTAATCTAACAACATTATCAAAAAATGAGAATGATCAGCTACCATCGATTTACACAGGGGTGTCAAATTGTAGCAAAAAACAGGATGTTCTTTTCCTACTAGGCTTAAATGCATAATTTCACCTAATACTGAGAATATCTGCTATTCAATATTAATACCAAAAGAATAGTTTGAGTGAAATCTTTTTTGCGATATTACCAAATATTATTTGTTAAAACTTTACATTGATTTTTTGGGCCTGTAAAAAGATCGAATACTAGAGGGTTCCGTATGAAATCAATAAAAGTTTTAACAAATTTTGTCTCACATGTATGAAATTAGCAATAATCATCAAACTTAAGTCAAATTCATCAATAATCAATAATATATTCCAAATCTATAGTAAGAAAAGCTATGGTCGAAGGCTTTATACTCGAATCATACATTTGTGTAAAGTGAGCTGTTCTACTAACTGAAAACATAAATCCCGATAATTATAATCATTTGGTAATGCAATGTCCATCTTGTAAATCCAATACTGATTGCCGAAAGCAACAAGATTTCTAAAATTATTACAATATTTAGATATTCCCAATCGAGATTGAGCAATCACAACTAGTAGACTACAAACAGACACAATGGGATCAACACATGTATGATGATTAAATACTAATGATCAATAATGTTTCTCTTTCTAACAGTCAGCATGTCAGAAGGGCAATAAATAGGATATGACAACAATGCAGTGCGTAAAAAATTATTAGAGTAAAATGATCTGAGGAATGAAAAAAAGTCAACTGCGTGATTTGATAAGCCCTCTAAGGTTGGTGCTTTAAGGGAATATAATATATAATATGTAAAGTCAATTTAACTCACTTTAATCAATTATTTCTAGTTTTTCTGAGTTATTGAAAAGCTCTGATCAGTTATCAATCCCGAAAAAAGTACAGTGGTTTATTTCGGATTAACAAGCAAATAACAACGATTTACTAATGTAAGATAGGTTTGTTTGACGACTTTTAAATCAATTTTTCAAACGAACACATAAGTTAGCTATAAGCCTTACTGTTTTTGCCCTACGTTATTAATAATAGTTTTATATGAATCAATAAAGCCTCTAGCATACATATTGGCATGTTTTTCCGATCCCTTATGAACTCCAGCCGTGGTACGCAAATGATGATAGAACTCGTGCATTATTATGAAGGGATTGTAAAAAATTTCTGAATTTATACAATAAATTCTACATTCTCTTTGAACATAGACTGCATACACGGTCCTTCTCTTTCCTTTGATCGTACCCACAACGATATCTGGTGGTCTAATCTCATAAAATCGACTTAAACTCTCTAGTGCCTGTTCTGTTTTTTTATCAATAATTAATTGTACAATATATGCTTTAAAAATGTCATCGAGTTCTCTTTTCAACAGGCAATTTCTAATTGTTCTTGCGAATTAATATACGTTTTATCTAATTAATTGACCATTTACAATCAAGATTCATTGGTTTCTCATCATAAAAAGCCAACATCAGATTACTAGCAACATTTTTACGACATTCTTCAATTTATGTATTCTAAATTAGTTAAAGTATTGGAATTCAAATTTCTATTCAAATACTTGACTTCTTAGTTCATCGAAATATGGCTAAGCGTGAAAAATAGGAATACTACTATTCCAGTATTTTCAATCACAATTAGTTAAATCAAGCAGGGTTAGTCCTGCGAACTATATTGTCTTACCTACTAGTTTTTTTGTTATGAATAGTGTAAGTATCACAGACAAGGTTGAGATTAATAGAGCAGTTAAAAAGATCAAATCGTAAGCGACTGAGGTTGGATATGACCCTTCGCTATTGTCAATCGTGGATCTAAAGCTCTCTAAAAAGATACCGGAAATAGCTGGACCTAATGACATACCAATCAAAAATAACAACATAGTGATTCCTAACGCAGAACCACTTTGGCTCAGAGGTGCAGAAACCAATGAAATATTAAAAGCACCTATTTCTGCGAAAGCCAATCCTATTGCGATAATACAGAGTTCTAATGATATCACTAGCTCTGATGGGTGGTAAATAAAGAGCAACAAGAAGCCTAAAGTACTTAAAATACTCCCGATCAAGGTAGGTTTTATGTTACCTATTCTAGATATTACTAATCCAGATAAGACTGAAATTACAAATGACAAAATCATGAACGGAAGCTGAACACTTGCAGTGGCTACTGGACCTCCACCAAATCCAAGGGGAATAGGACTCTGTATCAAGATTGGCAAAGTTTGATATATTATGAAGAATGCAATACCAATGGTCATTATTAAAATATTGACAGGTAAAAGGACAGGGTCCTTCATCAGATCAAGATCCATAATAGGGTATTGTGCCCTTCTCTGTGTGAAAATGAACATAGGTAAAAGGGCTATGGAGATCATCAAAAGAACTAAAGTTATAAACAAATGATTGTTGTTTGGATCAGAAATAGAATTCGGTAATAAAGTCAAAGCCACAAGGAAAGTTGAAACTACACATACCAACACCAGAGTTCCGCTTATATCTATACTACCTCGTATTCTTGAAACGAGTTTTTCAGAATCAATTCGAATCCACCTTAGTACCACAACTAACAATATTACCATTAAAGGAACGATTGAGAGGAACGTCATGTGCCAACTAAAATATTCAACAATGGTTGCCCCCAATCCAAGACCAATTACTGCACCTGCTGAAAATACTGCCGTAAAAATTCCCTGACCTATTGCAAGCTTTTCTTTGGAAAATTTTTCTCTAATAATTGCAAAGGCAACAGGAAACATAGCTAGGCCAGTGCCTTGGATTATCCGAGATATTATCATCATAAAGATATCATTAGACAATCCTCCCAACAAACTTCCCACAGAATATATCACGATTACAACCACCAATATCTTTTTTTTTCCATAAATGTCCGAAAGTTTACCTATAATTGGAGTCATTACTGCACCAGCAACCAAATAAGCTGTCAAAATCCATGATGAAGTATTATAAGATACCTCAAAGTCATTTATTAAATAGGGGATTGCAGGAATTAGCATGGTCTCTCCGTACATAGTTATTAGTGCCAGACAGCTAAGGATTGCAAGTGCAATCCATGCATCTTTTTGAGAATTTTTCTCACTCATAAATTGAAACTTTGATCCTTAGTTGAAATAATCTTAATAGCATGTACAAGCCTATGAATTTAACTATTTTATGCGGATTATAGATGTTCTCATAGAAATAAATTATTATAGTATCAATCGCAATATATCTATTGTATCAATTATACATTATGCTCAAAAAATTTTGAGATTTCTAAAAAATGAATAAGTAACATACATTCATAACTGATGAAAATCGCTACAATAATGTTCCAATCAGAATGCGATCATAAAATATGACTACACTAATTTGAGGGTCATGACTAAAAAATCAACTAACTATCAATCCGGTCCTCTATAAATATCTGCAATCAAGATATCTATTTGAAGCGAATTTTTTGAGAATCGTTTTGGCCAAAGCTCACTCATCTCGAATCTATTATTACCTGGCGAAATGTAAGGTCAATCCATTTCGAGAAGAAAAATTCCGTCTGATGTATAACCACCAATTTGCCTTCTAATACTTGATATTAAAGACATGAACTGTTACAAATTTGTCAAATTACTCAGTTGGTATCCAATTGGTTATGTTGTATCAACTGATAAGGGAATTTAACTCGTACGAAAATTTTAAGATAACACATTAAGGACTGATAAGTTGCCAAAAATTAATTTTGGCTGAAATTATCAACTGTTTCCCAGAAATAACTAGCATAAATGTTTACGTCTTGACTTCATATTATAATCGGCTTAGGACTAAAATACTACTCAAATAAACGATTTCGATATCGAAACCGTATAAAGATATCAAAGTGAATATGTATGATCCGATCAGATTTCAATAAAAAATGAAAACATAGCATTATAACAAGGCAGAATTTTAGTATATTAGGAAAAAGAAAAATGGATTTTGATCTTTCACCAAAAACGTTAGCGTTTTTATTCATAATAGCGGGGTAGTTTCAGTTTTTATCTTATTGGGTGGATCTTTACATCAGCTTTTTAGCCCAAGTATTCAAGAGCCTGTAGTAGTCAAGATAAAACAGAACGGTACCTGCATAGTCGAGGCTTCGGACGGTATACCCAGGTCAGTCGAAAATTGTCCTTATTCTCAAGGTCAAAACTTTACAATTTATTACAAGCAAGGGCTGCCCGGTATTGAAAGATACAAATAACAGGATCTTGAGAAATCAATTTTGATCGGAGGGCATACATACTGGTATCGTTTACTTTACTATTTAGTATACATTCCTATTCAGGTAATCTTCCTGATCGCAATAAGAAATAGCCATAGGATGATACATACCACTCGGTCATGCAGGCTTTTCTACTTTGTCGAGCGAATCTCGAATTTCACCCAATGAAATTGTCCTCAACCACTAAAATACATTTATACTAATTGACCTTAGTTTTTTGACACTGATGGATAAATAATCTCTATTCTGAAAATCGGCAATTCAAAAGAGAATAAAGTAGAATAATTAAATTATTATTTGGGATTAAGCAAATATGGAAATAAAAAGGACAAGTAGCATTTTACCTCCTCCCTATCCGAGAGACTCAAATGATTTGTTTCAGTTCAATTTAATACAGATAGTAGAGAAATGGATTTATCCCAAGATGATCCTATGAATTGAACCACCCTAGTTTTCTAAAGTATAACACCATAACTCCTGCAGCCAGTGACGAAAGCGATGCGGCCAAAATGAGGGGAAAGTAATCGATAATTTTCGCTCCCTCATTGACGCTGCCAGGTATTACAATGTTCATTCCATAAAAAGTCCCCGCCACAGTAATTGGAATTGATAATGTGAACAATATTGTTAGAAAGCTTAGAATTTTATTCGCTTTTTCCGAATTCAACATATTATCGGTATCTTTGTAAATTTCAATTGTTTCTTTTGACTCATCGAGGGCCTCTAATACTTTCGATATGTGATCATTAATATCGTCAAAATAATCAATTAGATCTTCCTCCGCTGTGCTACTTGAAAATCTCTTAACATCTCTGGATGTAATTTCTAACATGATTCGTTTTAACGGCAAAACTATTCTACGAAGCGTTGTAATTTCCCTTCTGAGAATAGATATTTCCTTAGCATTTGCCACTTTATCATCAAATACTTCATCTTCAATGTCGTCTAAGTTCCCAATAATTCTTATCAGTATGTGAAGTAGATTATCAACCAGTGCATCTAGAATTGAATGTAATAGATATCCGGGAGATCCTCCCATGAAATTATTCCTGATCTTCTGGTCTCCGCTCTTACAAGTTCTAAATAATTCAGTTAATGGATAAAGATCGCCCTGAGTAATCGAGATTAGATAATTCTTACCTATAAACATGGAGAGCTGAGTAAAGTTTGGGGCAGCTCTTCCTTTTAGAGAAGTTGGAAATTGGAGTATGACAAATATATGATCGTCATATCGATCGATTTTAGGGAGTTGATTCTTCGACAAACAATCTTCGATATTCAACTCATGGATAGGAAAATTTTTGGATACTTTATCCATTTTTTCTCGTGTGGGTCTTTCCAGGTAAACCCAAGACAGACTTTGATTATTGATTGTTTCCAAACCGATAGTATAATTAGGAAAATCCAATTCAAATCGATATACAATAGTCAATTTAGTATATAATGTATTGGAAGATTACCATACCCTATCGAAGATTAATTTCTACGCAATACCATATTTTCATACCCAGACTAGTAATGGAGATAATTAGAACTAGTATTTTGGCCGTATTCGTACCGAAAAGACATCAAGGATGTGCGAAATAAATAGAATTTACTATGTTGTAATTATTGTATTTCTGGATTTCGACTCACAGTATGACCATTTTCTTCCATACGAGAAAATAAGTAATCTAAAAAAAGTTGCGGCCACAAAAAAGAGTTTACAGTTATCTAAGTCTTTATCGATATGTAGAATTGCATTAGTCCTTAGGTCCTGTTAACTTGAGGAAAATCCTATAGATGAAGATTTGCTATCTCTTCTATGATTAATAAAGGAATTAGAATGCCTTCATCATATATGGACCATGGTTTCTATTTGTACTTTCTTGGTTTATTTTATACGAAATAATCAATAGCATCATCATGTCTAAATATAGTTAGTAGAAGTCAGGTTGTAATATCTAAATGGATTCAGAAGTACGATCCAAAAAAGATATCATCACAAAGAGGATCAGGATTCATAGTAAATGGGACCCAACTTGGCTGGTTCAGAACCCATCTGCCTATGGGTTGCCGTACGCAGATTAAAAAACAAGCAGATTCTCCCACTATCAACATCCAACAAAAGAAAAATGTTTGTAGCAGAGGTTTGTCACAGGTTTGGTCAAGGTTCATTGGAGACATTTTGTTTCTACGAATGGAGATAAATATTATTGACAAGCCGCAAATTCCTGAAACTAAAACATCATCTTTACAATTCCACCTGTGTAAAAAGTATTATTGGAAGGATAATGTTGATGACTCCTTTCCGTTTATAAAAGAATATTGCAATCTAAATCTCATCAGACATTGTTTCAATCTGTTTGCAGACATATATAGCAAGAAGGGATCTACCCGCTTAAGTTAATAGCACCAGTCCTTTAGTGGGTATAAATTTTATTAATTGAAATAAACAAATTGTAAATAAAATTTAACTCTAATCACTATTAAAGATATCCATATGAATTAGTAAATGTCTAACACATACTGTATTGTAGTAATATAATTTACAAGAATGAACGCAAGTAAATCATTACTAGTATCAAGAGCAGTATTTCTCGTACTTGCTTTGGTCTTAGTCCCACTAGCAATATCAGATGCTTTATCGTAGAAGAATAACAAATCAAAATAAGTAATGAGTCAATCTCAATTATCAAAACAGAACAATTGAACAATTTCTGGCGGAAGTTCGGTGTCACCTGAAAATAACTGGAATTCAGATAAAAGATAACAGTGGTAGTATATGCTTTAGCACAAGCAAACATCTAATTCCCTTTTTAACCTGTAAAAGGTGAACAATTCTGTTACAAGGTCTAATTACTCAAATCAGAAAGGAACGGTAATTTATTTTTGGTTAGATACAGTTCACATTTAATATTATTTACTTTTTATTTTATAGGAATATTTTTACTATTTTGTAGATAATTCTAGAAATCAGCATCCATGTAAACTGGACAAGAAAAGACCTATGTCTTGAAGTAACGTGGTTTTATCCCTTAGAGTAGGAAGCATTGTTGTAATCAAACAAATTCTATTTGTCGGAATTTGAAAACTGATATGCTAAATCAATGATATCCAAATCGCGTATTTTACTTAAATCAAAGAAATGGTTCACATAACATATTTAGCAGATTTGGCATATTCAGACAATCAAAATCGCCCATACTTTGATTGAATCAATATCTAGACTGGTTCTGAATATGACGTTTCATGATTCTGTATTTATTCCCTCAGGAAAACGCATCATAGCTTATGATACTAAAAAAAATAAAAATGTTTTAGGCTAAGAAAGACCCTTTTATGCAATATCGTACAACCTAGTGTAGATTTGTAGTATTTTGACTGCCTTCAACTTATTTACAATATGCAGGCGTATCCACACACTTCAATTCCTGAGTTCCATAAATGGGTGAATCTCCAAAATGATTATTGACTTTAGATGGGTCCAACCAAATACTAATAGCACTGTCACCCAGTATGGTAATATTTGTTGGTACATTAGTTATGGGTCCGTCTTTCATGGTCACAGTTGTCGTACCATTAACGTGTGTCGAATTACTCATTGTATTATCAATTATTGGAGTGTTCAAGGACAAGTCATAGACGTCATGAGAATGGGAAGAATTACCATCTGTTTTTACCATATAGAATGATGCATTAAATGTTGGAGCTTCGGAACTAAGATTTTCCATCCTATATACACCGCCCAATATCCAAGTGGTGGTGTTATCCGATGAATCATTCTGTAAGCTCGTAATCCCTCCTTTTATTACATCAATGGAGGCATCTGTAGAATTTTGTGTTTGATTGCTTGCGGTGGTGTTAACAGTCGAATCATTACTGTCGTTTATGTTGTTGATAGTATCTGTAATCGATTGTTGGACTTGGCTATTTATGGTCGATTGGAGATCTTGTTGGCTCTGTTGAACTGATTCCCCTAGTGATGATGTTGCATAAGTAGACATATTTACACTTAATATTGCCAAAGTGCTGGAAAAAATTGTCGCCATCATCGAGATAAATAAAATTGAAAAAAATTTGCTGTTTGTCATAAAATAATATCATCAATATTGTTATTAAGAATTTGCAATTTAGTAAAATTGTATCCACTAACCCAAATGTAGATGGGGAGAGCATCGAGTTAATTAAAGAAATTAGAATGACCTACCGTATGGAACATCGAACCTAAATTACGCAGGCATTAACCTTTACTCTGAATTAGGTTACTCCAAATTTGACTCGAAACTAATTTATCGGTTAATTAATATCCAATTAACATCTACCATTAGAATATAAATTATGGTTATATAGAAGATTTTGGTAATTTAAGAGGAAGTTAACTTATGGTTCAGCGGACTATAGAGTTCTATTTGGAGCAGTTAGAATATGAATACACGCTGTTAGGAGAAGAAAGAATTCCCATAGACAATATTGCACCCTTAGATAAAGGTACATCTAATCATCTCTCTTTTTGTTCTTCGGATGATTATGAAGGTTTACAGTCCATTCTAGGATCCAAATCAGGGATTATTCTGTGTAAAAAAAGTCTTGTAGAAACGATTCGTCAAAAAAAGAAGTTTATCAGCGGCAATAGCATGCCAAAACTATTTGTATTTGTAGATAGTCCGCGACTTGTATTTATGAAAATAGCCAAGTTAATGAAAGATCGTAAAGATAATAGAAGAGGTGTTTCCAAACACGCCATCATAGCAGATTCAGCCAAGATTGGAAGAGATTGTTATATAGGGGATTTGGCAATTATCGGAGATGAATGCATAGTAAAAGATAATACTATAATTGACTCGAGAGTCGTATTAAAAAATAGCATAATTGGAAACAATTGCACTCTTCAGTCAGGGAGCACCATAGGTGAAGACGGATTTGCTTTTGAGAGGAATAGAAAGAATATGAAACTTGAAAAATTTCCTCACTATGGAAAGGTTATTATCAAAAACTTTGTCGAAATCTATGCTAATTGCTCTATAGCACGTGGTTCTCTCAGAAATACAGTAATTGAAGAAGGAACCAAAATTGATGCCTTATGTCATATTGCTCATAACGTGCACATTGGAAAAAATACACAAGTTACTGCAGGAGTAGTTGTAGGTGGAAGTACAATTATTGGCAATAACTGTTGGCTGGGTCTTAATAGCACTATAAAACACAAAATAAAGATAGGAAATAGCGTAATCGTAGGGTCAGGAAGTTCCGTAATTCATAATGTGGAAGACAAAGATATTGTTGCTGGAAATCCTGCAAAGTCCATAAAAAACAAGATATCCATAAGCAACGATAAACTTTTTCTAATGGGAGGACAATCTAAGGAGAATCAAAATAAGGAGGAACACAGACAAACATTGCAGAAAAAAGATTATTCAATAAAACTAAAGGGGTTGGCATATCTAAATATGTTGATTGGAATATTCTTGACTACTGTTTAGAAAATTAAACAATAATTAGATATCTAGTCGGAGATAAAGAACACTCAATCAAAAAATATTGTATGGTATGGTTGTGTCCAATATTTTAGAAACACTTGATTCACTATTAGTCCATTGGTATAATAGACATATTCCAACTCTCTATTCATGAATAACTTGATCCCCACAGATAGGATTGTTATCCCGTCATACAAATTTTTCTCAACAAGGGATAAGTCTGCATACCTTCGAAATCGCCTACTAAATAAATAGGTTAAATCATCATCAATGGATAGTTGCATATTAGAATAAGGGACATTTTTTATTCGTTATTTTTCTTTTTTATTGCGGGTATATGCGAGATATGAGGCGGTTACCTTGTATGGTTATGATTAAGGGAAAGCTATAGTTGGATATTTGGAGTACTAGGCGGTTTTGTTTTGTTTTTATATGGCGTAATTCATACATTTCAAAAAACTCATTTCCATAGAACATATGCAGCATATGGAGGAATTTTTGTTATAATGGCTTTAGGCTGAGGGTATCTCTTTGAAGGAGTGGTTCCGGATATTTATGATATAATTGGAACAATTGTCGGAGGTATAGGAGTCATCATTATTTTTTACTATCCACGTAAAGAAGGAGAAAAGATTGGAATCAATACTTCCGGATAATTGTAACCCAATTTTTATCATTTCAACCTTTGGATTGTTTTTGGTTGCTGCAATTACTGAAATAGGAGGTGGATATCTGATATGGCAATGGCTAAGAGAAAGAAAAAAGATAGGCATTGGACTTGTCGGAGGTATCATACTATTTGTATATGGAATTATTCCAACTCTTCAGCCATCAAATTTTGGTAGAGTATACGCTGCTTACGGAGGAATATTTGTTGTGATGGCAATCATTTGGGGCTTAATGATAGACAAAAAAAGACCCGACAGATTTGAAATAGTTGGAGGTTTTATAGTTCTTATAGGCGCCTTCATAATATTCTACGCCCCTAGACAGTAACTAAATATTGTAAAATCTGCTTACTCAATAAAAGAACAGATTCTATATGCCTCATGGATTAAGTCACCTTACCTCATAAGTTCACACAAAGTTTTTAAGAAATATTATTCGCCCATCTAATAGAATCCTCTTTAAGATACCGATATCAGTACTATTCCCCACGAGCTAGGGCCTATCATATCTTATTCTATCATAATATCATATTATGTATAAGATCTAGTAATTACTATGGATTATCTCCAGCATGTTTTTAACGTGCAAATTCTCATACTACTAGATGTCAAATTCCGTGACCCCGTGTACAATAGGAATTGGTATATTTGTTATTATAAGTATAAAATGAGGTAACGATGATTAATACATCCTGAATTGCCTTCAAACTTAATTATTTACTGCATTCTAATTGGTGGGTGCATAATGTCTGAAAATTATCATATTATTACATTAGTCGACATGTCCTAATTAAATAACTTAAATAATCCAATAAAACCCAATTAATTGAAAAGTTAACAGATAATATTTGTGTGTTGTGAATGTATAGTTAACAATTATCGGGAAGAACTTCATCAAACATTCGTAAATATATGGCCCTCAGAAAAACTATCTAAATACGTGAGTCTTGTCACTTTCATCTCTTAACAATACAATAGCGTATGTCTAACCTGTATTTAACGAAAGTAAGTTGGATATCAAAGTAAATCTTAAAACTTGATCAAAAGTATTTCTAGTGTAGGAATGACTAAACCGGATCCATTAGAATTACTTTCAAAGCAGGATCTTATACTCGGGAGATTAATTAAATCTATTGGAAATTATTCAATTCAGATCCACGATAATCTCTTTGAATCTTTGCTAAAATCCATCGTCTATCAGCAGCTTGCAGGCAGTGCTGCAAATGCAATATACTCCAGATTTCTACTGTATTATGGTGATACTTTACCAACTCCCGAACAGATTATTTCTACTTCAGACACAGTCTTGAGATTTACAATAGGACTGTCATTCAAGAAGATAGAATATATTAAAAATTTGGCGACGAAGATCGTTTCCGGTGAATTAAATATTCATCATTTACCCGATCTTCAAGACGAAGAAGTAATAACTGAATTAGTTAAAGTAAAGGGTATTGGCAGATGGACTGCGGAGATGTTTCTTATCTTTTGCCTGCGGCGAGAAGATGTAATTCCCTTGGGTGATTTGGGAGTAAAAAAGGCAATCCAAAAATTATATAATTTATCTGAACTGCCTACTTTTGAATACATGTTGGAAGTATCTTCTAGATGGAAACCTTATAGAAGTATCGCAACTTGGTATTTGTGGAAATCATTATCCAAATTTGATTCTATTGGTTAGCTTTTTACTAAATTCTTAATTATATGGCGTAAGGATCTCCATTTGATTTTAAGTAGTGTTCTTCAAAGTGATCCCAATCGGCCTATCTGAATTGTTTGGATTGCGAATAATATGCTTTTGTTTTATGATCTAACAAATCTTACCTCGTTTAACGAATTCGAAGCATTGAGTGTGGATATTTAATGGGATTTCATAAAAAGTACAGGCTGTTAGCATGGCTACACCCGTAATACCTTTACTATTTTTTTCTTTATCTCATTTGACCAGTTCCTATGATGTCTGGTAAATACTATGGAAAGTTCATGTGGCATCTGATGAATGAAATCAAGCAATAATACAGGAGGCTTTCAAAAGATTGTATCGTCTAATTCTTGTATTACAAGTATAACTTCAAATATTCTTACTTTAAGTAAATATTTTTAATAGCTGTTAAATACTTTGATATAAATGTAAATGAAAATGAATAAATCATGTGTATTCTTGATTTCTGCACTCATTGTATCATCGACTTTTTTTTCAGTATCCATAATTCCAAGCATACAAGCACAAGGTCCAACACCTGATTTACCAATGACTATAATCAATGAAACTAACTCTTCAAATAATACAGCAATAGATGCCATGGATACTCATAACGTGTCCCAGGCGCTTACTCGGTGATAAGTTGTCAATCTCCATATTCTAAATTTCAGCGGTACAATATTGAGGTATCAGGGTGGCTTGCCCTAATGTCAACTGGTTTACTAGAACTAGATATATTAATTTCTATATGCTCCCGATATTTTAAAACATGGTATATTGACTCAATTTCATTTTCAAAAATAATTTCCAAAATAATACTATTGAAATGAAATATTGAAATGAATATTAAATTTATACGTGCCTTGTTGAAATAAAACTCTGTCCTCACAAGTATCAAATAAATGACTATTTTGAAATTTCCTCATTATCAATAACTCAAAGATTGATGCTATATGGATTCCATTTAGCTGCGAACAATATAAAAAAAATTGTGTGGCCTAATGGCATTCAACAATTTGCTATCCAAAACGAATCTGATTGTAATTTTAAAGGTAATTTGATATAATTGAACCCACCTACTATAGTATATGAGGATTGTGAGGTTCAATTATCTGGGCGGTAAAGAACTAGATTTGCCATCATGTCTAAATCATAGTGGTAGTTCCCTATTGACTATCTCTGGAAGTTTGATTACTATTTTAAGCTCATTGGAATCCATTAATTATTCACTATGACTACGGAAAGAAAAGAGAATCCTATTCAGTGTTATACCTGTGGATTGGTGGATGGTATTCCATTTAGATGCAATTACTGCAAAGAATACTTTTGCAGTAATCATAGAAATCCAATATACCACTCATGTCCTTTTTTGTATTCATACAATAAGAGAAAGCAAGATACGCTCTTTAACGACAAACAATATAAAAAATCCAATCATCCAGGTCTAAGATCCATAGGTAATTTATTGAATATAAAAACTTCAAAGACCGAACTCCTTCATCTTTCATTAGCTACTGCGCTTGTAATTTGTGTAGGACTTTCCCTGAATAATTATAGATACTTCTCTTGGCAATTCCTTGCAATTTTTACTAGTGCTTTTTTAGTCCATGAATTAGCCCATAAGTTCTTGGCCCAATATTATGGTAGCTGGGCTGAATTCAGAGCTGAAATCTATGGCCTTATTCTGACGGCAATTTCGGCTCTCCCAATAATGCCATTTAAGTTCATAGCTCCTGGAGCAGTGATGGTAAGACTAAATGACCGTTCTAAATTTGGCAGAGTTGCTCTTATTGGACCGCTTACAAATTTGGCTATGGGTTTTTCGTTTTTGGTTTTGACTTTGACTTACGGTTCCTACAATCCTTACTTCGCAGTCGGTGCTTCGTTTAATGGCTGGATCGCGATGTTTAATCTTATACCCATGGGGGTCTTAGATGGACAAAAGATTTTTGATTGGAATAAATTGGTATGGGGCTCTGCCATGGCAGCTGCTATGGCTCTTTTTATTATTGGATATCTTTAGGGGGATTTAGTCCGATCTTTATCAAATTATTCTTTTTGTAAGAACATAGAATTGGAAATACTCTAAAAATGGAACATCTTCTTACACCATTTTTCCTTTCATGAACTTATCTTTACTTTTTACTCAAAATAATTTACAGTGTTTTTTTTTTGCCGATAATCTCAATTAATAGCCCATCAATTAATCTTCACCATTTCCTTAAAAGGCTACACAACTTTGTCTAAGTTAAAATCATCGATGTGACTTTTCAATTAGTTTTGCAAACGAGTTTTTCCAATTAAGCCAGTAATCGAATGGAATATTAAAATCGCATCTCCTTCTGACGGTTTTCTAGAATATTCTGCCTTTAAAAACAATAGATAAATATTCAAACTCATATCTGCAGAATTACCAAGATCAAAACAATATCTTCTCCCCAATATCATATATCATCCGGAAACAGAGACCAATAATCATGATATGGATGAACCTCATCGACAAGTCATCAAATTTTTTGTGGTCATTATTTTTATTGCCTCAGGTAAAGTTCTAAATACCGCAAAGCAAGTAGTCATAAAACCAATAATTGTAAGCAAGAGATCAACCACAATGAATTATGGCGTAATACTTGACATTCACACCACCTTACTAAAATTTAACCTGATCCAGTTAGCTGCCATTTTGGATTCTCTTATCTCAAAGGGATATCATGTTAAAAAACTCTAAATGCCCAGGTCATAGATTAATATATCAATATGTTAATATATAGAAAAAAGATTTTTTCAAATTATTTTAGATTGCTTCACCTGCTACCTGAATTATTTGTTTCATTCGAATCGGTTTTTGCAGAAATTTTTCAATATATTTATTTTCTAAAAGTTCATTTTTAGTTGGTTCGTCCAAATTATATGCTGAAATTAGGATTATTTTAATTCCATTCATTTGCTTTATCTTTTTTGCTACATCATCACCTAACATATCACTTAATTTATAATCCAGGAAAAGCAGATCGATTGGTGATCCCTTTGCTTTTTTCTCGAGGTATTCGTGTATACATTCTGCTCCTGAACAAACTTTTATGACGTCATATTTCAATTCCAACACCCTGGAATAAAGGTCAAGTAATTCCTGTTCATCTTCACAAATCATTACCACCTTTCTATTGCGGATAACCGAATTAGAAGATTGCATCAATTCTTAATCACTTTTCTGATTATTAAATTTTGACTCGAACATTCTGATACCGCTATAAAGGTCATAATCTTAATTCTATCCAAACCCAACTATGAATCCTCAATCATCAAATTTTGCAACCAATTACATAGTGGTCTAAATTATTGTCGGTGTATCGCAGGATTACCTTATATATTGTTAATCTTGACCACCTTAATAAATAGAGATTCCTTGAGGCTGAAAAGTTAGTCGGATATGCCATACCATATTGATTATATAAATAGAACAATTGAGGAACTAAGGTTTACAACAGAGGTCCCCTTTTGGATTTGGGTATTTTATAATTTTCTTCTATTGATGACCCATTTCCCCATCTTGCCTCAATCAGGCATAAGGCATGCTTCTAAAAGATAATGAATTAATGGAGTGTAATCAGATAGCCAAATAA
Source organism: uncultured Nitrososphaeraceae archaeon (assembly GCA_963850055.1). Lineage (GTDB taxonomy): Archaea > Thermoproteota > Nitrososphaeria > Nitrososphaerales > Nitrososphaeraceae > Nitrosocosmicus. The sequence goes on along the minus strand of CAWKJS010000025.1, from coordinate 195,994 downwards.
TCTCTTAGAAAAAAATTAACAACTATATTCTACTCAAAATTCCTTTTTTTAAATCAATCCTTGGTTGTGATTCAAGTCATGAGATATTGGAACGGTAAATTGAATTTTTCAAAGGATTATGATCGGAAGGTTTTTTGTTGATTCTACCAGTCCCCTACCAACAGGACGACTTTTGCAGTAATTTAAAATTACACTTCCATAAACATTCTTGGGAATTAGTGGTTGTTAGAGAACGTAGAGCATAATAAATAAGAATTTAGAATTCTAAATTCAAGACGGCAAAAGTTGGCCATCTAAATTTGAGTATCGGAATAAAAGATTGTTTATTACTCCCATAATTCTCCACTTTATGAAATACCCAAGAACATTGTAGATAATTCAAAAATATGCCATTCTGAAACTTTTCAAGAATTTGCAATCCAATAAAAAGCGGCTACTATGAAAATTGCTACGGCTACACCATTTATAATCTTCCATTTTGTATCCATGTTGTACCTACGAGGGGATCTACGCGTCTACATTATTTTAATTTGTCTGTCTAGTTTTTAGATCGATGATTGGTACCATTTATTGAAAATATTTGAGATAACCTATTTAGTCATCAATTAGCAAGAATCGAACATATTATCAGAAAAGTAAATGTCATCATTGAAACCCTCTTGGGATCTAGTTTTTTCAGAAATTGTGGCAAAATCTTTTGATTAAATAAATTTGAAGGTTAAAATTTGTATCATCAACATAATCCAAAGATCAAAAGAATATTTAACCTTTCATCAGTTCGATAGCAAACTTTAATTTAGCTATTTCTTTTTCAATAGTTGCAACATCTGTTTGATCTTTAGATAAATCCAAAAGTCTCTCGCAAGCGTGTACTTGGGCTAGCATTATATCTTCTTTAATTAGACAAAGACTATGAGTCGATTCACTAAAATAATATGAAACATTTTTTGTTTTTTGAGTACCCATAGTTTTTGCTTCCACTAAAAAAGGGATTTCTATTATATTCATAACTTTAAGCACCCTCTTCCTCAACAGACCATTTAAATGAAAAGGAACGAGTTTTGGACGTCAAAGGAAAATCGATCATCTTAATGCCATTATTTTTCTTCCAATTCATAAAGAGATTTTAGGTATAAAATAATAAAGGGTTACCCCCTATAGATCAGTTAGAAGATCTGTTATCGTTTAGATGAATAGAAATCAGACCTTGAATAAGTCCGTGCAGTGTTATATTTTAATGGTATCTAGTTGCAATTTTTATTTTACCTATATTAAGATCCCGATCATTGTTGATCAAGAAAATAGTATTCTATTTAGAATAAGCATTTGATCCTTTGTGCTAAGATATTAGTTGGCGGCTATAGATAGAAGTATTAAGAATATCAAACCCGATAAATTACATGGACATTATTACTATCGACCTATTTAGATTTAGATCCAGACTTATTGATACCTTCCTTTTATGGTTAAGAATCGCTTTTAGAAATATGGTTCTAAAATATTTCACGGTGATGTCTTTTGCTCAGTCATGGGACAAAATTAATTAGAAAAATAGACAAGAGACTTTTTAGTCTCATCGATATGGCTTAGGGTATAACATCTAGTCTAAATGGGTTCTTAACATCCATGCCATTTTTTCATGAATTTCCATTAAGCCTATCAAAAAATCATTAGTCCCCATGTCATTATATTCCTCATCACATTTATCGGCACTCTTTCGTAGATATTTTATGGTGCTCTCATGATCAGTCAATAAATTTGATATCATTTTTAAATCAGATGGATATTCACCAGGTTTTTCCTTCAAATTGGTAATACGCACAAACTCATTCATTGTAGCAACTGTGGCTCCACCCAATTGTCTGGTTCGTTCAGCAATTTCGTCAATCATACCATCTAATTTTTCATATTGTTGTTGAAAAAATTCATGACGCTCTTTGAAATCTTTGCCAACTACATTCCAATGGTAATTACGTGTTTTTGTAAATAGCAGGTATTCGTCTGCTAACAAGATATTAAGTATACCTACAACCTCTTTCCTATTTTCTGCTTCGATTCCTATATCTATATTCTCTTTCATTTCATTGATTTGTTTTTCTAACATGAATTAACAATATGGAATAAAGTTATTAAACCTAGTACGAATTTTTTAACTAGGAGATTATTCTTTGGAGAAAGGTAATAGTCATACCTACTATTCAAGACCCATCTTCTAGTCAAGCGATTTAATTGTGCTGTAAGAATCTATAAAGGGACAGAATATTGATAATATAACAGATTTATCGTGGATAGCAGGAAGATTTGGCGTATTTATTTCACTTCCAGAATTCTTTCAGATACTATTTTATAAATTCGTTAGTAAAATTAGATTGGATGAAGATAGTATTACTGGCAGGTGGCATAGGATCTAGAGCAAGACCATTCAGTGATTATAGTCCAAAGGCCTTGATTCCGATTAATGGAAAGCCCTTGATTGACTACATAATAAGATATGTTTCTAAATTCTCACATATTACGGAAATCATAATAGTTTGTGAATTCGACTCACACGGAAAACAAATCATTAATTATCTAGAGGGCAAGGAACGGATTGTTGGCAAGAAGATTAGCTTTATTGAAGATAGAAAAAAGGGAACTGGTGGTGCACTTCTGGAGTGTATGAAAAGTTTGGAGAAGGAGGTGTTTTTCATGGTATGGTATGCTGACAACTTGTGTGCTCTGGAAATAAACAGTCTTGTTAGGGAATATATCGAAATCAATACCGAATCAGATGAAGGACTGCTAGGAATAGTAATAGCCAGGTCACACCGTAAGGAGGAAACAGGGAGGTTGATCCTAGACAAGAAATGCACCGCAAATATGTACCTAATTAAGGAATTCAGTGAAAAACCCATTGTCAAGCTTGAATACCCTGAAGCATCAGGAATTTATCTTTTCAACAATAGAATAATGGGTTTTTTAAAAATAAAATCAAAAGAGAAAGATGGAAAAGGTTTTGATTTATCTTCAGATATTTTATCCAAAATAAGAATTACTGATAATAATAGTATCTTTTGTTACGATGTATTTTTTAGTGGAACAGATTGGATAGATATAGAATCACCTAGTTATTTGGAAAGAAATAAGAAAGTAGTGGACAAGGTTATCTCACAAATGGAATCATCGAATCGTAAACGACAGTAATAGTGATGTCGATTTCAAATGGTCAATAAACTACTTGATTCAGGGCTGATCATCAAAGACGAAGTATTAACTATTTAAGAAACGAGACTACCGTTGTTCTATGAAATGCGCATTAATGATTATTCCTTCGCTTTTAATAACTTGTCCAATGAGTCAAGGCATAATACTCCTCTGATACATTAAATAAGTCAATAAATAAAAAGATAAAAAATACATTTGATTCCCCCCTTGATTCAATAACAATAGTGAATCCGACCCTGGAGGAAAAAGGAGTAGATCGAGTCCGGACAACAACATTACTACCGCTACTACGCCTTATACTACTACCACCGCTAATACCGATCTAGTAAATACCAATTAATCAGAAGTCTTGATGATGACAATTAATTAACATCAATAGCCAAGGAAAAATTTTGTGGATTTTTCAGATGGTTATAGATGAGAAATTGAAGCAAAGCAGAAAATATTCTACCAGGTTCGATCAAGCACCTTTGTTCAATTTATCAGTAATCAAACCTAATGATTAATTTTTTTGCTTTCTTAACAGATTAATTCCTCCAAAGGTTAACAGAGATCTCATTGGAAAAAAATCTGTTTGGTTTAGCATTCTTAAATAGACTGACTATTGACATTCACTTGTCCAAATTTGTGGTTTTTGTATCTATTCTTATTTTCATCTCATTATTAATAGAATCATCATTGCAATCATTGGAAATCGAAGCATCTCCGATTGGATCACGTACTCATTATATCTATGACAGGGCTGGAATCATAAATGAGCATTATGAGAATTTGTTGGACTATTATCTTCGTCAATTGGATGACTCAACTACAGCTGAAGTTATTGTGTATACTATTCCAGGTTTTATTGGACACGGTATCATGAAAGACGGTCAAGAAATTCAAGATAGAGATACTCTTTCAAATTACATATTTAACGAATTATATCTTGACGGAATAAAGGGAATTGGCAAGGGTGGGAAGGACAACGGCATATTATTGTTATTTTCCTCTAATCCTGACGCAGCTGGAGGTTCCATGCGGATTGAAGTTGGTAGAGGACTTGAAGGCAACATTACAGACGGCATTGCAGGACAAATACTAGACACCTACCTAGTGCCTGCAAAAGATACCTATGTTAAAAATGGAAATATTACTTTACTCGATCAGGGTCTTTTAGATACGGTGGTTTCATTGGGACAATACATTGGATATTCTAACGATGACCCGGACTATAAATTGACAAAAGAACCTCAACAACAGTCTCAAGCAGACTATGTTGGAATAATAATCATTGGAATAATATTTTTGAGTGTTTTATTACTATCCCTCCGCCTCCGGAGAGGCGGACGAAACTGGAAAAGATGGGGAAGTTATGGAGGAGCGGGTTGGTACGGTGGAAGTACTGGAAGTGGGTGGAGTGGTAGAGGCGGAAGCGGAAGTGGCGGCGGATTTAGCGGTGGAGGCGGCGGTGGTGGAGGTCACTCTAGCGGTGGAGGTGCCGGACGATAATGTTTATTTATAGCACAGTCATGTCAATTTAGACAACAGAGGAGATAGTATGGTAAGCAAGAGTATAGCAGTATCCTTAGGTATAGTGATAGTTATTGTAATCATCATTGTCATAGTCATTGTTACCTACTTTTCTGGATTTAATGCAGCCTTGGCAAAGGATGAAAATGTAAAGAGGTTGGCAGCCAATACTGATACACAATTGCAAAGACGCTATGACTTAATTCCTAACTTGGTTCAATCTGTAAAGGGATATATGCAATTTGAGCAACAAACTCTCAATGAAATTACTAAGTTGAGAACACAATGGATGTCCACTCCAAGCAGTGATATTTCTCAAAGAACTCAGCTAAGCAATTTGATTGAAAGTGCCCTTGGTAGGATTGTATTAACTTATGAGGCATACCCTTCTTTAAAATCAGATCAGGTCGTGAGTAGATTAATGGACGAATTAGCAGGAACCGAGAATAGAATAACGGTTGCAAGGACTTATTATAATGACGGCGTTAGAGATTACAACACTTTTCTGAAAGTTTTTCCTAACGTTATTTTCAATAATAACGGACTGATTGGACTGAAATCATGGGGATTTACTGAACTACCACAATTCCAGGCAAACCCATTGGTCAAAGCTAGTGTTCCACAAGTGAATCTAACTCTACAACAATAATATGAAATAGATAAACCCAAAAACCCTAATTTTATAAATTGTAGAGAAGCTGATCAAAAGGGTCATCCGAGTCATTGGTGACTTTCACAGTGCAATCGAAACCAGCCTTAAAATTAATTATTTTGATTTAGTACCACTTGTATAATAACAAGATAAATTCGAGAACACCTAGTGAAAAGATAGCTAACTTAATAGTCAAACAGGTTTGAACCACAATACTTTTGAACTAATGGAAATCCTGACATGGTACAATAATTATTTATAGGAAACAAATCCAATGATAACTTATGAAAACGATAAGTTGTAGAGAAGCTGGATTTGATTGTGATTATATCGTCAAAGGTGAAACAGAAGAGGAAGTTTTGAAAAATGGCATAGAGCATGCCAAAAGTCATCATAATATGAAAGAAGAAGATATTACTGCTGAAATGAAGCAGAAGATCAAAGGAATTATTCACAGCGATTAGATATATTTTTAAATTTTTTGATGAGATAGCATAATTGTTACTTATTTTTGAATATTCGACAACTTCCAAAATATTTTCATTAAATGCTCCTTTAAGATATCAAACTATTGTGGTTCATTAATATCAATCTCGATAGTATTTTTTATATTAAGGTAAAGATAGAGCCCTAGGAATTGTTTTTCAACAATTATGGCAAAGTACTATTTCAAAATGATTGACTATTATTCGTAAGAAGTGGTTCATTCTCTATAAGTAATAAAAAATCCTACTCACTTGGCTCCATCAAAAATATGGTAAAATTAAGAACAAAAGAAAATTTCCATGTCATTTTTGCTACATATCCCACTCAGTCTACATCTTTATAGGTGTTAAATTGGATTTTTTTGTATGTATATTATCCAACAAGGCCACTGAAACTACAAAAACCAATATCAATCATTTTCATTCGCGTATTTCATTAGTAAATACTGATTCTATTAACAATGTTGTAATTGATCAATATCTAGGCATAAATATAGATCTACATTCTATATTTGTGCTATAAAACCGTTTAGTACATGAGAAAAATGTATTCGTAGATTAATGATATTAGTTCTGTGGACCTCTCTATACCAGTCTCCCAGAATTTCTATCTTTTTTTTTGGATAGGTGGTAAATGGCTTTGTGCAAATTTAGCGCAGAAAGGACGATAATTATCGTATATCAGAACCGGAAAACGAAACTTGTTGTCCTTTTTTTCGTATCTGTTAATTTACATTCTGGTTTTTATTTCAATTAACGATGGGAACCCTACCAATTATCTGAACAAACTGCTACCCTTTTTTAATATGACAATTGACGGTTCTAGGAAGTCAGATTAAGAATATCACATCCATAAGTGTAGAGCATGATAACGACTGCATCATGATGACTTTATAAGGAAAATCTGGACGTGTACCCGAGTGGAATAAACCTATGACATAGAATTCCTATCCTATAACCTATAATTCATATCCTATATGGAAAATGCCTTATTATCCTAAAATAACACGACTGATACCCTCTGAGTTATTGATGGCTATGAGATTTTGTTTATGAACTTCCAATAGCCGTCAGATAGCCGTCAGATAGCCGCGAGAGGCAAATATCAGTCAATTTAGAAGGGGCAGTCCTTATCAAAATTTTTGATATAAATACTCTTTTTGATTTATAAATACCATGTATAATATTGGGAAAAAAGATTCCTCATGCAATAAAGGTTAGAGTACTTTTAGAAGGTTGGTTAAGCGGTCTATCCCGTGACAGCATAACCCTTGAAAATAAGATAGGCTATGGCAGTGTTTCTGGTATAATCGATCAATTCCGTAATTAAATACTAGATGTTGATTTATTGAGAGAAGTTTATACAGAATTAAAAAAAGAAGGACCTTGATCTCTCTCATATACGGGCCTCTATTAGGTTGAAAAAGATGTTAGATCAGATAAACCTAACAGAAGAACAAACGGAAAATATTCTTGAGCAAATCAGCATCCATTGCTTTCAGGAAGGAATTGAAATTGAGCAATTCCTAGTCCATATCGACGAAGTGACACAGATAGCTAATAACCTTGACACTTCAATATATGACATCCAAGAAATTATTGAAAAACGCAAATTAGAAGTAGCAGAATTAGATCGACAAATATCATCTAAGACCAGAAGAATAAGTCGACTTCGTATAAGTGTGGAATTACAAAAGAAGAACTTGGATCAATATAGAAAAACAAGACCACTAGCAGACAGGATAAGACTTCTAGAGTGGGAACTAAAAGAGAGAGATCGAATCATGATTCTGTAAGGAGAAGATACAAAGTATAAAATTGAGTTCGATTGGTAGGAAGAAATTGCGATAGGTCCAGGTAACCCTCATTCACTAGTGACTATACTAAACGTATGTCACAATATATTAATCATAAAAATCCAGACATTCTAAAATAACAAAAATATAGAAATAAAAACCTCACTAGATACTATATCCACAAACCAAACATCAAACTAAATGATGTTGTGATAAATGTCAGTAGCATTCTTAACCTTTATTGATCTAACGGTAAACTAAATGAAAAGGTGGCACCTTTTCCATCGGCATTATCCTGAGCCCATATCTGTCCGCCGTGTGCTTCAATTATATTTTTGGCTATATACAAACCGAGTCCGGTGCCTTGATTTGACTTGGTTGCAAATTTTGTAAATAGGCGAGGCAAAATTTCTACGTCAATACCCTTCCCTCTATCGGTAACAGATACTATCACTATTTCTGCATCTTCGATATCTTGAACATTATCCTTTTCCTTATCAAAACCAGGAAAACGTTTGTTATTTTTGTTTAACTTCCTGGCTGAAATAGTAATAGGTTTACCATTTGAAAATTTTATTGCATTATTTAATAGATTTGAAAGGACCTCAAAAATTCTTATCTTGTCAGCAAATACGTTAATTGGATCCTGTTGAGGTTCAAAGTCTATCTCTATCGGATCATGAGGATTATTTGGCCCATTATAGTTATTGGATTTGTTGCTCATATCTTTAATTACATTTTCGATTTTTTCATTTAGATTAAATGATTCTCTATGTAACTCTAATCTATTACTTTCAATTCGCGAAGTATCTAATATGTCATTCACAAGTTTCTCAAGTCTTTGTGAATTCCTATACGTGGAGATAAGTGCCTTTCTGAATTCAGCCAACTTTTCCTTGTTTCCGACCAAATCCCGAAATTCTCTAGCTATTTCATCTTGATTTATTGATGTTTCTTGTAGAATCGATGGAAGATATGTCATTTCAACTAATTCTAAATTTCCAGATATTGCCTGGGTCGGAGTGCGTAGTTCATGCGCAGCAACGTTGATAAACTCTTTTTGTAATTTGTCATGTGATTGCAAGTCTTCATTGGCTTTTTCTAATTTTTCAATCGAATCTGTTAATTGGGAGGTCTTTTGATCCACCACATTCTTTAGAACTCGGTTCCATCTTAGCAAGAAAATTGTTACTATGATTGATATTGAGGCGATTGCAAAGATAATCGCAAAATTAACAATATTTTGTGTATTAGTCAGACCTATCACATCTCCAGCTAGAGTATGTGGAACCGTTATGAACAAAGTACCAATTCTATTCTCCTGTCCCTGGCTGCCTGGAATTATTACTGCCTGGTAGGCTATTGTGGTTGTAGAATTCTCAAAACTGAATTCATCTACACCACTTTCAGCAGCAAGAGCTTTACGTATAATGTTATTAAATCTCTCCTCATTATCCTTTAGAGAGGTTTTCATGAATGATTGAAATTCCGGTCCAAAATAATCTTTACCTATAAAGGTTTGATTGGGTGAATATATTATGGTACCATCTCGGTCAAGAAACCCAATTTCGCCGTTAAATTTGGGATGCAATTGACTTTCAAGGAAACTCCCAAGTGTTTTTGCAGCTATAGAAGCCACTACTACCCCTTTGAAAGAGATAGAATCGTTTCTGGATTGCTGTAGTTCTGCAGCAGGATCGAGCAACTCAGTATTATTACTTCTAGTAATAGGGAACGAAATATAGATTCTTGGTACATTGTCGTTAGATTCAATCACAGTACTTGTATAAAGGGTTCCGTTCTGTTTTGGAATTTGAAAATAATCTCTATGACCTAGATTGATACCTTTGTAAGGTGCATATTGTTCTTTAGTTACGCCTGTAAAGGTAACTAATGTCCCATTGCTATCTAATAGATAGTATCCATCTGCAACATAGTTAGTAGAATTCAGGGCAAGATCAAGTAATCTTTGAATTCCAGTAATATTCCAGTTTGTAACAGATGGGGAATTGACAATTCTTTCCAAATTTGAATTTACAAAATATATAGAGTTTTGAAGGATGTTTGAAATGCTGTAGACTTCAATCTCTGAATTTGTTTGCAAATCATCCAATGCCAGTTCTTGAATTTGATTGGCTGTTTGAGTGAAATAATTATAGGATAAGATCCCCAAGATTACTGAAGATATGAGCAATATGGGCAAGATAACAACGTTTTTACCGTAATCTGCTAAACGCAATGTCTATTTTGTAACATAACGTTATAATTAATTTTGCTCAATTACCTTTGATAACTAGATCATTTTTTTGCTCCAGAGGAATTAGGGAACTGATTCTTATTATCACCAATGCTCTCAACCAATAAGAAACCAAAGGAGAGTAGAAATCCTCAAAAGACCGAATTATATATTGCTTAACCGGACAGATAACGACTAACGGATGCATTGAAATGAATTATATGAAGAATATACGGTTGCAGGATATCGACACAAGTGGTAATGCATCTCTGTCTTATCATGCATAAAAATATTTCAAATAAATATCTATTGAGTCAGTTCTGCTTCTCATTGCACAATTGTTCAGATCAATCCTTCAATTCTTTATAATGCATCCCTATTAATTGATCATTAACGACGCGTATAAAAATTACTCACGCCCCTAATAGCAATACAGCACCACCAATTATTTCAAATCTATCAGGACTTTTTTATCTATTATTAAACCCCAGATAATAACCATTGCTACAAAGATCCTCCTTATGCAGCGCATATACTCGACCAAATTTTGATGGTTGTAAAGCTGGAACCACCACTGGAGAATTAGACAAATATATTTAATTGCCATTCCTTGTTGTCACAATGTAACGAAGAAAACGATAGACAATTCAAAAACAGTTATTTGATTCAAAATATCAATTACTCTCCAAACACGGGAATGCATGAAATATGATACCCACCCTGATTATTTGAAATTTACCATAAACCACATCATTAGATAGCATTTCTTCTCATTTTTTCTATTCTGACGGAGTGTAATACTATTTTCATGTTAGGTCTAAATAGTAACACTAGTGCGACAAACAAGACTAATAATATGCAGAAGATAGAATCGTCCCTTTAAAAGAAATCAAGTGATCAAATCAATAGTTTTTGATGTAATTATCATAATATCATATTTGATCGGAATTGACTTGTGCAACCATGATTAAAGGCGATTAGTCACATTTTTTATTTTCATGTTTGCAAAATGCCGTTACTCCGAGCCCCAGGATACTTGCAGCTATAGGACTTATTAACAGAGCTGAACTCGGCGGTAAATTTAGTTGGTCCATAATATGATCGACTAGAGATGCACCTCTTAAATTGTTTTCAAACTTCACCATTTTGTGAAGGCTGCCGTTTGAATTACATAACTCTTCATGTAATGCGTCTGCATAGGCAATCCATACAGATCTACCATCAGGATTCGTCTTGCTAAATTCAAAATCAACTTCATAGATAGCTGGCATAATTAAATCTACATCAACGTTATTTTTCCTATAATTAATTAAAATTTCTTCAAGTTTATAATAAACTGTTCTGAGATTGCCATTGGAATTTTTAATTTGCAGAGCTACTTGTTCTGCCAAATCTCCTGCTTTTTCAATATCAGAAAAAATCACCCATTTCTCAACTCCTTAAATTTTCGTGAGTTCATTGCTTATAACATTTTAAGGCATCTTGACTGATAATTCAATATTTTTGCCACCTATTAGATTGTCAGAAGTAAAACATCGATAGATGGTTGATAATCTTTGATATTGATGGACATGTAATGATCTCCCAATTCCAATTAAACTGATCATAATCAAGGTTTGTTATGTGAGTAAATAGACTCAAAATGTGTGATCCAAAGCTTTTCTTATTTGATTCTTATAGTGCCTATGTCCATCAGGAGTATTTTAATCTGATAATAAGGGTGTTCATATTATAATAGAATCATTTCGAATCAGGTCCAAAAATCAACCGATTCAAAAAACAAGATCAATCAGTTCAATCTGAATTCCAGTTATCGATAAATAGGATAAATGAAGAAGGTTTATGATAGGAGCAGATTGGTCCAATATTGCGTCCTACGAAGGTCTTTCTTGAGGGTATACATTAGGTTACCTTGGTCAGTCTCATAATAGAAATGCAAAATTGATACAGCCAATTATTTGATTCACTCTGCCTATGAACCATGGATATATCAATTTCACAAATATATTATCGATAGTATCAAAACCTCTTCCGGTAAGGAATCTGGGTATTTATGAAGCCTAAAACGAATTGAGTAGGCAAGAAAAATCATATCACCAATTATATGTAAATAATTCGGAATTAGCGTATTGGTTCTATCGAACAAATCAATTCTGCAAGTATAAAGGGTCTCGTAAAAATATCTCTCTCGAGTATTTGAGTCGATTTTAGTAATTCATTAGACAGGTGCTCTCTTGGTGAAGCGCTCATGATCATAATTCTTTGATCGGGACTCTGTTTATGAATCTCGATCGCGACTTCTAATCCAGATAGTCCATTTAAATGAGAATCCAGTAACACAACATCATAATTTTTCCTTCTATTGTCAACAGTATTAGAAAAAAGACGTAATGCTTCATCACCGCTATCAACAACAATGTAATCCAAATTCAAAGATTCTAAATATAGTTTGATCAATGCTCGTACACCAGAGCTAGATTCAGCTACCATGACTCGGTACTTCTTATTTTTCTTTATATGAGGATTGGGATGAATCTTTGTTCGATTCTTATTGTTATGTAAAAGTGTACGTGCTGAGCTCCTCTTTGGTAACGATATATTTTTATCACTGCAACTATGCTGATTTTTTATATTTTTCTTATAAGATGCCACATAATGCAGGTATTCGATGGACATATTATCACCCTAGATGCTCAAATTTAGATAACATAGTTAATAAAGCATAAAATAAGGTTAATATATGTTAGTTTACAATACAGTTAAAATTATTTAGTTTAAATTAAATTTATGCACTTATAATAACACTATCCATGATTAGATAGATTTCATTTTAGGAGTTGCTTCCCCCTAATCCTAAAGATAAAATAGTCCCTAAATTTAGTCTATGTTTGTATACTAGGATTTGTTATCAAATAATAAATTCAGTTAGATAATATTATATTTATGAGCAAATATTCATTCTTTTTATTGGTACCTACAGTAATAATCCCATAGAAGATCAGTCTTCCGGCTAATAAATCCTAAAATGAAATTGCAAGTTAATCTTTTTGTCTCCTATGTGTTTGGATGAGGTACAGCAGTATGTAAACGATGCAGAATATAGATTAAAGAATGCGAACGTAGTAGTGACAGGGTAATAGACAGACATCGCTGATAGTCTGCTCGAACAGCGAGACGATATGACCAACGAAGACAACTAGTCAACTCTCAAATTAAGATCTTTATTGGTGCAAACAAATCAAACACCGAAAGTAACTTGTATTAACAAATTTATTTTGATGTGTATGAATAGATGATGTATACATAAATGAATGATGAAATAATTATAGTTTCGGCAGGTACCAACTCAAATCAAACTAATGCTCAAGAGTACAAGGTTTTGAGTCATCATTTTAGGGATGATAGAATACAATCAGGCTCGTATCGGATCGATGAACTATTAAAGGTAGTTACCTACCTAAAACCAGAAATAATAACGATTTTTACGGCCAATATGCATGGAAGGACAATTGTTGCATTTCTAGAGTATTTTTTATCAAAAAAATTTAAGTCTGTTGTTTATGAACTTTCGTCAGCTCATAGAGGAAAAGTCCTCTCAAGAATCATCATAATTAAAATGCAAAAGTATGTTTAAGACTGTCATAGTAGAATGTCAATCAAGTGTATCTACTTTCTTTTCACTCAGCAGAATGTTATTAACTAGGGGATAAGGCCTACACCTCCACAATACGCCTTAGCAGAAATCGCAGATTAAATCATGAAAATAAAACAGACCAATGCCATGAACGCTCTGGTTACCTTTGCACCGGTATTCCCGATAATTTGAGATGTATCAAGTAGGTGCCACTATGACTTTAACTGTTCCATCAAAGATGTCATATCTACTAGGTTCCAACGCTGAACACATTTTCTATCCTTAAAGTAAAATATGGTCATGCCATTCACTCTAAAAGTCTTATTGGTTGGAAGTATCTCCAAAAACTCACCTTTATGAGTTCCTAATAAAACGTATCGGCAAACAACTTTATTTTCCTCGATAATAATGTCATCAAATATGATTCTTATATCAGGGAACGCGCTCCACAGAATATAGATAAATTGCTTAAAACCCTCTTTGTTGTTTGGTAAATTAGGAGGAAAACCGTGGATTATTAGAGAATCATCATAAAAGTCAAAATAAGACGTTTCTCTAATTTGAGGATCATTAAAGGTTTCAGCCAATTTTTGAACAATTTCTCTCAAAGGCTCATTTGTGGTCACAAATAGAATACATATTCCTTTCTCTTAAGATTTTCCATAATTTTTATGACTCTGTTTTGTAAGCCAAAGGATCTTCTTGGGAGTAGGTATTTGTCAGTTGGCAATAAGGTTTGATGTTGGCTAAATATTTATACTTGATCCGTAGTAATTTTGACTATGCCCTAAACGAATTATTATTAGTATTGATGCATTCTGTCTAAAAATAACAGATGTTGATTATAGATCAAAAAGAAAATGCAATAATTGATTTGGTTCGATGACTAAGAAATAAATGAGATAGATATATAGATCTGGTAAAATGCTTTATTACTAATTTTTGCTTCATTTTGAACGCAAAATTAAAAAAAAGAATCATATAAAATATTTGATAATTATAAATAGATCTTTTAAGTTTTGTCAACTATATAGGGGATTTAAAATACAACGGTCGATATGAGAATGAGACAACCGTTATTATAGACCAGGAGGCATAAATCCTTATGCTCTGATACCGCAAGAATTTGGACCAGCCTCTAGATCTGCTTGATTTGCCATATCGCAGGAGGTCAAGTTCTTATTTAAGTAGACTATTTTTTCATAATTCATTGGATGAGGGGGTATGTTTGAAGTTACAAAATTTATAAATTTATTTTCAGAATCGATTATGGATACCAGTTTTTGTTTAATTGATCCCAATGAATCAAGAACGGGTTTTTCATGTTCAAAAGCGGAGCTGTAGTGAGATGGAAGTATGATCGTTTTGTCAGGTAGATTAAATATTATGTTATAATAAGTGTGGAAAAGTTTATTGGTATACTCTTGTGATTTATTACGAAGATCTGGTCTTCCTACCCCATTTACAAAAATGGTATCACCCGTAAAAAGATAATAATCTGGACCATCATTATCATCATTCTTGGCAAAATTATCGCCACTACTTTTCTGTTTATTAATATATTCATATGTAGTAACATTATGAATTTTCAATAAGAAACTCATGCTACCATCTGTATGCCCCGGGGTATGAATTGCTTCTAAGTTGAATCCATCTCCTAATTCAAATTTTTGTCCTGTTGAAATTAGATTATATTTTGGATCCTTTTCAGATGATACCTGTTGTGTAGCGTAGTTTTCAAACGCACTAATTCCCACCTCTGATCCATATTTTCTAGCAACTCTGACGGAGCCTGAAAGGTGATCTGCATGCATATGAGTATCAAGTACTCTGCTAACTGAAAGTCCATTTTCTTGAAGCAGTTTGTTTATAACAGTGTCAATGTCGCATGTTGCATCAATGATTGTTGCTTTCTTATCTTTTGTAGATGCAATAACATAGGTCATGCACCCCTTTGATATGCGTCTTATTTGCCAAATTTTCAATGTAGTATTTGAATCTAAATTTACTTCAGCAACATCATATAACCTACTCCATCCAGCCATACCTCCTTCAACAGTTCTAACATTATATCCTAAAGACGCAAGAGTTTTTGCGGCCATGGATGACCGGAGACCATGAGCACAAAACGTGATAACTTCTTTATCCTTTGGAATCTGTTTTAGAGATTCGAGAGAAGCCAATGTATCTACTGGGATTACAAGCGAGTCTGGATAATTATCATAAGAAATAGTCCACATATCATGTTCCTGCCTACTTCTGACATCTAAAATAAAAATATCATCGCCCTTATCCATCTTTCTCTTCAACTCAGTTGGTTTGATCACTAAACTATTTTTGTTATCACCATTTCCATCGTCATTTGTCATTGGCATAATCATGTCTCTAAATTGCAATTTGATATTTATAAATCATAAATTTAAAGTAGCCTCTATAAAAAAATTTGAATTTGCGGTGGGTTTCTTATCTTTAGAAAGCAAGTTTGTTTGAATATCGAGAAAATTACTGGATTATATGGATATACTCGTTACTAAGCTTGAAAAAATGACCAGTGGGGATAAAACAAAAGGGACCCAAAGTGACTTTCTGAAATGTCAAGATGAACAGCGTCTAAAAGACTCTTAAAGAATCTTTTATCAATTATTCAGTACTTATGATGCCTATTCTAAGGTCTCCTTTCATTTAACTCAACATTGACGTAGATTTTGAATGATCCAACTTTTTCTTCTTTATTGCTTAGGACAATTGCTGTAGCTCACTATAACGGAACAGCAACAATTGGAGAATGTATTACTACAGTATATCGGATTAATGAATGCGATTTTGAGAGGCAGTATAAAAAATGGAAAATATGTGTGGTTATACTCGGTAAGTGATATGTTAGACTGATATGAGTAAAATAAAATTTTAGATTAAATTCATTTCTTATTCATTGACAGATCGAGAGAACTTTCTTGAAGTTTTACTAATCAGCCTTATGATTGATGCAGGCTAATAATATGCAAACAAATTGATAATATTTTTTGAATATAAACATTAATGCTTCAACTAAATTAAGTGATAGTCTATTAAAACCAAAATAGGATATCTGCGTAAGGTATCCGATCATTTCGGCAATCAAGTATAAAACATATACAGGTATATTTCATTATATAATTACCCGATCGCCACATCCCATCTCATTTCAATAAGTCCTTTTTTAGTAATTCATGAAAGTCTCTATCAGATAACTCTTTTTTGAGCTTTGAATATTCTTTGGAATCCTTCCCAACAGTAATTCTCAATAGAGTTCCTCCATTCTCACTTTTGGAAAAATTAGCAATTGCTTGAATTATTTCGTCAGCCACAAGATGTGGATGAGGCGCATGGCTCATAGCGTTATAATAAAAGGACAAGAACTTGTCTACTGTGTTGCTGTAAAGGGACAAGGATTTTTTCTTCTCTCCATCATAAGATGTGTTTACCAGCTCCCTATTCTTATCAATCTCATATTTATTGGAAGGTACGATTAAATCTTTTACGAAATCTGTATTTATTACGCCAGGCTCAATTAAGATTAATTTTATCCCAAAAGGCTCTAATTCAAAAGAAAGAGCTTCGCTCAACCCCTCAACTGCAAATTTTGTGGCACAATATGCAGATTGGATAGGAACTCCAGCCAGTCCAGATATTGAACTAATATTAATAATAATTCCACTTTTTTGTAGCCTCATTATTGGAAGTACTTTATGAATTACTCTGATCACACCGAAAACATTAGTTTCAAATTGATTCTTTATTTCATCCAGTGAGAAGTCTTCAAAGGCGCCAAAAAGACCATATCCTGCATTATTTACAAGTACATCTATTTTACCAAATTCCCTAGTTATCTTATCAATAGCGGTATAAACAGAATTGTTTTTGTCTACATCCATTTCAAATATTTTGATTTGCAGATTTTCAGTCCTTGCGATTCTCTCCAAGTCCCCAGATTTTTTATTGTCCCTCATAGTAGCACAAGTAACAAAACCATTGCGGGCTAGTGCTAAACAAGTCTCATATCCAATACCGGTAGAACTACCTGTTACAATCGCCACCTTACTTTTGCCGATATTAGACATTCTGCAAACAGTGGTATCTAGAATTAAGTATATATGTTTTGTTACTTACTTTTAGGTTATTTGAAATTCCTAGAAACTAAGGATCAAAATATGAAAGCTAAGGATTTGTTACCTCAGCAGTAACAATATTGAATCTTAGTAAAATAAAAAATAACTTCAAATCAGAATATTATTTAGTTCCTTGTGAAATGGAGACGATAAGATATATGAAGTCAATCAAAAATACATTAAAAATACTTTCAAATGTTCATAATAATACTATGTGTTTGCTTTGCTTCATACAGTTATACCCACCTTAAGAAACATTAAAATGTTTTTTTTCAAGAACAAATTTGCCAAAAAAGGGAACACGTATTCAAATAGTATTGGGCATGATAATTTTAGTTTCAGCTGTTCGGTCAAAAGAAACGCCGGTATTGAAATACTAATCTATGTATTATTAGTAGCATTGATTATTTTGATTACTTCCTCTTTTCTTATCCTCATCAATTGGTACTAGAACGCATTAGTTTTGAAACCGGGTAAATATTAAAACTAGGTAGAACCAGGAATTCATACGATAATTCCTCTTACATAAAACGTTTTGGTTATATGTATACTTAAAAGAGTAACAGAGTTTAAAGCAGAAAGAATGTTTACTAAGAATAATGTTACTTTTACTATTGATACAATACTCAGGTGCGAGATCATTGATGAAAAACCTAACGATACGAATCTTAATGTGGAAGACCTTAATGACTTGATACAACAAGTTTCTCAGACGACTCTATGTAATAGCAAAGGCTCCTCTTTAATTCAAGAAATTATGCCTAGGAGAGAAGAGATCAATGAAAGCATCGAATTAACTAAATGCATCCCTCGAAAAAGCAAATGGGAGAATTTCTAATAAAATTAGAATTTTACCATCACTCAAATATATTTTTGTATTAGGATTGAATTCAAATAACACTTGTCTGCAGGCGCCGCAGGGATAAACGGGTTTTCCTGTAGAAGCCACCAATGCAATTTCCTCTATGTCGACGTTCCCTTCAGAAACGGCCTTAAACACAGCAACCCTCTCAGCACACATGGTCAATCCAAAAACTGAATTTTCAATATTAACCCCGTCATAGATTTTGCCAGAAGAAGTTTTTAACGCACAACCTATAGATAAACCAGAGTAAGGATTGTACGCTTTTTCTAAACTTTTCGTAGCCGCTTCTATTAACAGGTTCATAGAGAAACTTAATACGGATCCCAATAAGAATTTTCAAACTAGTAGCTTTTGTTTTTTGAGGGACACTGATGGACCAACAA
Organism: uncultured Nitrososphaeraceae archaeon; assembly: GCA_963850055.1. Lineage (GTDB taxonomy): Archaea > Thermoproteota > Nitrososphaeria > Nitrososphaerales > Nitrososphaeraceae > Nitrosocosmicus. The sequence continues at coordinate 177,079 of CAWKJS010000025.1, read as the reverse complement.
ACCTTATGGATTGTCTTTTTACTAAATAAGCATCACAAAAGTAATTATTGAATCTTTATGAAGTGGTTATGATTTAATAGAATTGTTTCAGGCAAAACTGAGTATGATCAAGATTTAGAACTCAGTCTTATTTGATTCTTGAATTGTGGTCGACGGCGATAGTGGTTCATTGTCAGGGATTTCTTCGTTACCAGCCATATCACAATATTCACAGGTGTGATCTACTACTACACCACCAAGTCGTATAGCCAAGAGATGGGTAAATAATTCACCTGTAAGTTTAGTAAATTCATCTGGATCCTCATCTCTCACTCTATTTCTAAATTCTAACCATTTTTCAATCTTCTCTAGATATTCGACAGGTTTTTTTTCACTTTTCAGCTCTATATCTTCATATTGAAGTGCTATATTTCCATCTAGTAAATTTGTAATGTAATCATTCACATACCTAAACTTATAATCGGATTCCATTGTATAGTATAGTGTGTATATAACTATATTACCATCTACCTATTGCAATCACATATTTTTATCAGGTCATATGATTCCACTATGTAAATTAAATGACAATTTATAACATCAGACCTGCTCATGGATGAATAGATAACAGGCTATCTCATAACGAAAATGCAACAATAAAAAATCTTTTCAAAAAGAAAATATCTAATGAAGTCTCTTTTCTTTCAAATTAAAAAAAATAAATTAAAGCAGAAATTAGATTGCTTATTCAAATTTGTATTTCGGTTCTAGTACCATCGGGGTTGTACTTGTAGACTTTTCCATCTTCTTCATTTAGTGTATTTTTGTGAGCACCATCACAAAACGGCTGGTTTTGGCTTAATCCGCACATACAAATCCATTTACTATCACTGCCAACCTTCACTTCCATAGGTCCTTTTCCCTCTTTTATTACGTATCTTACCATCAAATTAACATTGATAATTCGAAATATATAAAATATTTTTAAAATTTAGTTTTACTTTAATTTACATTTTAGATAGCACGATTCAAAAACTATCTATGAATTCTCATTAATTATAACTCTACTGGCTATGTCAATACACAAACAAGAATAAAAAAATAACGCGAAAATTTAGGCTGAGATTAGTTTAGGCAGTATGAATTCCTCCTTAACATAATTCAATCAAAAGTTTATTTCCACAAAATATTGATTTAGAAATCGATAAAATTTTCTGCTTTCTCATTTTTCTTGCTGTTCCTTAAATAAAATGACCATTCTTTCGAAAGATTTGAAAGACCGATCTAACTATACAGATAATGAATAGAGTCATTGATGGTATTAAAGAAAGTATAATGGAACAGACTTTATAGCTTTGAACAAAATCTCAGGGATAATTGCATGGTTAGCTAGATTCAAATCTACTGTAATAAACTAAGTAATTACACCAAAGCAAACGGCATACATATTATTGACTTTTTGAATTTATGAACTCGATAGCAATTGAATCGTCATAGTTCTTCAAATCGAGTCTTTTTATAAGAGATTCGAGGTCAACGTCATTATCAATATGCTTTCTATCTTTAACGGCAATATACTGATTATGAACATCCTTTTCAATTCTATCATAATTTGAATAAAACCAACTAAAATTGTCTTTTAACTTTTCGAATTTTGCAATGTCAGTATCGCTTGTAGAGATCTCGGAATACATAACACATCTCTTATCATATAGAAAACTGATCGATAAAAATATTATGTTTGATCTATTTTGAACTTGTTTGACTATGTTAAAACAGAATTAGGGTTTAGTCAAAAAACCAAGCCATGAGTTTTTCAAAAAGATCATTTCGGAGAGTCTAACGCAATCCCTTTCTCAATACTTGATAGTGCATAATTATTCTTTCGCGAATAGGCCATATTTGCATCATCGAATTAAACAGTTAAAACCTGTAAATAGATTGTAGCATTGCAGATTTAATCCCTCCATCGCCTTACGTAATTTGTTGTTAACGGGCCCATTCTGCCTTGATATGTATGGAATGCTGTTTCATGACACCTTTTCCTCGAGATTTTGACTCACGGCCACTCCTGGATGTTTTCATTTAATATAAAATCAAAGACATATCTATATTAGCAATCAGAAATTAAGTTCGAGACTTGCTTGGAATTAATTATTGATATTTCAAATTTAATACAATGATCACAAAGTCCGAGTACTAAGGATATGTCTGATTACAATTTATGCAGACGAGATCTACTTTGGATGGATGTTGTTGAGTCTCCATTGGAAGATTACATATATCACATACAAAATCTACAATTGGAATCTTGGCTGTGTCCATATCCAGATAGTTTGTCTTATCACTTATTATCTTCAGGTTTTCTAGCTTGAGTTTATGATACAGCATTACTTTCTCAGGTTCTCCGCCCTTGAATTTCTCATATTTTGCCAGATTATTTCGAACATCATTATCAGCAGACATTCTAAAATAATTAAATATCAACACTTATAATCTTACTTTTGTTGCTTGTATTTACTAAAATCTCGAATGTTCATATAAAAATCTTTAATCTTTGATGAGACGGTTGAATCAAACATTCTACGATCTTTTCAACGCTTGAAAGTCGCAACTGATAGTAAGAAGAAAGACGCCTAAGAAAATGTTTTGACTAAATTATCAATAAGCAACATCTGAATCATGATCAAGAAAAGAAGCATAATCAGGACTCGTTTAAATGAAAACAGCTAGATCATAGAAAAAAGAAAGATAGTGTCTGTGGTTTTTCATCATAACGATTAGAACTTAGATGTCCATTTTGATTCTTAGAAAAACCAAAAGTAGCAGAAACCTACTAATCATGAATGTGGATCACCCAAGATTTATTGTTGACTGTATGGGAGGAAATATTGCAAAGAAATTAAGAATAATGGGGTTTGATAGCGAATTCTGGTTAGACGCTAGTGATGATTTTCTAATTAATAAAACTAATCATGAGCACATGCTATTGGTAACTAGGGACAGAGGGCTCTATTTGAAGATCTCAAAATCGAGTAAGAATGGATTGTTACTCCCTGATGATAATGAAGTTGAAAATTTGGTTTTTATATTAGAGAGATGCGATATCAAACATATCAATCCGGTTCCAAATGTAAATACCCGATGTACAATTTGTAACGGCACTCTCAAAAAACTTGACAAGACAATGGTATCTAATCCCATTCCAATGAAAGTATATGAGAGAATATCTACAATTTACAAATGTTCAAAATGTTCTAAAGTTTACTGGGAAGGGACTCATGTGACGAATATCAACAAATTTATAGATAAAATCAACAAATTGTTGGAGCGGTAAGGGTAGGTCAATATTTTCGTTGATAATATTTGATTGGATATTTTCTACTAGTAGTCATCGTGATAAAACATCAGATAGGATCCAAGGATTAATATTATTATTGCCTATTCTTGTAAATTAGTAAATTAGAAGTTTTATAAATAATCTAGTCGCCTACAGCGTTAATTGTAGATTTTATTCTGACTAACTAACCCGATTGTATTTTGAATATCAATATTGTAATTAGGCATGAGGTACGCATAATTTCCTCGAATGGAGAACAAAAAGAACTACACTCATTTTTAAGGTGGAAAATTTTAGTTAGTTATTTTGTTTATCCGTTAACATGATTGTAGTTTCTAACAAGTAATATCGATGTATCACACCGGAAGCGATTGCAATATTTGTGATTTACGGCTCGTTAGACAATTTTTCAATAAATGATCTCCATGTGATGGCAGGATGAAAAGTATTCAACTTACCAAAAAAAATCCAAATGTATAAAGCAGGATTACTTTTTTAGCAACTTAAATGCATGGTTTCCCAATCCGGTTTGAATGTAATAAGTTATCCATAACATCGCTAGTGGTTCTAACAATCTGGATTGTTCAATTCCCCCAATGTCTATTGTCTCCCAACCAAATGGGGTTAATAATTCTTCAATGATTATGTCTTTGGCGTCCTTAAAATTGCCACAAATAAACATAGTTGGTGGCCCTCCCGGGAAGTCTGGATGAATCATATGGGGATTACCTACAATGTTAAAGGCTTTTACAACTTTTGAATTTGGTAGTAAGGATTGAATTACCTCACCAGCAGATTTATCATACCCGAGAGAGAGCGTTGGTGGTGAATCCTTAGCAAATTCTAAAGGATTTGTTGTATCAACGACTATTTTATCATTAAAGTTGGATGAAATAGCCAAATTAATTGCATTCTCAGTGCCCTCCCATAAAGTAGAAATGATAATTAATTCACCAAAAGATGCCGCTTCAGCAAATGATCCAACAAAAGCATTTTCTTTATGTTTAGGGTCGTCTATCCATTTCTGTATTTCTTCTTTGGCAGGATTACGTGTTCCGATCATAACGTGGTGGCCAAGATCTATACAACCATCCGCTAATCTGCGACCTACTTCTCCTGACCCTAATATACCTATCTTCATGCTGAGGAATATACATTGAAGTGATTAAAACTTTAAGAAAAGTCACTATGTTAAATTCTTTTTAATCCAATTGTATGAAAGGAAAAAGAACCGATTTTCTTAATTATTGAGGAATCATATTCAATTTAATCATGTGTTCTCAATTATACCTAGTACTCAAAAATAGATGAAAATTCGACATTTCTTCCTCCGTTTGAGATTTCATCCATTATAGTCCATTCCACCTCGTCTTGGCAAAAATGATGATAGTCTTAATTCTTATTTTTGAAAGAATCATAGAATTCTTTAATCAATATGCAGTTTTAGTAGTTGCTGCTGCCGCTGTTTTGATTTATTTATGGTTGTTGTTTTTTTTATGACCAGTCGGTTTTAGATCTTCTAAAGTATTGTTTATTAAGGATTCCAATCAAACTCTCAAGATTGCTCTATTTTTTATGTTGATTTTTTCTTTTGTACCTTCATTTTCTAATCTAACCATTTATCCAAAAATTCTATCTTTGAATAATACAGAATATCAGGTACAATGACTATAACAATTTGATTAAACATGATTTAATTTAATTCAATAAGAAAATTTATTATGGAATACCATCTATTAATTAATAATGTTAAAGGAAATTACTATCATTTTTTCGTTATTGATGGTTGCCTCGTCTGCCGACCCTTTTTATGAATTCAAAAATAGTGCAAGAGGCCAAGTAAATGGAACTGCCGATAATCAGGATAACAGTAATCAACAATCTGGAGAGGTGTTTATTCCTGTAGAGGATCTGGTTATCTCCAAGACTTCACAGGGTATGGTCGAAGTGGACGGAGCAGCAAGGAATAACAACACATTTGATATGCACGATATTGAAATCTCTGGTGAATTCTTTGATAAGGATGGAAAGAGTTTGGGCAAATTCAATGAATATGTTACTCAGCCATCTTTCTTATTAAAGCCAAATGAAAAGTATACTTTTAACTTGTTCGAGGTCGTTTCACACAATAGATTGGCGACTACCAACATAACTGCATTTGGAGATCCAGTTAATTAACTTATTTTTTTTAGTATAATCAATTTTTATTAACAATCAAAGTAACTTGACTCGGTACGAATAAAGTTACGTTGATGCCTATCTTAATTATCCGAAATAATCTGTTCATTTGCTTTGAATAAATTTTATTAATTTTCTATAGTATCACCCCAAATAATGATCATCCAAATATTTAATATTCATGAAGTATCATCACGATATGCATCATTTAGGCTTGATGCTTACATCCAGGTGAGTTGAAATACGCTCGTCTGGATGCAAATTATGTTATTTATTTAAATCCCTGTTAGGAACCAATTAGTTTCATTTTTTGTAGTATCAAATTCCAGCAGCAAGCTTTATTCACATGCTCGTTACTATAACAATACATTTGCTTGCTGTAATTTAATAGAAATTCTAACGAATAATATAATTGCCTGATAGATTTCATTCTCTTTACTAGATACGGATGTGAGATTATTTCATGGGGACCTAATAAGACAAATGTGAAAAAAGTCTTAGAAAAATATTCAATATAGTATGAATGGTGAGAGCAGATTCATAGGTAATACATTACAAGAGGGAAAAACGAAATTTTATCAGGCTAAAATTTTCCAAACTTATTAGTTACTCTGATGAATGAAAAAATAATTACAGCATAGAATCTACAAAGACGATCTCTAGTTATTGCAGTAACGTGGTGTATTCCAAAAATATTCCTACTCATATATTTTTACTATTCTTTTCCTGTTCTTTCCATTCTTTAAAAGATATACGCGGTAAATTAAACAAATCAGTAGTTCGGGTATAAACACCGTTCTTGTGCATCCTCCCGACTGGTGAAATTAGATCGGTATGAACCGTTTGATTTTGATAAGGATCTAAAAATTCTTTCTTTATATGCAAGTAGATAATTTCTCCCAACACTACGCGAGTATTTCCAATTTCTACCGTACTGGCTAGGCGACATTCAAGGTTAGCGGGCGACTCTGCAATCCTTGGCGGTTTTACCATTATAGAGGGCAGCTTGGTTAGCCCCGCAATTTCGGATTCGTCAACTTCAGGTGGAAAATCAATGGATGTCATATTCACTTGCTCTAAAATACTTTCGTTTACAATATTTATTACAAACTCCTTTGTCTTTTGGATATTATACCCAGAATCTTTCAAATCATTCTTTCGAGTTTCATCTTTCCCAATACCGATAGCCACAATCGGAGGATCACTTCCCATCAAATTAAAAAACGAAAAAGGAGCAGCGTTTGGGATTCCTTTATCACTCAATGTTGAAATGAAGGCAATTGGTCTAGGAGTTATTAGAGAAATCAATAAAGCATACCTAAGATGTGCCTTCATCTTGGAGATATCAAATTCCAGGGCGTCCATTTGTTGTATATACCAGTTACTTTTTATATTCTCATGGTCTGTAAAAGCCCTTTCCTCGGCATTTTTTTTATGATAGATAGTATCCAGATTGGATTGTAAACTTTTTGAGAAAAAATAAATGACAGGTAGTTCTAAATCCCTACGATTCACCTTGGTCTAATGTCGATTACAGCAAATAGGTACAGGTCTTTACATAAAATATTGATAATATTAAAGAATTTTGAACAAAATAAAATTAAAATGTGATATTATTATAGAAAAATATCAAAAAAAATAAAATTATTGAAGGTCTAGAGTGTGATTTGGATTCTACTCTATTTTAATTTCCTTACCAGCGGGTTTAGTAACTTTCTTTTTGTCGAAAGTTATTTCCAATATGCCATTGTTATATGCTGATTCTTGCGGTCTCGATTTCTGCAAGCTCTGGAAGTTCTATATTCTTATGATATTTTCTTTGAGCATCCTTTGATGTTGTTACCTCAACTTGCGAGTCATATGCTTTTATTTTTATGTCTTCTTTTCTGATACCGGGCATTTCAACCACTACTTTAACCTCTTTGTCCGTCATGTTCACATCAACCAATGGCTCTCTTTCTGCAGATATTTGGGAGAGATTATCTGGTTGTCTCCCTATTTTTTTTTCAGCGTCGTCACTCAAAGATTTGATATTTCCAAATTCCCTAACATGAGGTTTACCGTCTGATCCGATAGTCATTGAATATCCATATACTATTGGCCCTACTTCTCTAACCTTGTCGCCTTCTTTTGTTTCATATTCCCTTACAAGTTCTTTTGGGGCGTTATTCGATATATCGTTAAATACATTAAACATTCTATTCATTTCCTTATGGATATCATCAAAATCACTAAACGCATCTCTATTAAACAACCCTAATCCTCTTCCTCTACCTCTTCCTAAACCCGTCTCAAAAAATCTGCTAATCCAATCGCTTGGTATTATATCTTTATTGCTCATTTATCATATACACCTTACATATGTAATACACATTACATAATATAAAGTTTTCTTACATTATGTAATACTATTATATACAGAAATATTATGAGTTCACAACTTTAGGGATTATCCAATACTGTCTCAAAATATTCGCCATTAGACAAGAAATAGAATATCTGATGTTGTGATTACATCTTAGCAAAATTGGGAATTCAATTACTTTAGGATTTGATATGATAAGATTTCGTTTGGTTATTCCGATGTCTTCGTCATTCTCATTGATATGATTTGTTTAGGCAGTTTAACAAAAGGATTAGATACTTATATCTTTGTGCTATTCCCTGTAAAAAATATCTAGTGTTTAAGAATATGAAAGATCATCTTCCAAGTCATTATCTTTAGATAAAATATCCCCTCTGATTCCTACGCATCTAGCTTCTATCTAGTCGAAAAATGTATTAAAGATGGTGATGTATTATGCTAGTGCTAGTTAAGATTAATAAAATTAGCGATGTAGAACACAAGATAAATGTTACTTTACTAGATATTGACGATCTTGGATCGGTGGTTCCAATAAAAGATCTTGAATTGATCCTGCCATCATATGATGAATCAGTAATTAATATATTAAAGGCATCTACTCACGTAATCATTTTTACTGATCATCTTCCAAATGAATCCAACCCTACAATAATATCCGCCATTAACTTGTCCGATGATGAATTAAACTATGAAAAGGAGAATATGATCAAAGTTGCAAATGATAAAAACAAAAAATTAGAGTAAGAAAGTGATCATGATCATCAATTCCTATCAATATGTCTCCATCTGTCAAATTCTAAATAATTTTTCGGAGCGAGAATAACCCATGTTCTTTAATCCACGACCCCAAAAACAATTCTCAAAAGGCAATCATTAGAGAAAAAACCTTTTGAGGATTGATGTTTGTAGGTTTGTAGGGATCAATTTATCATAGTAGTTTGCAGGTCGACAACTCCTTGAGGTTGAACTATCTCTGCAAATTCCTCATACACTGCAATAAAGGGCTCGCCGTGAATCGTTCTCAGCCATACCGAATCACCTACGAACGGAATGGATGCAGAGAAATATGGAGGTGCAGTACCATAATCAGGCACGATAACTGACGGAGCACTCAAAACACCTGGGGTTCCTCGTTCTCCCGTGTCATTATGGTATCCTGAATATAATTCTCCAAATCTATCTGTATCAGGCGTAGAAAAGTTATTATTATCAATATGCAGTCTGTGGCTAATACCCACCTCCACCGGTTTTGTTGCAGTAAACGTTACTATACCTGTATATATTGTTCCGTCATCCCTATTAGGCAGTAGCGGTGCACCATGTGGATCTTCCCCGGCTTTCAAAGTCACATTATTAAAATCTTCGGAGGAAACAATTCCGCGAAGTACAATTGGCTGTTCTGATATAACTTTATTGGCCATATCGGAGGTAACATTACTAGAAATAGTATTATCGGTGTTGTTTATTTGTGCATGCGCTTGCAATGGATAAGACAGATTGTAATTTAATGCAAATCAGTAATATAGGTGCTAATATGGTAATTACGACAATTAGATAACTCTTGTTCACTTCTCATTCTTAAATCATCAAGTTAAAAACGCTTTTGTTATCCATAGCATAAATCGATCTCCAAATTCCTTATTGCCAACTAATTATCATTACTAAGGCAACAGATTTTTATATATCGATTAAGCAATGGAGACTTCAATACAGCCCAATCTAACCTTTAAATTAAACGATAATTCATTCAAAGTACGAAAACTATTTAGATGGATTTATAAAAAAAGTTACTATCCTTTTCTTATATCATCAAGGGTCATTATCATATCCCGGTGGACTTTTCCACCTAGCATTAACAATGGTTCACAAGCATCATACATTTGGTCAGGAGAGGATATATCCATTACAAACATTGCAGTTCTTTCTCCATCATAAAGGGTGAAAAATGCTGATTCTGACTTTGTATTTCTTACATATTCTTCTATTTTTTTTAAAAAGTTTGGATCATTTACCATTTCGTTGCCAAGTGAATTAGGAAATGAAACTCGTATTAAAAATTTCATAGTCAATGAGTTAACAGTATATTAAATAAATATTTTGAATATTAATGACATATCTTCTATTACCTATTTAAATAACCAAATTTCCTCATAATGATTCCAGCATGTTTCTATTTTGTGGCCGCTATGTCTTCTTTACCCAGATTTATATCTCCTCAGTTATAGAGGAGATACTGGAGTTACTGTTGTTGTGTTTTCTGCTGGCACTGTACTGTTTGTTAATCCCAAATCAGAGGTTGATCCATTTCCAACGGTTGCAGGAAGCTCGGCTGTTGTTGGCGTATTAGCATTTATTTGCAGTGAAAGTCCTGTTATTCCAGAAATAAAAGCTATGGTTGCAAAGATACAAACCAATAGTATTGATCTAAGAGCATACATACTCCCTTTACATTAACATCATAGTATAAAAATCGTAACGCTTTGTAGAAAATATTATTTCGTATTTTTCACTTTCCGGAAATTCTAGACGATGACAAAATTTTTGTGTATTTGGCCAGAGTAGATTACCAAATTAATAAGAATAGTTAGTTTTAAATATCAATTTTTAGGACATTATTTTGTTATTTCAATACCGGATAACACGATCCGAACAAAACAGATCGCTTTTTTATTATCTTGGAACCTGCGCTGGAACTTGCTTATTTACAATCACAAGTCAAATCAAGAAAGACAACGAATCATATTAATTCTGCTGGATTGATTTCTTTTTCAGAGGATGAGCAAATGAAAGTTCATACCCATCTGGTTCCCTTATATGAAAATATCTTTCTCCCCAAGGGGCATTTAACGGTTCGTGAACAAGCAGAATTAAACTTGAGAGAGATGTGTTATTGACAAAATACGAATACAATTTGTCTACATCCGTCGTATAAAAAATTATTCTACCAAAAAATTTGGGCTGATAATTACCAAAATGAGCACTACTTTCAGAGCCTTCAAGTTCAAGGTTCAAATAAGTAGGCGACCTACGTTTTCCAATCTGATAAGTAGTAAACGCATCACCAATAGACCCACCATAAATCAATTTAAAACCAGGTACTTTAGAGTAAAAGCTACAGGACCTTTTCATGTCCCTGATAATTAATGTTATCGCCGAAATTGCATATACCTCACTCATAAGATTAATTGTGGCGGTCATCCTTTCTTAGTTTATCCTACAAGATCTCATCCATTTAAAAGAATAAAGATCAATTCATTGACAATCGAACTTTATCAGTTCTCGTTATCCTATTTTGTTCTAAATTCGCAGCATTTTTTATTATTGGAATTCAAATATATCCTTGTTTGTTTATAACGCGGGTCCACAAATGTTACAAAAATTATGCAAAACTGTAGGAACAAGATCTACCATCAAAATCAATAAAATAGATACTTTCGGTCTCAGATGAGGATAATTAATAGATGTATTTGACTCAATACAAAGCGCTTGCTAGAAATAAAATTAATCCTAGATGGTAAGGATGCCAGAGACCCTAGTTGTAGATGAAATCAATACAAGTCAAATAGCGCATAGTCGACAATTATTCAACAGTTACCACCAGAAAAACCACATGTGGACGAAAATGATATGGCATAAAAGACAAGGAGCAAATGATGAACCTGCCCCGTTCATAGGAGACCTTCAAAAAAACAATAAGAAAAACATTTTATTTTCAATTTATCTAGTTACTAATATTGACTTGCTATAACATGCCGTGTAATACCATTCTGACAGGGTTTGGACATACGAATTAAAAGGGGCCATCACAATATTGTAAAAAATTTTACCATTTGAATTCCAATTTTCAAATTATTAAATTGGGTTTGGTAGATTGTTTTGATACTTGCTCAACTCCCGTATTCCACTAAGTATAAATCATTCCTTGGTTTGGCTTTACCTATATGATGCAAACGATGGCAGATATTTGGAAATATTGTAAAACGAACAAGGTAAAACAAGAAGAGAACACCATTAGTTGTTCAATATCACTAAAATGTGGGATAAATTATGTCACCGTTATTATCCCTATTCAAGAAGTAGTGTTGTAAGATGGTCTCAGAAAGATCCGTACCAGAACCCATTGGACCTGGTACAGGTGGTACCGATACTGGTCCACGCAATAAAGAGTTGGATCGCCAGAACCCCGATATTCTTACACCTCCTAGCACTGACTCAGGTACTTTACCGAACTTGAAATTTTCATTTGCTTTGGCACACAATCGACTTCAGAAAGGTGGATGGACACGACAAGTAACAACTAGAGAGTTACCTATCGCTACCACGCTCGCTGGCGTTAACATGCGGTTAAATGCCGGAGGAGTACGCGAATTGCACTGGCACAAGGAGGCAGAATGGGCGTATATGCTCACCGGACGAGCACGAATCAGCGCAATTGACCAGGACGGTTGTAACTTCTTAGACGATGTGGGTACTGGAGATATATGGTATTTTCCTCCCGGTATTCCTCATTCGATCCAAGGATTAGAAGAAGGCTGCGAGTTTCTCCTAGTTTTTGATGATGGCAACTTTTCTGAAGATTCAACGTTCCTCATTACTGATTGGTTTGCCCATACTCCCAAAGAAGTATTGGCAAAGAATTTTGGATTGCCGGAGATCGAATTTGCCAATATTCCGATGCACGAACTTGATCACCGATACTATATGTTTCCTACCAAGATACCCGGGCCATTACAATCTGACAAGGTCGTCAGTAATCAAGGTCAAAGATCTTTTAGCCATCATTTTCTGAATCAAGAGCCGTTGGAGACCAGTGGTGGTACGGTTCGTCTGGTCGATTCGTCCAATTTTCCAGAAGCAACCAACATTGCAGCAGGACTTGTGGAGGTCAAACCAGGCGGATTGCGAGAGATGCATTGGCATCCAAATAATGATGAATGGCAATATTATATTGATGGATCTGCCCGAATGGGAGTATTTGCATCAGAAGGTAAAGCACGGACTTTTGACTACCAAGCAGGGGATGTTGGGTATGTCCCATTTGCGATGGGCCACTACATCGAAAATATTGGCAATAAACCATTGCGTTTTCTGGAGATGTTTAAAAGTTCTCGTTTTCAAGATATTTCGCTAAATCAGTGGATGGCTTTGACACCCAAGGAACTTGTAAAATCTCATCTAAATCTGAATCACAGCGTAATGGGTTCATTACGTAAGGAAAAATGGCCAGTTATCAAGAGCTCGAATGATAAAGTCTAAAAATATTGTGTCATCTCAATATGGGATAGATAACTATGCTACCTTTCCATCGAGTTTCTATCATTGGAACCACCACCAAAGCTTAGGTCATATATATGGAAGTACTGACTTCTATGATCAACAAATATCAATTCACAAACTAAGATAATTATTACCATATTTGTAACCTGAAGCCACCTTGTTATTGTAACAGAATGTACTGGTTTTGAAATCATATTGTTATTGGTGGTGCAAAAACATAAATCGACAAAAATATAGAATTACAAGGTATGGCCATCTGACCTCTGAAAAAAATGGAAAGTCATGTAGATAGGATTCAGAAGTATCCAATCATGGTCTTTCGATAATCATTGCTCAAACTATCTAAAATATCATTAGGGATGATTTGGACTTAGATGGATTTCTAGAAGACTGAGAAGTCCAACAAAGTGGTTATATATCACATTATTGACATTAAGTGGATGACAATCAAAAATAACAGGATGTTATTTCTAACCATTGCGCTAGCACTAGGAAGCGTATTTGCGGTATCAGCAATTTCAAGTACGTCAACAGCATTCGCAAACCACGATTTTGCTGCTAACCTTACTGGTCAAGAGGAAGTTCCAGCAGTAGATACTCAAGCAACAGGAGAGGCAAGATTTATCCCCATTCTCCCAAACAATGATACACTAGACTTTTTCGTTAATGCTTCTGATATCCAGAATGTAACCGCAGCTCATATCCATAGTGGAATTCTAGGAGAAAACGGACCAATTGCAGTGACTCTATTCACATTTGATCCCACACAGAATCCAAATCAAAACGGCGTTGGCATAAATGGTAATCTAACAGGAATTAATTTGGAAGGACCGTTACAAGGAAAAGCAATCTCTGACTTAGTAACTGCAATTAAAGGTAATGGTACTTATGTTAACATTCACACAGTTCAACATCCAGATGGTGAAATAAGGGGACAATTAATGAGTACAAAGTAAGAGCAAAATAATTTTTTACTTATTCTTATGTAGTAAACAAAACTACTCTTTTTTTTGTCTGAATTACCAAACTCGTATAAACACAAGTTTTAGTATAACGGCAGGACCTTATATAGTCAAATGAAACTACTTCTGATTACTAACAACTCTGCTACGATAAAATCCCACGATCTGCTGGAGAGAAATCTAAAGAGAGGAGTTAACGGCGGTATTTTGAGTTTCTGAAAGAGTGAGGATACAGATTTTATTCAAATAATCTGGATCTTTATCATAATACAACAATATGAATATTAGGAAGATGATAATGATTGATGGGTTGGCAATATGGATGTAAATGGCAAGCAAAGATTGAGAATTCAATCGAGTATTGATCAATAAAACCAGGGAAACCTGCTATGTAAACCTGAATGAATTAATGATGTGATTTAAAATCTCCTGACTCTGCTTAGACCCAAAGTCCTCTTTAAGAGTGACATACTCTAGAATGTTAATTTCATCATTTCTTTCTACCAAGAATATTTGTTGTGTAACTGGTGAACCCATAATTTCATCATATGTATCTAAAATAAATGTTCCCACAGGATAGTTCCCTATGATGTACTCTTGTAGGACAGGGGATTCGGTCACATTAACTCGTTCATACTTAATGATCAATTGGTCCTTATACGCTTTAGTTATATCCTCTAGGTCGAGTCCCAATTTAAGATTTTGATCTGCTTCTTCACTGCTATTAATATAATTAAACAACCGATAAACTGATGGAAACTTAAATTCTGATGCTTGAACATCTGGTTCTTCTATATCAAATAAATATTGTTTTTCAGTTAACGTCCAATTAAATGGATACTCGAATGATATTCCCAAAGTATCGTTGGTATAGATGTTATAGGTGTCACGTTTGACGTCTGGTGACTCTTTACCGATATCTAATGTTGCTTTCGAATCCCCAGAAAAAAGAGATACGGTAATAGTGATTGAAAAAATCATACAACAAGTAATTATGAAAATCATTCTCGAATT
Organism: uncultured Nitrososphaeraceae archaeon; assembly: GCA_963850055.1. Lineage (GTDB taxonomy): Archaea > Thermoproteota > Nitrososphaeria > Nitrososphaerales > Nitrososphaeraceae > Nitrosocosmicus. The sequence continues at coordinate 161,964 of CAWKJS010000025.1, read as the reverse complement.
TTTCATCCACTGATGTTCATTATCGCCTTTATTTAAGGATACAAGGGTATTCGATAGATTGTATCCCGTTGCTGGAAACAAACCATGCAAAAATAGTAATTCTTGAGAATTATCAGGTACTATCAAGTATTTCAGGTTAATACACAAGACCAAATACATTCTGCCTAATCCCAAATTGATTTCAATAAATAAGCATGGAGGAAGAGAATTTTACTACCCCCAATACAACATTCCAACCTTCACATCTAGTTAGTTTTTTTTATTTCGATCTCTTGAACTGAGATTTGGTATTAAATAGATCGGAGGTGAAATATACCTATGGATTATGATAATAATAGTAATAATAGTAATAAGCACGAAGATAATAGATTCATCGCTAATCCCGCTTTAAAGATAGATCATGTTCACCTAAAAGTTTCCAATTTACAGAATTCTATAGATTTTTACCAATCCATTTTAGGGTTTAGGGTATTAGAAAACAGTTCAGGAGATAATATATCTTATCTTGGCTTGTACGAGCCTGGACAGGACGAGCTTTCAACACTGCTGGTCTTAAGTCAGATAGACAATGGTAGTGATAGTGAAGCAAGCAATCCCAGTAAAATAAAAAGAGAGGCAGGGCTTTATCATTTTGCCATATTACTGCCTGAAAGAAAATTTTTAGCATCATTTCTGCAGCACATTCAGAAGAATCTCGAACCACAATACTATGAAGGTATGGCGGACCACGCCGTCTCTGAGTCTCTATACCTCCACGACCCCGATAATCACGGAATCGAGGTTTACCGCGATAGGCAACCATCTGAATGGATATGGACTGGTACAAACAAAATACACATGGTAACAGAATCACTAGATGTCAATAATTTGCTTAATCATGAAAACTATGGAACATGGACTGGTCTTCCTAAGAAAACATCGATAGGTCACGTTCATTTACACGTATCAAACCTTCCTAAAGCCAAGAATTTCTATCAAGATATGATTGGTCTTTACCATACCGCTTCGTATCCAGGAGCCCATTTTTTTGCCGCAGATAGATACCATCATCACATTGCCACAAATACTTGGATTGGGACAAACCTCCTACCTAATAGTGCAAATAACTTGGGCGAAGTAGGGCTAGACCATTTTGCAATACAAATACCTGACGACAAAAAAGAGAAAGACTCCTTGAAAAACCAACTCATCAGCAATGGCATATCTATCGATAAAAAGTTACTTGAATCAGATTTTCACCAGAAATCATCATTTTATGTTTACGATCATGATGGAATAAAGATACAGTTTATTTTCTTGTGATTCTTTCTGATTTATTTCAATGACATAATACGTAATGAATGTTAATTAGAATCAAAGAAACTATAGAATACTAATAGAGGATAAACATACTATATAGTTACTAATTATGGATATATATTTGATACTAGAATCAATTCAATGTACCAAATTGATTGAATGACTTGAACGAAGCTTCGTTATTTCGGGGAGTATGATGGAAGTAGATGTTAAATTACTTGTTGTTCTTCTTTTTAAAGTTCCAATCCCTACTATAATTTTCGCTTTTCATATTGAATCCTTTAAAAATATCAAAATATGTTTGTTTAATCTTTTTTTGTCTTTCAAAATCAGATTGTATCCACAATAGATCAAAAACAGACGATGCGGATGATACTCGAGTATCATTAATGGAAAAGGACACCATCGGGTTCACTGCGTCTTTAGAGAGAATAGATTTTTCATTGTTGTAATCAATTTCTATTATAACAACGTTATCCACGATAAGAGATAAATACGATTGGGGAATTTTTTTAGAGAAAAAATTAGTATTAATATCCAAATCCCGAGAGAATTCCTTGAGTTTATGTCGTATTTCGTCTTTTAACGTTGTTTGACCATCTTCTGAGTGAATCAGGATCTTCACTGTCACATCTTTGACCAACATCTTTGAAATTGAAGAAAGTATATTGCTACAATAAAAACTCCAAAAGAGATCAGTTGTAGGAATTAATATTAGTATTTGATCTACGCAAGACTCCATTATGCGAAAAAGTATTTTATTGGAATCGAAGTCAATTTCTGATTTGGATGTATGGCTTAATATGATTTCCATTACGCCTTTTTCAATTTCAGTTATTTTTTCTCTTGCTGGAATGGATTCGCGCCATAAAGGTTTAAATAAAATTTCTTGTTGTTTGACAAAATGTATGTTATCAACATAGAAAAAATCGGTCAATTTCTCTGGCGATTCTATTTCCTGTCCCACATCACCCAATTTATTTTCTGAGATATGACAAGAACAGTATGATTGTTCGTTCCTAAAGCTGCAACCTACTAATCCATCTGAATGTTTTATATCAGAATATTTCATTAGTCGCTTTGAACAATTAACATTCATCTTGCTAATCTCGACTACGATCTTAGTATCAATACTGCGGTATTTCAATTTCTTGACAAGTGTAAAAAATGATGGATTCTCCACTAAATGGCATAACCAATCTTGACCTACAATTATTTCTAAATATCGCTGAGTATTGGAAAATATTTTAGATATTAGGTTTAGAGATTCATCAAGGGTATGATTTACATTGACTTCCTTTATGCCAATATCTTTGGGCATTTCTAATAACTTTACGTTATTTATCAACTAACAGATATAAGATTATCTTTTCTCTTTTGCATTAACATATAATTCAAAGGGTAATAAATTGAAAACCCCAAGTAGTTTCGTTCTTTTCACAGTCATAGATTCGAATCACTACAATGAATTTTACCAGCCAAATTAATTTTCTGGATTCGAATATGCTCACCGGCTACCATATTTTAGAAATTCGTTACCTGTTGCCATGCTAACTTCTGTTATCCATTCGCATTCTATATTAACTTTATCGTGATGCTTTATGACTGCCTCTTTATCAGGAGCGTTTAATAAACAAAAACATACACCGGCTTCCATGTTGTAAAATAAGTTGACATGTGTAACACCGTATTCATCTGCGGGAGCATTAACAAGCTCTTGGAGATTTTCTTCTTTGAATGGCACTTTATGAACATCAAGAAAAACAGCCATACACGTTTTTTATATAGTAAAGATATAAAAACATTCTCAAAAATGATTGACTTGCACATATTATCTGCTAAGAGCCCACACACAAAAAGGTAAGACGATTACTCTTAAGTAACGAGGATATATTAATACAAATACGAGCGACAAAAATTGAATTATCGCTAATAATTGTACTGGCCTAAGGACAAAGCTATGAAAAAAGAAACAGTATTACTAAACTTGGTTGGCCTAAAATGTGGCCAGCAATAAGAAATGAATTCCCTAAGAATGCTATTGGTTATTTATCATTTGAGAATTTAAAGGCCTTGTCGGTGATGATATACAATGTATCAAATGGATTTATGCAAATCTAAAAATTTTTGTGGAATTTCTGCGTTGCCCGCATACTGATTATACAGGGAATAAACATCAATTTTTTGGTTATGTTTTATACAGTAATTCCCGAGATAATGTATGTCTTTCTTTAATTCACTGTCAATACTAAATAAGTTATTTGCAAAACCTCCTTCGATCAATATGTGACCTTGATCGCCTAAATCCATAACTCTCCTAGCAAGTATTATACCTGGACCCCATAAATTTTGATTATCATTCAAGTCATTGACTATAAAAACATGTCCCGAACCAATTCCAATTCGCACTTGTATTACAGATTGATTTGATGAATTTGAATTATGTATTCCCAGTTTTTTGTGAAGTTCCAAGCTCAAATCTACAGGTAGTTTAGGATCGGTCAAGAAACCGATCGCCATACCGTCGCCAGTAGGAAGGATTTTCTTCTCTCGATCCTTTTTATAAGAATTACATGAATTGATCATATTATTTAGTATCTGGATCTTTTCTATTTGATTCTTAACCGACAGAGAAGGATCTGACAATCCAACGATATCAATAAAGAAGAAATTTGTATATAAAATTCCAGATGATCCAAATTCTGCAATTTTAGAATTTCCGTAAAAATTAACTAATTTCATATAAATGGCTAAATGCTCCTGATGAAAAGAAAGTTCTTGATAGAATACTGGAGATTCATTAATCTGTTCCTTACATAAATTGCAGATTAATCTAGTTTGATTACTGATAGACGTGATGATATTGTTATTGTCTAATGTATAATTTATCCAATCTGATTTACAATTATTATTCCCAAACATAGATACCAGTTTTATGTACTTTTGCGGCTGAGAAGAATCTGAAGGTAACTTAGTTTCAAATAGTCCGTCAAAAAGATGTGCTATTTTGTTAACAAATATAGATGAATTAGAATCTGTGTTATCAATAGTAAATACTGAATTTACCTCATGGTTTTTGAGCAGAAAGACCAAACTAGTGACAAATCTGGTTACATCTTGATCACTAAAATTTTCTAGAAAGTTAGTCAATGAACTTAACACAAAGTATATTGGTCGATTTAGTTGGGTGTCAATTAATTTTCTAACCTCTTCAAAAAGGTGTGTAAGCGCTTGACTATTTTCAAACCCGGCTCCATCATATCCCTTCAATGTATATGGATTTAATACCTTCAAATTAAGACACAAGCTCTCCAACGCCGGAAAAAAAATGCTTTTGTATTTCTTTTCTATGAATGAAGAGCTGATACAAATACAAAAAACCCCGTCTGTTAAACCATTTAAAATAAAATTATTGCAATAATGTAATTTTCCCGATGACTTTGGTCCAGAAATTAGATACACTCCAAGATCAGGTTGTTGTAAGTTTCTACATATTATGTCATTACCGGGGAAATGTTTCATCTAAAATTACTATGTTAATTAGATATTTCTTTTTTTCCATTTAGGAGGTCTGATTTTTGAGGTTAAGCGATCCTCAATGGTCGAAGTTAGTATGAACTACTCGATTTTCTTGGATAGTTCATCAACTTTCTTTGAGAAAGGGTGATCTGGATTTTTTAAGACAGTCAAATACTCCTGTCTTTCAAATTGCATATCACAATAACAAGGAATCATCGAAACAACATCCATTTTTATTAACTTTTCTAAATTCTTAATTGTTTCATTTTGTTCTAACAGTAAAGACCTAAAAAAAGAAGTGTTTTCACCATTAATGGAGTTGCCTGTATCCAAGGTTATCGGAGGTTCGCAATAGCCTGCAACTCGATTCAACAACAAATAAGATCTAGTTCCATAACTTGTGAAAGAACCATACACATCCATAGCCATATGTTTAGTACCTTCTACGTCTATATTATCCATCTTTAGTGACAAGAAGATAGTATCCGAGATAGCCAATGAATTAATTGACCAATATCGAATACCAGGACTTGTATCCAGAATGATATAATCATAGTCTGTTACTGTAATACCTGTTTCTTTTAAAAGTAACATCTTTTTTAACATATGAGACTTCGAGGAGTCCTTCCTCATGACCGAATCTAAATCGGTTATTTCTTTCTTTGAAGGATTAGAAAAAACGGCATTAAAGGAGCCACATTTGTCTTCGATCTGAGTGTTTGGATTAAATTCTTTCACTACATGAGAGAAATCATAAATAGAATCAGAAAAGGAAATTTTGTCATTTAAGTAATCATTAATCCATTTCTTGGGTTGAATATTAAAATAAACATACAAGCTTGGCGCATATACATCCATATCAACAAGCAAAACATTGTATCCCTTTGTCGCCAAATTTGCAGAAAGGTTTACTGCTAAAGTGGTTTTACCCGTTCCTCCTTTGTATGAATGGAATGCTATGACTTTTGCCACTAAATCAAAATTCACTATTATATATTTTAATCTTATTAGTGGGAAGCGTTGATACATAACTTTGTTTAACGTAAATTGAGAAAAATTACCATTTATTATGATTGATAGAGATGTACCCCTATTACTCGGGTAAATCATCAAATTCCAGATCCTCAATAAGAATCCATTGGGTAGGAAAATCCATTCTATTTTTCAATGTGTAAAGTGATTGGTAAAAGTAAAGATAATTAAGAGAATAAAAGGCATCAGATATCTCCTAATTATATACTTGATTCATTGATAAGAGTATTATGAAAAAATTCCTTACAGGCACAATGCCAGGGTCAAACCTGATCAAGTAAAAAAGTATAATCCTACTTGGTTTCTAAACTGGATCATCCATTCCAGAATCTCATTCGAAGCATAAAACCGATTTACGATGTCATATAACAATTTCTTGAATCTTTATTGCATCTGTATTTGACAAGTCAATGTAGTTTTAAGGCAAAAAAATCCATACTTGATAGAAACCTTTAATCAATCAGTCAATCCAAAAATCATGTTTTTAACCTATCCTATACACAATTTGTCTAGAGATGGATGGAGAGCATGAATTATGCAAGAAAATAACATTATCAGATCCTATGGCATATATTCCAAAAATTATGTTTTTTACCAAAGGTAGAGGCACTCACAAAGATTATCTTACTAGCTTTGAACTTGCCTTACGTGATGCTTCAATAAGCGATCTAAATCTAGTATCGGTATCTAGTATCAAACCACCACAGTGTAAGATAGTAAATAAAGAAGAAGGAAGAAAATATCTGAAACCAGGACAAATTGTTTTTACGGTAATAGCGAGATCAGCTACTAATGAACCAAATAGACTAATTGCCGCATCCATTGGGTTAGCTAGGCCTGCAGATGATGCTCAATATGGGTATTTGTCAGAGCACCATTCAACTGGAGAGACAGCTTCAAAGGCAGGAGATTATGCAGAGGATTTGGCTATGGAAATGCTTGCCACAACAATCGGATTACCGACTGATCCAACGCTTACATGGGATCAAAACGAAGAACAATGGAAACTTTCAGGAAAGATTTACAAAACACAAAATTTCACCCAGTCAGCTGCAGGAAATAAAGATGGCATGTGGACAACAGTAATTAGTGCGGCAATACTAATATTATGAAGCCTTTAATCCAATGGTATTTGATATTTTTGCAAAACCTACTATCTAGATTCGCAAGAGATTTTCAGGTTGATATCATAATGTGAACATGATTGGATAGACTACCTTATTATTTTATTTTCTGAAGGTCTGTGGGTGAATAGGCATTTGGCATAAGTTCCAACCGCATGACTAAATCGAAACTATGTATTAAGATGAAAATAATTTTTGCAATTTCATAATCATGCTATCGTAATAGAGGCAGATATAAAGTAAATCCTGTACCCAGAGCATAGAAGATGGTAAGGTTTTGGATAATACCAAGAAGATTGAAAAATCGTTCCTTAGAACATTGACTAAATTCTCATTTCGCTTCCTCTAATTCTTCTGTTTATTTTTCAGATACTTTTCTGAGATTTTCCAAAAACTAATTTGTCCATCCTTTCGATTTAGAATACAGCCTCTGAAGTTGCTCCATTGATATCTAGATAATGATAAAATAGATAGATTGGTTATTGACTACCTAAAATTAGCCGCTTCGTCCCTCAGGAATCGGATGGATCTTATTCCAATTAGAAGAATTAGAATCGTAATCCTGTATAGGTTTACTAGGATCAAAATTAGGTTTCATAAATTCAGTAGTATTCCCAATGGTATTGTTAAGTGCTTTTTCTGATCCCACTGTTGTGTTATCCTTAGAAAAAGTCATTTTTCCGTCTCCCGGAAGAAATGATACATTTGCGTTGTTATCTGAACCCTGATCAAAAACTCCTCCAGGCCCTTCTATGTTTTGTGCGTTGACTACATTTGTTAAAGGCACAAACAGTAGTGAAATTAACATAAAAATCCCTATCATATCTTTAATTAGACATCAATTTTTAAATAGCTCAGTAATTTGAAGGTCAGCGGATTGACAAATAGAAGAGAATCCCGGACAAACATGCTCTGAAATATCCCAGCGATCGAAACACCCATAACATTAGAAACTATTTGTCATAGAGTATTTTCCTACATAAATTTCATCAATGTCAATTGACCTTGATCACAGCCGTTAAGCTTGCCTTTTGCCATTTGTCTCTTTCCATCCAGTTTTGGAAAACCAAACAATATACCTTTCTCTACTACCTTATCCTCCAGATTTTTCAGCATGGTATCTGCATAGGTTTTGTCCACGTGAAGATTATAACCCTGTCGCATAGGATCCTTAAAGTGATAAAGTCTGATATATTCGTCTATGAATTCTTTTTCTTTATTATTTAACAATTTGAATACAATTTTCATCCTTTCCCAAATATCGGATCTGAGTCTTAATGTGTCACCAAAATTGTAACGAACACCCGATCTTAAACAAGTATCTACAATTAATTCAATCTCGCCTGACGAGTCTGTGATTAGAGGAAGAATAGGATCGATATTTACAACACAGCGAATTCCAGAATCACTAAACCTTTTTATCACTTTAAAAAAGCATAATGGAAGGTGGAGTCCCAGGTTCTATTATTCGTCGGATATATTCATTACAAGTAGTAATTGACCACACTATGAAGCAATTGTGTTTGTATTGTTTATGGAGTTGTAGATCTCTTGATACTAGGGCAGATTTTGTAAATACATAATAAGGTACATCGTATTTCTGCAAAACTTTAACACATTTTCTTGTTAATTCAAATTTGAGTTCTGCCGGTTGGTATGCATCGGTAGCTGAGGAAATCATAACAGGTTCCACGACCTCTGATTTCCAAGATCGTAATTGATTTTCTAATATTTCATGAGCATTAATTTTTGCATAAATTTTATCATAAAAATCTGGTGACCATTTATAGGTAGCGTAACAGTATCCACTTCTGTGTTGGCAACCGTGATATAGGTTTATTGTGTTACCTCTATGCTTATTTACGGTAAATGGATGAAGAACAGATTTGCTCGTCTTACTATCAAACACTGGCGCACGTTTGCTATACCAAGAATCCGTTATGACGAATAGATCCCTCAGTACAGATAATTAAATTTATATAGTTTCTAGATAAAATCCAGTATGCTGATGCTGTAGCTTATTTTTAATACACTATCTATATTTAAAATTTTTTCAAAGCATGGTTAATGAGCATTACGAAATGGCGACATATCTTACAAATAGTCAAGTACAATAAGTTCTCCTTAGAATCAGTATGTTGCTTAGTTACTATGTATGTTAAGCACTGATAATAAAGCTATGAAACAATCTAATGAATTAAGCCTTGATTGGCGTTGATAATACTATTTTCTATACTTCTTGACTATATTATCAGTGATTTTACTACTTTATCTACCTATAATAAAAATTGAGTATTTTTAATCGATGGATGTATTAAGATTTGTATTTATTTTATGATGTTTGAATAGGCATGGCAGCGGTAATTCGAAGTCAAAAAGTAAAAGTAAAAGTAAATGGGTACAGAAGCCACTATGATTGCATATATGATGCTCTACTTTATTTAAAAAACCAGCCTATTCCTTTGACTAAATATAGAATTTCAACAAATAAACATACTTTATCATCATTATTATCTAATCAATTCATTAAGCCCGTTACTAATAAGGACCTCATGCTGAATAGTGAATACACAGATTTTCCTCATTATTTTATATCTCCAAAAGGAATTGAATACATCAAAAGGTATGAATCACTTAAACAGTTGTTTTCATAGATCAATCAAGTATAATTTGGAATTACAAAATACTCTTATTAGTAAAAAGATTTATCATAAAACAGAGATTATGTAATCAATCATGCCATTGTTTCATTTGAATTCACAATTAATAGAGAAATAAAATTTATTAAAAATAATGTATTATGGATTAAGTTTCTATTTTTTCTTAGCACTACCACTGGGCTTCTTAGTACTAGTGGCCTTTGTACTAGTGGCCTTTGTACTAGTGGCCTTTGTACTAGTGGCCTTTGTACTAGTGGCCTTTGTACTAGTGGCCTTGGCTTTGGCCTTTCCGCCTTTACTTGCGACCTTCTTTTTTGTTTCCTTATCAGCAGATGCTAATCCTTTTTTATCATCTTTTGGTGTAACTTTCTTAGATACCATTTAATAAACATTGATTACAAACAAACCATATAGAACCTATCATTAAAAGTAGTATAATAAATCATATAATAATTATAATAAAAGATTGTTTTGGATGCGTAAGTAAACATGAATCAGAGAGCCAACGAATATTGATTGAATAATAACAAGATATTTCTAATTTTTAATTTGATAGTTTCGAAGTAATATAGAATAGTACCTAAAAGCTCAAAGGAATAGATTAGCTTTACTCTAACCTTCCTCTAATTATTATTCCTTATTTTCTCGTTTGTTAATTATTCTGTTATTGTTTTTGTTTCGTAATGGATTTCATCCTTAGCATCACCCCCTTAACAGAGTCATATTGTAATATGTAAAACAAGTTATCAACCAACTTAATAATTTTTGGTCAATGGCACATGACTAATTCCTAAATACCTGTACCAATTCTAAACATGTGGTAACAAATAGTATATGCGGGTTGCAAAGAATAGTAATAAGAAGATTTCTCTACGAGAGATGTACTAAATCATATTTAGATATTGATCTAAAATCAATGGAAGGAGGCAGAGCTCTAGACACATTCTTGGAAATTCGATATATATTACTAAAAAAACAATAGATGAAAGAAGATATAATACGGGTAGACATAACAATGGTAACTATTTTTTCTAATTTTATTTATTATCTCATAAAAACTAAATAGGCAATTAGACTCTACTATTACTTCCCCAATCATAGTAGGATGGTAGAAACAATAGATGAATAATTAACAGGCAGAACAAATATTGTACCATAAAAGTGTCCCGGCAAGATTGCGGTAGAGTCAAACAACATTCCAGAGTTATTGCTATATCCATTTTCATGAGAATTCGAGGTTACTGTATGAGTTTGCATCACCGTTTACCCACAGAATTGTTTGACCTTCTTGGACCACAACAGGATTAGGGTTGTAAGACATGTCATTCTCAATACCTATTATTTGTACTAAGGTTGAAATTGAGACCGAGGGATTGGTTTGGATCAGCGATGGTGATGACTTACTTGCATACAAGGAATTATCGAAACCGATAAAGTTGGATTTTTGTATGATTCTATAGATTTCTCTGGAATTAGTCAAAACATACAGATAACCATCTGATTGATCCGACTTCTATATCCACAATACCTCCAAAATCACTACCGTAATGGGGGGAATAACCTCTTTTGGATAGCTTACTTGTTTATCGGACAAGATTGCCAAATTTCCCTCATAGGAACTTCTGTTTATTTCAAGGACATTTCTTTCTGAATTTAGAGTTAATCGGCAGATATAGCCATTATTAATATCCCCCACAAAAAGATTGTTTGATAAAGATTTGGAGGAAAGATGAAATGCAATGGATATTATCTATTAATTTATAATATCGAATGAAAATGATTCTGTTACTTGTTTCTGGTTACTGCTGTCGCCTTCTACTCCATAATTGAATGTGACTTGTGCATTCACCTTACCGGGGTTTTCTGCTGTCAATACTTCATATCCTTTCCCTTGTACCGTTGTTGTTTCATGAGTATCTAGCGTTTCTGTAGATATTGCTTGACATGCTATGGCATAGTTAATATGTACATTATTATCAAATTGTATCTCTAAGGGTGAACCTCCACATAGGTCTCCAGTGTATTTTATTGGGATCATCCAGATTATTTATTACTGTTGCCTGCACTTCAAATTCGTCTCCTGGTTTCAGATTTTGTGGATTTGTCCCTAATTGCAAAATACCTACCTTATCATCATTACCGATACATCCTTTATCCTCTCCAGGTGTACAGCATGGCGGTGCATTTGGATTTATTCCACAGTTCTGGGTATTTCGCCGATACATCCTTTATCCTCTCCAGGTGTACAGCATGGCGGTGCATTTGGATTTATTCCACAGTTCTGGGTACTTCGCCGATACATCCTTTATCCTCTCCAGGTGTACAGCATGGCGGTGCATTTGGATTTATTCCACAGTTCTGGGGTACAGGATTGGTAACTATTCCGGGTTGAAGTTCATTATCATCTGTTATTGTGTCTCGTTTTTGCAACGATTCATCTTTTACTAAAGACTCTTTTTGGACGTCTCCGACTCCTGTTTGATTATTTTGAGCAAAAACTGTTTGGAATAAACTTATATCCAAATCTCCAGTGTTAATCGAAACAATAATAGAAAAAATCGATGACCATATTACAAAAATAATCAGCAGAGAAGCAGGCTTTCTATATTGTTTATCGAACTTAGAAATTTTATTCATGTAGTGGTAATTAATAAGTAATTATTAAAAGATTGTCTAAAACTTGTGGGATTTTCAGGTCATAATAGGTCTATAATTACTACTTCTTATTTCTCTTCAACAATGAAGAATGGTAAGTTATCATATCTTGTATAACTTGTTTTGCAATTAGTGCAAATAGTAACAACAGTGCTTCAATGTTGATTAACGTTGTATGGGCCATTCTTTAACAAGCAAATATCGATATGTTCAGAGATGGAACTATCAATAGTGATTGAATTTGCATCATTAATGTTTGTCCTGCGCCTTCAATAGAACAAAAGTTAGGAGGAATAAATATATCCAATCTTTATCGTTGAATGGAACTACAATATAGTGTTTACATACATCAATAGTAAAACGAAATTTGAAACTCGAGCTAAAGACAACCCATGTCCCGTTTGAATATTTTGAACAACTATTCTGCTTAACGCCAAAATTATCAAGCCATTGAGTTGAATTAAGACTTTTAGTTATTATGTTGCCGGTTTTACTGGCGTCCTGGCGCTACTGCAACATGGAACAAGGTTGTATTGCTACTGCCATACGATTTGTATCGCCATGTTATACAAAACAAGTAATAGCAATTTAAAGAATCAAATAATCACCGAAAAATCAAGACATATTTGACAAAGGTAGAAAGGTAGCAAGATTACTATTTTATAATAGCCTATGGATAGTGATCTGCCATGTGTTGTTATTGTCAGATTGAAGATAAAATCTCAAAAGAGCGAAGTCTTGCAGTATGGTCATAAATATGAGAAACGCCCATGATTTCATCTACCTGAATTCTATTCAAAAAGGATTCTAAACCCTTCTTAACCTTAGCAGGATTTCCAACAAAAGAATATTTGAGCCGTTCTCCCACAGCATATTTTTCAAGTTGGTCCCATATCTCATCTATATTGGTTACTGGGGGCTGTAGTAGTCCATAGGTTCTTCTAATCATTCCCAATGCCATAAGTTGGACAGATGTGAATAGGCGACTTGCCTCCTCATCGGTATCAGCTGCAAATATATTCACGGCAGCCATGACATAGGGTTCTTTTTGAGTCTTAGAGGGTCGGAATCGTTCTAGGTATATTTCAATAGCAGATTCCAAGTGTGCAGGTGCAAAATGACTAGCAAATGCAAATGGTAATCCCCACGCTGCGGCTAGTTGAGCGCTGAATATACTAGAACCCAAAAGCCAGATAGGTATATTCAATCCCTCTCCTGGGGTAGCTCTTATTTCCTTCCCTATGGTTTGGGGTGCTAAATAGTTCATCAATTCCTCTACACTGTTAGGAAAATCTTCTTCTGATTCATCCAGACTAACACGCCTCAAGGCCATAGCAGTGAGCCTATCAGTTCCTGGGGCACGACCTAAACCTAAATCAATCCTACCAGGATACAAACTCTCTAGGGTTCCGAATTGCTCGGCTATGATAAGTGGGCTGTGATTTGGAAGCATTATCCCTCCTGAGCCAACTCGAATGGTAGAAGTACCTCCTGCAATAAACCCGATGAGCACTGAGGTAGCTGCACTGGCTATACCTTGCATGTTATGATGTTCTGCCAACCAATATCGATTATATCCCCATCGTTCCACATGTCGAGCTAAATCCAAACTATTTCGCATAGACTGACTTGGAGAACTGCCAGCATTTACCATCACCAAATCAAGAACTGACATGGATAGATTAATTTTTTTTCTAGGATGCTGCAATGATATAACTATACCAGTCCGATGCTTTTATCTTTCAATCCATCTTTCAAAATTGAGTATTGCACATTCACATGCATATAGCCTCCTCATTCATTTTGGCTTGGCTTTCAAAGTTTTTTGGTTATTAGTGCACTGAAATTATTGACATTACCCAGTAAGAACAACCCCCAATCAGACTTTTTCTGCTAAATTTGCTTGTTGTTTAGGAGATGAAGATCCTATCCGTGTGCAATTTCACTGCGATAATGAATATCATGGTATACTATATGGTGAAAATCATTTGGGTATTATTAAAATCCCGGAGCACAAGTAATGATTCTAGAATTGTCATATTCGATTTTTTGATATAGACTCTAGAGAGTGGACCTAGCTCAATAGAATATTGTAGATTATGAAGTGAGCAACCCCTTGGTTCATCACCCACTTATTGTGAACTCGAATCATCAAATATTTTATCTTGTGTTACTTCTACTTCCTTGTTTTGTGGAAGCAATAGCAATTTGCAACATTAGATGAAGTAAAAATTGGATATCAAGATAATCAATCTGTTTTTTGTGATTATAGTGTTGCATCTAGGAATAATATTCTATCACAAAATCAAAATAATTTTACTTATTTTTTCTATTTTGTCTAGTAGGGTTTTTAGAGGTGTAAATTAGGTATTGTGAAAGTAGGGTTTTCTATGCGGTGGTCACTCAGAGCAACAGGTAGTACATTTGATATCTTAAATGGTAGAGTCCATTGAAAAGTTGTGTCTACTATTGTTTTCATCCAACTATGCTAGATCTCCGACTCTTATTTTTTGAATGGAGTTTGAATAACGGTAGCGAATGATTTTACTTCAATTGCATAAACCCCAATTGACTTTAGACGTCATATGAAATTTCTGATAGTTCGGTTTCTGCAAAATACTAAATTGCTGGACAGGCCTGTCTTTATAGCGCCGGCGACATTTCTTTCTCCAGCGTCGGCGTTGTCTTATAGCGCCGGCGACATTTCTTTCTCCAGCGTCGGCGATGATCCTCCAAATCACTATTACAGATGTCAACTGTGTTCGTGGAATGCTGAGCAAAAAAAGTCGCCAATAACCATGTATGAAAGAGGATACTATAGGGAAACTTGTGACCTTAAATGCCGACTCATTGCTCTGTCAAAACACCATTATATCATATACTGTAGTAAAATGTCGTTTATGTTAATAAAGCCGTCAAGTTAGAATATCTACTGTACTAACTGCTTTCATCAATAGTCTCATGTCGTGCTAGCGAGCTTTTTCCTAACACTCAAATGTTACTAATAAAGGTAACATAAAATTTGACCCTAATCCGCAAGATAGTTAGTAGATATAATTAATTTTAATATAAAAGGTTAATGAATAAAATAGAATCATTTGCAAACTAAACCAAACAAGTAGTTGTAATGAGAGGTTTACGGAAGGATGTATCAATCCTTGACCTAAAGAGAGATATAATAGCAAATATTGATCTGGTAGGTCTTTTATAGGAAAGTTAAAGAATCGGACCCTTCTCTTAGATGACTTTAACTGTGTAATTGGTTAGAATTTAGAATTTACACAATGTCATTATTTCATTTACTGTTATTCAATTTCAAATCTTCTGAGTATGATGTGATAGAACTCGACTAGAATATACTGCACTGATTTAATTCCAAACGCGTTATAAAAGCTTTGAATAACCTTACACCAAATTTAATACGGCACATAGGCTACATTATATTAAATAAAACTAAATGGATCACCAGGATTAAGTTTCAGATTAATAACCCTCAGTTTCGTTACCTGATGAATTGGAAGCTCACCAACTCCTCAAACATTGCAAAAGATAATGGAAAATCAGAATAGGATGAATAAGTGTCCATATGTGAGACGAAAAATAGGAAAATCTCTATCTTGTCATTTTGACTTGCATGTATACGTGTAGTCCACAAGATTATGTAGTCTTATAAGACTTCATGCACATATCTTATCGAATTAACGATATTGCAACTGAATCTCGATTACTCAGCCATGCAGAAAAATGACGATACAAATTATAAAAAAATCACAGTTGAAAATAAAAAAGGGAGATATGCGGCTACAACTGAAAGGCGAAGGATAGTATGGGAAGACGTTATGTGGCCACTGATTATGGATCTTGAAAAATCATACTTTACGTTAGAAGAATACAGAATAAAAAGAAACGAAGTTTGTAAGAACAAAAATTTCATGCCAAAAGAAATCTCTGGTGGTTTTATCTCATTGCTTCACAAAGGAATCATAAAACATGAAGAAAAACTATATTCTATACATTACAAATTAATTCCATATATAAGAAAAAAAGTTGACCTTGATTACGGAACAGTTCTACGAGAAACTCATAATTAAGGAAAATAAGTTCATTATTTGACTAATCACGGGAGATCGAGTAAAGGACAATAGAAGATTAGTTACAAGACAAACAGTGAGTCCGTTTCACAGTTAGGAAAGTATACAAGTGTTTCAAAGTGGTGGTAACACTATAACAATAAATCATACCATAAACTATAAACTCCCAACAACGGGAAAGATTGCTAAGTTCTTGACAATGTAGTATTGAATCACTGGCAGTTGTACAGCACTATTCTACCTTTACCTCCTTACCTTTTAGTTTTACATTTTCTTTTTTATTGAAAATGACTTCTAAAATACCATTCGTATAGTTTGATCTAGCTGAATCGATATCTGCTTCTGGTGGTATTTCTATAGTTTTGTGATATCTTCTTTGAGAACCAGTAGTTGTAATTTCCACCATGCCTTCAGTTGCATTTATTTTAATATCCTCTTTTTTTATTCCAGGCATTTCTAGTATAACTTTAATTTCCCTTTCGGTAGTATTTAGATCTGCCAGAGGTTCTCTTTCAGCTGTTAATGCGGGTCCCGAGCCTATACCAGTGAGATTTAGTTCTTGCTTGTCTGATCCTCCAGCCAAATTCTTAACGTTTCCAAATTGCCTGATATGCGGCTTACCATCAGGTCCAATTGTCATCGAATATCCATAAACGATTGGTCCAACTTCTCTCACTTTGGTACCATCTGGCGCTTGATATTCTCTTATCAATTCCTTTGGTGCATTGGATTGAATATTATTAAATTGTTTAAATATTCTCTCCATCTCCTCTTGCATCTCTTCAAATCCGGTAAAGTAATCATCGAAAAATCCCCCTCTATTCTTGCTTGCATGCCTTCCAAAGAAATTCTTATACCAGTCAAATGGATTAAGATCTCTACTACTCATTATACTCCCCTTTTAGTTAACACAGTATATTATACGTGATCATTTCTATACTGATTCATCATTGTTTTGATGTTCTAGTTAAAGCCAAATGAAGAACAATCGTTACTAAAATAAATAGACTATTTTGGAAACACAGAGTTAGTTATGATGTAAAAGTTAATGCAAATCATGAGGATATCTATATAGGTTTAGAGTAATCCAGTCTAATATCTCTGATTATTCATTTATGATTAAATGTATTTAATTATTTATTCAGCCTAACATAATCAATTTCTATCTAAAGAAAATCGATAAAGATAAAAAAAATAAATCCAGTATGAAAAGTATTTCTAGATAACCTTATCTTTGCAAGTATTAGGGTACAGACCATTTTAACAATTAATCTTCAATCGGTTTAGAAAAATTATTTTAGATATAGTATATGTATCGGTAACTAATCTAACCATAAACTAGTATAGCGAAAATTATCAACATCTACTAAGCCTTTGTCTGTCAACTTCAAGGAAGGTATAACAGGTAACGCCAAAAATGAAAGTAACATAAACGGATCCTTAACTACTTTGACGCCTAACTTTAAGCAAGCAGTATTGAGGGCTTCAAGACTGGTAATTACTGAATCTATTTTTGCGTCAGACATAAGCCCGGCAATTGGAAGTGGAAAATTAGCTATAACTTGTTTATCAAGGGCCACAGATAAACCTCCACCAATTGATGAAATATCTCTTGCGGCTATTAACATATCCAAATCATCCATTCCTGCTACTACAAGGTTATGTGAATCGTGTGCCACACTACTTGCAATAGCTCCTCTTTCTAGACCCAATCCCTGAACAAAACCTAATCCAATATTTCCTGTTCTGTGATGGCGTTCAATTACTGCGAGCTTTGCCAAGTCTCGTGAACCATCTGCGATAGCTTCACACTGGTCATTCACTCTAGCTGAAAGTGTTCTTTTATGGGTAATTATTTGTCCAGGAATGACACCAATTACTTGCATTAATGTTGATGATAAATCATTGGAACTTGTATGAATTGCAAACATATTTTGATTATCTAGACTTTTAATATGTACTGTATTTCGTAGGAAAGAAAAATCATGTAAAAAATTTTTATCATTTACATTGCTTGTACTGGTTCTGTTAGGACCGATATTTTCTATTCGCCTTCCGGCAAGGAAGATCTGGGATATTTTGAACGATTCCAAATCATCTAATAGTATAAAATCGGCCTTAAAGCCAGGGGCAATAGCACCCAAATTTTTCAACCCAAAATATCTAGCAGTATTAATGGAGCCCATCTGAATTGCTCTTATTGGGGTCAAACCAAGGGAAATAGCACTTCGAATCAGATAATCAATGTGTCCATTTTCTTTCAAGTCAGCGGGAGAGCGATCATCAGATACAAGGCTCATATGAGAGCTATTGAATTCATTGATGATAACAATTAGATCTTGAAGATTCTTTTCATGAGTCCCTTGTCTTATCATGATATGCATACCCCTTCGCAACTTTTCCATTGCTTCCTTGGCACTTGTGCATTCATGATCACTCCCCAATCCAGCGATAACATACGCGTCAAGTGATTTTCCAGAAAGAAGTGGAGCATGTCCATCTTTTGGCCTTGAACCCACTGCGATTATTTTATTTAAGATCTCTTTATTTTTATTAACAACGCCTGGATAATTCATCATTTCTCCTAATCCGATAACTCGATCTGGATAGCGCTGTAAATAATCAATTATATCTGTGAATAGTATTGTAGATCCAGACGTTTCCATGAAAGTAGAAGGAACACATGAAGGCATCATAAAATAAACCTTGACAGGGAGATTCTTAGTTGACTGTATAAAATAATCCAAACCTATTGGCCCTAGGACATTTGCTATTTCATGTGGGTCGCATATTACTGCTGAGGTTCCATGGGCTGCTACTACATTACAAAATTCGCTTGGGGACAAAAAAGTAGATTCTATATGAATGTGACCATCAATAAGCCCAGGACACATATACCTTCCTTGAGCATCATACGAATATTTAGCATCATAACCGTTACCAAGTCCTATAAAGATTCCATCGGCAATTGCGACGTCAGTTTCATGTATTTCTCCCGAAAATACATTTATTATTCTTGTATTTTTTATAATCAAGTCAACCATCTCTTCACCTCTAGCTAAAGTGATTCTCCTTTCCAAGTCGGAGAGTTGATAAGTGTATTTATTGCTATTGTCTTTATTCATACTTTTAGATCAAATATCTTGGTTCCTTAGAGGATTATGGTTTTTATAGTTTTATAGGCACGTTGAGCACCAATGTAATTCAATTTGACAAATTAGAAATTTCTAAACATGTCTCCATACTATGGTAATGTTTTTTGTTCCCATGGAAAAACGATCCATTTGTCATGATTTAATATTTTTCCGATAAATGCTGTTTCATTGCCATTAATGTCGTTGAATCTTCTCATAAGAAATGCATAATCACAATCAAAATCTTGCATTGCATATTTGACTTTAGAAAATGTTTGACCAGTATCGTATATTTCATCCACTACAAGATACTTTTTATCGGTCGCTAATTGAGGCATTTCTTCAATATGTAGTTTTTTATTTCTAACTGGAATGAACTGTATATGATTTATGTCAAGTTCGAGGGCCATTAACCTGGCTGGGATGATTCCCCCATTTGTTATTCCTAATATTACATCATACTTTTTGTTTGAACTCTGTATTTTAGCTGCAACAAAATGTGTTAGTAATCCTATCTCCGCCCAACTACAATACTCTTTAGGAGAGCTTTTTTCATTTATCTCTTCTTTTTTTAAATTCAAATTATTATTATACTATTAACTAAACCAACAACGACAATATTAACAATCAGAATATCCTAACTATACGTCTGTTACAAATAACATAGAGATTTGGTTTTTACAGATGATTAATATAAATAGATATATCGGGTGGAGTGTTTTGATGTATATATATTAACATTAATCCAAGTCTCTCTAGTAGTTCTGATACTTTCCGATTAAATTAATTATGACACAGATTCACTGGTCCAAGTTCGGTATATCTTAGTTGAACAGCCTAGCTGAGCGGATTGAATCCAGAAATAGAATGCGTGATTTGTAACTAACTTATATAAATCAGAGAGAATTGGTAAAATAATCTGACATGATGCTAGATATTTGGAGATAAATTAAACAAGCAGAAATCGATGGAAAACAGGTAAAGATTAATGCCTATCAAAAGCGAGATTCAAACATTTTCTATCAGGTTTAATCTATTTCCACAAACTTAATCTTCGATTTTCCACTATAGTTCCACCATATCTTCAAAATCTAGTCCTAGAAATTTTTTCTGTTTAATTTTTCCTCTAAAGAATTATAGAAATATCTAAAATATCTAAAATAAGTTGAATTGTAATAATATAGTTTACAAGTATGAACACAAATAAAACATTACTAGTATCAACAGCAGTTGTTCTCGCACTTGCTTTGGTCTTAGCCCCAATGGCAATTTCAGAAGACGCATTAGCAAAAAAGAGTAACAAAGCCAAACAAATAATCGAACAATCTCAAAAATCAAACCAGAATAGTCAAGTAGTTTCTGGTGGAAGCTCCGTACTCTCTGGCAATAACTTGAACTTCCAGTTCCAAGCTAACACAGGAAGTAATGCATTAGCACAATCAAACAACTAATCTTTTTTTTATCGTTCCCTGTTCTCATAATCACTATGGGATTTCAAATTTAAATTTATAATAGATTGCATTCAGCCCCGCAGAAATTATTACTTTTACCAAAACCCGAAATAAAAGTGAGATTCTTTCAAGTTATGAATTTTGACAACATTGACTTCAAGTTAGGAGATCTGAGAAAGTATCTACCGTATCATTGAATAATTGAATAATTGATAATATGTTCTACAAGAGGGTTTGTCCTATCTACGGATGATGGTTTTATTACCTTAGTCTCAAAAGGTATTTCATAAACACAAGATGACAATTAAAAGATCTGAAGGAATATTAGCCGATAGGGTGTCTGCAACAGGGTAATCTGCGGATACAAGTAATCCAAGAATATTCATTTTCGAACCTCCAAATAAAATGGAGTAGAACAAAATGATATCTAAACGGAATTTGTTTTTGATCTATTTTTTGTTCTTGGTTTATATCTTCCCAAAAATAGAGAATTAGTAACAACAGTGACAGAGCTCATGGCCATAGCCACCCCAGCAAGAATTGGAAGCCATCCAAATACAGATAGTCCCAAAATGGGAACTAATGCACCTGCTGCTATCGGTATTAATCCCGTATTATAAGCAAAAGCCCAGAACAAATTCTGCTTTATTTTTGAGACAGTTTTCTTTCCTAGTTCTAATGCGGTGACAACGTCTCCAATATTGTTCTTTATTAAAATTATGCCACCAGTTTCTTTGGCAACATCTGTTCCGGACCCTATTGCAATTCCCAAATCTGCTCTGGCTAAAGCTGGAGCGTCATTAATTCCGTCACCCACCATTGCTACAACTTTGTTTTCTTTTGCCTGAATATTGCCTACAATCTCTTCTTTTTGACTCGGTAACACCTGGGCTATTACTCTTTCAATTCCAATTCTGGAAGCGACAGCCTTTGCTGTTCTTTCATTATCTCCAGTAAGCATTACTGATTCAATTCCCAAGTTTTCTAGGCCAAGTATCGCTTCTTTGGCACCTTCCTTTAGGGTATCAGATATTGCAATTAATCCCGATAAATGATTGTCTATTGAGACTAATACTGCAGTTTTACCATCTTCTTCTAATTCCGAAAGTCTTGTTTCGATGTTTTCAGGTATTGAAATATTATTGTCAAACATTATCTTTCTATTTCCTATCGTTATATCATTGCTAGAGTATTTGGCTCTAAGACCATGACCTGCTACCGCTTCAAATGAATCAGGCGAAACTGTAGAAATTCCTTTTTCTTTCGCTTTTGTGATCACGGCCTTAGCCAATGGATGCTCAGACCCTGATTCTGCTATAGCTGCTAGTCTTAAAAGCTCGTTATCATCCATTTGATCAAGTGTTATTATGTCAGTAACAGATGGTTTTCCTTCTGTTAATGTTCCAGTCTTATCAAATACTACCAAATTGACTTTACTTGCTATTTCTATATGCTCGCCGCCTTTATACAAGATACCATTTTCAGCACCTTTTGCCGCACCCATCATTAATGCGGCTGGCGTAGCCAATCCTAAAGCACAAGGACATGCGATTATCATGACAGAAACAAATGCCAATATGGAATAAGTTAATCCTGCATTCCCTATAAAATACCAACCAAGGAACACTCCAATTGCTATTATTACAATAGCTGGAACAAAATACTTTGCTACCTGGTCTACCATTCTTTCCAGTTTAGCTTTACCTGTTTTGGCCTCTTCTACTAGAGTTATTATTTGAGATAATACTGTATCCTGGCCAATTTTAGTTGCTTTTACTTTTAAGAGGCCATTTTTGTTAATTGTTGCTCCAATTACTTCGTCGCCTTTTACTTTGTCAACAGGTATACTTTCACCTGTTATCGCAGATTCGTCTATCGAAGATGAACCGTCTATTATCATTCCATCAGTAGGAACTCTTTCACCTGGTCGTATGATCATTAAGTCGCCTTGAATGATTTCTTCCACTGGTATTTCAAGTTCCCTAAATTCCTTTGAAACCAGTTTCAGTCTAGAACCATCCAAAGCATTATTACTTTGATTATTATCACTTCTACTTTCATTATTTTTTTCTCTTATTTCAGGTCTTAAAACATGGGCAGTCCTAGGTTTTAGATCTAGTAGCTTTCTTACTGCACCTGATGCCTTTTCTTTTGTCTTTGTTTCAAGAAGTCTTCCTATCAGGATAAGGGTAATTATGATTGCAGCTGTTTCAAAATATACCGCTGTAAATGGAAAGTATCCGGGAATGATGGTAACTATAGCGCTGTAAACATATGCAGCTGTTGTTCCAATAGCAATTAATGTATCCATATTTGATGCTTTTGCTTTGATACCATCCCAGAATCCTCTGTAAAAACGCCATCCAATCCAAAATTGTATTGGAGTAGCCAAAGCTAAAAGTATGTAATTGATATATTCCATCATTTCGATTGGATAAAGATGTCCCAACTGTGGAATCATATGTGGTAAGCTAAGCAATACGATTGGAATTGTTAGTGCTATGCTTATTAGGACATGCATTTTTAATTTTTTTAGGGCCTTTTCGGGTTCAAGGAATTCGTTTAAACATTGAGAAGAACAAAAATAATATGATATTCCTTCTTTAGTATAATGAATGGAGTTTTCATTTTCTTCAACGAACATTCCACATATGGGGTCCTTTGCCATACAATAAGTAATAATTAATAGATATATAACAACAAGGCTTTACAAGTGTAAAATTAGTTTAAGTTGGTAAAAGCTTCTTCAATGGCTGATTCTTTGACACTCAAGTCTACATATTTTTTAACAGCTCAATTAATTAGATAAATAACAAAAATAGAATTATTGACATCCTACGAAAAAGTCTACTTTAAAGTTGTCGGAATGTACTGTACTTCATGCAAACCTATCGTAGAAAAATAACTAAAAGATAAAAAGGGAATCAAAAAAATAAATATAAACAATATAACAAATTCGGTGATTGTTGAGTTTGATCCCATAGTAATAACTAAGCATGACATCAAAGAAAGATTAGAAGAATCATGATACAAATTCATTAAAGCAGCACAATCATGACCAGATGTAATTTCGTTTTTAGATAAGCTATACATACAAGCCGAGTATTACCACCACTCTTTACAAATGTAAAGAATAATATTACAAGACGAGTAAAATACCACCTTCATATGCCACTTAGCCTTGATGAAATCGATGTATCTATTCTAAGATCACTACTAGAGGATGGCAGAAAGTCATTTAGACAGATATCAAGAGAAACGGGAATAACAACTCCAACAGTAAAGGCACGTTATGAAAGGTTGGTTAACATAGGATTTATCAAGGGGATCCTACCAATTTTTGACTTTGAAAAGGTAGAGTCAAAAGAAAAAAATTTCATTCGATTGCAGGACCTTGATGAAAATGCAAAAAGAAAAAAGAACATCGGTAAAAATCCTCAGAACAAGATTCTAAAAAAAGAGATAGGTGAAATTCAGAAAAGAATTGCAAGTGGCTTAGCGATAAACATTATTTGTGATTTTTGTGATGGACCTGTCTTTGGTAAACCTAAAATTTTGAAATTTGCAGATATTGAGCGATTCTTCTGTTGTATATCGTGCAAATCAGGATATACTGAAAAATATCGAGGAAGAATAGAATCGATTAAAAGGAAATATGATGGGAAATCTGAAATTGACGAGTGATTGATTTATTTATTCGTGATTTGTCTCAATATCCATATTTTGATGGATTTTGATCGAATTGTTGTTTGCACGCAGTAGAACATAAGTATATCTTGTTTCTTTTAATTTCTGATACAGGTTTTGCAGTCTTTTCATCCACCTTCATATTACAAACTGGGTCTTTTGCCATTTACACTTTGATTTGCATATCAAGATATTAAACTACAGACCTTTACAAATGTAAATACACCGGAAAAGATGACAAGACAACTTGCACTCTATAAATAAGAATAAAGCCAATATAGCCACCTATCGTTTTGAATGTTTGGAACAAAGGTTCTGTCTTTTTTTCTTCATCTATTGTTTCAATCGTCATGGGTTGGTTTATCATTAATCTTTCCAAACGCACTGCCGATTTTCCCCTTCTGTAAAATCCATCCACCCTCAACCAAACTATAATGCCTAGAACCATTTATTTCATCAATAATTCGATGATAGTCTTTTCAAATCATTTTCTATCTAATTCATCATTTTTTTTAAACGAATATTTATGTTAATCACTCTTTTAAGGTCATATCTACAAAACCATTTTTTGTAACACCTGAGCTATTAGCATTCTTCCACCATACAGTGTCAAAAAGGAAAATCCAACATTGGTTATGATATTATCATCATATTTAGAATTTGTTTTCTTTCTATCATTACCATATTTCTAAAGGTAAAGAAGACAGGGCAATTAGAGAAGCACAAAATCCTATAGATATTAGAAAAGAGTATCGCTGGTTTACTATCCAGTCAACCAGCAAGACAGAAAACATTCTCAAGATATAACTACCCACAATATTTACAATCAAGACTTTTGATCCGATGATACCGTGAATCAAAGGAAAAGACCTAATATTGTATCTTATGTAGGCTCTTAAAATTACCCCAGCTGCAAGCAAAACAAACTATAATCCCTTGACTGTTTATTATAGATCTTTTGGCATTCGATCTAATTTTTCTATAGATAAATGAAGTATTTTTAAAACAGTATTGAAGTGAAATTATTTAAGTATTTCAAAATTCTCTATTGAATGATCATGACCATAAACATGTACATAGCAGCAATAACTTGAGCATATAGTGCACCTTGATAAGGGATAGGAATAACAATTAGATATACTGCATGAAGGTAATTGCTGTCTATTTTTGTCTTTATTATTTGATAGGGCTATGTCAGTCTTTCTAGGCATATATTTTTGAATATAACTATCCACCATGACCATATTCAATCATGATATTATCACTATAAATCTATAAAAAGATTATTCCTATAGATTATGGTCAAAAAAAGTCATTAAGTGAACTATATACTTGCATAAATGATTATTAGTTTCACCATACATTTTCATCTCGTATCACGTATTAATGATATTTGATAGAGATTGGATGTGATATAGTATAAGGTCGCTCATAGTTTACTTTTGTCAGCTGAGGATCGATAAACCAAGTTTGCAAAATATCTTTAATTTAAGAGGATCAAGCCCCAGCTTTTTCTTAGTGTGAATAGATTACCACCCATGTTAGGACAACAATTGACTAGTGAACAAGCAGATAAGAAGGAGTAAAAAACATTGCAAAGATTAGAGAATTGTTAGTACTATACTAGATCTACTCATTTTTTAGAACAAATTTCTCTTAAAACAGTTCCGTAATCCAGCTGTGATTTTATTCTCATATAGGGAATTAATTTGTAATGAATTGAATAATATTTCTTGTCTTGAGTGAGAATTCCTTTAAGCAATAGTGATACCAGTCCTCCAGACACCTTTGAAGTAGGTATGTTTTTTTCCATCGAAACTTTGTCTCTTATCATATGGTATTCACTTGGAGTAAAATAATTTCTGTTAATCTTTAGAATTAGGGGCCAGATAATATATTCCCATACTAATCTACGATTTTCAGTGGAAGTCGCATATTTTCCTTTTCTATTGGATTGGAGATAGTCTTTGTCCGACGTTTTGATATCATTATTTTTTTGATTTAGGAATATGAATAATATAATAGCTCGTCCTATTTAATAATATTTAAAAAAATTCTAAGGCGTCCTCTATTTGGTAATTTTCATCGGGCCACCAAGTGCATCTTGATGAAATAATCTAAGATTTTCGCAATCTCTTTATTTTTATTATATATGGTAAGTTTAATTACAGGAAATACTTCATTTCAACTGAAAAAGAAATCCCATGTCTAAGAATATAAAAAATGTGCCTACTCAGGACTATGAGGATGCTGTTGTTACTGTAGCTTTATATGTAGAAGGGTTACGCGTCGGCAGCGTCCCTGTCCTTTCTCAGGCCTTTCATAAGGATGCCACAATGTACGGATTTATCGGTGGCAAGTTACTCCATGGGCCGATCAAGAACCTCTTTGACTTTGTTGAAAAGAACGGCCCTGCTTCCAACATCAAGACACGGATAGACGTGCTATCTATTACTCCGACGACAGCAGTATTGCGCGTCGACATGGAGAATGATGCGATCGGCGCCAATTATACAGACTTTCACACGCTCATAAAACTTGATGGGACCTGGTATATCATCGCCAAGGTCTATCATATGTATGAAGAGTGAAGATTACTATGCGAATATTATGCATTAGTTATGAATTTGTCCAATTGTTTTTGATATTGTTTTTAATATTCGATAAGAAAGTGGAATTGTCGGATATCTTGAAAAAGTTTCCAAACGTGCATATGGATTGAAAAAAAATAATCTTACAAAGGATGTCGTTTTTTTACTAAGTGGTTGATTATTACTTTGAAATGAATTTAGTATTAACAATGGGGAAAAAATTTGGTAATAAATGCTAATTAAATTAATAGCGTACAGGTAATAACTAGACTATTCATACATTTGAGGATCCTCTTTACCCGGATTCATATTTTCTTGATAAACAATCACAGCAGTATATTCATCAATACCGTTTTTGCTAAGAGCGGCAAATTTAATATCAATTAACTGTTTGACCTCTTCTTTCTTAAGAAATTCATTAATATCTTTTTCTATATCGAATAATTGTTGGTTATTATAAAATTTTACCCTTGTCGTATTCTATTCGCCTTGAAATAAATATATGATCTTTACTGATATATAATCTTCGATTCAATACCAATCACTGATAGGCTAAATATCAACAATCCCTATCAAATCGAAAGGTCGAAAGTATTTGATACTGCGGTAATCTTTTAAGATAAAGACCAAGTGAGGATAATTTATACTCTAATAAATCAGTATCCTATTGACAATCAATAATTCAAGATAGCAATGGTTTGTTTTGAGTATAGTTGATTGGGAAAAAGGGTATGATAAAAAGATAAACTTCATTTTTTTATTAGTATGAACGTTGACATAATTTTGTCGATAGCTTAATAATTCAAAAGAACTTTGATTCAGATCATATATTGAGGTCGTTACTATATTAGTAGAGTATTAAAGGTATTAGGTTCCCTATGGCCTATGGGATCTGATCAAATCATCATGATATCTTCATGGATTACATGAATAATAGGTAAAAATAAATCCAAAGATCTATTTTAGATAGTCAAGAGGGATGAAAAATCAATCATAAGCCTCCTCCCCACACCTGCATTATTGTTGATAGTCTGTTACTAATATTGAATGAGTGTTACCGGTATCCTACTTTCAAAGAGGTACAAGGGTCCAAAATGTTTAAGAAGAATAGGACACGCTAAGATGATTATCTATACTCATCCCCACAGTCTCCCACCATGTCAAACAAATTATTTGACTTTGTACATACAGTTTCTATTGTATCATAGTCTGACTTGTCCAAACTGAAGTTGAATACCTGGGCATTACTATTTCTATGATCAGATATTCCAAGCCTAACACCAATAATGGTGCCTGCGACTGCAGGTTTCTGCAGGATATATCGAGTTGCCACATTAGCAATACTCACACTGTGCCTCTGTGCTACCTCGTTCAATGTGGATAAAAGTTGCTGAAATAAACCCCATCCGCCCCATATATCTATCATCTTCTTGTATTTTCGTAAGCTCAATGTATCTAGATCAGTAGCAGACGGTTCTTGCATTTTTCCTAGATATCGTTCTGACAACAGCCCTCCACACAGGCTTCCGTAGGCAAGAAGTCTGATATTATGCTCCTTGCAAAAAGGTACCATTTTTACCTCGGGCCTACTGTCTATGATCGAATATTGAATTTGGTTTGACACAACTTGTAGACCTGAATCCATCATGATCTGCATACGTTTGGTATCAAAATTTGTTAGGCCTATGTGCTTGATTATGCCTTCATCACGGAGGTCTGACAAATATTTGAGAGCATCCAGGTAATACGGATTATTATAATCCCACCAGTGGAACTGAAGTAGATCAAGAGAGTCAATACCCATTCTGGATAGTGATTTTTGTATGTTTTCTTTGACGATAGAATAGTCGATTCTTCCTGGATGCGGTACCCATTTTGTTAATGCCTGGATTCTATCGAGTTCTTCTTCTCCTTTTATCTCAGACAATCGCTGTCTGAACTGTCCAATAAAATCCTCCGCAGGGCCATAAATATCCGCAAGATCCCAACTCGTGAATCCAGCTTCGTGATATTTCATCATTTCCTCAATTGCTAATTCATGATCGATATATCCATGTCCTCCTGCGACTTGCCACATGCCGTTGACTACCCTATGTATTGTCAAATCAGGAGCTAGTGGGTAGTGGTGGCCTTTTTCACTCGTATCGTTATTCATTCTCTATATTTACTTTACATTTCATATTACAAATATAAAGTACAAAAATCTGATAAATTTTGATTTTACATTCATTCCTAGAAAATAGTAAAAAGGCATCAGTAAACTTGTGACCACGTCATCATCCTGTTTGGTCTAGCCCCATGTTTTCCAAAAGTTTTAGCAGGGATTCTATAGGTTCAACGATAGAAAGTAGTTTGCGACGTACCCTTCGTTGTCATAGTCCTTACTACAACATTATTTATGACATGAATGTAGCCTTATTTCTATTCTCTAGGTTATACATATTTATTCAAAAAAGTTAATAAACATATCATTAAATTATGACAATAAGAATAAAATAATTATTTATTATAAGATTTATAAAAATAACATAAATTTATCTAATAATAACATGAAGTCAGACAGATACATATTTGATTCTAGTTTAGAATAGATCCAAACATTTCTAATCTAATTTGATTTCTAATCAGATTCTTCACATTGGTAGATTAGACTGACCAGTAGTCATATAGATACGAGTGAAAGAATGCATAGCCTATAGCAACACGGCTAACTAATCAAAACATGAAACTAGCTCATGAGTAAAGTGAATCTACTCATCACCTTTAAAAATACATGATACTTGTAAAACCTACTATCTAACGCGTAATGATTCTTGATTAAATAATTAGGTTGAAATAAAATGATAATTTGTAAGAATTTATCCTAATAATATTAAGGTAGTACAATATGTAATATACTCGATAGAAATCAAGAGGGCAGTCCCCCCCCTCCCCACGGGTTTGGTAAGAGGTTTTTGTTTTGAAAATTAATGCATATCAAACATAGCCCAAAACTATCTCTTGGTGTCTATTTTATCAAAAGGAACAGTCTAGCG
Organism: uncultured Nitrososphaeraceae archaeon; assembly: GCA_963850055.1. Taxonomy (GTDB): domain Archaea; phylum Thermoproteota; class Nitrososphaeria; order Nitrososphaerales; family Nitrososphaeraceae; genus Nitrosocosmicus. Next base: position 131,686 of record CAWKJS010000025.1, on the reverse strand, counting down.
TTTTTAATTCTTTTATTTCTTAGTAACATACTATGATTGAAGATTGTCATGAATAACCCTTCAGATAAGACGCCTGCAAAGGATTCAATCTAAGTTGCCAGCAGATGTCAATGATGCTAAAACCCAAATTTTTTATTTGCGAAACATACTCTTAGTTGCTCTTGCATCTATGTCGGGATTCATGGATGCTATAAGCTTTATAGGACTCAATGTATTCGCATCTGTGTTAACAGGTAATACTGTTCTTCTTGGACTTGGGATTAGTACTGGGAATATTCTTAATGTCATAGTGCCTCTTGTTGCAATAACGGGTTTCATAGGTGGCGTAGTCTTAGGTAACAGACTTGCAGAGCCGAATCTAGATTTTCAAAAGAAAATTTGGCCGGCAACAGTTACTAGGACCTTATTTGTGGAGGTGATAGTTCTATCCATATTTACAGCTGGCGGATTTATCGTGGGTAAAGGTATTAGTGGGCTTGCATTATGCTTTTTCATCATGTTAGCCACAATAGCTATGGGTATACAAAGTTCAGCAGTTCGTGCATTAGGGGTACCTCACATTTCGACTACATATATCACAGGCACTTGGACTAACCTCATAATTAGTTTAACAGGTCAACAGACGGTAAAGACCCTGACGGACAATGACGAAAGGAAGTCTGGACTCTTGCTCTCGATCGGAGTAATTATTATATATATTTTATCAGCAATAGTTGGAGGATTGACTGTAGCTAATCTGTCATTAATGGCTGGTATTATACCTGTGATTGGTATAAGTCTAGTTGTGGTTGTCGCAAAGGTTCGAATGTTCTAAACATTTTTCATAAGTAATAAAATAATTGATTAATTAGTCAGAATGTATTAAGTATGGCAAAAAAAAGAGTGAACTCATTTAAGTTCAAGTAGCCCATGGTGATAATACCCTGAATTGTCCAATGTGTATTAATGAAATGAAATTGACATTCAAGTCCTTTTTCTATGCACAGGAGTGTCCGAGATGCAAAGGCGTATGGCTTGACGCCTCTGTATTAAAGTATTTAAAAAAGAATACTTACGAAGAATCAAAAGTGCCTGAATCAAACATACCATTGAATTCCGATAATCAAGATATGAACAAAGATGGTAACACAGACTATTATTATTATAAAAAGCAATTTGTTGATAACGGACAAGTAGATGATTTATTTGATTTTGAATGAAAAATTTATGTGGAAAGATTGTTTGAAGGTGCCTGATTTTTCTATAGATCTGTAATCATCTGAACTATAAGTTTAAAAAAACCGAGATTTGACATCTGTAAGACACAGACACCATGTTTGTGGATGTATAGAACATACCATGAGCCCTTAAACTTAAGTAGTAGTTTTCTTGACTAAATCATAATCTCTGTAGACCCGTAATCTTTAGTTAGCAGTGTTTTAAGACAATCATAAGTGACAGTAATCTCTCTGAGGAATCCATATTCTAAGGGCAATCAACAAATCAGGCTTGCGGTGTTGTGTTTTGAGGATATAAAAAGAGAAACATGTATGAAAGAAAATAATCAAGTTTCCTATCAACAAGAACCCTGGCTGACTGACTCTTCTCTTTTCTTTTCTTTTTTTAATATTTTATGAACCCAGAATACCCTTTATCTCCTGAAGTATACTAGTACAGGTACCAAAAAAAAGTCTTCTATGTGGAAATCATGAGGATATTCATACAAATTCTAAATATGGCATAAATTTAAAATGATGATTCATTTTGAGAAGATCAAATATCACGTTGACTTATGTTTAAATGTAATAAAATTCAAGAACTCTTTAATAATGAAGATTTCAGAACTGGATTATGCTGAACAATTCCATGTTTTTGAATTTCTAAAAAGATTAGCTGAAATGGTCAAAGGCGATGTCCGAAAAAAAGTCAAATTTAGGAAAGTTTGGAATGAAATTGAAGGTGATGGTAATAATTTTCCTATAACAGAGATAGCGTTTAAGGATAATATCCTACCAATTCTTGTTCAAGAGAAATTTGTTGGTTGGGATGAAAATGACGAATTAAACATGATCTATGAAGGGATATACAGAGTTTCAGAGCACTATCTGGTATCCCCAGAAACCTTTGGGATTTTATCAAGAAATGATTTGGAGAAGTATTCGCAGTCATTTCTAAACTTGCTATCTGAATTGACACTCAATACAGATCTTGTAACTATCAATAGTCTTAAAAAACGGTATCGTCACAGATTAGGAGTAGTACCATTAGTTCAAATGATTGACTCACTTGAACAACAAGGATTAATAATTAAACAAAAAATTAATGGTGAATGCGCCATTTCCCTACCCGAAAATTCCTGAAAAAACCTATAGGCTGTCTTCTATTAGCTATTCAATAATGATATTTTTGATCTAATTAACTAACCTTTCAAATTCCATATCCAATTTTCCTAAAATCACAATTGACACACACAGGCCTACCAATCTGCTGATCTGAATGTCAATCATCTTATCGGTTTGGTTGAAAAGCATAAAGGCATCAAATTTTCAAGGTTTCTCCTTTGTAATAAGTTCTCTTGGTTCAGAAGTTTCTTTCGTCCAGATTTCATTAGAGTATTCGTAGATTTGGAATCAGGTTAGAAAATAAATCTGCCGAGCAAAGAAAGACAACTAGGACAAAATAACTAATAATCCATCATTAAAGAACCGACTTTCCATTAGTAAATCAAACTAAAAAAAACTGCATAAGAACCGAAATTACCGATGAAAAATAAAGTTTGATGTATTTTTACAATTATTGATTGAGCAAATCCCATATTAACGATGATAGGTCATCCGTTTGGTCGAAACTTATACGTGTAAGATTAATATCTGCAAGATCGGTACTGCACAGTATAACGATACCCCTCTCGGTAGTGGGATTAAATGCCATATAGGCATTGTAACCACCGATAGTGGCCCCATTATGCCAAATGATTTCGTGACCAAAGTTTGTAGTTATAAACCAGCCTAAACCGATATAAAGCCCAATGTCATTGTTGTTACTTGACGCCGATGCTTGTAAATTATTAGGTAATAGCAGCCCGGTACTATGTCTTATTAGATGCGATTCTTGCATGGCATCATCTAACGTTGTTTTAATTAATCCTATGTTTGCTGACAAGAATTTTAGCATATCGCTGACGGTTGAATGAAGGCCACCCCCCGGTGCAATAGAACTTGAAAAGTTCAATATAGGGAGTTCTTGGCCGTCAAAGTGTCCCACTGCCAATCGAGATTTTTGTGAGTCTGCAAGACCAAAGCTTGTGTCATTCATTCCTAGGACATTCAGAATATCATGTTCTAGTAGTTTATCAAATGATGACATATTTGATTTTAGGGCTAAAATGTGACCAAGTAAACCAATACCAAATGTCGAATATTCAACTTTTGAACCCGGTTCTCTTGAGAGCGTGAAATTAGAAAGTCCCTGATAGAATTGATCAAATGTATAGTTCTTGGTACAGTTCATTAAATCTTTTCGGTACTGGACTGAATCCTGAACGGTTGTTTTTGCAGGATCGAAAGACGGACAATAATTACCAGGAAATTCAGGCAATCCAGAAGTATGAGTAGCTAAATCTTCAACGGTGATTTTATGGCCTTTATATTGGGGAACAGTAACATAAGATGGAAGGTACTTTTCTATAGGATCATCTAACTTGACAAGCCCCTTGTCTACCATATCGGCCAATAGAATTGTAGTAAATACTTTGGTGGTAGAACCGATAGAAAAGATTGTATTTTCGTCTACTGTAGCGTTATTTGTATTGGACATTTTACCATGACCATAAAACTGAGTTCCATTAGGGTCGATAAATCCGATAACAATTGCAGCATTAGTTTTATTTTTATCTAAACGATCATCTATGAGCGTTTTTATCTGATCAGTTATTTCAAATGTTGAAGTCAAATTATTATTTTCTCTTTGTGCTGTAGAAGGAGTAGAGGATGAAATGTTGGATATAGGATAACTTGAAGAATTACTAGTGTTGGTCGAAGGCGAGCCTACTACTGAATTTATCGTTGGACTTATTATGATGATTATAAAAAATACAGTCATCACATAAAATGATGGGTTTGCAGACATGACATGTCTACTTTAAATTGCATATATAAAAGGCTTAAGGAAATTCTGGCTCTGTAAAGTTGTCGTCATATTGCTGATATGCATGTTTGCAAACAAATCGAGACATTGTTTGACATGCTATAGTTTACAATTCTTTCTTTTACTGGGAAAATACTCATCAAATCCAAGTTCTTTCCTTAATGTATTGAATCGTTCTTTCTATCAAACTTTTCTCCAAAGAGGAATGGATGTAGTGATCAAGATTTAAGAACCTTCATGCTTGAGGGTACCATGTTCAACCATCTGTGGAAACCTAATGTTTTCTATGTATCTTGCCCAAACCTGATAGAAACCTCTCTGAGATAAACATGTTCCTCTCTTTGGATATAGACAGTGCGAGAATTTCCCTGCTTTTAGTTTCAATTGCAACCCATGACCAGATTAGCTCGGAGTCGACCTTTAAGCATGTCTTGCCTATAATAAATTCTGAATTCTTTGTTCTCTTCGTAGAAACCTTTTAAGGTCTCTACTTTTGCATCCAATTCCATATCTCGTCATGACTCCCCTGTACAATGTGTAAAAAGGGCAATGCTTTGGCAGCATTTCTAAGTGATAAACCAAGAAAGTACAAATACAGACCATGGTAAACATACTCTGAATGTGTTCACTGTCTTTTACTTAACATAACAAAAAGAGATAGGGTATCTTTAAGTTATAAATTTATGGTAAAGTTAACAAGATCTTGCTTAATTTAACATAAATACATAACCTAAGATTTATTTTCGTTACGCTTTCTGGCACTCGCTGACGACCACGTTATCACCCAAAGGTTGAACAATTAAATGGATCAACTTTGAAATTAAATTCCCATCCTTACTTATAGGGCATCACAAGAACTTGTGGAAAGGAAGAATTCAAAAACCGCTATCCAATCAAGATTTTCAATCTTTCTAAAAGGTCTCGACTTTTGATCAACCAAAATGTTAGTCCTGAAAATGGGGATCATGGATTTAACCTCCTCAAAACAAAAATCTGAACAAAATATAGCGAATTGTTAAAAAAAGTGATAATGATTGGTATAGTCTTAGACATAGATAAATTATTAGGAGTTATAGTCTAGTCTTGCTCGAAAAATAGACTTTGTTCATTATTACAATATGTATTTTGGTATTTTGGGTTCACTCTAATCTAAAAAAATTTTTATCTTGCCGGATATTCTATCTCTGTATCTAAAGATTTAAGGCATCCAAGGTGTCAAAGGATAGGTTGCATTAAAATTGTGAATGTAATTGTCTAACCCGGGCTGAATTCAATCAAATCATCAACATATTTAGTCATTTACTGCTCGGATATGATACACAGGAGAGAAATATAAGAAGCACAACGGCTTAGGTTTGATTGAAATATCTTTCAATACCACAAATTATCCGAGCTAACACTGAATTTAATTTAATAATAACCAAATGACCATAAAATTAAATGGACAGTTTCTTAAGACCTCCTTTAGACTTTACTGTTTCAAGGGAAGACTGGAGCAGATATGATTTAGTGGATAGCTCGATTCTAAAGATCAAATTAGTAGCCACTAAAATACGGAAAAAAAATTCGGATTACAAAATTGATGTTCAAAATATAATTGTGGTTTTATCAAATGAGAGAGGTCAACCAGATTCTCAAGTTTATTCTCCATCCGAATTGCAACAATCAATAACACATGATGTTCGTTTTACAATAATAACTCAAGATTGGAATGAATATGTTGTCGATGATGGAGCAAATATAAAAGTACAGCCAATGGTAACTAAGGTATCTAAAACATCAAAATTTGATCTCCATGGCGATCCTATATATTTAGTAAATGTACAGGGAAATGTAGTTGTTGAGCCACCAGAAACATTAAATTAATGATATTTCTTCATAGGGCTGTTCTCTTGTAACTAGCTCTGGTATTACAATCTGTTTTGTTGACTCATCCTCTAACCCTGGTACTCTAGATATCATGTCTCTTAGGTCATGAGAAATTTTCGAAATTAAGTTAGATTTTTCTTGTTGTAGCAATTTGTTATGTGACATATTTTAACTTGATTTCTATTGAGCCTCATTTACAAACAGTGAAATTGTGGTATAACGGGGTTTGGTTTTGAAATAGAAAAAGAAAAACCCCGTTCCGCAGGCATCACAGTCTAATTAAAGAAGATGAATTCGATTTAATAAATCTATAGAATAATTCAAATAATAAAAAAAGGTATAGCTAGACTGTCTACTGTTGACCTGCTGCGTTGTTACCATCATTTAAGTTAAATGACAATCCAACATTGTTACATGATGCTAAACTATTCCCTAGAGATTCACAGACTGTTTCCTGTCCAGTTACTGTTTCTTGACCTATTCCCTGAGTTGAATTATTGGACTTTTTGCTTTTTGCAAAGACATTCTTTTCGTCTATTCCAGCGGTTAAAGAACTTGCAACTAATAATGTGGTTGCAAAAATGGTTACTACGGCAAAAATCATTGATTTGTTATTTATTGTGGACAAATTAATCACATTTCACATTAATATATAAGAATATGTAGATTATCAAACTAAAACCTAAAAAATTATTCTACTATTAGATCAGAAAAAATATTATGCATGTTAGAGAGAAACGAAAAACATCCAGCACGGAAGACCTTATTTTTTCATGAAGACTCATCGGAGATGTGTGGTAGTTTTTTGATTATTTAGGAAATAGTGATCATTGCATGGAATCAAGTGTTCAGGAAACCATTGATAGCATACTATACTATCTTAGTATATCATATATCATTTTCCCATCAAAAGTTATTAAGATTTATTTTGATTAACTGGTCTAGAACTAGAAATGTTTTTAACCTGATCTAAAAAAACAGAGATTTGGCAGATGGAGTATATAATAAATGATCTAAATTGAGTTATGTCAAAATTTATGGATTAATAAGACTCAGATTCTACATATCATTGTTATTAACATCCAATAACAGTAACCTACATCAGAATAATGTTACCTCATTAATTTACTAAATTATCTCATTGATGTTTTTTTGAAAAAAATATACTTTCTAAATTTAGAATCGTATATTGATTATATATTCTAAATTAGATGTAAGATAATTGTGAAAACTAACGTTACTATTAGTGCAACTATTGTATTAACCCTATTGATAATAGGGTTTCAATCATCAGTATTTGCTCAAAGCAGCAATTCATTGGGTTCACCTATTTTGGGTAATTCGCAGATAGGCGATGCAGAGACGAAAATTAACCAGAATCTGAATGAAGCACAACAAAAGATTGGATCGATAGATATTGAAACTTTATTGATATGGATGTTTCTGAAATCCTTGAAAATTTTAGGAATATAATTCCATTTCCTGGGAATAATTTGGGAGGAATACCGGGTCAGATAGGTGTCTTAGTATACACACATGGGTTAGGGTATCCAGGAAGTCATGATCCCGAAAAAACGGAACCAATTAAGGAAGCACTTGAAAAGACTGGGATATCCAACTGAAATCATAACACATATGCCATATAATTGGGATGAAGGATTGCAAAAGCTTGATGATAAAGGTGTAAAATACGTTATCTTTATGTATTCGGATCTGTTTGGACCAGAATCCACAGTCATCCACAACGTCACAAGAGGATACTTTGGAGGAATTGAAGAATACAAATACTGTCCAGGTGTTCCAATGGGGCCAGATAGCTGCCAATATATGGGAATGATGACAACACCTGCAAGCGAAACAAGCGATGCAACTCTTATCTTCTCAAGACCTGCCAGTCCCGATGACAGAATTTTAAGAGAAATATTTGTCAAGATAGCAGAAAAGTCAAACTCTGAAAATAACGGAAATCCATCTAACGAAATATTTGTAAATGTTGGTCATGGTGCAAGGTCTGACCTGAATGACATGGCTCAAACAACGGAGCTTAACAAATGCTGCTAAATATGTTCAGCAAAAAATGGGTTATGCTGATGCCTTTGGAGTTACGGCAAGAGAAGACTGGCCAGATTTAATGGCAACAGCAGTACCTGCAGCAGTTGACAAAATAGAAGAGTCATTAGCCGCACACAGTGCAGATAGTGTGGTCCTTGTTCCCGCAACAGGAGGAATGGGATATGAAGCCGTCAAAGAAGAATTGGACATCAGGGGAATATCATATGTTGAAGCTGATGCTCCAATACCAATAGGTTCAGATGAGTTTGTTCAATGGGCACTAAAGAATGTCCTTGGAACTACGGCCTTTATCATAAAGGAGAAACCTATGGAAAACACCATAACACCCGATTGGAATTAGACAACCAAACAGAAATTTGTCTAACCCAATTTCCAAAAATTATTTATTTTATTTGTGAGCAAACATAACTTATAGAATATTGATTCTATGATAAGGAATGATAAATCACAAGCAAAATTATGAGTAATTGAATTGAAAATGTTAAATATAACAAAATAAATAACGATAGGGATTTGATATAATAGATAATTATCAACTTTCCAGGTACTAGATACGATGATCTGGCTAGAATTACTAAATTTAATAATGGAGTCCTAGCGCATTTCCTAAAAGTTTTGGTAAAGAACGACCTCATTAAAGTATCCAGACGTTCTAACGGAAGAACAACAAGATACTTTTCACCTTCTGTTCCAAATGACGATTTTCAACTCATAGGATACCTAAAGAATAGTACGTCTAACAGAATAATTTTGTTTTTGAACTGTAACAAAGACGCTATACCATTTGATGAAATAAAAATTATATAAAAAAAATTATCATCAACTACCTCATGGTACCTTAAAAAACTCTCAGATGATAACATCATTACAAAATTAATTAGAAGCAAGGAAGAAAATTGCTTCCTATTTCGACGATTTATTTATTTTTTTGATCTTATTTCCTTTAGTACCGTTTCGTAATCTAGGTGGACTCTTTTTCTCAAATAGGGAATTAATTTGTAATGAATCGAATAGTATTTCCCATCCTGAGTGAGAATTCCCTTAACCAGAAGAGACACCATGCCTCCGGCCATCTTTGAAATAGGAATTTTTTTTTCTTTCGTAACTTTGTTTCTCATTTTATGATATTCCTCTGATGTAAAATAGTTCTTGTTAAGGTTAAGGATTAAGGGCCAGACAACATGCTCCCATACTAATCTGCGATTTTCTGTAGAGGATGCATATTTTCCCTTTCTATATAAATGGGTCCCAGTCGTATGCTCATGCTTTTCGATCGTCATTTTCTTGGTTTAGAAATATAAACATCATGATATCTTCTCATTTGTCTTATTATTTAACAAGTTTTATAACACTACTTATTTGATAATTTTCGTCGATGTTATCAGGAGCGTCTTACTCAATTACTCCATGAACTCGTTTTGACCAAGACAAGATTGAGATAACTAAAGTGGTTATTTTGTATCTAGGTATTAGATTCAATAAGCAATGCCCATTTTATGACTAATAAAACAAAAGAAAATCGGATGTAGAGGAGTACACAAATAGGGTTTGGTTGAAATCATCAGTATATCTACGAAAGTTTTGAAAGAAGTTTATTTATTAAACAAAAATTCTTGATGCTTTAGAAGTATCTTAACAGACTGAACATTCTTGGGGATTGAATCCTTAACTTGATTTACTCCCAAGGCGGATCATGTTTATAGCCCAGAAATGAAATTAGTGGTGTATGCGGTCTATGCGGTCTATGCGGTATTTTTTTGTTATTGATATTATCATTGCCGCTGCCATTATCGTTATGATTCTTTAGCGCTTTGATTGTCTTTGTTAAAGGGATCCTGATAACAAAACGGCACTGCAATAGCTTGATTATTCTTCTCATTATTGGTTGAATTTTTTAAAATTATGATATAAATTGGCTCATGATGTATATCAATTGGATTCGCTTTTACCACTCAGGATCGGACCAGCTAGAATATATTAAATCCAATCATCTGGATTTGGCATTTATTACTAGGATTGGAATTCACATCTTAAAAACATGATGGCAGGAATAATGAAATAATTATCAAGTCATCTATACATCGATACAAGGGTTTCAGAGAGTAAGTGAGTAGTTCGATAGGAATATTTACTGACCTGTGAATAATTCGGGCTTTTCTCCATATTGTGTGAAAGGCCTTTTTGATAAACCTTTTGAGGTTCTCACATCTTCACTATTTCGAAAAAATGTCAACTAAATATTTTTCAGTTATGCCTAATCTTAAATGGAGGGTTATAATACAAACATCAATGACAGGTGGAAGTTCAAAGAAAGCAATTTATGCCGCCTTATTTGGAAACTTAGGAATTGCAATATCCAAACTTGTGGCTGCGATTCTAACAGGTAGCACCTCGATGTGGGCTGAGACATATCATTCATTTTCTGATACATTTAATCAAGTATTACTTTTAGTTGGGATTAAAACTAGTAAAAAACAAGTTTCTGAAAAACATCCATTTGGGTATGGAAAAGAACAGTTTTTTTGGTCTTTTATTGTAGCCACACTTATCTTTGGCATTTCTGGAGTATTATCGTTAGAACAAGGATTCAGTTCGTTATTTGGAGTTGAGACACACGTACTAGAAAATGTGTCGATAACTTATGTAATTTTAGCGATATCATTTGTTTTTGAAGCAAATGCTCTCAGAATTGCATTTGGAATATTCAAGAAGGGAATTGAAGATAGAGGTGAAAGATTGACTATTTCGACTTTGATGATGGAATTTAAAGAAAGTAAGGATACATCTGTCTTGACTGTCATAGTTGAAGATTCGGCAGCCATCTTGGGAATAATTATTGCAGGGACCGCAGTCTATCTTTCAGATATAACCGGAAATATGGCGTATGATGCCATTGGTTCTCTCTTGATTGGTTTAACGTTAATGACATTTGCATTCTTTTTGGCTAGAGAAAACAAAGATTTGCTTATAGGAGAAGCCATGTCTAGAAGAGATTACAAGGCTATCTTTAATGCAGTTTCTAAAATACCCCAAGTAGATAAAATAATTTCAATCCGTACAATGCACCTTGCACCAGAAGATGTCCTCATAGCAATAGAAGTAAGCTTAATTGATGATTTGAATACAGATGCGATCGAATCTATAATTGATAACATTGAGAACAAAGTTAAACAGGCTATCCCTTATACCACATCTTCAAAAATATATGTGGAACTCGAACGAGCAAAGTAACAAAAGTCAAGGCGCAGAGAAAGTAGAAATATTCCGAACGTTTATTTCTTTGACTATACAGATAAAAGAAAATTGCCATCTAAAATCCATTATATGAGGCCAAGTTGATATATTCTACGAATATACTAATGTTTTTACGATCTCTATTTAATGTCACCATGTTATAAATTATTGTATGAACTGATATGTACAGTTTTGATATTTCAGCAAGTACAGTAGTTTTTCACTTAAGGAATTTGCTGGTTTATCTCGTTTTACCTTAGAGTCGATGGTTGATATCAATGGTAACATCATACTCGCTTATCAATCCATCGCTAATAAACAAATAGAAGCAATGTTTCAACGTGGCAATTTTGCAATGGACTTTATCAAGAGTAAATAACTTATAAATTTGTACTTACAGAAAATAGAGCGAAATCATACTAATACTTATAAATGGTATCGCTTCAAACACACAAAATCAAATTAGAGAACGTTATGGATATCCAAAACGACTTTTCAAATAGTAATTTCGCAAGGCTTTTCATCATTCATGCTGAAAATGCTCCTGGACCAAAAACAATGAATGAGAAAAAGATTTATTTGTATGCGAAATTAGACAGCTTAACAATGATTCCGCATTATCAATGATAATAGATGATAATAAATTAATCAATACAATCAAAGATTTTATAGAATATCAAGGTTCAAAACATGTGATGCATTAACTATTGATGATAAGGTTTTTAGATATATAGGCTAAAAAAAATATGTTTAGGTATTCAAATAAATTTTTAATCTAATGCGTCTCTTATCTTTACTTTAGCCTTGTTCAACGTCTCCGAACTAGGCTTTCCTTCTGCATGATCTCGGGCTGTTTCTGCCTTTGCTTCAGCGTCTTGAGCAGTGTTTTTCATTTTCTTTGCAGCATCATCAACAATATTGTCAGTCATTAATAACTTATGTATAATATTATTTATATAGTTAATAATTTTTTTAGCTAAATATTGTTGAGGATAACTTAGAGATATTAACAATTCACCTTTTTCTAAGACTAGATACAATTTTAGTAGTACATAGCTCGATTTTCATTCTATTACCAGGTTTTAGTTATCTAGCAATACACCGTGAATCATTCAATATTTATAATGATACTAGAAGATTTTTCTGTTCAAACTAACTGAAACTTGTTCATATAAAATTCTAAAATGCCTAATATATATTGAATCATGATAATAGAATTTACAAGTATGAACACAACTAAACCATTACTAGTATCAACCGCAGTTGTTCTCGCACTAGCTTTGCTCTTAGCACCATTGACAATTTCAGAAAACGCATTAGCGAAAAAGTGTAACTCCATACCATAATGAATATTCAAAATATAACAACAATCATCATGACTAATCAATCCTTACATGCCTACAAATCCTAAATGTTTTTTAATTACCATCCCATATGAATTCAAAAGATTTGAAACCATTTAACAAGGACGATTTTTCAACTTTTCTAAATCACGAAGTAAAAGGTGACAAAGATTAAGTGAATCATGAACGTATCAACGAAGGCATAAACCCGATTTGTCTAAAGGTAGCCATCACAGAATCGATCTTGTTAGCTTGCTTAAAGGGGTCGTCATTATCAGAAATTGAATCACATATTCCGAGAGTTATTTCTACGTCGAAAGCAGTTTTGAGAGAATACATATATCATTTGGTAAATAATTCATTCATATCCTATAATCGAGTCAGAAAAGTATATTTAATTGAGGCGAACGGTTGGGACTTGTTATACAGAATTTATTCACAGCTTGAAAGTTCAATATCAGATTATACTGAACTCATTATCAAGGTTGAATCAAATAATTATGATTTAGAATATCAAGGTAAACGAACAGAATCCACTTAATAAAGAGAATATTAGTATGTATTCTCATGTTCATTACAATAATGAGTCATACATAAAGAACATCGAATGAGAAATGGAGGATCGCTTGCAATTATACCAAATATATGTTCTTCAATAGATTTTAAATTTAATAAATCATATCTGATTGTTTTATTTTAATGAATCAATAAGAAAAATCTACATCTATAATTTTTTAACTTCTTTCTATTAAAGTATTCTTCTTAATGTGGTAATCAAATAAGTAGCGGTTTCATACATTTGTTCTATACTAGGTTATCTTTATTGATTATCAAGACCCATGAAATTATATAAGAAATCAATCATATCGGTTATTTGGGATCATAACCGATATGCACAGTCAATTATTTTATTTGATTATTTGTCCTCTAATTTCTCCATTAGGATTCTCTGTAGTCTGGATTTCCACGTATGTATTGTTATTTTCTATAAGTTCAGTCAGATCAGACACCTGTTTTCCACTCAAGGGCCCTTGAAGATTATCAGCTGTTATAATTCCTTGTGCTAACAGTCCATTCACTGGACCACTGGGTGTTATATCTTTGAAGCGTATGAGCGTTGATACAGCAGGACCATTTTCATCTTCTTGACCTTCATATATTTGAGCAAGTGTAACACCATCTATATCCGTAACGGACACCTCATAAGTCATACTCATTCCATCGCTGCTAAGAGTAAACTCAGAAGTACCTGTAGCTTTAGAATTTGTTGGTGGAACCACATCCTGTCCGACAAGGTTTGCGGTAAAGTTTTGTTGCCCTTGTGCTAATGCAAAAGACGGAAATTTGATAGTTGATGGCGACATCATATTTGTTACAGTTATTATAACTAAAAGACTCAGACACAATGTAACTGCTACTGCAAACTTGGTACTTTCTTTGTTCACAAATCTATTGCGATCTTGCTTCATGTAACGTATCTAGAGTATTGTCATTTATAAGGTACTCGCGTAGGTATTTTAGCAGTGTTTACGAATTCTTCCTCTTAACTTTTTTTCTCCTCATTTTGAATGGACATTTTAATTTGAAATTTGAAATGAATGGGCCTGTAACGCAATGTAAATGGTATAATACATAATGAGTTGATCGGTTCCACTACCGGTCTCGGTGAGTTGTCAACGCTGCTAATGATGTTAATTTAGCACTCTTTTGGTTATCACCATCTCTTGTTTTGTACATGTCTCTTACAATAGATACAGCTAATTTCTTATTATGTTGGTTTGCAGTTAATACTTTTACCAAATAAAATATATTTGCTGATTACACCAACTGCTGCCTTGAGCTGTAAGTCTATGCGACCTATTTTCTTAGGCTATCGAATTAATTAAATGGGATTTGTTACCAAGTTAGTTGCAATCAAGGTTTGGACAAAAGTAAATTCTACGTTCTAAGAACAGATATCATAATGATATTTTCTTGCCAATCTACTAATGCAGTAATTGCAATACCAATATATCCCAATTGTCCCATATTTTCTCTAAATGCTTGATTAATTTTAGTATTAACTCCATTTACTCTGAACGGTTTCCGAAATTAAAAACCTTATATCTCAGATTATTTGGTAGACCGATTTCAAAGCAATACATAAAAACGGGTAAAAGACATGTAACCATGAGTCAGATTTAAAATTGTATTTAAAGATCCCACTTTTTCAGCGTTATTATTGAGGATAATTGCTGATACTTATTATAAAGGGGCGGACATTGGAGAATGTCTCTACTGCCTATCGTATTAAAGAAGGTGATTTCGAGAGCTGGTATGACAATAGATAGAATATTCTTACAATAGCCGCTCGCGAGTACTATATCTTAAATAATATACAAATGTTCGATTAGGTAGATCTTTCTATGGAATCTGTAATATACGTCAAGTTTATGATGATGTTTCTGCTAATAATCATATGTTCCGCTGTTTTATCAGATCATATACTACCAGTTGGCAACGTAAGTGCAATAAAGGAGAGCGATAATTATTCTCGTGGTTGCGGTAGTAGCTTAACAAATAATAACAATGTCGCATACCACGGACTAAACCAGACTTTATCTATTCGTGGAATGGTGAATCTGACAGATTCAAGCGTCAACTTGAAACCTTCTATAATTCTGCCATCCTCAATATTAACAACTCGTCCTGCCTATAGCCACTTTGTAGTTGATCTGCTAGATGTAAAAGGAAGAGTGCTAGCTCATTACCCTATTGACATAATAGCATCTACGGCAAAAGTTGAAGAATGGAAAAATATTGCTTATATCTCAGAGACAGTACCATATAGCCCATTGTACTACAAAGATCACCATAAACAAAGACGATAAAGAACTGGCATCCCAAGTTGTTTCACCCAATGCTCCAGAAATAAAATCTATCAACGTTAGCGATAGTAATGGTAATCCCAGATTAATTTTTCCTAGAACAAGCAATATCTCAGTTGAGTGGAAAGCACAAGATTTGGACAAAGACGACAACCTGTCGTACGTATTGCTTTACAGTAATAATGGAGGGCAAACTTGGCCCATTACGATAGCCGATGATATAAAAGAAAATTCGTTAACATTGAACGCAAGTTCCTTACCTGGAAATAGCGCCAATCTTTCGCAATTCAGAGTTATTGCTACTGATGGTGTCAATACAGGTGTACGTGATTCCAATCCTTTCAGTATTCCTATTCTAAATATGGGACACTAATGTGGTAGTCCATGCATATCATTATTATTTGAGCTCGTAAACCGCTGATTAAAGGTATGAGCTTGAGTAGGTGTTTCAATTTTCTTATAACCTATTGTATTATAATTAGCTGCATATTACCGAAAAACAGGATATTAACGACAATTGTTCTTTGGCTAACTCCAAGAGCACAAAGCAAAGTTTCTGAATCTACTATATTAATTGTATCTAGCTGCTATCCAATTCTAAACTTTATCTGATATAGAGCATAGATTGTACCAATTTGGAATTTGCTATTAAATTATCAGGTATATTGTGTCAGTATTTTTTTTGTATTATTGATATACTGTGAAGGTAATTGGATCGTCCATAACTACATCCTCACTGTCTCTGTGTTTACACCCATCTAAAGTATCCAAAACCCTTAGTCCAATTTCTTATGTATAAAGATATCATTGGATATAGTGGTGATTGTTCGGCTTTTATTGATGATGAGTTGACACTGTTCTAGCTGTTCTCGTTATTTGCCATCTGTTAAGATAAGCTAAAAATTATTGTTGTTTGAATGATTGTATTATTTATGCTCAAATTATACAAATAGTGTTGTTATTGTCAAACTACCCCTACTTCACCGTGAAGAATATTTCTTGGGAGTATCTCCGAGTTGCCTGCGTTATCATCTGCCCTGGCCCATAAACTATGTGTTCCTGTTTGTAGGAATGTTCACTACGACAGACCAGTTAGTTGTACCTGTCGCAGTTTTACCTGTGCCACTGTCAACTTGGACAGCAACATTGTTTACTCCACTGCCACCATCATTATCTCGTGAAGTGCCCGATACAGTCAGGTTGCCGGCAGGTACTTTTGCATCATTGATTGGATTTGTAATGGTGACTGTTGGTGCTGTAGTATCTGCACGTAACATTATGCCTTTGTCATTCTCATTACCGTATTTGACAGAGTAGACCGTTGATAATTCTAAAACACCAAATGACGAGTAATAATAATGTTATATTTCTTTTTTTGTAGATATCCTAAATGTCCAACTTTGTAATATAATTTATTTTAAATTGGATAGAAAAAAATGTAAAGTGGTGTAGTTTTAAGCATTAAACAGTCCATGCACCGTTCTGGTGTGGTTTGCCATGCAGAGTAAGTGGTATTATTAGTACCCCTAACAAGACTGTAGTTCCATCAGGTAGCCTACAGAGGATGCTAGCCTCCACTCCAAGAAGCCAGCCGGACCAGCACCTCCTGGTGTGGTTTCGGTTATTATGACTGTATTATAGTCCTAGCAAAGATTTGTAATCTTCCATCAGAATTTGTTACTGCGCAATTACTAGAAATTGCACCTCAAGAGAAGCCCAACCTGACCATGTACCTCCTGGTGTGGTTTGCCATATAGACCAACCAGCATTATTAGTACCCTAGCAAATACTTGTAATCTTCCATCTGAGTTACGACCTACAGAGGGATAGCCAGCCGTTCCGCCTCCAAGAGAAGACCAACCTGACCATGTACCTCCTGGTGTGGTTTGCGAGTTATATATGACTGTATTATTAGTAGCCCTGGCAAAGACTTTTAGTCTTCCATCAGAATTGGTTCCAACTGAAATGTTACTAGCAATTGTGCCTCCAAGAGAAGCCCAACCTGACCATGTACCTCCTGGTGTGGTTTGCCATATAGACCAACCAGCATTATTAGTACCTCTAGCAAATACTTGTAATCTTCCATCTGAGTTACGACCTACAGAGGGATTGCCAGCCGTTCCGCCTCCAAGAGAAGACCAACCTGACCATGTATCTCCTGGTGTGGTTTGAGAGTTATGTATGACTGTATTATTAGTAGCCCTAGCAAAGACTTGTAGTCTTCCATCAGAATTGGTTCCAACTGAAATGTTACTAGCAATTGTGCCTCCAAGAGAAGCCCAACCTGACCATGTACCTCCTGGTGTGGTTTGCCATATAGACCAACCAGCATTATTAGTACCTCTAGCAAATACTTGTAATCTTCCATCTGAGTTACGACCTACAGAGGGATCGCCAGCCGTTCCGCCTCCAAGAGAAGACCAACCTGACCATGTACCTCCTGGTGTGGTTTGAGAGTTATGTATGACTGTATTATTAGTAGCCCTGGCAAAGACTTGTAGTCTTCCATCAGAATTAGTTGCAACTGAAATGTTACTAGCAATGGTGCCTCCAAGAGAAGCCCACCCTCTGGCTGTGGGGTATCTGTTCCTGGTATTTTGATTATCTGTGCAGTAGATGGCACAAGCGAACCATTTAAGACATGAATCATGTAATAACCTGGAGGTGCAATATTGGCATTAATCGGAGCAGATACGGTGACACTATTAATACCTCTACTAGTGATAGGTAGCCAGATTAACCTCATGTCTGTATCATAATGGTGTGTTTGGCATCCTGTCTTGACCAGAGAAACACGAGCGACATTTGCTGCATCAGGGGTTGGAATTGTAATTGATGCGCCATATCCGCCTACTGTTGGAGCACCGGATATTGTTGGCCTTGCTGTAGCAGAAAAGAAATAGCTTGGCCTGAAAACCTCAATTCGCAATTCCCAGACAGCCTACCTCTGGGGTACTGCCTGCAGTCCATACGCTACCATCCGGTAATAATACAGCTGTGCCATGGTATACTCTTGGTACTGTTGCCGCAGGCAAGTTTACCCACCCTTGGCTTTCGTTTTCAGGATCAAACATTTCTGGAACAAAAACAGGATTCTCGTTTGCTTGAGCAGATCCACCGAATACCACCACCTTGCCATCAGGTAGAATAATAGGAAGAGGGTACTTTCGCCCCCTATTTAAGGGCCGCTACTGTTCGGATGTTTGGGCTGGTGGATGTACCTTGATTGAAGTCATGGATCTCAACAACGTCTGTCGCAGGTCCATTATCGGTAACTGAACCTCCTAGCACCATCACCTTTCCTCTCTCTACAGAGGAATTTTGAAGTGGGAGGAGAATTGAGGTTCCATAATCTCGGTATTGACCAAAAGCTGACAGTCCAACACTGGTCCAACGGCCAGTAGAAGGGTCAAACAGAAATAACTCCTCTCTCGGAGAACTGGTGTATACTAGTCCACTAGGCATAAGAAACATACTTGGGTACAATGAAAGCCAAGGTGCAGTGCCTTGGTTAGGGCCTCCGAAGCATGGTGTTCCGGCCCCTGGACAGGTTGAGTCTTGTCCAACACAATACGTATTAGAGCTAAAAGGATCAAATCTTATGCTCCAAGATTTAGTAATTGGGTCATAGACCTCTGCCAAGTAATTGTAAGATCCAAAGTCATCCATTCCACTTACTACTATTACCCTTCCATCAGGAAGAGTAACCTGAGTGGGATACCATCTGCCAGTCTTCATCGGAGACTTGTTCAACTAGAGTTTCAGTTGCAACATCCAACTCAAATGCATACCTTGCACCATGCCACCTGCCATCGCAGTTGTTTATATCGTTTTCATAAGTAGCCGTGCCTCCAGTTAAAAGTATATTTCCGTTAGGCAACTGATTCTGTCCGACACAGAATAAATCCTTGGACAGAGGCACGTTAGTATCCATACCTGTAACAGGATCTAATAATCTAGCTGTATAAGGTCCATTCCTATTGTTAATATTCCATCCAGATCCAGCTAAATAAAATATTTTACCGGTACGAGTAAGGGCAGTATGAATTGCAACAGTAGATGTACTGACTTTGTACAGGTAGCCAACTTCCAGAACTCTGAGCATATGCTAACTTAGTAGTACTACCACTACCATCATTATCACCATTCCTATTCTTAAATAATAATGAAATCAAACTTCCGTCTCCAGCCAACCAACCTAAAAGAAAGAACAATACCTCCAGCCCCAAGTAGTGTCCAAAAACTCTCTTCTGGATATACGATGATTGCTAGACATATGTAATGTGAATCCAAATAACAAGGTAGTATAAATATTTTGTAATGCTTACCTCAAGTTAACAATTATTATAGTAATCTGTTACAAGGCAACAACTATTATTAACATTATTAGACTATGCGCAAGGGTTGTTAAAATGAGTACAAAAAAAGCAAAAATAAAAGACAGAGTTTTCTTTAGGATATATTGAATGTTTTATTCACATGTCTTTAGATGTTATTTTATGTCTAGTGGTATCTCCATCTACATCATATCGCCATGGTGAGAACACTACTCCAGCATCCTTTAGGCACCTTATCAGGTGGCTTGTAGGAACATTCAAACTTTGGTCATTGAATCCGGCTGCATCATTGTCTTTTCCTGCCATTTGTTGGCCATGGTTTGCTTGCTGGCAGTCGTCGCCTCTGTAGTAAAAGTTATCCTGGTCCATGTGTTGGCTTGCACTTTTTTTGTCTGTTTGTGTGCTTGATTTTATTTTGACTTATAGTCGTTACTAGCGCCCAGGATAAGATTGCATAGGAATTACGCTTGTTTCCATGTTTAACGGCAGTGTAAATGCATAAATATTTGGGTTTGTCAATTGTGATCCAATAATATTGATAGGATTAACCGCAGGCGTATCGTCAATAGAAATACCCTTTAGGTAGAATGAAACTTCTTTGATATTATCATTGTTAATTGGAGGTTTGTCAGAGTCAGGTCCTGGAAAGATATGAGTGCTTTCCCTCTGGTTTGAGATCACAAGTCCAAATGGACTAGTAACATCTTTCAGGTCAAGTCCATCTATATGTAATTCATACCTTTTCCAATCTTTAGTCAGAACAATATTGGGGCTCACGACTTCAAACTGGAGTGCATTAAGGGGTGGTGTAGAGACCAAATCAGGAGATTTTCCTATGGCCAGTGCTTTAATTGTCTCGCCGCCAAGTTCGCCTTTTGCAAAAAACACAATTCTTTTGGCACCGCTAAGATCAAGTGGAGTTTCTGATGCATATGCAATAACCGGCTGCTCTTTTTTAGTAATAGGTTTGTAAACAATAAATTGACATTGTTCACACACTGCGCCTCCCCCTGCACCAGTAATGTATTGAACGATTACAGAGGATGTTGTCTGGTTTACAGACATAACTAGTGGCAACTTATCCTCTATCTGTAGTAGTGGAAAATGAGCAGTAGCAGCAAATGCCATCCTATCAGCGTTTGTATCTTGAGACAAAAGACCAGAAGGCATGCATAAAATCGTTATAGATACTATTATTATTATTATTACGATGGAATATTTGCATCTACTTTGAAACATTAGTTTTTAGAAGGCGCTCATTCATTTAAGTTTGCTGCTTCTAATTAAGAGATAATAAATGCTAAATCGACTCTGGTAGAGCCTTGGAGCGTAAAGCAATTAACGATCGTGGATACTTCTTTTGAGCTTAATCCCCAGTATCGTGCAAAGAGAACCTCCTCACCCGTCTTTAATGGAATCTTATCTTATCTCGTTGCCCAAGCATTGAGATCCACAAAAGGATATGGAAAGGACATTATATGAAATAAAAAGATTGTTTTCATTTCAGAATGGTTTACTAACAAAAGAATTCGTCGAATTGGCAGGGTTCAGGGTAACATTTCGTCGTTGAGACCATGGAATCCCGGACGGTTCCAGGTGGATAGGGTTCTGAAAGATTGCATGCTCCAGTCTTTTCGTCAACAATTCCGCCGAAATTCCAACACTCAGAGGACGAGTCTGTTGATCTAGCGACCTGGACCAAAGGCACCCTGTGAAGTCTAGCAGCTTCTAATGCTATTGATATTAGAAGACAGGTTAGAAGTGAGGTTGATTTCCTTAACATCATGCTTGCTCAGAAGCAGACTAAATAAACAATTTGTACTTTCAATTTACGGTACGATTTTGTATGCGGATACTATAGAGTAGTCTTAACCTTTGCTAATGCTAAAAAAATTAAGGATAGAAAAAACATAACATACTCAAGTAATTTATCATTAGAATAAAAAATTAAAGGAATAAAACACTATACTCATAATCCTACGTTATAGGTAATGGAAAATTGGAATTCAACTAGAAAGGCGAAATGAAAGGAAATGACAGAATATACTAAATTAAAATCTTATTATGGTAGAGACCTTGCAAAACTTCTTGCGGATAAAGTTTACAAAACATATCCAGAATTTCAAAAACAAAAGTTTATCGATATAGTGGATAAGAAAATCACAAATTTGGAACTAAAGGGTCGTGTCGAGGTAATTGCCGACACATTACATGAATTTCTTCCCCGAGATTACAAAGAAGCTATCAATATAATGATGAGTATTCTTGGGCCCCCGAATCAAAATGAGACTGGAATGTTTAGAGATGGTTACTGGATCATGCCAATAGCAGTTCTTGTAGAAAAGTATGGTGTTGATGATTTTGAGACATCAACCGATGCAATCTATCAGATAACACAACGAAATACTGGAGAATATGCAGTACGCCCTTTTCTTGTAAAATATCCAAAAAAAATGACATCTTTAATGCTAAAATGGTCGCAAACTAAAAACGTTCATGTAAGAAGGTTATCTTCTGAAGGTATTAGACCAAGACTTCCCTGGGCAAAAAAGCTAGACCAATTTATCTTAGATCCTAAACCAATCCTACCCATACTCGAGAATCTAAAAGAGGACGAATCATTATTTGTTAAAAAATCGGTAGCGAATAACCTTAATGATATTCTAAAAGATAACTACGATATTGGAATTGAGGTATTAAAAAAATGGTCAGAGTCTCAGAATACTGATACTCAATGGATAATAAAACATGCGTTAAGAAATGAACGAAAGAAAGGAAACCTTGAAGCTAAAAACCTAACCATGTAATTAACAATCATGGAAAATCAAACTTGCAGACTCTTCATCTGTTGTCATCTAATCCATTATATTTAAGAGAAACAAACAAAAATCCAGATCAAGAACGTTTTCGGTAGGAATATTTACAGATCTATGAGGTACTCATTATGAACTAGTCGATTTCTATAATCTCAATAGATTTTATTAATTTAGACTCAAACAGGTGCCACGCCTGTCAAGCTCCAAAATAATAATTAATTTCAAATGAGTATATGATGTGATTATCTAAATTTTAAATCAGAAAACCTCGAAAGACAATTTTTAAAAATCTTCAAATAAAAAAGACTAAAGTACTATGCCTTCCCATATCCCCCATATGACGCTTAGGATAAAATGTAAACAGTGTGATTTTAACCATATTTCGAACATATATCGGTTGGAAGAGCATCATTTCCATAGACATTTCTCAAATCTTGAAAGTTGCCCTAGTTGTGGATATGTATCTAAATATGATGAATCAGATTATAGTTTTAATTAAGTTTACGTGATGTAATTTTTTGACGGTGTAGAGCAACACCAATTTAATTTAATTTAATTTTATCGTAAAAATAGAACGTATCACCAGGATGGACGAACTGGTTTGAAATCTGTTACCAGTGGTTTGGATATATATTCATCTGGATTTGACGATCAGGACTATGAGAATTCCCGTATCAAAAACATGATGATATGTAATTATGATAATGATTATCAGGTCATCTATAAAACGGAATAGGAGCATAATAGAGTAAGTACAGATTCGGTGGATGTATAATCATGTGGGTATCCACACGGGTTCGATAATTTTTAAACAATGCTTGCATATAAGGATCCAGTACATCAAAGACAGAACTGAATGCCCGTTGCTTCCAACTCTAGGTTGCCTTTCCCATTCTTCATCATAGTTTGGAATCGATGAGAAACCTAATAATCCAGGGTTTTGATATAGTTTAAGAGTAAATTGGGCAATCTAGAAATACGCAATGCACTGGATCGCCATTGGGAGTTCACGGGTGTAGATATAGACAAGTCACACGAGATTTATCGTGACGACGTCATTGTTGAATTCCCTCAGTCCGGTGAACGAATACTTGGTAAAAGAAACCTATACGAACTCAGGAAACACTACCCCGCTAAACTTGGATTTAAGATCCTGCGGACACGTGGAGAAGGATCTCTTTGGGTAACTGAATATATTATTACTTATGATGGACGTCCAGTTAATGTAGCTTGCATCATGGAGTTCATAGATGAAAAAATAGCACATGAAACACTCTACTTTGGAGACCCATTCGAACCGCCTGAATGGAGATCCAAGTGGGTCGAGAAAACTAACTGAATTGGGGCAACTGGACAGCGACTATATGTTATTTTCAGGAGACTGCTGCGGCCCAGTACGAAAAGCGTTTATATATTCTCTCGAACGGTCAGTTTATCCCATTTACAAGAATGTAAATAACTCTATTGATTAGATCCCTGTTAGTTGAGTAGTACTTTCATAGAAACAAGATTGATAGAGTGCTAACAATAGAGATCATCACATAAATTTCAAACTAATTCTGGAATCTTTTCTCTCAATCCTATCTAAAATTGATTGAACAAGGAAATGCAATTTAGTATCTAATAAGATGAAATGCCTCTTATGGAAATTCTTTGAAAGAATTGAATGGCAACGTTTAACTGATTCTGAATTCTGTGGGATTTGATTCCATTGCAGAAAGTTGCCAATCATTTTATAATACTCAAGGAAGTCATATTGAAACTCCTTTTATAAACTTGGAAAGGGATGCATGTTATGATTGTGATTATGAGTAGATGACTAGTAATTTATCTAACAAATTTTTAATTATTGTTTCAACTATTGCATAATCATAGGTTTGTTAAGGTCGACCGCTGGGATTCGAATTCATTTGGTAGATGGAATCTATTACTTAATTTATTATTTATTTCTGATGAGAAAGATGAAAGTATCAGCAGTTGATTAGCTTGCACTACACATCTCTTCATGTTTAATTATATCTCAAGACCGCAGTTACCTCTGTATATTATTTTATTGCTTTTTTTAATTTGACAACACCTTATAAATTCGCCCAATCCGTTTGGAAGGGGTAATATTATTTGCAATCTTGTTCTTTTGATAACATATCAGCAACTCTAAGCGGTTCTGGAATATGATGATTTATTTTTGTTATTGATTTAACTAGTTGTATTGACGTTGGTAAACTGATCTTATGCCCAACACTGATGTATGCAATTTTATTTGAGTTGTTTTTAGACTTTAATGCGTATCCAAGAATTTCACCTTTATGATTTACAAAGTTATCAGGTTGGACACAGCCACATAACAAACTTTTTGCGACACCTATTGTTGGCGTGTTTGTAACTATGCCAATATAACATGCTAACCCACATCTTCTAGGATGAAGTATCCCATGACCATCCACTAGCAATAGTTGAAAAGGGGTTGTGATCAATTTCAAAGTTTGAAGAATAGGTGCAGATTCCCTTAAAATAAATAAGCCTGGAATGTATGGATTCTTTATCTCGCTTTTGCTACTGGCTGTCTCTCTAATTTCAAACTTTTCTTTATTCATTATTACCGTCGAACAGTATGCGGTTTTTTTCCTGTAAGATACATCTACTCCGCAAATAAATTCGATGTTACTATCAAAATCATCTCTAGCTATAACCCTTTTTGAAAATTCCTCTTGTAGTTTTCTTATTTCATCGTAGGAAGTCCTGTTACTGATGTCCAATCCTGATGCATTTTCCGTTATATATGGGAACTCTAAGAAAGTAATTCCTTTACTATCTGGTAGTTAATTCGATACTTGACTTTTATGTCGATATTTGATATCGTAGTAGTTAATTTAGTGGACAATAACATACCTCCTTACTTCTGTTGTTATATATGATCAAGAATTATTTGATCCCATGAGGTACAGAAGAGCTAATATTTTCATTAAAGTTTGAGTTTGATGATTTGGTTAAATGGATGTGTGATTCGTGATGAGTGCTAGGGAAAGTCCATTGTGGTAGAGGCTAGTACAAATATGACTTGGTTTAAGGGGTCAGAAGGATTTGAATATAATCTATTAAAAGGATGCAAATATTTGGGGGTTCATAATATAATCTAAACTTGACTTGTCTACTTGTACCCCAACAATGTTCGCTCAGGGCTGTTATTTATGAAATTCTTCCAACCATAGATTCGTTTTAGAAAAATATTTATTTCCTTTTCGCTTATGTTAGTTAACAAACACTTTCTTTGGGAGTCAAAAGGTAGCCGGATTTATAAAATTCAGGTGGTTGTTATTCGATAGAATGTTATTAAAGAGTTTTTTTCTATGACACAGCACACAAAAAAATATAGACATGAAAAACATCTAAAATCTTAAAAATTCGTTAAGATATAGATAGGGTTTTGAAAATGTCATATGGTAGTATCGTTAGTTCAGCAAAATTACAACGAGCATGGTAAGTATAGTAATAGGTATATTATAAATCCAAATTCCTTAACTCATTGTTAATTCCTAAAAAAAGTAAACCACTGAACAATACTTTTCAAATCTCTTCAAATTAAAGGAAGAAGATTACTTTAACAAAAAGGCACCTGTTGATCTCATTTAGAATGGATCTAATATCAACCCCGTAATATTCTTATACTCAATTCTGTATACTTAATCATTGAATCAAATAATTTATAAAACTAACAAGAATATATTATTTTCACTTAAATTTGTGTTGTTTTCTATATTATTTATGAATTTTCTGACAGTATATACAATATTTGGAGAACTAAGGCATGTCTAATGAATCTCAAGCAAGGCAAATAGTAGACAGTTTTCCAATACAAAAGGCCACAGTAGATGATATAGAAATAGAATATCGAATTCTTGAGAAAAAAAATATTGGTGGAGGCGGTAATGATACCGCACCACTCCTTTTCATTGCAGGACTACGGATAACTATGGATATGTGGCCACCTAGAATACTGAACGAGCTTACTCAGTCTAATCGTAGCGTTATAATCTATAATAATAGGGGTACAGGTAACTCTTCAACTGGAACTAAAGATTATTCTATTAACCAGCTTGCCAAGGATGCTGCAGATTTGCTAAATTCACTTAATATAGAGAAAGCACATGTTATCGGATGGTCAATGGGTTCATATATAGCAGCGGAATTGGCACTGCATTATCCGGATAAAGTAAGTAGTCTTATTCTATATGGTTCAGGGCCTGGTGGGAACAAAGCAATTCCTTCAAGTGCAGAACTAATGCAAACATTGGGTGGAGTTTCTGGAACTCCTGAAGAACAAGCCAGACAAATACTTTCGTTTTTTTTCCCTTCGTCTTGGCTTCTCGATAATCCTGATTACATTAATCATTTTCCACTTCTCAAGAGCACGGTATCTAATGAAACTACACAAAAACAAGCACAAGCGATCGTTGGATGGAATGGAATATACAATTCTCCTTCAGTGATTATCCAACCAACTCTGGTTTTGATGGGTACAGAGGACATAATTACTACACCTAAAGCCGCATTATCAATGATTGAAAAAATCCCTTTGGTATCGCTTATACAAGTTAAGGATGCAGGACACGGCTGGATGTATCAGTATCCGGAAAAGTTTACTAAAGTGGTACAAACATTTTTAGATGTTATTTAGAAATTTACTTATCCTTCTATCTTGATATCTAAATAGTAAATATAAAGCGGGCCGGGTGGGTTTAGTAATAGATATATTACTAGTCCAAAATGTCATAACGAAATTCATAAAAATATGATAGTCTAATCTATAGAAAATTATTATCTACAGGGTAAATTAAACATGATAGACGGTTAAAAAGATTCAGCTAAAATATAGTTGATAAATTAATTTCTATCTCAAATGTGCATTCTAAATATGAAAAGCTTAAATGGAATGTCTGTCAGTTTTAATTAAATGAATAGTAGTATATTGTTCACTATAATTGGTGCTCTAACTCTTTTAGTGGGAACTGTAGGGGTCAACGCCTTTGCTCAAAATGGCACTGGGTGCTAATCAAACTGGAGAATACGCACAGGGTGCAGCTAATGAAACTGGTGAAGCTGCAGGCAATGTAACTAAAGGGTTAGGAAATGCTGTGAATGAAACTGGTGAAGCCCTCTCGAATGCTACTGGAAATGTGTTAGAAGGGATTCAAGACGTAGTTAATGGCTCAAGCCAATAACTAAATTTGATATACTATTAACAAAAATAGCAAATCAAATTTAACTATCACCTGTATTTTTCTTTTATTTATTTCTCATAAGATTAACATACATACAAATCAATTCCCTTTTTCTCTCAATTTTTTTCTCATGTAATTCTTTATGTAGGGTAAATTATGATATACACCAGGATAGATAAGACATGGTCGATCTCAAAATAGAAAACCTCACAAAAAAATACGGAGAGACGACAGCTTTGGATAAATTTAATATCGATATAAAGTCGGGCGAATTGATGGTATTGTTGGGACCATCAGGATGTGGAAAGACTACCGCTATTAGGTGCATAGCAGGATTAATAACCCCCACAAATGGACAAATTTATTTGGGAAATAGAAAGGTAAACGAATTATCTCCCAAGGATAGAGACGTAGCAATGGTTTTTCAAAACTATGCACTCTACCCACATATGTCGATCCATGATAACATCGCATTTCCACTAAAAATGAGAAAGAAATCTAAATCTTATATACAAGAAAAGGTCATCCAAATGGCGGAGTTATTAGGAATAAAGGATCTTCTTGAAAGAAAACCAAAGGAATTGAGCGGTGGACAAATGCAAAGAGTAGCACTAGGTAGAGCTTTGGTAAGAGAACCCAAATTATTTCTCATGGATGAACCACTAAGCAATTTGGACGCAAAGCTTCGAACACATATGAGAACCGAAATAAAGAAACTGCAAAAGAAAATTGGAATAACTACTTTGTATATAACTCATGATCAAGTTGAAGCCATGAGTATGGCAGATAGGATAGCGATCATGAAAAATGGTAATATACAGCAGATTGGAACTCCTACTGAAGTCTATCATCAACCTACGAACACATTTGTTGGACAATTTATTGGTAATCCGCAAATGAATTTGATCAATGGATCTATTAGAGATAAATCCCTATTCTTATTCTCACAGCCAATTGTTATTCAGCCAGTTGATAAAATATTACTTGAGAAAAAACTAACTCCAAAATTCATTGTTGGGATAAGACCAAGAGATGTAAATATCCTTAAGGAAACTGACATTTCAACAGGAATCAGGTTGGATGGAATTGTAGTCTTTATTGAAATGCTTGGTGATGACACAACAATCGAAGTAAAAGTTGGATCGGATAATTTACTTGTTACTACAAATAATATTTTAAATCCTTTTTATGTGGGCGAAAAAATAGAAATAGGAATTGAGTATTCAAAGATGCATTTTTTTGACGATGAAGGAAAAAGAATAGAGTGATACTTATCAAAATGTGTTTTTCTGCCTATAATATAAACCGACTTTTAGAAATACTGTAGATGCGACTTCAAAACTTTAAGATTGAATTGATGAAATTTTACCGATTGAGTAATACTTAAAAAAGTTGATGTACTTATAAGGCTAATGAAATTATATGTGCAATCATTTTCTATACTAGTTTTATTAGTCTTTGTAACTTTTTTTCTACAAAATGATTACGGGGCGGTATATGGACAGCAGCAGCAACAGCAGCAAAAACAAATTACACTCACTGCGATTGTAGCAGAACCTAAAGAAAGATGGGATATTTTATTTGAAAAGGCACTAGACAAATTAAGACAAAATCATCCAGAATTAGACATTCAAATTGACTATCGCGTATTGCCATATGACGCAACCAGAACACAGATCTTGACCTCTATGGCAGGACAAACTCCTTTAGATTTGATATCTGTTGATCAAATTTGGCTTGGAGAATTTGCAGAGGGTGGTTTTCTTACCGATATTACCGATAAAGTAAATGATTGGGGAAGAGCAAATGAATGGTATCCAACCAATTGGGAAGGAGGAAAATATGAAAATAAAACCTATGGTATTTGGTCTTGGACTGATGTTCGAGCGATGTGGTATTGGAAAGATCTTCTCCAAGAAGCAGGGATTAACCCAGAGAATTTGACTACATGGAGTGGATATATCGAATCCGCCAAGAAGTTAAATGATTTATTAAAAGACCGTGGAATCCAGGGGGTACATCTTGTGGGAGCCGCTCATTCTCCTGATATGTGGTATCCGTATTTATGGATGCTAGGCGGTCAAATTCTTGAACAAAGAGACAATCATCCTGTTAAGGGATCATACTGGTATCCCGCATTCAACAGCTCGGAGGGTGTAAAGGCATTGGAATTCTTAAAGCAACAAGTAGACGCAGGTATTTCGCCTCAACCTAATCACTTTTGGGGACAGGAATTTGCGGATAAAAAATTTGCAGTTATGCTAGAAGGATCATGGTTGTTAGGTACTTTTCCTAAAAGTGAATGGAACTCACTGGATGAAAGGATTGGAATGCTTCCGTTGTTCCCAACCCCATCTTCAAACGTTAATACCACCACAATGATGGGTGGGTGGATATTAAGTATTCCGCAGACATCTCCTAACAAGGATTTGGTATGGGAGTTGTTGACACTAATGGTGGATCCTGAGATTTTAACCCCCATGTTACAACAAGAAGGGTATCTTCCAACTCAAAAACCAATCGGCGAGGGTAACTATTCATCCCAACTAAATAGTACTATCCCCTATTACTCTGAACTTATATCTATGATTCCGGAGGGTCATAGTAGGCCAAACATCCCAGAATATCCTCAAATAGCTGAGAACATAAAACAGGCTATCGATGAAGTTTTTTACAACATAAAAGCACCTAAACAAGCACTGGATGATGCTGCCAAAAAGACCGCTGAAATTCTAGGCTGGTAACAAATTCTAAATCCATACATTATTTTTCATTCAAATGCATTCTATAGCAAAATATGAGCCCTACCTTTATCTCTTACCTGCCATTTCAATTTTGTGTGTATTTCTATTGTTTCCATTCGTTTGGAATATTTATATCTCCACACATGGAGTCTCAATAACAACAATTTTAAAAGAATGGGAATTTGTAGGGTTTGATAATTTTATACAAGTTTTAAATGATCCAAATTTTCATACTTCAATTAAAATTTCAATAATATTTGTCGGAGGATCTGTAGCATTTCAGTTTTTGATAGGTCTACTTATTTCATCGCTATTAAATCAAAATATCAAGGGAAAACAAATTTTGATCGCATTAATTATGATCCCCTGGATTACATCTGGATTGATTGCTGCTTTTTCATTTAAATTTATTTTTGACAACAGTTTTGGAATTATAAACTACATTCTAGAATATCTGGGATTTTCGTCTATAGCATGGCTATCAGATCCTAACATAGTTGTATGGTCAATTATCATAGCAAATGTCTGGTATGGAACACCATTTACTATTTTATTCCTCACTGCAGGATTATTATCTATAAATCCATCCATTTATGAATCTGCCAAGGTGGATGGGGCCTCTAAAATCAAGTCGTATTTCTATCTAACGCTTCCCATGATAAAATCATTTATAATAATTGACATCATATTGATCACTATCTGGTCGATAAATTTTTTTGAAATACCCTTAATAATGACTGGAGGTAATCCATTATTCGCTAGTACTCCCGCATCGCTTTACATGTATAGACAGGCTTTTGAATTTGGACTTTTGTCTAAGGGTTCGGCATCAGGAATAATATTGCTATCTATCAACATAGTAGTTGCTTTTATCTATATCATCGCTTTAAAACGGAGGGGATAGTATAAACTTGGGTATACTTTCTAGTAATAGGATTGAAAAGATTGAAAAATCCTTCGTTTATATTGCGATATTTATATTCATAGGACTCACCTTATTTCCTTTGATTTGGGTTTTCACTACATCATTAAAACCAAATGATGAAACTATGAGTTTTCCCCCGAAATTGATTCCTGAACATGTTACATTTGAAAATTATGTTTTTGTATTTACAAATTCTACTATTGTAAAAAGCCTATACAATAGTTTAATTGTTAGTTTTGGAAGTATGATTCTGAATGTTACTATATGTGCTTTAGCAGGGTACGCTTTGGCTCGATTTGAGTTTAAAGCTAAAAGGATCTTGTTTTCTCTAATACTGGGCTTATTTATGATACCTGTTGTAATAAACATAATACCTCTATATAGTATTCTTGCAAATCTAGGACTACTAAATTCCCTTGTTTCTCTGATTCTAACCTTTCAAATACTCATTATTCCATTAAACGTGATATTATTGAAAAACTATTTTGAAACTATACCAAAAGAATTAGAAGAATCTGCATTAATCGATGGATGTTCAAAGATAGGGGTATTGAGAAGAATTACAATTCCACTATCTATGCCCGGCTTTGCAGTTGCATCGATATTTTCTTTTATTTTTTCTTGGAACGAATTTGTTCTTCCGATCGTACTCGCAAATTCTCCGAATTCCACTCTATTTCAGGTGGCACTATATCAGTTCATCTCTTTGTATCGGATCGAATGGGGATATTTGGCTGCAGGGATCACTGTAGCGCTTTTGCCTGTGATTATTCTCATCGTGGCGTTCCAAAGACAAATGATAAAGGGATTTACTTTAGGATCGATAAGGGGATAAAGCGGATAAAATAATATTCAGTGTATTCAACTTTCATATATCAAAAGAAGATCGTATAGATATTGGATTATTTATTTAAATATCGTAAATTTTTTGATTTATTACGTGTCACTGGTTTATGACTTTTATCTTTGGTTTGACAATAATAGTTACTAAAATGAGTAGTTATTTTGGTGGGACTAAGTCCCTTGCGAATTAGGTTTGATCAATCACAATCTTATCCTGATAAAGGTATCAAGTCAAATTTGCATCAAGGAATAATTATAGTCTAAAATATTTGAAGTATATTTGAAGTGTATAAAAATTACTCAAAACATCAAATTAAATACTACCATTTGCATTTTTGATTAGCAAACTCGAGTTTTGTCATAAACATCAATTTTAACTATTCTTACAAGTATCCATGGTCTATAAATAACAAATAGTGGATCTCTATTGCATATCAATTTGATATGCTTTAATCTCTTCTACTAAATCTATTAATCTACAAAGGCATTTAACCATCTGTAGCATTTTCACATGAATCCTACTGATCCTTTTACTTGACCTGATCATTCAATAGATCCTTAGTAATTGTTATCACCACAATTATTTTAAGTTCTTTGAGTAAGGGGTGGTCTTCTCCATCAATTACTCCTCTATCAAATCAGGTCACACTTTCATCATTACTTGTATTGATAGTGGTCATGATTCCAGTCGCTCTCATAAAGAAGACATGAAAACGATAAGCCTTAAGTTTTGGCATTTATCAATAAAAAATTCTGATGTATTTAAAAAATTGTGAAGGAACATAGAGGTTCAGATTAAATGTTCTCCAATTTTTACCACCTAATGGGAAGAAGGAAAAATAGGAAAAAATATTACCTAATGTTAAAAGTTTAGATCAGTTCCATGGTTTGTGGTTATTTCGGGCACTAGCCGCCTACATCACCACTTCCCACTAATTAGACTGGTTCAAACATAGGAACATCTACGCTAATCTCGGAATTTGCATTTATGCAATTGATAACATAATCAACATCAGGCGCATTCGTACATTCGCTTTCTAATTCTTGTTTGTTAGGGTAGAGGAACGTTTTAATCCAGACTCCTACTATTTCGTAGCATGCCGCCTTAAAATCTAGTTTTGAAAGACTGCAGAACTTGACCCCGACTTCTGTTGTTGCATCTCCCTTCAGGATTGTTTTCAGCGTCCCCGTCAAACAATCATTATGATAGGTTGTCTGATTTCCAACATAACAAGCCACAATTGAAGGTTCTGGATCTGTATAAGCAAATGGTGCTAACATCCTGCCAATGCCTTGATAACAATATTTGACAAATTTGTCTGGAGATATATTATCGCATTGAGCAAATGCATCTGTGAGATTGTATCCGAGGGTGAGATTTTTTCTTTCCAAATCATACTCCGGGTAATAGTAATAGCACTGAGGTGCAAATTTTTCAAAGGTCCTGTTACAAGGGTAATAAATGTCATTTTTGTCAAAATCACCTTTTCCTGTTTCTACGAAGTAATCAGTGTTCTCCATAAATACGCCTCTTGAGCATGCACTCTGTGCCCATAGTGGCATAAACTCATTACAACGATCAACTGCAGATGTAGTATTGTAATTGTACAATTTCAATAAACCATGTCCTATTCCATGGATACAGTCCCGTTCGTGTAACCAAGTGACGTTTTCTTGACCGATAGGACAAAGATGTGTAATCATAATCTGATTTCTATCTACATTGTGAACAAATTGTTCTCCCCCAAAATAGCTTTGAAAGATTCCATGGTAAACTGAACCTCCACAGAGTATTGTAGCATAATTGAGGGCCTCTTTTAAATTTCTTGTATAATCATACAACCACATTCCAAGGTGATGACCTTCATGATGACAAGAATAATTGTTTTCATCATAAAGCCGAATAAGATCTGAAAAAGTTCCTAAAACCAATTGACGGCCTACTGTTTTATTGAACTCGTCTAGGGCTATCATAGCACAATGATCGTCATCATCGTGGCATGACGTCATAATTTGTTCTGCATATGATTTAGATGAATTATTGACTGACACACCATACTCTTCTATGTCAGCATTCTGTTGGTTCTGCATCGACATGTGTGCACCATGCTTGGTATGTGTATCAATCGAATAAACAGGTACAATACTACTTAGAATAAGAGATATGAATACTAGAGTTATCGCACTAGTGAGAGGAATGCTGGACATTAATGTGATGCGTTGGAAATTTCTTGAAACATATATTTAAACAAATCGGAATTTTATTATCCAGTTATTCAACTTTTGAAACCATTGTTATGATCATGAAATAGCAAGAAAAGGCAGTTCCCAGATACTTTATGCATACCTTGTAATGTATTTTGAATTGTTTACCTATCTGGAGATGATATCATAAAAACCTCTCGGCAATTAGACAATGCGAATGATTCTACAAAATAATTATTAATATTCTCTGCCAAATGAGCTCTTGTTTTTTTTTGGTTCGGGATTTTGGAACATGTTAATATATTTTTAGATATGGGCCTCCTAGCACTGCTAAAAAATTACGGGTTCGATGGTATGTAATACAAATTTGACATAATTTTGTCACCCCATAATATATGGATCCCTCAGCCTTCGAACAAATAATCATTCCAAGGGAGAATAAACACATACAGCCAATTAAGGACTTCAATATTCTCCTGTAACAACATACTCAAAAATAACTGAATTTACTAATGCTGATGTATAGATTTCGGTTCCCCAATTCATTTTTAGTTAATATCTTTAATTTCAAGACTACTTTTAACATAATCATCGATCCTTAAGTTCGCTATTTTATCTCCACTATATGTATAATTTTTTCAGTCGAGGGATAGCCAATTCAGTATTTATAAAGTTGATAATAACTGTTCTTACATTCTTTTTTGGTTTATAAACAATTAAGACGAGAGCAATTGTAATTGAGATTATGCCAATTATCAACCAATATAATGAAATATTACTAATCAAGACTTTGTTATTATGACGACAACTACTGCCTATGCATATTGCAGATTGATCAAATTTTAGAAACAGAGACAAAGAATTAGAAAAGAACTAAAAGATTGCAAGGAAAACTATCAGAATCATAGAGTATAAGAAAAAAAGATGTCATGCCGACAAATATGATCATAGGATATCCGTGTGTCTAGACGCCTTGTCAACTAACTTATTTACTACTATGTTTACCATCCACACCATTCCATCTACTTTTCAATTAACCAAATTGTCCTTTTAATCTCTGGAGTCTGTTTGTCTATACCTGTAGCATTATTTAGAAATGAGAAACTTGAACTATTTGTACTATCAAATTGGACAATTCCATGAAACAATTCGCCTTGGTCATTAATCATTCCAATATCTGAAGAAATCCAACTAATGCTTTGTCCGTCTTCAGATGTAATCACTCCTTTGGCTGCGCTCTGAATTGTACCATCTGATAAATGAGTATTTATGAAGGTCATATTATTGGTTACATTGCCTACGTTTTTCAAAACTGCTTTTTCGATAGCATAATCTTCGCTTATTATAGGTGAGCTGGATGATAAATTTTTAGTTCCTAGGAAGATTCCTGAGTATGCTTGATATACTGGTGCAGATAAATTCAAAGAGTTCGTTACTACCGTATTGAAATCGTGATTTGCAGTTTCATTTACATTTTGGTATGGTTCACTGAATACTTCTTTGTCATTTTGTAATAATATACTTGCACTAAATAGTATTATAATAAATAATATTATAGATTGCATATCAATAACAATGAATGATAATATATAAAATTGCTTTTTGACTTATTTGTACAACAAGTAATTATGCTCTGAAAAGGAATGGCAATAACTACTAAATTAGGCTGAAATATCCTACTGAATTGCAATCTATGTGGCTAACGAAAATTCAGACATGTATCGCTAATAACCACAATTGAGACCAACTCCACATCCTGAAAAAATATTGTATCAAATAAACTTGGAATAATAGTTCTATTTTTTTTCTAGTTATCATTTAGAAATCCAGCCAATACTTTCGGTTTACAGATAGTTAAGTCATATCATAATTCATCATTACAACAAAAATGTCATATCAATCTTTGTATGACTGTATGATATACATCTTACACAGAATAGCAAATATTACAAATGGGATTTATCCACTTAAGCATTTGACTAACCGTAAATGTAAAGAAAATCGTGTGAGAAAAGTATCTCTCCACGTCTAACTAACGAACAGTCTTTGGAAGGCCAGTCGGTCAAGAAGGATAAATGGGATTAATCCAAGAACCAAGAGAATGGTACTTATTTGCCATTATCTGCTCTTTAACCAGTCGCCTACCTTGGGCCATAACTGTTCATGTGCCCTAGAACTTATACAAGCACCAACATGACCTGAATTGAATTCTATAGTCGATTTGTCTAAACTTCCGATCGCATTATTTATCGCCCTACTTGATGCAGGATCAACCAAATCATCCCTCTTTGCTATTACATTTAAGAAAGGTTGTTTAATTTTACTCAAATCAATCTTATCATTTTCCCCTATTATCATTTCATTTTTTATTAACAGATTTTTTTTATAACAGTCATTTACAAATTGTTTGTATATTTCACCTACTATAGGAGGACTATCATACAGCCAAGTCTCTGTTGCAAAGAATTGGATTATAGAATCTATGTCTTTAGGTTTTCCCTCAAAGAAAAAGTGAGGATATTTGTGCAAAAAATCTATCGGACTTCTGAGCAAGAATGAACTGTTAATAAATCCACTAGGCGTATTACCGAAAGTATCTACAATAGAATCTGCGTTTATGCTTTTTGTCCACAAACTTAAAAGATTATTATCAATGCTAAAATCACCCGGTGTTGCAAAAGTCACTATGTTCTTTATTTTTTCAGGATAAAGTGCTGTTAGCATAAGAGCCAGGTCACCTCCCCAACAATAACCCAATAATGAAACCTTTTCAGAATTTGAATGCTCTAATATGTGATCTATTGCATCGATGAGATAATGGTTTACATAATGTCCCACAGTTAATTCCTTATCATATGCACTTGGAGTCCCCCAATCTGTTGTAAAGACATCAAAACCTTGTTTTTGAAAATTTCTAACGATACTCGAAGTGGGAAGAAGGTCGAGTATGTAATTTCTATTAATAAAGGCATAGATAATCAGTAGTGGTGTAGAAACAGGTGTAGCATATCCACCAGATGTTGGTTTTGTACCTGATATCTCTTTTTTAACAACCTTATCTTCATTGTTTTTTAGCCTATCACTATTTTCTTGAGGCAAATCATAATGAAACAGAGAATATTTGTTTTCAGAGTGGATCTTGTGAGATGGGGTTCTATATATTACGTCTCTCAAAGGTTCGATAAATTCAGTATTCCAAAAGGAGTTTACATTGGACATATATTGATATATCAATCCTGCACCTGTAATTTTTGCAAGGTCGCAATAGCTTTTAATCAATTCTGAAAGAGATGCCACAAATGTTTTATCTCTAAAGTTTGTATCAAATTTATTACGTATTTTAGAAAGTATTATTTTTTCAGAGTTATCGTAGATTTCTTGTTGTTTATCATAGCTATTAAACATGAAGTCCTTACCAGCTACGGCCTCCTTTTTTATTTCTTTTAGATCTTCTCTCGCATCAGTTAATGGTACAGAGAAGGCGTCAATAAACGCTCTGTTTACCTTAGAATAGAATTCGATTGAAGAAGCAAAGACATCAATATAGGTTTCCATTAATTGAGGATTGACATAATCATCATTGGTATTGATATTTGTAATATGGTTATTTTCATTTAATTTAGTAATAGGATTCATATATCTTCTTTTGATTAATAGTATATTAAGAAACTACGTAGTACATGTTAATGTTAATAAGGCCGTTAGTATTCTAAGCTCTTGCTCCATTATTGTTATACATTTTTACAAACAGCTCTATCCAAATTCTGAACTTGCTGGAGATCGTAAAAATTGATTAGATCTCTTGCTTAATTATGATAATTAGTATTTACTAACAAATTAGGTCTTTGGTAATAAGAAAGATACATTGGAAGATAATATCAAATCAGATAATTCCACCTCTGGTTTTCTATAGTACCTCAATTAATATCGTTATCAAATTCGACGCCTGAATCGGCGGTATGTAAAACAAATTTGACCGAATTTAATCGCCATATATTTCACCAAACCAATTTTTGTTGACATTGTTGAAAATGAAAGGCTATATCTAATAATCTTCAATCGTGATTCGATAACAAGACCGACGCACTCTCCTGAGGCGTTCCATAGTTTTTCATTAAGATTAATTCATATTTCTCGCGATATCCTTGATTTAACGGCATTTAATCTCAATATTTCTAGAAATATTCTATATTAGTAGATATAAAGGAATTCGGTATATGCAAGTCCATAGATTCAAAAATAATATACATTTCTCTTTTAGGAGAAAAGTCTCATAGATAAATAATGTTTTACATAACGGACGGATCTGAAAATTACAAATGCAGACCGTAACACTTGTATTTTGAAGGTATTGTAATTCTAATGTTCTTAATAGACATAGGGCACGGAGGTTTACTAATTTTAAGGTGTTATATTTTAGAAGGTATTTTAATAAATATTAAAAAAAAGAGGTTTATCTTTGAGCTAAGGCTAAGTTACCTTCGTTTGTTTGGAACATGAAGCCTAAGTTGTTGCATCCAGCTATTGTAAATTCTCCAGATACACATTGTGCATTCTGTTCATTCTCTTGGTCTTGTTCAATTGCTTGTTCTGCGTCATTAGATTTTTTGTGTTTTCCGCCTGCATAAGCCATGTTATCTCCAAAAGCTACTACTGATCCGATTAAAGCAGCTGCGATAAACATTGCAAAAAGTCCAACCTTATAGTTTTTTGTTATGTTACTCATAGTAATTACAATGTATAAGTGAAATTACCAATATCACAGTTTAGACACTTGATACTGTGATACTTCTCTATACTAAATGACGAGTAATTTATTCTAATAAATAATCTTATTGTTTTGATTCAATAAAAAAGGTATTAGTCGAAGGTTATAAAGAAATAGGTATCTTCTTAATTTTTTATGTTTTCTAATTTTCTAATTGAATTTAATTCAGGACAGGATATGAGTTTAAAACGATAATCGATCTGAAATAGCTATTTTCGAAGATTTCTCAGATTATCGAAATATTTACCTCATAATTTAGATAGAAAATACTAGAGCCTTAGTTGATGAAGTCAGATAAAAATGTATCTCCCAATTTGGTGTTAGAGACTTTTATCTCATTAGATCCAGCAAAATAATATTTCACTTTAGGTGATAGAGTACTGTGTGCTACTGACAATCATAATATCTATACATTTACAGTTTACACTATTTTGATCAAGATGTGATATTTTCAAAGGATTAGTGGCTGATCTTAGGAATGAAATTATATAAAAATACGAATCAATGCAATTGATTGATTGTGAAATATCTTAAAACCATAATACTTTAAGAGAAGAAAATGAAAGAAAAAAGGACAGCCTCTTTTTGTTCTAATTATGTTTAATTATATATTTGCATTATTAGTTATATAACATACTATTACTCTTAATGTAATGTTTGTAAATATAGAATGTATATCAAAGGTATTAATGAGAACCATAAATACCAAAGACAAAAATTGTAAACGGCCTATATTCACTACTAACTCAAAAATTGCTATCATCACTATTACAATTGCATTGATAATTTCGCTATCCGTTGCCATAAAAAGTGAGAATTTTGGAATTATTAAGGATGCATATGCACAAGCCCTCCAACAGAATGATAATCCAACCTCACAGGACAAGATAACTATCCAACTCAACTCCGCAAAGTTTGCCCCCCTAACAAATGGTAATTCTAATCAGCTTAAGATCCTTGTTGATTATCAAACAAACGACCCATCGTTGGTAAATACTCCTATGAAAGGAACTATGAAAGTGTCTTTATCTGATGGAACTCCTTTAAAAACATCATCTATCCAAAAAGGATACATAGTTGGTCAATCAGGCGTCATTCAATTTGCAACTTCTTTTACAGATAAAACAATACAAATAGTCAAATCGGATGTTTATTTGACTGATACCCTAGGTTCAGAAAAGATATCTAACACACTTACAACAGATACATCGTTAGAAAAGTGACAATGGTATAGTACCAAAGAAATATCACAAGAGGTCACCAAATTCCAATGGCAAAAGAAACTAAGTCAATAAATAGTAAGAATAGAGATCTCTAATGGTGAAGTTGTAATTTTTTTTGCGGTTTTGTATCCAAAGAGAATTTGGAGTCGTTACTAGCGATATTCACAAGTTGATAGAACCTCTGATAAATACCGTCTTTCAAATCCAGAAAATTCAAGAATATATTCAAAATTGACTGTTACATAAGAGATATTTTTGTAGAATATTATTATAAAATCCTGTAAGCAGTATCTGAGTTGATAAAATCCCATATGCCAGGGATATTGGATGGATTTGTTCCAAGTACAATACTGATTTGGTAAATCACCAGTGTATTTACAAGGATGGAGTTTTAAAGTCATGATAGTACGAGGAAATTACTATCACCTGGATTATCTAAAATATATAAATTGTGAGAAAAATGATGATATTATTGTATCTAATACTCTTCATTGGATAATTCTTCTGGTCCAGACTTGTTTACCACTTATATATTTGGAATATACAGAAAGAAACACCAGCAGCTACATTATCAAATATCTCGAAATCAACTTCGGTAATTCTTTCCTTACAGAAACAAAGGTATTGAAAATATTGATGTATGAATATAGGTCACTAGCATCATAAAATTTTTTCCAGAATTAGTTGAGTCTCCACCAGATGCTGCGCCACTACCTTGGGTGGAGGTTTGTGATTGGCCTATGCCTCAGTCAGATGAATTTCCTCCCTCATCACTGCCATCACTGTCATTACCGTCATTACCGTCATTACCGTCATTACCGTCATCATCGTTACCGCCTTGTTGTGCAGCTGCATTGCTTCCGCTGTTGTCTTGACTTTGCGTGTTTGCGTTGGTTGCAGAATTATTTGTGTCGCCACCAGATGCTGCGCCACTACCTTGGTTGGAGGCTTGTGATTGGCCTATGCCTTGGTTGGCTGAATTGCCACCACTACCACTGCCACCTAGTTGTGCTAATGCATTGCTTCCGCTATTTACTTGATTTTGAAAGTTTTCATTGTCACAAGATACAATAGCATCTTTACCGGACACACATTGTGCGTTTTGGTTAGAGGATTGTGATTGGCCTATGCCTTGGTTGGCACTGTTACCGCCACTGCCACTACCACCTTGTTGAGCTGCTGCATTGCTTCCGCTGTTTTGTTGGTTTTGAGTATTTTTGTTGCTGCATGAATTGCTTAAGGAGCCGCCTGCTACACATTGTGCGTTTTGGTTAGAGGATTGTGATTGGCCTATGCCTTGGTTGGCACTGTTACCGCCACTGCCACTACCACCTTGTTGCCCTACTGCATTGCTTCCACTATTTGCTTGGTTTTGAGTACTGGTGTTATTACATGAATCAGCTACGTTTCCGCCACCAACACATTGTGCGTTTTGGTTAGAGGATTGTGATTGGCCTATGCCTTGGTTGGCACTGTTACCGCCACTGCCACTACCACCTTGTTGAGCTGCTGCATTGCTTCCGCTGTTTGCTTGGTTTTGAGTGCTTGTATTATTACATGAATTTGCGGTATTTCCACCAGCAACACATTGTGCGTTTTGGTTAGAGGATTGTGATTGGCCTATGCCTTGGTTGGCACTGTTACCGCCACTACCACTACCACCTTGTTGTCCTACAGCGTTACTACCTGTATTATTTTGAGTTTGTGTGTTTGCGTTGTTTCCTGAGCCAGCAGTGTTGCCACCAGAGGCTACGCCACTACCTTGGTTGGAGGTTTGTGATTGGCCTATGCCTTGGTTGGCGGAATTGCCACCACTACCACTGCCACCTTGTTGTGCTGCTGCGTTGTTTCCAGTGTTAGTTTGGCTTTGATTATTTGCGTTGTTTCCAGAATTAGTTGTGTTGCCACCAGATACTACGCCACTACCTTGGTTGGAGGTTTGTGATTGGCCTATGCCTTGGTTGGCGGAATTGCCACCACTACCACTGCCACCTTGTTGTCCTACAGCGTTACTACCTGTATTATTTTGAGTTTGTGTGTTTGCGTTGTTTCCTGAGCCAGCAGTGTTGCCACCAGAGGCTACGCCACTACCTTGGTTGGAGGTTTGTGATTGGCCTATGCCTTGGTTGGCGGAATTGCCACCACTACCACTGCCACCTTGTTGTGCTGCTGCGTTGTTTCCAGTGTTAGTTTGGCTTTGATTATTTGCGTTGTTTCCAGAATTAGTTGTGTTGCCACCAGATACTACGCCACTACCTTGGTTGGAGGTTTGTGATTGGCCTATGCCTTGGTTGGCGGAATTGCCACCACTACCACTGCCACCTTGTTGTCCTACAGCGTTACTACCTGTATTATTTTGAGTTTGTGTGTTTGCGTTGTTTCCTGAGCCAGCAGTGTTGCCACCAGAGGCTACGCCACTACCTTGGTTGGAGGTTTGTGATTGGCCTATGCCTT
This sequence comes from uncultured Nitrososphaeraceae archaeon, assembly GCA_963850055.1. Classification (GTDB taxonomy): domain Archaea; phylum Thermoproteota; class Nitrososphaeria; order Nitrososphaerales; family Nitrososphaeraceae; genus Nitrosocosmicus. The sequence goes on along the minus strand of CAWKJS010000025.1, from coordinate 88,641 downwards.
GGTTGGCGGAATTGCCACCACTACCACTGCCACCTTGTTGTGCTGCTGCGTTGTTTCCACTATTTGCTTGGTTTTGTGTATTTGAATTATTACACGAAAAAAGGGTGCCGTTCCCCGATACACAAACACCAAGTTGGATTGCAGATTGTGATTGGCCTATGCCTTGATTAGCTGTATTGGTCGTAGCTAATACATTCATGGTCATTGAGGTTGGACCTAAAAATAAAATGAATGATATTGAAACTATAACTAAAGACAGAGCATTTACATTAATAATGCTACTCATTCATCATTATTACCGAATATAGGTATATAAAGTGATGTATATTATTATTAATTCAAGTAGAAATTTGCATATATTTTCTTTTTTAGATTCCAGTCCTCTTTCGAAAATCGTCCCTAAGATAGAGTCACTATACCTGTTCTTTTTGTTCAGGAGTGTGATACATGTGTTCCAATTCTAAGACCTTATTATTTGATTCTAACTCCCAACAATCACAGTTAATAGTGTCAAGCGAATGATTTTCTTTAACATGATATTTGGATAAATTGAAACAAAATCAAATTCTGCTGCTCTATCATAGGCTTCAGGTTATGATTCAAAAACGGTTTGTTCTGTGTCTGGCTTCAGTAAATCAGAGAAGGATTTGAATATTTCAGACTTTGAAAGTCCATTGTATCAGGACGCCCTTCTTGAAGCATTATAAAACATAACCTACAAGATATTTTCCTATTGTGGATCTGGGTACAATTTGGGGTGGAATTCAACAGATCCGAGATATTTCTACTAGCGGTCCAGTACGTTGTTTTTGTAAATAAAAGATGTGTTTGCATCAAAGGTATTCTACCAAGGAGAAAAAATGGTTTTGGTTTAAGGTATACTCATCCTCATGGGACATTAGAATGGCATGATGTTTGCTGATAGTTATCTGGTAAATTCTTGGATCCCCGTAGCAATTGGTACCTGTTTTTTTGAAAGTCGAACTTGTTCTCGATTTATGTAAATCAATAATTGAAACTCTATTTCGTTTTCTCCGGGCTTATTAAACAAATGCAGGAATAAAAAATTGGTCACCTCCTGTTGTCAATACACAATCAGGATCTAACCGGTATATTTCATAAGAAAAATAGAGGATTGTTTCAATTTCGCCTTTTCCTTCTATGAAATCAAAAAACTTCAAACCATCATCAGATACTGTTGTTTAATCTCATTTGATTTTAGTGCATATCCGATATCTTGATATGGTGATGAGTCAGATGCCTGTTATTAATTCACAATACAGGTAGTCCAAATTTGGTATAATATTGTATATTTCAAAGAGTATTTGGTAAAAATTATGAGGATATCCACACGTCTAAATAATAGATCGAGTAATTCGATAGTTTACAAATCATGGATTAGAATTTATGCAATGATGGGTCAGTGGTAGTTTTTATTATTTTTTCGAGGTCGAATTCAATTTTACGGATCATTACAGTTAAAAAATAATAATGTGAACGATAGAGTTAAGGTATTATGCCTAGTTCGGATGAGGACCATTTAAGACGAGATCATCGTCAAGATTGGGAAAGTGTAGCTGCAGGGTGGCAAAAGTGGTATAGGACATTTGAAAAGGGTGCTTATAAAATGAGTGACAGATTAATAAATATGGCAAAAATAAAACCAGCCTCAAAAGTTCTTGATATAGCGACTGGTATAGGAGAACCCGCCATTACTGTGGCTAAATGCGTGGGTACGAGTGGTCATGTGTTGGCTACGGACATATCATTACAAATGTTGTCAATAGCAAGAAAGAGGGCCACCGCAGAGCACTTGGAAGGAATAATAGACTTTAAAGAAGGCGATGCAGCTACGATCGACTTACCCGAATTAAGTTTTGACGCGGCATTATGTAGATTAGGATTAATGTTTTTAGATGAGCTTGACTCAGGATTATCTAATATCTATAAATCACTGGTTAATGGTGGACGTTTTGCGGCTAGTGTTTGGGCAACATCAGAGAAAGTTCCTCAACTTGCGTTGGCTATGGATACTGTAAGAAAGGAACTTAATATTCCATCACCAACTACTAGTGGAACACCTGGACCATATAGTCTAGCTGATGAAAATATTCTTAAGAATTCTTTTATCAGCTGTGGATTCAAAGATATAGATATTGAACGGATCGATGTAACCTTTGAGTTTGATTCTGCTGAAGAATACACAAATTTTACTAAAGACATAGCCGCTCCGGTTCTTGTAATGTTAGCTGATCAAACCCTAGATCGCAAAGAACAGATATGGAAAGCAGTCACAGAAGCAGCAACAAAATATATCAAAAATAACATGGGTTCAATAGTTTTACATAATGAAGCTATATGCATTGTGGGTGAAAAACAATGATCCAGCCCATAAAAACTATTATAGATTTACTTCACAAGTTAACATTGCAGTTTTGACTTGGAGTCCTGGTCTACTATGTTAGTGTGTTTTTCTAAGCAGGTCATATGGAAATCTTGAGGATATTCATATGAGTCAATTCAATAAGGTAAAGGATATGTACAAACGCATAATCGAAAAATAAGATTCAACTGCATCGCACATAATATTTGTTAAAAGCCACTTTTATTAATATAATCGGCCATGGTTTCTAAAGTATTTGGAATTATCGTATAAATAGATGACCTTTAAAGTATTTTACTGAGTAATCATCATATTAACAATGGATAGAACTTTTAATAGTTGGTTATGTATTTGTGTTGTATCAATATTTCTAACAATTGTTTGTGTGATGTATGGTGGCATCCCTATTATTCACAAATCATATTCGCAACAACGAAACTCGACAATATCTTTGGGTGAACATGCAACTCAAATTCCTAATGGAAATACGGCAACCAAACCTTACCTATCTATTACCATGCAAACAGTCAAGGATCCCGGAGGTTATAGTTCTACTGGAGAGCGATACAATCCTACAGACGGAAGTGTCAGGGTACAAGTGAATGAAAATGGAAATCAAAGGACAGACCAACATCCGTTAATCAACTCAGAAAATAACAAAGTGATTATTTCAAATATTAGCATTTTTCCCTCATTCTCATTTAGAATGTCTGATATAGAAAAAAATAATTCACAAAACATTGAAGAAATAAGTCGAGTTTTCAGTATGAGTAACATTACAAAAGAAAATAATGGTCAATTATACCAAGGAATTAGCAAATACACACCAATAACTATAAACGATAAGGTTTATCCTGGACCGGTTGCATTGTTTTATCAATATAATAATGGTACAGGGACATTAAACATTTATGGTAATAATCCACCCGAACATGCACATTAATGCCGAGGAGATTCTGAGGAATGGTTCGAACTGATGAGATATGGTTGCTACATACTCTAACATCATCCTCCTATACAACTAGTGGTAAAGAAGACAACTGAGAAGTGAATTGAGCGAATGCAAAGATGATTTAGAGATCTGTGTATTTGACATTTTTTTTGACTAAATGAATACAAGTTCGTTATGATATGAATGTTGAATGTCGCCGGGCAAAAGTTTTCAACACAATTGAATAATTCGTAAAAGTTAACTAAATAATGTAAAAATAATTATACTGTGGTATGCTGGAACATAGATAGAATTCATGAAAGTGAAGTCAAATTCTAATAAAAATGGAAATCAGGTATATCCACCAGGACCTCGCGAGATATTTCCTTACAGTTTGGCTTTTAAATTCATATCAAATCCTTTACCAATATTAAAAGAAATTACCAAAAGTTACGGCGATATTTCTCATTTCAAATTTGGACCTAAGTTACATGTATATCTCATAAATGATCCTTATCTAATTGAGAATATTCTAGTTAAACATAATCAATATTTTGTTAAAAGTCCGGGATTGCAGTTAGCTAAACGAGTTATTGGCAATGGATTAATCACAAATGAAGGAGAAAGTCACTCAAAACAAAGAAGAATGGTCCAGCAAGCATTTACCAAAGACAGGATAAAGATCTATGGAAATATAATAACAGAACATTGTATAGAATACACAAATGCAAACTGGGGAGATGGAATGATAGTAAATATTCATAAAGAAATGACCAAATTAACACTCTCTATAATTAGTAAATTGCTATTTGGAAATAATGCAATAACATTAAATGAGATCGATAAAATTAGTGATCATATTACACTAATTATTGAGTATATTAACAAACTTAGACTTCCATTTTTAAGGTTTATTGAAAGACTCCCAATACCCTTAACCTTGGAATATAAAGAGGCTTTAAAACAACTAGACGATACAATTTATAGTAAAATTGATCTGCAACGTAAAATAATATCTGTTAGGGAAAACAAGAAAATAAATAATAATAAAACTAATGATACTCAAATAAGTAAGCAAAAGAATTTCCAAAAATATCAAAGCGAATTAGACATTCTTTCTGTTCTTATCGGTACAACAGATAAAAAAATGACTGAAAATAATGAACAATTATTATTCGAGAAGGATAAAGAACAAGAGAAAGAGATTTCAAGAATGACTGATAAACAGATTAGAGATGAAGTAATGACGATATTTTTAGCAGGGCATGAGACTACTGCTAATGCGTTGACATGGACTTTGTATCTTTTATCTTGTCATCCTAAAATTGAATCTAAAATTCTAGCTGAAATTGTTGCTATAAATACGGAGCAAGAAGATGATAAAAGCAATAGGAAAATTATCACCGTTGAAGATGTATCGAGATTAAAATATACAGAAAAAGTATTGATGGAGGCAATGAGACTTTATCCTCCTTCCTGGGCAATAGGTCGTCAGACTATACAGGATTACACTCTAAATGAGAAGTATACAGTACCTTCTGGCTCAGTCATTATAATGAGTCAGTATCTAATGCATCATGATGTCAGGTACTTTTCAGATCCTGAAAATTTTGTGCCTGAAAGATGGTCGCTCAAATTTAAAGCATCAATGCCGCGATTTAGCTATTTTCCGTTTGGAGGTGGTCCTAGATCATGCATAGGAGAACCTTTAGCTTGGATTGAGGGTATTATCGTGTTAGCAAATATTGTCAATAATTGGAAGATTACACTTGAAGAGAAAGATATTGCAAATATAAAACTACACCCACTAGTAACACTCAGACCAAAAAATGGCATAAGAATGAAAATTTCGAAAAGATCTAGTGATTGACATGAGGGGATAATTCCCTCAGCATGCCTGAGATTAATAATTCATTACGGCTTAGGTGGTATGCGAAACTAATTTGGCCTGAATCCAGCATTCCCAGATTTATTGATATTATTTTCTTATCACGAATATTCTATAATAGTGTTACTCCAAGCAAGATCTGATTTCAGTGGAACAAGTATGAAATTTTATACTAGTTTGTGTCTTTTTTTAGAATATTTTGGAATCATAAAATTGCTTGCAAAATCTATCCGAAGTTACGTAAAAAGGATATCATCAATCAAAAATAGGATAACTAAGGAACCGAGTTGGATTAATGATGATAAAGGTTCTCCTAGCGAGATTCTAATATTTTTAGAATAGTCAGGTACATAAATATTGGAACAGTTATTTACATATTATCATATTTAATCTTTTTAAATAGTCCATAGGAAATATGCCCGACAACAAAATTCTTCTCAAACGATCTTCTAATTTCAAAAAACATCAGAATATAATTGATCTTGCAAATACCCCACGTTAGCCAAGACACTTGTAAATTAAGGAAATATGCTTGGATAGTATTCTAGTTATTGAATCTATAGTATTATCTTATTTCATGAAAAATCTTTTATATATTATGAATTTGAAATCAAACGGGTATCAATGTCAACTTTTGATCCTGAACAGTATAAGGAAGGTCAACGTCAAGGTTGGAATAACGTTGCTGGCGGTTGGCAGAAGTGGTGGAAAACAACTGAAATTGCTGGGGAGACTATTAGTAAACGTATGATAGAACTTGCCGATATAAAGCAAAGTTTCAGAGTTCTAGATGTAGCAACAGGTCTAGGAGAACCGGCTGTAACTGCTGCTCAGCAGGTGGGTAATAACGGTCGAGTATTAGCTATCGACTTATCAACCCAGATGTTGTCAGTTGCAAAAGAAAGAGCGATTTCCTTAGGTTTACAAAATGTGATAGAATTTCAGGAGGGCGATTTAGAAACAATCGATTTACCAGTTTTGACATTTGATGCAGCACTTTGTAGATTTGGACTCATGTTCTTTCCCAATCTAAAAGTAGGGTTATCCAACATCTACAAGTCACTGGTAGATGGTGGGCGATTTTCAGCTGCAGTTTGGGCTTCACCCGATAAAGTTCCTTTTATTTCCGTACCGCTTGATACATTATTGAAGGAAATGAAAAACCCTGTATTTCCAACAAATACTCCAGGACCGTTTAGTCTCTCTGATGAGAACTTGCTTAAGAATTCCTTTATCAATGCAGGGTTTGAAGACATTATTATTGAAAGACAGGATATGATCTTTAACTTTGATTCAGCGGAAGCATTTACAAATTTTGTATATGAAACAGCTTCACCGGTTCAAGTGTTCTTATCCAATCAATCTCAAGAAAGAAAAAAAGAGATTTTGGGAGCAATAACTGAAGTAGTAGGCCGATATACGGATAAGGGTTCAGGCTCAGTCAACTTTAAGAATGAAGCTATATGTATTGTGGGTGAAAAACAATGATCCAGCCCATAAAAACTATTATAGATTTACTTCACAAGTTAGCATTGCATTAATACATAACAAAATACAATTGAATAGGCATATCGATCTTAACACATTGAGTTGTACAGGGGTATAATTTATCATCATTATAGCAATTCATAATAGTTTCAAATCAGCAACTATATGTTCAACCTTGTTTCTTTTTATCGGTCCAAATGCTAAAACTGTGGGCATATTTTCAGCTATCTTTATTTTTTGATTATCTTTTACAATCTTGATTGGAAAACTTAGTTCATGAGATAACTCGATCAGTTTTGAATGCAATTCATGAAATTCTCTTACCGAATTTACTCTTAGGACAATTTTTTGGGAGCCATGGAATTTTTTCCACGTTGTATAGGTAATGTATTTTCTTTGTATGCATTCCTCTATAACATATTGAGTAACGTCTGCTACTTTACCTGCAATTTGTCCTTTGCTCATTTTTATATCGGATCGTACCAAAAAAATCATCACTACTTTATTACCCTGCAGATCGATTTCTTTCATTGGACAAATTAAATTATATACTAATTAGTATATAGAACAAGCTATCATCACGTCTCAAATTATTCTCACCATAATAAGCTGTGGCAAATTAAATAGCCAGATTGATTTAACGTATAAAACTGTAGTAGTGTAAATATTCTGAGGTAAATTAATAATTATTCTTTATAATCTATTGACTTTAGCATGACTTTTACTACATTTTAAAAACCTCTAAATTAATAGTAGCTGGATAGATTGGTTACTATAATAGAGATCTATCTCGGTGGGATTAAGTTCCACATGGCATAGGGGATTGATGGAAATCATATTACCCCATTGACTATCGGAGCTAGGAGTGAAATGTTGTTATCATGGTTGACTGTTATAGATAGAGTTAAGTCGGATCCAAAGAATTACTTTTTGTATGTCATTTGCCTTAAATTCGACGACTGAATTAAATAATGGAATTCAAATTCCAAGGCTCGGACTAGGAGTTTATCAAATACCGCCTGGAAAATCAACCGTCAAAGCAGTGAAATACGCACTGAAAATTGGCTATAAACACATTGATACTGCTATGATCTACGGTAATGAATCAGATGTTGGCAAGGCAGTAAAGGATAGTGATGTAAAAAGAGAAGACATCTTTATCACTACAAAGGTCTGGAACAGTGACCAAGGCTACGATTCCACACTGGATGCATTTGAATCTAGCCTTAAACGTCTTGGGCTATCTTATGTGGATCTCTATCTCATACATTGGCCAATTCAGGAAAAGATTATTGAAACATGGAAAGCAATGATAAAGCTATTAAGTAATGGAAAAGTGAATGCAATTGGGGTAAGCAACTACTCTATTAATGAATTGAAAGAAACGATACAAAGCTCCAAGATCGTACCTGCCATTAATCAAGTGGAATTTCATCCATTTTTATATCAGAAAGATCTACTACGATTCTGCAAGAGCAATTCGATTCATCCTGAAGCTTATAGTCCATTGACAAGAGGCAAAAGACTAGATGATCCTAATATAGTTAGAATTGCGATTACGTATGACAAGACTCCGGCACAAATACTTGTACGCTGGAGCTTACAACATGACTTGGTTGTTATTCCAAAATCTAACCATGAGGAAAGAATTTTAGAAAACAGTCAGGTGTTTGATTTTCATATCAATCAAAAAGATATGGAAATTTTAGATTCATTGAATGAGGATTTGCGTACAGTTTTTTTGGATTAGCAAAAGTTTCAATCAAAGTTTCTTGTATGGTCATGTCAATTTGTCATAAAGTATGATTTGTTTCCAATTGACACAAAATATATCTAAAGACTTAATTTGGCAGTTTGGGTTTCTTTTCGCCGGCCGAAGGTATCCAGATGTGGGCCGCCGAAAAGTCCAATTATGATGGCCACCCGATCATTACAAGTGACTATGCTCCGGCTGTTCCTATGATAGGTCATTACACACAGATGGTTTGGAAGGACACGACTCAGATCGGTTGCGGGATCGCCAGTGATGCTAGCCAAACCTATTTGGTGTGCCGCTACAGCCCGGCGGGTAACTTTATGGGACAGACTCCGTATTAGGAGAACGCCTATCTAAAGGCAATAAGTTGCTCACAATACCCAGTCCCAATTTTTTTGATATAATATCCAGGTAAAGAATATTAGATGGATAGACCATATTACAAATGACTTGTTGAATGAATTCATATCAGCATTTTAAAAATGAATTCAAATCACTTTTTTGTAATATCAGTTATAAAGTACCAGGTATAATTGTGATGAGTTGGGACCTAGTTCCTAGAATAGAGATCTGGTTTGACAAAACCATGATGATAACATATAAGTATTTTCAAATTTGTTTGTAAATATTTCTAATCATAGTTATTTTTTATCTTTTAGTTTATTAATCTGTTTTTCTCTTCTTTGTTCTTTTGAAGATGGAGGATTAGGAAATTTATTTAACCAATGATTAGTCATTCTTTCGGTTCTCTTGACAGATTCTTTATACAGGTCAGTCATTCTTTCGGTATTTACTGCCAATTCTTTATACAATTCTGTCATCTTTTCTGAGCGTTTAATGTACTCTTTGTATATTTCAGTCATGGATGTAATATACATCACATATTCATTATACATTTCACCCCAAGCCATAGGTGAATATTGTTGCCACCAATCCATAATCGATCTAAACTGATTGGGATTGTTCGTGTTTCGCTCTTCATTGTTTTTGTTGGTTTTACCCTTTTCTTGATTTTCCATAATAATCACAGATACTCAATATTCAGAGATCTAATATTTTACAGTTATTGGCTGGAATTGTAACTTGACTATGTTGGATGGGATTTCACAGTAAAGTTTTGATAAAGAGAGATGTCCAACAGTTGAATATTTTTATATTGTGGTCTATAGCTGGGCTGGGATATATAAAACCTCCAGTTGAAGGGAAATCATCAAGATCCATTATTTTTTTGACGAAAATAATACAGAATATCTAGTAAATAGACCCGTATATTATTCGTGTTCGGTAGAAATCATGAGGATATCCCGATGGGTTTGTTTATTTGGTTCCCATAATACATCCAAATGAACAAATAAAAATGATAGGTATAGAAAATTGGCAATAATGCATATTATGATCATTTGGTTAATGGCAATGTGAAATAGAATGTAGCCCCTTTTTCATCTTTATTATTTTCAGCCCATATCAATCCACCGTGTGCTTCAATTATATTTTTTACAATATACAGTCCTAGACCGGTTCCTTGATCTGATTTCGTAGCAAATTTTGTAAACAACCTTGGCAGAATTTCAGAGTCTATGCCTTTTCCTCTATCCCTAATTGTTACCATCACCACCTCTTCATCGTTATTATCTCTTTTATTTTCGGTGTCCATTGATTCATTTTTACGGTTACTTTTTATTGAACCAATTTCATTTTTTTGAAACCTTTTAGCTGAAATAGTGATGGGATTACCATTTGAAAATTTTATTGCATTATTTATTAGATTTGAAAGAGCTTCAAAAATCCTTACTTTATCTGCAGAAACGATAATTGGATATTCTTGTGGTTCGAAGACTATATCAATTGGAGTAGAAGGGTTACCATGATGTGAACTAAGAATATTTTTATTGTGGATATCTTTAATTACATTCTGTATTTTTTCGTTCATGTCAAAGGATTCATTATGCAACTCCAGACGATTACTTTCGATTCGTGTTGTATCTAATATATCATTCACCAATTTCTCAAGTCTTTGTGCATTTCTATATGTTGATACAAGTCCGTATGCAAAATCATGCAACCTATCTTCATCTTTGGCTAGTCTCTCTAATTCTCCTCGAATGTCAATTTGACGTAATGACGACGTTTCGAAAATAGAGGGAATATAAGTCATTTTGATCAATTCCAGATTTCCAGAGATCGCCTGCGTGGGTGTTCTTAACTCATGGGCAGCTATATTGATAAATTCTTTCTGCATCGTGTCATGAAAATTAAGTTGCTCATTAGCTATGTTAAGACGTTTGTTTGACTCTTCTAAATCTTTTGTTCTTCTTTTAATTTGTTCATTCAATATACTATTTAATTTTACTAAAAATAGTACCAAAATTACAATTGCAGTAGTGATTCCAGCAATCAGCATATAAAACTTTGATCTTTCTTCAAATAAAGTCTCATCAATATTAGAGTATACCGCTGCTGTCGGTGTAATTAGGAAAATAAAATATTTGGATTTTCCATCAACAGAAACAGGATATCCAGTATTTAATCTTTCTCCGGTTCCAAAATCATATATAGCATGACCACCAAATAGTCGACCATCAAAAACATCTTGATAATATTTGTTTTGGATATCGTTGAAATTGAAAAAGCGTTGAACTTCATCACTAAATAAGCTCATCCCTAAAAAGTTTGTTCTAGGAGTGGATATATAGTTTAAATTTCGATCATAAGATACCAAAAATTTTGAATCTATGTTATATACATTTCCATATCGTGCAAAGAAATCAACAGATGGTATTTCCACTCCTACCATTCCGAGATATTCTTCATTGTCTCTATTTATTATTGGATAAGTTAATGCTATTTTATAAGTGCCATCAATTCCTTTAAAGCCATTCGAAAATACAGGATTTAAAGTACTCTTTGTTTCATTCACGTAATCTCTGAGTGAAATATCTATGTTGACAAAACTTCTTTGGCCTTCTGATACCTTATTATGAGTTATTATGTTATTTTTATCTGCAATAAAAAGCCCATCGATTTTACTAATGTTGCTAATTTGATTAAATCGTTCTCCCACTAGGTTTCCAACTCTGTCGCCATACAATTCTCCCTGTTGTAAATAGATAGAATCGGATAATCCTTGAAGAATCGATGCTATCAATCGAAGATCGGCACTAGCATGTTCTGAAAGAGCCTTTGTAATCTCAATCTGATTATTTCTATGTGCTAGAAAAAGACTGTCTCTAATATTCTGTTCTGCAATATTGTGTTGGAAGAATAATAAAGAATAAGATCCAGCAATTAAGAGTATTATCGAAACAATAATTATTTCTTTTCTTCTGACAAATAGAAAACCCTTTCCCAATTTGCCTCACTGTTTTAATACTTTTAGAAGGATTAAAAAAAAGATATTCGTCAAAGATCTTAACCTGTGTTATTATTAAGATAGTTTCCACCGTTGTTCGAATATCTCTCAGGTACTTTGATATTACCGTTGATGATATCTTCTTTTAACTTTTCAAGCCTTAACTTAATGTTTTCTGAAACCACATGTTCAAGACTATGGAATGGTGCTATATACACAATTCCATCCCCTGATGCACCCTTTTCTGATTCTAGCCCTGGTTTAAATATTTGCCCACTGAAGTTACTGGTTTTAACTAATTCAATGATTTGATCAAAGGCCTTTTCGGCATCTAATACAAAGGATGTAAGTACGGTATTAGGAGCTAACTTATTTTGGTCAGAGATTGCACCAAAGGCGTATATTCCTCTTTCTTTAGCAGCTTCAATAACACCGTGGCCAGAGGTATCAGCCACATGTAATATAATGTCTGCCCCCCTGTCTATTTGAGAAATGGCTGCTTTTTTTCCTTTGGTGGAATTATCCCAATCATCTAAATAAGTGACCAGTACCTTTACGGTAGGATTAACATTCTGTGCGCCTTGCCTATATCCTTCGTAAATATTAATCAGGTTAGGATACCTTTCTCCACCCACAAAACCGATAATGCCTGTTTTTGACATAGTTGCTGCGAGTGCTCCTAATACATATGTTCCTTCTTGTTGCATCGGATAAATCGAAGCCACATTAGTAGAGTTAACAAGTCCCGTAAAAATTACAAAATTTGTTTCAGGATAATCTTTACCTACCTTAACTGCGGGTTTTCCCCACTCAAAACCATGAGATATTATTAAGTCGTAACCTGTCTTGGCATAATCTCTTAAAGTTTCTTCTATCTTTGGAATGGGCACGTTTTCTTTAAGATCAACTATATAGGAATATTTTCCCTGTAATGCCTGCGCTGCATTGTATCCGAATGCCCCCCACCCTGCGTCACTAAATAAGCCATCCGTTAGAAAAGCTATTTTCAGTTTTTTTTCAATGTCTGAGGTGGTATGGTTTTGTGAGGGAGTTGTTATTGGTTTTTCTGATTTTTTCGTATTGTCGGCACTAATTGGAAATATATTTGAAGAAAAGATGACAAACACTCCAAACATGATAAAAGCAAGCATAACTAGTGTCTTAATATACAAAGTTATCTTATTATTCATCTAATTTTAACGTATTAATATTTGTTTATTGTATTTATAGTAAATTCTAGCATAATTTTTTGCATTATTTAGATATTTTCCTTTTAGCTTGATTTCTTTTTCAAAATGTTCTTTAAGTCTTATAAGTGGATACTCCGTCTCCATAGAAGATTCTCGCTACAAGTATTTAGCAGATTATAGCTTTCTAGACGATTTCTCCTTGTGCACTGGATTGTTTTGTCTATAGAACTAAATGAAAATTTGGGCTCATCGCATATATTCATACATATGAATAAAAGTTACAATATATTTAAGAATTGTTAATTAATTCCATAATATCGCAAAAATTAATAATGAAAATAATTCTAAAAATGTGAGAAAGTATTGAATACTATTCCTTTAATAAGAAAGAGACCTCACGTCAGAGGAATTAAGTATAATTTTATCGCTCGGAGAATCGCTACTAAGACTTTGCATTCAATTCTGTTATTGCTAAGGTATATGTAGTTTCTGAAATTTCGTCTAGCGTAGGTTATTATCAGCAGACTAATGAGTATTTATCTAGTTCAATATCATTGCTAAGGTGAGTCAAAGGACCACCGTTATAGGCTACCTTATGTTCTGGAAATTATAAAAAATAATACTTTATGATAGCTAGATATGGAAAATATGCACAGATAAAATATCTACCAAGGACAATCAACGGATCACCTAGCAATGTTGACTCCAGATAATTTATAAAACAAGAAAATAAAATAAAAATTTTCATCTATACAAGATAGCGATATTTTTTTAGTAATTTAAACAATCGGGAATAGTTTGTCCTTTTGTATCTTAAAGCGTTACTAAAATAGAGAGCTGGTTCGACGGGATTTGGTTCAAAATTCAATTGTGTCTGAAATCATGGTGTCATGAATGGAAAATCACAATGGATATTTTTAGAATTAGGGTACAGTTCTAATCAAAAAGAGAAGGGTTCAGGAGTCAAGGTATTTAGTCTCAAGATAGGTAACAAAGTAATCCGGGTTATAGCCTTCATTCAGGATTTGATCAAGAAGCACTTTGGGGGCATAAGCAGATCCATATCGGTGTATTTTTAATCTTAACCATTCTCTGATAGGATTAAAATTACCCCTCTGGATGTCTTCCTCGTAGCCTTCCAGATCTTTGCGCATCTTTGAAGCAATGATTGCTGAAACCAAATTTCCCAGAGTGTAAGTTGGGAAATACCCAAAGAGACCACTGCTCCAATGTGTATCTTGAAGCACCCCCTGTGAATCCTTAGTTGGTCTCACCCCAAGCAACTGCTCCATCCTATCGTTCCAGAATTCAGGAATCTCAGATACACGGAGTTCATCTCCAAATATTTTCTTCTCTATCTCATATCTTATTGCTATATGTAAATTGTAAGTAACCTCATCGGCGTCAACTCGTATATAATCAGCCTTGACATTATTGAAATAAAGGTACAATTCGTCATCTGTAGTTTGGTTTGCGAAATGTACTTGTTTTCTAATCAAGGGAGATATCAATTGAACAAAAGGTAAACTTCTGCATACAATGTTCTCCCAAAACCTTGACTGAGATTCATGGAGTCCAAGTGAAGATCCTCCTTCAATGGGAGTAAAAGACAATGATTGATCGCATTGTAGATTATACAGAGCATGACCAGCTTCATGAATGGTACTGAGTATTGACTTTTTGAAATCAATCCCTTCATACCGGGTAGTTATTCTGATATCGTTGAGACCCATAGTCTCGGTGAAAGGATGAGTGGATATATCCATTCTGAAACGTTTCATGTCGTATTGCAGTAGAGCTAAAATATCATGATTGAGCTCATTCACTTTATTAATATCATACTTTGATTTTCCAAGTTTGTTTTCTTTGCAGAACGGGCTATTGGAATCTAAGAGTTTTTTCAGAACCTTTTGAATACGAGGAGTCAACGCATCGAATATTTTATCCAGGTCATCTACAGTAAGCTGCTCCTCGAATGTATCTAAGAGTGCATTATATGGATGCTTTTCATAACCTCTCTTCGCAGCGATTTGCTTCTTTATTTCTATCATTTCCTTCAAGTGTGGTTCATACATCTTAAAATCAGATTTTGCCCGCGCTTCCCTCCATGCCATGTTTCCCCTTATTCTTGCAAGAGACTCTGCTTCAGTCAATTCTTTGGGTATCTTGACCTGCTTTGTTATTTCCCTGTCGAGTACCTGGTACAATTCCCTTCTCAAAGTCACCAAGGCTCCCCAGTTTCTTCGCTGACTCAATAAGACCAATAAAATCTTTATTTAACAGAAGATCCTTGTGCAACATGTGAAGCTGAGAATCGGCCACTCCTCTTTCTTCCGTTCCTTCTCTGGGCATATAAGTCTCAAAGTCCCAACCCATTAGAGAAATGGCATGTTTTAGCGACCACATCGGTTTATAAGCATCGAGGATCTGATTCATGACAGGGTTCTCGCTTCTCATTTTGTCAAATCTCTCATGAACTCAATTACATCGGTCAATTAATCCTTGCTATCTAAGATCACATCTGAAAGATCATAGAAATTGCATCAAAGTAAAATTGAAAATCATATGCTTCATTGGCAGTGACTTAGTTTTGGATCGGATCTTTAACCAGGATACTTCGTAAAAATTAGTTCACTTGGAGATGTGTTCAAATGAGACATTCTACGGCTGCAGCGATAGTCGGTAGCTTATATAAAGATTCGTTGTAGATCTGATGCGGGTTCGGCAGTATGTGAACTAAATTTGACTTTATTTTTTAACCCATGTATTAATTATGCATAATATTTATCCGCTTTAAATTACTATTTCTTTATATAGAAAGAGATGCCCTAATAGTAACGTAAATGTATCGCTGTTTTATAATATTAAAATAAACATTAATCAGATCCTGTAAACTCCGTTTTGTTATAATATTTGTTGAACTAGTAAATTTTCGCATCGTAAACTAATGATCAATAGACTAGACCTGAATTAATGCTCAACAACAAAGGTATTTCTTTCCTTGAATATTTGAGTAATGTATCGTACGCTATGAATTCTGCAATCCCTCTCTGTTTTCTATTGAGCTTTCTAAGATTACTTTTCCATATCTATATTGTTTGTTGATGATTTCTTAAGGTGCCACTTTTAGTTTCTTTGTGGACTACTCTCTGATTCTGGGAATGAATAAAATCAAGATTAAGCCTAAAAACCCATTGCGGATTTTTTTGTCATTTCGAGTGAAGTTATTACACTTGTCACAAAATTCGTTTCCTTCGATAACAGAGTATTGAAAATGGCTCCGAGTCTTCTAAAATAATTCCACTTTGTTTGAGCTGATCTAATAGGGTGTACGACAATTATATGGTTCAATTTCATGATTGTCTTCATTTTCTTTCTAATTAAGACTAGTATCACCTCGTTATGTGATTTTTCGCCAAAATTAGCTTAATAATTAGACATAGTTCGCACTTTTTTTCAATCCCACTACGAGAAATAATATCATCGCGGGTTCGGATTGGTAGGTTTATTGATATATAGATGGTTTAACATTGCTCAGGTATCTTTTGACAACTTCATCAAGGCTTTCAAGCCCTATTGGTTTTTTCAGGATTTCTCTTACTCCAACATCCAAATAGTCATTGAAATCCTCAATTTTCAAATTCCAGGCGGTTAAGATTACTATCCACTTATGTTTTACACCTTGTTTTTTCAATTGGTTTAGAATATCAAACCCCGAGTATTCAGGTATTGCTATATCCAATAAAATAATGTCATAATCCCCCTTTTGAATTTCAAATAACCCCTTTTGACCCTCGTTGACTTCCTTGCCATGTATTCCATTAAACATACAATAATCCAACACAGCTTGAGTGGTGTCGGTGTTGTCATCGATAGTCAATAAGTTCAATTATCGTTATGATATCAAAATATATATATAAACGTTGAGTTAAAATTGAATAATACAAATGATTTTTGAATCCAATGTGTTTTATTCTAATATTACAATATAACTTTAAATCGTATTTAAGCCGATTGGCTTTTAGACTATTAACAAAAAATATACATGACTCTAATTCGGGTATCATTGGAGAAAAGAACTGAAAGTGTTTAAACTACTGCTATAATAACTGAGAGATATTTTTTAATAACAGAGGAGGTGACCAAGGACCTAAGGGTGACACAGGTGACCAGGGGCCTAAAGGAGATAAAGGTGATACTTGAGCAACCGGACAAGGAATAGAATACGGTCAAATGATTGTATTTGTGCATGTAACTGACAATACAAAGGAAGGATACATAACATCTGATATTCCTATTCTCATAAAAGGCAATAATCAATCTCCCGATTCGTTCCAGGAAGTTGAAACAGGTACGAATGTTAAATTAGGTTTTGGTAAGAACATAAACATACAGGTTCATCAAAATTCCGTCAACGATGCAAGAGGGCAAACAGGAAATATCTTGACGAAAACATCATTCAAGGACAATCCACCAGTCAAGAGCATAGTGTTGTATCCTGAACATGCTTGTTGGTGAAAAATGTATAGTATAAGATAATCACCAGTTTTCATAACAAGTGGTCATAAATTGACTCATTTGCTTTTTAATAGATTAACGATATAATTTACATTATCTCTGATTGTATATTATATCGCTACTAAAATAGGTATCGAGTTCGGTGGAAAAGGGTTACAGATATGCGAGTAATCACCCATTGAAAACCTTTTAGATTCTTATTTTACTATTAGTGGTCATTGACTAACGAAGATAATCTTTCTGAAGAAAAGACAGAGGTTATCCATGGTGCAGAGAGCACAGTTAATGCCACATCAGAACAATGGTCAAACCTGAAACACTATGCAGACATATGTATTGATTTCTATGGACCATCGATGTTTGTTATACCAAATCATCCCTGGACCTTTGCATATCGTAAACTAATAGAGAGTGGAATAAGGTTAAGTCATTTCGGAAATAAACATAGACAATATCAAATATTGCAAAGAATTGATGAGAACATGTGAATGGCGCCACCTAGATGAGGTAAAAAGAAATTTTGGGTTGGGAGATGCATTATACTATAGAGATAGTGCAAAAACCATGGAGATTCCCCTCCACCATTACTCATATCTAGTACACTAAGAGCATTAGTTGAACAACAGCAAATTTTTTTGATATGATTTGGAGGAAAGCTATTCAAGTAAAAAGAGAATTAAAGAGATTGAAGAAGGATTGAAAAGAGAATTTATACAAACGTTACAAGAACCAAACGAAACACTTGAATAAATTCCCAAAATGATGTCATCTGCTATAGAAGAAATTCTATCAATATTCTCAGATAGTAGGTTATTGACACTATTTGAAAATGAGATCAAGATAACTAACTTCTAAGAGAGCAATTGAATGAAGGCAATCACATACAGATAATAATATTTCCATGGGTTTCAATATATTTGAATTTTAGTAACATTAATTGAAAAAACGAGAATGAGTTTCCTTGTTTCAATTATCGTTATTAGGCAATCATTCGTTCTCTATTGGAGCTTTGGAGTTGTCTGATGGTGTTGACGATTGATTAGCTGATGATGACGAAGATGGTTACTCCTGCGACAATGAATTCCACCGTATCTTTTTATTCATGGATATTTAATAGATATTAATGGATATATCTTCATGTAAAACATACGACCAATCAGTATTTTTTGAGTATTGTCTTGTTTACCTATAGCGTTGGTGGGATTACTAATGGAAATGAAACTTGAATTGGTTGCAATTCCGGTAACAGATGTGGATCGTGCACGTGATTTTTATAAAGATAAAGTAGGTTTTAACTTAGACTATGACCATACCGTGAACGAGAATCTACGTTTTGTTCAAATGACACCTGTAGGTTCTGCATGTTCAATATGTTTCGGGATTGGTATCGCCGACAATATGAAACCCGGTTGCGTTAAGGGCTTACAAATGGTAGTCAAGGATGCTCAGGCCGCTCATGATGAACTTAAAAAGCGCGGGGTGAATGTTACGGACGTTGATACACAAGTTTGGGGGAAGTTCATTCGTTTTAATGATCCGGATGGCAACGCTTGGGCACTTCAGGAATTGCCTCCGCGTGGCCAATTTAAAGTATAGTGAGCAGAGAAATCCATCTGGTTTGCTTCGAAAGATTATACGTATGCGAGGACACTCAAAACTGGGATTTAATTGATTTCTAGACATTTTATGAACCAATAACAGAATAAACTAAACGAAGAATGTCCTACTAAACTACAACAATAGATTGCTGAATTACATCAATTAGATATGAGAACCAAGCCTTCAGATTTTCGCCCTAAACGATTTTAGATCACTATCAGAATACGGATCGGCGATAGATCCTTACATTATCGCACGCGTAGAATGATTACTATATACTATAATCCCAAGTTGAGCAATAATCTGAACTAGTCTCCAATACTATTGATTTGCCTGTCTCCCAAGGAGAATCTGATTGCCTACCGCAGTTACTGGACTGGATACTAGTGTTATTACCAGTCTTTCTGAAATGGGACATTCATGGTAGATAGACTCGTATAATGTGTGATTTTACAAAAAACAATTACAGTTTTGCAAGTAATTCGAGAATCAGTTAGATTAATTATTTATGTTTTCAGGACTTATTTATTATACCAATACAATACAATGGGTGGAATAAAAAGACCAATATTGGTAGCGTGTTCGGTAGAAATCATGAGGATATCCACATGGGTCTAAAATTATGAACATATCAAAGAAATCAAACTATTAATGAGCAAAATCTATATTACCATCTTTAATTTCTAACCCCATGTCTTACCTAAAAGATATATTAGTAATACATGGATTAATGTTTATAATTTTAACCATCCCGATTAGTTTTAGTAATTTTGATTTTGCTTTTTCCCAAAGAGATGGTCTGCATTTTGGTAATGAGGGCCAAGGTGGTGCTGGAGGCCAACTGGGCCAAGGTGGTGCTGGAGGCCAACTGGGCCAAGGTGGTGCTGGAGGCCAACTGGGCCAAGGTGGTGCTGGAGGCCAACTGGGCCAAGGTGGTGCTGGTTGTTCTACAGGTCCTAACGGTATTGGTGGTACAGGCTGTCCAACAGGTACTAAGGGCACTGTCAGTTCGACAGATAGTCCTATCACCAGAGGTCAAGGTGGTGCTGGTTGTTCTACAGGTCCTAACGGTATTGGTGGTACAGGCTGTCCAACAGGTACTAAGGGCACTGTCAGTTCGACAGATAGTACTAACAATGTAATAGTAGCTGATTCATCATCCACTGATTCATCATCAACTGATTCATCATCCACTGATTCATCATCCACTGATTCATCATCAACTGATTCATCATTAACTGGAAAAACCTACATAATTCATGGACCGACTGATAAGACTGGCGGTAACCCTTATTCCTCTACTGCATCATGTCACGCCAATGATTTAATCCTGGGAGGAGGGTCTATTTATGATATTACCGATGGGAATGTAACATCTTTCTCTGCAATACCAGATTCTCTTAGCACATTTACAACCAAAATTACTAGTAGTTCAAATTCGGATTCAGCGTTAACTGTCCAGGCTTATGGAATATGCTATGATAACCCATGATTTTTTCTATGGTCTTTACGACTTGACTTATTCATTGCATCAACAACTCGCTTACGAGTAGTCCCTAAGAATTATAAGTTCTATTACAGGTAGCATTATTCCAAATTGCTTTACTTACAATAGATTTCTATATCCCTAATAGAGAACATAAAATATAACGATTAAAATGTGGGCTAAATCGGGCAATTCTTCACATGAAAGACAGGGTAATGAGGCTCATGGATATACAGAATAGACGCTTAATGAACGAATTGGAGAGGATAAGGATAACTTTAGAAATTAATAAAAACTACCTGATTTTTTTACACTATAATTTTTTTCAAGGTAGATTGTTTCACCGATGTCAATAACTATCAATTCTAGTAAGCAGAATAATAGAAAAAAGAAATAGGAAATGGTTTATTGTTGGCTTAGTGCCAGATTGCCTATTTGTTCTTGTAATTGTATTCCCACATTATTACATGATGCAAAAGTAATTTCACCAGAAACGCATTGAGCGTTTTGTTCACTTTCTTGTTCTTGTTCTTGTTCTATCTCTTGTTCTGCATCATTACTTTTTCCCGTTGCAAATGCCATATTATCGCCAAAGGTTACTACTGAATCGATTAGGGCTGCTGCAATAAACATCATTGCAAAGATACCAATCTTACTTGTTTTTGTTATGTTACTCATTATGATGAGATTCTATAAGTGAATTTATTTATATCATAGTTTTGATACTTGTTTCTGTTTGATTTTAATGAAATTGATGGCTACTAAATGAGACTATTAATTAATTTCAGGATCGTGTAACAATTCAAATAAACCCTAACGGGGATCTACCTAAAATTTAATAAAAATTATAGAGTACCTTCAGAGTAACATGGATCTGAAAAAAAGGAATATCAAATAATTCTTCTAAAATATTTGCTTAATAAATTCACAATATTTCATATGTTTTTTTCTCAGATATCATTACAAAAATCGGTATCTGGCTCGGTGGTATGTGAACCAAATTTGACTCAAATCAACCACTTCATTTAAATCAAAAACGATGTGATCAAATTTTTGCAATTAAATGACTCTTAAATTAAGTGGTTCCTTATTGTTCTGCTAGTGATGATAAACGTTTTACGATCAATGGACTGGTCCCAAGAGGGTTTGAGTTGTGTAGGTAAATGGGTTCAATAACCTTATAGAAATATTTTGGCATATTCATAATTCTATATCAAGAAAACATGAACAAAAATAATAAAATGGCTCAGAATTGATAAAGGGTCTGGAAGTTACGTTTAAGATTTTAACATTCTAGATTTTTAGTCAAATGATAATTTTTGTTTTAGGCATATCTTATCTTTTGTGATTATAATTTAAATCACATTGTCAATCGCGTCTTCCCCATTCACCAATGAAGTTGCCGTTGTTGTCAAACTTTTGGACACGATGATTTTCGTCGTCAGTTACATACACATAGCCTGAAGCATCTACGGCTATGCCTTTGGGAAACTTGAATTCTCCTTTGTCAGAGCCTTTGCTTCCCCATTCACCAATGAAGTTGCCGTTGTTGTCAAACTTTTGGACACGACAGTTGCCATCGTCAGCTACGTACAAATAGCCTGAAGCATCTACGGCTATGCCTTTGGGAAACTTGAATTCTCCTTTGTCAGAGCCTTTGCTTCCCCATTCACCAATGAAGTTGCCGTTGTTGTCAAACTTTTGGACACGATGATTCGCATCGTCGGCTACGTACACATAGCCATTGGAGTCAACTCCAATGCCATAAGGGTGCTTAAGTTGACCATCTCTCGAACCTTCTGAACCCCACGTTGTAATGAAGTTGCCGTTGTTGTCAAACTTTTGGACACGATGATTTTCGTCGTCAGTTACATACACATAGCCTGAAGCATCTACGGCTATGCCTTTGGGAAACTTGAATTCTCCTTTGTCAGAGCCTTTGCTTCCCCATTCACCAATGAAGTTGCCGTTGTTGTCAAACTTTTGGACACGACAGTTGCCATCGTCAGCTACGTACAAATAGCCTGAAGCATCTACGGCTATGCCTTTGGGAAACTTGAATTCTCCTTTGTCAGAGCCTTCTTCTCCCCATTCTTTTCTAAAATTTCCATTGCTATCAGATTTCTGAATGCGATGATTCGCATCGTCGGCTACGTACAAATAGCCTGAAGCATCCACGGCTATGCCTTTGGGAAACTTGAACCTCATTGCCAACCTTGGCGACTTCATTCAATAAAAAAATATCTATCGCTATCATGTTTTCATATCAAGATATTCTTTAATAATGTGGAGCTCATTGCAATTAATTACTGCATATATTTGTTAAATTTGTCTTCTATTCAAACTTTGTACAGTATCGATAATATACAATCATAATCAAGAGTTTTTTTCACTTTTAGTGCTTTATCCTTTTGAGTAATAAAGATTTAGAATATCTAGTATGTTCTTATCCTAAATATTCTTTTGCTCTAGGAAGACACTTTAAAACTAATCAAGTAATTCTATAAGAAGGTTAACATATCAGGGTATATTCAAACAAATTTTCTATTACATTCTACTAAATTTATAACAAAATGAAATAGACTAAGATCTTGAAAAGTTGTTTGAGTTAAGAAATGAACCATTGTAATAAAACATATTTTATTTGCATCAAAAAGAAAAAGCATGTTTTTGTTTTTCTTGGATTATTTAAACAAAATTAAATGAAGTCCTCATCTTTGCTTTTGATTTTGTGTTAAGAAATGCCGAAAACAAGGCTCATCCTGACTGATAAAATCATACTTTTGGTTTAACACAACCATAAATTGATTTACCCTGAAAATAAGTAAAATAATTATTGTATAAAAATCCTTTGTAATTATTGCTGATATTGAAAATAATTCTCAATATTTTTAAAATTGTCATATCTAAAACATTGGGAAGATAAATCTTTTAATCTGGCATAATAATCATCATCAGACAAATTATGCAGTGAGTTTTATATCAAACGTCTGTTACAGTTGTTATCGCTATCATATTTCTTTTAGCGGACTGTTTAAAATCTACAGTTTACTTGCTCAGGAGCCTGATCAAAACAGTAGAACTGGGAGTATTATTATGATTCCTATGAGGAAAATGGTAAAAATTCAATTACTATATTCTGTTTATCTTAGACTCTTAGACATATACAAAGTTCAAAATCCAGAGATTTTAAAAAGAGAAGATAATTTCAATAACAATAATTGGATACTAGATGCGACCGTAGTAATCGAAAAAGGTTCAACACTTGTGATTAATTCAAGTGATACTAAATGGCTTAAGATATTAGCTGGAGATAAAAATGGCGATGCCGACCGAGATATAGTAAACTCTATCACGGTGTTTGGTAATTTAATTATAGATTCAGTAAAAATTACTTCGTGGGATCCTGAGAATAATGATTTCATAAAGTTTGAGGTGGACATACTACCCAGTAGAGAATATGAACATACTGGCATTGACGCTATTCCATGATCATATATAAATTAGAAGATGACACTACTGGAACAACTAATATACCAATTGTAACTTGCCTATTTAGGTTATGAATGCGGTAGCGGTTGTTTTGGTTTTAGTTCAATGGTAATATTCGGACAAGCATAGTAAAGAATAATGAGATCCACCATGATCGGTTTGGATTTTATTCTGTTGGGGTAGGTGGTGTGCTTTTAGAAGATAATCATGTTCATCATAACTTTATGTATGGTTTTGACCCTCATACTGCAACTCACGATATGTTGATCAGGAACAACACAGTACATGACCATGGAGCAATGGGATAATCTTTTCTTCGATTTCCAATATACCATTTAAAATAATCTGTCAGCAGTGAGGGTCTGGGATCATGTTTAGCAGAAATATGTCTGATTCTGTTGCAAGAAATAACGATGTTCACGATGAGGAAAAGTGTATATTTTTGTCTCAATCATCGAACAACGAAGTTTATGATAATACGTGTACTTGACTTTTTAGGATTCTATATGTATCATATCTTTACTGAAAATTGGTCTATAACAACAACTTAACCAATGCTACAGAAGGAATCGAAGAAAGCGATGATTCACAAGGTACCAACGAAATATCAAATAACAGCATTGAGTAGATGGGATAAAAATGTGGTAAATATTAAAATGAATCATGAATGCACTAATAATAATAATCCAGATTATCTCAAGGTAGCTAGTACAGAGCCAGTATTACTAGCATGTATAGATGGATCATCATTCTCTAAAATACATTTGAGCGTCCAAAGGGTGATACCAACATCTGAATTAGTTCTGAGAGAATACCTATTCTATTTGCTAAACAGTTCGTTCATATCGTATAGGGGAATCAAAAAAAAATATTTCATTGAACCGGCTGTCTTAGAAGTATTAGAGATTATATATGTCCAGGCGGAGAGAAGAATAGTAGAATATAGTGATCTTGCCCTCAAGATAGAGCAATTTGCTAAAGTTGTTAAATCTCATAATGGTAATTAACAATAGTGTTGGAATGTGATAGATAATCATTATATAAAGAGTACATGATCAACAGATTTGTACAAAGATAATGTCTCAATTTTAGAAACATATCGATTTGACACGGACATACCTTTCTAAACTACCATTATTCTTATTTGATATACATTAGATTTACTCTAATCGATTCCGTAAAACAACCGATTTTTCGGTATATTTTCATATTACTTAATCAGACACATGATAGAATGAGTTTGATGTCCTAAACCATACCCAACTTATCCTGTGATTTTTGAAAACGAGAGTATCATGTTTCGTAATACTAATACTCAAGATTTGTCTTTTTGATTTACGAATAACACAATCAGGACCCCATTCTAATGTTAATACTTGAAGTATCAGTACTGCACAGAATAACTATACCTTACTCCTTCATAGGATTCAAAGCCTAAAAGCATTGAATCTATCTGGGGTTGAGCCGCTGTACCATATAATTTCCTGACCTAAAGATTAATAACTTTTTAAGAAAAGATCACTATCACATGAATGGATAAATAAGAAACTATCACCTAATATCCATAGCATATTTTGTATTACTCTTTTCTTCTTATTTAAGCGCTTACGGAGAACCGTTATCAGTTCCAAATTATTCTGATCCTACCGATCAATGTTTGACATCGTTAATCTTCAATAATTGTTTTACTCAGCAAATTGATAAAAATCCAATACCTAGTAATATTACAATAAAATTGATTTGTAATCAAGAGGTGATAGATGATGTGGAGTTGAGCCACAGTGTAGCAAATGGTATGGAAGCAGTCCAAAGTTCCTTTGAAAACTTACCTAGAAGTTAAAGCAAATTGGAGAATTTATGATTGTGTCAGATGTATTTAGTATCTCTATTAATTTAGTATGAAATGTTTTACTTGTAATGATAGGAAAATATTATTAGTAGTTAATAAGATATCCTTTAGTAAATGATAGAGTATTCGGAATTTACGGTGGTAGGTCTATGGATTCTGTTTATATTACTATCTGTTGGTCTATTGTTTAGAAAAAAAATATTTGAAGCAATAAGAGACAGGATTTAACGATGTATCCACCTAAGTTAATTTGTTTTTCTTAATAGAACGTTGTGGACAATAAAATCTACTTACTGACAAGAATTTTCCATATCTTCTAGTATATTTATACATGATCAATAACTTTGAAAATACGACCAGTAATTGGTACAGAAGCCGAAATATTCAAGTATTTACCGTATTTAGTTTTTTTGTATTTTTATTAATTTCATCTTCTATTTGCTCTACAATTAAATTCTCTTATGGTGCCTACGCCAAAGCTCCTAGGTCACCATGCGGACCGACTGTAAATGACGATAGCCTCACAGTTGAAAAAGTGACAGATAATTTGGATATTCCTACAAGCTTGGCGTTTCTAGGTCCAAATGACATATTGGTTACAGAAAAAACTAAAGGCAAGGTAATGAGAATAGTAGATGGCATGGTGGTACTACTCTAAAGAACCAACCTAACTTGACCGAACAAAACGCTACCTTGAGAAATCAATCCGTCTCTGTAGTTATTCTAGGAACAGACGAAGATGATTCGTATTCAAATGAACCAATTGAAATAAAGACAGGTCAAACTGTTACTTGACATAACGGTAATACCGTATCACACACTGTTACATCAGGACAAGATGGAGATCCAGATGAAGGTAGCCTTTTTGTTTCTTATGCTATAACACCTAATCAGGACTATAGTGTGACCTTTAACAAACCTGGAGAATTTGATTATTATTGCATTTATCACCCTTCAATGGTTGGTGAGATATAGTAGAGTAACTGTAGTATACTACCTTGGTCTATTTAATCGAGATAAAATATTCTCAATGAACTAGTAGACGATAATTTTAAGAGTGAAAAGGAAGATAAAGATAGAGATAAACCGCTAATAGAGAATCTTGATAAACCATGGATCTATCTATCCTTCTTGGAGAATACCTAACTTCTGCCTTATGTCTTTATGTAAATCTTTCTTATCGTATGAGAATATAAGACCATTATTTTGAATTCATGTTTGGATCAGGAATGTTTAAGAAAAAACTTTCTGAAGGTAATTGATTAATTGGCTTATATTCGCACCTAACACCCCATTCCTCATAGCATATTAAAGTTGTATCATTTACGGAAGGAATTTTGTAATATTTTATAACTTTAATGTCTGAAATTATGATAGAACCCTGATTTTCTAAAGTTCCATTAATCTTGTAAAATCCTGAAGAATTCTTAAAACTTTTCGTGATTTCTACTAGAGTCTTGTCCGCTAATGGCTCCATATTCGCTCCGTTGAGATAGGATGGCTTTGATTTTTCATTATCATCATAAAAAGTTTGGTTAACACAAAAAACCAGATTTGATATTGATAAACTTTGTACGGTCATGAGTCCACTATTACCAATGCACATACCGTTAATACCAAACTCATGAGTTGTGTATTTATTTATATCATACTATATTATCGATTGTGATCTTTCGAGTAGAAAAATAATCTTCAGTCTTATTACATATTTTTCGATTATTTTTTCGATAAATTAGAAACGTTTATGATTCTTAGTATAATATCAACATTATTAATAAATACTAAAAAAATGAGATTTAAAACTATGATAGAGATCTGGTACTGTGGGACGAGTATGAAAATTCTCACTAATTTAGAATGAATTTAAAAAAATCTAAAAGAATTATTAAAATGTTACAGACTATTCTTATTAATAATTCCCAGACTATTTTCTATTTAACCAAAAGGATTCACTAATATCCATATTTTGATGGATCACTATCAAAACTATTCTTGCAAGCTTCTCTACAAAAATAAACATTTTTTCCTTTATATAAGAGAAGAATATTTCGTAGTTTTTTCATCCACAGTCATACCACATACTGGATCTGTTGCCATGTTGGTTTTTTAGAAACAAACTATTTAACCATAAACTGAAAGATTGATGACAATAATATCTATCAATAGAATAGGGTTAAGTGAAATAATAATGGAAGGAGTTTTTAAAATAAAAGAATAATAATGCAATAAAACAAAAATTAAAATTAATATTTGAAACAAGATTCAACACGAGGAAATAAGAATAGATAATGTTTTTTTTGAATTTAAATACAAATAAGAGAAAAACCACACGTCGTATTCTGCCCATTAAAAGATTCTAAAATGATTGAATATTCCGACTTGACTCTGGAATCGATTTTGTTCACCATTGGTATATCATTATTTGTAGCATCTCCATTTTTGATAGCTTCAATTATAAGTAAAGAATATAGACACCCATTAAGATTACGTGCTGATCTTGCCTCATTCTCTGCAGGTATTTTTATCGGAACAGTAACATTTAGTATTATCGAAGAGGCTATAAAATTAGGAGATATTTACACCTTAGGATTTGGGTTTGGCATCGGAGCTACCACCTTTAGTATTACACGCTATTTATTGCAAAAGAAGTCCACTCAGAAAGGCATTGATCACTTTGAAAATTCTAGTAATTCTAGTAATTCTTCCAGTAACGAAAATAGCAAACATGATAATAATAGCGGAGTAGAAGTAAAGAAGGAAAGGAAAGGATCAGGTAGACTAATAATTATTGGCACATTAGCAGATAGCCATCCAGAGACTATTATGATAGGGGTAATGATTGCCCTGGGAATTCCAGGTCTTTTTCCTACAGCATTGACATTATTTATTGGCAATTTTGCAGCTACTATTGTAGGTACAAGAGAGTTGATAGCCGAAAATGAATCCAAAAGAAAAATTGTCCATAAATGGAGCATGGTATTCCTATTTGTTTTAATAGGAGGACCAATAGGATATTTACTTACTTTACTATTGGATCAATATTATTTATCGATCATATTTAGTTTTGCTGCAGGAGCCCTGATGTCTTTTGTAACAGAAGAATTAATACCCGATGCGTATAGGAAAGTGAATTGGCATATCGGTTTATCTGCTTGTCTAGGACTATTTGTAAGTTTCATTATATTTCATTATTATTAACAAATTTGATAAATCATGAAATAAAATGACTAAGTCAATAAGAATTTATACATAATTATTCGATGCCATTAATTGAACATACGGTATTAAAAAAAATCGGTCCAAGGTATTTAATGGACTAGACGTGACACGAATTAGTGGACAAAAGATTGAAAAAATGCATCCGAGTGTATAATACAAAAAACGTTACTAGAATAGGTATCTGGTTCTGTGGTATGTGAAACAAATTTGACTTAGCTTTACAAATCGGAAGAGTGTAAAAAAACAGTAATTTATCCACTTTATATATGATATGGTGATTGCTACTGTTAGTGTTTTTAATTTGGTTTATGCCATCGCCTTTCATAGTTTTATAACTCATCCAAATTTCCAGCCCAAATGAATCGATAGCCAGATGGATGACAGGACTGCAGAGACGTCCTAATACGTCGTACATTCGTTATTAGCTCCTGTATTTGAGAACTCCTAAATATGAGTAGCGAGAATCTCGATCACAAGCAATACGTAAAGAACTTTTTTAGGAAATATCTTACATCAGAAAGTAACGTATCTCGGACAATCATAATGGTCAATTGAGGTTAGGTGTCATGTGACAAACTCCTTTTTAGGGACAGTTTCGGTTATAGCACCAGAACCACCATTTGATGGCATTGTGAGTACTGATAACAACTTAAACATTTAGGTTCAACAAGATTCAGGAAATAATGCAGCAGGACAAACTGGTGAGGGTGGTAATATGTATTCGGACTCTCCAATCTTTCAAGGACAATCAACAAGTCATGATAGTAAAATTGCATTTTTAGAATCTTAATTAGATAAAGCGAATAAGATGAGGAAAAAATCATCTAAACTAGTAGAAGAGGCCCTGTTCCCTACTTATCAAAAGTAAACAATGTGACATAATACATCATTATGACGCTATACATATCGATACTATAAAGAGACATCTGATACTGCGGGATTAAGTTCAGTATGGTATGAGGGCGGGGATCAAATGCTTTGGTATTTTTTCTGACTTTTGATTCATATGGAATCTTTGAATATCCTATATGTAACCAATGCCCAACATTAAAACACCAGACAAACAGGTACTTTTAATTATGCATAAACAGACGAATCATGTAATCCAGAAAGGATTAATACAGGTAACTGGTCGCTGACAGGCGTTAAATCATTCGCTCCTACTTACGGAACAATTATCGACATGACAAAGCCTGATTGTTCATCAAATCATGAACGTGAAGTTAGCAATCTAGTGGATTACCAGTCAACCAACTTGAACCATTTTATCCTCCTCTTAGGACGAGTCGTTAATTGAGGACTGGAATTTAACCTAGATCATTTGTTGGAATTTTGCTATTCATACTTTATCTAGTATTGTTGACTGATGAGTTGTTAATTGGGTTACTAATGTTGCTCGTATTTACGCTTGAAAGGCTCGGAGCTATTGCTTCAAGCCCTGCTTCGGCACAGTTCTCGTCGATGTCACCACCCGGAGCTCCACTTACGCCAATCCCGCCGATGAGTTCATCTCCAGCCTCAATAGGGAGGCCTCCTGGCAAAACTGTAAACCCTTCGACAGTTAGTATTCCAAAGCCAGTAGTCTTTACACGATCTTCTAATGCTGATGTAGGATTATTGAAGCCCACAGCTGCGTAAGCTTTGTCTCGTGCAACTTCTACCGAAGCACCAGTAGCCCCGTCCTCCCTAGCTAGTAATATATCAACACCGTCACGGTCGAGTACCGAGACAGTGATAGGAAAACCTTGATCAGCACATGCGGCTTGTGTGGCTGCCACTAACTGCTGAGCGAGTTTTAACGGAATCATATGCTGAGTCTTTAGAGATATTAAAGTTGAATTATGCATAGTAGCCTTGACATCATTTGCCAAGTATGAAACAAATGAAATGCCGAGTCCTGAAAATATAATTAGTATGAAAAACCCGGAATACTTCAACCGATCTGTATTTAGAATATTTATCTTCATTTTGGTATCTTCACAAGGAATATTTAATAAGCATTTTGGTAAGACTTTAAAATTAAATCAAAAGTATGTGATAGGATTGTATAGGTTTTGTAGCAATAATACAAGTGCCCGCATCCTGACCCCCCAGCAATGCATTTTCAAGGGGCTTTATTGAATGTAATTAAAAAATGAACGAAATCTTTTTATTTTTGATATTATTTCTTGCAAATTTATTATCCCATTCTATTCATGGAATGATTTGGTGGTATTAAGTCCCGCATGTATCGGGGTCCGGTGGAAATATTAACAGTTCTGTGAGTTATTCGTCGATTTTTTATTTTAATTGTATGAAGTCTATTAAGACTAAAGTAAAGTATTATCTCAACTCATCTTTTTCTAATGGTATTGGGGTTGCCATCTTCCATAGACTGTTAAATAGACTCTGTTTTTGCTCTACCGCGTATTTAGAATTACTCCATAGAATTTGATTAAGATGTTCGTCATGTTTGTGGAACAAAGGTACTACACACGCCATATTATCAGATATTTGAAAACTTTCTTCGATATTGGGTAGATATCTCTTGTCACAATATCTCAATGATTTTAAGAAAGAAGCACTCTCTATATTGAATTCGACTATTACCCTAAACTTCACGCCTTTTTCTTTGGACAATTTCTCTACACGAAGAATTATTTCTCTATTATATTTCATAGTATAGGCAAGCATCCTCTTTCCCCATACTATATTTAGTTCATGTATAGGTAGAATTAGAGAATCCAAATAAATCGCCAACAAGATATCGGGATTGCTAACTATTTGAGTAATTTTTGGGTATTTGTATTTAGACTCCTTTAATTTCTTAAACAAATACCAGCTCAGCATATTTGAATCAGTTCAATATTATTTTTCATATTCTAATCTAAATACAACTATCGAATATAAATGAAATTACCAATGGCAATTTTAAATCATAGATTTATTGACTATCTCGTCCTACTCAAGAAATGGATTAATTTCCCCTTATCATAAAGGCCAAAAAACAGATATTCTATATCTGGCAATCTCTTCCTCATTACTCATGTATAGGAATTATAATTAAGGAGCAAAAATACTGCGGGGTTCGGTGAGAAGAGTATGAATTTCATACTAGTTTACGACCATTTTTAAAGAATTTTCACTCTGCAATCTAATTTTTATCACTGATTAAACTTTAATTATTGAATAGTTTGTGAAACAAAAATTGAGAATGGACTATGTGAGGACAATGCCAATAAAGAATTGCCTTGTGATGTGCTATATCAGAGAGGTAATGAGTAGTTTCATATAGTTTGTTTGATCTCATAGAGTAATACGGCTAATTTTGACGGATTTGAGCGAAATGAAAAATCGGTTCCGTTTTCTACCAAATGTATATGTTTTGGAGTTTCATCTTGGAACTCGACTGACTCTCGCCTAAGGTCCGAAGTGATAGTACCTGGTAACCATCCTAAAAATAAGTTCTAATACAGTTTTATTAGATCCTAATTGCATGTACGATTTAATTTTTCAGTTTTTTTGCCAACTCTTAGGGAATCAATTAAGATTTAAATAATTTTGTATTCACGTATGTAATATGTCCTCAAATAACGGTTCTAGTCAAAGTCCAAATCATTTCATGATATTAGATGCAATTTCAAGAGGTATAAAAAAGGTAGATAACATATCAAAAGTTACAAAGTTATCTAAAGATGAGATAGAATTAATAGTTAATGACTTGAATGCTCAAAAGCTGATCACTATAGTAGAAAAAAAAGGCTTTTTTGGAAATAAGAAAATTGAACTTTATGTCACAGAAATAGGAGATAAAATACTAGATTCAAAGAAGCAAGAACTAGTCAACAAATCTAAACATCTTCAACAACTCTATGAAACCGGCAATAAGGGGCAAATGCAGAGTTACATGAATGATTATAGGATGTGGATGCCGATGATGCTATTTTCTGGAATAATGAATATGGTAATGTTTAGTTCGATGATGTCTTTTATGGGAATGTCAATGAGCCCAGCCGAAAGCGCTCAAAGTGAAGCCCAAGCTAATGAATCAGGAGGATCTGGAGCTGAAGATGCCGGGGCATCATCTGATACTGGCGATACAGGTAGTTATAGTGATATGAATGCAGATTATGGGATGGATATGGGAGGATTTGATTCTTTTTAGCTAACCTGAATCTCGATTACTGATAATTGAAGTCTCCCATATTCTTTTACAAAATAAGATAAATTGTGTATCAATTACTGCCTCTTCATATTACATTGGTGAAATTAATATCTTAGGGTTTAAGGACGTATCATGATGACATGGTTTCTTGCACAATGGGCAATTCTTTCTATCTGTATTAATACAACCACATATATGATCTGCAAGAGAGTCTTTTGAAGCCGTTGTAGATTCTCTAGTACTATTACAAGATGAACATACAGTGTTAGCAGGTCCAGAGGATACTGTACCACCACAAATTTCACATGTTTTCATTTATCCAATTCTACATCGATATTATTGATAAACTCTTTGTCATGTTCAATAATCATAAGAATTTATTATTAATCAGATTATTAAGAAAATCTTTGATTTTTAATTCTAAAACATTATTATAGATGGTTTTACACACTTTCCCAAACTCCAACCTGGTTCCAACGTTGTTCTACCATTTCTAACATTGCCCAGGTTTACAATCTCTACCTTTCCCTTTTCAACGGTTATTACTTCATCAGGAGATTCAAAACTTTTTGTTTATATTTTTGCTGTTGATGACATTTTGTTATCAAAAGTAGGTTTGTGAAAATTTGATTATAAGCATGTTCCATATCTGTTCCATACCTATTGTTTCTCTTTTTTCATTATGTTTTGAGTTCGGCACTACCAAAAAGAATTGAAAACGCTTTACACCATATGAGGACAGTATTATATTTTGATATATCGGTTCCAGAAGGTATGTTGTAATTTTGATTTCCGTTATTAGCTTTTAATTTCCCAAGATTAACAAAGTCAGAAGCACCTTTATCTGTTGATAAGTAAACATAGAGGTCAGGTCCATTTGTGACTTTGAGATTCTCTAATCTTAATATATTGTCTTTATTGGATATAGGAATTATTTTTGCCAGACCTTCTGCATTATGAATGCCATCATTAATCCCTACAAATGTTGCTGTCCCTACCGATTGATTTGATTCGGTATTTAGAGTGAGATTCATGTATTCATCTAATGTACTATTATTTCCCGATTCTGCAAACTGAACCAACATTTGGCTTTTTTGTTCAGTTGTCATATTTCTTGCGATTTCTATTCTTTCATTCTCGCTCATTTTGCTGAACTCTTCAAACGCGACGGTAGCATTAGTAGCAGGAGGAAGAGGTTCATTTATTTCTGTTGATATAAATAAAGGTGAAACTAAATAGACTGTTACTATGATGACTACTATGCCTATAGCAGAATAAATGATTTTCTTTACACCGTCTTTGCTCAAACATTAATTAATATTTAAAGTTCCAATTAAGTATTGCATAAAACTCCGATTCACTATCTATGTGTTCTGATTATTGGGGGAAGAATGGAAATCTTGAGGAAACTCATACACTTGCAGGCACTCAAGTATATCGCATTTCTAAGAGTAAATCTAAATTTGAATAACGTAGAGAGACGACATATTACTAATTAGCCGTTATAGAATCTATACCAAACTTAAATATCTGCACCATACATGCTAATCATGCCAAAATTTCTTGATGCTCATAAAATGGGTTCAGTTAGCGAAGATATGCTTAAACAAGCACAGAATCAACCAAAGGATGAATTCGGTTTAGTACATGTAAATATGCTATATAATAAGGAAGAGGACTAGTTATTTTGTTTGGTAGACGCACCGGATAAAGAATCAGTGAGAAAACACCATGAGAAATTTGGAACTACGTGTGAGTGGATAACGGAGGTACAAACTACCGCTTGATTAAATAGTAATTCAAATCCTTTTTTTAGTCTGTCAGTAGAATGTTTTGAAATACGGGTTTTAATCTATATTAGAATTTATCTTAAGAATGAAAAGAAATAAACTGACTATTATTGCCTTTTAATAAATTGAACTATTGATAATCATGCTATCTCTGATAGTATCATAAATCGTTACTAAAATTCGTAGTGGGTTCGGTGGAAAGAGTCACAGATCTAAGAGTAATTTGAGAATAATTAAGGATCAATTATTGGTGATTTCTAGGCTCATTATTTCATTCCAGTATTTCTCAAACAAGATCTGCTGAACTAGGTACTTAATAGCTTCGTTAGTAAGTGAACCTACAAAAGTTATCACTCTTATCTTGTTGGATTTGGAGAACATATTTTCCGTCAAAACATGGTTCTTTGATAACTTATGATACTCTGGATTAGATATTTATCATTGATATAAGATATACAAATTAAGACTTCTTTTTTATCTTTGATATTGTATTTACTTGTTCTACATTGTTAATTCAAAAATATGTTAATCTAGAAAATGTTCTGAAATGGGTTCATTTGTATTTGAGTCAAAACAATTTGGTTCATATGTTTCATCCAAATATTATAAAAAACATCCCATGTCTAGATTTGTAATAGATTTCTTGATTCATTAGAATTTTTCATAATTGTATAATAATTTTTTGATAAGAGATTAAATCCAAAAATACCTATGCATCATATTTTCCAAATGATCTGGCAGTAATCTTGCTAATCTTGACGGGATCAGGATTATCAAATATTTGATCACAACAATATTTTAGGGAAAATAAAGCCATTTGCTCCAATATCGGTCGTAATTCCTTACCTTTCTGAGTTAGGTGGTATTCTATTCTAACAGGAGTCTCATGGTATATTTGTCGTTTTATGATTCCATCTTTTTCCATTTCTTTTAGACGAATAGATAATGTTTTAGGATTTATTTCTTCAATAGAATTTAAAAATTCATTAAATCTTCTCTGATTATTATAAATCATATTCCGAAGTATCAATAGCGAAAATTTCTTACCAATTATGTTAAGGTGTTAAAAACAGGACAGCATTTACATTTCATTCCATCTATTCTAACTGACTGATTATAACGAGTTTCGTATGGATGATTTTGTTTTAAGGGATTTATTTCTTCTGTCAACTTACCAATCTCTCATCTACTTACAATTTTATCACTTACCAATTTATATACTTACTTTTTTATAGTAACTATTACAAAGTGATTTATTGATGACAGGAAATCAATGTGATTCAAATTGCGAAGTTCATTATGGCAGAGAAGGAAGAGAGTCTTCCTATCACAGTCATAACAAGTGTTCAGATATGCATGAATGCAATAGTTGTGGATGTGAAACAATGCATGGTAGTAATGCTAGTTGTTCGTGTTGCAACACCGATCCAATTGAAGGTGCAAAAAAATTACTGGAAAGCGCATTTTTTGAAGCTTTAAAAGAAGTTCATGTAGAGAAGATAAAGAAAATAATTGAAAGAGATTGGGGAAATAATATAGACAAAGCGGCCGAATTAGCGGTTAAAACAATTGAAAAACAATGGCAAGCATCATTATCCACTTCATCTCCAAGCAAGGAGTTTTATGAAGAACTAAAAAAGATAATGACATCGGGGAATAAATAGACTTAATGGTATTCCTATAATGCATTAAACATACTATTTTTTTTTCAAGTTCATTAAGCCACTCATCACAAACAGTCTCGTCCTCTTTTTAAGTAAAAAATTTGCCACACGACGAACATTTTATCGTGTGTTTTCATACATAATTTTATAACAATTACAACAAATTATTAAAACAATTATTATCTTGTATTTGTCCTTTGCTCGATCTCAATGACTAGTCAAATAATAGACGAAATTTAGTTCTTTGCCCATGGTCAAAGAATCCGGTGGGGAAATTGTAACCTATAAAAAGTTTGTTTACAGTGAGAAAAAGATAAAGGAACTCGTTGATTTCATCCGTTACACAAGAAATCGAAAAAGTGTAAGTATTGTTATTGAGTGATCCGTTTGATCATAGATTTTGATTTAAATCTTGATATAATCATTTCCAATCTATTAGGATTTGTTTTTAATTTTGGCCAATATTAATATAAATCCATTTTTCTTACCTTCTATCTCAAAATTTCTACTACCTTTTTCGCAGCTAGAAACGAAGATGCGGGATTTTGTCCTGTTATAATTTGTCCGTCACTTACAACAAATGGTTTAAAGTTATCAGTTTTCTCAAAATTACTACCCAATTCTTTCAGTCGATCTTCTAACGAAAACGGAACAGTCTTATCGAGTTTGACGGTTTCTTCTTCACTGTTAGTGAATCCAGTTACTCTTTTGTTTTTTAATATAGAATCTCCATTTTTATCTGTTGCCTGTAATAAACCTGCGGGTCCATGACAAACTGCAGAAATTACTTTCTTGTCGTTATAAAAATCTTCTACGATTTTCTTTAAATCTTTGTCTTGGGATAAATCCCACATCGGTCCATGACCGCCAGGCAAAAACAATGTGTCATAGTCCCTAGTTGAGACCTGATTTAAGATAAGTGTATTCTCAAGTTTTTCCATAGCGGATTTATCATTTTGAAGTCGTTTAGTGTATTCGGTTTGATTTTCTTTTAACATACTCTTTGGATCAATAGGCGGTTTTCCACCCTTTGGAGACGCGATTGTAACTTCATATTCATTATCTACAAATTCATAGTAAGGACTGGCGAATTCTTCAAGCCAGTATCCGGTTTTTTGTCCGGTATTTCCGAGTTGATCATGAGAAGGTAAAACAAAAAGAACTTTTTTCATGTTATTGGATGTCTGACATACTATAAAACCCTCAATGGTTGATGGTATTCACTTTACTGGACTTGAATTAATCCCTATAATCTAGGATCAATAGTTCCTAGATATTTTTTCCCTGATTTTATTGTTATGAGAACCGACCGACTTTTCTCTCCAATACGCGTAATAATAAGGACCATGGCGAGAGATTTACATTTATTTGTTTTCTCTTAACCACATCGAATATGCTCTTCTCTGATGGTGTAGTTTTTTGGTAATTGATTGACTCCTCCTTCACTGTATATATCAATATTACACGAGTCACAATAAGCATTTCCAGTAATGTTTCCGGTACTGTTACTTTTAACTAGTAATATGACATTATTCTGCGTAGACTTACTAGTCGATGCGACATTATTCTACGTCGAGGCTATCTGTACTATTTTCTACTTCCGTTCTCAACGTTGTTACAAGACCATTTTGCATATTTTCCCATTATTTAGTCACTGCTTACTTTAAGATCATTACTAACAAATTTCTGAGTACAGATAGTACCATCTACAGTACCTTTCTTACACCCCTTTGTTTTCATGTTATTGCAGTCATTATCAGATCCATTACACACAACATTTCTTTATAGCATCAAAACAAGAATATCCGTATATTGACGTCAATGGAGCTATATCTAATAGAGTACCAATGAAAAAAGCAGATATAAAAAAGCCTGGAAGGATTGCAGTGGTTACTTTTATTTTGTTACTATTTCCTTGAATAATTTTTTTATTCATACCTTTTCTATATCAAAAAAATATAAGGGATTTACTAACAAACTGCAGTACTCTAATATTCTCATAGTTCTAGAATTAGAAAATAAATAACAATCCTCATTTTTCACATTTATGGTTACTTGTGTGCTACCATTACGAATAATCGAATAGGATTACTATAAATAGAGAGCTGGTTCGGTGGTATATAATACATTAGTGTATGCAATCTATGTCGAGATAATTCATTACTCCACAATTAACCCTGCATTGAATTGAAAAATATGACTGCGATCTCTTGAGATGCTTCAGCGATGGCATTTCAAGTCAATGCCCCGGATTTTCTCGATGCCTCTATTCCATATAGAAACAGCATATGATAGCTTCATATATCGTGAATTACTACCAACCAAGCACTTTTGCAGAAGCAGAGGCAGCATCATCTAGAGCTCGTTTTGGGTCCGCGCCCTCATAGAAAACACCATCTAGTGCCTCCTTCACAAACTCAGCTATCTGAGAATATTCTCTGATATTGGGCCTCTCATGACCAGAGTTAATCATGGAAATCAAATCGTCATAATATGGTATAACACTCATTGGTTCTTCCGAAAAAGGACCTTCGCCAATTGGAATCTGAGTCGGCAAATTTGCATGGTTTACGAGATACGGACCAAGAATATCTGGTTCTAGCATAATGGTAATTAGCTCCCATGCGAGATCCTTGTGAGTTGAAGATGAAGGTATACTGAACAGCCACCCCCCCATCAAGGTAGAGGTTTGATTGCCTTCATGTGGAACAGGGAACATGGGTATAAATCCGACCTTCTCTTCAAATGCAGATCGGTTATCGGCAGTCGTTATGGGTATGTGATGCTGTAGGGCTTCTATCATTACAGCAAATTTTCGATCAAGAAACTCCTCTCCCCAGAAATGATTCTTTTGAGGTTTTATGCCCGCATCCACCTGATCCTTTATGAACTTCATCGCCCTCACTCCTTCGCTGCTATTAAAAGCAGGAAACCAGTAAGTACCTTTTGTGGGATGTCCTTCTCTCTCCTGCAAGATATTTCCACCGAGCATCCAAAGATATGGATACCAGAGGTCAGGGGAATGCCCAGCTCCTGTAAGATGAATTCCTTCTATCCCTTTAGGTCGAAGTACTGAATCTAGTTGCTTTGCCGCTGCGATATATCCGTCCCATGTCTTCAGTGAGTTAGGATCAACTGAGGCCTCTTCTAGTAAATCCTTCCAGTACCAAATTCCTCTTACATCAGTCCATGCCCATATGCCATAGATATTCTCACCTAATGCACCACCATCCCAATTTACCTCATACCAATCTTTCTGACGATCCCAGGTTTGTGTGTAGTTTGTAAGATCCGCAATTAATCGGTCCTCAGCAAACTCTCCAAGCCAGATCTGGTCAAGTGTAATAAGATCAATTGGGATGTGTTCCGAAAGAGTCGATAATAACTTCTCTCTTGTTTCATTATAAGGAAAAGTTCTGTAGTCGATGTTGATGGTGGTATCAGGATGCTCCTCTCTAAGCCTATCCAGAGCTGGTCCAATCAGCGAATTCCACCTTGCCGGATCGCCTTGGTCTTCAAGGATTGCGGAAAGTGTGACATTTTCTTTGTTCGACGAGTTACCTATCTGCTGCAAATTACTTCCAAAACTTAATGAATAATTCGCTAAAATGGAAACTGCTAGCACCCCTATAGCGGTAATAAGCACGGGTCGTAGCAATCTTATAGTGAGATACATAGTCAACTATATAAGCCTAGATTCAAATTCGCCCTCATCCCAGAATTGGTTAATAAGAGCAAGATGGTAATAATGATGGCTCTGATTGGACAAAGTTAAGAAAATTGGCATAATATCAGTAATTTTGATTTTATCTCTATCCGTAGGATTACTTATCTACAATCAGAGCATTACTGAAGAATCAGTTAGAGACAGGTTCATTGAGGAGGAGAAGGAGAGGCAACTTGAATCCACAAAGAGTATTTCCAATCATATTCAGTCAGATCTTAATCTTGTAATTACTATGTTAGATGGATTGGCGACATCTAAATACTTTCAAGAAGGCGATTTAATGGGACCAGAACCAGAGATGTTACTAAAAGAAAAGTACGATGACTACGACGATATTGTAAATCGGCTCTTTGTGATTGACAAGGATGGAGTGGTACGCATGAGCTTGGCACCCAGAGGAACTGAATCTTTTCTGGGACAAGACTTCTCGCTAAGAAATTGGATCAAAGACACCAAGACCAACCTCAGCCTAACACTATCTGGTGGATTTGAAAGACAAGGTATCTATAGGGAATTCATAACATATCCGATAGTCAATAGAGAATCGAACCAATATATAGGAATAGTAGGAGCCGCTATCCCCACTGAGCCTTTTTTTGCAAAATATGGAAATGTGGAACTCGGGGACAGACAATTTCTGGTCGCTTTTGATCGATTGGGGACCATCCTAGCCAATGGTGTGGACAAGAAATTGATAGGGCAGAACTATTTTGGGAACTATGTACAGGATTTTATAAATCACGATACAATATTGAACAACCTTACGCGCTCTCTCCTGATGGGCAACTCGGGTTACGCTATTTATGACTATGGAAGGGGAGAAAGACTGAATACTCAATCTCCTGTCATCATCGGAGATAGACCTGAATTTTTTATACAGATTGTCACACCGACGGACCAAATTCACTCACAAATCCGACATGTAATTTCCGCCGAGAATCTAAAGATGTTAACTTTATTTACTTCAACCTTTGTCGCAGTAGTAGTATTGATAATACTTTTGGCTAAGTGGAATAACACTCTCATTAAAGAAGTTGAGAAAAAAACGAGGGAACTATTTGAGGCTGAAAAAAGAAGAAAGGAAATAGAGGAATCCCTCGAGTCGATGAAAGAATATGTAAATGCTGTATTGAAAGAGGCAAAAACTGCCATGGGCATCAGGAGGCTCGGAGGCTTTGGAGGAAGAAAACACTAATTCTAAGAAGTTAGATAGAAGTTTCCAATATGAGATAAAACGAGTATAAATTTTATCATTTTTTTATCCACCTGTTAGTAGGATCCATTTAAAAGAACTGTTATGCTATGTGGGTTCGGTGGTATGTGAAACAAATTTGACTTGTTTCAATTACCAAATGATCATTAGATGAACTTGGTAAAATATTATACATCTAAAAACATATCCTTTGCTTTCTCAGTGCCGAAATAGCACCCGATAGGGAAACGATAACAAGCGAATATGAGCAGAAATAAGATAAAATATACAATTGAAGTTGAATGATCAATATCACTACTTTTGATATAAATCATTTATTTTTTTGACCTTACTTCCCTTAGAACAGTTTCGTAATCTAAGTGGGTATTTTTTCTCATATAAGGAATTAATTTGTAATGGATTGAATAATATTTCTTATCTTGAGTGAGAATTCCTTTAAGCAATAGTGATACCAGCCCCCCAGACATTTTTGAAATTGGAATATTCTTCTCTATTGAAACCTTGTTTCTCACTTTATGATATTCCTCTGGTGTAAAATAATTCTTTTTAAGTTCTAAAACTAAGGGCCAGATAATATATTCCCACATTAATCTACGATTTTCAGTGGAGGTCGCATATTTTCCCTTTCTATTTGATTGGGCAACTGTCTTATACTTATACTTTTCTATCGTCATTTTCTCGCTTTAGAATATAAATGTCATCATGTGCTCTCATGTAACACATAATGCAACAAGTTTTATAACATCATCTATTAAGTATCTCCTTGATTCTAATAGGTACATCTTATTCAATTGACTAGGTATTTAGAAATAGTCGTCCAAAAAGTGATATGATTTCCATTTTTATTATCCTGATTAATATTTGTGTATTATCATTTAGAACCAGTTGAAATCTCTATATTTCGATTTATAGTAATGATTAGAGCAACCTATCAGCGATATGCAGCATGACATATTTAATAGATACAAAATGTATATATATGATATGACAAGCGAAAAAAATTCTAATCCTATAATGAGGTCTTTGCACTCTTTCCATAAGAAATTTTCGTCGATGAGGGCATTCGCTGATGTTAACGGAAAGACAAAATACTGTGTAAGTTGCGGTAACACGGCTACTCAGGAAGCAATATTCACTGTAGATGGAGCTACCATTTTAGAAAAATACTGTGATTCCTGCGCAAAAAAGAATATAAAATAACAGATAGCAAAAGATCGTTTATCTGACCTTTACTCTCAAAATAGGCAAGGGTCATTATTCCTAGGATCTCAATTGTGAAGATGAAAACAGAAAAAGATTTGTTTTAAAAAGATGAAAATTAAGAATTACCCTACAACTTGTACCTTCCTTTATCCCTACCAAAATAGATAGCTGATTCGGTAGTATGTGAAACAAATTTGAATCCTACTTATCACTCTAATTGAATAAAAACTATCCAACAGAATTTAAGAACCAAATGATTTGTAGATCTACTTACCCCCTCTCTATGATCTTCTTTATGGTAAATCATAAGAACTAATCTATCCTAAGATATGAACCAAGAAATTTTGATTTTTACGATATTAGTAATCGAGTAGTATTTTAGAACAGAAAATTTTACAATAAAAGTTTTATCTATACGCTCATTATTAATGACCTATAATGAAAGCATTGTCAAATATCGAAATTTTCGGATTATCATTTGTGCTGTTAACAATATTGGTTTTAGAGATTAATCTTCATTCTGATGCTTTCGGTCAAGAAAACAAGAAAAAGTATGACATGGTATTACTAAGTCAAAATTACAATAGCAAAGGACTTACCGGTGAAATTGTTGGTGAGATTTTAAATAATGGAACAGACATTGCAAAATCAGTCGAAATCTCTGCAATCTTTTATAATGATAGTGGAATTATAGGTTCTGAATCAAGTGGCCTTGATCCTACTACTATCAACTCCGGGGATAGGTCGGTGTTTACTTTACAACTAATTGACGAAATCATTATGAGTGATCCTGAGAGATATGAACTTACCATTAAATGGCAGGATGAGCATTCAGTAGGCTATTTTGCGAGTTTGACAGGAGGAGAGATAGCAGAAAATAGTGGTGGAGATGACAGTGGTGGAGATGACAGTGGTGGAGATGACAGTGGTGGAGATGACAGTGGTGGAGATGACAGTGGTGGAGATGACAGTGGTGGAGATGACAGTGGTGGAGATGACAGTGGTGGAGATGACAGTGGTGGAGATGACAGTGGTGGAGATGACAGTGGTGGAGATGACAACTAGGCTATAAATAAGACTTTTTCCAATTATTTCTAAATAGTAATCATTAAAAACTCGAAATAATGCTGGAGCACAATCTAGTCTCGGAGAAAACTCATTCTGACTGTCCCATAATACAAGGAAACTCAACAGAACAGACTAACAGTGCAGCAGTGTAGTGTCCTGAAAATTTTAACGGCTTGAGATAGACAGCCATACGAAGCAATCACATATTCTTTTTGCTAAGTAACATACAAAATAAAATAATCTACCTAACGTAAGCACCAATACGATTGAATCTTATATCGTTACTATTTAATTATATCTGGTTTGGTGGGATTAAGTTCCTTATGGTATAAAGGTTCGGTGGTATGTGAAACAAATTTGACTTAAATCTGCCACTCATTAACACGTTTTTAAAAACAAAATAACTCCAATAGGTTAATAGTAAAAAGAGTTTCATTTTCTGGAATCCTTGACTGATAACAGTCCATGAATGGTTGTTCGGATGACACGAGTATGAAACTGCATGTGAATCTACATTTTTTCTAATAATTGCAATTAATATGGGGCTACTAAT
The DNA here is from genome assembly GCA_963850055.1 of uncultured Nitrososphaeraceae archaeon. Classification (GTDB taxonomy): domain Archaea; phylum Thermoproteota; class Nitrososphaeria; order Nitrososphaerales; family Nitrososphaeraceae; genus Nitrosocosmicus. The sequence continues at coordinate 44,131 of CAWKJS010000025.1, read as the reverse complement.
GTAACTCATCTCATCAATAATTAAATTTCAGCAAATCTTTTCCATATCGTATAGGTTATAAAATGCGTTGGTTAATTTTTTATTCCATTCTTGTACTTAGCAAAAAAAAACTAAGGTAAGTAGGACTATGACGTAAGAATAGGAAAGAAATCTCCATTGAATGATATTCATATCTATATTTCTTTGGGTTTTTAACCCATTCGTATCTATTATTTCTTATCGTCATCTAACAGCCAAGGCTAAGATACGACTATCAACAAATATTAAGTCAATAACATGAAAGTGAGTTTGGAGTCAATAAAACCGATTTGCTTTATTTATTCAGACTAAAACTAGTTATTATTATCGGTAATATTGCTAACGGGTTGTATCCAAAGAACTATCCACTTATTTTGGAGTGCTTCCATTGGATAGTATGATACAAACATGTTATCTTGGTTTATCTTCTCCACAATGGAACCAAACTTTCCCTCAATGGCATTCTGGAAGCTCTTTAGATTAGAAAATGATTCACTTCTATTTGTAAAACCTCTCTCAGAATCAGCTATCTTAGTGTCATTGGAGTCAACGTATACAATTCGTTGATCTGGAGATAGATTAAATGACTGAAGCTCTTTGTTCAAAAGGTCCAAGTTTATGGATCCGACCAAAACGCCTGTTAAAACTCCTTCACCCCTTTCAGAAAATACGGGTACTGCTATAATAGCGCGTTTAACGCCCGAAGATGTAGAAGTAATTATATCTCCAAGATAGGTATCATTAGTAGCAATAGCACCTTTAAAGTAGTCGCGGTAAGCAAGATTATTTTTAGTCTGATTGCTTTGCAAAGCATAAGGTTCCATAAAGTAGGTATCACCATTGGGCATAATGAATGCTATTCCAGCGATTTCAAGATAATGTGATATTATATCTTGTGCAATGTTTCTTTTTTGTAAATCTGAGTATGGTGGAATCCCATGGAGGGTTTCCAGCGTAGCATTCAGCAAGCTAACATTAGCCACACTTTTCATTTCGGATAAGTTGCTCGCAAATTCTAATATAGAAGCTGCGCCATTAAGTCTGTGTTCTAGACTATTAGCCAGTATGTTTAAACTTAAAAGATTACTGTTATTTGATTCATTATATGGATTACCCTTGATTTGGTTCAAATTGGAGGTTGATGAGATTAATAAAGTGTCTCCAGGGACAGTGGTCAGTGAAAATAACAGGATGATTGCAATTGTTCCTATAAGCAATTTAGAACTCAACTATATTCTTCCTAGAATAATCGAACATGACTATTATACATTATTTCAAATTTTCGAACTAGTTATTTTTTTCTATATTCAGGTTACCTCCATCATTCAAAAACATACCTCTGAGGTTGAGCCTATTTTGCTGTTTTAGATGATTCTTTAATTGTTTTTATGATATCTTACCGTAACTTTTGATTTAATATGCCGAGGCAGAATAAGGATGAAAAATAATGATGCTAAAATGTGTTTGATCCTTCCAGAAGGCCTTGAATGAATTTGTTCCACTGCACGGAAACAAGAGTGATAAAAGCTTGAGTTGGTCATGGCCATATTTTCATTTGTAGTATGATACTCTTATCCAACGTAGTGGGATAAAAAGACCAGTAATATTGAGGGTTCGGCGGCATGTGAAACAAATTTGACCATAATTTTGAAACATAAGAAAAATCTTTGGATATGAAATTTAGCCATGAATAAAATTTGATCACTTGTAAGTTTCTGAAAAACTATTTCATCTTGTTAATTTCTCAATTGTTACAATCTGGATGGTTTAATTAGCAATAGAATAATGAACAAAATTTTATCAAAAGAATCATCATCAAATCACACACAGCACAACATAATTCCCAATTTATAATCCAAATTATTGTCAACTTTCGTTCTTGAAATATGATGCAAATTTATTAACCTAATCATATCAAAAAGATTGATATGAAATTCAGAATCAAAAACACTAATACTTTCACATTAATTATTGGATTTGTACTACTCTCTTCAATGGCGGCTGTCACACAATACACTCAGGCCCTTGATAACGGCCTTGATAACACTAACTTTTCTCAAGATGTATATTTGGGAGCCCCATTTCAAGTTCAACATTATCAAACTGAGCCAGGGAAACCAGAAATAACAAACAATAGTATTTTCTCAAGTTTTACAGGTGAGGGAATAATTAACGGGACAGTAAACATAACAGCAGAGGGGAATTCTACTGAGACATTCAGAAATAATGATACATCCTATATTCAAGGAAAAGCACAGTATGTTACAGATAATAAAGATATAGCAACATATGACTTTTATGCCATAGGTAACTATCACCCAGATGAGAGTTTTGATAGCAAAGGTATAGCAATTTTTGATGATCAAGCTACGGGTGACCTTTCATTTCTGAGCAATTCGGTAGGAATCTATAAAGACCAAGTCGACAAAAATGGAAATGGTACGTTTCTTATGTGGCATTGGAGATAGATATGGTTGACTAGATAGACAGAAAGATATATCGAGGCCCTTGGATATTTGCCTTGGACTTTGTAATTGACATTGATGAGGCATTTAATCATCAGACCAACTACCAAATTTTTCGTTGATACTCAGAGAACTTGGCAATATAGTCCCAATTTCAACAAGGTATTATTATATTTTATTATAATTATTATTTGAAGTTTGTTCTAACATTTTAGAAAATTTATTCTGCATACCTGTAAGTATTATGCGAGGATTATGTTCAATTTCGTCACCTCTGTTCCCAACCCTCGAGGCTTAAGACCTTAATTCTTCCAAAATCAGTCAACTAATCAGAAAAGCAGTTGCATCCTGAAGGGTTTATGGGATAAATGAATAACAGAAGAAGGTATCCTCGAGTATTCAGAACAGGAGGATTACAACAACGGACCTTTATTTTTTGCAGATTAAAGAATAAGAATTAGAAATCTCATATTGTATAGTATATCGTTACTAAAATAGAGACTTTGTTCTGTCGGATTAAGTTCCTTGTGATATAAGGGTTTGGTAGAAAGACTCACAGATCTGTAAGTAATTCTTGGTTAGTGTCCAGATATACGGATGTTCTCATTATTTAAATGAAATAGGCAAGTCAACAGAAAATTCAAATTAATAGTGTATGTATATAAACTATTAGTGATATAATTACTTGAAGATATGCTTGGAACACTTTGGACAATTATTTTGATCATAATAGCAATTATCGTCATAGTGCTTTTACTACAGTTCCTTGTTGGAATATTTGCTATAGCTCCTGTAGGGCTGGAACTCGTTAAATCGGGCACAGCTGTTAATATAGCATTGCCAATAGGTACTGTCAGCTAGGTAGTCGACAAAATGAAATACGTGTCCGTAACACATGTTGTAGAATGTTACTGTAATAAGGGTTATGACATACCCTAGTAAGTTTTCTACCTGCTACTAATTTCTTTATCTTTAAATTAATATTATTGTTTTAATCATCTTTTTCCTTCACATCATAGTGAATTATTTCAAATCTTGAAAGTTGTCCTAGCTGTGGACATGTATCTAAATGTGACGAATCAGATTATAAATCTTAATTAGTCAGAGTACAATTGTGGGCTTAATAGGCTATACGCATTGGAAAATGGAAAAAAGAAAGTATCTAAAAGAATTTTCGGATCCATCCATTGGAACAAGAATTTTAGAGTACAAATAAATGACTATGTAACTAACGATGTTATAATTTTAATGCTATTTATTATTACTCAACTGAAAGAGTAATAAAAACAAAAAGGAATGATTTTTTCTATTAGTATTATTAATAAGTATTATAAGATAAAAGTATAAATGAACTACAAAATCAATTTTAATGAATCCATTCCCGATATGATTGATAGGTTAAAACAAGAACATGTTGAATTTGGACTAACTTTAGACAAAATAACAAAATATAATGAAGAGAATAACATTAACAACGCAATTGAAACTATACATGTTATGAGCGAATCGATAATAAAACACGCTATTGAAGAGGAAGCAAGGATAATGCGTGTTATAATGCACAACGCAAAACAAGAATCTCCGGATTCTATTAAAATAATGCAGGAGCATAATTGGGTTGTGGATTTTCTACAACATAGAATACCAAGTATGGAAGATAGTAATAATCGACAACAAAACAAACAGGATAAACAATATCAACAAAAAACTCAGAATGAAATTAATGAATTCGTCACAAATCTGAAGAATCACTTTGAAGAAGAAGAACAGATTGTTTTTCCCCTTGCATTAAAAGCAGATTTGAGATAAACAAATTTTTCCGAAATGCTCATCATCTTTATCATTTAATTTTATCTCATGTTTATTTTATTCTATGGAGTAATTAGAAAAGATAAAACAGGCTATAAGAATTCAAAATACAAACACAAACAAATATGTCTTTAAATCCTCTATTCGATTTACTACTCTTCTGATTCCTACACTAACCTAATTATCAATAACCTTATCAATACTAAGACTTTTATTTATTGAGTTTAAATTGTTTTTAAACCGTCTACTATATATTGGACAGCGATTGCTGCAACCAGAACTGCAAATATCCTAGTAACGATTAGAGAACCCCTTTTACCAAGTATTTTGTAGATTGTCCCAGTTAAATAGAACACAAGATAGGTAATTCCTATCACAATCGCGATTGATAACATCGTTACGACCAATCCCGCAGTCTGATAGGAAAGTATTACAGCAGTAATGGCGCCGGGCCCTGCCAATAAAGGAAATGCCAATGGAACTACACCTGATTCATCAGAAACAGTTCCTCCAAATCTCCAACCACCATGTGTTAACAATTCTATTGAGACTACAAATAGCAATATCCCGCCCGCAATCATAAAGCTAGAAATTGTAATCCCAAAGATTGACAGAATTTGTGTTCCTACAGCTGCAAAGATCATTAATAAGGCACCTGCAGTAATAACGGTTGTTTTTAGTACAGCATTAGATTCTTTTTTTTGCATTTTTTGAGTAATGCTTGCAAATAAAGGGATAGTACCTATTGGGTTGATTACAACAAAAAGAGCAATAGTTGACCTTAAAAGATCATCTCCGATAATATTTAAAAAGGAAAATAAATCAATTAACGTAACAGAAATTATATCTGGAATCAATGCCTATAGTAGAAATCTCTTTGTTATTAAAATTCCTTTAAATAAAAAAATACAGATTGCATAGATAGTATTGTAATGGAAATTAAGTAAACGCGATAAAACCAATTAAATTTGTATTGGCAATGGATAGACTTGTAATTACCATTAAACCTGTAAAAAAATTATTGACGGTAAAACTAAAAGTTGATTTTCTTTAATTAAGTTTATGACGTAAATTAGAGTTTGTATTTTAAATGACATAAAAAATACATTTTATGTTATGCTAAATATCTATATAATGTATCGTATTTTTTCTAGATGTGCGCTAATATAGTAAAGAGTATTGATCAAAAAAAGCCTACGTATTGAATTGTAATAGTAGTGATCATTATGACCATTTAACTGCTAATAATATGTTGGTAAAAGTCATCGCATTACATAATTACTCAGCATATTTCCTACTATGAAAGATACTATAGCAGCAATGCCACTATCACTAAAGTATTTAGCCCAGATTTTAATGGTGATATTTACTACTTTACCCTTGATCATACCTATTGCAAAAAAAAGAAAAGTCAACAAAAATTAGTCGAATAGACAAAAACATTTTCCAATGTATAGAGTGCAGAAAATCCTAAAATAAACATAAGGATAAAAGGAATAAGGGGTATTAGTCCAACCAAGTTAAAAGTAATAAATGTGGTAATTGCTTTGGACATCGGATTTCCATTTTTAGTAGCGTGATCAATATTTGTGTATTATCATTTAGGAGGAGTTGAAATCACCTATATTTCGATTTATAGTAATGATTAGAGCAACCTATCAGCGATATGCAGCATGACATACTTAATAGATACAAAATGTATATATATGATATGACAAGCGAAAAAAATTCTAACCGTATAATGATGTCTTTACATTCTCTCCATAAGGCTATTGCAGCCAAGCAAAATGAAAAATAAACAAGTGGCTACTTTAATAAGTAATAAAATGTCTGAGATCATTTCAAAAATTCAAAAGGTAATTGATAACTAAATAATGCAAATAACCGGCAATGACGAATTAAGAAGGTACTTGTTAGATAGAAATGATATCTTAGTATCTACAAATTTAAGTAATGAAGAGGAACTATTCAACAATGAAACAGGCGAATCTGCTATAGATAGGTTCCCTAGTTCTCTGTTTAACAAAAAAGTAAGTTTGTTGAATGAAGACTTCGTGGGCTTTATGATGGGGATAACAGATACCGAGATAACGATTTTTGGGGATTATGATCAAAGATTTGACGTTCCAATATCAAAAGCCAGGGAAGTTAACGATAGTCTAGTCCTTGATATGGGATGGACCGAGTTTAAATCATATAGTTCAGATGCGTCTTACTTGAAGTAACAATTATTGAAGGAAGAAGGCTCATCCAACCCAAATTGATATAAAAATTATTACCGAATGCTGTATGGCATAAGGATATTCATAACTAAATTTAAGAAATCCAGTGGATTAACAATATCATGATATTCTAATTAGGACTACCAAAATGCCTTTATTGACAGAAATATTTTGAGACTTTGGTAATACTATCACTATTAAGGCGATTTCAGACATATTCTTATGTGAAGAGGCCCTAATAATAGTAACTTCTTTGGAGTCATGTCAATAACCTTTTGCCAACAACTCCTTTTTATATCCTGCCATCTGATACTAAAGATGTCTAATATTTTACTTGTTAATAATTTAAGAGACTTAAAATCCCGGCCTTTACCCCATCAACATTCTGTTGTCTATGACTACGAGAAAGGTGAAAAGCTTTGCATGTCATGTGGTATGGTTGCTCAAGATAAGATGTATGATGCCGAATTAGATACTGATTTTTATAAAGGTAGAAGCGATACTAACACCGTTTTGCCTCATTCCATAATTCTTAATGATAAAGGAATGTCAACAGCAATCGCAGATTATGATACCAGTACCTCCAAAAGGTTTTCAAATAGAAAAGAACATAATAAGATGAAGTTCTTAAATAAAACAGTTATCTGCTCAAACAAAAATAGAAATTTGAAAATAGTCGTAGGCCTTTTGAATCATTTAAAAGATAAACTATCATTGAATTCGTTCTGCATAGAAGAAGCACTATCCTACTACAAGAAGGCACTAGAAAAGGGATTAATCAAAGGAAGGTCAATAAAGGAAATGATCGTCTCATGTGTATATTTGGTATGTAAGAAAACCAACATCCCAAGAACATTGACAGAAATCGCACAAATAGTAGAAGCTGATAAAGTATTTGCAGCTAGATGCTATCGACTTTTAATGAGAGAGTTGAAGATTACCCACGTACAATTCACACCAGCTATTTTTATTAGAAAAATTGCAGATAAAGTCAACATAAAGGAGAGAACTGCAAGAGAGTCAATTGACTTGCTCTTAGCAATACAAAACGAACATGTTTTCTCAGGTAAGAATTCCCTCTCAATCGCAGCAGCCATTCTTTACATAACATGCAGAAAGCATAAGCAAAAAATATCACAGGCCAGAATAGCTTCAGCTGCAGATATCAATATTATGACGCTTAGAACGAGGTTATCAGAAGCTAGAAACGTAATACTGAATGCATCCTTCTTAAATTAATAATGTGGATATATTAGTAATGAACGGATAACCAAAATACCTTGAATACTATCAAATACTAATCGATTGTAGATAATGATGAAAACTATTACAGAAGAAATGGTACGTATACAATTTTTCAATGAAGAAAGTAATCATACTAGAGAAGAATACAATCACCGCCTCCGAGTTATTGGAATTAGCAGGCTTTTCGTCTTTAGTTTATGATATAAATTTCCATTTTTCAAACTGAATGCGTCAGAAAATAAATGTAAATTGTGATTAAATCCAATTTCTATGCCTTTACTAGATTTAGCTGCTTTTATAAATGATCTAAAAACATGATTGAAGATAAACGGTATAATTAAATTGATTGGTAACGGTATCCAATGGGCTTGGTGGGATTAAGTTCCTCATGGTATAAGGGTTCGGCTCATATGCGACCTGTTTATGGCTATTAGAGAGGAACACGATTAATTGATACTAACACAGCGTTCAACCCTAATCATACAAGTCAATCTATCTTTTAGTATCTTTGGATTCTTTATCAGTTTTTTTAATTTTTGCAAAGACGAGTGAGGCCAAGCCGCCTGCAAATCCTCCCGCAATAATACTTATGGGTTGACCATATACGCTCCAAAACTCCTTGAACTGTTCATCAAAACTAATCGGAGGTGTCACGGTAACTGTCATATTCATTGATGGATTAGTTACATAACCAAATGTGGGATATTTTTTGGATGTTTGAAGATTGGGTTTCATAAATCCACTCTCATTGTGATTAGATGCTGAATCCGTAGATTCAAGTGTTGTTTCTATAAATAGTGAAGCGGAGAACGGAATAGTATAGAAACCTATTGGTGTTTGCGGAGACGCATTTATCTTAAATAATGGAGGCTGAATTCTTTCAATAGACGCATATAAGCCGCTAGAGTTAAATTCTGAGCCTACATCATTGCTGGCTTTATTAAAAGTGATGTCAGTAACATTATTAGAAAAGGTTGAAAAGATATTGGCAGGAACCAGTAGTTGTTCTCCTTGTGTTATCACTATATCCTTTGGAGATGTTACCATGGTCATAGAAGAGGGTGGAACTCCAACCCAGTCTGTAAAATCACTAACTTCATCTGTTTTGAAAGAATCTGTAGTGTAGAATAATATACCATATTCACCCGGATTATCAATAGAACTCAGATTCAAGTTAAGTTTAACATATCCTGGTCCTATCGTGGGACCGCCAAAGATTTCGGTATAATTTGTTTTAGAATGTAAGAGTATTTGACTGCCGGTTGAGGACAATTGATAAAGATATTCACTCCATTTTCCGTTAACCGATTCAACATAATAATTGTAATCTGCTCCACTAAATCCAGTGTTTATGTTATAACTAGCGATTTTAATAAGCATGCCATAACTAATCCTTTTTGACGGCTGGTTATAGATGGAAGCATTTTCCGAATCTGATCCTAACCAAAGTGTGGCCTTCAACGTTTTTCCATCACTAAGATAATCTATTTCCAATAGATCGCTATAATTGGGTTTTAAATTGATACTGTCATTACCAAAAGTTTGAATCCAGTCATTTCTCTGATCATTAAAGGCTTGGGGTTCAAAAGCAGGCGATACAGCAACAGTTGCGGAAAAATAAGTGGAAGGAATAAAGAAAAATAACAGTAGTATAATAATAGTAAAACTACAGAAACCAAATATTGAAAAGGGTTTTTTCATAGATTGCAAATCCTGTAAATAACTTCCTACATATTGCAAATTATTTCACATATAAATAAGGCTTTACCACGCTCAGTAGAGATTTACTAAAGATGTAATGCGGATTCGGTGGGATTAAGTTCTGCATGGTATAAGGGTTCGAATACGAATAGTGGTTTTATATTGACAGATAAGATAAAGATTCTATAGGCTTCGAATCCTTGAGACACATGAACATATTACTCTCATTTATCGTTTGAATTCGATGACCAGTTAAATAGATATACGATTCATGAATAGAACGGCTGTGGGGTAACTTAGTACATCGCGGTAATGAGTCATAATACAAATGTGAATTGGCTATTTGGATCAGAGGAAGTTATATATTGCTAATTAAAGGGATCAAATATTCGATTTTTTTCATCAGGTTTGCCTTTTAACACAGAGTGATAGAAATTTGAATAAAGTAGTGGCTTTGACGTCGATTGATCAGTATATAAATTATTGAAGTCCTTTGTGTAAAAAATGCCATCAGCCAACAAAAAAGAGGTATTTTAATAAATCACCTCCTGTTGCTTCGTCCTTTAAATTTAATTTAGAAACCGCTATCCAATCTAGAGGAGGTATGTTTGATTCAAAATGTTTTTTAAAAAATTCACACCAATATTTACAGGCTGATCAAATATTAATTATTTTTTCCAAGATTATTAAAATTTCTTTTGATATCTCTAACCATATGATAATCAATAGGAAAGTCTCGCAATCTGTAGTGATTCTTTAAAACTAGTTAGGTCGCATTAAGGTCTTAAATTCTAGAATTTAAGACCTTAATGGGAATAGATCGACTATGGTATTAGATATTCCTTGAACATGTTAAAAAACTTTTTGAATTTTAACTGTTATTTGAACGAATTGTGTTAAAATTAAAGAATTTAATAATTTTTTTTCTTTATTGTTTTTTAAAATTTAATATAAATCCCCAAGATAAGCGCGGGGAGTTTGATATTTCTTTAATCTTATTTGCCTTCTATTCCGAAATAATTTGGACATTCACTGTAACTAACTTAATCTGTTTTTCATTTTCGTAGGGACCGGCTATATTAATGTCAAAGAATTAATTACATCTTATTGCAATGTTACATTCTAGATTTAACCATTAACATCCTATGTATATTGATCTTTTGAAATAGACTTCAATCATTGGGACCTCCAACATTTTGTTCAACTTTGTAATTATTACTTGTCCGGGTTTGTATGGAGCATCTCGATGAATGATTTCGTCCAATTTAACAGATGAAATCGTCCTAAAGTCTTTTTTTAATTTGTCGATAACAGACACTGAATAACGTGCAAAAACCAATGACTTCTTTAATACCTCCTCGTTTATCTCGTTTTTATTTGATATACTTAGAGATAGTTGATGAATTTGCAGGTACCTGACAAAAGGTATATTATCAGTAATTGTACTGGAAAATTTTGATTTGGTCTCATTTTAATACTTTAAACTTTTCTTTATTTGATGAAGGTAAAATCACCTTTTTCTTCAACTAAATAAATTTCGAAACCATTTTGAGAAGATAGTTAATTCTGAAAGGTCATAGGAATACCGAGCGGGTTATCAGAGCCGAGTATATTTCAGGATGAAATCTATTCGTATTTTCTCACCATGTGAGATATGTGACAGATACGGCATGAACCAAGTGTGGGCTTATCAATTGGGCTCTACTTTAGCGTTAAGTCATTTTCGAATAGTACATTGTTCGATAAGAATATATAGTAATACTTCTCTATATTCTATTGATTGCAAACTCGTACAGAAACAGGAATGTTAGAACAGACCAGTGCCAATGGAGAGAAAGAGAAATTAGAATTCAGGTACTCGACTGCAGATCATAAATTACTATTATCTCAAATACCAACATGATCATAGTTTTGTAATCGGAGATAATAAGTTAAACCGTGATGTTGAAGTTATGATAGGTAACCAAACTCTATATTGTTCTTATCATGATACTCTCAATACAGAACACGGATGTGAACATATTAGATTCATCAAAATGTTGGATGAAATACAAAATTAGTCTGCTAGTTTTTTTATTACAACCTTCAGTATTTTGAACCTTGCATCCTTTTAATTTATTCATAAAATGAATTTTCCGATTTTTTAGATTTACAGAATTTCTCCATGTCACCTAGGTATGGGAAAAGAAGTTATTTGTAGAATTGGTATAGAAATGGATTCACGGGCTATATTTGATTTTAAATTACATGATATTTAAAAATTAGTTATTTGGAAATGGAAGTGCATTCCTTACATCAAAGGTTTGTGAATTTGCTTGCAATTCTTTTTCTTTTTTTGCACTATTGAGTATTATTCAACTCCAGCATTTGAATAATCTAATGACTCTACCTGAATTCCATTTGATGCGAAAAATATCGAATCTCTAACATGACCTGCACCTAATTCTAACAATTTTTTTACATTATTTGTTTTCATTTCTCTTAAACAGAAGGTTGAAAAATGGCTAGGTTCGTCGACAAAAAATGCAATATCTGACCCATATATATTATCCATACTTTACTCATTGTCTTCATTCTTCTTTGGAACATCTGCTCTATGATTCTTTAGTCAGAATAGTATATTCATCTGTCAGTATTTAGGTTCATGATTTAGGACTGGTATTTTTAAAAAAATAATATAGAGTATGCGATATTACATTTGGTGGAGTATTACAATTTTTTCTGCATAGATATTGTTGGATCATCTAAAGACGTTGATTCACAATTAGACAACATTAAAGATTTACTTCAAGTAATAAACGATTTTTTGGAAAATTCCGAAAAAATGTTACAAATATCATTTACTGGCGATGGTGCAATAATTTGGTTCAAAGAAGATTCTCTATTACCTTTACAATTGGCACTAAAGATTCATGAAAAATTTCCGCCATGTTCTGAGGAACAAAATTTTGGATTAAAAATTGGTATTGCACGAAATAAAGCAATAGAAATTGAGTCAGCAAAATCTATTCTAGGTATACCTGTATGGGGAAATGGTCCAACGTTTGCTAGGAGGTTATGCGATCTTTGTGATGATAGCCACATATTGTTAGACAGCAATGTCTATGAATTCTTTACTAAAAACTACAAAAAAGAAACAAGTGAATCATTCGGTTTTAAAATAGCTAATAGCAGATTCTTTCAGGATTTAGGAGAGTTTTTTGTAAAACATAAGAAACCAATACATGTTTTTAATTATTGCAATACTAAACAGGATGGAATATCATTTACCTTTGGGAATATTGCGATCCCAAAAGACAAAAGAGGTTTAATTGATAGGGTAGATATAAATTCAAAATTGGTAATTCCGTTTGACATATTTTTAGAGTCTGAAGCATTATCATTAAAGAAGAAAATCGACCTCGGAAAAGAAATAGTATTGCTAGATGAATCAACCACAAATCTATATCACGCCCTATTTGAAGATGCTAGTCAATATGATTCTACTAATTTACTGTTACCAAGTAAATTCCAAGAATACCAATCAAAAACGTCATACTTAAATCTTCATGCAAACCTAATACGGAGAACCAAAATCAAGGATTTCCAAAGTGTGAGGATAATGATCCTTGATAAATCCCTCATTGAAAAAGATTGGCAGAATTCTATGACCAGAAATTTGTGCGCAGATTTTTTTAAATGGCATAAGGAATGGGGTGTTACGTTGTTAGAAATAGATCCAAGCACAGCTTTAGAACTTGTAAGAAAATTGGAAGACAGCGTTCCTACATTCTATATTAAAAGTACTGCAATGGGATTGTGGAAAGAAAAGTATGTATTGCAATCCGAAAATTTTGGTATCAAAGAACATGATCAAGGTATAAAAACAAATAGAATCTGGCTTTCTGATTCAAACACTACTTCCTACAAAAATTGTGAATTGTTCTTACAAGAATTACTCTCTAGTGATGAACTATGGGAAATACTCTATGAGGACAGAGAGGGAATCGATTTCGCTAAATGGAACCATACTTACTGGAAGCCACAACTTTTAAGGCATTTTTAGATATTTATGCGCTACCATACATAGAGATCGGGTTCGGCGGTATGTGAAACAAATTTGTCCGAATATGCAACTCAAGTATTGAATTGGGTAATGGAGCAGGTTAGTAGTGTAGTATCCTGAAAGTAGTTGGTGTTTACAACTGCTCAACATAAAGTCAAAAGCAATTCATAGCAGGTCACAGATAGACCTTATTTCTTTTTAAAAGTGTAGAATTTAATATACCTGTTTAAATAAAAATACTCTATATTGCTACTATAAATAGGTAGGGAGTTTGGCGGGATTGTCCCCTATGGTATAAGGGTTAAGTGGAAGTCATGAGGATATAACATGGGTTTGATGACTATCGTTACTTTAATAAGAAAAAAATAGTTTATTGCTATTGACCTAACGTATTATAGCCGGTGTTTTCAGTATTCGATGAATCTCCAGAGTTACAAGAGTCTACAATGCTACCCGTGGGTGTGGAGCATCTTGCATTTTGTAAAGAGGTGGAGCTTTGAGAAGCCGTTGAAGATGATTTGTCTTCTTCTCCCGGTCCAAAGAGACTGAAACCGAGAAACGCAAAGGCTTTATTGTTGTCCGAAAGGAAGAATGAACTTAGCATGAAAGCAGTAGCAAAAGCAAATACTATAGTTTTATTAATAATTTTTTTATTCATGAATTATTAAATCTAATAAACTATATTCAAGCTAGGTCATTCAATACTGAATTTATTTTATAGAGATCTTTAAGGATATTTTCTTCTACTTCATTTGAGGTATTGTTTGACTGCAGATCTAACACATTTGAAAGTCAGTAGGACATGATTGAGTGTATTCGATGGGATTAAGTCACTTATGGTAAAAGGGTTCGGTGGAAATATTAACAGATCTGAGAGTAATTCGCTATTTTTTCTCCTATTTGTAAGAAATTCATTGCTTAGAGAACTTCAAAATAGGTTTTGATGGGATCCTGACAAGGTATCAAAGAAATAAAGCTACTTCCCGGTATACTCACGAGCATTATGAAATAGATCCAGCCCCACATCCAATCAATACATTCACTTGTCACGATGAAAATTAGATAATTGATTAAACTATTCTAGATCCTTAATTAGTATTCTCCAAGTATCCCAGAAAATATCAAATAAAGCCTTAATAGTAGTTTGCTTCAAGAATTACATGATATATCGTGAAAATGGCAATTACAAACAATTACGTTATGTTTCATCAAATATCAATCACAAATATCTTGGAAGATTAACATTGATTGTTGTTTTATTTGTTGGTATTCTTACAATCTCTATCTTTACCACCGCGACCGCCCGCGGAAACGGCGGCATACGGTCCTGCAGCGTCTCGAGATCGCGGGCAACGGAGACGCCGACGACATCGGGCCGCGTCGCCAGAAACTGGCCGAGCTTCACCCAGGACGGGCCGAGTCGCGTCAGGCCCGCGGCGAGACCGAGCCCGCCCGACGCGCCGGGCCGCTCGATGAGGCGCGCGAGCCGGACGAGCGCCCGCGCCGGCGCCGGCACGTCGGCGAGTCGACGAGACCGAACGCGCCCTCGCGGGCGAGCGTCCAGCCCGCAGCGGCGAGGCGGAAGGGTTCGAGGAATGAAGCCAAGGGCCGTGCACCGGCAGACGATGTCGCGGTCGATAGCACGCCGCGCGGGCCGGTTCAAAACCGCGGCCGGACGATGACCTGCGCCTCGCGTCGATCTACGGCCTCAGTGGCATCGCCGCCGCAAATCTGCTGATCGTCCCTCCACGCCCCTGTGGCCGCCAACGCCCGTGACAGTCCTCCGACACCGTCGAAACGATCTCCGGCGACCGCGCCTCCAGGCCGCTTTCTGCTGTGCGATCACGCCTCCAACGCCCTGCCGGCGGAATACGGCTCGCTCGGCCTGCCCCCCTCCGAGCTCGCCCGCCATATCGGCTGGGACATCGGCGCGGCCAAGGTTACCCGCGCGCTCGCCGCGTCCCTTTCGGCTCCCGCCATCCTGACGCGCTACTCGCGCCTCCTGATCGACCCCAACCGCGGCGCCGACGACCCGACCCTCGTCATGCGGATCTCGGATGGCGCGATCGTCCCGGGCAATGCGCGGGTCGAGCGGCCGCAGATCGGGCGCAGGGTCGAGCGCTTACCATGCGCCCTACCACGCCGCCATCCGCCGGCGAGCTCGACGCCACGCTCGCCCAGGGCATCGTCCCGGTCGTCTTCGCGGTCCATTCCTTCACGCCGCTCTGGCGCGGCGTCCAGCGGCCCTGGCACGTCACGCTTTCTGTGGGACAAGGACCCGCGCGTCGCGCAGCCGATGATCGCCGCCTTCCGCACCGACCCGCATCTGATCGTCGGCGACAACGAGCCCTATGACGGCTGCCTCGAGGGCGACACGCTCTACCAGCACGCGACGATCCGGGGCCTTCCCCATGCTTTGATCGAGATCCGCCAGGACCTCATCGCGGACGATGCCGGCGCCGCCGGCTGGGCGCGACGGGTGGCGGACGCCCTCGCGCCGATCCTCGTCGACCCCGCCATCCGGCGCATCCAGCACTTCGGCTCCCGGGCCGACGAGTGACCCTGCAGCAAGACCCTGCAGCAAGACCCTGCAGCAACAGCCGGCAAGACACCCATGACCGCGCGGGGATGACGGTTGCGGCTTGACCCCCGCCGCTTCTTTGCCCACACCCCCTATCCGGATTTTCAGGAGACCGACCCATGGCCGAGACTGCTGCCGATGCGACCACCGTCGCCGCCGACCAGCTGAAATCGATCGTCGAGCGCATCGAGCGGCTCGAGGAGGACAAGAAGGCGATCGCCGACGACATCAAGGAGGTCTACGGCGAGGCCAAGGCCAACGGCTACGACGTCGGCGTGCTGCGCAAGATCATCTCGATCCGCAAGAAGCCGGCCGCCGAGCGCGCCGAGGAGGACGCCATCCTCGAGCTCTACCTCCAGGCGCTCGGCATGCCGGGGTGAGGGCGGGCCGCCGCAGCGAAACTCTCACATAAAGAAATCCTTATGTCTTGATTGCATCCGCCGGGGTCACCCATGCTAGACCCGGCCCGACCCGCCCTCCTCCCCAGGATCGCCCGATGAGC
Organism: uncultured Nitrososphaeraceae archaeon; assembly: GCA_963850055.1. Taxonomy (GTDB): domain Archaea; phylum Thermoproteota; class Nitrososphaeria; order Nitrososphaerales; family Nitrososphaeraceae; genus Nitrosocosmicus. Next base: position 27,543 of record CAWKJS010000025.1, on the reverse strand, counting down.
AAGCCCGATTTCGTCGTCAAGGACATGAGCCTCGCCGCCTGGGGCCGCAAGGAGATCGACATCGCCGAGACCGAGATGCCCGGCCTGATGGCGACCCGCGCCGAATACGGCGCCGCGCAGCCGCTCAAGGGCGCGCGCATCGCCGGCTCGCTGCACATGACCATCCAGACGGCGGTGCTGATCGAGACGCTGAAGGCGCTCGGCGCCGATGTGCGCTGGGCCTCCTGCAACATCTACTCGACGCAGGACCACGCCGCCGCCGCCATCGCCGCCGCCGGCATCGCCGGTCTTCGCCATCAAGGGCGAGACGCTCGAGGACTACTGGGACTACACCCACCGCATCTTCGAGTGGGCGGACGGCGGCACGCCCAACATGATCCTCGACGATGGCGGCGACGCCACCCTGCTGATGCATCTCGGCCTGCGCGCCGAGAAGGGCGACACGGCCTTCCTCGACACGCGCCGACAACGAGGAGGAGGAGGTCGTCTTCGCCGCCGATCAAGCCGCGGCTGAAGGAGCAGCCCGGGCTGGTACACCAAGAACGCCGCTCGCCATCCGCGGCGTCACCGAGGAGACCACCACCGGCGTCCACCGCCTCTACCAGATGGCCGCAGAAGCGGCGACGCTGCTCTTCCCGGCGATCAACGTCAACGACAGCGTCACCAAGTCGAAGTTCGACAACCTCTATGGCTGCCGCGAATCGCTCGTCGACGGCATCCGCCGCGGCACCGACGTGATGATGGCCGGCAAGGTCGCCATGGTCGCCGGCTTCGGCGATGTCGGCAAGGGCTCGGCCGCCTCGCTGCGCAAGGCCGGCTGCCGCGTCATGGTCTCCGAGGTCGACCCGATCTGCGCCCTGCAGGCGGCGATGGAGGGCTACGAGGTCGTCGACCATGGAGGATGCGGCGCCCGCGCGCCGACATCTTCGTCACCGCCACCGGCAATGTCGACGTCATCACCATCGACCACATGCGCGCGATGAAGGACCGCGCCATCGTCTGCAACATCGGCCACTTCGATTCCGAGATCCAGATCGCCGCGCTGCGCAACTTCAAATGGTCGAACGTCAAGCCGCAGGTCGACGAGATCGAGTTCCCGGACGGCAAGCGCATCATCCTGCTGTCCGAGGGCCGCCTCGTGAATCTCGGCAACGCCACCGGCCACCCGTCCTTCGTGATGTCGGCCTCCTTCACCAACCAGACGCTGGCCCAGATCGAGCTGTGGACCAACCCGGACAAGTACGACAAGCAGGTCTACACCCTGCCCAAGCACCTCGACGAGAAGGTCGCCTCGCTCCACCTCGACAAGGTCGGCGCCAAGCTCACCAAGCTGTCGGACAAGCAGGCGACCTATATCGGCGTGCCCCAGGCCGGCCCGTTCAAGCCGGACCTCTACCGCTACTGACGCCGCCCGTCAGCTCTCGTCGCGGGCGTAGGAGATGATCGACAGGAACCGGATCGGCAGCTGCCGCATCTCCTCGGGCCCGTGCGGGGCGTCGGCGTCGAAGAACAGGCTGTCGCCCCGGCGCATGGTGTACAGCTTGTCGGCATGGCGGTAGACCACCTCGCCCTCCAGCATGAACAGGAACTCCAGCCCCGAATGCTGGAACAGCGGGAACACGTCCGACGCCTCGGTCAAGGTGATCAGATAGGGCTCGACCACGATCCGCCCGCTGTTCCCCCCGGAGTGGCCGAGCAGATGGTACTGGTGCCCCGCCCGTGTGCCGCGCCGCTCGATGGCGAGGCCCTCGCCCGCCTTGACGAACACCGCGTCGCGCCGCTCCTCGTAGCGTCGGAAGAAGGCGGTGACCGGCACGCCGAGCGCCCGCGACAGGGACTGCAGCGTCGTCAGCGAGGGCGACGTCACGCCGTTCTCGATCTTCGACAGCATGCCCAGGGACAGGCCGGTCGCCGCCGCGAGGTCCGACACCGTGATGCCGAGCTTGTTGCGGAACGCCCGCACCTCGCGCCCGATCGCGACCTCCAGGATGTTGTCGCGCGCCCCGCCCAGGGCATGCGGATCCTGGCCCGAGAACGAGGCCCCGGGCAACGGTGCCGCGCCGATCGACCCGGCCTCCGCCCGCTTGGTCATCCCCGCCCCGAGGTCCTGCAACGCGCCCACCCCGACGATCCCTCCGCCCAGCGCTGTCGCGGCATCGCGCAGGCAGCTGAAGAAGTACGCGGCGGACGCGCTGTCGGCAAGCAGGTGGAACACCGGCGTCGCTCCGATGTCGACCCGGGCGACGACCGCGTTCAGGCGGACGACCGATGTCTGCGCGATCGCGAGGTCGGCGAAGCGATGCGTGCGCAGGTCGACCCCGCACACCGTCGAGAGCATCGTGGGCGCCATCGCGCCGGTCACCGCGATCCAGGCGCTGGCGTCTCGCCGCGGGACCGGGTAGGTCGCCTCGCCCGCCTCGATGTCGAACGCCGCCTCCAGCCCGGCGAGCCGCGTTCCCTCGCCCGAGAGGTCGCCGAGCAGCACCACCTCGCTCGCCGCCAGCACCAGGCAGAGCGTCCCGTCGTCCTGGCGGAAGACCCGGTTCGGCTCGCTGTCGAGCGCGAGGCCCGCGCGCGCGCATCGCCGGGATCGTGCCGCGCCCCTTGAAGCCGAGCCGCGGCAAAGGCGAGAGGTCGGCGAGGCTAAGACGCGCCGCGGCGCCGCCCGGGTCGGGCGCGTCGGCGATCGCCGCGTCGGCCAGCGCGCGCCACGGCGCCCCCTCGCTCTCGAGCGTCCGGGCCAGGGGCGAACGTCGCGCGAAGTCCTGCGGTCCGGCCATCACAGCTCCTGCCGCTTGTTCTGGGGGTCGTAGAACGGCGTCGCCACCACCTCCGCCTCGACCATGCGGCCACCCTCGATGCGGATCTCGAAGCGCGCGCCGACGCCGGCGAGGTCGTCCGGCACATAAGCGAGCCCGATCACCTTGCCGAGCGAGGGCGAGCGCACCGCCGACGTCACCCGTCCGGCGATCGACCCGTCGCGGATCACCAGGTGGCACTCCTTGGGGCAGGGCGTCCGTGATGTCGGGCAGGGCGAAGCCGACGAGGCGCCGCGCCACGCCCTTGGCCACCTGGATGTCGACCGCCCGCTTGCCGACGTAGAACGGCTTGGTCTTGGCGAGCGCCCAGGCCATCCCCGCCTCCACCGGATGGGTCAGCCCGTCGGTGTCCTGGCCGACGATGATGTGGCCCTTCTCCAGCCGGAGCACGCGCTGCGCCTCGACGCCGAACGGCTTCAGGCCGAACGGCTGCGCCCGCCTCGGCGAGCGCTGTCCCACAAGCGCCTCGCCCAAGCCGGACGGGCAGTGGATCTCGTAGCCGAGCTCCCCGACGAAGCCGACGCGCAGCACCCGGACGGGAATGCCGCCGAGCCGCCCCGTGCGCACGCCCATATAGGGGAAGGCCTCGGCGCGAAAGTCGATGTCGCTGTCGAGCGCGCACAGCACCTCGCGCGCGCTTCGGCCCGGCGATGTTGACGCCGGCATAGGCCGCGGTGACGTTGGCGACGTCGACGTCGAGCCGCCACTGCGCTGTTCCACCAGCCGCATCTGGCGATAGACCTGGTCGACGCCGCCGGTCGTCGCGGTCACGTAGAAATGCCGCTCGTGCAGGCGGCAGGCGACGCCGTCGTCGATCGACCACGCCGGTCTGGTCGGTCATCAGCACATAGCGCGACGCGGCCGACCGGCTGCTTGGCATAGGCCCAGGTGTACATGCGCTCGATGAACTCGGCGGCGTCCGGCCCGCGGATGTCGAGGCCGCCGAGCGTCGAGACGTCGATCATCCCGACGTTCTCGCGCACCGCCCGCACCTCCGCCTCGATCGGCGTGCGCGCTCGGCTTCGGCGCCGTAATAGGCCGGCCGCAGCCACAGCCCCGCCGGCCATCATGCTGCGCGCCGAGCTCGACGTGGCGATGGTGCATGGCGGTGTGGCGCACCGGCTCGAAGGCGCGGCCGGCGAGATGGGCGAACTTCTCCGGCACGAGGGGCGGGCGGACGTCGTCGTCCCGACCGCCTCGATCGACTTGCCGGTCGGCGTCGGCGACGAGCCGGATCGCGTTGAGGTTGGCGTGCCGGCCCTGGCTCGGCCCCATGCCGACCGTCGAGTAGCGCTTGACGCAGCTCGATGTCGTCATAGCCGTCCTGCGACGGTGTTGAGGATGTCCGCGACCTTCAGGTCCTCGTCGAAGTCGACGAAGTCCTTGCCCTTCGGGTGCGGGAAGATCGGCCAGGGGTGGGCTGACGAGCGCCGCCTCGGGATCGCTCGGCACCTCGCTGGCGTCCTTGCCCGCCGCCGGCCCGCGCCCGAGCGCCGCCGCCGCCGCCTCTCGTCCCGCCTTGCGCCCCTCCGGCGCAGACCGCGTCCTCCGACCATACGCCGCCGGCCGAGCCGGTCAGCCGACGCCGGCCGGCACGCCGCTCGCCCGGTGCATCGCGATCGCCTGCGTCGTAGGCGACCCTGGCGCCCGCGTGGCTGGCGAGGTTGAGGCGCCGGGGTGAAGCCGACGCTCATCAGCAGCGAGGTCGCAGTCGATCCATTCGGCCGGCCCCGCCGCCGTGCCGCGCTCGGCGATCCGCCGCACCGCCACCGCCTCGACACGGCGCTTGCCGCGGGCATCGACGAGGGTCGAGGCCGGTCAGGACGCGGATCCCGCCGTGCCTTCGCGCATCGCTGCGGCGCCTTGCCGGCGCAGGCGAGGTCGAGGTCGACGATCGCCGCCACCTCGATCCCGGCATCGAGGAGGTCGAGCGCCGCCTCGTAGCCGTAGCGTTCGCGGTGACGACCACGGCTCGCTGCCCGGGCCTGACGCCATAGAGCCGCATCAGGCGCTGCGCCGCGGCCGCGAACATGATGCCGGGCAGGTCGTTGTTGCGGAACACCAGCGGCTGCTCGAACGAGCCCGTCGCGAGGACGATCTGCCCGCGCGCGGATCTTGAAGAGGCGGTTGCCCGAGATCGCCGAGACCCAATTGTCGGCGAACAGGCCGGTGACGGTGGTGTCGCTGTCGGATCGCCGAGGCCCGGCTGCGCCGCGCGCCGCCGCGACGAGATCGGCCCGCCGCGCGTTGGCCGATGTCGCCGCTCGCCGTCGAAGCGCCCGTAGCAGGAGCGAGCCGCCGAGCTGCGGCCATTCGTCCGATCAGGATCGACTCGGCGCCGGCCTGCGCCGCCGCGAGCGGCCGCCGCGAGCCCGGCCGGCCCGCCGCCGATCACCGCACGTCGCAGAACAGGTATTGCTTGTCGTACATCGCCGTGCGTCGCCTTCGGGTCGAGCGCGCCCAGCCCGCGCGAGCGCGCCGAATCGGCTTCTCGAACGCTTCCACGAGCCGTTCGGGCGAAAGAACGTCTTGTAGTAGAAGCCGACCGGCAGGAATCGCGAGAAGAGGCCAAGCGCGGCATAGCGGTCCGCGTCGAGTGAGCCGCGGCGGTTCTGACCGATACGACGGCCATGCCCTCGGCGATCGCGATGCCGGTCGCCGCGCACGTTCGGCTCGGCGCCGACCTGCACCAGCGCGTTGACGTCGTGCCCCGCCATGGTGAGGACGCCGCGCGGGCGGTGGTACTTGAACGAGCGCGACAGCAGCGAGCGGCCCGAGGCCATCAGCGCGCTGGCGATCACGTCGCCGGCGTAGCCCTGGTGCCGCTTTGCCGTCGAAGGTGAAGGCGATCGGCCTCGCGCGGTCGATCAGGAGACCCCAGTCGACGCCGGGCAGGCGAGGGGTCGTCGGGCGGGAGGTCGGCGCATCCTCGCTCACGGCGCGTCACCCGCGGCGCTCGCCTCGCCTTGCGCCGCCGGGCTCTGGCCCCCGCGGGCGAGCCAGGCGTCCGCCGGCATGGTCTCCAGGATCTCGTCGGTGATCGTGTTGCGCCGCGCGATGAACCAGTAATTGCTCGGCGCGTGCAGCCACCATTCCACGACCTCGCCGGCGACTTGTCCTCGAGGAACAGGTACTCCGCCCAAGCCGCGTCGCCGCAGCCGGCCGGGTCCGGCATCGCCTTGACGTCGCCGCCCCATACGAACTCGGAGATGTTGCGCGGCCCGTTGAGGGGGCAGGTCATGATCTTCATGACGAAATCAATCCACCACTCATGATCTTCCATGACGAAATCGATCCACCACTCATGATCTTCATGCTCGGCCGGGATGACGGGGCGGTAGGGGTCGTCGCCACCCCCACCCGGCGCTCCGCGCCACCCTCCCCGAAACCGGGGAGGGACATCGGAGGGGTCGCGGGCATCCCTCCCCGTCTTCGGGGAGGGTGGCGCCCGCAGGGCGACGGGTGGGGTCGTGCGAGACCCCGCCGCGACCCTGGATCGGCGGTCGCCGGGTATGACGGTGGAGGGACCGTTCTCGCCCTTGATCATGATCAATGCCCCACCGAGGCCGCGCCCTTTTCGCCGACCTGGTCAAAGGTCTTGAAGCGGTCGAGGGCGAAGGGCTTGAGGAGGCCCGGCGGACTGCCGGTCGCGAGCATCTCGGCCATGCGCTTGCCGCACACCGGCGTCGCCTTGAAGCCCCAGGTCCCCCAGCCGGCTGTCGATGTAGTAGTCCTCGACCGGCGTGAGGCCCATCACCGGGCGAGAAGTCCGGCGTCATGTCGGCCATGCCCGGCCCATTGGCGCAGCACCTTCGACGCTCGCCCATGAACGGGAACAGCTCCAGCATGTGGCCCATCAGCCCTTCCTTGAAGTCGAGCGTCGAGCGCGTCGAGTAGAGGCCGTAGGGATCGGTCGCCCCGCCCATCACCAGCTCGCCGCGCGCCGATTGCGAGATGTAGACGTGCAGGCTGCCCGACACGATGATCTGGTCGAGGAACGGCTTCAGCGGCTCCGACACGCAGGCCTGCAGCGGGATGGTGCGGATCGGCAGCTTGAAGCCCGGCCATGCTTCGCGACGACCGAGCTCATGCCCGGCGACCGCCTGCATCACCTTGCCGGCGTAGATCGGGCCGCGCGTGGTCTCGACGCCGATCGCCCGCCGCTCGCGCGTCAGGATGCCGGTGACCTCGGTCTGCGTGATGGACCTCGACGCCGCGCCGCGTCGCCCGCGCGCATAGCCCCAGGCGACCGCGTCGTGGCGCGCGATGGCGCCCGGCGGATGGTAGAGCGCGCCGAGGATCGGGTAGCGCACGTCCTCGGACATGTTCATGACGGGGCAGAGCCGGGCGATGTCGTCGCGGATCGATGAGCTCGGAATTGACGCCGAGATGCTTGTTCACCTCGGCCCGCCAGCGCGCGGTGCGCATCGCCGCGTCGGTATGGGCGAGCGTGAAATGGCCGCGCTCGGAATACATCATGTTGATGTCGAAGTCGACGGACAGGTCGCGGAACAGCTCGACCGATTCCTTGTAGAACGCGACGCCCTCCGGCGTCAGGTAGTTGGAGCGGATGATCGTGGTGTTGCGGCCGTGTTGCCGCCGCGCGAGCTAGCCCGGTCGACCATCGCGACGTCGGTGATGCCGTAGTCGCGCGGCGAGATAATAGGCGGTCGCGAGCGCCGTGGCCGCCGCCGCCGATGATCACCACGTCGTAGCTCGTCTTGAGCTCGGGCGCCCAGCGCAGATGCGGATCGTCGGGATGCCCGCGGCTCAACCCGTATCTGAGCAGCCTGAGCGGCATGCGCCTCGTCCCCGCCGCGGCGACGGTCGCCGCGCGTTCCTCAAGTGCAACAAAATTTCCGCAGGTTCAAGCCACTTGGCCCCCAGAGGGTCATCGCGAGTTGCCTGGAATTTTCGCAATATGCACAACTCCTCGGCCGAATGGCCTTGACACCCTGCGTCAGCACGTCGCAGACTTTCCGCAAATCAAAACTAGTTGCCTCACAGGCAACATGCGACCGACGCGAGGGGGGACATCATGCAACCGGAAACCACCGACCCGCGCATTGAATCGATGTATCGCGGCGACCGTTACTGGGCGATCGGTGCCGTCGCCGTGCTCTGGGTCACCGTGGTCTTCGTCTTCGTCAGCATCATGCCGCAGACCGAGACGAGCGGCGTCGTCGTCGCGCTGGCGATATCGGGGGGGCTCGTCCTCCTGTTCAACACCGCGTCGATCGTCGCGATGCTGCGCCACTACACCGACGACAAGCAGCACATCTACGGCCTCGATATCCACTATCTCGACGAGATCAAGCGCACCAAGCGGTGAGGACCATCAAGATGGCACGAAAGCCCTACGTCCCGCCGGAGCAATCCATGACGGGCCAGATCGTCGACAGCCTGCTGGTGCTCGTCCTGGTCGTCGCGAGCCTGTTCGCGCCGGTCTATCTCGGCCTCGCCGGGGGCGGCAAGACGGTCCTGGAGTTCACCGAGAAGACCTGGACCGGCATGAACCAGACCCCTGCGATGCAGGCGGTCTGGGAGAAGCTCGGTTTCACCGAGGAGACCGCCGCCGGCATCATCGCCTCGCGCTTCGACTACACCTTCTCGATCGGCGCCTTCCTGGTGACCGCCGCCGTGGTGATCGTCTACTTCGTCTTCGTCGTTGTCTATTCCGACCGCGAGTACAAGGACGTCATCGCCGAGCGCTTCGACAACAAATAGAGCGGGTCATGGATAGCTTTCGATCTCCTGGAATACGCCGCCTGGGCGATCTCCGCCGTGCTCGGCGCGTGGATGCTCTTCGACCTCGTCAAGACCAACACGACCTACTCCGAGGACCTGCTGATGTCCTCGCGCGAGGGCGAGATCGAGGACGAGCTTGTGATCGACCCGACCCACAGAGGTGCGCGATGACGGCGGTCCCCTCCAACGCGCCCCCGGCCGCCAGACCGCGGTCACCGCCATCCATGGCGAGAAGATCTCGCTCCTGCGCATCCTCGGCCCCGGCCATGTCTGGGCGCTCGGCGTCGGCATCGTGCTGGTCGGCGAGTTCATGGGCTGGAACTTCGCCGTCGGCAAGGGCGGCGCCATCGCCGCGCTGATCGCCTGCTGGATGGCCGGCCTCCTCTACACCTGCGTCGCCATGATCGATTCGGAGGTGACCTCGACGGTCGCCGCCGCCGGCGGCCAATATGCCCAGGCCAAGCACATCGTCGGCCCGCTGATGGCCTTCAATGTCGGCCTGTTCCTCGTCATGGCCTACACCATGCTCGAGGCCGGCAACGCCATCACCGCCGGCTACCTCATCCAGACGGTCGGCGGCATGGCAGGGCTTCGACGGGCGTGCACGACAAGCCGTTCATCGTGCTCACCATCCTGTTCGCTGGCCTGGCTCAACTATCGCGGCGTCTATGCGACGCTGACCTTCAACCTCGTCATCACCGCCATCGCCTTCGTCTCCATCGTCGTCCTGTTCCTCGGCCGTGCAGCCCGTGGTCGACCGAGCTCGCTCGAACTCACAACGAGTTCGTCCGAGCCGGCCTGCCCTATGGCTGGCTCGGCGTCATCGCCGCGCTGCATTTCGGCCTGTGGTTCTATCTCGGCATCGAGGGCACCACGCCAGGCCGCCGAGGAGGTGCGCTCGCCCGCCCGCTCGCTGCCGCTCGGCACCATGCTCGGCATGATCACGCTGCTCATCGCGGCGACGCATGACCTGGTATGTCTGCGTCGGCCTGATGCCCTGGGAATATCTCGGCCAGGCGATCACGCCGCTGTTCGACGCCGCCCGCCTGACCGGCATCGACCTTCCTGATGGTGCTCCTCTTCATCGGCACGATCTTCTCGACGCTCGCCTCCGCCAACGGCTGCATCAACGACGCCTCGCGCGCCTGGTTCTCGATGGGCCGCGACCGCTACCTGCCGACCTGGTTCGGCGCCGTGCATCCGAAATACCGCACGCCCTACCGCTCGATCGTCTTCCTCGTCCCGATCGCGCTGATCTTCGCCCTCGGCGCGCCGCTCGACCAGGTCATCACCTTCTCGATCCTGTCGGGCCTGCTCGGCTACACCTTCATGCCGATCAACGTGGTGATGTTCCGCAACAAATGGCCGCTCGGCACGATCAAGCGCGGCTATGTCCATCCCTTCCATCCGCTGCCGGCGCTGGTGCTGCTCCTGCTGTGCGCGGCCACCTATTTCGCCGTGTTCCTGGGCTACGGCACGCAGCTCGTCGCGATGATGGTGTTCTACATCGTCGCGTCGCTGTGGTTCGCCTTCCACCGCTACAAGTTCGTGCGGCGCGGCGACCAGTTCACCATGCCCTGGCCGAAGCCGCAGGGGTATTGATGGCGTGAGGCGGGGCCGCGGTCCCGCCGTCCGCTCCCCGATTTGCGAGGGCCGATGTCGATCCTTCTCGGTGCTGCCGTCATCGGAGCCGGCGCTGCTCTCCTCACTCTCGTCGCCCGGCGCGAGCGGCGCCGCATCCTCGCCGTGCGCCGGCGGCCTCCTGGACGGCTGCCGCCCTTTGTTCGAGGAAGCCCGCCTCACCCACGGCCACGACGGTTTTCCGGTCCTGGAGGGCACGCGTCGGCGGCGCGCGCAGTCCACGTCGCGCTGATCTCCGACACCATGACGATCCGCCGCCTGCCCCAGCTCTGGCTGTCCGTCACCCGCCTCGAGCCGATCGCGGTCGCCAGCGGCCTCGCCGTGCTCGCGCGCCCGACCGGCGCCGAGTTCTTCTCGCTGACGCAGCGATTTGCCACGCCTTCGTCCCCGCGCCGAGGGGCCTGCCCGCCGAGATCCTCCTGCGCGGCGAGACCGACGAGGGCGAGGCGGCGCTGCGCGGCACCGTGCCGGCGATCGCCGGCGATCCTGGCCGATGCCGCAGTCAAGGAGGTCGCGATCACGCGCAAAGGCCTGCGCGTCGTGCGCCAGGTCGCCGAGGGGCGCCGCGGCGACCACCTCCTGCTGCGCCAATGCGCCTTCGACATCGCCGCCGTCGACCCCGGCGTCATGCTCGCCCTCGTCGACCGCCTGGGCGTCCTGCGGGAGCGCATCGGCGCCGTGGCGCGGCTCGGCCAGCCCGCGCTCGACCCCAGGCAGGATCTGCAATGAGGCGACTTGCCGTGACCGTGACGCGCCCCGCCGGCCGGCCGCTCAACCCCTATCTCGTCCTCGCTCTCGCGATCGTGCTGCCGGGCGTCGGCCATGTCGCCCTCGGCCAGCAGGTGCGCGGCTTCGGCTTCGCTTTCTTTTCCCTGCTCCTCGCCCTCCTCACCTGGCACATCGCCTCGCCGGACCGCTCCTTCATCGGCCGCTCGGCCGGCGGCCTGTTCGTCTGGGCCCTGTCGATCCCGGACGCCTACCGGATCGCGAGGCTGCGCTGGACCGCTTGGCGACGCGCCGGCTGTCTTGCCTCTGATGGAAAAATACCTTCTCCACAGTTGAGGGCTTTGGACGAAGCTGCTAGCGTCCCGCGAACTTCGTTCCAGGGCGTGACCAAGCGGCGACATCGAGGGAGCGTGACGCCAATGTGCGGCATCGTCGGCCTGTTCCTCAAGGACAAGGCGCTCGAGCCCGCAGCTCGGCGCGCATGCTGGCCGGCATGCTCGCCACCATGGGCGACCGCGGGCCCGACAGCGCCGGCTTCGCCGTCTACGGCGACGGCCGGACGGGCATCGCCAAGCTCACCGTCCAGTCGGCCGACCCGGACAGCCGACTTCGCCGGCCTCGCCGCGATCGCGTCGCGGCCGCGATCGGTGCCGAGGCGACGCTCGACGCCGCGCGACACCCATGCCGTCCTCACCGTGCCCGCCGACGACGCTCGACCGGCGCGCGACGGCGCATCCGCGAGCGCACCCGAGACGTCCGCGTCATGGGCGCCGGCGAGCGCATGGAGATCTACAAGGAGGTCGGCCTGCCCGACCGACGTGTCGCGAGCGCTTCGGCCTCGCCGAGATGACCGGCACGCCACGCCATCGGCCACACCCGCATGGCGACCGGAGTCGGCGGTGACCACCCACGGCGCGCACCCCTTCTCGACCGGCGCCGACCAGTGCCTCGTGCACAACGGCTCGCTGTCCAACCACAACAACCTGCGCCGCGTCCTCGCGCCATGAGGGCATGCGCTTCGAGACCGACAACGACACCGAGGTCGCCGCCGGCTATCTCACCTGGCGGATGCGCGAGGGCTCGACCTCGGCGATGCGCTGAAGAAGAGCCTCGACGATCTCGACGGCTTCTACACCTTCGTCGTCGGCACCGAGAACGGCTTCGGCGTGCTGCGCGACCCGCATCGCCTGCAAGCCGGCGGTGATGGCCGAGACCGACCAGCTATGTCGCCTTCGGCTCCGAGTACCGCGCGCTCGCCGGCCTGCCCGGCATCGAGCACGGCGCAGGGTCTGGGAGCCCGAGCCCGCCACCGTCTATTTCTGGGAGCGCTGATGCGATGCGGACGGTCGACCTCGCCGCCACCGCCGCTGCGCGAGCTGAACGCAGCCCTGCATCAGCTCAGGCGCCGGCACCAACGAGCGCGCACTGGCAGGTCCTCAACCCGCACGGGCAAGCACGCCGTCGCCGTCGGGCTCGACGCGCCGGTCACGCGTCGAGATCAACGGCCAGGTCGGCTATTACTGCGCCGGCATGAACAAGCAGGCGACCGTCATCGTCCACGGCAGGCCGGCGTCGGCGTCGCCGAGAACATGATGTCCGGCGACGGTGCACGTCAAGGGCGACGCCAGCCAGTCGGCCGGCGCCACCGGCCGCGGCGGCCTGCTCGTCATCGACGGCAACGCCTCGTCGCGCTGCGGCATCTCGATGAAGGGCATCGACATCGTGGTGAAGGGCTCGGTCGGCCACATGAGCGCCTTCATGGCGCAGGCCGGCAACCTCGTCGTGCTGCGGCGATGCCGGCGACGCGCTCGGCGATTCGATCTACGAGGCGCGGCTCTTCGTGCGCGGCTCGGTCAAGAGCCTCGGCGCCGACTGCATCGAGAAGCCGATGCGGCCGAGCACCTCGCGATCCTCGCAGGCGCTGCTCGACGCAGGCCGGCATCGACGGACGATCGATCCGGCCGAGTTCAAGCGCTACGGCTCGGCGCGCAAGCTCTACAACTTCCACGTCGACAACGCCGGGGCCTATTGAGTGGAACCGCACGACCGCCCACGCACCACACCCGCGCCACTCGGCGACCTTCGACCACTACACGCTCTCCGAGATCCGCCGCGCCGCGGCGACCGGCATCTACGACATCCGCGGCGGCGGCGCGAAGCGGCAAGCTGCCGCATTTCGACGACCTGCTGTTCCTCGGCGCCTCGATCTCCGCTATCCGCTCGAAGGCTATCGCGAGAAGTGCGGCACCGATGTCGTGCTCGGCACCCGCTTCGCCAAGAAGCCGATCCACCTGAAGATCCCGATCACCATCGCCGGCATGAGCTTCGGCTCGCTGTCGGCGCAGGCCAAGGAGGCGCTCGGCCGCGGCGCCTCGCATGCCGGCACCTCGACCACCACCGGCGACGGCGGCATGACCGCCGGAGGAGCGCGGCCATTCGCGCGATCCTGGTCTACCAGTGCTGCCCTCGCGCTACGGCATGAACCCGGACGACCTGCGCAAGGCCGACGCCATCGAGATCGTCGTCGGCCAGGGCGCCAAGCCCGGCGGCGGCGGCATGCTGCTCGGCCAGAAGATCTCCGAGCGCGTCGCCGGGATGCGCACGCTGCCCGAGGGCATCGACCAGCGCTCGGCCTGCCGCCATCCCGACTGGACCGGCCCCGACGACCTCGAGATCAAGATCGAGGAGCTGCGCGAGATCACCGACTGGGAGAAGCCGATCTACGTCAAGGTCGGCGCCGCCCGGCCCTACTACGACATCGCGCTGGCGGTGAAGGCCGGCGCCGACGTCGTCGTGCTCGACGGCATGCAGGGCGGCACGGCGGCGACGCAGGAAGTGTTCATCGAGCATGTCGGCCATGCCGATCCTCGCCGCGATCCGCCCGGCGGTGCAGGCGCTGCAGGATCTCGGCATGCACCGCAAGGTGCAGCTCATCGTCTCCGGCGGCATCCGCAACGGCGCCGACGTGGCCAAGGCGCTGGCGCTCGGCGCCGACGCGGTGTCGATCGGCACGGCGGCGCTGGTCGCGCTCGGCGACAACGACCCGGCCTCGAGGACGAATACCAGGCAGCTCGGCACCACCGCCGGCGCCTATGACGACTGGCACGAGGGCCGCGACCCGGCCGGCATCACCACGCAGGACCCGGAGCTGGCCGCGCGCCTCGACCCGGTGCTCGGCCGGCCGCCGCCTCGCCAACTACCTCTCGGTGCTGACGCTGGAGGCGCAGACCATCGCCCGCGCCTGCGGCAAGAGCCACGTGCACAATCTCGAGCCCGAGGACCTCGTGGCGCTCACCGTCGAGGCCGCGGCGATGGCGCGCGTGCCGCTCGCCGGCACCAACTGGATCCCGGGGCAGGAGGGTTCTGAACGATGTCAGGCGTCATCCGGGCCGAGCCGCGAGCTCGAGACGAGCAGGCATCGGAAGCCAGGACGCCCGTTCCGGCAGGCACGATCCCGGATTGCGGAGCGACGGCGTCGGGACGCGACTTGATCGGGATGACGACATCGCGACAGAGGCGGGGATAACAATGGCTGCACGATCTGGAGCGCTCGCGAAGGAGCGCGGCATCAACTATTTCCTGATCTCCTACACCGACCTGTTCGGCACGCCAGCGCGCCAAGCTGGTGCCGGCCGCGGCGATCGGCGGCATGGCAGAAGGACGGCGCCGGCTTCGCCGGCTTCGCCACCTGGCTCGACATGACGCCGGCCGACCCCGACCTCTTCGCCATGCCCGATCCCGACAGCCTGATCCAGCTGCCCTGGAAGCCGGAGGTCGGCTGGCTCGCCGCCGACTCCGTGGATGAACGGCAAGCCGGTCGCGCAGGCGCCGCGCAATCGTGCTGAAGCGCATGATCGGCCAAGGCCGCGAAGCAGGGCTCTACGTCATGAAGACCGGCGTCGAGTGCGAGTTCTTCCTGATCACGCCCGGACGGCTACGGCCATCGCCGACGCCGCCGACACCGCGGCCAAGCCCTGCTACGACCAGCAGGCGCTGATGCGCCGCTACGACGTCATCACCGAGATCTGCGACTGCATGCTGGCGCTCGGCTGGGGCCCTACCAGAACGACCACGAGGACGCCAACGGCCAGTTCGAGATGAACTGGGACTACGACGACTGCGCTCGTCACCGCCGACCGCCACGCCTTCTTCAAGTACATGGTCAAGTCGATCGCCGAGAAGCACGGCCTGCGCGCCACCTTCATGCCGAAGCCCTTCGCCGAGCCTCACCGGCAACGGCTGCCACGCCCATGTCTCGCTGTGGGACAAGGCCGGCAGACGAACACTGTTCGACGACGCGCAAGGACGAGCTCGGCCTGTCGCAGCCGGGCTACCACTTCCTCGGCGGCATCATGACGCATGCCGAGGCGCTCTGCGCGATCACCAACCCGACGGTCAACTCCTACAAGCGCATCAACGCGCCGCGCACGCTCTCCGGCGCGACCTGGTCGCCCAACACCGTCACCTGCACCGGCAACAACCGCACCCACATGATCCGCATCCCCGAGCGCGGGCCGCTTCGAGCTCCGCCTGCCGGACGGCGCCGCCAACCCCTATCTCCTGCAGGCCGGCGATCCTCGCCGCGGGCCTCGACGGCATCGACGCCAAGGCCGATCCCGGCAAGCGCTCGACATCAACATGTACCGAGGGCCACACCGTGAAGGGCGCGCCGAAGCTGCCGCTCAACCTGCTCGACGCGCTGCGCGCCTTCGACCGCGACAAGAGCCTCAAGGCGGCCCTCGGCGCGGCGTTCTCGTCGGCCTACCTCAAGCTCAAGCACCAGGAGTGGAACGCCTACGCCTCGCATCTCACGCATGGGAGCGCGACACCACGCTCGATGTGTGAGGCGCGCCAGAACAGGGCGCAAGCGGGCGCGCGGGGCGACGGGCCAGCCTTTATTCGCGGACGGCCGGAGGCTATCTCTCCGAACGCCCACCCCTCGAGCGAGCCTGCCATGACCACCCTGATCGACGGCAATGTCCATGCGGCGGCGCTCCGCGCCAGGACCCGCGCCCGCGCCGAGGCGTTCGAGGCCCGCCGCGGCCGGCGCCCGCGCCTCGACGTCGTCATCCTCGGCGATCACCCGGCGAGCCGCTCTTATGTCCGCACCAAGACGAGGATGGCCGGCGAGACGGCGATCGACGGCCGCCTCGTCGAGATGCCCGAGACGACGACCCGCGAGGCCCTGCTCGCCGAGGTCGCGCGCCTCAACGAGGATCACGCCGTCGACGGCATCCTCGTCCAGCTGCCTTTGCCGGACGGCCTCGACGCGCAATTGATCATCCACGCCATCAACCCGGCCAAGGACGTCGACGGCTTCCACCCGATGAACGTCGGCAAGCTGTTCACCGCCGCGCGGATCGACCCCGAGCGCATGCTCTTGCCCTGCACGCCGCTCGGCTCGCTCCTGATGCTCTCAGGCGACGCTCGGCCCCGGCGGCCTCGCCGGCAAGAACGCCGTCGTCGTCGGGCGCTCCAACATCGTCGGCAAGCCGATGGCGCAGCTCCTCCTCGCCAACGACTGCACGGTGACGATCGCCCACTCGAAGACCCGCGACCTGCCGGCCATCTGCCGCGATGCCGACATCCTGGTCGCCGCCATCGGCCGGCCGGAGATGGTGCGTGGCGACTGGATCAGGAGGGTGCCGTCGTCGATCGACGTCGGCATCAACCGCGTCCCCACCGCGGACGGCAAGGGCCGCATCGTCGGCGACGTCGCGACGAAGGAGGCCATGGGCCGCGCCTCCCACATCACCCCCGTTCCCGGCGGCGTCGGCAAGATGACGGTCGCCTGCCTCCTGCACAACACGGTGGTCGCGGCGGAGGCCCGCGCGGAGCTGGTCTGAGCCTCTATACGGGTTGCAACGGACTTGACCAGCCTCCTATCATGATCCATCATGATGCCTCATGATAGGAGGCTGCCATGGGTGATCTCGTCAAGTTCGCATCGCAGGTCGACGCCGAGGTGATCGGCCGGCTGCGCGGCATCGCCAAGGCCGAGGGACGCCATCTCCAGGCGCTGCTCGACGAGGCTCTGCGCGACCTCATCGAGAAGAAGGAGCAGTCTCGCCCTCAGACGGATGCCATGGCGGTCTACAAGGCGTCCCTAGCGCGATACGACTCGCTCGATGGCGGCTCGCCAAATGAGAGTGCATGGCAGTGACCGAAGGACATGCGAGACGCTATCTCACGACGGCGACGATCCTGGCGATCCACGAGCACCAGATTGCGACTTACGGCGGCTCGCCGGGCGTTCGCGACATGGGTCTGCTCGAGGCCGCGGCTGTTCCGTCCGCAATCCGGCTACTACGACGATCTGTTCGAGGAGGCGGCCGCTCTCTGGGAGAGCCTGAGCCAGAACCACCCCTTCATCGACGGCAACAAGCGGGCGGCGTTCGCTTCCACCGACGCTTTCCTAGGTATCAACGGCTACGATGTCCTGGCTGATGCGGACGCGATATACGCGTTCGCTGATGAGCCTTTATCGACGATTGAACACGTTCGATGATTCGACACGTCTCGTCGCGTGGCTTCGCGCCAATTCGACGGAACTCTAGAAAAAAAGGAGAACCCCATGCAGTTCATCATCACCAGCGAGGACAAGCCCGACGGGTTCGACCTGAGGGCGCAGACGCGGCCCGCGCATCTCGAATACCTCAAGGAGCAGGACGGGGTGCTGCTCGCGGCCGGTCCCTTCCTCGACGAGCAGGACCGCATGATCGGCTCCCTGTTCATCGTCGAGACGACCTCGGAGGCAGGGGCGCGCGCCTTCGCGGCGGGCGATCCCTTCGCCAAGGCCGGCCTGTTCGCCTCGACGACCATTCGCAAATGGCGCTGGGGCGTCAAGGCGCCGGTGAAGGCCTGACCATGCGCCACTGGCTGCTCAAGTCCGAGCCCGGGGCCTGGTCGTGGGACGACCAGGTCGCGGCCGGGGCCGAGGGAACGCATTGGAACGGCGTGCGCAACCACGCCGCCAAGCTCAACATGATCGCCATGAAGAGGGGGGACCTCGCCTTCTTCTACCACTCCAACGAGGGCAAGGCCGTCGTCGGCGTCGTCGAGGTGATCAAGGAACACTACCCTGACCCCGAGGCCGCGCCCGGCGAGCCCTGGGTGTGGGTCGACGTGAAGGCGGTCGCGCCGTTTCAGACGCCCGTCACCCTCGACGTCGCCAAGAAAACGCCGGCGCTCGCCGAGATGGCCCTGGTCAAGTTCACGCGCCTGTCGGTGCAGCCCGTGCGGCCGGAGGAGTGGGACCTCGTATGCACGATGGGCGGCTACGCCCGCTAATGCATCTTCCGAACGAGTGGTTGCCAGGTTTTCGCAAGAAATGCGAGGCGACAGAAGATTAGAGCAAGAATCCGGTTCGACCGAAGCAGATTGCTCCAGCCCGGGCGGACGCGCCCCAGGCCTGACCGAGCGGGATGGGCCGGAAGGCCGCCTCCCTTGCAGCCTCCCCCCGCTTTGGCCTAACACCGTCGGTGAAGAGCCCGCACGGGCCGCCTCCGGGGAGGAACCGCATGTCCGACGCCAAGACCTATGACGTTCCTGCCGACTGGGCGAAGCGGGCCTATCGTCGACGCCGACGACGTACGAGGCGATGTACGCCGCCTCGATCGCCGACCCGGACGCCTTCTGGGCCGAGCAGGGCAAGCGGCATCGACTGGATCAGGCCCTACACCAAGGTCAAGAACACCTCCTTCGCGACCGGACGACGTCTCGATCCGCTGGTTCGAGGACGGCACACCAACGTCGCCTACAACTGCGTCGACCGCCACCTCGCGACGCGCGGCGACCAGGTCGCGATCATCTGGGAGGGCGACGACCCCGCCGAGTCGAGCGCAAGATCACCTATCGCGAGCTGCACGAGCGAGGTCTGCCGCTTCGCCAACGTCCTGCAAGGCGCGCGGCGTCAGGCAAGGGCGACCGCGTCACGATCTACCTGCCGATGATCCCCGAGGCGGCCTACGCGATGCTCGCCTGCGCGCGCATCGGCGCCGTCCATTCCGTGGTCTTCGGCGGCTTCTCGCCCGACTCGCTCGCCGGCCGCATCGAGGACTGCGCAGTCGACGCTCGTCATCACCGCCGACGAGGGCCTGCGCGGCGGCCGGAAGGTCCCGCTCAAGGCCAACGTCGACGAGGCGCTGCGACAAGCGCCGGCGGCGTCGACCACGTGCTCGTCGTCCGCGCGCACCGGCGCGCGCCGTCGCCATGCAGGCCGGCCGCGACGTCTGACTACGACGAGGCCGCCGAGGGCGTCCCGGCCGACTGCCCCGCCGAGGAGATGAACGCCGAGGACCCGCTCTTCATCCTCTACACCTCCGGCTCGACCGGGCAAGCCGAAGGGCGTGCTGCACACCACCGGCGGCTATCTCGTCTACGCCTCGATGACGCACCACTACGTCTTCGACTACCACGACGGCGACATCTACTGGTGCACCGCCGACGTCGGCTGGGTCACCGGCCACTGCTACATCGTCTACGGCCCGCTCGCCAACGGCGCGACGACGCTGATGTTCGAGGGCGTGCCGACCTACCCCACGCATCTCGCCGCTTCTGGGAGGTCGTCGACAAGCACAAGGTCAACATCTTCTACACCGCGCCGACGGCGATCCGCGCGCTGATGCAGGCCGGCGACGACGCCGGTGAAGACGACCTCGCGCGCCTCGCTGCGCCTGCTCGGCTCGGTCGGCGAGCCGATCAATCCGGAGGCCTGGGAGTGGTATCACCGCGTCGTCGGCGACGACCGCTGCCCGATCGTCGACACCTGGTGGCAGACCGAGACCGGCGGCATCCTGATCACCCCGCTGCCCGGCGCGACCGACGCTGAAGCCCGGCTCGGCGACGCGGCCCTTCTTCGGCGTCCAGCCCGCAGATCGTCGACGCCGAGGGCACGCGTTCAGGAGGGCGCCTGCGAGGGCAACCTCGTCATCGCCGACTCGCTGGCCCGGCCAGATGCGCACCGTCTACGGCGACCACGAGCGCTTCGTGCAGACCTACTTCTCGGCCTATCCCGGGCAAGTACTTCACCGGCGACGGCTGCCGCCGCGACGCCGACGGCTACTACTGGATCACCGGCCGCGTCGACGACGTCATCAACGTCTCCGGCCACCGCATGGGCACGGCCGAGGTCGAGAGCGCGCTCGTCGCCCACCCGAAGGTCTCCGAGGCCGCGGTCGTCGGCTACCCGCACGACATCAAGGGCCAGGGCATCTACGCCTACGTCACGCTGATGACCGGCGAGCAGCCGAGCGAGGACCTGCGCAAGGAGCTCGTCGCCTGGGTGCGCAAGGAGATCGGCCCGATCGCCTCGCCCGACCTCATCCAGTTCGCGCCCGGCCTGCCCAAGACGCGCTCCGGCAAGATCATGCGCCGCATCCTGCGCAAGATCGCCGAGGACGAGTTCGGCAGCCTCGGCGACACCTCGACCCTCGCCGACCCCGCCGTGGTCGACGACCTCGTCGAGCAACCGGCAGAACCGCAAGGGGTAGGGCCGGGCGAGCTTTTCCCGAGGCGCTATCCCAACACGCGCAGGATCGCCGCCCGCAGCCCCGCCGCATCGTCCTCGCCGACCGTCGTGACCCCGTCGCGACGACCAAGGCCGCAGGCGGCGGTCGCGATCACCGGGAG
The DNA here is from genome assembly GCA_963850055.1 of uncultured Nitrososphaeraceae archaeon. Taxonomy (GTDB): domain Archaea; phylum Thermoproteota; class Nitrososphaeria; order Nitrososphaerales; family Nitrososphaeraceae; genus Nitrosocosmicus. The sequence continues at coordinate 6,979 of CAWKJS010000025.1, read as the reverse complement.
GCCGGCGGCGAGGGCGGCGACGAGGGCGCGCGGCTGGTGCTCGACGATCGCCGGCAGCACCACCGCCGCGACCGCGCCGATCGGCTCGCCGGGGGGGAGGCGGCGCACCGGCAGGTCGCCCCAGAAGCCCGCCTCCTCGATCGCCCCGCCCGACACCAGGAGCTCGACCCCCTCGAGGCCGCGCAGCGCCTCGCGCAAGGCGTGGACGCCCTTGCGGCCGAGCGCCGACGCCGGCAGGAGGATCCGCCGCCCGCCTTGCGTCGCTGCCATCGGCCGCGCCGGCGCCCAGTCGAGGAGGCTCGTCTTGGTCGGGAGCAGCGCCGCGATCTCGCGGCTGGGCGTGTGCAGGGTCCTGGCCGCCGCGAGCGCTTCCCGCTCCGCGGCGACGATCGCGCCCGGCGCCCGGAAGTCGGCGAGGGTCGGGCTGCCCGGCCGCCGGCGCGCGGCGGTGTCGAGCCGCTCGTGCAGCGCATCGAGCGGCAGGCGCTCCATCAGCACCTCGAAGGTCCGTCCCTGCAGCGCGCCGAGCCGCCACAGATGCGCCAGCAGGTTCTGCGACACCACGACATGGGTCGTCAAGTGGGAGAGCCGTCGCGCATAGGCCCGCGCGAGCCGCTCGTCCGCCGCCATGAGGAGGGCCTGCAGCGCGGCGCCCTGGCGCTTCGAGCGCAAGGCGAGCGCCCGCGCCAGCGCGGCGACGTCGGCGGTCCGCTCCGTCCCGGCGAGCCCGCCTGGCCAGCGGCACCGCCCACCGAGCCGCGTCGGCACCATCAGCGTGTCCGCCGCGCCGGCGCGGCGGGCGAGGAGCGCCGTGAACTCCGGCCAGGCCGCATCGACGAGCCACGCCGCCGGGACGGCGGCCCGCGCGGTCTCGGGATCGGAGCGCTTGCAGGAGATCCGGCCGCAGCTCGTGCAGTCATGCGCCGCCCGCATCGGCCCCGACGCGGGAGGGCCGGCGAGGGGACTGACGCGAGGCCCGGCGGCCCGGAAGGCCACCTCGAGGCGCTCGCCGGTCAGCCGCGCCTCGATCCGGAAGGCCCGGTCGCTCGAGAAGCGCAGGTCGACATAGTTCCAGAACACCGTCGCGTCCTGCCCGAGCGAGGCCCGCGAGCCCGGCACCACGCGGCTGTGCGCGTGCCGCTCGACGATCTCGAAGCCCGCCGCGAGCGCCGCCTCGTAGAGCGCGTTGGAGAGCTGGCAGAGTCCGCCGCCGACGCTGGAGACGAGGCACCCCTCGCGCAGCTCCCGTCCGGCCACGAAGCCGCGCCGCCGGCTCGCGCGCCCGACATGGCGCCAGAAGCCGAACACCGCGCCCGCCGGCACCTCGATCCCGTCGAGCCCTCGGATCGCGGCGCGCAGGTTCTGGATCTTGCCGGCCGTCAGCGCCCGGTCCTTCTCGCCCGCGAGGCGGTTCCACAGGGGCGAGGACGACGCCCCCGCCACCGGCTCGCCGACCAGCCGCTCGGACCGCGCGAAGCGCCGCATGCGCTGGCGCGACGCCGCCTCCCGCACGGCCCGCCGGACGCGCAGGAGCGCCGCCTTCGCCTCGAACACCAGGTGATCGGCGGCCGTGGGAACGGCCCGTTGCTGGACGAATGTCATTCCTGAACCCGATGCGCTCTCGTGAGCGCGCTTGCTCGCGAGCGCTCTTGCTGAGGGGATGCGTTGAGGGCGGCGCTCGGCCGCGATGAATCACTTGCCCTCTTTGACCACGCGGCGCTCCCCGGGGATGTGCGCCAGTGCACGCGGCTGTGCGAAGGCCACACATCATGTGCGTAGTGGGCACGTCCCGCCGCCCATCCCGAATCCGGGGGGCAGCCATTCCAGACTTTCATGGATGCACGGCCCGCTCATCACGCTTTCGCCCGACCTGACATGCTAGAAGCCCGCAAGTATTTCCCCCAGGGCGAGCGTACCCGCAAACGGTTGCGTCCCCCCAAAGAGGTCATATGTCCCAAACCATCGCCCAACGGGCGGCGCCGGTCGCCGAGCCGTCCTTCGTCGAGTTCGTGGTCCTCATCGCCCTGGTCATGGGGCTGATCTCGCTGTCGATCGACAACCTTCTGCCCGCCTTCGAGCCGATCCGCGAAGAGTTCGCGCTCTCCGACCCCAACGAGCTGCAGCTGATCCTGACCGCCTATATGGGCGGGTTCGCCGCTCATGCAGCTCGTCTGGGGGCCGGTCTCCGACGTCGTCGGCCGCCGGCCCGTCCTGATGATGGGCCTGGCGATCTACACCGCCGGCACCCTCCTCGCGATCGTCTCCCAGAGCTTCGAGACGCTGCTGCTCGCGAGGGCCGTGCAGGGCTGCGGGGGCGCCGCCGCGCGCGTCCTCGCGGTGACCATCGTCCGCGACCGCTTCGAGGGCCGCGACATGGCGCGCGTGATGTCACTCACCATGATGATCTTCATCGTGGTGCCGGTGGTCGCGCCGGCGACCGGCGGCCTGATCCTCGCCGTCGGCAGCTGGCGGCTGATCTTCGTCAGCATGCTGGCGCTGGTCCTGGTCGTGGCGGTGTGGTTCGGGCTGCGCATGCCCGAGACGCTGCGCCCGGCCTTCCGCCAGTCCTTCTCGGTCCGCCAGATCCCGTCCAGCATCGGCCGCACGGTGACCACCCGCGCCGCCGTCGGCAACGCCACCGCGATGGGCCTCACCATGGCCTGCCTGATGGCCTATCTCGGCATGTCGCAGCAGATCTTCGAGACCGACATCTACCACCTCGGCCGCTGGTTCCCGCTTGCCTTCGCCTTGATCGCCACCTGCATGGGAGCGGCCTCCTTCGCCAATTCCCGCCTCGTCCGGCGCCTCGGCATGCGGCGGCTCTCGCAGGCCGGCATCATCGGCTTCATCGCCATGGCCGCGGTCCTCCTCCTCGCGGCCTTGGCGTTCGACGGCCGCCCCCCGCTCCTCCTCTTCGGCGTCGTCCTGGCCGCCGCGCACTTCCTGATGAGCCTGACCATGCCGAACTTCAACACCATGGCGATGGAGCCTCTCGGCGACATCGCCGGCACGGCGTCCTCCTTCATCGGCTTCTACACGACGCTGGTCGGCGCGGTCGTCGGCTACTTCATCGGCCAGACCTATGACGGCACCGTCACGCCGCTCGCTTTGGCCTATCTCGGGCTCGGCACCCTCTGCCTCGGCGTCATCCTGTGGACCGAGCGGGGCCGCCTCTTCTCGCCCCACCACCCCGACCCGGCCTAAAGCATTCCGAAACGTGGGTGCCGGCTTTTCGAACGAAAATGCGTGAAAGCAAAAGAGTAGAGCAAGGTTCCGATTCCGCTGACGCGGATTCTTGCTCTAGGCTCGCAAACGTCAACGCGCCGCTCATCTTTGTCGGGCAGGCTGTCGGCATGAGTGCTCCGACGTGACAGCCGCCCTCGTCCTCGCCGCGCCCGACCTCGCGGCCGCGCGGCTGCGCTGGATCGCCTATCTCGCCACCGAGCGGCGCCTGAGCCCGAAGACCGTCGAGGCCTATGACCGCGACGCCACCGCCTTCCTGCGCTTCCTCACCGGCCATCTCGGCGCTCCGCCGGCGCTCGCCGACATCGCCGCGCTCGCCCCGCGCGACATCAGGGCCTTTCTGGCCGCCCGCCGCGCCGACGGCCTCAAGCCGCGCTCGATGATGCGCGCCCTCGCCGCCAACCGCGCCTTCGCCCGCTTCCTCGAGCGCGAGGGCCACGGCGCCAGCGCCGCGCTCGCCGCCGTGCGCGGCCCGAAGGTCCCGCAGAGCCTGCCCAAGCCGCTGTCGCCAGAATCGGCCCGGAAGGTCGCGGATGCCGCCTCCCGCGAGGGCGAGGCCCGCGAGCCCTGGGTCCTGGCGCGCGACACCGCCGTGCTCGCCCTCCTCTACGGTGCCGGGCTCCGGATCTCGGAGGCCCTCGGCATCGCCCGCAAGGACGCCCCGCTCGTCCAGGGCGCCCTTACCGTCGTCGGAAAGGGCCGCAAGACCCGCTCCGTGCCCGTCATCGCTCCCGTGGCGCGGGCGGTCGAGGCCTATCTCGCCCTCTGCCCTCATGCGCTCGCCTCCGACGACCCGCTCTTCGTCGGCGTGCGGGGCGGCCCCCTCTCGCCCCGCATCATCCAGCTCGCCATGGAGCGCCTGCGCGGCGCCCTCGGCCTGCCCGACAGCGCCACGCCCCACGCGCTCCGCCACTCCTTCGCGACCCATCTCCTCGGCCGGGGAGGGGACCTGCGCTCCATCCAGGAGCTGCTCGGGCATGCCAGCCTGTCGACGACGCAGGTCTACACCAAGGTCGACGCCGCCGAGCTGATGCGCGTGTACCAGTCCGCCCATCCCCGTGCCAAGGCCACGGGCTGAGGGGCGCTCTCGTCTGGGCATCGATCCCGGGCCGAGCCGCGTCCTCACTGCGACAGGGGCGGCGATGACCACGAACGCCGTGCTCCCGGCCCAGTCTACGTCTCAGCCCTCCGCCCGGGGCGGGCGCGCCAGCAGGACCTCGATCGCGGCGTCGACCGATGTCCGCCCCGCGACGAGGTCGGCGACCGCCTCGCAGACCGGCATCTCGACGCCGCGCGCCCTCGCCATCTCGACGAGGATGCCCGCCGTCCAGGCGCCTTCCGCGAGGCCCACCGCCGCCTCCGCCTCCGCGATGCTCGCTCCCCCGCCGATCGCCTCGCCGAGCCGCCGGTTGCGCGAGCGGGGCGAGGTGCCGGTGAGGATGAGGTCGCCGAGGCCGGCGAGGCCCGCCAGCGTCTCGGGCCGGGCGCCATAGGCGGCGCCGAAGCGCGTCAGCTCGGCGAAGCCCCGGGCGATCAGGGCGGCGACCGAGCTCTCCCCGAAACCCTTCCCGGCCGCGGCGCCGGCGGCGATGGCGATGACGTTCTTGGCCGCGCCGCCGATCTCGACGCCGCGCACGTCGGTGGTGCGGTAGAGCCTGAAGGTCGGCGAGCCGAGCGCCGCGACCAGCCGGCCGCCCGCCGCCTCGTCGCTCGCCGCGAGCGTCAGCGCGGTCGGCGCGCCCCGGCCGATGTCGGCGGCGAAGCCCGGCCCCGACAGCACGGCGGCGACTGGCGCTGTCATCGCCTCCTGGGCGATCTCGCTGACGAAGCGGCCCGTCGCGCGCTCGATCCCCTTGGCCGCCAGCACCACCGGCTTGCCCGGGCCGACCAGCTCGGCGAGGCGGGTGGCGACGTCGCGCACGCTCTGCGTCGGCGTCGCAACCACCAGGATGTCGGCGGCCGCCGCCTCGCTGAGGTCGGCGGTGACCGCGATGCCGGCCCCGAGGGCGACCTCGCCGGCCTTCGGGTTGCGCCCGCTCGCGCGCATCGCCTCGGCATGGGCGGCGTCCCGCGTCCACAGCGTCACGGCGCGCCCCGCCCGCGCCGCGGCTCGCGCCAGCGCGGTGCCGACGCGCCGGCCCCCAGCACCGAGACGGCGAGCGGCGCCGTCATCGCTTCGGGGCCCTATTGTACAGGCTCGTTACGGCGTTCAATCGATCACCTCTGAGGAAATGTTTTTTATTTCGCGGAAAGGCGAACCGTGCTTTATGCCGGCTCCGATCCCTACGCCGATCGCGTGACCTCCGAAAGATCTGTTCCATGCGAAGACTGCGCCCGTTCCTCGCGCGCCACGAGGCCGCCGTGCCGCTCCACGCGACCCTCAAGGCGGGCCTCGGCAAGGCGCTCGGCGTCGGCGCGGTCGCCGGGCTCGGCGCGGCGACCGGGGTGCCGCTCCTGATGGCGCCGTTTGGCGCCTCGGCCGTGATCGCCCTCGTTTTGCCCGCCTCGCCCCTCGCCCAGCCCGCCAACATGATCGGGGGCTATCTCGTCTCCGCGGCGATCGGGCTTTGCGCGGCGATGGTCCTGCCGCACAGCTGGTGGGCCGTCGGGCTCGCCGCCGGCCTCGCCCTCGCGGCGATGCTCGCCTTGCGCGTCACCCATCCCCCCGCGGGCGCTGTGCCCATCCTCGCCCAGGCGGCCACCGTGCCCCCCGCCGAGTTCCTCGCAATCACCGTCGGCGGCGCCGCCTTGCTGGTCGTCATCGCCGCGCTCTATCACCGCCTGCCGCCCCGCATCGACTATCCCCGCAGGGCCTGAGCGAAGACCGCGCCGTGATCCCGGCGATCGAGGCGAGGGGTTGGCGGTGGAGGGACGGGTCGGCTTGGCATGACAGGGGGAAAAGCGAGACGCCGCCATCGTCCCCGGCGTGGCCGAAGGCCTCGGGGGGAACCGAGGATCGGGAAAGGACCCGGGATCGGGAAAGGATCCGGGGGGCGACGACACGGCTCTCTGATTCCTGCCCCTCGCGTCGCTCGGCCCGGCATCGGGTCACCCCCGCGACGCCCGTCTGCACCTCACGCCTTGGCCCCCGCCGCCGCCGAGGCCGGGTCGAGCGGCCAGCGGGCGCGCGGGCTGACGTCGAGCGTGTCGGAGAGGCCCGCCGCCAGCCGCTCGGCGCCCGCCCAGGCGATCATCGCGCCGTTGTCGGTGCACAGCTCCGGCGGCGGCGTCACGATGCGCAGCCCCGCCTCGATCCCGAGGCGCAGCAGCCCGCGCCGGATCGCCTGGTTGGCGGCGACCCCGCCGGCCACCACCACGCAGCTCGGCTGCCCCGCCGCCTCGCGGAAGCGCCGCAGCCCGGCCCGGGTGCGGTCCACCACCATGTCGACGACCGCCGCCTGGAACGAGGCGCAGAGGTCGCGCACGTCCTGCTCGCCGAGCGGCGCGATGCGCTGCGCCTCGATCCGCACCGCCGTCTTGAGCCCGGACAGGGAGAAGTTCGGGTCCTGCCGGCCCTGCATCGGCCGCGGCAGGGCGAAGCGCGTCGCGTCTCCGGCCATCGCCTCGACCTCCACCGCGGGCCCGCCGGGATAGGGCAGGCCGAGCATCTTGGCGGTCTTGTCGAAGGCCTCGCCGATCGCGTCGTCGATTGTCGTGCCGAGCCGCCGGTAGTCGCCGAGGCCGCGCACCGCGACGAGCTGCGTGTGGCCGCCCGAGGCGAGCAGCAGGAGGTAGG
>CAWKJS010000024.1:0-22559 GCA_963850055.1 uncultured Nitrososphaeraceae archaeon | reverse complement strand
ATGGTATTGCAGACGAATTTAAAAACAGAAATAATTTAAGAATAATACCAAACCATTATAGCTATTTCCAATATCCAGAAAAAAAAGATGCAGAAATAATCAGAAGAGTTTACAAAATAGACGAAGAGTTCAGACACGAAGATCTGAAAACTAAAAAAGCCGTATCAATATTAAAGTATGATAAAAACATAGTTAATGACGACGACCTAATAGTTAGTGAGATTAAGAAAATATCTGACTCTTTTGATACTAAGATAGAAGTAGATAAGGTATCCATCATACCTACAAATAGTAAAAAGGATTTCCAGTTTATTTTGTTTGATCATATTAAAACTCAAAGGGGAAACAAAACTGGATATACAATTGTTACCAATTCTAATACACAGGCAACTGATGTTACTCAGCCAATAGGGTCTCCTATTCATATGGAAATATCCTTTACCGAATCTATTAGCCTTTTAAATCTGCTTGGGTGTTCTAAAGATATCAAACTTTATCCAATATATGATGCACCAAATGATGAATTATTAGATGATATAAGAAGGAATATAGATAGTTTTACAGCAAAATATAATTATACATTTGAAGACTATAGTTCGTTGAAGTTTGGTAGTCTTTTTTTTGGTACCACAGCAGTAGGCAATACTCACAAAGAATTACCAAACAGATATGATTTAATAGAACAAGATATGCAAATAATAGCAACTGACAGCTTGGGACTTTTGGCATGTCTTGGCTTGTACATAATCACCAACCTAGCTGACACAGTATTTCAAAAAATGGATAAATATGGCATTGATAGAGAGAAAGTAAATCAATTAAAGGATCTGGCTCTTAAAAGTCTAACAGAGCCAAAGGTATCGATTGGGAAAATAGTATCCAAGTATCTGCCTGATTTTGAAAATCAATTCGATTTACAATCTAATATATTAGTAACACATCCGATCTCAAAGGACGGTATTGCTTCATTTGTAGAACTTTCGAAATTAATTAACAATCAAATCATAATTGACAAAGTTCCATATGTGGATAATGATATTAAGAATTTTGTATTAAAGGAGCACCTATTATCAAATGTTAGTGCCTCTACTCCCGATACAAATATGATAATAGTATCAAAGGACTTTGCAGCAACCATTATGGAAGAACTATCCAAGCACAAGTTTAATCCAGCTATTGTAGGAAGAATTGGAAAACCAGGGAAAGCTGGAGTTAGTTTTACTAATAAAATTCAATAGTAAAAAAAACAAAAAGTCGATATAATAGAGTAATAACAAAAAGTTAAAGGCAAATAAAAATACAAGAATAAAATCGAGTTTTTATTATTGCTAGGTATTTATTTATGGCAAGAAAATCGGATCTAAACTCATCTAACATGAATGATATAGTCCCCACCCCACCCCTTTTGAGATCTAGATCTAAAAAAATATAATATTTAACACTGATATTTTAACAATATTGTAATATATATGAAATAAACATTCATGCATTCCTATTTGTTAACACAAATACATTATTTAGAAAAAAAGAAATAAATAAAGGAAATTAGATCTCCTTGGCTATCTTTACTTTAATTCATCCATCTACTGTGTTAGAGAACTAATATCTCCATCTACTGTGTATGTGACAACAAATGGTTTGCCTTCTATATTGTGGAATGCTAAAGCATTACCAGCAAATACAAATGAACCTGCATTGACTGGAGAATCATTAAATTGTTTCATCAAAGATATTGCTACTTTACCATCACCAAATGGAGCGTTTAATGGTTCACCTGTTTCGGTTGAATTTGCTCCTGCTTTGTATGATTGTAACACAACCACTTCAACGGGTTGGCTTGCAGTATATGTTGCTATACCTGAATAGATCTTTCCATCATCTCTTGGTGGAGCTGCAATAACAATTTGATGAGTTTCGTGTCCTGGTAATGGATCTTGCATAGATTTAGTTGTATTTTGAACAATAAATGGCGTAGGTTGTTCCTGTTGTTGTGCTAATGCTACTTGCCCTGACATTTGTGTAATCATTGCAATTACACTCAACAATGCGATTGAAGTTAATGCTAAGACGATTTTATTCATCAGATTATTGATATTGGTATTTATATTTAAACATTCACAATAACAATTCATAATAGGACATTAATAAGATATTTATTCAAGTATCGTAATTGAAAAAGTTCTTTGGAGAATAGTAATCTTACTGTTCACTCTATTTAATCTATCTATCCTTAGGACAAATCAATAAATAAATAATGATTGATCATTGGGTTGTTGATTGGGATTGGCCTATTCCTTGAGTTGCTACATTATCATCGTTACTATTGTCAATTACCATTACCACCATTGTTATTGTCAAATGTAATGTTGTCAGCTGATTTAATATCAGTTACACACAGATTCTAGTTCATCATTATCATTAAATTGTGGTGAGAGTCTAAAGGATACTACATCCTCAACATCGGTTTCGGGTTAAATAGTCAAATCATCTTTACTTAATGCATCTGTGCCTAAGAAAGATGCTGGAATTTCTGTCAAGTCAGCATGGCGATTTTCAATGTCTACTTGTCCCGGGAATTTGAATGTTATAGATTCGACCTGAAGGTCCCCCCATTATAGTTTGGCAAAAACAATTGAATGGAAAGTCATCCGGAGCATTAATTGATTTGAGTTATAAAAAAGAATCATGATTTGTTTTGTGAGAAATCAGTTAGAGTTCCTTGTATCATTATAAGACTTAACTTAAGATCCAAAAAGCTAATAGGGTCATGATTTGATGCATCATATAGATAGATGGACCTCTTTTGTTATTGCATTTATTAGCATTATTTTATTTTTCTTTTTCTTTGATTATAGAAACTGATATTTGGAATATTTCCATTGTCCACCATACAACATAATGATTCTCAGACGAGTGCAATTTTGCTAACGGAAGACAAACCTCTGTGAACAAGGGGATTAAAGGTAAGCCCACAAGCCTACATGAGTGGTGGATGAGTAATAATGGCATTAATAGGTTTAGTCAACTTTCCACGCTTTTGTATTAACCATAAGAATATCTTTATTGATATCTTTTGAAATACTTGTCACATGAATGTAGTTTCTATTACTTCTCTCATTAGGGTATTCATGATTTGGAAGAGTGGTTTTTTCTCTTCCTTCTATTAGTAGAAACAGGATATTATCCAACAACTATTTATATATTTATAATAATCTCCAATTTGATACTGTAGTGAGACTCCAATAAAGTCAATAAAGATATAGGTAGAATCCTATAAATGGGAACGTATTTCAAGATAGTTATCTTAGAAATGATAGTCACAAGTACAATAGCATAGGATGTTTTTTTACTGTCGGTATTATTGATAGAAAAAAATAAAAGAATTAGTTGTTAGTAGTTAGACATACTACATAAGGAGTTATTTGAACATCTTCTCCTTCCACGTTTATCGTCCAGCTATTATTTTGAATGTTGGGTATGCTTCCAATTTCATTTATTTCTCCAGCTATCGTCTCCTTCTTCATCTCCTACGATACTGTATCCACCACTTAACGGAATATCATTATCGTTACAGGTTGCAGTGGCAGTTACAAAAGAATCTTCTCCTGAAGTAGATTGTTGAACGCCATTTTTAACATACATGTTTTCCTTTAAGATAATAGAGTTATTACCTGCTGGTCCTTGGGGTCCTGCGGGTCCTACTGTCACCTGCTGGTCCTTGGGGTCCTGCTGGTCCTACTTCACCTGCTGGTCCTTGGGGTCCTGCGGGTCCTACTTCACCTGCTGGTCCTTGGGGTCCTGCGGGTCCTACTTCACCTGCTGGTCCATCGTTTCCCATGGACTTTCCTATATTCTGATCTATGTTATCTTTTATTGGTTCAGGCAACATCACGGATTGATTATCACTATTGAAAAATGATTCAGTTTGATTTTCGTTAGATAAAGATTCAGCTTGTACTTGTGACAGGTTATTGTTTGAAGAATCGCTAGTGTTCCCAACATCACCATCGAGTTGTTGAGCAATTGCAAGTCCTTGGTAGCTCTGTACGGTTGTTAATATTATTGTAATCATAATCAAATACGACACAATTAATTGCATTTCTATATGCTTTTAATTATTCTATATATTAAGTTTATGTCATATCTAAAACAACTCAGTTTGATTTTGATTTCAACCCTATTATTTACATACCCATAAAATAAAAAAGTAATGCATCTTTATTTAGTTTTTTATAGTACAAATTAATCGATTATATTATTATTTTAATGAATGATGCTAACAAATTTTGTTAACCTTTTCCAGTAACAAAATTTTAATTAACTTTTACTAATCTGTCTCTATAACTATGAATAATCCGTTTTCCACAACCATTACAGAAAATATCGCTACAGGTAGCACACTTTACTAACAGACTTCCTTTACAGCTGTGATCTAATAGAAACGGATCATATACCTCAAAAAGGTGTTCATGGACATATTTCATATCTTTGTATTCATTCTTTGTTGTATTTGGAAATAAATCTAAATTGCTGGCAATGACATTTCTGTAGTGAATATAGTTAATTGTAGGATCTATCTCAGAATTATTATAATTCATAGGTGCTCACATTCTGATGAATGTGCAAAGGCCAAACAACATAATGATTTCTTGTTTGGTAGTATAGAAAGAATAACTTCGATGATATGGTATTGTTCACACGAATGTTTGACATTGTCAGATTAATACAATTCTAATCACCATCAAATATAAAGATATATTGGTTTGAGCTGTAATTAATTCGCATTTCCAATCGATTAGTAGAAAATATCATCAATATTGAAAAGGTTAGTGAATTTTAATCAAAAGATTCAACAAAATGTCAACTATCGAGTTAACTATATTGCATCCCGACGTCTTTTTTTGCAGTTTTTATGCTAGCTTATTTAAAACGACTATTTGATCATGTATTTTATTCACCAAACAAGTGTTTGATCCTTGAATTATAAAAAAAGAAGTGAGAAAAGTTTTTGGTAGTGTCATGTACTGTTGAATTGCCTTCTCTGTTTTCTGTAGTCCGGCTTTTGTAAGTTAACACTGTTACTCGAATACACATTGTCTCCGCCAGATGACACACTTTTGATTTGGTTATTTGATTCGGATTGAATTATCTTATGATGAAGTTTGTACTATTTTTTCCAAGGAAATGCTTGATCAGTGGCTACTAATGGAGCGATAACCAAAGCAAATGCGACTAACATGGCAACATGAGTCATTAATGTCTTAATGTTCAAAATATCTACACATACATAAGGCCAGAATATAGCCTTTATAGTTTTTGGCTACAAAAGCCAGCATATAGCAAATCATTAGTTCTTAAGACTAGTATTTTTAATTCATTTCGTATGGTAAGACTTTATAAGTTGATTCCTTATTTCCTCTCTACTAAATAGATTGGATTTATAAATCGATAAATGGAAAATAATGTCTACTACTGTGGACATCTGCTTATGACTGCAAGTGAGAAGTCCAAGGAATAATCTTAAATAGCGATTATGCTTTTGTTAATTAATGGATGCATATGAGATTGAATGTGTTTTAACTTGATGAACATGGTATATTGTCCCAAGTAGGTGTTAAAGGGTATGAAATGCAGTAAGTAGCATTATAAGCCATTTAATTAAAGAGCATATTTTTTGTTTTTTTATACAGAAATGGAAATAGAACAGAGGTATTTGTGAACTTTACAACTAACGAAATTCCATTTCTTGCTACACAATCTGGTGAAACAAATGTCAATGACCTAGATTTCTTACCGAAAATCAGTAAGCCACTGCTAAAACAGTTAATTGAGCCGCTCCGGTGATTTGGATTTCTTTAAGTTTATTAATAAATACTTAACTATTTACCTATTTATCTAACCAGTTTAGATATAAGAAAGAGGATCCTCCTCTTCAAAATAAGCAGAACACTATCAAGGATTAAAAAATTATCGAGTACCAGTAGTGCTCTTTATTAAAACAGTAATTTGTTTGATATTATATCATTCATAAAATTGAGTGAGTTACCAAATGTGACAGGAAGTTAATTAAAAACATTTACTGGCAACCTTTATATATAATTATTGGGATATTTTGGTAATGCTTAACAAGATCACATATTTACATATTAGCACCTCATCATTACATGAATTAATCGAACATGAAAAACCGGTTATTTGTATACTACTGTCAATAGAAGATACTCCTTACAAAAGTTGCATTAATTAAATAATCCAGTTAAACGAGTAGAAAATGAATAAGAAGGTGACGGATGATTTGGTAAATAAAAATAGTACAACAAAAGATGAAAACAACATACATCTTTCACTAAATGAAGGTAGTCTACAGGATAATCAAATAACCTTTGTTAATTTTTCCAATAATTATTGTGTATGCATGATTGATATAATTGATTCTACAAACAATACATATGATATATTAGAATCTAAAAAGATCAAGCAATACTACTCTGTATTTCTCAATACCATGACCACAATCATAAGCCGTCATGGGGGTAAAGTGATTAAAAATGCTGGCGATAACTTGCTGTATTATTTTCCAAGTACAATGAATGAGAGTAATTATTTAGATTTTCAAGATGTAATTGAATGTGGATTATCGATGATTGATGCAAAGGAACAGGTGGATCTGTTGTTGAATTTAAATGGTTTACCCCCTATTAATTATAGGATTAGTGCAAGTTATGGAAAAGTAGAACTTGCAATTGTAGCAAATTCTCATAGCGGCGACATTTTTGGAACACCTGTAAATGTATGTTCTAAAATAAATCATTTAGCTTCATCAAATCAAATGATAATTCATAGAGATCTTTATCAAGTTATGAAAGAAATGCCGTATTTTGATGACTATGTATTTGAGGAATTAGATCGTAAAAAAAGTGTTAACGACTATTCAGAAAATAATAGAAATGTATATACAACTTATTCTATTCGTCGATTTGAAGATATCAATAAACAAAAAGAAATAGAAAGCAAAATATCAGAATTGCATGCCGAACGTAAGCGTATTAATCAAAATAAAAATAACTCGTCTTTTAACATTTTGTTGATAGATGATGACAAAGACATTCTTTTTACATATACATCTATAATTAAAAGCCAAGGCTTTACAATAACCTCTTTTTCAAATCCATACAAAGCCCTTAATGACTTTTCCACAACGAATCCATATTTATACGATTTAGTTATAATGGATATACGGATGCCGGGAATAAATGGTATTAAATTGTACTCTAAATTTAAAATTATGAACCCCAATGTAAAGATACTTTTTGTGTCGGCCTTAGATGCTGTTGGTGAATTGTTAAGCTTATTTCCTGAAATTAGTGATTCAGATATCTTGAGAAAACCTGTAGAATCCCAACAATTATTAGACAAAATAAATACAGCAATAAGACAATAAGAAATTAGTTAGAAGATATGGAATTGACTTTAGAAAAAATTCGACATACTAGTCTTTTAAGTAGAATCTTGTTCCTAAGTAAGATAGGTATGTAATAGCGACTAAAATCAATAATTGTTAAACTGTTAAAGTATGACGAATTTCTTTGATATTTATTAACTTGGTTTCTAAAAGGAGATATTGGTAGATATCTGTTGTTCTTATCTAGTAAATTATCTGGTTATAGATTGTGGTTCAGGCACGGTGTCTACATCACTACATCACCACTAAAGGAGCCATTGGAAGCACTATCACAAATTGAATCGGGTTTAGAGCCTTGACCTACTCATGTGATATCACTTCATTAGGTGTTGAGCTGGGATGTTGAGACTTATACATTGAGCATAACCAGTAAAGTATGGAACAGCCATACTTGTTCCACTATCCATTGCATAGCCTGTACCATTGGTAGTTGAAAGGATGTTTACACCTCGAGCAGTCATCTTTACAACCGGTCCAAAGTTACTAAATGGTAATTTTATTTACACTTTGTAAAATAATTTTATCACAGGGTCACGAATTATATATTTTTCGTAGGACAAAAAATTTGGTCATCTTATGGTTATAGATTACAATAGTTTGATTGATCTGATCAGAATCCTATAATCGGAACAGATGACAGAGAGGTTAAAACATTAGTTTTATTATGATAAGAGATGAAGGCCATACAGTCCTTCAAAAAAAATACATGGTATATGATAATCGCCCCCTAATTCGTTTATTAATGTCTTGAAAATATCCATAATAGTTACCTAGTATTCCCAAAACCTTTCTTGCATTCCTTTTCTGGTAACATCTTTCAAAATTAAGTTATTTTGTTAATATATTTTATTCAAATTTGATGTTATCAAAATCATTTAATTAATTTCTATTTTCGTTATTTTTTCTCTGGTAAAGAAAATAAAATAAATAGAATAATAAAAACCAAGAGACAAAAATTAAAGTTTGTTTCTTTTGGACAATCTTTCTTACTCATGTATAGTTTTGTCAAAGTTGAATATAAGGATTATTTGAATATCAAGTTGGTTGAAATTTCTAAAAGATAGATAAAACTATTTGAATTGTAACTATTCACAGATATTAAATTCTAAAATCTGTTATAGTAAGATAATTATATATTTGTATTAAATATAGTGAATCATTTAGCAAATGATAAACTATTTGTATGATATCGAACATGGTTGAAGTAAGATGCATAATTAAATTCCATAATTATTAGATATTATAGATATATGTATTACACATCATATTTAATACCCTAGTCTTATAAATTAAAATAATAGACTTTATTATTATATCGATACAATTCATGAAATATTTTATTAAATTTTAAATAAGATAATAATTTAAGAAAATTAAACATTAAACAGTCAGGCAAGAGAATAGAAGCCATTTCATGGTATGTTATGTTGGGTTATGTTAAAAAACCAAATAAGAAATAGAAAAAAGTGGGTGTTGAGGTTGGTAGTTAGTTTATGGTGCTGTAGGAATATCTTCTTCGACTTCTGTTTCACCGGCAGTACAGGTGAAAGGTGTATTTGGGGCCAAAGCGAGACCAAGAGTAGCTGTACTTGTACTATTAATGTTAGCTGATTGTTCTTGTGAAGCGCTTACATCAACAGCACTGGTATCTGTACAGGTTTCAGGATTGCAGTTGTTTACTCCAACACATCCAAAGTCTTCAACATCTAACCATTCTGCTTGCACTGACTGGATAGGAGCCATCGAACCTACTCCTACAACCATAGCGAGCGTTACAAACATTATCCCTAGATTTCTTATATTTGAATTCATATTAGTTTTATATGTTAAGAATTTAGTATATGTGAAATTAGTCTGTATTATCTGCTAATGTATATTGTAACTATTCACAGGTATTAAATTCTAAAATCTGTTATAGTAATAAAAAAAATAGATAAAAAAAGATTCTAGTTCTTTATTATATCGTCTCTATCTACAAAATTGACGTTAGTCACACACACCGATTTACCTATAGGTTTGAGGGTAAATGGTACTACATCTTGCACATTAGTTCCAGGATTAAGTGTAAGAGACTTTTACTGAATGCATCTGTTCCTGTAAATTTAGCTGGAAGATTTGACATTACTGCTTTATTCTTGTTTACTACCACTTCACCTGGAGATTGGAATGTTATAGATTCGACCCTCAGGTCATCTCCACAGTCCTTAGAATTTGACACTAATTTAACAAAGTGGTTATGCCATCTTGTATCGGCAGCATTTCTTTGATCTTCACTATCTTTACCTTCATGAGTGGTACTTACCATTATAGCGTTCAAACCTTGAGTAGTCAATATACCATACCCGAAGGCACCGCCTTCTCCTTTAGTTGGAATATGTCCATGAGATTGTAAAACGGCTTGTACATTATTTGTAGATTTTGCAATTACAGCTTTATCAATTATTCTAAAATCCGGAGTACCTATTGCAGCAATAGAAGCTCCAGCTTTATCATAAAGGGTTTCTTCAAACAGGCCATGTCCAGGAATATTTTCTATACCTGGCAACCCTGTAGATTGTGCGCTTGAGGATTGAACTTGAATGTAAGATAGTAATCCAATAAATAGATTGCCTAAACTATTGTCATTATGAAGAGCTTTGAATTTGATTTCATCTTATTCACTATTTAAATTGATATTGCATATATTTGGAATTCTTCTTAAAAATCTATAACTCTAACATGAATTAACAAGATATACAAAAGTAATAAATCAGTTATGATACTGTATTACTGTAAGGATGTTAGGTAAAAAAATACAAGTAGATAACAATTGTACTAAAATCACAATTACAATTTGATTTACGCATACATTTAATAGAATAGAAAAAAATTGTTCTCGATTTCGAAATCATAAGTTTATTAAATCAGAATTTTAAGAGTAGATCATATTATTTTGTTATTGCTCGATCTATATTATTATTTTTCTTGTTATAAACCACCTTCAGGTTTTCTAGAAGCGTAATTAAGACTCTATTGATTACTGGAGTGAAGACGTTTAGAATATCCAGTTAAACCAAAGATCTAGATGAAAATTATTAAATTGGAAATTATGACGTTGTAATTCATTATAATAACATGGCAAATAATGAGATCAAAAGACTATCAATAGTGAATGATGTTAACTCTTACTGCTAGCTCAAGTGAGATTAGGTTTTATAAGAAATTGAGTAATTCATAACTCTATATCTGTTAAGCCAATGCTGATACCGAGAATACACTCTATAAAGTTATTATTCTATTTTGTAAATAATAGTTTTCAATGAATAAAATTTGATCTTTGATATGGTTCAGGCTCGATTTATTCCAGCGTTTGGTTCGGGTTCGGATTCTGGTATAGATCTTAATTCAACGGGAATACTAAAGCTAAAAGTACTGCCAATTCCGTTCTGGTTGTTTGATGCCCAGATCTTACCTTTATGTGCTTCTATTATGTTTTTTGAAATGTATAGTCCCAAACCAGTTCCACTATCTGATCTTGAAATAAACTTTTCAAATAGATGATTCATTACTTCAGAACTAATTCCTTTCCCCTTGTCACAGATACTTACAATTACTTCTTTCCTGTCTTTTTTCATCAATACTGTTACAGTTATTTTTCCTTCTTCAGTAAACTTTCTTGCATTATTTAATAAATTTAATAACACCTGCGATATTCTAGCCTTATCTCCTTCTACCAAGATTGATTGATCAAGAACTTCTTTTGATTTAGTTTCATTGATGAAATTACAATCAATGGATACATTTTCTTCTTTTTTTTCTGAATTTGTGGTAAAATCCTGGATGGTATTTTTAATAAGTTCCACAAAATCAAATCGCGAGGTATTCAGATTTAATATATGACTATCTATTCTGGAGACGTCCAAAATATCGTTGGTTAGCTTTTGCAATTTCTTTGCGTTTCTATATATCACTTTCATGTCATTTTTTAATTCTGACTTATCGATCTCGCTAGTATTATTCTGAAGGCTACGATTAATCAGATCAGAAAGTCCCAGAATGGGCTGAATTGGAGTTCGTAGTTCATGGGCAGCTATATTAATAAAATCATCCTTGAGTTTTTCGTTTTCCTGTAATTTTGTTAGATTTTCTTTGATTAATGAATTGGCCTTTTTTAGATTCATACTGTATTGCATGCTTGACATAATAAGTGCAATAATATTTACAAAATATCCTACATCCTTAAGAACATGTGCCATATTGTGAGCAGTATCAAAAGACATAGCAGAAAAGGCCATAACGACCTGTGTAAATATATCTATTACAAGATACAAGGCAAGTCCTTTATACACAACATCTTTTTTTTGATAGAGTTTTTTCTGGTAAAAAAAGAACAATACCAAACAGAATAATATTAGAGGCGGAATTTCGTACGGCCTATGCACAGAATAATCATCTAAAACAGATGAGGGATAAACCAAAAAAAGTGAGCTTAAAGCTGTAACTATCGCGATAATCCCCAAAACAGATACATAAAAAATTACACCATCTTTTTTTTCAGTAATGCCTTTTTTTTCAATTTCTTCTTGTGTATATGACGGTGATCTGATATCTGTTAGTTGTTCTATTTCTTCTCTTGGAGATAGCGACGAATATTTTAAAATAGCAATTAGGAGCATCGCACCAAGGAAGAAACGTCCAGCAAACCAAGTTTGAGGAATAAAATACTTTATGAATAATACATTCTCTATTAAAGCAAAGGATACTATAACATGGAACAAATCAATGGAAACACTAATGAAAAATCCTATACCAACAAAAAGACTAAATCGATCCCGTAGAACTCTATAACGCAAAATATAATAAAAGGAGAGAGCCGAGCCTAGTATTACTGCAATCAATTCGATGTAAAAATGATGTATCTCTGAAGAAACCCATAAAGTGGGATCTAATGAGATAGCTAAGAACAAAGACAGTAGTAGAGATGGCAAAACTACTAATTTAATTAGACTTGATAAAATTGAATCCTGAGAGAAAATATGATTGAGATTTTTCAAAAACATCATCTTTAACCAATAATCATAAAAAAATTGAAAGTATTTGATAGGTTAGGAAAGTCTACGGGTCTATTTGTTAGGAATTCAAGTTCTAATTTATTTTCAATACCAAAGACAGTAAAAATTAACGAATCCAATACTTGTCAATTACCAACGATTAGCTTTGGATAACTTTTTTTTAATGACCGAAATAAACTGTTCACCGCTTAACGGCTTTCTTACAATTTCTGTCATTTTTATTTCAGGCAATGCTTCCACGAACTCGCCAACTAGATCCAGAGCAGTTACAAAAAGAATATTCAAATATGGATCTATAGCTTTGAACCTGTAGAATAGCTTTATTCCGCTCACCTCAGGCATTCTTATATCCATAACCACCAAGTCATAATTATGTGAATTTTTTTTTGCCAAGTTTTCTAGAGCCTCAATAGGATTTGAATAAGAATGAACTTGATATCCTTCCTTTTTTAACAGTGAACGATATGTGTATAGAATATCCTCATCATCATCTATTAATAAGATATGGTACTGTTTGTTTTCTATTTGACTAGGTCGCTTGATTTCATTTGAAGGGGCTTGATGCTTGAGGGTTTCACTTCGTTTGTCTGCGACTAATATTTTTCTATTGTCCATTATTGTGTAATAGGAAGTAATATTTTTGCTACTCCCATCCAATGATAGTTTAATCTCAGATATTTCAAATTCTTTACTAAAAGTTGAATTGATTAACAAAGTATGCAAGTTCTTTCCTATTACTAATCCATTTGATTTAGACAAGCTGTTTATTTTGGCGCATTCATTTACAACCGAGCCAAATAAGTCTACTTCCTTGTTATTAGAACCCAAGGCAACTTCTACTAACCCATAATTCATACTAATTCTATAATTGATTGGAGGTAAGTCTTCTTCTGCCAGTTCTTGATTCAAAGGTTTGTTTGATTTAATCATTGAAGCGCTACAATCAAAAACGTTTTGCAATGCCTGTTGATTACTGAGATTTGATGTTTTTGGAAAGTAAAAAAACAAATTATCTCCGCTATTTTTAATAATTTTTCCATGGTATTGAGTAAGTATGGTACTCATGGAATTTAAAAAAAGTGAATAATATTTTCTTAACTTTTTAGGGTCTTTTATTTTTGCAGCTTCTTGAGTGGAATTAATTATATCGATAAATCCTATACAATATTGTTGTGTGAAATTAATAAAATTTATTTGTTCCTGATTACTTTCTTTAGTCAAACTATTTGAATTCGAATTTGATCTTGGAATACCACCGCTGGAACTATTGAAAGTACTCTTAGAGTTATCATCCTCATTGTAATTAGATAGATCGTTTAGGCTCCCTATCATGTTTATATGGATGGTATGGATGATGTACTATTTATGATTTTTGTTAGATATTGTAAATATATACCAATATCATTATATAATGCTCGTTTTAGCGAAATACTTGAAATTTTGGTCATTGTAGTTCAATAAACTAAGTTAACAAAGCTTATTAAAACCAGGTTTAAAAATATTGCTATTGTAAAACTATAATGCTAATGCTATTAGCTATTAAGAGCTAGATCGTAAAAATGAAGATAATGGTATTACATATTAAGGATTTGTGGATGTTGTGAGGTTATAAAGACTTGACCCTTTGGGTTGATGACACACTATCCTATCATTATAATTATTTCATCAAATCTGCAATTCTTTTTAATAATTCTTCGAGTTCAATTGGTTTTTGGATAAATAAATCTCTACTTAATTCATGATAGTCTTTTTCTCGAAATTGTTGATAATATGCCTCGCTAGCAGTCAAAAAACATATTCTAATGTTATTGTCCATTTCCTTTATTTTCTTGTACAAATCAAAACCATCTATATATGGCATCTTAATATCAAGAAGTGCAATATCGTAGTAATTTACCTTGAATTTTGACAAAGCTAACATAGAATCATTAAACGCATCCACTTCAAATCCATGAATTTCTAGGATACGTTTAAAAGATAAGGTAATGTCATCCTCGTCATCTACGATAAGAATTTTTGTTTTATTTTTTTTGATTTTCATTTCATATACTCACTCCAGAACTATTTTGAATTAGGTCGGTCTTAATTAATGGAATTCTAAAAGAGAAAGTTGCACCTTTCCCATCTTTATTATTTTCAGCCCACATACTTCCACCATGAGACTCTATAATATTCTTTGAAATGTACAACCCCAATCCAGTACCTTGAAACGATCTAGTAGAAAATTTACTAAAAAGATGAGGAAAGATTTCTTCTGAGATCCCACTTCCAGTGTCTTTAATGATTATTTCTGCGTATCCGTACGCATGCGGACTCTCTCTTTTTGATATCTTAAGAGTTATCCTGATCAATCCATCTTTTTCAATGAATTTTATAGCGTTATCGAGCAAATTTGAAATAACCTGAATAATTCTTTCCTTGTCAGCATGAATAAGAGCATCAGGTCCTAAGATTACATTCTGTAGAGTATAATGCAATTTTATACGCCTTTTAAAAGTAGGTTTTTTTAACTGTCTTGTGTAATCCTTTATGACTGTAGTTAATAAATCGTTTAAGTTAAAATTTTCTTGATGCAGTACAAGTTTGTTACTTTCGATTTTTGTAACATCTAAAATATTTTTTATCAAAACGTTGAGTCTTTTAGCGTTCCTATAAATCGCTTCTATAGATTCATTTTTATTAACATCATATTTTAATAAATTTGCAAAAGTCAAAATGCTTTGTGTTGGAGTTCTTAGCTCGTGAGCAGCTATATTAACAAACTCGTCTTTTGCTTTGTCGGCCAGCCGCAGTTTTTTTATGTATTCTTCCTTAAGAATGTCTGCTTCCTTTAGTTTTTCATATAGCTCGGTTTGTTTCCACAATGTATCAAAAATGGTAACAAATGATATAACATTTGGTTGACTTGTAGAATATATTGCAGAGCCAACTGCTTCGGTAAATTTCTTCTTTGTGTCATTCTTTAATTCAACTATCAACGAGTACTTTCCATCTGCGACCAGTATATTTATCGGTGCATCAAAAGGCGATTCGATACGTCTAACTTCAATTTTGTACTTTTGACTTAGATTGTCAATCTCGATTTCTGCATTACTAAATGATGGGGTAATTATTCTTATTTTTACATTTCTATTTGAAGCGTCTATCAAAGATTGCATTAATCCATCCTTTTCCTCTCTCAGAAAAACAGTGGAAGTTGTAAGAATAAGCATTATTTCAGTAACACTGGATTTTAAAATATCAAAATAGATACTCTTTATTTCGTAGGGATTTTTAATGACATCTACAATTTCGGGAACTATGCCCTTCTCAATTTGGTCAATTTTCTCTGTTGCAGAAATGGATTTATCCCACAAGCTCTCAAAAAAGAAATTATGTTGTTCTAC
Organism: uncultured Nitrososphaeraceae archaeon; assembly: GCA_963850055.1. GTDB lineage: Archaea > Thermoproteota > Nitrososphaeria > Nitrososphaerales > Nitrososphaeraceae > Nitrosocosmicus. The sequence continues at coordinate 6,660 of CAWKJS010000024.1, read as the reverse complement.
AACTGCCTTTGAATTACTGTATACCACTTGAGACAATAATTGTAAATTTTTCATTGTCGCCGATGCAATGTACTCATTTTCATTTACCGCAAAATTTCCTTTTAATCCTGGTAAATGATGCACTGTAGCTATCTTCAATAATTCTTTACAAAAAGCAATATTTTCTTTAGTTACCTCGGTAATAAATCTGCATTTTACATTTCTTTTCTTCAAGTCAAACATCCCTTTATTAAACACTTCTATGCCGATCGCGACGGAAGGCCAGTACTGGTCTGCACAAATTAGCAGAATGTTTGTAGAATTATTTAATACATTGAGAATTGTCTTGGTGGACTCTTCTAATCCTTCTGCAGTACCTATTCCTTCCATCTTATCTAAAAAGTTATGCATACATATTAATTTTTTATATAAAATGGTATTAAATGGTTTAGATTGTTTTATATTGACAACAATATAAAATAATATGAGAAATTTAATACGAGGTTGGATGATATCAAGATATTTTGTTCGACATACGTGTTTATAATAATTTAGTGATAAATAGTATGATTATCTTAATGTTATATGGCTATAGATATTAAGATCACTGAGACTAGTAACAAGATTTGACATTATAGTCTGGCCTAAAACTATTTCTGACAGGATTTTAAAAAACAAACTTCTATATTAAGATATAAAACAAATTGAATTCTTTGATACTTTGGTTACTTGATGTATTATGCATATTCCTAAAAAAAATAAAAATTTTTGGATTATATTAGAACCCTATATTATGCCAGGATTGCAAGAACCGCTTCTAAGCTAATATCGATTTCTAAGCAAGCCAATAAGTCGACAATTGCCTGAGCGCTTAGTCCTGCTTCATCTAACAATACCACTAAGGCATCAACAGTTGCTACTGCATCAAGTGCTTCGCAAATGTCAGCTATTGTAGCAGTTGCATCTAATCCTAATGCTATTGTGAGAGCAGATAGTTGTGCTGCGGTTATTAATGTTGTATCAGCAAGACATCCTTCACATACTGTAGGGTCTATTGGTGGGAGTGGTGTATCACCGCCATTTGTGTTATTATCATCATTACCATTACCGCTTCCGATAATTGTATCTCCACTGCTGCCAACAGAACCAGTACCATCACATCCGACTACTACAATAACACATTCTGCACTCTGACCTAGGTCATCAAAGTTTTGAAAATTATCTAGATCTATTGCATTTACATTCATTGAGTTTGCATTAACATTAAATGCCATCACTAACAGAGATGCTATTGCTGCTACTGTTAAGACCATTTTACCTTTTGAGGTATTTATTTTGGATTTATTGTTCAATATCTATCAATACAGGATATTAATTATTAAATAAAACTGGTATCACTAATCATACCCTGAATTTGTTTCGTTATCAGAAAACAAAAAAAGACCAGGTAATATTCAATCATTGGATTTTTTGTTATTAAAATAAGACTATACAAATTCAGTTTTTCAATGGAGAAAAATCTGAAGCAACTTTAGTTTGAATATACTTTCGTTAATATTTTTATATAATAATGTTACTCTAATATGGTTTCAATAGAATTTTATTTTATCAATTGAACTATAAAATTGGAATCGCGTTCCAAAGTTCAAATTAAATTTGGTATTTCTACGAATTTTTTGACCTTTAGTTTAGTTTAACTCTGTTGGTCAATAATGCGTACTAATTGTTTTTCAATAAATTCAGGTTATATGTTCTTTTTGACTTTGGAATAAGACAATATTATATAAGATGTAATATCTATTTGGTTTATTATTAATTTTGATTTATATTTCAATATACTTGTAAAAAAATTTAGATTCCTTACATTCGCTGGCTTTATTAAGAAATATCACACCCCAATAATTAGTGTTCTTGTCTTTGCCTGTTTTAAAAAAAATCTGGTTGTTGACTTGCAACAACCTAGTGTATGAAAGTTACGTTACTAACTATCAATCCCTTGGGCTACTAAATTTCTAGGTAATTCCTAAACAGTCTAAAATGTCAAGAGCGACAAATAGATCTACATCAATACTAAGTAATAATTCTAATAACATTTCAGGAGTCAAATCTTCGACAGATAAACAGAACTCAGCAATGCTAGCAACATCTACTCCTGTAACCAAAGCTTCTCTTTGGGAATTTGATAATTTATCAAAACATGATTCACAAAGTGATTGGTCTATCGGTCCAATAGGTGTGTCATTGCCTTTTGTGTTGTTATCATCACTGCTTCCGATAATTACATCTCTGCTACTGCCAATAGTACCTTGACCGTCACATCCAACGACTACTTTAACACATTCTATACTCTGACCAATATCATCCTCATAACTAAATTTCTTTTGATCAAATGCATTTGTATTCCAGGAATTCACATTTACATCCATATTAATCATCAACAAGGATACGATTGTCGCTACAGTTAAGGCCATTTTACCTTTTGAGGTATTTACAGTAGATTGACCGGTCAATGTCTATCACCATATCAATTATTAAATAAAAGAGGTATTGCTAATCCTTTTTAAAATTTATTATGTAACTTCACAACCTGGTATAATTCCTATATGAGAATTTACAATAGTCTTCAGTTAATTACTAACTACTAGGAGGTTAACATTTATTTAAGTAAAATACTTAGTAATAAATAACTAAAGTATTTCACCATTTATCTTTAATGGAATGAATGTTACTTCAATTGGATTCAAAGCATTTACATTTTGAATATTATTAAATACGTTCTAATTATTTTCGAATTATTAAATTCAATTTTGAAATCTATATAAGGATACTGTTGCAAATCCATTTCTTAATGGTTAGTTAATTTTAACTTGTTTTGATTCATATAGTCTTGATCTATTCTTATATCTAAATTAGTTATGGTTGAGCGCATGTGGTCAGGTTATAGTCTAGAATGTTTCAATACAGTTGGATATTGAAGTTGGATAACAACAATTAACTGTCGTAGATGGTTATTGTAAAACAGAATCAATTAACCAATAATGAAGATATAATGATTCAACTTGAACAGTATTATGTAATTCCAGAAATACGTCTAATACAACAAAATACTAAATCTAAAAGATGTGTTAATTATTTTTTGCCGCTAAGGTAATGGAATGCTATTCCCAAGTAGTTCCCTTCAATTTTGCATATTTTAAATAAGCATTATTCTTATCTAGTCCTTCGGTATTGGCATTTCTAAGATCTGCCTCAACAAAAATAGTCTTGTACATATTGCTTTCCCTAAAATCTGAATTCTGTAAATCAGACCACATGAAATTAGTATTGCTTAATTGGCTTTTGACAATATTGGAATTTTTTATTGTAGCGTACATTATCAAAGCTTCAGACATATCTGAACCTTCAAAAGTAGTTTCTGACAAATTAGATTGTACGAAATTAGTGCCCACCACTATAGAATTTGTAAAATTACATCCAGTAAAATTAACACCATTAAGAAAAGCGTTAGAGATATCTTTATTTGAAAAATCAGTTCCTGTAAAGTCTAATTTTATAGTGAGATTTTCTAAACGCCACTCATTAAATTCGTTTACTTTTTCCTCAAGAAGTAGTGTAAGGCCTTCACCTTGTTTGAGATCAGACATTTTATAGTACTATTTTTTCGAGAATCAATATTAATTTGTCGATTTTTGTAGTTACCAGCACATCTATAGGGTATGGAATAGTATCATAATTCCCTGTGGAAGATTGACAGTCTTATTTTTCTTGAATTTGAATCGGTAATCATTAATTATCCACCCGTCAAACTTGTAAACTTGTTAGTTCTTTTTACGTGTGCGATATAATCCAGATTTGCTAGTGCTATCATGGCAGATTCTCTTACCTCTTCACTCTCATCATTTAGTGCCCGCTCAAGGGTTTTTCGTGATTGTTCGGATCCTATAACTCCCAATGCTACCGCGGCTTCATGTCTAACAAAAAAACTCGGGTCATCTAGCACAGCTTTTGATAGAACTTCTATTCCACGTGTGTGCCCTAATTGGCCTAGAGAAAAGGCTGCTTCGTGTCTCACAAGTTGGTCTGAATCATTTAATAGAACTTGTCCAATAGATTCAATGGCTTTTTCTCCGGAAATATCTGCTAGGATGCATACGGCTCTAGTTCTTATTACATAATCCTTGTGGTCAACTAGATTCTTAAAATATGTCTCGTCTCTATTATCAAAGCGTTGTTCCATTTCCATTAACAAGTCCAATCTATTATCCAAATAGATTTAGACAAATTTCAAGGATTTATAACGGTTTGTAAAATTCTCCCTCATGATAATTCATCATTCATCTTTTTTTCCTAGCAAATTACATTAAGGAATCCATAATACCTTATAAACCAAAAAAGGGTATCTAGAACATCAAAATAAATCTACAAATATAAAATGCATAGTCCTATCCCTAAATAAATATGCGTGTAAGATACTGGAGGCTCAGCCTAAATGATTTAAGAAATGGAACTTATCCTATTGACAACGTAAATCATTGGGAGATTAAATGTTTACAAGGAGACCATGAGCATTTTGGTGTATTTTGGTATAGATACGGGACACCATTTGATAAGGAACCTGTTAATGGAATATGTTTCTACTACAACGAGATACCGGTTGAAAAGGTTCAAGATATTGCAAATTTTCTCAATTCAAAGTTTGGTGGTAAAGTAGCATATAGACAAACAAGGGGATTCTTGCGAGGATCTAAAGAATTTGCAGATAAACAATCTATAGCTCAACTCGCAGAAGAACTGAGTTCAAGATATAACGCACCTATTGAGATGACACTTGAATTCGAGAGAATAGATAAGGACCAACAAGAAAAAATAATAACTTTACCAGCTAGCAAGGCATTACCGATAGTAGGCCCTGATTAACATTTTTTTCTTGCTCACAAATACGAATTTGTAACATTCGAGCCAAGATACCTATATATTATTTAAATTTCACCGTTTAATTGGCCTTGTAACCATGAGTAAGGAAAAAACATTTGTCGAAAAAAAATTGAGAGGTTCTGGAGGATATGCAATTGCAAAGGTTAGTGACGACGAACAAAAGATAGCAAATTTGGGTGGTCCTGAACTTTTTTTGGCAGGCATAGGCAAGTTAGATAAAGACAGATTTAAAAAATATTATTGTAACAAATGTGAAAAAGAATATCAAGGAGCGCCTAATCTTGAATTTGAAAACCCCAACGAAGATTTGGGTGAGAACATAATATTAAAAGAAAAAGGAGAATACAAATGCAAAACATGTGATTACATCATAGCCCAGTATAGAAAATTTGATGAATCAAAAGATAATGCGAACTTTGAATCAAAAAAAGAAGGAGAAGGAAGAGAAGTGGAGCCAGAGAGTGATAGACTTGACGAAGTACTAGAAACAGAAAATAGAAACGAGAGCAAAAGCAAAAGCAGTAATCCTAGCAATCAAATTGAAAACAACAATGACGATAAAGCCATCCCAGATGTGAGATCCACATATGTGCATATTGAAAAAATAATTGGGATGTCAACTTATGATAATAATGCACACCTAATTGGCAAAGTACAAGAAATTGGTTTAAGAAAATTATTAGATGGAAATGTTGAATTTAGTTTCAAGATAAAAAATTCAAACAATGAAATTAAAGAAATAGAATGGAACAAGATTTCTAAAATAGGGGACATAATTATTTTGTCTGATCAAAATTCACAGTCTAACGAGAATAAATCAAGAGGTTCTGGAGATATTCGTAACGCTACTAGTGGTAATAGTAATACGGACATTAATAGTTCATCACCAACATCATCAACATCACCAACAACAGCAAAATTAGATGGTAAAACGTGTAAGAATTGCAAATACAATAATGAAGCGGAATCCATTTTTTGTGAAGAATGTGGCAAAAAATTGGAATGAAATAGTTTATTTATTTATTTTTTAATCCAATCCGCACATCCACTACCCGTGAACCACGTCCTTCTTCTAGGACCAGTAACGGATTAATATCAAATTCTTCGATTTCTGGAAAATCTATAATTAACTGAGATAATCTTAGCAAACAATCAACTACGGATGGAATATCAGATGATTTTTCACCTCTGACACCTTTCAATAAAGAAATTGTTTTGATTGAATCCACCATTTCCCTGGCTTCTGATTTAGAAATAGGGGCCAGTCTGAAATTTACATCCTTCAAAATCTCAACGTAGATTCCCCCTAATCCAAACATCAGCAGCGGTCCAAATAATTTATCTTGTTTTGCACCAAGGATTAATTCCTTGGAATTGGTTACCATTTCCTGAATCAATACACCTTCAATTCTTGCGTTTGGATTATAATTTTTTACACTTGACATGATAGAATTATACGCATTTCGAACATCATCGGTATTTTTTAAACCAACTTTTACACCACCCGATTCTGATTTGTGTATAATGTCTTTCGAAGATATTTTCATGACAACAGGATAACCAATTTCAATTGCAGATTTAACAGCATCATCTTCATTATTTACTAGCATACTTTTTGGAACTGGAAATCCATATGCTTGAAGTACAGCATAGCCCTCATCCTCTAAAAGATTTGTTCTGCCTTGTTCGTAAACATTCGATATAACATCCCTAACCGTCTCCTTATTAACGGAGAAAGATGGTATA
>CAWKJS010000023.1:0-26255 GCA_963850055.1 uncultured Nitrososphaeraceae archaeon | reverse complement strand
GTAATGGCCCAATCTGTTGCAAGATAGCAGGAAGTAGTCCAGGGCAGGTGAGTGCATCTACCGCAGGTACAGACGTCCCAACAACTGATGCTACAGATGTTGCTACCACTAGTGATGACGAGGAAATTGAGGAGGATAATAGCGATGACAACAGTAACAGGAATGACGAGGAAATTGAGGAGGATAATAGCGATGACAACAGTAACAGGAATGACGAGGAAAATAATGATGACAACAACAATGATGACAATGGTAGTGACGGTGGCAGTATAATGGACTCTGTAGAAGACAGCATAAGAGACAGCGGAATAAACTTTAGTTTTGATTAACGGTAGTGTTTACTGCTTTTAATCAATTCATTTTAGATTTCATTTTTTTACTAATATTTGTCTAATACTCAATAAATTAGTCATAGTTTGTTGATAGTTGTTTCTACTATAGACTTTCTCATAATTATTTAGTTACCAAAATATTTGTTAAATTACGCAACAAAAATCTCACGTGTTTGTATCTATCCATGTTGAAATAATACTCTTAATTTTTTCCTTGTGTCCTTTTTCGGCGAATATTCTATACTTCTTGTTAGGGTAAAATTGTCTTATAAAATCGATATTGAATGGTTCTAATTTTTTAGATTTAGTATTATAAAACATTAGCCTTTTCAATGTAGTCTCATCGACAGGTGGTTTTGTTACTTTCTTACTTGTAATATTTATCACCAGCACGACCCCATCATCAGGCAACCCTGCTTCTTTTCTAATTTCATCTTGTAATGCCTTTGATCCTTTTGAATCCATAATCCTTGTAATCCTGTTTTTATCACTTAGATCAAATTCGTGAACGAGTGATAAAATATTTCTATTCAAGTAATCATCTACAAGTTTCCTTGTTTTTTCATTTTCTACTTTTGTTAATTCATGTATCAATACATCATCAGATAATTCTAATATAGATTCCATCTCTGGATTAGATAGTTTCTGAAAGGCCGAGTTGGATTCTTTTGCAGCCTCCTTCATTATATAGGACAAATGGACATCAGCGCCTTGGGATATTTTATGCAAGTAAATTGACCTGTGCATTTGGGCATAGGCCTCAAAGAATCTCATTGCTGCTTCTCTTGCTTGTGTTGAAACAGTTACAATTTTATCTTCTCTTAAGAAGTATAAATTTTGAACAATTCTCCCTACATCTACAAAACCATACTCTTTTGCCCCAGTTCTATTAGAATCCAATATCAGGTAGTTAAATCTGTCAACATTATACGGATCTTCTTTTATAAGATGATTCAAATACCAATTTGACTCTAAAAAGGTATCCATCTTTGCAATAATCTCTTCACTGACACCTATTCCTTCTAGAATCCTTTTTGTATTTTCTATAATTCTAAAATCAGGGGACAGATCACATAATAATGCCATTATTTCATAAGACTTGATTTTGTTTTCAGAGGATTCTTTAACTAAATTAGTGAATTTCTTGTATATGATTTCCAAACTTAAGTATTCGTGTTTCCAATCTAAAGCTGGGTTGACTAGTTTTAGAAATTCTTCAAAGGTATGAGAAAATGGAGCATGTCCTATGTCATGCAATAAGGCTGCCAGTCTTGTTAGTTGGATTTGTTTTTTGATTTCAGTTTTGCAGTTAATTGAATCCATCAAGTCGATTATGGATGTAGAATTCATCTTGTTATTGGAATTCAAGATAATATGTGTGGAAGCCTCACCAGCAATATGCATGGCACCCAAAGAGTGTTCAAATCTTGAATGAGACGCCCCTGGAAAAGCCATAAAGAGATTGGAGCTTTGTTTTATTCTTCGGAGGCGTTGAAAATATCTTGTATTGATTATATTTTTCTCGATATCAGTAATTCCAACATATCCATATTCAGGAAGCCTTATACTGCTGGTGAAGTTTAAGAAGGGATGATATACTGGCAATAATGCTTATGATTAGACAATTTTTAAAAACTCTATGTTTTATCCTGTAAAATGTATTTTGCCTTAGTGATCGAAAAGGCTAAAAATGCATCAAAAATGGTTCTCGTGAATTCATGAATATTCTCGGCTCACGAGGGGGATAATCTTCCTGTTTGCAATTTTGTCAGCATCAAACATGAGATTTACTTGGCAACATAATTGACGGTGGGCAAATAATGTCCATCTTCTACAGCATTATTCATAATTGCACTATCAGAAATCCCTCTTCAAAGTGATAATAGATGGATTTTTGACTGAAATGACGATAAAATTGACGGAAATGACGAAAATATAAATCTCATGATCTCGGATAAAAGCTATTGATTAGTAGTCAAGTTGAAGGATTAATCATACAGAATTACATACTTGGACACTCCAGAGATGAAATCGCTACAGAAACTGGCGTAGCACCAGGATCGGTGTCTAATAAAGTAAATGAGTGGAAGAGAAGAATTCTCCATATTGAAGATTAAGGCGATTTGCTGTAAACATGAGAAAGTCAGGTATGACTATAAAACAGTGTACTAAGGGATTCAGATTTTTACAACTATTGAAAAGACTAGAAATAATAATTGAAAATGATGATATTGATTCTGATTTAGATAGTTTATCTTATTTTGTTGATGAAATGTATAAAAAATGTAAAGAGGTGGGAATAACTCCAACAGTTGTTACTGCATGGATAGACGACCTACTTAATTTCTCGACTGAGAATTATGGATACTTGTATGAAAATAGTAGAAAAGGTACTAAAGTGTTATTAAATAAAAATCAAAATAGTGAAAAAAAACCCTTGACATTTGTTTCGGTCATTTCAGATTTTATCGAACAAAAGAAGAGAGAACTTGGAGATCTTCCAAAAAGGGAAAAAAAATAGGAGAAGAAATCAACCAATATACATTTCAAAAGAAAGAACTAATACAAAGGATTCAAAACTTGATACTAAAAAACGAATCGGTTGTAGAAGATCTTAGCATATTTTCCATACTTAATAAAACACTCTTGGAAGAGTATGGTATTGATCTAAAAAAGGATCCTCGACCTTTTACCAAATTGTTGTACGATTATAAAGAAAATGGTTATGATATGACAGGTATAGTAGAAGAATACAACAAAGGTACAAATCTAAGATTGGATATAATTCAGAAAGAGTCTCTTTTGCAATCGTGTGAAAATCAATTAATAAAATTACAGAAGAATATTAAAGCATATGAATCGATTTTAGACTCGCATAGAAAAAATTGGGACACTTACCAACATTTAGAGGCAATGAAATTTGGAATTGACGAACTTCAACTACTACGGTCAACGGTTTCAGAAATTGCAAGAAATAGAGACATGTCAAGAGAGGATGCCGTTGCTATTTTTTTTAAAGACGTAGAAGATAACTATTACAACAAGGTTAAATTCGAAGACAAAGTCAATGCAGGAAGAAACGAGTTGTCCACGATAATTGCAAGCTAAATAGTAGTAGACAAAACCTCTCTCTACAACCATTTATAGGTTCTACACTTTTTTCTCTCTTTCAGAAAGGTATCAATGAACAAGATATAATTGAAATAAATCAGGTATTTCAAGATAGTCTACTCTTACAAAACTTGTCCATTAATAATTTGAATGATGAAGCAGATTCACAGAATGCAGATGTTAATAGTAATAAAGAAAAAGAAAAGGGTTGGAAACTATTGATAGAAGAGATGAGAAGATACGGCGGTATCAAAGCTGCAATCAAAGATCAAAGTAATCTTCTGGATAAAATAAAGAAAGAAAACACCAATTTGATAGAAAAAGTCCAGAATCTATCAATTCTAAATCAAAATGCTATTATTCTAATCAATATGTTAAACAACCACTATTTCTATTATAAAGGATTTTTTGATCATTATCATAAAAAGAATGGTGTTAGTATTGTGGTTGATCGGATATCAATGCCTATTATTATTTTAGTTCATAATACCCCAAAAGAAGGCCAGAATAGCAAAGAAAAAGACACAAAAGGTGATACTACTAATTCTTCAAATAATAACAAAGATAAAGATAAAGATTAGATTTATTCCTTTAATTTCCCTCTCTTTGAACTTGTTTCTTCTTCCAAATCATCTGCACCTTTCTCAGTTACAGTAAATTTAGTGTCAGAATACGGATGATAGGGAGAGTCGATCATCTTAGCGGTTCGATTTTCACCTGACTTTCTGAGATAAATTCTATAGGTTGAGGCATGACCTAATACATTTCCGCCTGCAGCTTTTGTGGGATCCCCAAAAAAGGTATCTGGTGAAGATTGAACCTGATTGGTTATAACCACAGAAATATTATAAATCTCAGCAAGTCTAATGATTTTATGCAACATAGAATTGAGTCGCTGCTGTCTATCGGCTAGCGTGCCTCTTCCTGCAAATTCTGCCCTGTGCAAAGATATAATGCTGTCTATAATAACAAGTCGGGCCTTAAAATCATTGATATATTTTCCCAGATCTTTTATGATCAATTCAAGATGAGAACTATTGTAAACTTTACAAACTGCAATGCTTTTTAAAACGCTAGTTGGATCAAGTCCTCTAGACACAGCTATTTGATCTACTCTTTCAGGTCGGAAGGTCCCTTCTGTATCGATATATATGGATCCACTTCCAAATCCACCATTTTCGACTGGTTGACTAGCCGTCACACACAGAGTATGACAGATTTGAGACTTGCCAGAACCAAATTCACCATAAAATTCAGTAACAGCTTGGGTCTCTATACCCCCCAAAAGAAGTTTATCCAAAGCATTTGAACCAGTTGTACATCGCAACAATGATTTTCTTTTTTCTAATGCAACATCTGCAGTAACAAATTCCTTGTCTAAAAGATTAGAATCTCGTAAAAGTTGTTGAGCAGCAATAATGAACGCTGCTGCACTTTCTTTTGAAGAGTTGATCTCAACAGAAAGTTCTTCTGAACTTGTAACTGCAAGGTCCATCACAGTTAGTACACCGGCATCACGTAATTTTTTTGCGGTAGTTGGACCAATACCTGGAATATCTTGTATATCTAAATCATCAATAATAGTAGGGATAGGTTTTGATTCTAAATCGTTATCAGAAATTTCAGAAATTTCAGGGCTTTCGCTGGAAAGAGCACTTACAACATCCTCGTCTTTTATTCTTTCACTATTTCTTTTTTCGACCATATTCTACTATATGTACTTTCTGTTATATTAAATAATTGACGACAATGACTACGACCAATGTGATAATTTTGAAACTATTGTTATTTTTCATCTTCCTCAAAAATCAAAAGTTCATCGCCTTTGAAATTCTTAAAGGAATCAGTAATGCCCAACAAATTATTGTTATAGAAAATATTGCCTACTGTTTCATCTTTGATAGTCAAGACAATAGTATTAATATTAAATATTTGAATTGTCAAAGGAAATTTACTTTGGAATAGCTCATCGTCAATTTTTATGTCAGCAAATCCGTTTATCGGAGTATTTGAAAATTGATTAAAAGTAACAGAAGAGCCGTTGTTATTTTGAAAATTGAGTATTTCTATAAAATGTTTATCGATACCATTTACCGTAAGCAATTTAAAATTGGCATGAAAATCTGTAACTAAACCTCTTGATACATTCAAAGACCAAGTTCCAGAAACCAGTTTTTGAAAACTATAGAGTGACAATGGATTCAGAAGTTTGATTCAGAGATGTAGGAGGAGGTCCGGATAAATTTTGGTTTATCTCACTATTATCAGGGAATAGTACAGTGGACAATAATCCTTTTGTATAAAAGGTATTAGAATTGTTGATCGGTGGTAATCCCTCATCAACTCCCCCAGCTATTTGAGTATCAACGGATAAGAGTAAATCGTTATAATTCAAGCCTTGTGCCAATCCCACATAATTCCAGAATTTAGGTTCCTGATTTGCAGATGGTGCAACTAACCCCAGATCAGAAGAGAAAAACATTAGTAAAAAAGTAAAAATCAAGGTAAGTGGAAATAATACAAGCAAAAAAGGAAGAAAGTAGAATCGATTACCCAAATTTATTTCTTAATAAAATTCATAATATAAATTGTTATTGTACTGAATTGATTAATACCTTGAATCTACATGTTCAACGGCTAATATGAAATAAAATTTTGAATTTTGCATATTGTTAATCGAACTTTATTGCCCCCTGCTGTATGAAGTTCAAACAAAACTGCTTTTATTGCGTCATCATCGGCATTGTGTGATTCATGGCTCCTCCCATTGCCATAGATCCATTTTTAGATGGAACCAGCGAGAAAGTCATGAGTCCGTCTGCAGATGTTTGATTTGTTTTATTCAAGTATTCGTTGGAAATTTGTTGTACAACTGGTTTAGTAAGCATGAAATGTATGATATCTTTTGTCTGATTATTTCCATCGACCATTAAAACATTTGTAACATCTTTTCCATTAGTGTAACCTTGGTATGCACCGTCAGCAGATAGAACACTAGGCTTTGGGACTTCTACCTCTTGATGAATAAATACTGTGTTCTTAGGGTCATCTAGTCTCTTAGGGTCATAATTAAATGGCATTGTAAAGTTGATGGAATTAGATGGTTGATTGTATGTTATATTTCCAATTTCATCATAATAGGAAAGAACTTTGGTTGGAATTGTTTTACCATCTACAGTCAAGTTTGCATTCTTTGCTGCTCCAATACTGAGCCAACCATCAAAGACTGGTTGTTGATCATCTGGCAAGATTGTGCGAGAATAATCTACGGTCACAATTCTGACGATAAAGTGATATAAACCTCCATCCAAAAATATTGGTCCAGAGGCAACTACTGGAGACCCTTCTCTACTGGTATAAGCTTCAAGTATAGGATCAAGTTCCCCATATACTGATATTTTATTTTGATTTCGTGGTTGCATCTCTATTAACAAGTCGCCACCAGGATTAAAGAACCAGTCAGACAGCAAAGGCTTCCCGTCCTTTTCAATCGTAATTAAATAAGTAACCTCTTTGAAAGTTTGGTTTGTTTTTGAATCAAGTAGTTTAAACTGTACGGTGGGCTTTTGGGCTTGATCCTTGATTGTTTCTGTGGTTACTATAGGAGGATTCATTTTTATCAGCAGATCTGCGTTTCTATCACCAAATGACGCTGATAATTGCTCCATGAAAAGTCCGTCACCGTATGCACTCTTAGAAAAAACAAAAAAAGTTAACAGAGGACTAGATATCAAAATTAAAATCAAAATTATCGACAGTAGAAACTTCATAAAATAAAGTAGGAATTTTGACTATATAATTATTATTGATAAGATAATAAAAAAAATTATATCGACGAAATGATCTCGTCTATATCATGATCCGATTGATATTTACCGTAACATTAGTCGTTTTTATTCTTCAATCTATTGTTTTAGGATCGAATGGAACATTAACTATGGAATTGGCCTCAAGTCAACCAAGTCAACCAAGTCAACCAAGTCAACCAAGTCAACCAAGTCAACCAAGTCAACCAAGTCAACCAAGTAACGATATAGGAAGCTACAAAACAGTAAACTACTATGCAAGATTTAATTGCGGTCCAATCAGTGACGATAGTGGTCCATTGAGACCCGGAAAATATGATTCGGATATTACGATATTCAACAAGAAAAGCTATCCAATAACCGTAATTTGGAAAGCTATTGCAATAGATCAACAAGTCAGGAATAATTTCAACATCTTAAATATTCCGTCAGAAAACATTGCTAACATTAATTGCGCAAAAATACTTCCAATCCAAGATAAAAATGGTACTAATTCTATCCCTGCTTTATCTAAAAAATTCACAGAGGGTATTATAAAACTAGAAATCAGTGTTGATAATGGACTGTTGGTAAATAACTTTCTAAATAATCAGAATGCGAATATTATTGTAAACGGATCCGAAATTGGTAATCTAATTAACGTGGATGTGCTTCACACAGTGAATACTTTGGACGATTTAAACAAAGAAGTTGTATATTTGAAAGCAGACTTTTCAATTCTATCAAAAGATAAGAATAAAATAAGTAATTTCACGGCTGTCTTCCATATTGACCCCGATGAAATTGTTGATCCATTGTCAATGATCAAAAATAAGATTTCAGAGAATAATACTAATCAGAAAATTGATATTAATGGCTCTGAAATATTACTTAAAGATACAGAAATTATCTCAGATACATTGACAGATAACCATGCACTAACTGTTCAAAGAGTTGACCCAATTATTTCATAGAAAAGAGACCCTTGTTTATCAATCATGATAATCAATGCAGATAAGCTTGGCAATAATGATAAAACATTAAGAATTTAGTTAATTAATTAACTAATAATCTAATAACTTAATAATATTACATCAATTTATAGTATTATTTATAAATATTTTAGTTCATATCTTATATATTTAATCGACGAAGACATAATGATAGTAAAATGGCACAAATGCCTGCATTAATTCCAAAGGAAGTAGAAATCCAGAGGCTAAAAAAGATCTATATAATGGTCATTATGCTAGGGTCTATTGCTGCATCAGTAGAAGTAGACAACTTTGTTGACGGATCATTGCACCAAACAGCCATCAGAGACAGTGCATTTACACCAGCTCATTGGTGGTTATACAGTCACTTTATTGCACTCCCACTAGGTTGGGGATTTGTTGCGATGTATGACAGGAGAGTACCAGCTTTAAGAGGGCCAAACAATTCAATGAATACGGGTCTAAAGATAACCATTATCGGTTATTTAGCTACCATGTTCACTATTGGTATCAATGAAATGTGGCACTTTTGGTTTGTTGAAGAAATATTTTCAGTACCTAACCACTGGATGTTTAACATGGGTGTAGTAGTAGCTTTCATGGGTGCTTTGGCCTATGTAGTTAGGGTATACGCACGTTTGGTGGAACTTGGCGCCGAAACTCCTGCAAGAAACCCCTATGTAGCAGAAATGTACAAACTAGCATTAGAAGGAAAACTCTACAGCAGATCAGTTCCATAATCTTTTTTTTTGTTTTAGTTTTTTTTTTTTTTAGTTTTAGTTTTAGTTGTTTAATTTTGTACTGTTAATTATTTAATGACATATTAGGATAGAAACCGATAGTTAATATTTAATATTTCCCAAAAGTCCAATCTTTCTTTATAAGAAATGTATCTTAAAATAAACAAGGTTGTGCTTTTATAGTAATCCATCAGAATCTTGATCCGCATCAGTAGATTGTTTCAGTTTATCAGAGAAACTTATCGTTTTACCATGATCAGATATGGAAATTTGTGTATCCACTCGAATGTTCAAACCTAATGATCTATATACCGCAAGCAGATCCCCACCAGATATTTTAGAAATCTCCCCAAATCGAATCAATTCATTTAATCTCCTTATAATAATTTTAGTTTGCAAAGGAAATTGCTGTTCAGCAAGTTTTAAAACCTCGTCACCTCTATCGTACAGATAGCGCAACAAGAAATTCCTCTCAGAATCGATTCCTTCTGGTTTATCCTTATTTGTTTTATTCTGGAGTTCCAAATTGATCTTATCTTTTTCTTTGGAGGCTAGTTGCTCTTGTAGCTTTTTCATCTTTCTTGCCTTAATTAGTTCAAGATCTGGATCATCCATGCCTGATTTTTTATCGGCGTCCAATTTAACCTTTAATAACTCCTAGTGGGACCAATCTAACAACTTTTGTGGCAATCCCCACATTATGTGACACATCCGCAACCATATCGACGTCCTTATATGCATCTGGAGATTCTTCGATCAATCCATTTTTAGTTAAAGATTTAACATATATGCCTCGTGATTCTAACTTTTTCTTTACCTCATCTAACGTATGAGTTCTTTTTGCTTCTGATCTCGACATAGTTCTTCCTGCCCCGTGAGCAGTTGATCCAAAGCTAAGATCCATTGATTTAGGTGAGCCCAAAAGAACCCAACTTGCAGTACCCATGGAACCTGGAATAATTACAGGTTGTCCTACAGATCGAAATTTATCGGGCAGTTGTTCCATTCCCGAAGGGAAAGCACGTGTTGCGCCTTTCCTATGTACTACTAAATCACGGGAGCCTTCTCCATCAACTCTATGACGTTCTACCTTTGCAATATTATGAGATACATCGTATACTAATTCCATACCGAGATCTTGTTCGCTTAGTTGAAGAACTCGTTGAAATGTCTTCCTCGTCCAGTGAGTAAGCATTTGCCTATTCGCCCAAGCAAAATTTAGCGCAGAAAACATGGATTTTCTATAACTCTCTCCTTCCACTGATGTATTAGGAACACACGCCAATTCTCTATCTACAACATTTAGATTATATTTTTTCATGGCTTGTTCCGACAACCGTAGGTAGTCACTACAAACTTGATGTCCAAATCCACGGGAACCACAATGTATTAAAATTTGTATTTCTCCTTCTTTCCTAATTCCCATTGTATTGGCCGCTTCTTCATCGTATATCTTGTCCACTTTTTGGATCTCAAGAAAATGATTTCCCGAACCCAAACTTCCTAGTTGCATTGAACCGCGTTTTCTGGCGTTAGTTGAAATATTTATAGGATCTGCCCCTTTCATTCTTCCATTCTCTTCACAAGATTCAAGATCGGTATCTATTCCATAACCATTCTCTACAGACCATTTTGCGCCGTCAATGAGTAGATCGTCCAGCTCTGAGCTGGTCAGCTTAATAGCCCCTTCACTTCCAACACCTGTGGGAATAGAGGAAAATAGAGAATCAACTAGAATTTTGAGTTTAGAATGAACATCAGATTCTACAAGATTAGTTCTAATCAGTCTGACTCCACAATTAATATCATAACCTACTCCACCGGGACTAATGATACCCTCTTCTAAATCTGATGCAGCCACGCCACCCACAGGAAATCCATATCCCTCATGACCATCAGGAAGTACAACTACATGCTTTTTTACCCCAGGCAGGGTTGTGACATTAACCGCTTGATCGAGTGTTCGATCAAGGGCCATTTTAGATATCAATAGATCATTCGCAAATATTGTTACAGGAACATTCATCCCGCGCGAATCTTCTTTATATATCTGAAATTGATAGTCAGAAATTTTATTAACTAAATGCTTCCCATTTTTTGTTACTAATGAACCAGACATTATTCCCTTTATGATAAATATTTTAATTTTGTCAAATATTAATCATCCTAAATAATAAATTAGATAATCAATATCTGACCTTAGACTAATGCCTATTTTACCTATAGATAGCGGAAGATATGGAACGAAAGAAATGAAAGACATTTTTGAAGAAGATAGAAAACTAAATTATGAATTAATTTTTGAATCTGCAGTTGCAAGTGCACAGGCGGAATTACAGATAATTCCAATGGAAGCTTCTAAAAATATAGAAGAGGTTGTTTCATCTAATAAAATAACAGTACAAAGAGTAAAAGAGTTAGAAAGTATAAGCGATCATGATACTGCTGCGATAGTAGAAGCAATAAGCGAATTATGTTCAGAAAGTTCAAAACCTTGGATTCATTATGGCTTGACAAGTAATGATGTGGTAGATAGTAGTACTTCAATGCAGATGCGGGATGTATTTAAGATAGTGGAATCAAAATTGCACCAGCTTATCAAAGAATTATTAAAAAAATCAACAGAATATCAAGATTTGCCTGCAGTAGGCAGAACTCATGGACAACATGCAAGTATTACTTCTTTCGGACTTAAATTTGCTATTTGGTCAAATGAATTACTTGACCATCTAACAAGGATTGACGAGGGGGGGAAAAGATTTCTACTTTGCAAAACCCTAGGAGTCGTGGGAACAGGATCTTTGATGAGAGAGAATGCATTAGAGGTTCAAAAAATAGTCGCAAAGAAACTAGACCTCTTCCCCGCCGAAGCTGCAACGCAAGTGATTCCAAGGGAGAGATATTCAGAAATGTTATTCACAATTACACTAATAGCATTAACATTAGACAAAATAGCCATCGAAATTAGAAACTTGCAGCGTACGGAGATCGGAGAAGTTCAAGAACCATTTAAGAAAGGACAAATGGGAAGTAGTGCAGTACCAGTAAAAAAAAATCCAATAAAGAGCGAAAGAATCTCTTCATTGGCCAGAATCGTCAAATCAAATCTGAACGTTTCTTTAGAAAATATAGCATTATGGCATGAAAGAGATTTATCAAATTCAGCTAACGAACGTTTTATTATTCCAATGTCATCCATCCTGGTGGATGATATGATAAGCACAATGATAAAGATCATAGAAGGTTTGAAAATAAACACGGAAAAAATAGTAAATAACATAGAATTGACCAAGGGTCAAATATTTGCAGAATTTGTCCTGCAAGTTTTGGTATTAAAAGGTATTCCGAGGTTCAAAGCATATAGAGATATTCAATCAATAGCCTTTAATGCAGCTGAAAAACAAGAACATTTTTTTGATGCTTTAATAAAAGAAGAAGAAATTATCAACATTGTAAGCAAAGAGGAATTAGAACTGATATTTAATCCCCAAAGTCAGCTTTCTGCATCGAAGAACATTATAAGAAATATAGTAAATAAAGCGAAACAAATGAATATTTCCTAATGACGTCTACAATATTTTTTCAAAGTATTCCTACCAATTTCGAATACTAGTTCAAAATTTCAAAGCGGTTTCCTAATTTTTTATAGTATTTTGTCATACGTACATGTTGATATAATAATTTTTAGTATCAATATAAGGTAATGCAAAAATAACATTCATAAGATAGAAAGAGCGATAATTCAAGTTAAATATTAATAAATGGAAAATTAAACAGAACCCAATTTCCATTTGGGGTGGAAAATTGATTTGAATGTAGGCGAGTCGATAAAGAAATGGACTTTTAATTTGTCCTATTACGAGTATGCGAGTTCCTTTTTCATTTCATTATCATTTGTCTCGATGATCACAACAGGTATTTTCGCCATCCCGCTAATATCAGATTTTTTTTCAGATAAGAAACTCGATTGGAATAGAGATTGGACTAACATACTATTCACTACAACTAGCGCGCTGGGTTTTATATGGGGTCTTATGGCATATTCACAGTTTGATATTACTACGAAATTGATAAGGAATACCTGGCATTTATGTCGTAAACTAGATCCATTTATAGGAGAATACGACTATAAAACATTCAATCCGGAAACAAATCGTTTAGAAGACGGATATGCCTATCATAGTTTAGTAGATTTTTGGGATAGGGAAAACGAGGTACCCCACTGGCTTGATAAGGGAAAATACTGGAAGATATTATTGGAGTTGCGTAAAATAAACAAAAACGTAAGGCTGGAAGTGATAAAGGATACAAATCTTCCTTTTAAAAGAGGAAAAGGTAACATAGTAGTTATATTAAAAAAATTCGATCAGGTAGACTCTGCCGATAAGAAAAATGAATTAACTGATAATAAGAATGCAATATTCAGGATTATGATTCCGCAATGGCTAGTAATTAACACAGAATATAAAAGATTTAACATTTTTTCTCAAACAGAAATAGATACAGTAACAAACATACTTTCAGGTGTTAATAAAAATATACCCAAAATAATTGATGAAATAATTTTCAAAGAAGAACCTTTTCTGAAAGATTCTGGAAATATTCTGACATCCCTCTCTACGTACCTATACAAGAGTCTCCCCATAAGGATAGTGTATAGTAAAATTATAGAAATACTTCCGGGTGTTAAAGAGCGCCAAATACAATACACGAATGAAAATCTTTCAAGTGTATCTCTAGATTATCTAATTGAATCTATTTTGTTAAAAGCCAGATCCACAGGCATCAATGAGGAATCGTTGACTAAATTGCATTTATTGACCCAATATCTAAAAAAAGAATATGACAAGCTAGGCTTAGGAGAAGGATCGGGTGAATATCATAATCTACATCATTCTCTAGAGGTCGCATATATGAGCCTAAACATGTTACCAAAAGAAATTCATGGTTACACGATTACCAAAAAAGACTATGAAATAATGTTAGTTGCAGCATTGTTACATGATTATGATCCGGTGCAAGGCACCTCGCATTATGATTTAAAGTATTCAAGAGTTCCCACAGTAGCAAGCACCATAGCGGAAATAAAAAGAAAAAGAATTCATGATGCATATTTTTTGCTAAATAGTGAAGAACTAGTTAGATTTTTTAGAAAATATGAGTCTCCTCCTTTAGTAGAGGCACAGGAATTCGCTACTACTCATCCAGAAATGTTAAATGGCAGAGAAGTTAAAATTGAAGGTAAAATAGTTGAAGCATTAATCTGGAGAACAGACTATCCTTTTAATGAAAATGCCTATAACAACTTTAATCGGTTACTAAAGGAAATAGATGGTCAAGATTTTTCCGTAGAGAAAATCAACCTAATTGCAGAAATTCTATCATTAGCTGATCTGTCAGTAACCTATCTTAGTTCTGATCCTCTCTTAGCATGGAACAGAGTAGTAAAATTGTACGAAGAACTAGATTTTCCGTTGGTAGAAGCTGTTTCTAGAACTGACAGATTCTTATCATTGTTTTCAGAAGGTTCATTATTCAAGGACATAATATCAAGAAAAAACTTTCCAGATGTTTTCAGACAAAAATGGGACAACGTATATCAGTTTTTTCATGAGGGAAATCCATCAAACAAAATAAACAATCTAATCTTGGATGCTAAAACAAAATATAAAAAAATTAACATGGATGTATTGGTCAGTAATTGTGATTATTTAATTAACACTGCTCTTCATAATAAGAACGAATATCATATAGGAATTGTAAAAGATAAAGACGAAATAATAAAGGCACAAACAAAATTATCAGGGCTTCAAATAGAGAATTTAGAGATTCTTCCAGGCAACCCGGACAACATTCTACCTTTCATAAAAGATAAATCCGTTGATAATTTCATGATCACTATTTTTTGTTATAATTCTGAAAAAAGAATCAATAAAGAAAGGATACTAAAAAATTTACTTCATTCGTATATGTCTAAATTGAGCCAAGATGGGACTATTCAAATTATTGCGGAAAACGAACAGGATTTTAGAAAAATAATGTCATTAATACCTGAACATGACTTTAAAATAATTAACACATTCGATAAATTTACATTAGGAGCATTGAATCCAGATAAATCGAGACACACCAATGACACTAAAAATGTCAAAATAATAACTATTCAAAAGCAACAAAATAATAACAACAATATGTAAAAATGACCCTATAAAAAAAAGAAATAATAAAGAAAGAAAACATCCAAATATAATATAATTTTGGTCTACATCAAAAAATTAGATGTTTTTGGATTTAAATCGTTTGGATCAAAGAACATTTCACTAAATTTTCAAAAAGGTCTAATAGCTGTAACTGGACCAAATGGGTCGGGCAAAAGCAATATTCTTGATGCAATAATATTCGCTTTAGGGGAGAACAGTCCAAAAGCCCTTCGTGTAGACAAATTTCAATCACTTTTTCATGATAGTAGTTCAAGCGATAATTCTCATAAAATAGTTAAGGTCAGTGTAACTTTTGATAATGAAGATAGAGGAATTCCCATTGATGACAATCTTGTTACCATAACAAGAGAAATGTCCGGAGTCAATACTGGAGAAAGTCAATACTATTTGAATAAAAAGAGAGTATCGAGAAATAATATCTTGGAACTATTAGAGATAGTGGTCGCGTCTCCTAATAAACTGAATATAGTCCAACAGGGGATGATTACAAGAATATCAGAACTGAATTCAGAAGAAAGGAGAAAAATAATCGAAGATATAGTAGGACTCTCATATTTTGATGAAAAGAAAGATCAGGCTTATAAACAACTCGAGGAATCAGACAGAAGGCTTGAAATAGCATTGGCTAAAATGGACGAAGTAAGGAACAGGATTGATGAGTTAGAAGAGGAGAGAAATGATCAACATAGATATTTGCAAATAGAATCAGAGATTAACCGGCTAAAAGCGATAAAACTGTCCGGAAGTATAAATAATCTAACTAGAAAAATATCCGAATTCAATGAAGAGCAAAAAATTAAAGAGATTAAAAGTCAAGAGGTTTCAAAAAAACTAGGAGAAGTAACCACTCAAATCGAAAACATTAGCCAAGAGAAAAAGCTATTTTTGGTTCAGGCTAATTCTGCAAGCAGTGAAAGAACAAAAAATGAGAAAAGACTATCAACGGTAGCTTATGAATACGAAAGAAATAGAGCTACCATAAAAGAAGCAGAACATTATTTTGACCAATTACATCAAAAGGAGAAAACAAATGAGATCGAGCAAAAAACTTTTAGAGAAAAAGAGATCGAATTAAACAATCAATTAATAGATATTGAATCCAAGATCAAGATAGATGAAGAAAACCAAAATGAGTTGAGAAAGAAGAAATTGGAGATAACCAAAGAAATAGATGAAATTAACAAGATAAACTCAGGCGAGATAACATACAAGAATTTCTTGACAGATAGAATAAATAAATTAATCCCCATAAAAGGTAAAATTGAAATAACCATAGCCAGATTTGAAGAAAACATCAAAAATTATTCCGAAAAGATTAAAGAAAATGACTCACAAATCCACAAGTTCCTTGCAAAGAATCAGGAAATTCAAAGTGCTATTCTCAGTTCAAGATCAAAGATTAATGAGATCGATACGGAGATGAGCAAGATGGAAGGCGAGAAAGAAACAATTGATAATAAATTTTTCAAGGCTACAACCGAAACCAATATCTCAAAAAGAGTAATAGAAAATGCAGAAAAAGTGATCATCAAATACGAAGAGAAAATAAAGCTAGCAAAGAATAGTCTAACTGAGGACTATTCGATTGCAACCCTATTAAAAGACTTTAAAAATTTAAATGTAATAGGATACGTATTTAATTTAATAACATGGAATGAGAAATATCAAAAAGCTGTAGTAGCATCCGGAAACGAATGGATGAAAGCTGTAATTGTAAAAGACATCAAAAGTATGATTACACTTGCAGAATTCTCAAAAAATAAAGGGATACACTTTCTTAAGATAATTCCATTAGAATTACTTAGTGGAGAGAAGATAAAAGACATTGAAGACAATCCATCGATTTTGGGAGTTCTCTCAGATTTTGTCTCAAGCAAAGTAAAACACTTACCTGAATTTTTATTTGGAAACACGATTCTTACGAAGAATCCGTTGACAGCATATTTATTATCCAATAATGGTTTCAAAGCCGTATCAACGAGTGGAGAAATTTTTTTCCCTAACTTGTCATTAATGCAATTTGATTATGGATCAAAAATTGCAGATGTTACGAAGGATTTACTTCTTTCTGACTCTATTGAAAATTTAAGAAACAATATAGAAAAATTACAAGAATTAACAAGTATAAGAATTGCGGAACTTGATATGATAAACAAGGAGAGAACATCCCTGGGAGAAAAACTGGATATATTTACTTTAGAAAAGTCCAATATCACAAAAAACATCAATGAGTTAGAAAATCTTTTAGTAACAAATACTAAAAATGTGGATATACTATTTACTATGAACAAGGAACATAGTACGCATTTGGACGATGTTTTTCGCAATTTTAACTACTCTAAAAAGAGGTTTAAAATTATTACTAATACCAATAGTAGAATGAATAATGAAATGAAAAATACGGATGAAAGAATGGACATGCAAAAGATAATGAAAATTGAAGAAGATGGACGCAAAATTGTTGATGAACTAGATATCATAAACACCCGACTAAATCAATTGAAATTAACACATTCGATGGTAAAGAATAATATAGAAAATACTACTCGAGCACATAATAAATCCATACAAGAAGATGATCAAATCAAGATAGAAAAGATCGAGAGAAATAGGATTCTAGAAAAAGCCACATCAGATGGAAAAGATATAGAATCAGAATTAAGAACTCTGAGGGAAAAGGAAGATGAAATAATTCAAGCAACGAGCACCACTTACTCAAGATTACAAGAATATGAAACGGAGATCAAGAAGTTAACCGAATTGGAAAAAAAACTTGGCAAAGAATCAAATCAATTAGAAAAAGATACTGGATTTTTGAGAAAAGATATTCTAGATCTGGAATATCAAAAAATGAATCAAACTAACGATCTTGCTAGATTAGGTCACAAAACCTTGTTGGAAAGTTTTGATGTAGACAACTTATATCGCGAACTAAAGGAAGAGTATGAAAATATAAGAGATAAAGTAAATTTTAGAGCAGATGAAACCTATTTAGAAATAATAGAAGGATACAGAGGTTTATCAGATAAAAGAAACCATCTTGAAGAAGAGAGAAATTCAATTGTGAATTTCATAGAAGAAATAGGTAAAGAAAAAGAAAATCTATTTACTGATGCTTTTAAGAAGGTTGATGATGACATCAGAAAAACATTCTCCGATATTACCGGAGGTAATGCCTATTTGGAACTAGAGGATCCCGATAACATTTTTTCTGGAGGTATTTTATTAATGGTACAGTTTCCTAATAAACCTGCTAGAGAATCCACATCCTTGTCTGGAGGTGAAAAAACAATGGCTGCAATAGTATTCCTCCTGGCATTACAATCGCTAAAACCGTCTCCATTTTATTTAATGGACGAGGTAGATGCCCATCTTGATGCTCAAAACACTGAAAGGCTATCAAAAATACTACTACTTAGATCTGTCAATAATCAAATTATAATGGTAACACTCAAAGATTCCACAGTAGCAAAATCAGATTTAATATTTGGGGTTTATCCAAAGAATGGATTATCTCAAGTGGTAAAGTACAATCATCCAAGCAAGGTCAAATTAGAAGTAGAGTGACACATAATTAAACGATGGATAAATTGAATCCTAATTGATACTACGATTTAGGTTTAGGTTTCTATAATAGAAACAAGAAACAGAATGCCTCTTACTAATATCAAATTGTTCTATATCATTAGTACAATCCGTAAAAGATAATTTACACCTATTATAAAATTTACATCCTTTTACTGGCAAATCAGATAAATTTATTCCATCGAGGCGCTTATAGAATTTAGATTCATCGGTTGAAAAGGTAACCGCATCCAGCAACATCCAAGTATACGGATGGAGAGGATTATGTAACACTTCATCTATTTCTCCATATTCGACGATGCTTCCAGCATACATAATCCCAATCTTATCACCAATGAATCGCGAGGTTGCTAAATCATGCGTGATATAAATAATAGAAATATTCAGAGTCTTTCTTAACTCATTTAATAGTGACAAGATTTCAGCTCTAACAGAAATGTCTAACATCGAAACAGGCTCATCGGCTATTATTAATTTTGGGATTTTTACAATAGATCTCGCAATTGAAACACGTTGTCTTTGACCACCTGAAAGCATTGTTGGATATTTCTCTAAAATCTCTTCAACGGGTTCAAGTCTTGTTCTACGTAGTGCAAGACGCACTTGCTCTTCTTTTTCGTTACGACTTAATTTATTCTCATGAATTTTTAGTGGCTCCATGACTATGTCTTTTATTTTGATGTTGGGATTTAGAGAACTATAGGGATCCTGATGGATCATCTGGATCATCGAATAAAATGCCTTCCTTTTTTTTAGAGAGTGAACGTTATTCCCTTCAAAGGATATAGTACCATCGTCTGGGATTAGAGCACCCATTATAAGTTTGGCGAGAGTAGTTTTTCCAGAACCAGATTCGCCGGCTATAACCAATACTTCCCCCTGCCCCAAATCAAAGGATACATTATCAATTGCCTTTCTGGCTGGATTTGATGAAGATAAAATGTGGAAAATATTCCTATGAAGTGGAAAAGTTTTGTTTACATTCCTGACTTGAAGTAAAGGCGAAGGCGACATAAATAAAATATTAGCTTATTGGTATTTTAAAATATATCTATTAGTGTTAAGGAACTGATTTGACGTCATAGATTGAACCCATTTTCTTATGGTTAATAGTCAAAAGTGGTTAACGACTATAGTCAGATACTTAATTGTATTTTTATAGTCATTCATAATAATTAAGCCATATCCAACCTTTTTGTCGGTATATAGACATTGTAAACTATTTCAACTATGGATTTTTTTACCTGGATTAAAGATGTAAGAAAGTATATCATGATGAATTGGTGATGAGAACATCATAAGTATCCATATTTTTGTGAATGAAAATCAATTACATCTCAACTTTGGTCCTAGTTTTCAATAACTTTCGTAAAACTTTCGTTATGATCATATTCAGAATCATGAAAATCACAAATTCGGCATAATGAAAAGTTTTACAAATTCGGCATCTAGATTTTGATTCGGATAAAATAGTTGCCATTAAATTTTTTTCAGTTATCATGATTTTCTTGATGGCTTTATAGAATTTTGGATATAGCAAATCAATAATTTCCCTGTTATCTCTCACGATCGAAATAAATGGATAGTTTTTATAAGCCAGCATCTTTACATTAGCTTTATAATATTTTACTAAGGTTCCTTTAACCTCTTCTGTTTTATGAACATCTATCAAACCGTTTTTTTTCAATATGGTTATGTGATGCCTCAAAGTAGTCATGGCGATGTTAAATTTTGCTCTTTTTAATAAATCAAATAAATCCTTAGTCGAGAGATTCCTATGATAAAGAAAATCTAAAATTTTTAGTCTGTGGGGATCGCTAGGTACTTTTGCAATATTTTCATTCATCACAATTGTAGTCAATGGTCTTTCATGAACTATAGTTTTTCCCATAAGTTACTTTTTTCATCCAATTTTATTAATCTTGATTAAATATAGTGATAATAATCATTTATTGAACAGTTGTACGAAATATGATTATGAATTCGATAAACAAGTGCGTGTTTTGTGAAATAATTAATGGAAATATTAAAGCTAAAAAAATATATGAAACTGAACATTCAATAGCAATTTTAGACGCATTTCCACTCAAGGATGGACATTCACTTATTATTTCTAAATCACATAAACCCAAAATTCAAGATTTAGGCTTAATAGAAAACAGAGATATTTTTGATGCGTTGCATCTATTGACTGAAAAAATAGAAAAATCAATGAACTGTAATTCTTCACTAGTAGGTGTACATAATGGAAGGGATGCCGGGCAAGAAATTCCTCATTTCCATATTCATATTATTCCAATTGCAGAATCAAATGAAAAGATTTCAATTCATTCTCTTTTTGGTAAACGAGATACTCAAGGAAGTGATTTAGATGAACAATGGAGAAAAATATCAAAGGAAATACAAAAGAGCTAAGAAATACGGGACAATACTTCTGGTAATTCAGAGAGGGTGCATATAGTGAAAAGTGGTGTCTCCTTTTTGTTCACAGGCTCTTGAATTTTGTATAAAGAGTCCAAAGTTCTTATGGTCTTCATTCCTAACTCATTGGCAGGTAAAATATCGATATCTAATCTATCTCCAACCATGATGCAATTGTCAATACTTGAATTAGAATCAAGTAACGCCTTATGAAATATTTCATGATTGGGCTTTTTAAATCCAATATCTTCTGCCAAACATACTATTTTAAAATGCTTATCTAGACCGTTTAGAACCAATAAATTGGCTGAGCCGGATGAATTGTTGCTGATAATACCTAATGAATATTTCTTAGATAATAATGGGATAAGGTAGTTAACTTGACTAAATAGCTTGACTAGTTTTCTTTTATTTTCTAGTAAATCTGTTTTTAAAACATCAAAAATCACAGAATCATACCCCATAGGAAGTATAAGACGTACCATTAGTGAAATAATTTCCAGAAATCCTGATGAACCAAATTTTCTGTTTCGAACTAAATCATTTCTCAAAGCATAATAGTTTCTTTGATCTATCCTAGCCCCATAGTCATTAAGTGTCTGAAATAATAGTTTATCAAAATAAGTAACGTAACTCCATTCATCAATGAGCGTTTGCCCAAGGTCAAAGAAGATGAATGGTTTCACCAAGTATTTTTAAAGCTATTAATTATTTATAGTTTAGATTATTTTATCAGTGTTGATAATCAATGCAGATAAGCTTGGCAATAATGATAAAACATTAAGAATTTAGTTAATTAATTAACTAATAATCTAATAACTTAATAATATTACATCAATTTATAGTATTATTTATAAATATTTTAGTTCATATCTTATATATTTAATCGACGAAGACATAATGATAGTAAAATGGCACAAATGCCTGCATTAATTCCAAAGGAAGTAGAAATCCAGAGGCTAAAAAAGATCTATATAATGGTCATTATGCTAGGGTCTATTGCTGCATCAGTAGAAGTAGACAACTTTGTTGACGGATCATTGCACCAAACAGCCATCAGAGACAGTGCATTTACACCAGCTCATTGGTGGTTATACAGTCACTTTATTGCACTCCCACTAGGTTGGGGATTTGTTGCGATGTATGACAGGAGAGTACCAGCTTTAAGAGGGCCAAACAATTCAATGAATACGGGTCTAAAGATAACCATTATCGGTTATTTAGCTACCATGTTCACTATTGGTATCAATGAAATGTGGCACTTTTGGTTTGTTGAAGAAATATTTTCAGTACCTAACCACTGGATGTTTAACATGGGTGTAGTAGTAGCTTTCATGGGTGCTTTGGCCTATGTAGTTAGGGTATACGCACGTTTGGTGGAACTTGGCGCCGAAACTCCTGCAAGAAACCCCTATGTAGCAGAAATGTACAAACTAGCATTAGAAGGAAAACTCTACAGCAGATCAGTTCCATAATCTTTTTTTTTGTTTTAGTTTTAGTTTTTGTTTTAGTTTTAGTTGTTTAATTTTGTACTGTTAATTATTTAATGACATATTAGGTAGATAGGTTCGATTAGACCGAAATTGTACTCTTATGGAGCATCATCCAAATAGCTTTGAGATCCAAATAGCTTTGAGATCCAAAGTTGCAATTTAGCTAGATCCATTTCTATTATTTGTACATTTCCATGTCTTAAGATCTCGGTTCCGTCCTCGTCATATTTAGATAAAATGACCACTTTATTGATCCCTACTGTAATAGCCATCTTGCTACATTCTATGCATGGAGCAAGAGTAGAGTATAAAGTAGCATTTTTGGTACTACCAGCATTGCCAAACATAACACATTGCATTATTGCATTGGCCTCCGCATGCACGCAAATACACCTATCTAAAGATTCACCTGATTTAACTATACCTTTAATCCTATCGGTACATCTTCTACATCCACCCTCAAAGCAATTTTGAAATCCAGATGGGGTACCGTTGTAACCAGTTGATATCTGTCTATTATTCTTAACTATTACAGCTCCGATTTGCCTGGTAAGACAGTTGGATCGTAGCTTTGCCAAAAAAGCTTGTATCATAAAGTAAACGTCCCAATCGGGTCTTTCAAATTCCCTGTCTAATTCATCCATAAATTCCTATATATAATAGCCATTAATTAAAATACAACAGTTCAGAGCTAGAAGGTTGTCATCATTACTGTAATATTATAAAATAAGGACACCTATAAAAATATTAAATAGTTTTTTAGAAATACTAAAGAATAAACGTATAATGGCCAAAGAATTTTGTTTTCAGCTGCATTTAATTCCAATTTATAAAATAAATTGATAAGGTATTCTCAAACACCGAAGTTGAAACCAATCAATTTATTGATAGCAAATAATATCAACACATCTTATCAAAAAGGTGAATATAGAAAATATCGATATGAATCGACTAGATTATTGCAATTTTTTTTATTTATGTTGATTTTTTACTTCCTCCTATCTTGAACATTTTCGTATTACACACAGTACCATATACCTTGAGTAGCAGGTCTTCCATTTTTCATGGTTACCTCTTTTTCATCTTTCATTTCTCTTTTTGCTTTGCATTTAACACAATATCCTTCCATCTGTTTAACCTTCTGCATGAGTAGATAAAATACATGTAGTATAAAATTATTGTTATAAATGACCAAAAAATCATCACTAAAATCGTACTATTTTGTCAGATTACGATATTTTATATAAGTAATTATTGCAAAAAATGATATTGAATGCAAAAGAAATTCAGGATAACATTCTAAAATTAATTAAAGAACATCATGACTGGTTCAATAACTCCATTCCCCTCATAGCAAGTGAAAATATCCCCAGTCCAGCCGTAAGGGAAGCTGTAGCGTCTGATTTTGGAAATAGGTATGCAGAGGGCTGGCCTGGAGAACGGGTATATGCAGGCTGCACTTTTATAGACCAAGTTGAAAATATTTGCAATGATTTAGCAAGATCAGTATTTAAAGCTGAATTTGCAGATTGTAGAGCAACATCGGGAGTTGTCGCAAATTTGGCAATATATTCCGCGTTTTCAAATCCCGGAGACACCATGATAGCTTCGTCGATTCCTACCGGTGGACATATTTCACACGGAAAAAAGGAACACTCAGGAACAGCCGGCTTGGTTCATGGATTAGTAATAGAACACTTTCCATTTTCAAAAGAAAACATGACCATCGATGTTGAGTTGACCAAGAAAAAAATAGATACAATGATTTCCGAAGGAAAAGCACCGAAAATAGCGATGTTTGGCGGCAGTCTTTTCTTGTTTCCCCATCCTGTGAAAGAATTATCAGAATTCTTGCATGAACGAAATGTGTATATAAATTACGATGGAGCCCACGTAGCAGGTCTAATCGCGGGGGGACAATTTCAAGACCCCTTACGAGAAGGCGCTGATTCAATGACCATGAGCTCACACAAGACACTATGGGGACCCCAAGGAGGCATTATAGTATCAGTTGAAAAATATTCGGATCCTATAAAGAAGGCAATTTTTCCTGGAAATACAAGTAGTCATCACTTGCATCATGTTGCTGGCAAAGCAGTAGCATTAGCTGAATCATTAGAATTTGGAGAGGAATATGCAAAACAAGTCATCAAGAATGCAAAAATGCTTGCTTACTCCCTTGCAAATCACGGATTCAATGTTTTAGGGGAAAAGCGAGGCTATACCGAATCACATCAACTTGCCGTCGATGTCTCAAATTATGGTGATGGTGGAACTATAGAAAAGGATCTGGAAAAATGTAATATAATCCTAAACAGACAATTGCTTCCTGGAGATATAAAAGAGGGAAGAAATTATTTTCATCCCAGTGGCGTTAGAATAGGAGTTCCTGAAGTAACCAGACTAGGAATGAAGGAAGACGAAATGCAAGAAATAGCGACCTTTATTAAAAAAGTTGTAATAGACAAGCAAGATATTCCTAAAGTTTTGCAAAATGTAAAAGAGTTCAAAAAGAACTTTCAAAAGGTACATTATGCTTTTGATAATGAAACATCTGCATATCATTATATTCAATTAGTGAATAAGAAAGAATAAATCAACTACAACCAAATCGGAGGAATTATGCAAAATTACCCGAAATATCTTAGTCTCCTATAGATATTTCTACACATGATTTATATAATATAGAAGGATCAAATATCTCTGCAAAAAAATATGCCAATCGATCCAGATTTTCCAGCAAATCATCAAGTAATTGGGAAGATAAAAACTTCAGACGATGAACATTTTCACTATTTATGGGGTCCAGGTTCATTAAAAGAGGCAGCAGAGAATACAGAAGTTAAGGAAGCATTCCAAGCAAAAGGAGAAGAAGTAGGACCTTTAGGTGTAAGTGGAACTATGGTAGCAGTCGACTGGGACTCATGTGTAGCAGATGGAGCATGTATTGAAGCATGTCCTGTACAAGTTTTTCAATGGTACAGAACTGAACATGACGTACCACCTAAAGAGGCAATAAATCAAGTATTTGAAGGTACTGGTGCTTCAGAAAAAGAAGAAAGAAAAGACTTCACAGATAAAGCAGATCCAATTAGAGAACATGATTGTATTTGGTGTATGGCATGTGTGTCAGTGTGTCCACCTCAAGCAATTAAAGTAGATTAAGCCGCATTGGAATTCCACGAAAAAGCATCAGGAACATTTAACGAAGAATTATCAAAAGGTAGTGCACCACCGCCGCACGCACACTAAACATTTTTTTTTAGAATCAGCAATAATTACTATAACAAGATTATTCAAAGTTAGAAATACAAAAATAATGCATTAAATCAACATAACAAAATGGAAACTACCAGATCATCCAAGATTCTAACGTTTTTGAGAATGAATGTAGAATAAACCTACATCGTGATGAAATATCCAAGTGGTCTTCACGGAGTGATTCATCAATGCATTGAACGAATAAAATTAAAGGAGAAGAAGCAGAATCTAGTCTAGCCCAATCATTTCCACACGATTCTAAGATAGCATCCACCTTTTGATTATATAGTTTGGAAATTGTAAATGACACA
>CAWKJS010000022.1:0-15101 GCA_963850055.1 uncultured Nitrososphaeraceae archaeon | reverse complement strand
TTTAACCACTATACCGGAATTTTACTATGATGTAATACTCGGTGAGAAACACTGCCCAATATAGCGTGTTTAAATTTCCCTCTCCCTGATTCCCAATAGTAATATAATCAAAATTGTTTTTCTGGATATAATCAATTATTAAGGACCAACATTTTTTCCTTCCAAAAATATGGTTTCTGGCTCTAAACCATAGTTTTTTGTTCTTATTAATAGCATTTTCAAGAACAGTTTTGGCTTCTTTTTCACCTCTGCCATTATAGAGTTTACTAGTTTTTGTGATTGAATATAAACGAAAGGAGGGATTTAAAGTACATACAGGACTATCAATTTTGAGTCTAACTTAGAACTCAAGAAGGAAGCATGATAAAGGATTTCATTGAATTTTCAGAACCATCTACTGGAGCAAGTATTCTGGAATTCATTAGATTATATGAGTGAATTCAATGATATAAATCTAATATTTGAAGACTGTTTCGTCCATAGTAAATAATTTAAGAAAAATTTTATATTTTAGATAGAAAAATTAAAAAAGTATATTAAAAAATGTCTTTATTAGAGGTATTTATTGTGCTGGGATTAATTCTTCTATCTGATTGTATATCTTTAATAGTCGTAAGCCTTTTTCTGTTGTTCTATACTTTTGAGTTCCATCTTCATATTTAACAAAGCATTCTCAATTAGCATTGTAAAGTATTCTTTTAACTGTGCGTATGAAAGGAATGATTTGTACATGATTTTTGTTTTGTAGCCCCACCGTTTGCTGCTTCTAGTATTAAGACAGTTATTTCTGTTCTACTTCTATATTTCATTATTATCAAATAGAACATTGTTGATCAAGTATTTATTAAAAGCTGTCCATTCGATCATCTCTTTCGATCAGAACATTCGATCACATGACTAACATAATAATCCATTCCATAAAAAATCTGACGTATACTAATTTTAAGTCCTTTAAGTATGTAATATAAAACCTCAATGAATTAACATTATTAGATTATTTCAGCTATTTAGTTACGAATTTGCTGAAATCAAATTTTTGTCTTATTTTACCTTGGTATAAACAACTATTCAATTATGTTGAAATCAATATAATATATTTTAACAAGTTTGTCTTTTTTCGAAAACAAGTATAGGATATGGTCTCTAGGGTTCAGATTACGATAATTATTTAAATTACAATCAGACAATGATCTCATGTCTTATGGATCTGCCACTCCATCGGAACCTTCAACAAAGAAATTAGTATTAATTTTTGGCATTATTGCTATAGGTGCATTTATTGTTTTGAGTATTTTTGTATTCCCTGTTAAAAATTTAATCCGAGACGAAGTTACTGCCGAGGCTAAAATATTAAGTAAAAATGAAGGAATTTGTGTTGTTGATACTGCTGATCATCCTAGAGGCATTAATCAATGTTCCTATGAGGTTGGAGATACGGTAATAGTAAAATACAAAGAGGGAACTTCAGACATAATAAGTCACGAATTAAAACTCTAGAAATAAATATATTGTTCAGTTTTAGTTGTTTGAGTTAAATTAAAGAAATTATTTTATTGTGCTCGGGATTAATTCTTCTATCTGATTATATATCTTTAATAGTCGTAAGCCTTTTTCTGTTGTTCTATACTTTTGAGTTCCATCTTCATATTCTAACAAAGCATTCTCAATTAGCATTGTAAAGTATTCTTTTAACTGTGCGTATGAAAGGAATGATTTGTACATGATTTTTGTCTTTGTAGCCCCACCGTTTGCTGCTTCTAGTATTAAGACAGTTATTTCTGTTCTACTTCTATATTTCATTATTATCAAATAGAACATTGTTGATCAAGTATTTATTAAAAGCTGTCCATTCGATCATGTCTTTCGATCAGAACATTCGATCACAACAACATGGATAAAAAATTATCATCCTTTAGTGCTTTGGAGACAGTATCAGAAGAAACAGCCATTTTGATTATTTGAGAACGACCATACCTACCATGGCTAACGACGTTCGAAGTAATTAACCCAAGTTGATCTAATTCACTAATTATTTGAGTGACTCTTCTTTGGGTCAGAGAATCATGTTCAATCTGTTTACATAATGAAGTATAGATATCATAAACTTCACCAGTCATACCAGTTTGAGATTTCATGATAGATAGAACAATCAATTTTGTGTGTGTTGTGGAATTTTTAATGACCTCATAATTAGTGTCTTTTTCAATTTTTTCTTGAGCTTCTCGTATATGATTTTCAGTAACCATATCCGCCCTTTCTCTTTCCGCTATTTCAGCCGCTACTCTTAATAGATCAATTGCCTTTCTAGCGTCCCCATTTTCCTTCCCGGCCACCGCTGCACATAAATTAATCGCAGCCTGACCGATAGATCCCTCATTAAATGCAAGTTTTGATCGATCATTTAGGATTTCTTTTAATTGAATTATTGTGTATGGATTAAATATTATTTCCTCCTCACTTAGACTGCTTCTAACTCTTGGGTCTAGTTTGTCTTTAAATGTAAGACTATTAGATATTCCTATCAAAGATACAAACCCATCTCCCAACATACGTTCATTTGCTCTAGTAAAGTTATATAAAACATCATCCCCGTTCCTATCAACCAAGGAATCAATCTCATCTATTATTAATACTACATGAAGATTATTTTTATTCAAATATTCAAGAATCCTATCAGTAGCTTCGCCCATAGATAAACCAGTAAAATGGACTTTTAATTTCTTGTCGAAGCGATTAATCCCTATATCCTCCGCAATATCATATAATACCTTGTATGAAGTATTTGAAGTCTTTGCGTTAATAATAGTAACGGTAATTTCTATCCCATGTTCTATTGATTTTTTTTTTAATCTAGTAATTACATTTTTTACAACGGCAGTTTTCCCTGTTCCAGGTTTTCCAAAAACTAAGAGATTAGAAGGTCTACCATTCTTTAATACAACTGATAGTACTTGTGCGATTGTTTTAGACTCTTCGTCTCTAAATGGCAATTTTTCAGGAACGTAATCGATTGTTAATGTTTTTCTATTTTTAATTAAATTGGCTCCAATAACAGCCTTATCAAATATATTATCTAAATAATCCGAATCCACATCATTTCTTTCCATTAATAGTATTGATAAATCAACACAGACACACCCCTATTTTTCTATTCGAATGATAAAAAGATAATGTCATGTTAATATGCTAATTGTTATTAACATTTAATTTTAAACAGGTTAATCAACTATTTTATACATAATAATTAAATAAATTAATATAATTATACTATCAAAATCAATATTAATTGCATAAGAAATAGAGGGGCCTGTGGCTATCAAACCAAATTAACATTAATCTTAACAGTTAAAAATCATTTGATAATAAACGTGAATTAACCCCTTTATTTCCACTGGAGGAATTCTAAATTCATTCACAATGATAATAAACGTGAATTAACCCCTTTATTTCCACTGGAACTAGAAAAACCTTTAAGGTGGATAATCAAATTAACTTTAGAAATATAGACATCAATAATTATGTGCTTATTTTAGTTAACAAAAACTAATCTTTTAGTTATCAATTTTTATTCCATATTGTTAAGTTAACATATGTTATCAAATTCACAGAGACGATAAATTGTCCACTGGAAAAAAGAGAATAAAAATTGAATTAGAGGATGCTGAAGGTGGAAAATATAATTTATCTCTAGAAGGCAATCTATCAAAAGACAAAATTCAAAAGGTTCTTCAATTAGTGGAATCCTTGAACATCTCAAAGGATGATTTAGATAACAAAATCCAAATTCCTGTGGAACAAAATAATAGTTTACAAAAGTATGACATAGGACTCAATCCATCTAATAACTCGATTGGATCAAAGATATGGGCATTGATCGAAAACAACTTTGCATTTAGTTCTTTTACATCTTCAAATGTAGCCGAATCCTATGAAGAATCATACGGTGAGCAGTTACAACTTAGTCTTATATCCACTTACTTATCAAGATATTTTGAAAAGCAAAAATTGGTAAGGAGTAAAAGAGGGAAAGAATGGATTTATAAGTTAATTAGAATTCAAAAAGATGTTATTTCGTCCGTTGGAACACCTACTACTTCTCAATCAAGTCGTTTAATGGATTCACATTATTCGGAAGATCAGGGTGAGAATGACTTTTTGAAGCAGAATGCTTTGACAACAGTTTACGACCTTCGACTGTAATAGCATACCTAAATGGCTTTGTGCTCATATCTCTATCAACCAATTTCTCATCAAACAATTTTTTCATTAATCTAGAAGTGTGTTCTCTACTCCTACCGATTACTCTTTGAATCTCTCTAGTAGTCAAAGATTTATCCTCTAATTTTTTTAGGATGTATTCTATTGTACTATTCTGACGGTCTTCTTCCTGATCCACTGACTTGATAGAGCCTTGTGATGTTATGTCGTGACTAGGTAGTGATGTCTCAATTTTTTGATTGCTTACGTAGTTTTGGAATGGTGATATTACGGAATTCTGTGACTTGATCTTATTGTTGTTAGAGATCATATTTTCATCTAATAATTTTATTAAACCTTGTATATCAGTTAATTTTTCGTTGGTCTTATTAGTTCTGTCGTATAAGACTCTGAATTGATCAGAAATGAGATTGGTTTTATAAATTTGATCCTTTATTTGACTTTCAAGCTGAGAGATTTTTGTTTCAATATTGTATTTCTCAAACTTTTTGTTTTTTAACTGGTTATAAATTTTTAAAGCTAGAATCGATAATGCTATAGCTGAACAAAATGGAATTAGGGTATAATTTAGTATTAGTGATGCAATATCTATGCTCACATATAATTTAGCAATACAGTGTGATATAACTTTATTGTATGTGATAATTTGACATTTAATATCATAAATTTTGTGATATATTACATA
The DNA here is from genome assembly GCA_963850055.1 of uncultured Nitrososphaeraceae archaeon. Lineage (GTDB taxonomy): Archaea > Thermoproteota > Nitrososphaeria > Nitrososphaerales > Nitrososphaeraceae > Nitrosocosmicus. Next base: position 10,198 of record CAWKJS010000022.1, on the reverse strand, counting down.
TCGATTATTCTATTGATCAAATCTTCTATCACATTTATCACACTATTTATTTCTTTATCGTGATATTTAATATGATTATCTTCAAGCATTCTAAGCTTGTTTAACATAGAGTTTAAGGCAGTAATTTGATCGTCATTCATGACATTTATTAGATTTAGTAGTATGATGGAATAGAACAATTTCCGCAGTTTTATCTTTGATTGCTTAACTTCTCTGTAATATGCGCCTGAACTTATTTCCTTTGGCCTTTTCTCTTTATTCTTTAAATTATAAATTATTTGTATTTGTCTATTGGTAAATAGAGATTTTTCAATTAATTTGGAAAGAAATAAATTATTTATATCTTCTTTGTTTTCCATCAACTATACAATATTGTATAGTTAATCATACTCTTTAAATGAATACTTAGCACAATCATTAAATTAAATTTAACTAATATACGTTAGTACTATATTGAGCCGGGTAGAGAACTATATTAATGATGAATTAAAAAAGCATAAAAAAATATGTTTTGCTTTATTAGATTCGGAGAATTTTAAAGACATTGTTGGTGTTGCGAAAAAAGTTGAATCACTTGGTGCCTCAGCTATTTTGGTGGGGGGTTCATCTGCCATAGATCAACTGGATTTAGACAAATTAGTAATATCGATAAAATCTATAATATCTATTCCTGTTATTTTATTTCCCGGAAACGTTACAGGCGTATCTCCTAATGCCGACGCAATTTTATTTACCTCATTGCTTAATTCCGAGGATCCATATTTTATTTCCGGAGCTCAAGCATTAGGTGCATTGTTAGTAAAAAAGTATAATATTGAACCATTGCCGACAGGATATATAATAATTGGAGATAATACTACGGCCTGGTTTATTGGGAGAGCAAAGGGTATACCTTTTGAAAAATCCAATATCGCTGTTATGTATTCACTGGCCGCACAGTATTTAGGTATGAGGTTTGTTTACCTAGAGGCTGGATCCGGTGCAAAAAAGAATGTATCTGCGGAAATGATTTCAAATGTTAGAAAGTATTATGATGGCTTATTAATTGTTGGAGGGGGAATTAAGAATTCCTCAATAGCTAAAGAATTAGCGGAGGCAGGGGCAGATATCTTAGTTGTAGGAACATTATTAGAGCGGGATCCAGATTGGGAAAAAAAATTTAACGATATTATTATGGCAATTCGTTCCTGAATTAGTGCGATTGAATAATTATGAATTTGATTGATGAAGCCAAAGTAAGATTAAAAAATATTTCAATTCCAAGTTACTATTTAGAGTATCAAATTAGTCTACTGGAACAGGTAAATATGCTTCATTTGGTAGCCGAAAAAGCTAGAAAAAAAGGTTTGGATGTTACAACTTATGTTGAACCAAAAATTGCCTACGACTTATCTGACAGAGTTGCAAAAATGCATAATATAGATATATCAGACAGATTAAGGGCCTTACTAAATTATACAACAAAAGAGAAAGCGGCTCTTAAAATAGCCGAGGAAATAGCAAAGGGGGAATATGGATCTGGAGATCTTAGGACAAGATTAGAAAATGCGGTTAGGGTAAGTTTGGCAGTGGTGACTGAAGGAGTCACTGTTGCTCCATTGCAGGGTATATCTGACGTACAATTGAAAAATAATAAAGATGGTTCACAATACCTCTCCATTTCTTTTGCTGGCCCAATAAGATCTGCTGGAGGGACTGAAGCAGCACTAACTATGCTTATAGCTGATCATGTAAGAAGAGTGTCTGGACTTGCCAAGTATCAAACAAATTCTTTTGATGATGAAACTGGCAGGTTTATAGAAGAATTAAGATTGTATGAGAGGGAAGTAGGAAACTTTCAATTTAAAGTCTTAGATAAAGATGTTGATTTTTGCATCTCTAATTTGCCTGTTGAGATCGATGGAGTAGATACAGACCCAGTTGAATTAGTAATTCATCGGGAGATGAAGAGAATAAAAACGGATAGAGTTAGAGGAGGAGCACTCAGGGTAATGAACGATGGTTTGATAGGTAGATGTAGAAAACTCACAAAATTGGTCGAAACACTCGAGTTAGAAGGCTGGGATTGGCTTGCAAATATGAATGGTGCAATCCAGACAGGCGATGATGATACTGTGAGTCATAGGATGTCTGAAGTAATTACAGGAAGACCCGTGTTATCTATGAACAAGAAAATTGGTGGATTTAGGTTACGATACGGAAGGTGTTTTAATACTGGATTCGCTACGATAGGAATTCACAACACGATTCCTGTACTATTGAATTCTGCCGTAGTAGTTGGAACGCAAATTAAAATGGATATCCCTGGAAAAGCCTCTACAATTGCCCTTGTAGACACCATTGAACCACCAATAGTAAAATTAGATGACGGGACGGTCTTGCAGATCAATACCGTAGAGCAAGCCCTAAATTTAAGATCACGGGTAGTCAAAATATTATACTTAGGAGACATCCTGATTAGTTACGGAGATTTTCTTGAGAATAATGCACAATTATTACCAGCAAGTTATGTTGAAGAAATATGGACCCAGGAATTATTTGAAAAATTGAGTCATATCAATGAAGTCAAAAGTGACTTTGTTGTTGAATATGATAAGTTAGTTAAATTGAGTTCAAATCCCTCTATAATACCGCCATTTAGAGAGGCACTGAAAATATCGATCCAATTCGACATTCCACTACATCCTAAATATTCCTTCTACTGGGAAGCTATATCAATAAAAGATTTTTTAATAATTAGAAATGTCTTGATATCTTTTATTTCTCTATTTAACAGAAATAAAGAGATTGAATCAACTACCGAGGAAATTAGGCTATCATATGATCATAAACTAAAAAGTATTCTAGAAAAACTAGGCGTGTTCCATAGTTTAGATACATCTAGTAATACTATAGTATTGTTAGATGAGTCTCAAATTTTTGCCTTAGTGTGTTTATGTATTCCAGAATTCCAATCCATACTCTCATTGTTATATGATACTCGCAATGAAATCCATTTTTCAACATTTTCTAATTATGTATCAAAGGATGGATTTATAAGAGATATAGGTGAAATCGTTGAAAGCTTACAGTCGGAGAAGGGCGAAGGTAAAGCAAATGTCATCAAACTAATAAATTCCATTTCATCCATTAAAATACGTTCAAAATTTTCTTCTTCCATATCAGTGAGAGTTGGTAGACCTGAAAAAGCATCGGAGCGTAAGATGAAACCCCCAATTCATGTTTTGTTCCCAGTAGGTAACAAAGGCGGTCCCATGAGAGACCTCCTAAAGGCTTCAAATGCAGATTCTTTTTATTCGGAAAAATCCAATCGATATTGTTCTAATTGTAATATTCCATCCTTAGGTACTAACTGTAACTATTGCAATCAAGCGACTCCCATCAAATTTATTTGCAATGTCTGTAAAGTTGAATCTCTAGATTTAACGTTTGATCCTATTGATAATATAAAAAAAAGGAACAAATGTTTAAAGTGTGGTAACGAATATAAAACATTTTCTCCAATAAAATTCCCTTTAAAGACCTTGATAGAAAAAGCCGAAACAAGGTTGAGCTTTAGGGTAACTCCTCCTTTAAAGGGGGTGAAAGCTTTAATGGGGAAAGACAAGGAAGCGGAACAAATTGAGAAGGGCATTCTCAGAAAAAAATGTGGTTTATCTGTGTTTAAGGACGGTACCATAAGATTTGACGCTACGAATGAACCACTTACTCATTTCATGCCATGTTTTATCGATACATCCATTTCAAAATTAAGGGAATTAGGGTACAAATTTGATTATCGACAGAATGAACTTAATTCAGATAGACAAATCATAGAATTGCTGATTCAAGATGTTATAATTCCATTAGATTCTGCAAAATATCTCTTAAAAACAGCTAAATTCATAGATGAAGAATTAGTTACCTTATATGATTTACCACCGATTTATAATGCCTATACCGAAAATGATCTGATTGGACATTTAATAGTGGGATTAGCTCCTCATACTTCAGTCGGTATTATTGGGCGCATAATAGGTTTTACAGAATCACAAGTTTGTTTGGGTTCTCCAATATGGCATTCCGCAAAAAGAAGAGATTGTGATGGTGATGCCGATTCGATTATCCTACTATTTGATGCATTCTTAAACTTTTCATATTCTTTCTTACCGGATAAAATAGGTGGATTAATGGATGCTCCATTACTAATACAACCTATTGTATTACCTCATGAGGTTCAACGACAAGCTCATAATGTTGACATTGTGGAAAAATATCCACTAGACTTTTATAAAAATACTTGGTTAGGGCTTAAAGCAGCTGATGTTTCTAATACGATTGAAATACTAAAAAATCGAATAGGGAGTGAAAAACAATTTTATGATTATGGGTTTACCCATACTAGTGGCACTTTAATATCCGACATAAATCGAAGTGCTTATTCTACATTAAATACAATGAGCGAAAAATTAGAAATGCAAATATCCACAGCAAATCTTATTAATTCTGTAGACACAAACGAAGTGATCTCTATGGTCCTGACGACACATATTATTCCTGATATAATGGGTAATATGCGTTCTTATTGTTCGCAGTCGTTTAGGTGCAATAAGTGCGGTGATAAGTATAGGCGAATTCCTTTGTACGGTAAATGTCTTACTTGTAATAATACCTTGCTACAGACGGTTACTCGAGGTTCGGTAGAAAAATATGTTCTTTTAGCAGAAAACTTGAGTAACAGCTTTAAAGTCACTAATTATCTAAAGAGCAGAGTTGAATCACTTATTGTGGAGCGAAATTTTGTTTTTCAATCAAAGAAAGAACAACCTACATTACTTGATTATTTCTAAAATCATTGTGACTTTTGTTTTATTAGTTTGCAAAATTTATTTGATATGGTCTTAAAGTGGCCAAATTAACTACAATTGCTATACCAGGGGTAGGAGTAATTCCCATAGCGCGCTGAAAGGGTGTTTGGGTTTGCCATGCGCCAGAATTCACTACCAAGGTTCCCTTATAGCTATCCACATCAATTACATGTACATGACCGGAATGAAAAATATCCGGAACGTCTTCAATAACCATCATATCCTCTAATTCTGGAGCAATAGGTGTTCTTTGACCGTATATAGGTGAAAGATGTCTTGATTTAAGTAAAATCTTCATCGCCTCTGCCGGTTTAGAATAACTTAGACCAGGAATTGTAGCAATCGTATCGTCCAAGCTTTGACCATGAAACATTAATGTTTTTACTCCGTCCATATTGATCATGCAGGGATTTCCTAGCATAGTGACATTGCTCAAAGAGTAAATCTTATCAGCATATTTTCTTGGTATTGCTGGTTGAGGCAATGCTCGTCTTCCCAGGTCATGATTTCCTGGAATCATAAAAACCTTGATGTGTTTAGGAATTTTCGCCAACAAATTTGTAGCGTGCTCCATCTGGGAAAATGAATCCTTTTCAAATAATTCTCTGTCTTGATGCGGAAATATCCCTATTCCATCAATTAGATCCCCACAAATGCAAATATACTTTATTTTAGAAACAATATCTTTATTCTCTTCTTTTCCATTTAACCAATTCAAAAACATTTGAAATTCATCCTCCATGAAGAATTTACTGCCTATGTGCAAATCAGATATTAACACACTATATACCTCAGAATGAGATCTGTTTGGAATTCTATCTGGCACATCTAGTGAGAATATTTTTTTTATTATATGGTTCTTTCTTTTTGAATTATTCTCAAGTTCTATCATTATCATTTGATCCAAAATTAATGACGAAATCTGTTTTTTTAAATCTTCATCGTATGCAAATGCCTCTAATAATCCGCTCTGGTCATCAATAGTTAAATTATAACTATTCTTTTTGATCTTCTTTTCCATAATTAATCCTGCTATGAATAAAGATTCTTCCAAATTCTCCTTAGATTGTGACTTCGGATTATTCCTTGATTGGTTAAGAAATTGTTTAATGAACGCTATTTTTTTTATTCTTTTACTGTCTGGTCTATTAGATAAAATTTTTAAGGATTTATCAAATCGGCTTCTAAACAGTGATGTATATCCTTCAACTCCTTCACCGCTATTAATACTATTATTCGAATCATAAATTATGTTGTTGACATAATAGTTATTCTCAAAATCATCAGAATCATGAGTTACTAATTCTAAAATGGTCTCTTTATTATTATTTTTAGTATCAATGATTTCAGAATGATCTAGCCTGTTTACGATAGTAGTACCATTATTAGCATTATCATTTACAATAAGTGAACTATTTGTTGAAAACTTCAAAATATTCTTTATATCGTCGGATAAAATAACCTTAGAACCGTCTCTCTCTCTTTTGATCATAAGAATCTCTTCAACTATTTGATACACATCTACTTGTAGATTCTCAATTAACACTAATGCATCGGGATGAATCTGGAATCCTTTGCTAGTTATAAAGGAAATTATTTTTAAGAGATCGGAATTATCGGTCAATAATCAAATTAACTAGTTGATGATATTCCTTAAATCTTTTTATATAAATAATAAAGTATTATAATTGATAAAAAAAGTATTATAATTGGTTATGCTTATTACATTTAAAAAGAGACTGGTGTTTTTCTTTGTTGCCCTGTTATTTTTCTTGAGTATTTTTTATCTTGGATTTTCCTTTAGAATGGATGAATCATTTTCTAAGGAGATATCAAAAAACTTTATTAATCAGATAAGTGACATAGACGAATTTGGTATATTCTTAAATAACCTAAAAATAGCATTAGTGATGTTTATTCCAGTCATAGGCCTCGTAATGGGAACTATTTCTGGATTTTCTACCGGTTTAGTGTTTAATTCAATAATGAACCTATCAGATGTTGCGTATTCTAACCCCTTGGTCATTTTCTTGACACCATTTGGAATCCTAGAGCTGGTCTCATATGGACTAGCAATTTCTCGAGGCGGTATTTTATTTTTTGAAATACTAAAGAAGAAATTTACAAAAAAATCTTTATTTTATCTGCTAATCGAAATAGCATTAGTTTCTGGAATGCTTTTTGTCGGGGCAATAATAGAATGGATGATGATTGAAAATATTCCAAAAAGATTATAATCATCTGTCATTCGTGCATGGCATTTGGATTATTTTATATCATTGTTATAAAATGCCATAGTGTTTAAATAGTTTTAATGAAGATTTACGTACAGTGAATTATTAGATGCCAGTAGCAATACTTCCAGATGTTAGTGAACAGCATTGTATTGGGTGTGCTTTATGTGTAGAAATTTGTACAGCTCTTGGTCCAGATGTATTAAGAGTAAAACCTGTGGAAGGTTGGAAAAGAGGCAAAGCATTTGTCTTTTATCCAGAAAGATGTATCTCTGATGGTGCTTGTATTGGCGTTTGTCCAACAAAAGCAATTTTCTGGATGAGACCAATGGATTATACACCAGGACAACCAATTCCATTAAAGAAAAACGCCATCTTTACCAAAGGCTGGGAAGAGGGCTAACTCCACCAATTTTTATTTTTTCTCAAATTTTAGAATTTAGTAACCATAACAAATCTGATCAGTTTTAGTTTTAGTGTATTAATATTCTAATATCGTTTTCTCTAATAATTAGTACTTAAATATCCAATAGAATTACTAAAATGCCTAATTGACAAAAAAAATGTATGTTATGGGTGTAGGTCCAGGATCAAAAAAATATCTGACGGATTTTTCAAAAGAGGTTATCAAACAATCTCGTTTTATTATAGGATATAAATATACTCTAAATACGATAGATCATCTGCTTGATAGATCATTTAATCAAGTATTCGAAATAACCATGAAAAATCAAGAGGAGATTTATTTGAATGTATATAATAATTTAATGAAAGAAAGTGATATATGCACTGTTCCATTTACAGGAGATGTAAATTTCTCAGAGTCAGAAGTTGTGGACCGGCTTTTATACTTGTTCGGTGATGAAAATGTCTGCATTATCCCTGGCATCAGTTCTATACAGATAGCAGCTGCAAAGTCTAGAGTTCCATTGGATAAATCTAACATCATGACTTTTCATGTCACTGGTGATATTGAAGAAAAAAAAATAGAATTGGTTAAATCAATTGTTGATAAGAAAAGTGTAATATTAGTGCCAAGACCATGGCCGTCGGATCCATCAAAAAACTTTATGCCCTCTGAAATTTCGTTATTTATCAAAGAAAAAGGACTGGACACTTCAAAAATTGACGTTTGGGTATTTGAAAATTTGACAAATGATGAAAAGGAAACAACTTTTACTGGAAAAATGAATTCGCTAGAAAATAAAGAATTTAGCGATTTATCAGTAATGGTTATAGATCAAAACAACCGACAAACTTACTTGGAGTTCTAAATTTTTTCTATATTTGTATTATATCAGTTTTGAATGTAAATAAAATATATTACAATTAACTCTATATAATGTTGAATGAGCAAGAACGAATTTAGATGTTGTATTGAATGTGGTTCAAAAATGTCTAAAAATATTAAATTATGCCCCGCCTGTGGAGAATCTCAGGGATAGATTTAAATATTTTTGCTAAACTCATTTTCCATTTTATTGATCTTATTTTTAGATAATCATGACAGTTTATTTTCATATATAGTCATTATTAAAATACCTCTATTTTTTAATAATTAGACGATGGTAAAAAAAATAACTCTCCTTATTCCTGTGATTATTTCAGCCTTTGTAATAGGGATTTTAGGAATTATCTTTGCTCCATCAGATATTAAGAATGCAAACATCAATTTTTCAAAAGGAACCATAAAAATAGACGAAAAACTTTTGACCGTCGAAATTGCTGATTCGGATTTTGATAGACAACGATGGTTAACATTTAGGAACGACAAACCAAATTTGGATTCCGGGTTACTATTGATATATGATAAACCTGATTTATATTCCATGTGGTTGTTAAATATAAAATATCCATTAGATTTAATGTGGTTTGATCAAAATGGCGATTTAGTTTATCTTAAAAAAGATGCCCAACCCTGTGATAATATACTTGATTCATCCAAATGTACATTTAAGAATACAAAGCCGGCAAAATTTGTGTTGGCTAGTTCGACGGGATTCATCCAACACAACAACATAACAGAAAGTTCAAAATTAGAAATAATTTCAGTTTGAACTCTATTTTTCTCTTTACTACACCTTACTTTTATCAAAATCAGTATCACTAACTCTTAAGTTCGACTACAAGAAAGTAAAAGACAGAATTGATTTAAATTGGTAACAAATAGAGTAGGATGTTACTTAATTAGAGAATTAAGAGTAGCCATATTGTATTATTTTTATAAATGCTTATTTATTTCTTGTAGTTCGTGAGTTATCTCTTCAATGGATGCCTCATCCTCAAGGGTAGTGATATCTCCAATAGTCTCGTTGTTTACAATAGATTTTAGAAGTCTTCTCATTATTTTGCCACTTCGTGTCTTTGGTAACTTATTTACAAAATAAATCTTTTCAGCAGATGCAATTGGCCCTATTGTATTTTTAATGTGCTCATTTACCTCTATATCTAAGTGCGAAGATAATTCCACTCCTTTTCTTAGTACCAGAAATGCGATGATTGTTTCACCTTTGATTTCATCCTTTTTACTAGTGACAGCCGCCTCAGCTATTGAAGGATGAGAGATAAAAGCACTTTCAAGTTCTATCGTTCCTAATCTGTGACCGGCAACCTTCAATATATCATCTGCTCTTCCTAGTATCCAATAATATCCATCATTATCTACATATGCAAAATCACCTGCAAAGTAACTATTACGTGTCTTTTCCCAGTACGTTTTTTGATATCTTTCGTTATTGTTCCACAATGAAAGGAGCATTCCGGGCCAGGGTTCTTTTACAGTTAAATATCCTTTTTTGTTCACTTCTACTTTTTTACCATCATCATCTACTATTTCTAATTGAATACCTGGCAATGAAAATGTTCCAGAACCAGGTTTCATTTGGATAATCTCGATTCCGGTACACATACTTATCATGATACCACCAGTCTCAGTTTGCCACCACGTATCTATAATAGGGCAATTATTTTTACCAATTGTATTGAAATACCACATCCAACCTCTGGATTTATTGGTTCTCCTACCATGCCCAATAATCGCAAAGTTGATAAATAATACTAATTGGGTATATCATTTCCATATCTCTTATATGATTTCAAGGCTGTGGGCGTAGTATA
>CAWKJS010000021.1:0-12762 GCA_963850055.1 uncultured Nitrososphaeraceae archaeon | reverse complement strand
GGATGCGGTTCAAGATTGAATGGAATCCAAAGTTAATTTTGACATAACCAATAGAGAAGGATCCAAATCCCGCACTTCGCACTTTTTTATGATTGATTTGAACCCGCTTGTCTATATTGCGTACAAAATTAATATCGGATTCTTCTTTCCTCTTGGTCTCCCACTATTTTACAGTCGACAAGAATGTTTCTATTATTTTACCGACTTCCTCTGGATATTGATTTGGAACGGCATGACCAGCGTCTTTTATCTGTACTAGCCAGGCTCCTGGAACTTTATTTGCAATGACTAAAGCATTCTGATGAGGATTGTACTGGTTATCATCTGTACCTGTTATGACCAACAGAGGCTTGTCTATCTTTGCGAGGTCGTCACAGACACCGCTCCAGTTCTTAGCCTCCCAACCCCATCCAGCATCTGCCTGATTGTTCAATGCTTCAGCGGAAAGACCGGGCTTTGACCCTAATAGGGAACTGTTTTCTGGAATAACAGCAGATTCAGGATGCAGTTTTACCCACCCTGATCCTAATGATGCGGTTACAAGAGCTTTGAAATCTTCTTGAGAAACGGTTATATTATTTTGAGTTTTGTTCGTAATATCTTTTTGCAATTTTAAAAACTCGGCTGGTTTAGGTATCCCATCTTTACCACCGCATGATCCAGCAATTAACGTAATACTGCTAACCTTATCAGGATGCGTAATTGCAAATTGTTGAGTTGTAAATGTACCTAAAGAATATCCTAAAACATTTGCTTGTTGTATCTTCAAAGCGTCCATTAAACCAGCAGTATCATTACCAAGCAAGTTGTATAGAATATGGTTCGGTACCAGCAGTTGTATTTCCAATTCCTCGACTATCAAATATAATTACTGTGTTATTTGACGCTAGACGAGTAAGAAGGGCTGGGTCCCATGCATCCATATGATCAGAAGCACCATTATGAAGTATCAAAGGATCACCCTTACCAAACATCTTGTATGCCATTTCAATATCTCCAACACGGACTTTTTCTAATGGGATGTCTTGGGTATTTACCAAATTGGTAGTACTATTGCTTGAATTGGTCTGGGTAACATTTGTTTGACCATACACAACATTAGTAAAACCGTTGATCAAAGTTGTACTTGAGAAAATTAAAGTTGATATAAATACTACAATGAAAAGATAATCTTTTCTTATCTGTATATTGTTATACACTAACACACTAACTCAATTGGGTATATAAAGAGGGGGGTTATTTGCATGAGGACTTAATTTAATGGGAGGAGGCACATCTAATGGCCCATAACTCTAGGACTCAGAATTACGGGTTCTCTTTCTACCTCAATAATCAATGGGATTGAACTCTAATAATGGTAAGTGGGTTCAAATCCCGCACTTCGCACTTTTTTTGAGATTGGTTCGATCCCACATACCTACGTTGCATATAAAATTAATATTGAATTCTTCTTTCCTGCTTGGTCACCTATTGTTTTATAGTAGATAGGAATGTTTGCAATACCATACCAACTTCATCTGGATATTGATTCATAATAGCATGACCAGCGTCTTTTATCTGTACAAGCCAGGCTCCTGGAACTTTACTTGCAATGACCAAAGAATTTTCATGAGGCACTAATTCATTATCGTCTGTACCTGCTATGACCAACATGGGTTTGTCTATCTTTGCAAGGTCGTCACAGGCACCATTCCAGTCGGAAGCCACCCAAGCCTTTGCACCTTTATACTGATTGTTCATTGCTTCAGATGAAAGACCAGGTTTCATTTGTTGGAATGTCATGTTTTCTGGAAGATCAAGAGATTCAGGATGCAGTTTTATCCATCCTGATCCTTCTGAGGCATTTACAAGAGATTTCATTTCATCCTGAGAAAAAGGTATATTATTTAGAGATTTATTTACAATACCCTCTTGTAATTGGATAAACTCATCTGATGGAGGTACATGATCTTTTCCACCACACGTTCCAGCAATTAGCATAATACTGCTAACCTTATCAGGATGTGTGATTGCAAATTGTTGAGTTATGTATGAACCCATAGAATATCCAAGAACGTTTGCCTCTGGGATTTTCAAAGCGTCCATTAAACCAGCAGTATCATTACCAAGTAACTGTATAGAATATGGTTCGGTACCAGATGTAGTATTTCCAATTCCTCGACTATCAAATATAATTACTGTGTGATTTGACGCTAGACGAGTAAGAAGGGCTGGGTCCCATGCATCCATGCCATCATTAATACCATTATGAAGTATAATGGGGTCACCCTTACCAAACATCTTGTATGCCATTTCAATATCTCCAACACGGACTTTTTCTAATGGGATGTCTTGGGTATTTACCAAATTGGTAGTACCATTGCTTGAATTGGTCTGGGTAACATTTGTTTGACCATACACAACATTAGTAAAACCGTTGATCAAAGTTGTACTTGAGAAAATTAAAGTTGATATAAATACTACAATGAAAAGATAATCTTTTCTTATCTTACTATCAATATACATAACCAATTTCACTTGAGGAAGTATATAAAGAGGGTGTAATCTTGTGTGAAAATTAACTTGGTCTATCAATCCGTAACCTTGGCTGATAAATTTGAGATAGAGGGATCGAGGGTTCAAATAGAGCGATTCATACCTGATCCCCGCGCAAGATTAATTCATTCGAATTCGTTTTGCAGTTACTCTTTGATATTATTAATTTATTGTTTTAATACTCCTCCTCTATTGAACGGAGTGTTTGGAGGAAGGGTTAATTTGATGCTAATCCTAATATCTTTACCATATAAAGTATCATTTAGTTTGAGCGCTTGGACATCCGCGCCGATACTGGTTCTTAAAACAGGTTTCGCTATTCTAGATTCAAACATAGAGATAACCTTTTTGAAAAGGTGGGCCCAAAGGGTAAGATTCCCTTAGACAAAGGGACTCAGTATACTTAGGAAAGATATGCTAATCAAAATAGGTTTCAGTTTATAGAACCATTTTGAATTTGGTTTATACCTGCCACATTATTAATGGCTACTGTAGGCAATAGAGAAGACTATTTCTGTCTCGATGGAGAGGAAAGCCATTCATACATATCCTGTAATACATATTCTTCTATTTGACCACTTGAAGATACCCATTGGTTGCTAGGGACAAATTTGACTATAATACGGGCCCACAATGCTTCACCCAGATAGGGGTCTTGAAAAATATCAGGAATGATCATTTTATCGAAAAATAATACTCCAACAAAAATAGGTATAAGTTATGAACCCCAAATTATTTCTAAAATGACTCAATTGAATGTTTGTAATTTAATGAATCTAAACGAAGTGGCATAATGCAGATTGATTGTGAGGGGGGCTTAAATAGAATGGTGTCAAAATACTAACGATTAGCCATAACCGATAGCATAGCAAACAGGAACAAAACAGAGATTTTATATGGAATGAACGATATTATGGAAAAAATTAATACATTTATCCAAAACACCATTACAGAATTAAATGTGATGTTTGACCTCCGAGCGCTATCCATGCTGATTACCAATCCCAAATACCGCGATGGCTTCAAATATCTCTTAAAGAGAGGTTGCAAAATAAGATGTATTACAGGAATTACACCAGATAATATGGAATCCTGCAAAGAAATACTTAATTTAGTAACTGAACTCCGACACCTAGATGGCATAAAGGGAGGTATCGCGATCAACCAATCCGAATACATTACAACATCAGTAATTGAAAAAGGTCAATCATTAACCGAACTTTACCATAGTAATTTAGCACCCGTTGTCGAACAGGGTCAATATATTTTTGATACACTTTGGATGAATTCTATTCCAGCAATTAAGAAAATAAGAGAAATTGAGGAGGGAATAGTTCCAGCGGTAATTGAATCTATAAATGATGTGTACTATTGCAAAAGAAAGTCATTGAACTCTTAAGGTCTGCCAATAAAGAGATTTTGATCATTTTTTCCTCTGCAAATGCATTTCATAGACAAAAAAGCGCAGGATCAATTGAGATTCTCAAAGAGGTTGGACTGACTAAATCCAATGTAAAAATAAAAATCCTTACACCAAACGGTAATGATATAGAAAATATATGCAAAGAACTTGGTAATCATTCAAATTTCAATTACAGATACATAGACCCAATAATACGGGTAACAATTTTGGTAGTCGATAGAAAGTTTTCAATAGTGGTAGAGTTAAAGGATGATACTAAAAGAACTATTGCTGAAGCAATAGGACAGGCGACTTATTCTAATAGTGCACCTACTGTTTTGACTTATACAGTATTATTTGATGCTCTCTGGAATCAGACAGATCTATATGGACAATTACAAGCCCATCATAGAATGCAAAAGGAATTCATCGATACGGTGGCTCATGAACTTCGTACGCCGCTCACTCCTATTATTGGGCTAACAAAACATGTAAAAGACCAATTAGAAAATAAAGATCAACGAAGATTGCTTGATATTGTAATTTATAATGGCAAAAAGTTGCAGGCTCTAAGCGAGAACATATTAGTTCTAACAAAAATGGAAGGCAATATGTTAAATATCTCAAAAGAGGATTTTAATTTAAATGCTGTAATTCTCGATGCCATAAAAGACTTCAAGGTAAGGCTAGAGAAAATTCAATATATTCATGAGCAAAATAAAAAGAAAATACACTTTGAACTGCACGGGTTCGATAACAAATACATGATTAACGCAGATAGATATAGAATTTCCCAAGTTATTTTCAACTTGCTAGAGAATGCGATAAATTTTATTTTAGACAAAGAAGGTTTGATATCCATAACCATTGAGAAAAAAGCAACTAATGACGTGGCTTTTGTTCTTGTCCAGATAAAAGATAACGGTGAGGGTATACATTCTGAAATACTTTCAACATTATTTACGAAGTTCGCTACAAAATCCTTCTATGGAACTGGGTTGGGGTTGTATATTTGCAAACAAATAATAGAAATGCACCAAGGTAGGATTTGGGGCGAAAACAATAAGGATGGCAGAGGGGCCACCTTTAGTTTTAGTTTACCTTTAAATGATTAACCATCCAAAACGTAATAGGATAAAATTCATTATTAAAAAATTGTTGTAATATTTAGAATAATTTTTATAATCGTTACTTTGTAAAACCCCAAGATCAAAGGATATACAACATAGATTGGAGAAAAATTTTGGACTTGATTTCGTATCACAAGACTCATTAGAATGTCATAAAATAATTCCCGTTTGAAGTGGGATTCGAATCCATTAGGTTATCTTGGGGGTTGTATTATTTAAAAAATGTTTTAGCCACTAGGAGAGGGATTTGAAGTCCGTGGCAATACTCGAGGAGACAATTATTAGATTTGGTTTGTATCTTTAGATGGTATATATCATGATTTCTGAATATTTGCCATCCTGATGGGATCCTACAAATAGAGACTGCAACAAAATAATACGAAAAAATGTTTTGACAGAGGTTGGGATTCGAATCTATGTCTTTCGGAAGTGGGTTCCAACCAACACATCCCAGGTAATTATTTATATTCTTGATTTATACGCTTCGGGCCCCTGGGGGATTAGTAACAATTTTGACCAATTATTAGGGTTCTAGGAACTAAATTGGATTGAACTACAACTCCTCATTAAACTTGAAACCTTCAGCAATGAAAAATAATGATAATTTCATTTTGAAGATAATCATTCTACCCCGCCTTCAAAAAATTATATAAAACTTGGTGTTTGCATAAAACTATTAGCTTGATGACTAAATTAACATGAGTCTTCTCAGAAATATTGTTTATATACAAAGATTTTTACACATTCATATGACATCTGGGTTATATTTTCCATATGTATCATATGATTCTCTAAGAACTTTAAACTGTGCTATGTTACTATTCGATGAGATTTATGTAATAAATCCATTTGATATTTCAATAGATTTGGCAAGTAATTACAAAGAATACGAAGATTTTTTTATAGAGGAACGAATAGAATTTATGCATTCTAAGATAAGATTTATTCCGTTAATGCAAATACTAACTAGTAGTAAGAATGACGAAGAGCCTTAGTCTGAATATTATTGTAGATCTATTTGACACAGAATATCTGAATGTTTGTAGAACACCCAATCTACTCTCACCATTTAGAATAAGTATTGGTCGGATACCTAATCCTGAATTAGATGTAGTTCATAGAAAATATTATGTGAATTTACCATCTATAGCAGACGGACAAGACTTTCAAAATCGCATTCATAATGGAATGATAAAACTTGATGAGTATGACAAAGAAAAATTAAGATATTTACGTATTTCAGATGAAAGAAAATTTATTTACGACAGCAAAGAAAAATTCAAAAATATAACTCTGCCTTTTGAATATGCTCAATCTCTAATGATTAATCACATCCATATCGTTAAAAAAGAATTGAAATCAAGAATAGTGTTATTTACTGAAAAAAATATAGAACACAGGATTTTGAAATATAAATTATCCAATCCAAATATTGAATCAGACCCTAATTCAAATAAATATCCTATCGAGCAGGAACAATTAGGACTAAATGTTCCGGTGGAAGTTGGGAAATTCGATATTCCTTTTTTGTATGACGTCAGTAATAACTGCTTAATTGATTGCTATTTGCAGTATAAAGACATATTTAGTAAATTCAAAGAAAAAATGACAGACATTCTAGACGAAATACAAGTTAACGTCTGGGATGAAATGCTACATAAAAAAATTCAAAATCAACTTGAAATGATCATAAAACCGTTAGTTCACAACATGGAAGGTTGCTTCAATGCTTATGTAACCAATTTATCCGTCAAATCATCTTTATCAACTGAGATCAAGGAAGCAAGAATAACAATAACAATTATTCCTAATATAGATCAGAAAGGTCCAGAATTTTTGATTTCTAATATTGGAATACCTTTTAGGAACATAAATTTAAAACACTTTACCAAGAATTGCGTGATATTATTAATTAGTTATTCACTCAAAATATTAGTTTTGACTCATCTATTAAGACTGCTATTTTCAGTTGTTAATTTCAGTGTTACTAATTTAGATTAACCAAGCCGAAACCTTGATGCAGAAATAGTGAAATCATTACTAACAAAAGATGATATCTAATTAGACTCTATTATCTGCTTCCATTGTACAAAGTTATTTTTTGTATGTTTTACTATGTCATCTAATTTTTCGACTAGGCCTATAATATGATCGATATCCTTCTCAACTTCCTTACGGTCATGTGTACTGCTACATAGCATGCTAGCGTGAGTTGAAATATTGTGCATGTTGATCGGATAATTCTGAACATATTGTTTCCTTTTTCTCTATTTCTGAAATCATCATTATTGTCCTTATCCTATTTTGATCTAATGGCGTCTTGGTAATCGGTAAAATGTTTTTTTGCTCCATGAAATGACGTTTCAACTCTTCTAAATAAAGATTGTATTTGCTCTATGTTTTTTTCAACCTCAGCGCGATCATGTGTTTGTTCGTTTAGACGATTTACAGTAGAAGTGAGTTCATCTATCATGTTAGACATACCAGAGCAGACTGATGCCAATCTATCATTACGACTATTACTGTCCATTTATGTCTCCTCCGTACCATAATTTATTTCAAATTCATTAGTTCTAACAGCTTTTCCTACACCAATCTCTATTGAATAGGAAGCACTGCATCCTGAATTTATTATTCGCATATGGGAGATTTCGGACCTTACTTTCGAATTTATTGACATATTATCGCTTAATATTTTATCTCCATAGGCATTATGAAAATAGGTATGCCACAGTCTACTATCTAGATCAATTGTTATTGAGAAGAAGTTGTTCAGTCCAGGGTTCCACTTTATTCCAAGATATTCATAGTTTATCCCATCTATAGAGGCCTCAAATTGGTATTTCGGGCCGTACCTAATGGAAGCAAGTATTTCATTTAATGAGTTTTCTACGGTCCAGCAAACTCCATATTCCTCAAGATTCTCCAATGGTTCAGCTTGTCTACAACAGTGCAATCGTATTATTCCTCGATCAAATATCCTATTGGGTAAAACTACAAATTCACTACCCTTAGGAAACTTTAAAATATATTCCCCATCAAAAGGAAGTCCAGGTAATGGTTTGAAGAAGTTGCGAATCACTGATGGTGTTTTATTTATGGATATCCATCTTCCGATTTCAGGTTGGCTTGTAAGGGGACCAACCGGCGATTCAAATATTTGACGATATCCTATGTTTTGTTCTTCCCTATCCACCGTCTGATATTGCGGTTGAAGTAAGGAATAATCATTTATCATTACCATTTAATAAGAACTAGACTTTAAAAGGATAATGTATTCAATTGGTTTTTATATCAAAATATTCGTACATACATAAATATAGGAATAGATTGTAGGTTATTAAATTATTTGAAAGATTATAAGTATTGTAATTCCAAAGTGAAATTATTCCGATCTGATCATAATTCAGAATTGAATTATGTATACTATCGCATAGTTTCAATATCATTGAATATTTAGGTTGTAATATGCTGCTTGATGAGTATACATACATAAATGCATCTGAAAAGGTATAAATGATAATACAATTGCATATTAATAGTGTACCTATTTTTTTATTACGAAATGAAAAATTTTTCCCTCTTTTCTCATATCCATTAACTCATAACCTGCCATATTGGACCATCGCATATAGGTTTGAAGATAAATATCGGTACTAGCATAAGGATTGTCTGAAACTAAATGAACTACTTTACCTTTATCAAGAGATACCATTAAATCATCAAGTTTTGTCAGTACTGCATTACACTCCAAACCAATTTCAATCATTTCGATTCTGGGTGATCGAGAAACAACGGACCTTTAATTCTTTTATTATTTTGCGAACTGTTTCTTCGATGTCAATTATGTTTTTAAGTTCATTTAAATTTTCTGTATTAGGCTGTATCTCCATTTTGAAATCCATCCCTGTGTATAGGGAAAATCATTAGTTAAGCCTGGATTCGTGATTATTCTCTCGTTTATTTCTAATATTCTTCCATTTACCGGAGCTGTAATCACGCCAAAATATCGATTACTTTCTAATGTTCCTATACTTTTTCCTTTGTAGATCATGTTATTAATTGACTTTAATCGTATCCTCAGTATTCTTCGCTAAAGATGTAAGGATAGGTGTAATGCCAATAATTGCATTGACACTTTTAGCAGTTCCATTGTGATCCATCATTTTGATCCAGACGAAATTTTCAATATCATATAAGATATCATCCGGGAATTGGCAGTATTCAATCTGCATGTTTTATCGTAATACTGAATTTAGTTATTTAACATTCTGAATAAGGTGAAAAATTGATTGTTGCAGAACATTGTCATTATAAATATGATATACTTTAAAAAAATATTAGAATATTCCTTAATATGTTTAATCGTTCAGTTTGTTCTACATTATTTAGATCATGAGCTTTGAATATCTAAGATTATCCGATATATCCTATGGATTTACCTATCATGATTTTGTTGTAGAAGGAGTTGATTTGTCTATACCAAAAGGTCGATTTGTTTCTATTGTAGGTCCTAGTGGATCTGGAAAAACTACTTTATTAAAACTAATATGTGGAATTTACGAACCTTGGAATGGAGATATTTAGTACATTTGTGATGACTGTGATTCCATTTTCTATTATCCTACTGTTGGATATGTTCCACAGATAGAAACTATTGATTGGAATTTTCCAGTTTCTGTACAAGAGGTCATAGCAATGGGATCATGGAACTACAAAAGTTATCTTCCATGGATAGATAAAAAATTGAAAAATCAAATAAAAGATACTTTAAAAATATTGGGATTAAGTGGCTATGAAAAACGACACATAAGGGCACTTTCTGGAGGAGAGCAACAACGTGTCTTTTTGGGCAGGGCGTTGATTAGAAACCCTGATGTTCTTATTTTGGATGAGCCAACAACGGGTCTAGATTATGTTTCAAGAGAAAAAATATTTGATATATTAAAAACACTAAGCAACAATGGAATGACTGTAATTTTATCTACTCATGATATAACTCATATTGCTAGTCGTTCTCCTTGGGTTATTTGTTTTAATAAATATGTAATTGCTGAAGGTCATCCACAAGATGTTCTTAAAGAAGATAACCTGTTGAAAACATATGGACTCGAACCACATTAAGGAATTGGTGAATCTACATTATTTGCTTATTTCAACTAGGAAGTAGTATGCTGTCATCCATTGTCCCTATATAAAAATAAATTCTGAATGGTATGATTTAGCAATATAATATTGAAAAGGCGGGTGGGGGTATGATTGGTTAAAGGATCGAACATGTTATTTAAAATTTTTTCGGCGCCGAAAAAATATAAAGACTAAACGGTAGCATTTCTCTTGTTTATGTTTCTCCTTAATCAATCGATCGATTTGATCATGTAACAAATGCTTGTGATGCAATAATATTTCATATGCCATCCAATTCTTCACTCTACCGCTGATTGATCTGGAATCAACATTCTGATTTGAGCAATCATCGTCAAAATCAGAGAGGACACTACCCAACTTAATCATTGCCAATTTTAGAATTGAAATAGATTTGTTTAGGGCTTTAAGACTGGATAAGTCATATTCAGTTTTACTGATGGGTTGATTAGAATGATAAAGTCCATCAGGATATTGTGATCTGATTTTATATTAGTTTAATAAACTACGGGTTTGTCTCAAATTCAGATTCTTATTCATAATTAAATTCAATAGTTCAGATTGTTTTGATTTATCTTTGATGATTAAAAGTTCCTCTGCTGTACTAGTGTTCAAATTTGATGAATTAATTGAATTCATCACATCAGGAGGTAATTCTAAGAGTCTAATCTTTTTTGTAATGTAACTAATGCTTTTTCCAATTCTATTAGACAGTTCAGTGGCACCACCCCATCCCATAGTAGATACATATTTCGCATATGCCTGGGCCTCCTCCACTGGATTTAAGGTTTTTCTCTGTATGTTTTCCATCAGCGAAATCTCATATGCATTTTTATCATCCAATTCCACTATCTGACAAACTATTTTCCTGCATCCTAGTATCTTACATGCCAGAAATCTCCTGTTTCCTGCAATGATTTCATATGATTCACCCTTCATTCTGACCACTATTGGGTTTAACAATCCTTTTTCAGATATAGATTTGGCTAATTCGTCAACGTCATCCATTGGAGAAAAACGCAATGGATTTTCACTGGGAATAACATATGAGATATCAATATCTTCAATTATTCCGTGCAATTGATTGGAAATGGGAGCAATTTTCAAATTCCACCAATAGTAAATAAAATAAGTTTTATTTACATATTGCTATCAGGGCTTTTCGAAAATTATAACTCAATTCAAGAATGATAATTTCTTTTTAATAATTGGTATCATTACTCATACTTACCTCGATCTATTTAAAATGTTCATATGAAATTGTATAAATACCAGATCAGTCGACCGTGAAAATGAGCAGATAGTTTGTGATTTAATAGATTCGGTGGATGAATATGCATCTAACATTCGAGAAATTTTGAACTGTTAGATGTTATTTGCTCGAACATTGAGTGTTGCATAAGCGGCGTGAAAAATAATGCGGCGCTCCAAGACATTACTGGTGTCAATATCGAATGAGAGTGGGATTCGAATCCCTTGTATAAAAACAGGGAATCTAACGTTATCGTTATATAATTTGACGAATACCATATTTGTAATCACTAAATGTCTGATGTCATCGACCAAATAACTATCGGATTATCAAAGCCTTATTTTAGTAAGATTTTAAGAAAATTAAAAATCGCAAATGGGGAAAATGCAGATACAATTTGCAAGTATATTATGGTTGAACAAACGGAAATTAATATTAAAGAATAGTACCAAGGAGGGGAAGATAAAAGTTTTAGTATGGCTTTCTAACTTTTTCGAGGATGGAAAACGGTATCAAGAAATGACAAAAGAGAATATATTAACATATTTAAATAGTCTAAGAAAACCGCTTGAACAAGGAAATGGATGGATAAATTCTTACAATAATAGACAAATGATCTTTCTAAAGTTCTTCAGATGGTTGTATAATCCAGAAGAGATACTCAAGTTTGATGTCTCTATTGGCCAAATAGAAAATTATGGGGAAAAGGAACTTTTGAAATCAACAACTATTATTCTAAATATGGAATGGCTCCGACCATTTTAGTAAATAGCGCAAACCCATTCATAAAATTATTATTGACAACAATCCAAAGTAAGGATAAACAAGTTAGATCGCTATCATACAGATTATTTAAAGAATTAATTTATTCTCTAGAATCTCGAAAATTTTTCTTACTTCAGAATCGTATACTGGATTCTTTAGTGGAGAAAAAAATAATTAGCGAAATCGATACCCTGATGTATACGTTTAAATCAGAAGATTTGGCGATATAATAGTTCTAAGGTGCTTCAATATTGAACGCACAATTTTAGTCAAATTTGTTACGAGCCCCTTTCGGTCCATTACATTCACATGATAATTCTTTTATTTCAAATAGTATGATCCAATAGAAACTATTTTAGAACCTATATCGATAGTGAGCCCCTTGGGCACGCACCTTTGGTTGTATAATTGATCTATCAAATAGGTCACCGGAGTCGGGTTCAGTTGTACTATTTTATACCAGAAGAAGCGTCAGATTCGTTTGTCGCCTTGCATTTTAGGATTTAATAATGAAATAGACTCCCTGTTTTAAG
>CAWKJS010000020.1:0-198861 GCA_963850055.1 uncultured Nitrososphaeraceae archaeon | reverse complement strand
GTTGTTTCTATGGTTAATGCCTCTCTTACGGAGTATTTCACTTTGGACCTATTCCTGTTATGGTTAGTTATCTCACGGGTGTTGATTAAATTTATCAATAGCATCATCGAAAACTATACCATCCGTTCTATCTTCCAGTATAGGTTGTATCAACGTAACAAATGACGATATGTACAGCATGTTGCCAGAAAAATGGTCATCGTTGACCTTAGGCTATGTATCATCCAATGGCTCAATTTTCAGTTTGCTTCCGATCGTCGGAATATTTTCCCATTATTTTCATACTTCTCCTTGGGTTTATAGGTTACTTTATGCGAAAAAGGATTTGTAGTCTTTGTCTATTGATCAGCAGCAAAAGGATTTATTGGATAGGTCTTTGGAATAGGAGGGTAACTTTTAGTGGTTTTTGCCGGTGAATCGAGAGCAAAGGGATTTGTTGGCTTCTTTAGAGTTAGAATTCCTGGATCAAGAGAGTAACGCTTAGTGATTTTTGTCTCTGTATCAGGAGCATAAGGATTTGTTGGCTTCTTTAGAGTTAGACTTGGATCAAGAGAGTAACGCTTAGTGATTTTTGCCGGTGAATCGAGAGCATAAGGATTTGTTGGCTTCTTTAGAGTTAGACTTGGATCTAAGTAATAGAAATGCTTAGTGATTTTTGTCTCTGTATCAGGAGCATAAGGATTTGTTGGCTTCTTTAGAGTTAGACTTGGATCAAGAGAGTAACGCTTAGTGATTTTTGCCGGTGAATCGAGAGCAAAGGGATTTATAGTCTCTGTCGTTGGAATAGGAGTGTGTGCTCCCTTGGTGGTTGCGAATCCCTCCTCAATGGTACGGTAGGTTTCTAGATATCCATGGGCCCATTGTATTTCCGCACTCGGTTTATAATCTTTCTTCTGAAATATTTTTAGCTAAGTTTTGTTCGGCCGAGTCCAGATTGTAGGCGTTGT
The DNA here is from genome assembly GCA_963850055.1 of uncultured Nitrososphaeraceae archaeon. Classification (GTDB taxonomy): domain Archaea; phylum Thermoproteota; class Nitrososphaeria; order Nitrososphaerales; family Nitrososphaeraceae; genus Nitrosocosmicus. The sequence continues at coordinate 197,914 of CAWKJS010000020.1, read as the reverse complement.
ATAGAGTTCCTAATACGGCTGGATCCTTAGAAATGTCAATTCCGGCACTCTTGTATATATCAGTGAACGCTTTCATTGCTGCGCCGGCATAATCCAAAAAACCATTAGTAGAGCGTAGGATTTCCCGGTCTATCTAAAAGGCTTTGGCTTGGCAGATAGCCTCTCTTCTCGAGTTGCTCGGCTAAACTTTCTGTGAATGGTTTTGTAGGTTCTGTAAAATGAAACTTACCAACACCCCACACCTGTATCTTGCTTGGGTTTTCCAACGCTTCCCACATTATAATTCCAGCTACGGCTTTCCTATCCACCCCCCATTTGTTAGCAAATGTGTTTATCAAATCGCTATTACTCTGAACCCAAGACAAGACTTTTTTTTCAGCTGGAGCAAGGCCTTGAATTTTCGTTTTAGGGTCTGGAAGTTTCCCAGCATTATTTAATTCCACAGAAATACGATCACGGACTTTACCAGGTGTAGGTGAATAACGAAATTTATCGTCTCCACTTTCTGCCTTTGATTCTCCTTGTGGTGGTATAATGCCTTGGGAGGGAATTATTTGAACTATATTTTGTTTGGATTCTCCAGAAGAGATATCATTAGCGGTTTGAAGGAGGGACTCTATATTCGATACCGTAGGAATGGGCGGCATTGAATTGCTTGAGTCAGATAAGCCCTTCCTATGATTGAGGGAATGGTTGTATAGCAGACTTATTTTCGTCTTGTCTTGGTAGTGATTCGCTTATAGTCGGAATAGCCGGAAGTGATGTGTTTTCCTGTAGTTGTGTCTCTTGCTTTTGATTCATTGAAGGTAGCGAAGGTAAACTAGTGTTATCAGTTCCAGTAAATTCATTGGCTAAAAAATTGCTAGGCATATCCCTACTTTCAGTTTCGTTATTCACACTTTCAGCGATAGGTGGTAAAAAGTGGGTCTGTATACTTCTACTCTATTTAGAAGATGATGATGAATCATCTTGATCAAATGATTGATTTGTTTCTATGCCGCTTCTTCCACTATCTACCGGGTTAGAATGGTCTTGACCAGAGAAAAAATTTGATCCTTCTTCAAACTCGTTGTTTAATCCAATTGTTTCATTATTGGTGCCTGAAGAGGAAGTATATGCAGGTGTATATATCTCATTATCATCAGGAAAATCAGGCGTATCTGAAGTATTGTCTGGTGGATAATCATACTTGATATCAGGAATGTCGGAAAAGTCAACACCTTCTTCTTCAAAAGAAGTAGTCTCACTTTGGAAGTCCCCTTCACTTGCATATTGTTCAGTATTTGATGATGAATCCTCTTCTACATAGTCCATATCAGAAGAAAAATCAGTTGACTCAGTTTCACTGTCGCTGGACTCAATAGAATCTTCTTGAGCATAAGAATCAATTTCACTTTTTGGATAAGGTGATACTGCAAAGAGAGCTCGTAACTAACATTAAAGAGAATAAGGAGAAAAATAAAAAACGTAACATGCTTTCTCGGTTTTTTTCCAAGAAATTCAAAACTACCTTTTTGAAATCTTATTAAATATTTAAATTTAATGGAGATTATTTGCAATTCTATTAATCATTGAATTAATTGGACGCCACAACAATTCAGGTCAGTCATACAGAAAAGTTCTGAAACACAGGTATAAGCTGGAGCATTTCTTAAATACTTTTATAGTGATGATCAAATTTAGTTATTGTTCATTGGTGATTAACTTAAAACATTTTACTATCTTCGGCGGAATTGTGATAACAATACTTCTGATGTTAACCAATTCTTATCAAATGGTCAGTGCTGAAGATGTGGTAATAGAGATTAATGTATATCATCCAAGTGAAGGAACCGTTGAAATATGTTTTAAAGGTGATAATTATGATGATGTTTGTGATGTTCCTAATCTAGCAGAATACCAAAGTCCATTTGTCATCCCGATAAATGTTGAGGATCCATCAGATAACGAAAATTATGAATTATGCTATGAGTTTGAAGACCGCAATTCAGATGGATGCCGTGAGTATGAAATGACAGGAAAATCACGAGAAACAGTTGACTTTGTATTACCCGGAGGTAGTATTACTAATTCACCTTCAGAGAATTTCAATACTAATCTCCAATCTCCCACTAATGGTTTTCCTCCCAAGCAATCCAGGTCCAACCTCAGCTGCAACTGCTTCACAAGACGCTTTAACTTCACAAAATCAACAACAGCAACAACAAGAAATAACGTGGAAAACATTTAATGACAGAAATGGATTGTTTACTATGCAATATCCATCAAATTGGATCCCATCTCCACGTCAGGAAAGCGAATTAGTTGGTCCTATCGATTTTATAGTAAACTATCAAGACCAAGAAAACAGATTTGTGATGCTAAATATATTTCAACCTGCTGGAAGATCTTTATTTACCAACTCGAAAGACCTAGCTGAGACTTCAATTACATCTGAACTTAGCTCACCTGGGGTTAGCTTGGCTAAACAGGTTGAATGTAGAAATTTTACATTTAATAGTTTCCCTGCCTGTGACTATATTACCCTAAGCAGTGATCCTAGTATCGGGTTGAATCTAAAGGTTTTATCATTAGGAACAGTGGATCCAAACGGAACAGAATATTATGCCCAGTATCTTGCAACACCAGATCTTTTTGATCATTTCGTTCCTACTGTGAAGTATATGATAGAATCTTTTAATACGACTAATCAGACTCTACCGTGATCAGAATTACTATCCCTTTGTTCGTTAAAATCTTCAATACACTAAATTCTTTTTTTAAAACCTAATGATGACTTTTTACCAAAAAATACCATCTGCAAAAACACCAGATCTATTTTTATCGAACAGATGATATTATAAACCTATTCTCAAATAATATTTTAATGTGTACCTAAATCAGTTCATTTCTCAACTCATCCAACACCGGCCTAATCCTCTTTGTAATTATTTCGTTAATGTCGGCCCACAGTAATGATTGACAAATATATTGAACTGACAATCAATCAATATACGTCACTGAAAAATCCACTTTTTGTTAGTTGTGCAATTTATGGGTGTTACTTTGCTGCGCCTAAAGCGCGGCGCGGATGTATACAGGATTGTAAACGTCTTTATAGAAAGCCTCCATGTCATCACAATAAGACTGGTTGAATATATAATCTAACACAGAAAATAGTATATTTAGTGAAGACCTTTTTCTTTGTTATGTTACGCTTAATTATGCCTATAGATTCCATCAAGGAATATTCAGAATTGTAAAAAAATGGAAATATAACGCTTTTATATTCGTGATTATCTCTTTGGGCTAGTGGTTATGAAAAAGTTTATTCTGTTTAGTTTGTTGATATCATTATTATCTGTATTGCTGATGAACACAGTGTCAACTGTAGTCGCTTCTACTGATGAAACGACTTTAGAAATAAATGTGTACCATACGGGTGGAGAGGTTGAGCTTTGTTTTGATATGAAAGGAAATTCAAATAGTTGTGACAATTTCGATTTGACCAAGTATCAAAATCCGTTCGTATATGAATTAAAAATTAAAGACCCAGATGAGGGCGATAATTTGGACGTTTGTTATAAACTTGAGGATAATAACCAGAATGGCTGCAAGGAATTTGAGTTAAAAGGAAGGTCTCTTGAAACTGTAGATTTGATTTTACCAGGAGCTAGTGACTAACTTCTCGTCGTCTACTGGTAGCACTAATAGTTTTCAATCTGCTCCTAACGGCTTATCACCTCAAAATCAAAACTCTTTAACGTCTCCTCCGGAACAGAGTCACCACCGTTAGATCAAAATCAGCAACAACAACAGCAAGAAATAACCTGGAAGGATTTCAAAGACAGAAATGGTCTATTTACAATGCAGTATCCATCAAACTGGATACCATCACCGCGAGAGGAAGGCGAATCTCCTGGACCAATAGACTTTATAGCCAAATATAAGATCCAGAAAATAGATTTGTTATGTTAAATGTATTTCAACCTTCTGGAATGTCTTTGTTTACTACTCCTAAAGATTTAGTTGATGCTCAAATAGCTGCCGACCTAAATTCTTTAGGAATTACATTGCAAAAACAGGCTGAATGCGGAAATTTCACACTCAATGGTCTTCCTGCATGTGACTTTACAATACAAAGTATATCCGGGGGAATCGACTCTAAAGATATTAGAAGTAATTACCGTAGATGCCAATGGAACAGAATTTCATGCTCAATATTTTACTACCCCAGACCTTTTTGACTTTTTTATCCTGTTGTAAAGCATATGATAGAATCATTTAGAACAAATTGATGAGGCGTCTAATCTAGCTATGATGATTTATAATATTAGATGTTTTTAAATTTGGTCAGTCATTGACTATTGAACAATGTTTTAGTGGTAGTAGTTTTATCTCACAATAGGCGAAATGTAGTCTCCATATGCTTCATAACATCAAGTTCGCTCAGATACTGCGAGTCCGCTGCGGTATATGTCAATACATAGGCTTTATTATTGTCGATGGTAAATACTTGAATGGATTTTATTGTCATTCCAGTAAACGGTTAACAAAGGTAAACGTCCTTTCTATTGCTGGTAGATCTGCAAACTTGACCTGAACTGAATCGACTAAATGGTAACCATCAAACGTTGAATTCAATAAATTATCAGTTAGTTGAGTATACTCATCCATGTCTGATACGTTCCGTAATTTTTCTATCGACAGTGAAATACTTGCGGGAACGAAATTTGGGGAGGCGAGTCCCTTTTGAAAAGTTATAGTTGTAAGATTCTCAGTGAATAAGGTTATCCTTTCCCAATCGCTAGGGATATCAAACTCTATTCCCATAGAAGAATTTGAGTATGAAATAAAATCAGCGGTTTCATGAATCGACCTAGGAATTTCAGGAAGCGAAGGCATATCTGGGCTCAATTGAGCTTCAACTTGACAAATGGGATAAATCCATAATCCAACAAATAATAATAATAATAAATTGAGTAGCCCCAAAATGCTACACTTTTCTTTAATCAAATTTAAGTTGTTGATAGATTTACAAATATATATTATATTATGGGAGAATATATCGTATCACCTTCGGTTAATAAAGTCATGTCCTAAACAACCTATTATGCACGCCGGCTTAGTAATCCACGGAGGACAGGCAACCTCACGGGTATCTGGATTGCAACCTGAAGCCGAATTCTCTCCCGTAAATCCTGGTAGGATTACACCTTCTCCCCTCCTACACATGATTCTAAGGTACACTTAGGTTCATCCCTCGAACAATCTACTTCATAACATGTACCGCTCGAAACAATGGTTCCTTGTCCCCTCTTACCTTCAACACATAGGGTAACTGAACAGCCTGAAGGACCAATTGGTTAACCGTTCCACACGTTACTGGTAGTAGAACATGATGCAACTGCAGCAGACCCTGAAACGAAACCTGGATTTATTGCAACTCCAATGCTTTCACAATACTGATATACAAGGCGTAACTGGTCCTTGACAATTTTTGCCTTTTATCTAACAAATGGAATCACCCAACATGGGTCCCTCAACTGGAACTGATAACTCTGACTTGCTAAAGTGTGTATTTCATATTCGCAAGTTGCTCTGGGAATATCTGGAACAGGGGGTTTGCTCTTAATATCGTCGAGAATTATGTCGTCTCCTAATTTTGTCAGACATTCTGGTTGAGGAGCGCAAGGAACCTCTTTCTCTGTTGTCCTTGGCTGTTGGTCATCTGGCTTTGGCTGTTGGTCATCTGGCTTTGGCTGTTGGTCATCTGGCTTTGGCTGTTGGTCATCTGGCTTTGGCTGTTGGTCATCTGGCTTTGGCTGTTCCATACAGGACATTAACTTTGGATCACAATCCGGCTTTGGCTGTTCATTAGTTTTAGATGCTTCAGGCGGACAAGAGTCGTCTAAAATACATGGTTTCTCGGAGTAATATGTAAGGGATCCACCATTATAGTTATATCTTTCTTGACACACTCTGTGGCCCCAATCCCCAGCCCTGCAAAGGACACCATCCCTATCAGTCCAAAACCCGTTCAAGGTAATCGCGTTGTATCGCTCGGGATGTGCTAATGCATCGGCACATATTTCGGGCCCTGATTGACATCCTACATTCGAGATGGATGATTTAGTTTCTGCCATGTCTATAATATCATCAGCAGCACTTTCTGCTTTAGATTCTTCGAGAGGAAAAATACCTGATGAAGAGATTTTTTGAGTTGATAAGGATTGAGCAGAAATATTTGCAGGAGATTTAGAAGTTTGTTCTAAAGATGGATTAGTCGATGAGAAGGATGAAGATTGAGACGATACAAATGAGGGTATCTGAGGTTGTGTTGATGATATTGTGATGTTCTCATTTTCTTCAGGTAATATATCTGAGGATGGCAGAGAAAGGGTCAGGTTTCCTTGTTGTTGTTGAGATGGTAAACTGGTATTATCGTTACCATTGCTAAAGGTGAGTGATGGAGTATCTGGAATCTTGGGTAAGTTGTCTCTGATGACTGGTATTGTTCCATTATCTTGAGTTATCGTTGTAACAGGAATAGGTGGCAATAAAGGATCTGGAGAAGTTGTTGTTGTCGAATTGTTAGTAGAATTGAAATCGTCTTCTATAATTTTACCAATGTTGATTTCATTATTTGCATTTCCACTTGATTTGTTAGAATCTGCAAAGTCAAATGTCAATGATCCTGAAGAGTGGGGAATGGATGGCTTTTCATAGTTACCAATGTCTTTTGCAACACCATTTTCAGAGAAGTTTTCTGGGTACCGAATAGCTAAAGCTTGGATCATTATCATGGTCTCCTAAACTTTCATCATATACTGGGCCTCATTTTGATTTTCTCCTACATCGTTAGATAGTACATCCTCTTCTTCATAATTTTCATACTCACTATAAAATATCTTCATTGACAAAATTTTCAGAGTCTTGTTCTTCTACTGTTTCATCATTCATGTTTGAAAAATCTATTGAGTCGCTACCTTCATCCTCATTAGTAACTTCATTAGTGCCGCTGTCACTTTCGTCAGCCTGGGCATAAATGCGAGATCCAGTTTCAGATAGTGGCGACCATTGTATAGATGTAGAAATTAATAATAATGATACTGAACATAAAATTATAAAACTTTTAAGCCTTATTCTGTAGGCCCTATCGAGATTACTCAAATAAATACAGACTATTTGATTTTTCATAAAGTATTTAAATTTAGTGGAGATCAATCACAAATTCCATAAAGATCTAATTGAGCTTTAATATTACAAATTAAGTAATAAACTGCTTAAATTGCTATTATCATCTTCTTTACGTGGAAGGTCCACATTAAAACCCTCATCTGATAATTATGATGGAAATATTATGGAGGAGTTAAAAGTTCTCTAAATGCAAGTCTAATAACTGGAATTTACTTTTTTTAAGTGAACGGATTTGATCAGGTATTGGTTTGTGGTATACAGAATATATCGCCGCCCCATAACGGGGCGGCGGATAACAGTTTAATCTTTGTTATTTAACAGCTTTTAGATTGTATTGTTTCGGTGAAAAGCAATACTGATTTCTTAATTGTGAAATCTTAATAATTCAGTAATTGGGATTTGATATCAACACAACATGGTTGACAAGGTAGAAGTAACAGTTACAGATTTATTTAAAAAAACATAATGGCAAATCAGGATATGAAAATATGTATTCTGTGGCTAAGCACGTCTATCAAGATGATGGAGAGATAGTAACTGATGGCTTTGCTATTGATAAAGAGAACTTACTAATCTTGAGGGCTAAAATCATGGCTATTTTGATTGATGAACTGCCGAGAAAGAATTCAGATTTAGATCTACCAAAATTAATAAAGTAAAAACTAAAGATCTATTCTAAATTATTATTGAAATTCGAATGATCATTACATTAGCCATTATATATGGCTTCAACGCACTCAGTTCATGTGCCTCTTTATGAAGTAATGTTTGATATTAAGGGGTTACATGATGTTTTAAAAGTAAAAGATGATAAACTAGAGATTGACTGTGTAGTTTTCAACTTCGATGGTGAAAATCGCAGAGGGATTGTCACTGTGGACTCTGATGATGAAATTATATTTTCTAAAGTAGCAAAGCAATATGTTTCATCAGCTTTATCCAAAATAATATTTGCCTATAATACTGAAGCCTTCGTAAGCGAAACTGGCTTTTATTTCAGAGATATTCAAAATAGACCACATATTTGGACTACTTCTCGTTCGTTGGGTATTAGATTTAATATTGAAGATAAAAATGCAGTCAAAACACTTGAAAATTTTTCAAACATAAAAGAAGAAAAGAAAGATACCTTAAATTTGGCGTTAGCATACTATCGATTGGGTCATTATCTTAATCCCTTGCGACTAGAGGCATTGTTTAGTTGTTTAACTGTGTTGGTTAGAGATGTTTTAAAAACAAATTATGTTAATACGCCTCAGTTAAGAGATACAATAAAAGATATAATGCAGAAACAAGATACTAACTTCGAAATAAATAAGTTTGATGTAGAATGGAATAATTGTTACGTAAATGAACGTTGTTCTATTGCACATGGAAAAATAAGCAAGCTAATCAATGTGGAAAATGAGGACGAATATAATAATATAGTCAATATGGTTGCGTTATGGACAAGAAACGTATTCCACTATTTTCTTGATCGTAATCAAAATCCTTAGGTTATTAGTAAAGTAAATCGATTTTATTTCGTATTTGCACAAATTTACAAATCAAATTGTTAACTTTTGATCAAAATATCCATTAATTCATCCAACACCGGTCTAATCCTCTTTGTAATTATTTCGTTAATGTCTGGCCGATAGTAGTGGTTGACAAAAACTGAATCGCTAATTCTTCCTTGGAGCAAATCTATAATCTCTGGCTCTATACCTTTATTTTGTAAATAGGTAGAAAAGACCTTGCGACAGTATACGGGTTTGTTTCTACAGTTGCTCTTAAGCTGATGATAAGTCAATGCCTTCATCATAATCATTCCTGTTGATAGTCATTTAGGAATAATCAAGATTCCTACAAAATAGATGCTGGACGATGATGCAATTAACAATACTGAATCAGTTTTTGTAGGAACAGATAGACAAGAGGTTCTAAATTGAATCCAAATAGCGTTCACTAAAGAATTTGAAAGATATGGAAAACTCAAAGAGTCAGATATTCGACCTATGGTTTATAAAACTAAGCAAGCATGGACAAGAATTAGAAAGCATATTAAGAATATAAATCACGTTTAAGTCCCGGTTATCATTCTTTGTTTAAGAACTGTAATCCTCAAATTACGTATAGAACCCCAAAATCACAAGGAACTTAATCCCCACGGCACAGAACTAAATGATACTTTACTTGGTAATAACCATCGGCGACATTTCAAAAGGATTGGGCAACCTATGATTACACCTTTTCTAGAAAATCCTAAGGATATTTTCTATTCTTGATATCCGAATTGTCTTGATCGTGAAACCATCGAAAGAACTTGAGTAAAACCATGTGTCTATTGTTCCATGTTCCAATCCATCTGTGATCAGGATCATCGTCTTCTGATTTTCTAAACCTGTTAAGATAAGAAAAAATATCTTCCTTTGTTATATCAGGAAAATCTTTGAAATCCAAGAATTTTATTAAATCGATTAAAACCTTGATTTTCCCTTCCTTAGTTGATTCTTTTATATTTATTTCATTTTGTTCAGCAATGATGTAATTACAAATGTCTCTGCATTTTCAGATGGCTACTTTCCAATAATTTATCTAATGAATTCTTAATATAGGATTCTTGATATTTGCGAATTGATATTAATCAATTCTTCTTATTGCTCCTTTCTTGTTCTAAAGAATTAGTCGTCGTGGCTGTACAGGATTTTGCAAATTATCAACTTTATTTTGTACTTTTTAAGTTAATAAAATGTTCATATGAATCCACGAGTTAGGCGCCGGGAGTGGGACTCGAACCCACGAGTCCGGAAGGACATCAGCTATCTATCCTTTATTTCCTCATTTATTAGATCTCGAGGCTGACCCCTTTTAGGGCTGGATTTTTTGATTGCTTACCTAGCTTGGGTACCCCGGCTTTTTACCTTACATCACTTTGCAAGTGTTATATTTTTAAACTTATGTTAATGATTTTTATTTCTCCATAAATAATTAATACCCTAAATTATTACTTAAGATATGCTTTCATTAAATATTCAAGGGCCCACTCTAGCTACTGTAAAAGCGTTGTCTCTTACTGATCTAGCAATCATGTCTTATTCATCACACATATTAAGAAAAAGATTGACTAGTTATTTCAATATAGATAGTTTTACCGCCCCTGATCCATTTTCTGAGGAGAATGAATTTAATTATTTCATAGTTGTAGACAAAACAAATACTAACAGGATTATTTCTTTCATTGCATTAAAAGAAGTTCTTGATATTGATTTATGGGATTTACTCTTTGGTAAAGATATGTTAAGATTGGATATATCAAAAGAAGATGCATTATCTTTAAAACAAGAATTAATGCCTAAATATACTGACAATTTTTTCCCGATTCGAAAGGATAGCTCAATAATAGGGTATATTGCTTTTAGTTTCGAAGTCTGTGGTATAAAAAATTAACGTATCTGTTTATTATTAATGGCAAAATCCATCATATTTTTTAAGGGCTCTATCTATTATAGCTCCAAATTTACTGAAATTGGTAATTCCAATTCACCATTTTTTAGTATGATTATTTTCATATCCTTTAAAATTTCCCTTGCTCTAGTAATTCCCTCTCTCTGAATAATCTTGTTTGCTATATCCTTCCTAAAGGAATGAGACCATTCTTGTCCGATTTTATATTTACCGTCAATTGTATCAACATTAATTTTTATTACTGTTAGATGTATAATGGATTTTGCATCTTGATTTAATTCCGTATACTTACCTTCAGATTGATATTTTTGCATCATCTTATTCATTGCAAATGCTTTTTCTTGATTATCAGACACAATAGATGCTTTTCCTTTTATTACTATACTTGTATACAATGTATCCGCAAAAGAAGCATCGGTAGGATGAAAATAGTATGAAGGCAAAAAACAAATTTCCTTATCGACCTCAAATCCTACTTTTTGATTTCGCAGGAGGTTCTCAATTTTCTCTCCCCTGTGATGGGAATGCATATAAATTACATGTTCATAAAGAATTGGGTTTTTGGTAGAGACATTGTTTACTATCTTGAAATCATTGCCTGCATTTTCACTTTCGTCGTCTTCTCTATATGTTGGCTTCCCGTAATCAAGGCTAGAATTTTTACTTAAATCTGTAACCGTATAAACAAAATTCATCGGAATTATTTGAGGATATCCGTTTACATCAATTGTTGCTAATCTTCCAACATGTATATTGTTCAAAAATTCTATTACGTTATTGATATTTTTTATTCTAAATCTGGATGTTAATTGCATTTTTCTGTACCTGTAGAATTACGAAACCGACAATTTTGATTCACTCCTCTTTCACTCCTCTTTCACTCCCTTCTTCTGTAGTAGTAACTGGAGAAATTCTTTCTTTCCTTGCTAAAAATATTAGTAAAATCCCAAACAATCCCAATATTAATGATAAACCCTGAGCACCGCCATAGGGTATAAATATATAATAACCAATCGAAAAGCAAAAACAGATTATGGCTTGTAAGGCATAGGTAATTGTCTTTCTTAACTCTATTTTTCTTGTGATAAAGCCTATTGCAAAAAATGCTATACTGGGATATATAATCAGCAGAATATACTGATCTATATCTATGCCATTGTGTGACATATTATATTCTATCTTTTTGGATTAATTAAGATATCAAAAAATATGCCAAAAGTAAAAAATTAACGGTATGATTTCTGTTTTCTTCGTCTTGCCCCTGGGCCGCCATATTTCTTTGACTCTGTTTGTCTTGGATCCCCTACCAGCAAATGTCTATCAAATTCTGTTATCTTTTTCTTGATTTCTTCTCTGATGTTTCTTGTAAATGGATGATCCCTGGGATCCTTTGCACCTTTTGTTTCTCCTGTTAATGCACGTGAAATTGCTACTGCACTTGCAAACGCTTGTCCCATAAAGCCGCCTCCATTGACGTGCACATTAACATCCACTCTATCTCTTAGTTCACCAATTATGTTAGTAGGTGTTAAAATGAGTTCCTTTGCTACTTCTGGTTGAATAACTTCTACAGGGATATTGTTAATTCTAATTTTTCCATTTCCTTTTACTATCGTAGCTACGGCTCTACATGTCTTTCTTTGCCCCGGATAAAGATCTATTTTATTCATATTATTGAACTACTCCTTTCCAACCTATCTGTTTTGCCACGTCACCCATGGATATGTAAAATGATGCAGGTCTCGTAATTTTTGCGTCCTCAAATGATTGCATTGCTGAATTTTTTAACTCGTCTGGTACGCCCATATATACCCTTAATCTTTTAAAAGATTGCATTCCACTGGATTTTCTTTTTGGGACCATCCCTCTTATCATTTTTGTAATTATGGTGTCTGGTCTTCTTGGGTGAAATGGACCATGGATTGGGTTAACAATTGATCCAACTTCTAATCGTTTCTTGTAACTCTCAATGACTTCATACTTGTTTCCGGATACCATCACTTTTTCAGCATTTACTACGGATACTCTATTACCTTGCAATAATAATTTTGATACTTTCGAACATAGTCTTCCTGAAATACAATTTGTTGCATCGACTACTATAAGCTTATTTTGTTGAGGTTGACTTTCTTCTGGTTTTGTCTCCATCTTTGTTTCCTTAGCCAATTATTTTTACACCTTTCCCATCTGGATATTTACTTATTAATGATTGCAATGAAATAACTTCTGCCCCTGCAGTGTTCAACTTATTTATGGCAGTTTCTGAAAATGAATATGCATATACTGTTAATTTATGCCCCAACGTTCCATTGCCCAAAATCTTCCCTGGAACTACTACTATATCCCCGTTATTAGTAATTTTATCCAATCTTTGGATGTTAACTTGTCTCCTGTTTGATCTAGATCTGGAAAATTCTTTCTCTAATGCCTTCCAAATCTGTGCCTTGTTACTTTTAAATGCTTTACGTAGAATCCAAACTGTATTATCTATTAAAGTATCGTTAAACATTATTTGCTATTCCAATTAAAAGAGTATAAAGTACCAAATAAATTTACCTAGAGGTTGTTTGGTATCTGGAGTGCGTTTACTGTTTCGCCAAAGTCCTTTATGCTTTTATTTAGTTGTTCAATTGCTGCTATGATTATTTCCTCTGCAGTTAATGCTCCATTAGATTCCACAGTTAAAAAAATTTCATTTTCATTTTCGCCATATTTTACTACTGCTATTGTAGCAGGCTGCCATTTTGCATGATCCCTGCCAAATCCCAGCCTCGCATATGCCTCAAACTTTATTTTTTGACCAGGAGCTAGTACTATGATGGGAATATCCTGACTTACGGGTTTTACAAATTCGTCTTCTGAAATTAACTCTGAAGTAGTAATTGTTTTAGTTTTTTCATTAGCTTCTGCATCAAGTTGCAATAATACCCTACAATTCGTACATCCCAAGGTACTCTTACAACTGCATTCTTCAGGTAATGAAAATTTCTTCAAGTCAGTCCTTAGTGGAATTAAACCAAGCCTGTGAGCAACTGCTTCATCATGCATTACTGATGAATTTTCTAGAATAACTACGTCATCAATAGCAAAAGTAGGCACCTCGCTAATTGATAGTCTTCTAATTGCATTTACGTACTGACGAGGTACGTTATTAAATTTAATGGTTATTCTTTCATCATGTTTCTCAATAACCTTTAAATCTATGGAGATCAAATCAAATAATTTTAATCTTACGTATATTAAAAATGTAATGAATCTATTAGGAATATTGCAACCTACTAAACATATTATTATATTAATATATCACAGTTAATTTTCTATTGTATGGCTGATTCAAAAGTTACTGTTGTAAAATTAACTATTGGAAATGATAGATTTGAAATTTTAGTAAAGCCAGATCCTGCATTAGAGTATAAATTAGGTAAACGAACCGATTTGTCTTCCGTATTAGTCTCAGACGAAATATATTCAGATGCAAATAAAGGATCTCGAGTTGCCGTTGATAAATTAAATAAACATTTCAAAACTAGTGACTCTAATGAAATTCTTAAACAAATATTACTTAAAGGAGAACTAAATCTTACTACAGATCAAAGGCGCAAAATGGTAGAGGACAAGCGAAAACAGATTGTTCAATACATAAATAAAAATTTTGTAGATCCTAAAACAAAACTTCCTCACCCTGTTCAACGAATAGAAAATGCACTAGAAGATGTAAGAGTCACAATCGATCCTTTCAAGAAAGCCGAAGACCAGGTCAAATCTATCGTTGACTCGCTTAGAAAAATTCTTCCACTAAAATCTGAAATGTTGCAGCTTGTCATTCTTATACCAAGCTCGTTTTCCTCCACCAGCTATAATTATATTAAAAGCTCTGGCGTTCTAACTTCTGAAGAATGGCTATCAGATGGTTCTTTAAAAATAAATATAGAAATAAATGCCGGTATGAAAGGGAACTTTCTCGAACGCATAGGTTCATTGACTAAAGGATCCGCACAAGTCAAGGAATAACTACTTACAGATTATATTATAGAACAAATTCTAGATAATTAGATATAGAAATATGAACACATTTCATTTTACATCTATTTTGTTATTGGAGGTAGACAATTTCTAAAATGCAGGAAATAAAGAGGAGATATGTTATACCTGGAGATAAAATTATTGAGGGTAATTATAAACCTTTGATGAATGTTATTAAAAGTGGTAATTATTTGGTATCTACCAGAGTTGGAATTGCTGAAGCTGGTAAAGATGGCGTTAAAGTTATACCTTTATCGGGTGTTTATATACCACGTGTTAACGACTTAGTAATCGGAAAGATTATTGATCGATCTTCTCTATCTTGGGATGTTGATATTAATGCATGCTTTTTCGCTCACCTGCCCGCACAGGATGTATTTGGTCGAGATTTTTCACCAGCCAAAGATGATATGGGTCGACAACTAAGCATAGGCGACTTAATTATTGCAAGGATTGTATCTTTTGATAGAACTAGAGACCCTATGCTTACAGTTCAAGATAAGGATTTAGGAAAGATCCCTTATGGCGAATTCATAAAAATTTCTCCTACTAGAGTCCCACGATTAATTGGAAAACGTGGTTCTATGATTCAAACTATAGAACAAGCTACCCAAACAAGAGTGATAATTGGTCAAAATGGTATAGTAGTTGTTACAGGCAGAGACCCAGATGGTCTCAGTTTGGCTGCAAAGGCCATTAAAATGGTAGAAGAAGAATCTCATACTACCAATCTTACTCAACGAGTCAAGACTTTACTAAATGTTCAAGACCCTGTTGATCCAGAACAACCAGAATCAATGAATACTTCTTCCAATACTGAATCATCCTCGCAACCACAACCCAACATCGAATCATCCTCGCAACCACAACCCAACATCGAATCATCCTCGCAACCACAACCCAACATCGAATCATCCTCGCAACCACAACCCAACATCGAATCATCCTCGCAACCACAACCCAACATCGAATCATCCTCGCAACCACAACCCAACATCGAATCATCCTCGCAACCACAACCCAACATCGAATCATCCACACCGAATAATAGTAAATCTGGCTCCAGTTCAAAGGAAAAGCATAGAAATGATAATTCTGAAAAGTCATCCAACGACGATAGCGATAGCGATAGCGATCAAAAAGAAAAAAAACAAGAGTGATCAAATAGGATGTGTATAATTTGAAAGAGTTAGCTTTAATGGATGAAAACGGAAAAAGATCCGATGGCAGAGGGATAGATGAATTACGGTCAATTAAGATTAACGTGGGCGTGGTGAAAAATGCAGACGGTTCAGCTTATATAGAATTCGGAAAGAATAAAATAATTGTCGCTGTTTACGGGCCACGTGAAGTTCATCCAAAACATATGGCTCTTCCAGATAGGTGTGTTCTTAGGTGTAGATACCACATGTCTCCATTTTCTACGGATACCAGAAAGAATCCAGCTCCCTCTCGACGAGAAGTGGAGATATCTAAAGTAATGCGTGAATCTTTGGAACCATCCTTAATTTTAAGTGACTATCCGCGAGCAGTAATTGATGTTTTCGTTGAAGTATTGCAAGCCGATGGTGGATCTAGGTGTGCTGGCATCAATGCAGCATCCGTAGCATTAGCAGATGCTGGAATTAATATGCGTGATTTGGTTTCTGCTTGTGCTGCTGGACGGTTATCAGACAATATCGTACTAGATATTAATGATCTTGAAGATAAAGAAGGAGATGCAGATATGCCTGTAGCTTATTTGCCCAATTTGGAACAAGTGACTTTGCTGCAGTTGGATGGTAAGTTAACTACAGCTCAATTTAGTGAATGTTTGGAAAAAGCAATCAGTGGATGCAAGTCAGTATACGAAATACAAAAAGAAGCACTAATGAAAAAGTATTTTGGTAATGAAATGGAGTTGAAAGAAGAAGCATGAGCTCCTCTAAACGTTCTACAGTAATAGTTGAACAATTACGAAAACAACAAATGCTTGAAGCTTTATCAAGAGGGAAAAGATTGGATGGCCGCGATTTTGAGTCGTACAGAAATTTTGAAATTGAGGTAGGAATAATAGACAAAGCCTCTGGTTCTGCAAAGGTAAAACTAGGTAATACCGAAGTTATAGCAGGTGTTAAAGTTGAAACAGGCGAACCATTTGAAGGATTAGAAAATAAAGGTGCATTGATCATGTCTGCAGAAGTTTTACCTACTGCCTCTCCTCATGTTGAACCTGGACCTCCTGACGAGGACGCAATAGAATTATCAAGGGTTGTTGATAGAGGAATACGTGAATCAAAAATGCTAGATTTAGATAAATTGGCTTTGATTCCTGGAAAAATAGTTTATACTGTTTTTGTTGACTGTAGTATAATAAACAGCGATGGTAATTTGTTAGATGCTACCTCTTATGCAGTAGTGGCTGCTCTTTTAACAAGTAAATTTCCGATCTACGAAATTAAAGACGAACAGGTAGTTGATACTGGTAAAACTATGCCTCCACCCATTACTACAATGCCGATATCTATTACCGCAGTTAGAATTGGAGAATCGGTCTTGTTAGATCCAACAACAGAAGAGGAAGCTTGCATGGATGCCCGCATAACTATGACAACACAATCCGAAGGAAATATAGTCGCTGTACAAAAAGGCTTTACGGGCCCATTTTCCGTCAATCAGATTGTCCAGTTCTCTGAAATAGCAAGAATTAAAGGAGAGGAAATGCGCTCTAAAATAAAGGAGTTGAATTAAAGGTTAAAAGAAAAAAGGGTTCAACAGCACTAAAAGGTTTGGGTGTTAAGTTTGGTGCTACCGTACGAAAAAGATATGGTAAGGTCTATAGGACATTAAAACAAAAAAGACGATGTCCAAGCTGTACTTCATTAAAATTTAAAAGAGTAGCGATGGGTATATGGCGGTGCAATAAATGCGAATATAAAGTCGCAGCAGGAGCCTATGACGTAAATCTTGGAAAGCTTCAAGGCTAAAATTTTTATTTATTTTGATGTAGAGCATAATAAACACAATAAGGGATTTTTTCCACCTAATAATGATGACGGCGATATTCTAAAAAAACCGTTGAATTCTATTTTTGTTGCATTAAAAGGCGATATTCAATCCACCCCTGATTTTGATACTAATGTTACTGTTTCTATAGAAAATAACTCTATTATATTGTCAATATCCGGTAACAATATGTCTAAATTCCGTGCGTCATTACTATCTTTTTTGAGACTAGTGGATTTAGCATATTCTGTACTGTATATTGACAAATGATATATTGGTGTAATAATTTTTATCTTAGTGAATATTTAGTTACTTTGTATTAACAATGAGTGAACAAGAGCTTCCTCCATGGCTAAAAGAGCAACTTGCAAGATTACAGCAATTACAACAAAACCTTCAAGCAATAATGATGCAAAAACAACAGGTTGAACTAGAAATATCTGAAACAGGAAGGGCCTTGGAGGAGTTAAAGAAAACTACTCCTGATGATGTCGTATACAAGCTTGCAGGCCCTTTGATGGTTAAATCTGATAGGGATAATTTGATAAAAGAACTAGAAGAAAAGAAAGAGCTTTCAAATACCAGGACTGTAGTTTTGGGCAAACAAGAATCTAGGGTCAAAGAAAATCTAAAAGAAGTGGAAAATAAGATTAATCAAATGATGCATATGGCCCAAGGGGGATCACAATCCAATAAATTTAATCAACCACCACAATAACAACTTTTTTCTTATGAATGTTAATTAAGAATATGCTTTTTTATTATTGCATTGGCTATTCGAATTGTTGCAGATGAGCGAGAGAAAAATAGTCGAGTTCCTAATTTACTTAAACTTAGTGGGGTATTTGTCGATTATAAACAATTAGCAGTTGGAGATTATATTGTTTCCTCTGAGACCGTTATTGAAAGAAAAACCATATATGATTTGATAAATTCTGTCTATGATGGTCGCATATTTATTCAATGTTCGGATTTAATTAATTATTATACTAAACCACTGATTATTATAGAAGGAAACTTAACAGACCTTGATACAAGAGAGCATTTTGAAAATGATTCTAAATTGATTATCGATAAGATACGGGTAGCATACGAAACTTTGATAAAAGTAGCACTTGATTTCCGAATCCCAATATTATATACTAATTCTGTATTTTATACTGCTGAATTGTTAGTTTTATTAGCTTCCAATCAATTTAGGAGCAAAAACGATGGACCTTTGCTTAAAAAGATAAAAAAGTCAAATCCATTTCTTCTTCAACAATTATATGTTCTTACCTCTTTACCTGGAATAGGTTCTAAATTAGCTACAAGATTGTTGGATAAATTTCATTCTCCTACAAATGTTTTGAATGCTTCGATAGCAGAGCTTGCCAGGGTACCAGGTCTTGGAAACATGCGTGCCGAAAAAATTCGAAAGATTTTGGATACTCCTGTACCCAAAGAAGTAGGTATCTATACCCAAAAAAAATTGATGATAGATAATACAGACGAAAATACTGGTGATGATTCGCGTGAGAATAACATAACTTGAAAGACTGATATTGTCAGTATAAAATTTTATTCATAACTTATTAACCAAAGATGACTCTATGTCGCTAATGACTTTTCAATTACGGATATTACTTTATCATTCATCTCTGTATTTCCTATAGTGATTCTCATTGCTCCATTGTAGTTTCCAAGGTCTCCAAAATTCTTTATTAGTATTTTTTCATTTATTAATTGGTTTTTGATTTTATTGTAATGATTAAATGTTTGAAAGAAAAAGAAGTTAGAATCTGATTTAAATATTTTAATCTTATCTAATTTATTTAGCCTGTCAAACATTTTTGTTCTTTCTCTCTTTATTACTTCTATACTTCTATTTACAATCTGGATGTTTTCAAGTGCTTCAATTGCCAATTGCATGGAGAAACTACTTAATGGATATGGTAATTGAATATATTGGTTGAAAATATCCGATATTTCCTCATTAGCCAAGATATATCCTATTCTGGCTCCAGCCAGACCAAAAGCTTTTGAAAATGTTCTCATAATTAAAACATTACGATATTTTGTTACTATATTGGATAAACTATATTCAGCAAATTCCACATAAGCTTCATCGATTATTATCAACTTATCTTTTAAAATATCTATTATACTTGAAATATCGTCAAGTTTAAATTGATTTCCAGTAGGGTTATTCGGTGATGCTATGTATATAATATCATAATCTCTCGCTTTCTTGATAAAGAGTTCCAGGTCAAAGGAATTATCCATAGTGGAAAGATCTATTAATTTAGTGGGTATTTTATACAGATTACATCTGTCTGTAAAATAAGAAAATGTAGGGTTTATTGTTATGACCTTTTTTCCTTTACCTATTGTTGACAATAATAAATCCATTATTTGGTCAGATCCACTACCTATACCAATATTTCTTGTACTTAGTTTGGTATAATTTGCTAATTTCATATACAGTTTTTCAAATTGTTCTAATGGATATTCTCTAAAATCGCTTTCATGAAGAGATTTTGATGCAATTGATTTTATAAATCTCGGTTCTAAAACTAAATTTTCATTTGAATCTAGTTTATAGAAATCATGAATTTTTTCTGGCCTTTTATAAGGTTTGTGTGATTTAATGTGGGCAAGTTCCTTATCTAACCAATCCACCATCATTTTATCCTTCCTTTTACCGCTTCATAGTGATTAAATAATCCTTCTGTTGATGTTATTTCTTTTATGATTGGAGAAATTTTCTTTAAAGCATCCCTATTCATTTCTATCACATTTACTAGTTTAATAAAATCTAAAACAGATAGCGCTGACCTCGATTTTGCGAATCTATAAGTTGGAAGTACATGGTTAGAGCCAAGACAATAATCGCTCACTGATGATGGAGTGTATTCGCCAATTAATATCAATCCTGCATTATAAATCTCCTTTAATATTTTTTTATCATTAATTGCAAATATTTCAAGGTGTTCAGGCGCAAATTCATTAATGAATTCTGTTATTTCTTCATTATTATCGCATAATGCTATGAATCCATTATCATTTATACTTTTTTCAACAAATTCTCTTCTAGGTATTTCATCTTCTTTAATTATTCTATTCAATTCTTCAGAAATCTTTGTGGCTAACATTTTTGATTTTGTTACTACCCCGCATAATGTATCTTCGCTGTGTTCTGCCTGAGAGATCAAGTCCAATGCAATATATCGTGGATTTGACTTTTCGTCAGCATATACTAGTAATTCGGTCGGACCGGCTATCATGTCTATTGATACATCTTTTGATACCACTGACTTTGCAACAGACGCATATACACCACCTGGTCCAACTATTTTATCCACTCTTTTTATAGTCTCTGTACCATAAGCCAGTGCTGCTATTCCGTATGCGCCACCTACCTTATAAAACTCATCTACGCCGCAGATGTCACCTGCAACAAGAGTCAAAGGGTCCACCTTTCCATTTTTCATGGGTGGTGTAATAGCCACGATTTGCTTTACCCCTGCAACTTTTGCTGGTATGGCACACATTACTATCGTACTTGGATATCTAGCTTTCCCACCTGGGATATAACATCCTACTCTGAAAATAGGCATTATTGTTTTGTTTATCTTGATTCCATCCGAATCAATTTTAATATTCTTAAGATTATCGATTACAGCTTTTTCACTTTTCTCCAATTTGGATTTCATGTATTTTATTATTCTTATTTGCTTGATTGAGACGTTTTCATATGCTTCTTTAATTTCGGACTTACTAACAACAAATGAATCAATCTTAACGTTTTCGTATTTCTCAATACATTTTAACAATCCTTCATCTCCGTTTCTTTGTATGTCATCGATGATTTTTAGAACATTCTTTGTTGGAATTGAAAGATCCTTATTCCAAGATCTTTCTCTTAATTCATTAGCTTGTTCTCTTGGTTCTCTAATTCTTATAATCTTAATCAAATTTTATTTCATCTTTATTATCTAGAATGATCTTATCCATTGATAATATTTGACTTGGTTCTAAAATTACCAACCCCTGAGCAACTTTTCTGATAGTTGGTATAAGTCTAATAAACTCATTTTTGTCTATTATGGTATTTACTCCATACCATCCTTCTTTACTTAAATTACTAATAGTTGGACCTTTCAATGATGGGAGAATACGTAATAATTCTTCAAGATTATCTTTTTCTACATTAACGAAAATATGTAATTTTTTTCTTGCTTCTACTACTCCTCTCAATAAGACAATCATGTCTATTATTTTTTCCTTTTTTATAGGATCCTTTAGAGCATCTTTATTTGCTATGAGAACTGCTGTTGATTCCATTACTTGATCTATGATTTTTAAATTATTTTGAATAAGAGTGGTTCCTGTTTCTGTGATGTCAAAAACTGCATCGACATCTTCGGGAGGTTTTGCCTCTGTTGCTCCGAATGATAAAAAAATTTCTACCATTTTATTATTACCTGTCCTAGACCAAGGAGTTACTATTGTGGGTTCTAGATCTCCAAAGTGTTTTTTATAGCTCTCCTTTGATTTTATGTACGAGGATGCTGATTTTAGATATTCCGTTGAAAATCTCAATGTCTTTTTATTCTGAGCAAAATTATCTATCAACTCATCAAGATTGTTGAACTCAAAAAATTCCGGAATAGCTATTACCTGCTTAACTTTGCCATATTCTAAATCTAACAATACTTTGACGTCAGCATTAGTTTCCCTTATCCAGTCTTTGCCTGTTATTCCGACATCATGAAATCCCTCTTGGACGTATGTTGGAATTTCCTGAGGTCTTAGAATTTTGACTTCTATATCCGGGTCTGCAATCTTTACCCTGTATATTCTACCCCTTCCACTAACACTGCATTGCCATGCCTGTTCTATCATTTTAAAAGTAGCCTCTTCTATACTGCCTTTGGGCACCACGAATTTAATAAGACCCATATTTGATACCTATATCGAATATACTAATTATTACGTTGTTTATTTGTTTTATTAATTCGACTTTGACTTTTTATTCTATCAAATCATGAGGCTAATTTTCTTTTAATGATTCTAGAATTTCCTTGGCTCTTGAAACCGATACATTTCTCTCTTCAACCATTTTTCTGGAGACCATTTCTATTTTGTCATTTTTAGCTCCTGCGATTATTGCAATATTTTTTGAATGCAGTTTCATGTGTCCCTTCTGAATCCCTTCGTTAGATAAAGCTCTTATTGCAGAGAAATTCTGGGCTAATCCTGAAGCAGCAATAATGGTTGCTAATTCCTGCGAATTTGATATATTCATTAATTTCAAACACGCTTTAACGATAGGATGGGTGTTTGTTATCCCTCCAATTATTCCCACAGCCATTGGAATTTCTATTTCTCCTACGAGATCTCCTTTGGAATTTTGATACCATTTAGTCAAAGATCTATATTGTCCATCTCTGCACGCATATGCATGACATCCTGCCTCAATAGCTCTAAAATCCTGACCAGTAGCTATTGCTACGCTATCAATCCCATTCATAATTCCTTTATTATGAGTAACGGCTCTATGGACATCAGTGAACGCTAGTGAATAAGCAAATAAAATCCTTTTAAGAATTTCTTCACCACCGATTAATTCTGTCGGAAATATAGCTCTACATTTTACTAGGCGTTTCGTCGCATAATTAGATAAAATTTTTAGTATTACCTTACATCCTGTTAATGCTTCTATTTCAGGTGCAATAGCTTCACACATAGTATTAACAACATTAGCACCCATTGCATCTTTGGTATCTACCATGATTTCTATTATTATCATCAGTCCGAGTTTGTTTATGCTTTCATCATTGACTTGTTTAATTTTAATGTCTAAACATTTCGCAAATTTGCTTTTAGTATTTGCTAGAGATATTATTTCAATCTTGTTATTTGATATCAACTCCATTAGATCTTGAACTTTTGTTTGATCGTATGAGCTATTTGGGATTAATTGAATTTGCCCTATCATGATGGAATCATCTGCGTGAGCCATAAAACCTCCACCTTTACTTGCTATCTTTGCAGCGTTGCTTGCAGCAGCTATTACAGATGGTTCTTCTATTGCCATCGGAATTAAATACCCCTTATTGTTGATGACAAAATTGTTTGCTATTCCGATAGGGAGTGGAAAAATTCCAATAGCGTTTTCTATCATCCCATCGATATTATTAAATTTAAATATCGATGTATTTCTAAACAAATCAATTTCGTTATCATCCAAGCTTGTTTTTACTTTAATAAATTGAAGTCTTTCTTCATGAGTCATATCTCTAAATTTTTTCTTATCCAAATTTTTACTCATTTTTACTCATTTTTTACTATTTTTAACAATTTATCGACGGCACCACCACCGTTATCAAAAAAATCTCTATTGTTTGTTATCAGATATAATGATCCATCGCTATCTTCGGCCACATCTTTGATTTTACCATATCCAGTTAATATTGAAGATTGATCTTTTGAGATAGGATCAATACTTCTCAAATGTTCCCCTTTTAAAGTAGCCACAATTAATTTTCCATAGTAATCTAGTTCCGTAGAGTTGCTAATCAAAATTCCAGAGGGATATATAGAAGGCGTAAAACAAAATTCTGCATTAATGAATAAACTTTCTTCTAAATTACCACACTCTTCTATTGGCCAGCCATAGTTTTCACCTGCTTTGATTACGTTAATTTCATCATTTCCAATCCTACCAGCTTCACTAGCATACATTGTATTATTGTTAAAATCCCACGTAATACCTACAACATTTCTATGTCCATATGAATAAATTAAAGAGTTAGGAAATGGGTTGTCATTGGGCGTGGTTCCATCATCGTTTATACGGAGTATTTTTCCTGCCAAACTAGATAAATTCTGGGATAACTCTGAATTTGTAGTATCTCCAACACCTATGTACAATTTTCCATCCGATCCAAACTTTAATACTCCACCATTATGGAGTTTTGAAGCCGGTATATGATCGATTATCGTCTCTGTTTCACTGAGTGAGTTATTTTTTTCTTGTAATCGTATTACCTTGTTAAATGTCTGATTATCATTATTTTTATAAGTATAATAAAGATACAAATAATGATTATCAACAAATTGAGGATGAATTGCCAATCCTAATAATCCTGCACCCTCATCAAAATAATTATCTGTTACTTCGTAATTATTCAACTGAGATCCGTTACTATTGAGAATTAATGCCTTTCCTGTTTGTTCTGTTATTACGATTCTTTTATCCGGTAAAACTGCTACACCTGTGGGAAACTCTAAACCGTCTGCTATAACTTTGACAGCAGAAGCCCTATCTTCTGCGTACGGTGAAGGTAAAAGGATCGTTGTATCTGAAGGAGTATTTAGTATTGTTAATGCACTTATTATTACAACTATAATTCCAATTACTATGACTACATACTTATTCATCATCTTATCTTATGACCTATAAGTTGGCTTATAGTCAATATAAAATATTATTCTATAGAAACTTAAAGTACTTTATTTTTTTACATCCGCTGCAACTATGCTAACTATACTCTCTATCTGATTAACCCACAACTCATAACCATTGATTTTTATTTTTATTTTCTTTTGATTTGGTCCATATATTTTTAGAGCGTATGCTTTTTCACCCTTAATTGGAAAATGATGAGGGATATAGCGTACCATATGAATCAAAATTAAAAATTTTCAGCGCAGATGAGGAGATTTGAACTCCTGATCGCCATACGGCGAATCGGCTTTCTTTTAATCTACCTTGTTATTGACTCAAGGCCGACGCATTACTATGGTCCTAATAATTCTGCATTAGGATGACCACTCTGCCACATCTGCACTAAAACTAATTATTATTGCCCTCTATTATATTTTAACACATTATATCCTCCTTCATTAGGAGATATTACAGCCTCTGCCTCTACGCCGTATGTCATGGTTTATGTTTAATCATAAAATGGCATAAAAAATCTAGTGTTAACGTTTTACAATCTTTGTATTACCCGATAAATGGTTAATTACAAAAGTTTGTATTTTTAGAATTTGAATTCACAATTTGATCAGGTTTTTGATTTGTCTTTTTAATATTTATTTACGAACTTGGTACGTACTGAACTAACAAAACTGATATATTTCTAATTGTTTATTCCATTTATTACTGATTTTTATATCTGTTAGATAATAATTATCAAATAATGATTCCGATAAATAAGCCGTGGTTGGATGATGATACTAAACAAGAAGTTATGAATGTACTTGATGAAAATGCATTGACTTCTCCAGCTAAAAATGGTGGAAAACGGGTTCAAGCATTTGAGAATCTCTTAAAATCGTATCTCAAAGTCAAGCATGTAGTTGCTGTTAATTCGGGAACATCTGCTATACATGCCTCTTTATTGTCTTTGGGAGTTAAATCAGGCGACGAAGTACTTCTTCCATCCTTTACCTTTGTAGCTACGGCAAATTCAGTTATTGCTACTGGAGCAAAGCCTGTTTTTGTCGATATAAACAAGAATGACTACACAATAGACGTTTCAGATATTGTGAAAAAAATTAATAATAACACAAAAGCAATTATTCCAGTTCATCTTTACGGTCATCCCTCTGATATGGATGAGATCAATTCTATTGCAAAAGATAATTCATTACAAGTTGTAGAGGATTCATGTCAATCATTAGGTTCTTTGTATGATCAAAAACAAACTGGTACAATGGGAAATTTAGGTTGTTTTAGTTTTTATGCTAGTAAAGTACTCACGACTGGCGAAGGAGGCGCAATTGTTACTAACGATGACAATCTGTATGAAAAATTGCTAATGATAAGAAACCATGGTATGATAAATGGGTATGATACAGAGATATTTGGTCTGAACTTGAGGTTACCCGAAGTTAGTGCCGCCATCGGGATTGCTCAAATGCGAAAGCTAGACAAGATGCTAGAAATGAGAAAAACAAATGCAAAATTATTGCTTGATGGATTAAAGAAATTTGAACAAAAAGGCTTACTCACATTGCCTCATGAACCTGAGAATAAGAAATTCAACTGGTACCTGTTTACTATTGGGTTCAAGGAAAATTCTCAACGAGAGTTGATCAAAAATAATCTTATTGAGGAAGAAATTGGTGCTACTGTCTATTATGATCCCCCAATACATAAGACTCCTTATTATAGTCACTCTGATGATCTTAACTCTGATACTTTTCTCTCTAATACTGTTTGGGCTTGGAATCATGTGTTATCATTGCCTGTTCATCCGCTGATAACTGAAGCCGATATTAACAAAATTCTAAAAACATTTGAGAATAATCTACAGTGATCAAAAATACTACCCAAATTAGTGTGAACTGGGGTTTTCTCTCAATAAAATACCATTTTTATATGAGTTATTAAATCGGTTTTAATGTAAATGAAATTAACCATAGAAAAAGACGAATTTCTTTCTAGGAGATTCTACCTCGTCATTTTTTATTTATGTGCAATTGTTATGGCTGCAATTACGGTTTATTCATTATATGTAAGTCTTAATGAATATTTGAATACTGGAAAGGTCATAATAGGGGAGGTATTGGTTAATACCGAATTTCCAGTTAAGGGGCTGGCAAAATTGGTAACCTATCTTATGATCGTTTCTGTGGTAGCGTGGTATTGCGTTACTAAACTTGGAGAAGATAAGGTAAAAAATATCCCAAAAAGTTTAAGATCCATTTTGCAATTGATAGTTCTTGCAATACTAATAATTTCAATTTATGAATTCTTTTATAATTTTATAATATGGAACGCATTAATCACCGCTGACTTAGTTAATGGTGAATTAAGATTGGATGATTTATTTATGCCCTATCCTAATCCTAATACCCCGTGGAACTTGGTATTTGCTACAAAGATGTCTTTGGCCGCTTTGATTATTTCTGCTCATGGTTTCTACATAATATCGAAAAGAACCTGAGAAGATGGTAAAGCCAGAGGTTAGAAATTGATACCTCTTTAATTCAAAAAACTAGTTAGTTATAACTATTAATACTACTACCATTGCTGCCCTGTCTACTTCATTTTCGGACTTGTATGCCCATATAAAAAAAGCAAATAAGATTTTATTACTGAAAACTGAAAAATTTTACCATGGGTAATATTGACAAAAAGAGTATTCAATTAACCGAAAAAGAGTGGCAAGTAATACTTGATTCTTTGAGCAATACTATTTTTAACGAAGAAATAACTGAAGAGGCCAGAAAAAATGCTAAAGATCTGTTTCTCAAAATAAATAAGAATATCTAAATTTATTATGTTTAATATGGAATTATTTACAAATTAGTATATAGATCACATTTGAAACCTATCATGCAAGATAGATTTTCTATTTTGATCCATTTTTGATGGTTTATCTGTTATTATAAAGGAATTATCATATTTATAGCATCTTGAGTTTCTTTATCCACTTACTGTTAATCTTTAGTTGAATCTATTCTCTGTTATGTTAGGATGTGTTAATTTCAAAACGAATTTCCGTTATTTCCTATATATTAAACCTAACAATCGAATAACAAAATGTCAATTTTGACATGAATTTAGGTCAGGTTTTTTACTCGTTCAACTAATACTTATATTCATAATAATATACACAAGTACGGTATAGGTTGTATTGATTGATTGATTGTGATTTGTTAAATCTTAATTTATCAAACAACTAATTGACATGGAGAAATGAAAATTCATGAGCAGTCATCCTATAATTCCAACTAGGCGAAAAATATTCTTGATTTTAACCATATTCTGAGAATATCTTCAAGATCAATTACATTTTCAAATCTACTTTGTAAGCATATTTCTAATTTGCTTTACTAATTCCAATATTCTATCAATGTCGTTTGCTTCTGGATTCAAATCTATATATTTATAAAGAATTTCTAAAGCTTGCTGATATTCCTTATTTCTATATAAAATTATACCTTTGTCTCTGAGTGCTTCAGAACTAGTGCTATCCAAGGAGAGAATCATTTCGTTTATTTTCATTATTTTGTTTAAATCATCCACTTCCATGTATCCATTTTTCAAATTATTTAAGACCCTGATTATGATTTGTAATGAATTTGTCTTTTTCATCAAATCGTTAGACAAAGAAATGGTAGATCTAGGATATGCCTTGTTCAAAAGATCTTGTAAGACGTAGTCATCCATGATTCGACCTTTGTTGAAAGGATCAATTACTATAGATTCGTCCGAATCTTCGTCTAGTGTGTATTTGACTAAAAAGTGAGATGGAAAATTGACGGGATGGAGTTTAAAATCCATGAAACTAGCAAGGTGAATATAGATTAATGATAGCGTTATTGGAATTCCTGTCCTTTTTTCTAATACTATGTTTAAATAATTATTTACAGGGTTATAATAGTCACTAATATTTGGTTGAAATTTTTTATCGTCAAAGAAAAAATCATTCAATTTTTCAATAATATGGGTTGGTCTCATACTTTTTGTATTTTTTATTTGGGAGGTTAACTCTTTCCCCATCTCATTCATCATGTTCATATATTCTGATATTTTCAGGTTGGGATAATCAATAATTCTAGCGATATGAAGTACATATTCAGATATCTTTACTATGTCATCATTTTCTTGCACTTTCTCAATTACTGTCTCCTTCCAATCTTTTAGATAGTCTTTCTCTATCTTATCTTCAAAACCCAATATTAGTAAAAGCTTGTTTCATCCTTATAAGTAAAATCAAAAAAAGTATTATGTTACAGTCGTTGAAATATTGTCGATGATTTTTATCATACATTTAGTAGTTTTTTCAAGAAGGTCGATCTTTGCAAATTCGTTGGGCGAATGTATCCTTGAGAATATATAGGTCCCACCAATTGAAATGCAAGGAGCTTTAAGTAAATCAATAAAATCATACATAGGTCCAGTACCTGCAGATGAAATTGATATTATTGAATCTCCAAAAATTTCATTTGCAGATTTTTCTATTATTTTTACATACTGATTATCTAATGCAGTTCTTCCAGCGGCTTCTCCATGAATAAGTGTGACTTTGATGTCCTCAAATCCGTTTTCTACTAGATGTTTCTCTAGCCTTTTAAACTGCAGACCAGGGTCCATATTTGGAACCAAACGAAAGTCAATCTTTACCATTGCTTTTGAAGGAGTTATGGTTTTTGCACCTGGTCCTGAATATCCAGAATTTAATCCAGATATGTTACATGTTGGTTCAGAGGTCAAAGCTTTCTTTACCCTTTTCCCGCTAATATTATTGATAAATTTGCTGATTCCATATTCTTTTTTAAAACTCTCCTCATCAAATGGCTCGCTGTCTATGATCAAACTTTCCTCTTCAGATAATTCTTTAACTTCTTTAAACCAATCCTTTATCAAAATATTTCCTTCTCTATCGACCAATGTTGATAATGCTTGGACAATTCTCAAAGCAGGATTTTCTATCAAAACAGCTAAACTAGAATGAACATCTCTAGAGGCACCTTGTGCCGTCAATTCTACGTATAAAAGGCCTTTCATCCCCAAACTGATAATGGGTTTTTGTTCCTGATCTATATATCCAAATTCCCAAATAACTACATCGGTCTTGAATTTTGTATTGTATTTTTTTAGATATCTCGATATATTCTTGCTTCCGATCTCCTCTTCTCCTTCAATTAGAAACTTTATATTCATTGGAACATCGCCTCTTTGTTTTAGAAAAAACTCTATCGCTTTTAATCTGGTTACAAGTTCACCCTTATCATCGGAAGCACCTCTCCCATAAATCAAATTCCCTTCTACTTTACCTTCAAACGGTTCATATTCCCATAAATCCCTAGGTTCTTCTGGTTGTACGTCGTAATGATTATAAAATAATAAAGTCTTCCCATTTGGATTTGATTTGGATTTAACCTCTCCATAAACTAGTGGAGGTGCAGAATTTTTCTGATCATCATCAAAATATATCAACTCTGCGTTGATTCCTATTCTTTTCATCATTACAACGATCTCTTTGGCACACTCTTCCAAGTTTTGTTTTCTTGCAGAAACACTCGGAATTTTTATCAATTTCTGAAGATCGCTTATCAATCCATGAGTATCAATATCTATGGTCAACTTGTTTGAAGACATTTAGCTAAGATGATAAATATTTCTTTAATATAAAAACTAAATTTTTTTAATATTTTTATAACCAGATGTTATTACTTTTTTTTATTGAGTAATGAAAATTTAAAGAACATTTTCCTTTCACCATCTTCTATTGCTGTAATAGGAGCATCAGAAAAACCTGGAGTAGGTAAAGCTATTTTTTCCAATATATTGAGCGGCTATAGGGGAAAAATATATCCGATTACCCCAACTAGTTCGTCGGTATCTGGCATAAAAGCCTACAAAAGCGTACTTGATGTAGATGACAACATTGACCTTGCGGTAGTCGCCACTCCCAATAGAATCGTTCCTGCAGTTATGGAAGAAATAGGGAAAAAAAATATAAAATCTTGCATAATTGTTTCTGCAGGCTTTAAAGAAGTTGACGAAACTGGTGCAAAATTGGAACAACAAGTACAAGACATTGGTAAAAAATATGGAATCAGAATAATAGGGCCGAATTGTCTTGGAATAATGAGTCTTACCGATCAAAATCTTATGAATTTAACATTTTTGAAAATTACTCCTAAACATGGTGAAATAGCTCTTGTTTCTCAAAGTGGAGCTATTTGCGCAGCTACTGTAGAGGATGCCATAGCTCAGGGAATAGGATTTTCCAAAGTGATTAGTATGGGAAACAAGGTGGATATGGATGAAACTGATATACTTGAATTATTAGAAGATGATCCTTATACCAAAGTAATTGTGATGTATTTAGAGGATATCCATGATGGACGTCGGTTCATGAATACTTCTAAAAGAATTACTTTGGAAAAAAGAAAGCCAATTATTGTTTTAAAATCTGGTAGGACTCCAGAAGGTGCCAGAGCCGCAATGTCTCATACAGGTGCGTTGATGGGTTCAGACGAAGTATACGATGCTGTATTTAAGCAAGCTGGTGTGATTCGGGTAGATACAATGCAGGAATTATTTGAATTAGCAACCGCTTTTTCAAAACAACCTTTACCAATGAATAATATGGGGGTAGCAATTGTTTCTAATGCAGGTGGACCTGCAATCATTTCCACCGATTCTTGTTCCAAATATAACATACAAATGGCCGATATTTCTAATTCGAGGGAAAGTATATCTAAAGTTATCCCGCCGCATGGATCCTCCACGAAATCCTGTTGATATAGTAGGCGATGCGGATTTCAATAGATTTGAAAAAGTATTGATTGAAGTATTGTCTAATTCTAATGTTGGGTCTGTAGTAACAATGTGTACTCCATCAGCGACTTTAGATTATAATGAATTAGCCAAAACAATAATTCGAACATCAAAGAATAGTGGAAAGACAATGCTAGCAGCATTAATGGGTTTGGCTGAAGGTGTTGAAAACAAATCTATATTGTCAGAAGGAGGAGTACCTCATTTTATGTATGCAGAACCTGCCATAAGAACATTAGATTCGATGTATAGGTTTGGTAATTGGTTAAATAGCACAAAGGAATCTATACCATCTTTCTCCGTTAATAAGGAGACGGTTAGGGATGTTATATCGAATGTTTACGAACAAGGCAGAACAAATCTTTTAGAGGATGAGGGCTATGCTGTACTTCAAGCATATGGATTTCCAGTTCCAAAAAGTATGCTAGTAAATAATGAAGATGATGCTGTTAAATCTGCAATTGAAATTGGTTATCCTGTTGTCATGAAAATATCTTCGAAAGACATTATACACAAATCAGAATCGGGTGGTGTAAAAGTTGGTTTAAAAAATACCGATGATGTTCGAAATGCGTATAATTCTATCATGTCAAGTGTAAAAAATTATAATCCAAACGCAAGAATTGAAGGTGTATTGATTCAGGAAATGGTAACCAATTCCAAGGAATTAATCCTTGGTGCAAAACAAGATAAATTATTTGGGCCGCTGCTGATGTTTGGATTAGGGGGAATCTACGTTGAGATTTTGAAGGATGTAAATTTCAGACTGGCCCCTATTTCTAAATCAGAAGCCAGGGAAATGGTGGATTCAATCAAAACAATTTCTTTATTGAAAGGTGTCAGAGGTGAAAAATCATCTGATATTCCATCCGTAGTTGATTGTTTGCTAAGATTATCTCAGTTAATTATAGATTTTCCAGAAATCGAAGAATTTGATATTAATCCGTTACTGGTCCTAGAAGAAGGACGTGGTTCACGGGTAGTGGATGTGCGGATTGGATTAAAAAATAAATAAATAAACTAAATTAATCATTCCAATTTTTTGCCACATTCTTCACAAAAAATGGATTCCGCTTCATTATTGTATTTGCAATTCTCTACACGTTTTACCATCTAATTTTGCTGTTGTTGGTGATGGTGATGATGATGGTGATGTTAAACTATTAATGTCCGTATTACTATTACCACTAGTAACGTTACGAATATCTCCAGAACCTCTTGATTTATTCTCGTTAGACTGTGAATTTTGATCTGCCAAAATAATTATGTCCCCTATTTTAGAAATCTTGTTCCATTCTATTTCTTTAATTTCATTGTTTGAATTTTTTATCTTGAAACTAAATTCAACATTTCCATCTAATAATTTTCTTAAACCAATTTCTTGTACTTTGCCAATTAGGTGTGCATTATTATCATAAGTTGACATCCCAATTATTTTTTCAATATGCACATATGTGGATTTCACATCTGGGATGGCTTTATCATCATTGTTGTTTTCAATTTGATTGCTTGGATTACTGCTTTTGTTTTGCTCTCGTTTCTATTTTCTGTTTCTAGTACTTTGTCAAATCTATCATTCTCTTGCTCCACTTCTCTTCCTTCTCCTTCTCATCTCTTTTTTTGATTCCAAGTTCGCATTATCTTTTGATTCATCAAATTTTCTATACTGGGCTATGATGTAATCACATGTTTTGCATTTGTATTCTCCTTTTTCTTTTAATATTATGTTCTCGCCCAAATCTTCGTTGGGGTTTTCAAATTCAAGATTAGGCGCTCCTTGATATTCTTTTTCACATCTGTTACAATAATATTTTTTAAATCTGTCTTTATCTAACTTGCCTATGCCTGCCAAAAAAAGCTCAGGACCACCCAAATTTGCTATCTTTTGTTCGTCGTCACTAACCTTCGCAATTGCATATCCTCCAGAACCTCTCAATTTTTTTTCGACAAATGTTTTTTCCTTACTCATGGTTACAAGGCCAATTAAACGGTGAAATTTAAATAATATATAGGTATCTTGGCTCGAATGTTACAAATTACGCCCTTGTGAGCAAGAAAAATTGTTAATCAGGGCCTACTATGGGTAATGCCTTGCTAGCGGGCAAAGTTATTATTTTTTCTTGCTGGTCCTTATCTATTCTCTCAAATTCAAGTGTCATCTCAATAGGTGCGTTATATCTTGAACTCAGTTCTTCTGCGAGTTGGGCTATAGATTGTTTATCTGCAAATTCTTTAGATCCTTGCAAGAATCCCCTTGTTTGTCTATATGCTACTTTACCACCAAACTTTGAATTGAGAAAATTTGCAATATCTTGAACCTTTTCAACCGGTATCTCGTTGTAGTAGAAACATATTCCATTAACAGGTTCCTTATCAAATGGTGTCCCGTATCTATACCAAAATACACCAAAATGCTCATGGTCTCCTTGTAAACATTTAATCTCCCAATGATTTACGTTGTCAATAGGATAAGTTCCATTTCTTAAATCATTTAGGCTGAGCCTCCAGTATCTTACACGCATATTTATTTAGGGATAAGACTATGCATTTTATATTTGTAGATTTATTTTGATGTTCTAGATTACCCTTTTTTGGTTTACAAAGGTATCATGGATTCTTTAATGTAATTTGCCAGGAAAAAAGATGTATGATGAATTATCATGAGGGAGAATTTTACAAACCGTTATAAATCCTTGTAATTTGTCTAAATCTATTTGGATAATAGACTAGACTTGTTAATGGAAATGGAACAACGCTTTGATAATAAAGACGAGACATATTTTAAGAATCTAGTTGACCACAAGGATTATGTAATAAGAACTAGAGCCGTATGCATCCTAGCAGATATTTCCGGAGAAAAAGCCATTGAATCTATTGGACAAGTTCTATTAAATGATTCAGACCAACTTGTGAGACACGAAGCAGCCTTTTCTCTAGGCCAATTAGGGCACACAAGTGGAATAGACGTTCTATCAAAAGCTGTGCTAGATGACCCGAGTTTTTTTGTTAGACATGAAGCCGCAGTAGCATTGGGAGTTATAGGATCCGAGCAATCACGAAAAACCCTTGAGCGAGCACTAAATGATGAGAGCGAAGAGGTAAGAGAATCTGCTATGATAGCACTAGCAAATCTAGATTATATCGCACATGTAAAAAGAACTAATAAGTTTACAAGTTTGACCGGTGGATGATTACTGATTCAAATTCTACAAAAATTAAACAAGACTATTATTATCCACAGACAAGTATACTGTTTTTATACTCTCTTTATGTACAAACAGTCAACAAAAAAAACCGACAAATTAATATTGATTCTCGAAAAATATACTATAAAATGTCTGATCTCAAACAAGATGAAGGACTAACACTACTTCTTGAGGAGAAAGTAAACGAATTTAATGAGTGGCGTTTAGAAAATCTCACTATAAAATTGGACTTTACAGGAACTGATTTTTCAAATAAAGATATCTCTAACGCTTATCTTAATGGAGTTAATTTTACTGGATGTAATTTTTCAAATTCAATTGTGGTGGGCACTAATTTCGTACAATCTAATTTGACAGAAACTACCTTTGAAGGTTCTGATATGTCTGAAGCTTTGATCATGTACGCTACGGTAAAGGATTCTAATATTGTTAAAAGCCGATTAAGCAATACCAATTTTATGTGGTCTGATTTACAGAACTCGGATCTTAGAGAAACCAATATGTACAAGACTATTTTTGTTGAGGCAAATCTTAGAAATGCCAATACCGAAGGACTAGATAAGAATAATGCTTATTTAAAATACGCAAAATTAAAGGGAACTACTTGGGAATAGTTGATTTTATTTTTTTATTATCATTGTCGATTTTAAATAAGCCGATACTCAAGTTTGGTAATATATTTAACTACCAACTTTAAACAATTAAAAATATTCTGAATATTATTATCAATAAGGGCCATAATAGCTAATTTTAGGAGAATTGTCAAATCAATCTATTATTTTATAATCTGGATCCCTAATTTCCTAGTATTAGTTTTTATTTAATTTTTTTATAAAAGAGTATTTTCAAAAAGTTTTATGAGTTTTTAATTAAGTTTTAATTTAAGATGTCTTATTACCTGTTAAAAAGTGATTCTAATTTTAAAATTTTATACGATAATTATATTGTTAATGCAACAGTGAAAAACCTTATCTTAATTCACAGGAGCAGTGTTGTTGCTGTTGGAATTGCTGTTCTAAACGCTGATGTTGATTATTTGACTTGTACTGCTATTATTTTTCTAACTTTCATCTATGTCTGTCTCAAATTAGTTAATAAATATAGTAAAGTATTAGCGGTATCTCTTTTATTTAATAATTGATATGTCCATTTGATACAGATATTGAACCATAAATCCAAAATAAATGCCTCAAAAGGTAAAATGTACTTAACTGTAGCAGCAGTAGCACTTGCATCCTTGTTATTGATGGCATTAAATGTAAATGCAACTCCCTTTCAAGCAAATGCATTTGACATTGATAACCCTGATAATAAGGTTGACATAGGTATGAGTCAAGAGTGTGTTAAGGTAGTTGTAGGATGCGGTGGCCAAGGTACCGTCGGCGATAATAAACCCGTGGGACCTATCGATCCGGCAATGTGCGAAGAATGTTTGTCTGATTTATCAAATGCTCAAAGAGAAGCTTTGTCTACAGCTTTGTCTGCTGATAATAATGCTGATGTCTGCTTATCTATTGAAAACTTGACTGCTGATAAATTCCTAGAATTGTTACTAGATGGAGGTGTAGACTTGTTTGTTGCTCTCGACATTTTGGAATGTTTAGGTGCTGGATAGAGAGAACGTATTCCCTTACGAATGGATAAATGGTAATCAATCGAACTTCGAACTTTTATAAATAGCACTGCTGCGAGCTACCCGCAGCCTTTTATTTTTTTTAATTGAGCAAGCACAAGACCGCTAATTACTATCGCTCTTACTTCTTTTTATTAAAAGCTGCTTTACTGATGGGAAATCAAATTCATAGATGAAGTTTATGTGGAAATACGGAAATATAGATACGTCATAATAATTTAATTAATGATATTCTTAGAACAAACGCAAAAAATATTGTCTTATACTACATCAAATAGCACTCCAATACATAAACTGATATATCAAAAACCAATAAATGCATGCATTTTAATGCCATCAAATTCATATAAATAAGAAGATTATAACCTTATAGAAAAATTCAAATCAAATTTGAATATTGGAACTTGCTTCCAATATTGAATTGAAAATAAAAAAAAGGAATTATGTTGAAACCATTTCAAGGTAACATTATTCTATGAAAGAATCACTGCAGGTGATTTCATTAAATTTTTATTTGGTTAAAAACTAAACGGATGTTATCATACAACAACAACGAAAACCTTAACCTTCATTAATTAAGCAGCCATTTTTTGGTTTTTGTTAGCGGAACAAATTCAGGATACCGTTAGTGATACCTCTTTTATTATATATTTGATATGCTCCCTTGATAGATATTGAACAATAAATCCAGAAATAATACACCCAAAGTAAAAATGTACTTGACTGTAGTAGCATTCGCATCATTGTTGATGATGTCATTCAATCTACAAACGAATATGAATTCAAACATGAACGCATACGCATCCGTATTTGAAAACATTCAAAACGCCGATGATATCGGACAAAGTTTAGAATGTGTTATTGTAGTAGTAGGATGTGATGGCACAGGTTCAGTTGGCAGCAGCGGCGATGTAATTGTCGGAAGTAACAATGGTAATGATGATAACAACACAAACGGCGACGGTGAAACACCTCTCCCACCAATCAGTCCAACAGTATGCGAAGCATGTTTAGATGCATTACCTGCTGATGTAAGAGCTGATATAGCAATTGCATTAGGTTTACTAGGAACAGCAACAACAGCTGAAATTTGTGCCGCAATTGGTCTATTAGCAACAGTTGAAGCCTTAATTGTAATATTAGATGAAGCAGGATTAAGTGTTACAGCAATTGTTGACTTATTGGCTTGCTTAGGAATTGACATTGATTTGTTAGGAATTGATGTCGGCGCAATCGTCCTATAACCTATTTTTTTTAATTTATTTTCATCAACTAAACTATCAGATTGCAAATCAGGATTAAAAGTTATATTTCCATTTAAATAAGCCGTTACAATATGACTCATATTAATAATATCATCGTCGGTAACACCAAATTTATAGAGATATTGTAATACTCCAAAAGCATTAACTTGCGACTGCAAACGTTCTTTGTAACCTGGGACTTCATCTTCCAATTTCTTAAGCTCCTCCTTTATTTCGTTTATCCTGGCTTCGAATCCAAGTTTATCATCGGATTGACTTTCGATGTCTTTAACGAGTTTTTTTCCCGTCTCAATCCGTGATATATTATTTACTGACGATATCTCAATAACTGTATCTTTTAATTGCTTGTTCTTTATGTCCAAAACCGGCGTGGTCTAATTCTATAAGAACATTTACAGA
The DNA here is from genome assembly GCA_963850055.1 of uncultured Nitrososphaeraceae archaeon. GTDB lineage: Archaea > Thermoproteota > Nitrososphaeria > Nitrososphaerales > Nitrososphaeraceae > Nitrosocosmicus. The sequence goes on along the minus strand of CAWKJS010000020.1, from coordinate 159,481 downwards.
CTGTCTTGCATAATTTTCTCTCTTTTCTAAGGATTCTAACTCACCTAGTAGGTCGTCGCGAGTTTTTCTAATTGACTCAACAATACCTTGATAGCTTCTTTTCCATATCTTAGTGATTCAATTTGTTTGTATTCTTTTACTACTTGATGGGCATCATAATCATAGTATTTAAAATCATTAAACATGTTTACAAAGCTGCTGACTTCTAGTTTTTTGCCATATAGATAAAATATCTCTTGTTTTATGCTTTTATTCCAGTCTAAGTAGGTCAAAGAAATACTTTCTTTTCTTTTAAGGTTGGTAATTTTAGATGCTAGAATATTTTTTTGTTCTTCTAAATATCTTATTTCTTGTTGTAGTTGCTTTGAGTGAGTCTAGGTTTTGAACATTTGACTTTTTTTGTTGTGTGAAGCTGTTTATTTTAGAAATAAAGGGAACTTGAATTTCTCTATCAATCAACTTGGCTTCGGACTCCCAAGAGTGCGATTTTTTTTTATTTCTGACAGAGACATTTTTTGTTCATCGATATCGAGTTTAAATTCAGGAGTAACATAGTTGGAATTTTCAGTAGGGAGTGGAGGATCAAATTCAAGTAAGTCGTGTATCCATTCAATGACATTAGTGGATTCAATCCTATTTTTTTGCAATTATTATATATGCTTTCTATGAAATAATAAAAAATTATTTCTTGCAGTTGAAGATGCGTCTTATACCTACTTCTTTCTTTTATCATTCGTAACGGGATTCCGATAAAAAAAATAAGAATTAATCTATCCCCTTATTCTGTAAACTATGGTATAAATTATTAATTAACTAAATAGACTAAGGAAATAAAAAAAAGGAGTTTATTGTTGACCTGCTGCGTTGTTACCATCATTTAGGTTAAATGACAATGCAACATTATTACATGATGCTAAGGCAGTTCCACTTTCAGAAAAGCATGTTGAATCTTGTGCTGTGCCTGAAGATTGTCCTATTCCCTCTACTGCTTCATTAGATTTCTTTTTAGAAGCTGAAGCCATGTTCTCGCCTATAGTTATTGTTGAACCAAAAAGTGCAGCTGCTAAAAATATTGACAAAATTGCCAACTTGGTTTGGTTTTTGTTCATGTTAAAAGTTGATGTGAAATATACTACATTAAACTAGTCAATGCTAATTCTGAATTTATGTATTGATAAAAAATACCTGAACTTTATCACTAAAAAAGATCATGGTACCTAACCTAGTATAATGATAACAACACAAATAGAAATGGAGTTGATCCAGATGCACCTATTCCCCGGTTGACCCAACAGCATGTGAATGAATTATTACTGAATAAGATGAAAGCCATACTAGTTGACCTTCGAGTAGCATTAGGATTAGGTCCACTTGCAACAGGAGGGGACATTTGTGTAGCCCGGTCTATATGCAACTGTTGGAGTATTAATTCCAAATATTAGGAACAGAACTGTGCAGAAGCAATTATGGAAGTATTGGCTTGCTTAGGAATGGATCTTAGCGTCCTACAAGTTCTTGCACTCCTCAACCTGTAATAAAGGTGAGTTTAAATAAGATTCATTTTCTTAAAATGCATAATATATCAAAGTATCAAAGAATTAATTTCTCTTAAATCTTAAATTAAAAGCTTATTAAAAATCCAATTAGGAATATTTTAGGATCGATTCTGAAGCCAATTTTGCTACTAAGCTTCGATTCTAATATAGATATTCTCATGAAATTAGGACCTTACACTATTAACACAAAATTAATTATAATACAGATACCATATTCACAAACTGTATCTTTTTAATCATTTTTAGTAAATTTTCCGTCATCCGTATGACATGGATCATACTAAATTTATCACGATGATATAATGTAAGCACAAAAGTTCTTAATCAACAAATTTATCGTTATGCATCCTCTATCAGATTAAACATACTCATTCCGCATCTATATTTATGTAATCTAAGCCTATATTCTCTTTGAGGGTTGTTGTCATCTTCGAATATAGATCAATATCGCAATTCATTTAATATTTGCCATGATAAATCTGAATATTTTTATATATTAACCATTATACACATCTATTAGACAGTGTCGCAGAATATAACACCCGATTCCAAAAAAAAATCCTGTATAGTAATTATAGATGATGAAATGGATTTACTTGTAGTTTATACGAGGGCATTGGAAATATCAGGACTGACCGTTTCGACTTTTGCGGATCCTCTTAAGGCATTAGATGAATTTAAAGTGAATTATTCAAAATATGATCTAGTAATGACTGATATACGTATGCCCAATATGAATGGCTATGAGTTGATTAATCAGTTTAAAAAAATTAATCCGAATATAAAGGTGATTGTTGTTACTGCACAAGATGTATCGAAATCAGAAATCATTTCCAAATTGAATGAGGGGATCTCAATCGATGAATTTATTAACAAACCTGTATCGTTAGATAAGTTAAACCAGACCGTTCAATCAGTAATCAATAATTCTTGATCAAAAAATTTATTTCAAAGACATTCAATACTAATATGATTATATTGTTATGAATGAAGCCATATATCATTACAATATTAAAAATAGTTCACTCTCCAAAATTATGGCATTTAGGTGATAATGGAATTATAAAAACAAAAGAAGCTCCCTTTTCATTCAAGTTGTTCTGGGCCCAGATTTGACCACCATGAGCTTTTGTTATGTTTTTACAAATGTATAATCCTAATCCTGTTCCTTTACTTGATTTGGTAGTAAATTTTGAGAATAGTTTAGGAAATATTTCCGAATCGATACCCTTCCATGTATCCTTCACAGAAACTTTTACAAAATCCAAACTTCCTGTTCTAGATTTTTCTATATTTATTATAATTTGTTCTTTTTCATCAGTAAACTTTAGAGCATTATCTATGAGGTTCGTAAGAACTTGTAAAATCCTAGACTTATCGATCTCAACATAATAACCTGGTATCTTTGAGTTAGAATTATTAAATGAATCCCCAACTTCGTCTTCCAAAAATAACAGTCTAGGATTAATGTTTTTCAATTTCTCATCATCCCGTTGAGAATCCTGGAGATACTTGTTACTGTCTATATTAAGTTGATTGTTAAAATCAAAAACGCTCTCAGATAAGAATTTTCTAATATCAATTAATTCTCTCTCTAGTCTAAGAGAATTAGACTCAATTCGAGTTATATCTAGTGACATTATTGGTTAGTTTTGAAAGCTTTCTAGTATTTCTAATAATGATATCTAATAATTCATTTAAATGGGCCCGAGTGACTTTTATCTCGCCTTTGCCATCATGAAGTACATCTTGTTCTAGAATAGACTTTATTACTTCAGACATTATTAGGATTGGCTGTAATGGATTTTTCAGTTCGTGAGCAGCAATGTGGATAAAATCGTTTTGAAGTACTTCACTCTCCTTTAATTTCTCATTGGCTTTTTTTAACTTCATCGAAATCTCGGTTTGATTCCATAAATTCTCAAAGAAAAGTACATATGACAAAACACCTGCCTTGCTATTTGAATAAGTTGATAACCCTATAGCATCATAAAATGAATCCTTAGAATCATCTTTTAACTCCATTACCAAGGAAACTCTTTTGTCTACAATCAAAATAGTTGACTTGGTCTCTAAAAAGTTTTCAATAATTCTAAATTCAATATCAGAAGGTTTTGACATCAATAGATCTTTGTCAGCTTTGAGTTCTTGTATAATCAAAGATATTCTACGATCAGAAGGCACTAATGCCTTTAACTTTGTATTATTATTCTTTACCGATTCAAAGATGGATGAAACCAAGCCTGCCTTATGCTGTCTAATAAAGGCTCCAGGCGATGGAAAAATAATCATTATTTCCTTTTTGGAGGAACGTATTATTGTTTGATAAAGATTGTGTACATTCTTGGACTTTGAAAGAATATCTATTCTCTCTGGATCATAGCCCCTATCGATATCATTAATGATATCCTTTACATCGGTACTGTTTTTCCATAAATCTTCAAAGATTGATGAATAATGTTTAATATAAAAAGGATCGTCACTAACTAGCATATTTTTTATTTGCTTACTATCAGTTGTAATATGATCGCTTTCGATATTGGAGAGGAGTATTTTATTTGTAACTAAAAAGTTAACTATGGGGAGACTTTTTATATTTCTTATTTTAATTCCGATATCCATGAACAATCTCACTAACTCTATGTCTTCTTTCCCATTTACAGAAATTATCCATCTAATCCCCTCATGATACTTTTTGTCATATTTGTCCATTATTTTCTGGTACACGTCAAAAAGCGACTGATATGCTAATTTAAGCATGCTAATATCTGAACAAATTAACACTTCTTCTGATGTCTCCGCTAAATTGTTGATCTTTTTATAAATCTCATTCCAGTCGTCAATTACCTTTGTGGATATTCTTTGATAACCTTCTCTAATTTCTCTAACCCTTTGTTCAGCAGGAATAGCTTTGTCCCAGAGGCTTTCAAAAACCTCTTCTTGTTGTTCAACAATTCCTTAACATTACTATTAACATTACTATATATGAGATGAGCAACCGGCTGTGCTTCTTGTAGATTAGCAGTAGCTATATACTCCTTTTCGGTTACTGCCATTCCGCCTTTTGCATTATCGAGATGACGCAGTTCGGCAATTTTCATGAATTCTTCGCAATAATGTAAATTACTGTTATTTATCTCTGTAATAAAACGTATTAAGACGCCCCTTTTATAGGCATCATGAAAACCCTTCCTTATCGAATTGATCCCCATTCCAATGGAAGGTCCTTGGGAGTTTGTGTAATTATCCCACTTGATTGATGTATTATCAAGAACCATTAAGATCATTTTGGTTGTTTTTTCACTTCCATAGATAACCTCTGTCTTTTCCCCGTTCGACTTGATTCCTTTTATGATGTTGATAGATTTTGAAGTGTCATCGCTAGAGCCCCCTGTGCTTTCACCATGGGAACTTTTATCTCTCAAGTCTCCGTTTTTCTCATGAAATTCTCGCTCATGCATTTATTATGCACCTATTGCTAATTGAGCGGAACTGGAAGTATTTCACGATATTGTATTTATGATAGAATATCAGATATTTAAAATTTTCATAATAGTTAAGTTTAGCTATCAAATGTAAAAATAATAATGAAATAGTAATACAATTATTCCTTTAATAGTAACATGCGTTGGCACCGGTTGATAAAACTATTCCTGATGAAAACAAGGGATAATAACTAAATTCTTTTTAAGGAATAACCGGAATCTTCACCATATTTGGATTCTATATCCTTATACTACAATTTCTCGTAATTTTTTATATAGTTGTCAATATAGAGCAATCTAAACCATTTAATACCATTTTATATAAAAAATTAATATGTATGCATAACTTTTTAGATAAGATGGAGGGAATAGGTACTGCCGAAGGATTAGAAAAGGCCACTAAAATAATCCTCAATGTCTTAAATAATTCCACACACAGTCTTTTAATTTGTGCAGACCACTACTGGCCTTCAGTCGCAATTGGCATAGAAGTTTTTCGTAAAGAAATGTTTGACTTGAAGAAAAGGAATGTAAAATGCAGGTTTATTACGGAAGTAACTAAAGAAAATATTGCTTTTTGCAAGGAATTATTGAAGATAGCTGCAGTACATCATTTACCAGGATTAAAAGGAAATTTTGCAGTAAATGATAATGAGTATATTGCATCAGCGACGATGAAAAATTTACAATTATTGTCTCAAGTGGTATACAGTAATTCAAAGGCAGTTGTAGAACAACACAATTTCTTTTTTGAGAACTTGTGGGACAAATCTATTTCCGCATTAGAGAAAATTGACGAAATTGAGAAGGGCATCGTTCCCGAAATTGTAGATGTCATTAAGAATCCCTTTGAAATAAAAAGCATTTATTCTGATGTTTTAAAATCCAGTGTTACTGAAATAATGCTTATTCTTACAACTTCCACTGTTTTTCTGAGGGAGGAAAACGACGGAATAATGCCGTATTTAATAGACGCTGCAAATAGGAATGTACAAATAAGAATAATTACCCCGTCCTTTAGTAATGTAGAAAATGAGATCGACGATCTAAGTCAAAAGGACAATATTGAAGTTAGGCGTATCGAATCGCCTTTTGATGCGAGGTTAAATATACTAGTCGTAGATGAAAAGTACTCGCTGATAGTGGAATTAAAGAATGACACCCAGCAGAATTTTACCGAAGCAGTTGGCTCAGCAATCTATTCTACAAGTCAACCAAATGTTATATCATTTGTTACCATTTTTGAAACATTGTGGAAACAAACCGAACTATATGAAAAACTAAAAGACGCAGACAATCTTAAAGAAGAATACATAAAAAAACTGCGGCTGGCCGACAAAGCAAAAGATGAGTTTGTTAATATAGCTGCTCATGAGCTAAGAACTCCGACACAAAGTATTTTGACTTTTGCAAATTTACTAAAATATGATATAAATAAAAATGAATCTATAGAAGCGATTTATAGGAACGCTAAAAGACTCAACGTTCTGATAAAAAATATTTTGGATGTTACTAAAATCGAAAGTAACAAACTTGTATTACATGAAGAAATTTTAACTTAAACGATTTATTAACTACCGTCATAAAGGATTACACAAGGCAGTTAAAAAACCTACTTATAAACGGCATATAAATTTGCACTATACGTTACAGAATGAAGTCTTAGGGCCGGATGCTCTTATTCATGCTGATAAGGAAAGAATTATTCAGGTCATTTCAAATTTGCTCGATAACGCTATAAAATTCATTGAAAAAGATGGATTAATCAGGATAACGCTTAAGATATCAAATGGATCTAGTGCACACGCATACGGATACGCAGAAATAATCATTAAAGATACTGGAAGTGGGATCTCAGAAGAAATCTTCCATCATCTTTTTAGTAAATTTTCTACTAGATCGTTTCAAGGGACTGGATTGGGATTGTACATTTCAAAGAATATTATTGAGTCTCATGGCGGAAATATGTGGGCCGAAAATAATAAAGATGGGAAAGGTGCGACTTTCTCTTTTAGAATCCCATTAATTAAGACCGACTTGATTCAAAATAATTCCGGAGTGAGTACATGAAATGAAAAATAAAAAAAATAAAATAAAAATTCTTATCGTAGATGATGAGGATGACATTACTTTGTCTTTTAAACGGATCCTAGAAATTCATGGATTTGAAGTGGACGTTTTTAATGATTCTACATTAGCTTTGTCAAAATTCAAGGTAAATTACTACGATATTGCACTTCTTGATATTAAGATGCCATACATAGATGGTTTTGATTTGTACAAGAAAATAAAAGAAATAGACAATAACATTAGGGTATGTTTTTTGACTGCTAGCGAGGCATATTATCAACAATTTCGAGAAAAAGATTATAATAAATTAAATAGGGATTTATTTATCCAAAAACCTATTGAACTCGAAGAATTATTAAAAAGAATTGCCGACCTTATGAAATAATGCTGGTGATGGGATTGTGTGTCATCAACTAACGGGCCCGGCTTCATCCGTGCAATACTTACAAACCCGGAATGTGTAATACCATTGTCTTCATTTTTGTGATCCTACTTCTAATAGTATTATAGTTTTGCAATAGTAATATTTTTAAACTTTGTTTCAATAAGCTATATAACTTAGTTTATTGAACTACAATGACCAAAATTTCAAGTATTTCGCTAAAACGAATATTATAGAATGATATTGGCATATATTTGCAATATTAAACAAAAACCATAAATAGTACATGATCTATATTATCTATATAAACATGATAGATAGCTTAAACAATCTATCTAATTACGATAAGGATGATAACCTTGAAAATGCTTTCAATAGTTCCAGCACAGATATTCCGAGATCAAATACTGATCCAAATAGTTTAACTAAAGAAAGCAATCAAGAACAAATAAATTTTATTAATTTCACACAACAATATTGTATAGGATTTATTGATATAATTAATTCCACTCAAGAAACTGCAAAAATAAAGGACCCTAAAAAGTTAAGAAAATATTATTCACTTTTTCTGAATTCGATGAGTACCATACTTAATCAATACCATGGGAAAATTATTAAAAATAGCGGAGATAATTTGTTTTTTTACTTTCCAAAAACATCAAATCTTGGTGATCAACTGGCCTTGCAAGATGTTTTTGATTGCAGCAGTTCAATGATTAAATCAAACAAACCTTTGAATCAAGAACTGGCAGAAGAAAACTTGCCTCCAATCAATTATAGAATTAGTATGAATTACGGGTTAGTAGAAGTTGCTCTGGGCTCTAATAACAAGGAAGTAGACTTATTTGGCTCGGTAGTAAATGAATGCGCCAAAATAAACAGCTTGTCTAAATCAAATGGATTAGTAATTGGTAAGAACTTGCATACTTTATTAATCAATTCAACATTTAGTAAAGAATTTGAAATATCTGAGATTAAACTATCATTGGAAGGGGTTAGCAAAAATGTTAATTCCCATTACTCAATAATGGATAATAGAGAAATACTGATCACAAACAAACAAGGTGAAGTCCTCAAGTATAAAGCCCATTCAGATGAAATCAAGCGACCTAACAAAATAGAAAACAAAGAGTACAATATCTTATTAATAGATGATGAAGAAGATATTCTATACACATATCATTCGCTGTTAAAAAGGGAAGGATATCAAGTACATTCTTATTCAAATCCTAATGAAGCTCTAAAAAACCTGGCAAAAAAAAATTCACATAATTATGACTTGGTAGTTATGGATATAAGAATGCCTGGGGTGAGCGGAATAAAGCTATTCTACAGGTTCAAAGCTATAGATCCATATTTGAATATTCTTTTTGTAACTGCTCTGGATCTAGTTGGCGAGTTCGTGGAAGCATTGCCTGAAATAAAAATGACTGAAATTGTGAGAAAACCGTTAAGCGGTGAACAGTTTGTATCGATCATAAAAAGGAAGTTATCCCAAGCCAATCGTTGGTAATTTGACCAATATTGGATTCATTAATTTTTACCGTCCTTTGCATAGAAAACAAATTAGGACTTGAATTCATAACAAATAGACTAATGGGATTTCCTAGCCTGTCGAATACTTTCTCACACTTTTTATGATTGTCTAAAGATGATGTTTTTGAAAAATCTCACTCATATTTTTTCCCAGGATTCAATTTTATCCAGTCTAATTAAATTAGTAGTTTTGCCATCTCTACTGCTATCTCTATTCTTGGCCATCTCATTAGACCCTACTATATGGATTACTTCAGAGATACATCATTTTTACATCGAATTAATTGCAGTAATACTGGGCTCGGCACTATCCCTTTATTACATTTTGCGCTATAGGGTTCTACGAGATAGATTTAGTCTTTTTGTTGGTATAGGGTTCTTCATTAGTGTTTCTATTGATTTGTTCCATGTTATAGTATCTCTTGCTTTAATAGAGAATATATTATTCATAAAGTATTTTATTCCTCAAACTTGGTTTGCTGGGCGTTTCTTCCTTGGTGCAATGCTCTTAATTGCTATTTTAAAATATTCATCGCTATCTCAAAAAGAAGAAATAGAACAAGCGTCTGATATAGGAACACAATCAAACACTCAAGAAGAAATTGAAAAAAAAGCAATTACTGAAAACAAAGATGGTATAATTTTTTATATATCCATTTTGGGGATTATTGCAATAGTGACGGCTCTAAGCTCACTTTTTTTGGTTTATCCCGCTTCTGTTTTGGATGATTATTCAGTACATAGGCCGTACCAGATACCCCCTCTAATACTATTCTGTTTGGTATTGTTCTTTTTTTACAAGAAAAAACTCTATCTAAAAAAAGATGTTGTGTATAAGGGACTTGTCTTGTATCTTGTAATTGATATTTTTACACAGGTCGTCATGTCCTTTTCAGCCATGTCTTTTGATACTGCTCACAATATGGCACATGTTCTTAAAGACGTAGGATATTTTGTAAATATTATTGCACTTATAATGTCAAGCATGCAATACAGTAATAATCTGAAAAAGGCTAATTCATTAATCAGAGAAAATCTTAAAAAATTACAGGAAAACGAAAAACTCAAAGATGATTTTATTAACATAGCTGCCCATGAACTACGCACGCCAATTCAGCCCATCCTGGGGCTTTCTGATTTGATCAATCGCACCCTTCAGAATAACACTAGCGAGATCGATAAGTTCGAATTGAAAAACGACATTAAAGTGATATATAGAAACGCAAAGAAATTGCAAAAGCTAACCGACGATATTTTGGATGTCTCTAGAATAGATAGTCATGTATTAAATCTTAATACCTCACGATTTGATTTTGTGGATCTTATTAAAAATACCATCCAGGATTTTACCACGAATTCTGAAAAAAAAGAAGAACTTATAAACATTGATTGCAATTTCATCAATGAAACTAAGTCAAAAGAAGTTCTTGATCAATCAATCTTGGTAGAAGGAGATAAGGCTAGAATATCCCAGGTGTTATTAAATTTGTTAAATAACGCAAGAAAGTTTACTAAAGAAGGAAAAGTAACTGTAACAGTATTGATGAAAAAGGGCGGTAAAGAAGTAATTGTAAGTATCTGTGACAAGGGTAATGGAATTAATCCTGAGGTAATGAATCATCTATTTGAAAAGTTCATTTCAAGGTCAGATAGTGGAACTGGTTTGGGACTATACATTTCAAAAAACATAATAGAAGCACATGAAGGTAAAATTTGGGGATCAAACAACCAGAACGGAATTGGCAGTACTTTTACCTTTAGTATCCCTGTTGAATTAAGATCTATGCCACAATTGGAACCCGAACCAAACACAGAAACAAATCGAGCATGAATCTATCTAGACGCTGTATCTAATCCTGACTCCATTGACTTTTCGACAGTGAAATTAATCTCTATTGACGCAAACTGTAAAAATTGATTTCTCGCAAAACATACCCCTGATTTAGTTTTATGGACCCAAATCAGGTAATGCCAGCAATGAGTTGTCATTCCATTGCTTTTGCCAAACTATATAATTAAGGTAATTGTTTCCCATGGTTTACCACCATTTACAAATTCCTATCTCTATGCTTGGACATCTAATTCCATACGAATGATGCAGCAGTTGTTGTCATTAAAGGACGCAGTCAAATCAATTGATAGACGTCACTTAAGACTGAACAAAATATAATAAGTGAATCGTTCTAAGCTTGACTTGCCTGTTGCTCTAATATATCACCTTTATGCTTAGGTCATTAATAAACAAAGAAGAGAGATTAACTAAATCGGTATTCTGGCTCAAACCAAGTTCACAACAATCGAACTTCATTCTTGCTTCTTGCCATAAGGCAGATTAATAGCAACGTAGCGTCCTATACTTTAATGTTCGAATTATTTATAAACAAGTTTCGCACAGTATAATTATATAATGGGTAATTACTTCTAGTATTGTGTCTGGTGACACAAATTCTGATTATTTGTCAACATATTATAAGCCCAATAAGCCGTCGTTAATTATAAAGCACAATTATATTTAAATCAATTAATTTTGCTGTACTTACAATTCTTTAAATCTTTAACCATCTGTTCCTTTGGATGTATTAGGGTAGGACGCCATCCTATACAAATAGCAACAAAAAGAATGAATCCTATTCGATGGATTTCGGTAAAATACTGCATTCCTCTATGAAATCAGATTTGAATTGCCTAAGCCCAAGTGCGTAATCTAATGGTAACCTTGTCAAGCATCTTATGTAAGAAAACTTACACTTAGAGCCTATCCCAAAATTATATAGAGATGTATCTCAATAATCCAGTTGCTAATTTGTGATCTGTACCCTCAATAATAAAAATATAAGAAAGATTCCTATTATACAGAAAGTTCCCAATATCTTATGAGTGAGTTTAAACATCCTATCCCAAGAATAACTATCCAAAACTGTAGGAGGACCATTGAACCCCAGAAAAGTGCTCAATGAAATTTCGTATTCTGAGAACAGGGGATCGGAGGGAAATGCTTCCTAAATAATATGGTTCATGTTCATCGTGTCATAGAAGAAATGAGGCGTGGTATGGCGTTGTTAACTTAAGCGTTTATCATCTCCTTGTTATGATATTTGACAAATAGATTGAGCCAATTTTTCACGTCCTGTAGATTACAGTCCTTTTTTTACATGGAAAGTAGTCGTCAAAACTTTCTGTTCTGTCCTTTATGTATTGCATTGATCTTTAAATAAGGCTTTTCTCTAGAGGAGAATGTATGTGGTGGTCGATTTTGAGAAACTTACAGGCTTGTGGATACCATGTACCACCATCTGTGGAAACAGGATGATTTCCGTAGTATCTAACAACACCTGACAGAAAGCGTTCGACAACTAGTATGTTTCTTTCTTGAGTTATATCTTGTGCGAGAATTTGACCGTTTTCTGGTTCAATTGCTACCCATAGCCAGATGTATTTGGGTCCAACCTGTAATATGGTTTCATCTACAATGTATTCTGATATCTTACTTCTCCTTCTGGTTGATGACATCGTTCTATGACGAAATTTTTGAATCCATTTCCAAATTGCAACATGACTTCTTTTCACTATATGAAGACATGACATAGCCTTGACCACGTTCCTCAATGATAAACCAAGAAAGTACAAATACAGACCATAGCCTATGTACTCTGAAGGTGTTCTGTTTCTTTTGATAACCATAATTGAAATAGAGCATCTTCAAGCTATAGATTTTTCGTTAAGTTAACAGTGCCCGTGGTATAAACTGAATGTTTTTAAAAGACTTGGATTAAACTATTGAAAATCTAAGATAATTTTGTCAGTATCCGTTGGACATGGGTATCACTTGATTCTATAGTCATAAAGTCACCTGTACGGGCGATTACTGAATACAATCCGGCGGATAAGAGCAAACTGGGCGCAAAAAGACATTTCAAACAGACAAGAGAGGCATACCACTGTCTGTTGTTATATCCTCTGCTAACATTCACGACATTAACCTAGTAAACGATGTAGTTGCTAATGCTGTATTAAGGGGGAGGGGGGCCGACATCAATGTTTAGATAAAGGATACAATTCTGAACAATAAGAACCGAAACTAATCAAACGAGGATGTGTGTTGAATATACCAATCAAAAAGAAAAAGAAAAGAAAAAATAGAATACGTGATACCAAATCGTATCACGTATTCTTCCAAAAAATGAATGGTTGAGAGAACAAATTCATGGCACAACAGATTCAGAAAATTATTTACAAGGATTGAGAGGGAGGTGGAATACTATCTTGGATTGGTACAGTTCTCATGTTGCACACTCATATATAGAAATATAATTTCGGGATAAGCTCTTAATGTAATAAATTGCAATTTGCTATAATATAACGGTGTATCTGAAAAGCATTATATATCTTCATTCTTACTTATCTAAGGATACAATTGTCGGAGAGCCGCATGCTAATATCTTCTATTCTTGTTTAAGGTACAAAAAGTATGTATATCTATTAAACGCTAAACTAAGGGGATCAAATAAGAATCAAAAAAAAGAAATAAGTCCTTAATGGACCTATTTAGCAGCTAAAGAAACAGCCGCCTTGGTTGCCGTTTCCGCCGTTGTTGTTGTTTCCGCCGTTTCCGCCGTTGTTTCCGTTGTTGCTACCTGCTGTGTTACCATTGAATGCACCACCGTTGCCACCATTAGAGTTTCCACCGTTGTTACTGTTACCATTGTTGCCACTGTTACCGTTTCCACCGTTGTTATTGCTACCTCTTGCATCTGCTACATTGGTGTATGCGACTGCAAAGAGCCCTGCAATCATTACACTGGCTAATACTGCTACTACAAATATAGATGTTGATTGTTTCATCGTATATATAGTATTAATATACTAGAATATTAACATAGAATATTGCTATAGTTGAAACAACTGGACGATTTATTGTAAATATTAACATAAAAAGCGCGATATTTATAAAATTACTACCTTTATTATTCAATCTAATTTTAATATAAATGGTTTTTTTGTCCAAGCACCCCAAAAACCCCAAGAACGGTAAAATGTAATTATTATACGATTTAACTATTATTTACTTAAATAATATGTTATTAATTGTAATATTTACTACACAAATTTTGCATAAATCATGTTATTGTAAATAAAGGCCATTAATACCAATTAGTGAGCTTGATGAGCGATAGAGGATGTGATTTGATTGCGGACGGAAGATTCTTCATTATCTCATTATGAGAACAATAACGATGGAATATTCTCAATCAAAGCAAATGTATTATTGATGTGATTTTGATTTTTTAAACTTGTCTTTAAAAGTATCATTAGGAGAACCATCTTTTATTGAGCTTACCATAACACTAGGAGAAACGGAATTAAGAAGAGGACTCTAAGAATAATGTCATTAGGAATAAAAGATTGAACTGTGTTAACAACTATTACCTAAGTGGAAAAGATTATTCTATCATTTACAAAAACATGATTGTTTATTTATAAAAAGAACAACCGAGGATATTTAGTACTGTTCATAAGGATAAATTAGAAACTTGAACAGTTTGATCTTTATTATTTTATTTGTTTTAAACATAGTGAAGAAGTTTTAATGATAGTAGAATGATGCTTTGAACATATTTCTTGTTGAATGTCTTACAGAATACAAATTCGATTATGACTTACATAATTCGAGGTACTGGACTGTAAGAGTGAAAAAAGCTCGATATATCTATCTATTTTAATACGTTCTACTATGGGGTCAGCCTATCTATGTCTCTTGGGTAAAAGGTCGCGTCTCTAATATTGTCTAGTTTTAATACGGCCATCAATAGCCTTTCTAACCCGAGTCCAAAGCCGGCGTGCGGGGGTACTCCGTAATCAAAAACCCTGAGATGATAATCAAATGCTTTAAGACTTAGGCCCTTTTTTTTCATATTGTCCATTAAATCATCCTTATTATTGATACGAGTACTACCCGATGATAACTCAAGACTTCCATACATTAAATCAAAGGATTCGCTTAGTACACGAGGATCTTCTCCATTATTTGGCTCACTCATCGGATCCATTTTCTTTGATTTCACGTAGAAAGGTTTAGTAGAAGCAGGCCAATCAGTAATAAAATAAAATTCATCTCCAAGAAGATCCTTGAGCAGTTTTGGCGCAATATCGTCTCCCCACCGGATATATTTGTGACTATTTTGTAAATCTTGTACGAGCTGCGAATATGTAATTCGTCTAAATGGCCTTTCCATATTAGGAAGTTTAATTCCCAAGCTATCAAGTTCCACTTGATTTTTATCGTTGATATTTTGAATAATAAATCGAATCAAATTATCCAAGTAATCCATCATATCCGTATAGTCAATATACGCTTTTTCCACATCAACTGACATTGCTTCAGATAAATGTCTGTTTGTTCTAGAAGGTTCAGCCCTAAATATTGGAGCTATTTCAAATACATTTTCAAAAGCCATGGTCAACTGCTCTTTATACAATTGTGGGCTTTGTGCCAAAAATGCCTCCCGATCATAATAAAAGATAGGGAATAATGCAGCACCTCCTTCTGTAGCAGTGGCTATCATTTTGGGTGTATTAACTTCAACAAAATAGTTGTCATTTAAATATGCTCGAATAGAATTTAGAATAGTATTCCTTATTTTAAATACATTTTGAAGATGATTTCTTCTTAAATCTATAGCCCTCAAGTCTAACCTAGTGTCAATACCGATTGAGGAAATTGATTGGGTAAGGAATGGAGCGGGTTTATTTGAAACGGACAGTATTTTGATCTCTTCAGGGATTATTTCAAAACCCTTGCTCAAATTCTTTTGTTCAACAACTTTGCCCCTGATGGCAATTGAAGAATGCTCTTTTAGACTTTTAAGGGATTCAAATATGCTTTCACTCAATTCTTTCTTTTTTACAAGAATTTGAATATCCCCAAACCTATCCCTAAGTTGGACGAAAAGTACATTTCCATGGTCTCGTTTTGAAGATATCCATCCAATAACTGTAATAACTTCATTAATTACAGAATCTGAAATTTGAAAAGAATAATGAGTCCTTCGCCAGTCCCCCAATTCATTTTCAGTAATGATTTTGTCTTCCAATATTATACAATCCTTATTTTTATTTTCTATTAAAATATATATCTTTTATTAATCATTACTAAAATCAAAGTACATGTAAATATTATAGTAAAGTACTAAACACGCCAATTCATAAGCTTTAAATGTATTGTTGTAATGTGGCAAGGTTTTAGATAGCCATTTACTGGCATAGCTCCTCCTTTTAGTCGATACAATATGTGCGAATTTAGTTGTTTCTAGAACAATAGTACAACCGAAATGGGTACTTGCTCGTACATCACTATGAAGATGTTTCTTGATTCGCCACTTGCATGAAAAATGGGTATGAAATCAGAACCCATTAAAGATCTGATCATTTTATCGAATTTAGAAATATAATGCCTAAATTTTATTCTTATAGCCAAATATCTTATCTAATGTTTAGTATGGAAATAAAATGGACATTTTTGTCTTCAATATTATTGATATTTATTGTTTCAAATGTCATTGTTGAAGGACAATCTACTATGACTTTTTTTAATCCGACTGTTCAAATAAACTCTTTGATAAACGATGACGTCATTCCTTAAAAAAAATGGGAACTAACCTGATACAATTAGACAATTTACCATCTAATGACGCAGAGAATACTAACTCTTCTTTAAATAATAATCTACAAATTGCTACCCGAGGTCCTGACAATTATTTTTCTGTCGAAGGAGATCAATTAGTTTATGCAGCTTGTAATAACTATGAGATGGTCCTTGGTGGCGGGTTCAAAGTAACTTTTACGGGTAGTTCGAGCTATCAAGTATTGGAATCCTATCCTTCCAGTAATAATGGTTGGGTTTTACATGTCCAATCAGATTTTGTAAAAATTCAACCGTTAGTGCAATGTGGATATTTTGCGGATCCATATGACGCAGGCTTTAATGGTAATAGTGGATTTAATGGAAACGTCAATAATGACCGGTCAATTAACAGTAATAAGGGAAATAATGGGGGAAATGGCGTATTTAATAATTAGATAAAATTGGTTAGTAATGGTTATTTTTTTTACTTTGGTGCATTACTAGAAGTTATTAGAACCGATTTACACCAAAATATGATCATATAGCAATTTGCTATAGTTAATTAGCATGATGTGACTGTGCTACAATAGGAAATGAAAAATAAATAAAATCCTGCGTATCGAATGTTTGGAAAAAATTATCGACTAAATGAATTTATTTCTTGGAGTAATATCTAAAGTCAATTATAAGCCAATATGAATAGGAGAAACAGTTAGTGGAATTATCGTATCTAAAAAAGCCGGATACTGGTAGAAGTTCTTAATTGGCATTTGGTTTTGATTTATCTTGAATATAAATACAAATCTAAGAACGGAAGAAAGAGATTAAATATTTCGAATGATGAATCAAATCAGTAAAAGCGCGATAATCTGATCAATTACACAATTGTTCGATTATTTAACCTACTTACAATCTCCTTTAGAAAGTTGATCAACAACGATAGAGACAATCATCATGATAATAAAATTAAAAGCATAAACCAAAAATTTTGGCTGATCAAAGGTTTGAAGCAATTTTATCACTATGATATATTAATGTGGCATAGGCATCCAATTGACTCGTATCATCAAGTATCAAAATATTTTTTAAAATAGAAGTAATATTGATTGTCCGAATCTAATTTTATCCTGTTTTTCTTAGTTCCCAGGTTTGTACTACCTCATTAAATCTCTGCGTCTTCAATAGTAATCTATCATGATCCAATCTACTTTGGTAAACAACGATAGAATCCCCTGGAGAAACTGGAAATGCTTTTTTTATATCTTTGGAAATCGTTAACCTGGAATATTCATCCATTTTAGTAGTTCCTACCACTATAAAATCGTCTATATTGATAGAACGACCAGAATCTCTAGGTAGTTCATGATTTTTGATAGATTTATCATTAAATCGCATATTCTCTAATCTTATAAATAATATTTAAATTGTTCTATAATCGTTAGGAAATTCAAATAATTTTATATAATTGTAATTGTTATCGCACTATTATAGTAGTATTCGAATTAATTAATATTGATAAATCAGTGTTCTAGTATTAAAAAAAATCAAAAATAAGTCCAATAGGACTTATTTAACAGCTAAAGATACAGCCGCCTTGGTTGCCGTTATTTCCGTTGTTGTTGTTTCCGCCGTTTCCGCCGTTATTTCCGTTGTTGCTGTTAGCTGTGTTACCATTGGCTAAGCCGCCGTTGTTGTTATTAAAGTTTCCACCGTTGTTACTGTTACCATTGTTGCCACTGTTACCGTTTCCACCGTTGTTATTGCTACCTCTTGCATCTGCTACATTGGTGTATGCGACTGCAAAGAGCCCTGCAATCATTACACTGGCTAATACTGCTACTACAAATATAGATGTTGATTGTTTCATCGTATATATAGTATTAATATACTAGAATATTAACACAGTATGTTGTTATAGTTCAAACAATGTGGCAATTTATTATAAATATTTGATAAAAAGTTTAATATTTTATAAATCATAAAGTTCATTACTAATTCTTGTTCATGGAAAATATTACCAAAAACCCCAAATACCCCAAAAATGGTAAAATAAGATTATTATAAAAATTAGTTTATATTTGTTACTTTCCTATAATAATTATTATAAAATTTATTGGAGATGTTTTGCATAAAACACGGTATTGTTTATAAAGGACATTAAGTACAATTAACGAGCTTGTTGATGGTGAAAGTTTAGGGTTAGCTATTTGATAATTATGAATTGGAAGTTTATAAACGATGTAAATTAAATGAAATATGCTGAATAAGTATGTATTTAGGCAATTAAAGAAATCTAAATACAATTTGCCAAAGGTGACTGATATTGTTCGCAATCCGGATATCTTATTAGCGATTTATTTAGATTCTTTAAGTCTACCTAAGAATGAACTAAATATAGTTTGGGACAATAGCATGGTTGCCTATACTATGAAGTATTTTAGAGAAGTAATTCTTCATATAGAAGAACTGTCTCAAGAAAAAGGCATTAAATTTAGGGCGGTAGTAGAATCTAATACAGAAAGTGGGTCTTTCTTAAAATTATTTAGATACTGTGAAATAAAACATCTATACAATATTAGAGAAAATTTTCAATTATCCGATGATATAATATGTGTGATACCTTATTTGAATAAAAAAAATGTTCTGCTTGATCAAATTCTATGGAGTAATTCCAAATTCTGTGTA
This sequence comes from uncultured Nitrososphaeraceae archaeon, assembly GCA_963850055.1. Taxonomy (GTDB): domain Archaea; phylum Thermoproteota; class Nitrososphaeria; order Nitrososphaerales; family Nitrososphaeraceae; genus Nitrosocosmicus. Next base: position 140,146 of record CAWKJS010000020.1, on the reverse strand, counting down.
AATCAAAAACAGAGTGTATTTAATAATCTCTGGGAGATAGCCTCGCCAGTACCATGAGGAAAAGATGATCAAGGTAACATAATTGGAGACCAATTCGCTTTATTTGACATCACTGTCATTGATGAAGTCAAACAATGTCTAAGAATAAAGAAACGCCGTTGCCTTAATTGGTGTATTCTATCTGATTCCGCATACATCGAGTAATCAAGAGGAGTCATGCAGATAAAAGATGTCTATATTCCAACTTATTATTTAATTATCAATAACCATTGCCATTGACATATATATAATAATACTGTATATCAGGAATGGTCGATTTAGCACAAATATCCTATGATAATTTTGTCAGTCCGGACTGACCTAAATTTATTTTAGAATTCTCATTTATAGGCAAGCCATCAATCAATAACGCCATAATTATACCTGTCTAATTTTCTCCATTTTCCTTATCTATAGCAAAACCATTATTTACTACATTGCCATCATCTTGATAGATAGATTGGGCTATAGAATACCTGCCCTGATAACCTGATTCACCACGATGTTTTCTTTCATGGTCTGTACCTGTTACCTTCAATTCTGACAAATTAATATTATTTCTATTTTAAAAAATATTTTGATACTTGATGATACAAGTCTATTAAGACTTGCATGATTAAATCATAAGAATGTGCTCGTTATTTTTTAGAATTGAATGAGTTAAAATAAGCCAGTTGTGTTTGAAATAGAGCAATTACCAAATTATGTTAGAAAAATTGGATTTTGATAGGCTTAGAGGTTCTTATGGTAAATTATAACTTAAATACCGGTGTTGCCATTTCCTCCGTTGTCATTATTTCCGCCATTTCCGCCATTGTCTCCGTTGTTACTAAGAATTGTATTTCCATTTAGGAAACCTCCATCTCCTCCATTAAAGTTTCCACCATTGTTACTGTTCCCATTATTTCCGCTGTTTCCATTTCCACCATTGTTGCTGTTGCCTTCACCATCTGATACTGCTTCATTTACATCGAGTAAGCCCACTATTTCAGGAGCTTGATATTGTTGTAACTGCTCTTCCTGTTCCTCTGGATCATCATTAAGTACATGCAATCCTGTAATGGATTTTATCGCATCTGTTCCCGGTACTTCTGTTTGTGCGGATGCCGGTTGTACAAATGGATTGTGTATAATTCCAACTGCTAAGGTATATACGATTGCTATCATCAATAAAGATTTTATACTAAAATTCATACTTAATTTTAGTATTATATAAATTATATATTTGAAGTATCGAATTTAAAACTGCTATAACATAATACTACAATGATATATAAGTAATTATCAGTTTAATCGCAGATGATTATTTTAGTTTTTATTCTACTTATTATATCAATGTAACTCAAAGTCAGAGCTGTTTGCCTATTTGAATTTACCATTTGAAAATGTCCTATTTAAAATATGAACGGTAAAACAAACAGACCCATCAAAACATATTGTACTTGGCATAGTATTTGGAGTCATTAAGATTAAAGGATTCTTAATAATATGCTTGCAAATACGTGAGCGATATGACTGGAATTTTTTCATTTGTCTTAAAAAAATTTAAATTTCAACTTGTAATCGCGGTATACGTTCAATCTGTAATTGATTTTAAATATATTTTTTATTTTTAGACCCTCGCAATTGATCAAACTGTCTGACCGGTTATAGTATGTTGACTTTTGTTGTTAAAACTAACTCCAGCTTTCCCTGGTTGTCCAATTCTTCCTACAATAGCTGGATTAAACTTGTGCTTGGATAGTTCTTCCATAATGATTGCTGCAAAGTCTTTGGATACTATTATTTGTAATGTTATCATTAGTAATTACAATATCATTATTTACAATCTGATAATTTGCGTCTAGATCTTTAGTTTAACTGAATGATATAGAGGTCTTCATTGCAGTTATCAGTAGAGTCTTAATTACGCTTCTCGAAAACCTGAGGTCGTTTATTACAAAAATAATAATAATATGGATCGTCGCTATTAACTACCTATCTTGCTGCGGAACAATCTCTAAATAAAAGATCTGTCTTATGACTTTTTAAGTCAATTTGTCCTCTAACTAATTTCTTATTACTGCGCTTATCTTATCTAGTAATTGTTGCGATTCTACAGGTTTTCTCAAAATATCTGATTCTTTAATTTCAGGAAATAAGCTTAACAATTCGTTAACGGCATCTAGGGCTGACACAAAAAGTATCTTTACATTGGGATTCATAACTTTAAATTTAGAATATAATTTAATACCATTTATTCCTGGCATTCGTATATCCATTATAATTAAATCGTACAAATATGGATTTGTTGTGGAAAAGTCATTAAGGGCTTCATATGGATTCGAAAAAGAAGTTATAGTAAAGCCTTGGTTCTTAATCATAGCTGTATATGTAAAAAGAATATCTTTGTCGTCATCTATTAACAATATATTAAAAGACGAGTTATTTTTACTTTGATTAATACGTTTACGTTCAGCGTGCAATTCTAATATTTTGTTTTCTATTTCTTTTTGTTTATTGGTATCTTCAACTCGATGAACAGAATAAGCCGTATATGCATCCCTATTATTCTCCGAATGGTCCACACCTTTTTTTTGATTTAATTCCTCAAATACATAGTCATCGAAATATGGCATTTCTTTCATGACTTGATAAAGATCTGTATGAATTATCATTTGATTTGATGATGCTAAATGATTTATTTTAGAACATATGTTTACAGGTGTTCCAAAAATATCGCCACTACTAGAATTTGCTACCATCGCTAGTTCTACTTTTCCATAACTTGCACTTATCCTATAATTTATAGGAGGTAAGCCATTTAAATTCAGCAACAGATCCAACTGATCCTTTGCATCAATCATCGACAATCCACATTCAATTACATCTTGAAAATCTAAATAATTGAGTTGATTCATTGTTCTTGGAAAATAATATAACAAGTTATCGCCAGCGTTTTTAATTACTTTACCACCATGACGGTTTATTATTGAGGTCATAGTATTGAGAAATACAGAGTAGTATTGTTTGATCTTTTTAGATTCTAATATATCATATGTATTATTTGTAGATTCAATTATATCAATTATACATACACAGTAATTATTGGAAAAATTAACAAAGGTTATTTGATTATCCTGTAATCCACCTACATTTGGTGAAAGATATGTATTATTATTTTCATCTGTTGTTGTACTGTTTCTATTTACCATGTCGTCATCAACTTATTCATTTCTTATTCATCTAACTAGAATATTCAATTAACATTTCCTTTCTGAAAAATCATCTTTCTTTTATCAACACCAAGTAATCAACTGGTTTTATACTTTCAATGGATTCTTGTAATGATGGAATATTATCATGAAATAGGATGATCTTGTTAAGCATTACCAATATGGCACAATAATTACATATAAAGGTTGTCAGTAAATGCTTTAATTACCTTTTGATTATGTAGTGTGCCTATTAATACTACTATCACATTCCGTCCCCTTTAACACGGAATATTAGACCGTGTTCATCAATTAAAATACGTCAATTTCTTTTAGTCTATAGTTCACAATAGCGCAATAGCGATTTAAGATCCTAATTAAACTCCTCGTCTGCCGTAAGATGGGCGGTGCAGGTCGCAATAGTAGTTTCCACATATCAAGTTGTAAGTCTAATATTTAATAGCAAGGTAATACAAGAGATCAACCTATAAAGTCTTGCCAAACGATATGAATCAAAAGTAAAAGCCTTTAGTACATTATTATAAAGATGGTTTTGGTGCCCAACTAAATCTATGCAAGATCCATTACCGGGACACGAAGCTCATCAAATTGTTATTGCATCTCCACCAGGAGATCATGGTAAGATCTATTCAGGTATAGCAATATACACTGCAAGCCAACCAGTTGAAGGGATTGTGTTACAATCATACAACACCGGATCAAATTCAACTAAACAGGTGAACCATTAAACGCTCCATTTGGTGATGGCAAAGTAGCAATATCTTTGATGAAACAATTTAATGATTCTCCAGTAAATGCAGGTTCATATGTATTTGCTGGTAACGCTTTAGCATTCCATGACATAGAAGGCAAACCCTTTGTTATCATATGCACAGTAGACAGAGATGTTAGTTCTCTAACTCAGTAAATGGAAGAATCAAAGTAAAGTTAGAGAAGGAGATCTATTTCCTTTATTTATTTCCTTTTTGTCTAAATAATGTATGTGTTAACAAATAAGAATACCTGAATGTTATTTTACATATATGACAATATTGTCCAATATATATCGGTTTGATTTATAAGGTTTGATATAAAAAGTGTCAGAAAAAAAGAAAATAGAACGTCCAAGGAACCTCTGCTTTGGTCTATCGGATATCCAAGCACATAACACCCACCTTTAATAGATTCAATCCAATGACCATAAGGCAAATATGGCTACTTTATGAAGCCCGTGAGCCTTGCGTTTAATCGACTAACTAACCAATTCAACCAAGAATAAGAGAAAGGGAAAGGAATTAGATTGAATCATAGACAAACAAGTCATCTGTTTGGTGAAATGACTGGAATTCTTTTGTCAGGCGAAACATTATCCGATTATTTGTAGATACATTTAACTGATAGAAAAGAACTCGTGTTTTGACTATTAGTTAAAACAAAAACACTCGTCGCCATGCTGATACAAACTGACATGACCTCATATGACATGACCTCATATGACATGACATCATTATTATATCAATTTTATATCTAACCTCTAAACAGACCTTATAATATCATTAACCAATACACAGCCTGACAACAACAACGATTAGTTTCATTTAATCATCCAAATCTATGTCTATTAACCTCGAGCTGCCCTCCTAGGGCGCTTCATAGTCTGGAATAACTAGATTAAATCAAAATATGGGCTATGATATATAAATAAGTTTTACCATACATAGAATATATTTGGTTAATTATGAAATGTTTTGTGTCTCTAGAGACACACTTAATCTTTATAGGCAATAACCTCTATATATAATCATATTGTTCGTTCGTATTTAAAGTAAAATGTTGATACAGGATGTATGTCTGATCATTGACCGCCTGGGTTAGGATAGATAGATCACTATTTTTCTTTCGTTACAGCCTTGCGTAGTCAGATGACAATAAATATCTGCTCTATTTGTTTGATTTTACCAGCAGGGATCTACAATTAGCTGCTTAGCATATTGCTTTTCCCTTGAACCGTTACTCCAGCTAGACATAAATAGATTTTCTAACATTCCTCTAACCTAGCAAATAAAAAACTCGATTTATAGTCTAAACAATGAGAGATTAGAATCTACACCTGCATCTTGCATTCACGAGTTCACAATAGATATTCTGTAATGATTGATTACTTGCTCACACACTCAAGGAATGTGCTTAGTTTCCTTATACAGAATCATTATTGGAAATGATTGGGGTTGTCGAAGTTGAAACCACACGATGAAGATTATAAGGTATGAAAAATTGAAATTCATGTTAAAGATAAAGATTTTCATCTTTATCTTTCACAACTTAAGCGCAAGCTTTGAAAACTATTCTCACATGGACTGGGTCCAGAGAATTAACGATAAATTAAATGATATTTTAGTTAGGATCAAATTTTATAACAAATTCTCAAGTGAACAAAATTCTGACAAATTTTCTAGTCTTTTAGAAAAAAAATAAAAAGTTATTGATCCATTATTTGTTAATTGACCTATGGTACACAGACTACTGGTTCGGCAGTATGATTTGAATTATGTACCGGAAGACTTGTAATCGGATCGCTACCTAACTCCCCGTCTAAATTAGCATTATGTAGGTTAGTTGTATTTGGACACGGGGCTCCATCAGCTCCATCAGCTCAATCTTCACCGTCTACTCCATCTCTACCCGGTGTTCCAGGTTGTCCTGCTGCTCCATCTCGACCAGCTCCTATTCTATTTTCATCTGAACAATTCAATACTCCAAAGCAGGGTATCCTCGATTGTAGCTAATGCGGATGGGAATGTTGCTCCACTAACTAAACCTGACAACACTGCTATTGCCACGAAGACTGTTCCTAATATTTTAACCTGTTGATTCATTTTAATCATTAAAATAATACTTTTTTAATTAAAATGAATTTAAAAACATGAAACCATTTCAAGACCATGAATTAATGTTCTTAAATATTTTCATTTTAACATGTATTTGATCATTTTATACTACAATCTGGCGCACAAAATATTACTCCATTTTCTTCTTTTGACTTTATTTTTGTATTTTTATTTGCATTTAACCTTTATTTATTACTCTATTCTATCGACTTTCTGTTTTTTTTACTATTGAATCTTATTGTTAAAACTAACTCCAGCTTTCCCTGGTTGTCCAATTCTTCCTACAATAACTGGATTAAACTTGTGCTTGGATAGTTCTTCCATAATGGTTGCTGCAAAGTCTTTTGATACTATTATCATATTTGTATCAGGAGTAGAGGCGCTAACATTTGATAATCAGGTGCTCCTTTAATACAAAATTCTTAATATCATTATCCACGTATGGAACTTTGATCAATTATATTTGGTTGTTAATTAATTTCGAAAGTTCTACAAATGAAGCAATACCGTTCTTTGAGATCGGATGTGTTACTAATATATTAGATTGTAAATCGAATTGGTTCTCAAAATCAGGCAGATACTTGGATACTATTTTCCCAATCGATACCTTTGGCTCTGTGAGACTTTTAAGAGCCAGATCCTTTAATTGATTTACTTTCTCTCTATCTATGCCATATTTATTCATTTTTTCAAATACTATGCCATCTAGGTTGGTGATTATGTACAAGCCAAGACATGCCAAAAGTCCCAAGTTGTCAGTTGCTATTATTTGCATATCTTGTTCTATTAAATCATATCTGTTTGGTAATTCTTTGTGAGTATTACCTACTGCTGTGGTACCAAAGAAAAGACCACCCAACTTCAACGAACTATAGTCTTCAAATGTATAATTATATTTTGCTGTAAAACTATCCATATTTCTTCTTATATCATCTAATAATTCATCATTTGGTGCATCATATATTGGATAAAGTTTGATATCTTTAGAACACCCAAGCAGATTTAAAAGACTAATAGATTCGGTAAAGGATATTTCCATATGAATTGGAGACCCTATTGGCTGAGTAACATCCGTTGCCTGTGTATTAGAATTGGTAACAATTGTATATCCAGTTTTGTTTCCTCTTTGAGTTTTAATATGATCAAACAAAATAAACTGGAAATCCTTTTTACTATTTGTAGGTATAATGGATACCTTATCTACTTCTATCTTAGTATCAAATGAGTCAGATATTTTCTTAATCTCACTAACTATTAGGTCGTCGTCATTAACTATGTTTTTATCATACTTTAATATTGATACGGCTTTTTTAGTTTTCAGATCTTCGTGTCTGAACTCTTCGTCTATTTTGTAAACTCTTCTAATTATTTCTGCATCTTTTTTTTCTGGATATTGGAAATAGCTATAATGGTTTGGTATTATTCTTAAATTATTTCTGTTTTTAAATTCGTCTGCAATACCATCAAATTTTTCATGGTTTAACTCGTTAGAACAATCCGGTAACCATCTCAATGGATCAAAGCCCAAATTATTATATTCTGCAAATAACTCCCACTTTTCTAAACTCAGACCCTACTTTCACCACGAGTTCTGTTTACTATGGTAACCTCCCTAATAAACTAGATGTCTTTGTGATGTCTTCTTTTTTGAAATTGATCACATCTCATCACTTAATCTAAGATAATATTATATGAGTTATAGTTCCAACTAATAATATGTCCAACACCGATGATGGGAAAATTGAATTTATGAAACTTTATTCTGCGAATCCATCAAATATGAAGCAGAAACTGCAAAGGATATCTTATCTTTGTCAATCAAGACCTTTTCTCCAAAAATAGCCTTTGCATCAAGTTTTGGTGCAGAAGACGTAGTAATAATTGATTTGATGTATAATATTCATGGTGACAATACTCGGGTTTTTACTTTAGATACAGGTAGACTTAATCCAGAAACTTATGATGTAATGGACAAAATAAGAAAAAAGTATTCCATATCTATTGAAACTATGTTTCCAGACTTTATGGAAGTAGAGAAAATGGTGACAGAAAACGGAGTAAATCTAATGTACAACAGCGTTCAAGAACGGAAATTGTGTTGTGAAATCCGTAAAGTCCATCCTTTAAGAAGAATGCTAAAGGATCTGGATGCCTGGATAACCGGGTTAAGACGTGAGCAGACTTTTACTAGGTCTAATGCAAAAAAAGTTGAAATTGATGAATCTAATAACAACATTATCAAAATTAATCCTATCGTAGACTGGACCAATGACATGGTTTGGGATTATATAAAAAAGAATAACATACCATATAACAAACTACACGATAAGGGATATCCGAGTATTGGCTGTGCCCCTTGCACCCGTGCAGTAGCAGCAGGCGAAGACCTAAGAGCTGGCAGATGGTGGTGGGAAAATGATTTTCATAAAGAATGCGGACTACATTGGAATAAGAGTTAATAAGTAAAAAAAGAGTCAAGTTTAGGATATAATCGGCCTTTACGAATTAATATAAGTAAAGCAAAGCAAAGCAAATAAGAAAAAAAAGAAAGAAATAACCTCTATCATTTCATAGAAAGATGCCTAAACCACATGGTGGTAGTTTAACAAATAATTTTATAGATCTGTCTAGAATTGACAAGGATTTATTTACAGTAGATGTGGATGCCGGACTAAAAAAGGAAATAGAAAATATTTCATTTGGGGTATTTAGTCCATTAAAAGGATTTATGAATGAAGAAGATTTTACTAATGTAGTAAAAAAAGGGAGACTAGCAAACGATTTACCTTGGACAATTCCCATTATTTTAGATGCTAATGAAGAATTAGCAAAAAAAGTAAAAGATTCGTCCCAAGTTGCTTTACGTAACAACGGTCAAATTTTTGGAGTAATGCATGTAGAAGACTTGTATAAATTTGATAAAACTGAAAGCGCTAAATCCGTTTTTCAAACTGACGATCCATCGCATCCCGGATTCAATAAATTTTTTACAATGCAGGATATACTTATTGCGGGAGAGGTTAAAATAGTCAATACCCCAAACAATAAATTTTTAGACAGATTTCGCTTAACTCCTGCAGAATCTCGAAAAGAGATTGAAGATCAAGGTTGGAAAAGTACGGTTGCATTTCAAACCCGAAATGTTCCACATGTGGCTCACGAAATGTTACAAAAAGCTGCATTAAATATTTACGATGGCTTATTTATAAATCCTTTAATAGGTAAAAAAAAGGTAGGAGATTTTAAAGACGATGTAATATTGAATTCCTATACGGTCTTGATAGATAATTATTATCCCAAATCTAGAATCATTTTTTCCACCTTACATACCGAAATGAAATACGCCGGACCAAGAGAAGCTATTCATCATGCTATTATGCGTCAAAATTTTGGATGCTCTCATATAATAATAGGCAGGGATCATGCCGGTGTAGGTAATTATTATTCCCCATTTGCAGCTCATGATATTTTTAAAGATTATCCAGAACTTGAAATCGAACCTATCTTCTTTCCAGCTTTTTATTTCTGTAAAAAATGTCAAAGCTATGGTAACGAACGCACATGTCCTCATGATTTGGACTATAGAGAAGAATTAAGTGGAACCAAAATGCGAAAAATGTTTTCCTCAGGCGAATTACCACCTTCTCATCTAATGAGACCTGAAATTTCTAAAGTAATATTATCCTATCCAAGACCATTTGTAGATTGATTTACTGTACATTTTACAAATATATAATCGCATTATGAAGAATTAGTATGATAATAAATGATGAATTTTCGACTTATAATTTATCATATTACCACATTTTCTTAGTTCTTGGTTTAGGTTTAACTATTGTTATGGTGGTGAGTATTTTCCCCCCGAATCCATCCTTCTCTCAATTAACTAATAATTCTCAAGAATTTCAAACAACCAAAACCAATGTCTCAGAAATTTTTGTTTTGCCTTTTAATGATACTAATAATGATAGACGTAATCCGGTTGAATATGTTTTTGATGAACCAAAGGTAAATAATTGGATTATCTCGATATATAATAATCTTAGCTATTACAATAATAATGATTCTAAAACTATCATAAAAATTAAAGAGGCACCTCCTAGTGAGAAATTTATCGAATTGATGTTGTTTGGTGATCAGTCAAAGGGATTCATAGTATCTGTGAATACAAATGACACTGGATATATGCGAATGTATGAAAACAATCAAAATGGATGGTCTACGGACGGTCCGGTAACCGTATCTCACGCCAATGTCCAAGGATTGTCTGTCACTAACGGAAAAAGGATAGTATTAGATAAACTTGGATTAAACGGATTTGACGTGGGATCTATAGATGTTTATGGAAAAGATGAACCTTCAATGCCTAATTCTACATTTGGGGGCTCTATCCAATTCGAAGTTCTCAATGGTAATCTATCCGAATCTGTTCTTTACTATATGCCATTAGTAATGATAGTAGGTGTAGGCGGAACCGTGATATTCTTGTTGTTTTGGAAGAAGCGGAATTAAAGTTATCAAAACTAGCCCAAAATACTGGAAACTTTCTTAGACCTTTTTTCTTGCTTTTATGTTTTCTTTATTTTCTTTATAATATTTGCAAATTTGTCTTAAATTACAGTAATTACATTTTGGTTTTAGCGGCAGGCAAATATTTTGGCCGTACCTCACAAATGCGGAATTTAGCCTAATCCAATGTTTTTTGTCTACCGATGCAGACAATTCTTTCTCTGTTTCTTCTGGACTTTTTGTAATTACTATTCCTAATCTATTGCAAATTCTATGCACATGAGTATCTACAGGTATGGCAGATTTTTGGAAGGCATATACGAGTACGCAATTTGCAGTTTTTCTTCCTACTCCTGGTAGTTTTAACAGTTCTTCTGCATCATTTGGTACTTGTCCATGAAATTTACTTTCTATAATGTTTGCAACTTCTTTTATCCTACCTGCCTTGATATTGTAAAAACCGACGGATGATATCTCCTTTTTAATATCGTCCAAATTCGCTTTAGAAATCTCTTCTACTCCTTTATATTTCTTAAATAGTTTTATAAGCGCCTGCGTGGTATTTTCATCTCTTGTTCTAGATGAAAGAATTGTGCCAATCAAAATTTTAAACGGATCTCCTTTTTCATTTTTATGAAGATCCTCCAAAGCAGTTAATCTCAAAAAGTTGTTGGTGTTTAAAGCAAATTCCATTTCACCAAGTATTTTTGAGATATCATACATTACAATAAATTATTTCTTGATTTTCTTAATTTATTGTCTCCTCTTAATTCTTGCTCTTCCTGTCTTCCTGGGTGCGATATTACCCACTTTGGCACCAGGCGGGGTGTTTCTTGCTACAGACGATGGATGACCTATGTGTTGATGTCTTCCTCCACCATGTGGATGATATACTGCTGCTTGAGCAATTCCTCTTACGACTGGGTATAATCTTCCTCTAGATTGCATATATTTTGCTTTATTACCGGCTTTAAGGAACGGTTTTTCTGATTTTCCACCTCCTGCAACAACTCCAATCATTGCACGACATTTAGGATTCATATTTAGGATCATTCCTGATGGGAATTTCACCTTTACACTATCAACGGAATGTGAAAATACTATTGCTGATGATCCGGCTGCCTTTATCAATTTTCCACCGTCGCCACTGTTTTTTTCAATATTACAAACAAGTGTTCCATCTGGTATGGATCCTAAGTCTAGAATATTTTTAGACAAAGGTTTTGCTCCAATTCCTATCTCAATTTTGCTTCCGACTGTTGTGCCTTCTGGGGCCGGAATATATGAATAATTATTGTCATCAAATTTAATTTTAGCAACTGGTGCATCTCTTCCTCTTTCATGTACCAAATCCATTACAATACCATGATGAACTTCATTAATCTCAAAATTAGGATATTTAGTGGGAGCTATTTTTCCAGTTATAATTGCTCTAAATTGTTTTCCTCCTTTCCCTCTTCTTCTTACTAATGTCCTCTTTCCCAATTAAATCTAATATATCGATCTCAAAGGCCCGCTATTAAATTTATTCTTGATAGTTTTAGGAATTTTGATAGCATGACATAATTTCTATTATAATGGAATCAGACACATTAATTTGAAATTTTCCAAATTAAAGAATATCTGAGAAATCAACCAACTACTTGATAATAAAGTTATAAAGAGTTGTGTAGTTATATAATTATGAGCCAAAACACCATATCACTAAAGGTGCTAGAAGCTTATACCCGAGATGTAGGCCGTGGTGTTGCTAGAATTGATTATGAATCTATGGATGCTTTGAGCGCATCTACAGGTGATGTCGTGGAAATTAAAGGTAAACGTAAAACAGTTGCAAAATGTTTACCTCTTTATCCTTCGGACGAAGGTAAGGGTATACTCCGAGTTGATGGTCTGGTTAGAAATAATGCAGGTGTAGCTATAGGAGACACTATAATTGTTAGAAAGATTAAAGCTGTTCCTGCAGAAAAAGTCATAGTTGCACCATTAGAAGCTATTCCTCCAATTGATGAACGATATTTAGCTGATGCTCTTGAAAGTGTACCATTAATCAAAGGCGACAATGTAATGGTGCCATATTTTGGTGGTAGACTTACATTTCAAGTCATAGGTGTCACCCCAGGTCCTGGTGTTGATGCCGTTTTAGTTACTCAAAAAACTGTATTTCATATCGCTGAACGGGGAGAAACTCTCCGTGGAGTACCACAAGTTACATACGAAGATATTGGTGGCTTAAAAGAGGAAGCTCAAAAAGTTCGTGAAATGATAGAACTGCCATTACGACATCCAGAAATATTTGAAAAACTGGGTATAGAGGCACCAAAGGGAGTGTTGTTGTATGGACCTCCAGGTACCGGTAAAACCTTGTTGGCAAAAGCAGTGGCCAATGAAAGTAATGCACACTTCGTAAGTATCTCTGGTCCAGAAATAATGAGCAAATTCTATGGTGAATCTGAAGCAAGACTGCGTGAAATATTTAAAGAAACCAAGGAAAAGGCTCCTTCTATAATGTTTATCGACGAAATAGACTCTATAACTCCAAAGCGAGAAGAAGTAACAGGAGAAGTTGAACGAAGAGTTGTATCTCAGTTATTATCTTTGATGGATGGATTGGAAGCAAGAGGTAAAGTTATAGTTATTGCTGCCACAAATAGACCAAATGCTATAGATCCAGCTCTAAGAAGACCTGGTCGATTTGACAGAGAAATTGAAATTAAAGTTCCTGATAAGCGTGGTAGATTGGAAATCCTACAAATTCATACAAGAAATATGCCTTTAGAATCAGATGTAAATCAAGAAAAAATAGCATCTGTAAGTCATGGTTTTGTTGGTGCAGATTTGGAATATCTCTGTAAGGAAGCTGCAATGAAATGTCTTAGACGATTGTTACCTGAACTTAACTTGGAGGATGAGAAAATAAATCCTGAAGTATTGAATAAATTGATTGTTACCATGTCTGACTTTGAAAGTGCTCTTAAAGAAGTGATGCCATCTGCCATGAGGGAAGTTTATCTGGAATCTCCTGATGTTGAATGGAATGATATAGGTGGATTAGATGATGTTAAACGAGAGCTACAGGAAGCAGTGGAATGGCCATTAAGATACCCAGATCTTTATACAAAACTAGGTCACTCTAATCCCAAAGGAATTCTGATGCATGGTCCATCTGGTACCGGAAAAACGATGCTTGCCAAGGCAGTTGCTACAGAATCTGAAGCCAATTTCATTAGCGTGAAAGGACCAGAATTATTGTCAAAATGGGTTGGCGAATCCGAAAGAGGGGTCAGAGAAATTTTCCGACGTGCAAGACAAGCCGCACCATGTGTTGTTTTCTTTGATGAAATAGATTCGATCGCACCAGTAAGAGGACTGGGAGGTGATAGCATGGTAACTGAAAGGGTCGTTTCACAACTATTAACCGAATTGGATGGAATTCAACAATTAACCAGTGTAGTTATTATTGCCGCAACTAACCGATCGGACATGATCGATCCTGCATTGTTAAGACCAGGTAGGTTTGATAAGATAGTGTATGTGCCTTTACCTGACAAGGCTACAAGAAAGAAAATATTGGAAATTCATTCATCAGAAAAACCTATTTCTGACATCGTTGATTTCGATAGAATCGCTGAAATTACAGATGGATTTAGCGGAGCTGATGTATCTGCTGTTTCAAATACGGCGGTTTCACTTGTACTGCATGAGTATCTTCAAAAATATAGCAGTCCTGAAGACGCTGCAAAACATGCATCGGAGGCACATGTTACAATGAAACATTTTGAAGATGCTGTTAAGAAGATAAAAACTCAAAGAGATAGTAAGTCGGGTGAGAAAGTTACAGTACCTTATTATAGGTAATTTTTTCTATTTTCTCCCATATTTTGATTTCTTTATTACTTGAAAAAAGTCATATTCTTATATTTTTTATTAATATTGCATAAAAATTATTATAAATTATTTAACATAATTATTAAAATGAAAATAATTTTTAGGGGCAATGTTTTTAAGTATAATTTCTTGAATAACTTTCACAAAAAGAATGGTTGAAAATGCATTACAGATTATTCAAAACGAAGTAACGTTATCTAAGATTAATCGTTTTTTTACAGACGAAGAAATTAGCCAGTTGGTTGAAAAATATGGGACTCCCTTATATCTAGTAGACGAAGAGGCTCTGCATGATAAAGTTTTAGAACTTAACGGAGCTTATGAAAAATTCCATGGTCATGTAAAGATTGCTTATTCAATTAAAGCTAATTTTAATCCATCTATTCTTAGAACATTCATGAAAGACAATATTACTTTTGATCTTACTTCTCTGGGTGAATTGTTTTTTATAAGGGAATTAAACATTAATCCTGAAAATATTGTCTACACAAGTGTAACAGAAGAACTAGATGAATATAAGCAGGCCCTTTCTTATGGGATTACGAGAATTGTCGTTAGTTCTTACTTTGGATTAGTTAATTTGTCTCAAGCTGCTAACATTGTTGGCATTATTCCTAAAGTAATGGTACGTATAAATCCTGAAGTAGGTGTTAAAGCCGAGGTCCGTGCATCTTACAAAAATGGCAAATTTGGAGTTCCTTTAAACGGTGGGAAAGTTGATTCAGCATATTTCATTGTTAAATCCATTTTTGATAATCCCTTATTGGAGTTTGAGGGTTTTCATTTTCATCTGGGGTCCCAAATTACCGACTTTGTATGCTATGTTAATGCTCTAGACCGACTAAATTCATTATTAAATAAACTAAAAAAAGAAATCCCCAATTTTTCATTAAAAACACTGGATATTGGTGGCGGGACTCCTGTATTTTATAACGAGCCCGTTCCTACCCCAAGTGAAATGTCCTCTGTTTATATAGAAAAACTGAATAATCTAGTGTCCTCTCATGGTAAATTTACACTAATGATAGAGAGCGGTAGATACCTAGTTGCAGAATCGTCTATAATGGTTTCAAAAATTGTCAATACTAAAGAATACAATGATCATAAAATAGTTATTTTAGATACAGGATACCATCTTTTGTTAGATGCTGCTTTACTTAAACAAGAATATCCTCAGGAAGTGATATCAAACAAAAACAATAATAATCATCTTTACTTTTCCAATTCTAACAAACAGTATACTGGGAAGAATATTCATCTTGTGGGAAGGTTGTGTGATACTTTAGATGTTTTTCCTACCTCGAAACTATCCGACCTGTCATACGCGAACATTGGAAATTATATTTTGTTTTATAATGTGGGAGCTTATTCTCTAGTGTTTAATATGCCCTTTCATTGTCAAACTAAGCCCCCGGTTCTGATGAAAACTTGTGAGGGTGATATAAAATTAATAAGAAAAGGTACCTCTTATAAGGATCTTTATGAAGAAGAAGGCGGCTTAATTCCATAACATTTTTTTGTATGATTCAAATATCATGTGGTGGTTTTGACTTTGATAAATCATACTAGAGTTCATATTATTGTAAGTGGAAAGGTACAAGGGGTATATTATCGTCAAAACACTGCACAAAAGGCACAGGAGCTAGGCATCGTTGGTTGGGTTAGAAATTTGTCAGACGGACGGGTAGAATCTGTAATGGAGGGTTTGGATGTCAATATTGATAAAATGCTTAGTTGGTGTAAGTCGGGACCTAAAGATGCCCTAGTGACAGATATTAAAATTATGAATGAGGAATATAAGAAGGAGTTTTCTACTTTTGATATCGTCAAAACACTTTAGATAGATAATGAATGCTCCTCTAACGAGTAATACTTTTAGTTTTAAATTTTAGAATATTGTTACTGTTTTGTTTTTCCAATACTACATTAACTTAAAATTATGGTCTTACTAATATGTTATTTTTCTCTAGGTATTTTTTAACCTCTTTTAACTTTGCCTTATTAAAATGGAACAGAGATGCTGCTAATGCTGCATCGACCTCTGTTTTTTTATACACTTTTAGTATATCATCAACCGATCCGCATCCTCCTGAGGCTATAACAGGAATGTTTATTTTATCACAAATCGAATTAATTAATTCAATATCGTATCCATTTTCTGTCCCGTCTGTATCTATGCTTGTCAAAAGTATTTCTCCTGCTCCCATCTTTTCAACTTTTTTAGCCCATTCGATCGCATCAATACCTGTAGATTTTTTCCCACCGAAAATCTTGATTTCAAACCAATATTTTTTTCCATCCTTGGAAAAAAAATATTTTCCACCTTGATCATAGTTTCTTTTTACATCCAAAGCAACTACTATACACTGCTTTCCGAAAATACACATTAATTCCTGGATCAATTCTGGGTCTACTACTGCTGCGGTATTTATTGAAACCCTGTCTGCACCACTCAAGAGTAGATTACGTGCATCTTCCAATGTCTTTATGCCGCCCCCAACCGTAAATGGTATGTTTATTACACTAGCTACATTTTTTACAATATCTTTCATTGTTTTACGATGTTCCTCAGCAGCAGTAATATCTAAAAATATTAATTCATCGGCGCCTTCGTCGCTATATTGTTTGGCTAATTTGACAGGGTCTCCCGCATCTTTCAGTTCCTTAAAGTTAATACCTTTTACAACTCTACCCTTATTTACATCCAGACAGGGAATGATTCTTTTTGCCACTGCCATATTAAATCAATTCTTGAACATGTTCTATTTTCAATTTCTCGTCATACAATGCTTTCCCTAAGATTACTGCATAACAATTAACGTTCCTTAACTTTAATATATCTATTATATTGCTGACTCCTCCGCTGGAAACTATTTTTATATCTTTAAAGGTATTATTTATTTTGATTAGTGTTTCTATATCAGGACCTTCCAAAGTGCCATCTTTGTCAATATTTGTCAGCAAGAACTCATTAATACCCAGTTCTTGGTAAAACCTGATGGCATCAAATAATTTTATACCTGAAAATTCCTTCCATCCAGAGATCATTACATTTTCTTTATTATGATCTACTGAAATTATAATCCGATTTAGTCTTTTCTTTGATATCTTTTGTATTATCTCGGGTTGTTTGAAAGCAAATGTTCCTATGACAACCTTTATTGGCTTTTTGATGTCTAAGAATCTATTTATACTGTTAATAGTTCGGATACCGCCTGCAACCTGTACTGGAATGTTTACCGAATCAATGATCTTTAATATTATTTCGCTATTGTTCTTTCCTGTATTCAAAGCTGCATTTAGATCAACTATGTGTAACATGTCAACCCCTTCGGATTCCCATTTTTTTGCTACTTCTAATGGATTGTCATCGTACACGGTTTTATTTTCTAATTTACCATTAACCAATCTTACTACTTGGCCATCTAATAGATCAATTGCTGCGATGCTTTTCATTTTGATCGTTTACAAATATTTATAAAGTTTTTAATCATTTTTTCGCCAATTGTACTTGATTTTTCTGGATGAAACTGTGTACAATAAATACTGTTAATTTCTATTGAGGCCGGGATGTGTACTCCGTAATTCGATCTTGATGTTATTATGTCGCTATTTTTAGGTGTAGTATAATAAGAATGTACAAAATAGACCCAAGATTTATTTGGTATTCCTTCAAATAATTTACTCTTCTTATCTGTTATCTCCAAACTATTCCATCCTATATGAGGGATTTTTACTAAGTTTTTGGGGAGGGACAACACTTCTCCTTCAATTATGTCAAGTCCTGCTAATTGTCCCTCTTCACTTTTCTCAAATAACATCTCCATTCCCAAGCATATTCCCAAGACTGGAATGTTTTTTTCCATAAATCGGGAGAATCCCGTTTTACATTTGTTTATTGAAATAATTGCTGGATCAAAATTTCCAACACCGGGTAATACTATTCCATCCACTTCTGATGATTCTTCAAAATCATTTATAATTGATACCTGTGCTCCGTTTCTTTGCAAGGATGATTGAAGACTAAAAATGTTTCCGGCTCCATAATCAAAAATTGATATTTTCACCATATACTACATCATCCCTTTGGTAGTAGGACCTCCCTCGCTATTTGGATCAATCCCGATGGCGTTCCTTAATGCAACTGCGGTGGCTTTTATGGCAGATTCGATTTTATGGTGATCATTTGTTCCATAATGTACGATAATATGCATGCAACAATTAATATTTCCAATAAATGATTGAAAAAAATGAATAATATCTTCTTGCGAAATATTCTCAATCTTTTCTCTTTCTAATTTCATGTCGATGTGACTATATTGTCTCTTTATCAGATCTACAGCGACGCTTGAAACGGATTCATCCATTGGAACTGTGGCATTTCCAAAACGATTAATGTTCTCTCTCTTGCCCAGGGCCTTATCAATGGCTTGGCCTAATACGATGCCTGTATCTTCTATTAGATGATGCTTGATACCGTCCTCACTTTTTGCTTTCAAATCAATGTCAATCTTACTGTGTTTTGAAAAAGATACTACAATATGATTTAAAAAATCGATCCCTGTATTAACGTTTGAATTTCCTTTTCCGTCTAAATTGATTTTAGTCACTATATTTACTTCCTTCGTCCTTCTTTCAATTTCACACGTACGTTGATGATCCTCAATAATCACTATGTGCTTTTAATTTTTTGTATTATTTAATATATTTGGTAAATCGTTTACATTTTTAATTATTACATCTGCATTATTTGATTTTAGTAGTCTTTTCTTATCAATTGATCCTTTGTTATTTTCACCATCCCCATCACCATAGACTCCACAAAAAAATATTCTATCCTCTGTTGTTTGCTTCCTAAAATTTTCTACCATTAAAAGATCTGCAATGGAGTCTCCTACATACAATGCACTAGTTAATTTTAAATTATCAAATACCTTGTGTAGGGAAAATGCATTAGGTTTGGAAAATTCTCTATTTTCATCCTCCAAAAACACACAAGCATTTTCATTAAAGTAATCTATGAGACTGTTAAGAGTGAAATAAGAAGCAATCTTGCTCCGTCCGGATATCAATCCCAAATTTCCATTAAATTTCTGTGAAAGAAGACGTATTGTACTCTCTTTAATTATTAGAATATCCTTGTTTATGAGTGGCTCGTCAAAATAATATATCGGCTCCTTATTGAACCGCTTTTTATATAAAATTGGACCATAAAAGATTTCATTAAAAAGAGTGGAAATCGTATCGCCATCGCTAGGATATCTTAATTCTTTTGTTATGGATGTTATATTTCCGATCTTCTCGAGCTCTTTTTCTACCGAATCTTTGCCTTTGTCATCTAATTTCTCCAATATATTATGAAAAACTTGAATGGTCTTGTCTGTATTCATTTTATTGATTAAGATACAATATAAAATTATTAGGACTATTGAATAAGCGGTATCAATATCATTATTAAATCCGCCCGTATTTCGAAGTTTTGAAATCAATGTCCTGAAAAGGAAAGTTAGATACATTTATGTTAAAACTCTTAATTAGAATAAACTGGACTGTTTTTATTATTGCTTCATCATATGATTTCTTTACGTCAACTAATACACCATCTATATCAAAGATAATCGCTTCACATTCTGAAAAATTGATTTTCTTATTAGTCAACTTTATAGCTATAGATAATCAATAATCAATAATTAATATCCTGTTATAATCTTGTGTATATATAATTAAATCGACTATAGTATATTAATATAGAATAATCAACGATATAAGTTATATAATACATTCTTCTATATTATTGTGTGAAATATCGGAATAGGACCGAAATAATTTCTAATATCCTAAATGCCGCTAATGGAGGCATTTCAAAAACTAAAATAATGTACAAGGCCTTTCTATCATATGCTCAGATAAAGGAATATTTGCCTATACTATTAGAAAATAACTTGTTGGCTCTTGGCACCGACGGCAAATATAGGACTACTGAAAAGGGTATTAGGTTCCTAAAGATGAATGAGGAGATTCAAGAATTAATCGAATCAAAATCACTTCAGGATGATTTTACCTAAATATACTATCCCGATATGACTAATTTACTAAAATATAGTTTGATCTTAATAAAATAGGGCTTTAGCTTGTCAAATAATCATATTCTTAGCTTGAATATAAAAAGCAATATATTGTTATGGTAAGAAATAGAGATGGATTTAGGCAATGCTAGTTGTTAAAATTTTTCATCTAGGAATCTTATTTACTGTTTTTATCTTTACTATTCATATTAATTCTGTTTATGCTACAGTTGATGCCAAAAACAACAATAGTTCTTCAACCGGTAATAACACCTCATCTATAAAGCCTGATAATTACGCTATTAAAGTGGGAGAAGGAAATAATACTGTATCCTTTACAAAGTATTTTCCAGATTATGTAGAAATAACTGCCGGGGATAGTATAACGTGGTATAACGGAGTCGATGTTCCATATCCTCATACTGTTACCTTTATAAGAGATTTAGATAATGCCGAAAAGATCGGGGTTCCCTTCTACGTTTCTAATAACACACAATTTATCCCTGTATTAGATAATCTGGGAGAACCATTAGAAGAAACGACCGGTAATGGAACACGGATTGTTATGATGTTAAATGCAAGAGCATTAACTCCTACTGTAATTACAGCAGATGATAAAGTAATGGAACTAAAAAAAGACTCTATATATGCTTTTAATGGAAGTGAAAAATTCGTTAACTCTGGACCGTTGCTATCTTTGGATAAAGAAACAGAACTTTGATTACTCTTTTAGCAACTCCTTTACTGTTGTTTTTAATAAACCCGGATTTTTTGAATATACCTGTCTATTTCATCCTTGGATGATTGGAAAGTTATTAGTGAAACCCTAAGTAGCCATATACTACCTTCTTAAAATTTACCTTTCAGATCTAACTATATATTTTCTAACCTTTTTTATACTTCTATATTTGACACGAAATATTGATCTCGATTCTCATGATAGCTCTGATAAAAGCTATAGTGGAAATTCTCAAAAATTTTTAAACAAATTTAAAGTTAGTGTAGGTGATGAAGTAAAAATAGTTACTAAAAAAGCAGAATTTTTTGGCATTATTCTACCCCGATATGAAACATTTAGTGACAAATATATCGTTTTAAAATTAAAAAGCGGTTATAATATTGGAATTGAAATAGAGAATATTATAGAAATTATTAATAAAAATGTTGAACAATTATCAAAAAAACCTGTATCAAAATCATATCCAAGTGATAATGCCACTGCTAACGATGATAATAATAGCCATAATTTATTCGATAAAATGAATGGTTCTAAATTATTACCAAAAATATTGCTAATTAGCACAGGTGGCACTATTGCAAGTAAAATTGATTATAGAACAGGTGGTGTAACTTCACTTTTGACTGCATCCGAATTATATTCTGCTTTTCCAGAACTTTCTGACTATGGATACATTTATCCTGAATTCTTATTCAATGAATATAGTGAAAACATGAATCCCCATCATTGGTCTGCTCTAGCGGATAGAATTTCATTTGCTATCAGCAACGAACACTATGATGGAATTATTGTATCTCACGGTACGGATACAATGCATTATACTTCTTCTGCATTAAGTTTCGCTCTCCAAAATATCCCAATACCTGTAGTTTTGGTTGGTTCTCAGAGATCATCCGATAGACCTTCTTCAGACGCATTCAGCAATCTAGTTGGTGCAATAAGATTTATCAAGGATGCAAGATATTCAGGCATTTTTGTTTGTATGCACCATAATACTGCAGATGAGGTAATTGCGTGTCATCTTGGGACTCGAGTGAGAAAAAATCATACCAGCAAACGTGATGCATTTAAATCGCTCAATGTTATGCCTTTTGCCTTAATTGAGAATTCAGACATTAAATACAACAAGTTATTACACAACGGAATAGAAAGGGCAAATACTTCAAAAAATTTTACTTCAAGGACGACTTTTAGTGATAAAGTATTTTTATTGAAATTCTATCCTGGATTTAGTTCTTCATTTCTTGAGAACTTTTTACAGATGGATTATAAAGTCATTGTATTGGAGGGCACTGGGCTTGGACATGTGAGTAAAGATTGCTTTCCTATTTTAGAAAAACTAATAAATTCAGGCATTTTTGTTTTTATGACTTCACAATGTATATTTGGTACGGTACAGATGACCGTCTATGATACCGGCAGAGACCTTTTGGGTTTGGGTGTTATCCCTCTTTCAAATATGAGTTCAGAAACCGCTGTCGTTAAAGCAATGTGGGCATTAGGTAATAATACGGGTGCCGAGGATTTTGTTAGGATCATGAAAACTGATTATTCTAATGAAATTTCTAATATGTTGCCACTAATTTAATTGGTTTAAAGAGGACGAGTTTGATGAATCTAGATATCGACAAATTAAACGTAAAGGTTGGCTTTGAAATACATCAACAACTAAGTACATCGTCTAAACTCTTTTGTAGTTGCAAAGGCGATGGATCCAACGACGAGGGTTATGATTTCAACTTTATTCGAGTTTTGAGACCTACAAAAAGTGAATTGGGTGATTTTGACAAAGCTGCATTATTTGAACACGCCAAAATGAATTCAATCAAGTATTATTCTAAAGTAGGATATAGCTGTTTAGTAGAAGCTGACGAGGAGCCACCACATGAAGTAAGCAAAGATGCACTTGAAACAGCATTGTTGTTTTCACTTGCTCTAAATTCAAATATTGTTGATGAAATTCATGTCATGAGGAAATTAGTGATAGATGGCTCTAATGTCAGTGGATTTCAAAGAACTATGTTGATATCAACGGGAGGTTACTTAGAAGTCGATAATTTCAACAAGGTAGGTGTCCAGGGTATATGTTTAGAAGAGGATGCAGCAAAATTAATTTCTACCAATCCTCTATTAAAGGAATATGGACTCGACAGACTTGGGATCCCGTTAGTCGAAATCGCACTTGATCCCATATCTGGGACTCCTGCAGAAATTGTAAACGTCGCATTAACTCTAGGTAGATTACTTCGAAGTAGTAAAAGAGTCACTCGAGGAATTGGGAGCATAAGGCAGGATGTAAATATATCTGTCAATGGTGGTCAAGTAGTCGAAGTCAAGGGAGTACAGCAATTATCACAACTTATCAAAGTTTTAGACTACGAAACAAAAAGACAGTACGGATTAATCAAAATTGCGGAAGAATTTAAAAATAGAAATATCGATGATTCCTTTATTGGCGATAAAATTGAAGACATCACATCCTTGTTCTCAAATTCATCATCTAAGGTGATAAAAAAAATATTAAAAGATCCAGACCCAGTCATTAATT
This sequence comes from uncultured Nitrososphaeraceae archaeon, assembly GCA_963850055.1. Lineage (GTDB taxonomy): Archaea > Thermoproteota > Nitrososphaeria > Nitrososphaerales > Nitrososphaeraceae > Nitrosocosmicus. Next base: position 116,276 of record CAWKJS010000020.1, on the reverse strand, counting down.
GTATCCGTTTGAGGGGTCTAAGAGGATTGATTGGCTATGAACCTGTGAAAGATGTAAGACTGGGTAAAGAGTTGGGAGAGTTTGTTAGATTTTTTGGATTGGGTGGCGTCTTTCATTCCGATGAATTACCTAATTATGGAATCACTATCAATGAGATAGATAGCCTTAAGAAATCTGTTGATATTTCTTCTGACGATGCCTTTATAATAATAGGGGGTAACAGGGAAAAAATAAGCAATCTTCTTGAACCATTGATTAAAAGGATAATCCAATTTAAATATGGTGTCATTGCTGAAACTCGTTCAGTTACTTTAGACGGAACTACTATTTTTTCACGACCTAGACCAGGTTCGTCCAGAATGTATCCTGAAACGGATATAATGCCAATTCCTGTTGATCGTAACTTACTTGATAGTTTGAAGGATAAAATACCTTTGCCGTGGAATGAATTAATCAAAGGAATTATGAAAAAGTATGGATTGAATATGAAATTATCTGAACAAATCTTTGATTCTGATTATTATAATTTATTTGAAAGACTCTTGATAACCAATCCCACTATTTCACCCACCTTCGTTGCATCAAAACTTACTGAAGATATTGTTAGTCTCTCCAGAAATAATCTTGATAAGGACCTCTTGACAGATGAAATGATTCTAGACATTTTCAATAGGCTTGATAAGGGATTTATTGCAAAAGAGTCTATAATATTAATTTTTGAAAAATTAATGAAAAAGGATTGCATGTCGGTAGAGGAAGCAATAAATTCTCTCAACCTAACTAAATTAGATGATTCTGACTTATTTTCTACATTGGATAAATTGTTTGATGATAATTTGAGCGTTATAAGAGAGAAAGGGCCCAATTCCATGGGTGTATTGATGGGGAAAAGTATGGCAGTTCTGAGAGGTAAGGTAGACGGTAGCAAAATTAATGACTATTTGAAACACAAATTAGAAACATTTCTTAACGAAGGATTTCTTCTCCTCCACCTCCTCCTTCTTAGCATGACTCGCGTACCTAAATCAATCAAGAATCACTATATCGATTCCTTTCTCATAAATTCAGAGAACTTGAAGTCATTCCTCTTGTCTCACGAGATTTCAAACTCTGAACTGGAGGATGTGTCATTTACAATTTCCAAACTATATAATCAAAAGGTGGATGATATTTTAGAATCGTGTGGAAATGATTGGGCTAGGCTAGATTCTGCTTCTTCTCCTTTAATTTTATTCGTTCAATGCATTGATGAATTACTCCGTGAAGATCACTTGGATATTTCATCACGATGTAGGTTTATTCTAAATTCATTCTCAAAAACGTTAGAATCTTGGATGATCTGGTAGTTTCTATTTTGTTGTGTTGATTTAATTTAATTTTTTACTTTTGTATTTCTAACTTTGAATAATCTTGTTATAGTTATTATTGCTGATTCTAAAAAAAAATATTTAGTGTGCGTGAGGTGGTGGTGCACTACCTTTTGATAATTCTTCGTTAAATGTTCCTGATGCTTTTTCGTGGAATTCCAATGCAGCTTGATCTACCTTAATTGCTTGAGGTGGACATACCGACACACATGCCATACACCAAATACAATCATGTTCTCTGATTGGATCTGCTTTATCTGTAAAGTCTTTTCTTTCTTCTTTTTCTGAAGCACCAGTACCTTCAAATACTTCATTTATTGCCTCTTTAGGTGATACGTCATGTTCAGTTCTGTACCATTGGAAAACTTGTACAGGACATGCTTCAATACATGCTCCATCTGCTACACATGAGTCCCAGTCGACTGCTACCATAGTTCCACTTACACCTAAAGGTCCTATTTCTTCTCCTTTTGCTTGGAATGCTTCTTTAACTTCTGGATTCTCTGCTGCCTCTTTTAGTGAACCTGGACCCCATAAATAGTGAAAATGTTCATCGTCTGAAGTTTTTATCTTCCCAATTACTTGATGATTTGCTGGAAAATCTGGATTGATTGGCATATTTTTTTGCAGAGATATTTGATCCTTCTATATTATATAAATCATGTGTAGAAATATCTATAAGAAGACTAGATATTTCGAGTAATTTTGCATAATCTCCTTTGATTTATTGATTTATTCTTTCCTGTTCACCAATTGAATATATTGATATGCAGAGGTTTCATTATCAAAAGCATAATGTACCTTTTGAAAGTTCTTTTTGAACTCTGTTACATTTTGCAAAACTTTAGGAATATCTTGCTTGTCTATTACAACTTTTTTAATAAAGGTTGCTATTTCCTGCATTTCGTCTTCCTTCATTCCTAGTCTGGTTACTTCGGGAACTCCTATTCTAACGCCACTGGGATGAAAATAATTTCTTCCCTCTTTTATATCTCCAGGAAGCAATTGTCTGTTTAGGATTATATTACATTTTTCCAGATCCTTTTCTATAGTTCCACCATCACCATAATTTGAGACATCGACGGCAAGTTGATGTGATTCGGTATAGCCTCGCTTTTCCCCTAAAACATTGAATCCGTGATTTGCAAGGGAGTAGGCAAGCATTTTTGCATTCTTGATGACTTGTTTTGCATATTCCTCTCCAAATTCTAATGATTCAGCTAATGCTACTGCTTTGCCAGCAACATGATGCAAGTGATGACTACTTGTATTTCCAGGAAAAATTGCCTTCTTTATAGGATCCGAATATTTTTCAACTGATACTATAATGCCTCCTTGGGGTCCCCATAGTGTCTTGTGTGAGCTCATGGTCATTGAATCAGCGCCTTCTCGTAAAGGGTCTTGAAATTGTCCCCCAGCGATTAGACCTGCTACGTGGGCTCCATCGTAATTTATATACACATTTCGTTCATGCAAGAATTCTGATAATTCCTTCACAGGATGAGGGAACAAGAAAAGACTACCGCCAAACATCGCTATTTTCGGTGCTTTTCCTTCGGAAATCATTGTATCTATTTTTTTCTTGGTCAACTCAACATCGATGGTCATGTTTTCTTTTGAAAATGGAAAGTGTTCTATTACTAATCCATGAACCAAGCCGGCCGTTCCTGAGTGTTCCTTTTTTCCGTGTGAAATATGTCCACCGGTAGGAATCGACGAAGCTATCATGGTGTCTCCAGGATTTGAAAACGCGGAATATATTGCCAAATTTGCGACAACTCCCGATGTTGCTCTACAATCTGCAAATTCAGCTTTAAATACTGACCTTGCTAAATCATTGCAAATATTTTCAACTTTGTCTATAAAAGTGCAGCCTGCATATACCCGTTCTCCAGGCCAGCCCTCTGCATACCTATTTCCAAAATCAGACGCTACAGCTTCCCTGACGGCTGGACTGGGGATATTTTCACTTGCTATGAGGGGAATGGAGTTATTGAACCAGTCATGATGTTCTTTAATTAATTTTAGAATGTTATCCTGAATTTCTTTTGCATTCAATATCATTTTTTGCAATAATTACTTATATAAAATATCGTAATCTGACAAAATAGTACTATTTTAGTGATGATTTTTTGGTCATTTATAACAATAATTTTATACTACATGTATTTTATCTACTCATGCAGAAGGTTAAACAGATGGAAGGATATTGTGTTAAATGCAAAGCAAAAAGAGAAATGAAAGATGAAAAAGAGGTAACCATGAAAAATGGAAGACCTGCTACTCAAGGTATATGTACTGTGTGTAATACGAAAATGTTCAAGATAGGAGGAAGTAAAAAATCAACATAAATAAAAAAAATTGCAATAATCTAGTCGATTCATATCGATATTTTCTATATTCACCTTTTTGATAAGATGTGTTGATATTATTTGCTATCAATAAATTGATTGATTTCAACTTCGGTGTTTGAGAATACCTTATCAATTTATTTTATAAATTGGAATTAAATGCAGCTGAAAACAAAATTCTTTGGCCATTATACGTTTATTCTTTAGTATTTCTAAAAAACTATTTAATATTTTTATAGGTGTTATTATTTTATAATATTACAGTAATGATGACAACCTTCTAGCTCTGAACTGTTGTATTTTAATTAATGGCTATTATATATAGGAATTTATGGATGAATTAGACAGGGAATTTGAAAGACCCGATTGGGACGTTTACTTTATGATACAAGCTTTTTTGGCAAAGCTACGATCCAACTGTCTTACCAGGCAAATCGGAGCTGTAATAGTTAAGAATAATAGACAAATATCAACTGGTTACAACGGTACCCCATCTGGATTTCAAAATTGCTTTGAGGGTGGATGTAGAAGATGTACCGATAGGATTAAAGGTATAGTTAAATCAGGTGAATCTTTAGATAGGTGTATTTGCGTGCATGCGGAGGCCAATGCAATAATGCAATGTGTTATGTTTGGAAATGCTGGTAGTACCAAAAATGCTACTTTATACTCTACTCTTGCTCCATGCATAGAATGTAGCAAGATGGCTATTACAGTAGGGATCAATAAAGTGGTCATTTTATCTAAATATGACGAGGACGGAACCGAGATCTTAAGACATGGAAATGTACAAATAATAGAAATGGATCTCAGCTAAATTGACAACTATTTGGATCTCAAAGCTATTTGGATGATGCTCCATAAGAGTACAATTTCGGTCTAATCGAACCTATCTATCCTAATATGTCATTAAATAATTAACAGTACAAAATTAAACAACTAAAACTCAACAAAACTAAAACAAAAACAAAAAAAAGATTATGGAACTGATCTGCTGTAGAGTTTTCCTTCTAATGCTAGTTTGTACATTTCTGCTACATAGGGGTTTCTTGCAGGAGTTTCGGCGCCAAGTTCCACCAAACGTGCGTATACCCTAACTACATAGGCCAAAGCACCCATGAAAGCTACTACTACACCCATGTTAAACATCCAGTGGTTAGGTACTGAAAATATTTCTTCAACAAACCAAAAGTGCCACATTTCATTGATACCAATAGTGAACATGGTAGCTAAATAACCGATAATGGTTATCTTTAGACCCGTATTCATTGAATTGTTTGGCCCTCTTAAAGCTGGTACTCTCCTGTCATACATCGCAACAAATCCCCAACCTAGTGGGAGTGCAATAAAGTGACTGTATAACCACCAATGAGCTGGTGTAAATGCACTGTCTCTGATGGCTGTTTGGTGCAATGATCCGTCAACAAAGTTGTCTACTTCTACTGATGCAGCAATAGACCCTAGCATAATGACCATTATATAGATCTTTTTTAGCCTCTGGATTTCTACTTCCTTTGGAATTAATGCAGGCATTTGTGCCATTTTACTATCATTATGTCTTCGTCGATTAAATATATAAGATATGAACTAAAATATTTATAAATAATACTATAAATTGATGTAATATTATTAAGTTATTAGATTATTAGTTAATTAATTAACTAAATTCTTAATGTTTTATCATTATTGCCAAGCTTATCGGCAGTGATTATCATACTGATAAAATAATCTAAACTATAAATAATTAATAGCTTTAAAAATACTTGGTGAAACCATTCATCTTCTTTGACCTTGGGCAAACGCTCATTGATGAATGGAGTTACGTTACTTATTTTGATAAACTATTATTTCAGACACTTAATGACTATGGGGCCAGGATAGATCAAAGAAACTATTATGCTTTGAGAAATGATTTAATTCGAAACAGAAAATTTGGTTCATCAGGATTTCTGGAAATTATTTCACTAATGGTACGTCTTATCCTTCCTATGGGGTATGATTCTGTGATTTTTGATGTTTTAAAAACAGATTTACTAGAAAATAAAAGAAAACTAGTCAAGCTATTTAGTCAAGTTAACTACCTTATCCCATTATTATCTAAGAAATATTCATTAGGTATTATCAGCAACAATTCATCCGGCTCAGCCAATTTATTGGTTCTAAACGGTCTAGATAAGCATTTTAAAATAGTATGTTTGGCAGAAGATATTGGATTTAAAAAGCCCAATCATGAAATATTTCATAAGGCGTTACTTGATTCTAATTCAAGTATTGACAATTGCATCATGGTTGGAGATAGATTGGATATCGATATTTTACCTGCCAATGAGTTAGGAATGAAGACCATAAGAACTTTGGACTCTTTATACAAAATTCAAGAGCCTGTGAACAAAAAGGAGACACCACTTTTCACTATATGCACTCTCTCTGAATTACCAGAAGTATTGTCCCGTATTTCTTAGCTCTTTTGTATTTCCTTTGATATTTTTCTCCATTGTTCATCTAAATCACTTCCTTGAGTATCTCGTTTACCAAAAAGAGAATGAATTGAAATCTTCTCATTTGATTCTGCAATTGGAATAATATGAATATGGAAATGAGGAATTTCTTGCCCGGCATCCCTTCCATTATGTACCCCTACTAGTGAAGAATTACAGTTCATTGATTTTTCTATTTTTTCAGTCAATAGATGCAATGCATCAAAAATATCTCTGTTTTCTATTAAGCCTAAATCTTGAATTTTGGGTTTATGTGATTTGGAAATAATAAGTGAATGTCCATCCTTGAGGGGAAATGCGTCTAAAATTGCTATTGAATGTTCAGTTTCATATATTTTTTTAGCTTTAATATTTCCATTAATTATTTCACAAAACACGCACTTGTTTATCGAATTCATAATCATATTTCGTGCAACTGTTCAATAAATGATTATTATCACTATATTTAATCAAGATTAATAAAATTGGATGAAAAAAGTAACTTATGGGAAAAACTATAGTTCATGAAAGACCATTGACTACAATTGTGATGAATGAAAATATTGCAAAAGTACCTAGCGATCCCCACAGACTAAAAATTTTAGATTTTCTTTATCATAGGAATCTCTCGACTAAGGATTTATTTGATTTATTAAAAAGAGCAAAATTTAACATCGCCATGACTACTTTGAGGCATCACATAACCATATTGAAAAAAAACGGTTTGATAGGTGTTCATAAAACAGAAGAGGTTAAAGGAACCTTAGTAAAATATTATAAAGCTAATGTAAAGATGCTGGCCTATAAAAACTATCCATTTATTTCGATCGTGAGAGATAACAGGGAAATTATTGATTTGCTATATCCAAAATTCTATAAAGCCATCAAGAAAATCATGATAACTGAAAAAAATTTAATGGCAACTATTTTATCCGAATCAAAATCTAGATGCCGAATTTGTAAAACTTTTCATTATGCCGAATTTGTGATTTTCATGATTCTGAATATGATCATAACGAAAGTTTTACGAAAGTTATTGAAAACTAGGACCAATGTTGAGATGTAATTGATTTTCATTCACAAAAATATGGATACTTATGATGTCTCATCACCAATTCATCATTATATACTTTCTTACATCTTTAATCCAGGTAAAAAAATTCCATAGTTGAAATAGTTTACAATGTCTATATACCGACAAAAAAGTTGGATATGGCTTAATTATTATGAATGACTATAAAAATACAATTAAGTATCTGACTATAGTCGTTAACCACTTTTGACTATTAACCATAAGAAAATGGGTTCAATCTGTGACATCAAATCAGTTCCTTAACACTAATAGATATATTTTAAAATACCAATAAGCTCATATTTTATTTATGTCGCCTTCGCCTTTACTTCAAGTCAGGAATGTAAACAAAACTTTTCCACTTCATAGGAATATTTTCCACATTTTATCTTCATCAAATCCAGCCAGAAAGGCAATAGATAATGTATCATTTGATCTGGGGCAGGGGGAAGTATTGGTTATAGCCGGCGAATCTGGTTCTGGAAAAACTACTCTCGCCAAACTTATAATGGGCGCTCTAATCCCAGACGATGGTACTATATCCTTTGAAGGGAATAACGTTCACTCTCTAAAAAAAAGGAAGGCATTTTATTCGATGATCCAGATGATCCATCAGGATCCCTATAGTTCTCTAAATCCCAACATCAAAATAAAAGACATAGTCATGGAGCCACTAAAAATTCATGAGAATAAATTAAGTCGTAACGAAAAAGAAGAGCAAGTGCGTCTTGCACTACGTAGAACAAGACTTGAACCCGTTGAAGAGATTTTAGAGAAATATCCAACAATGCTTTCAGGTGGTCAAAGACAACGTGTTTCAATTGCGAGATCTATTGTAAAAATCCCAAAATTAATAATAGCCGATGAGCCTGTTTCGATGTTAGACATTTCTGTTAGAGCTGAAATCTTGTCATTATTAAATGAGTTAAGAAAGACTCTGAATATTTCTATTATTTATATCACGCATGATTTAGCAACCTCGCGATTCATTGGTGATAAGATTGGGATTATGTATGCTGGAAGCATCGTCGAATATGGAGAAATAGATGAAGTGTTACATAATCCTCTTCATCCGTATACTTGGATGTTGCTGGATGCGGTTACCTTTTCAACCGATGAATCTAAATTCTATAAGCGCCTCGATGGAATAAATTTATCTGATTTGCCCGTAAAAGGATGTAAATTTTATAATAGGTGTAAATTATCTTTTACGGATTGTACTAATGATATAGAACAATTTGATATTAGTAAGAGGCATTCTGTTTCTTGTTTCTATTATAGAAACCTAAACCTAAATCGTAATATCAATTAGGATTCAATTTATCCATCGTTTAATTATGTGTCACTCTACTTCTAATTTGACTTTGCTTGGATGATTGTACTTTACCACTTGAGATAATCCATTCTTTGGATAAACCCCAAATATTAAATCTGATTTTGCTACTGTGGAATCTTTGAGTGTTACCATTATGATTTGATTATTGACAGATCTAAGTAGTAGTATTTTTGATAGCCTTTCAGTGTTTTGAGCATCAAGATGGGCATCTACCTCGTCCATTAAATAAAATGGAGACGGTTTTAGCGATTGTAATGCCAGGAGGAATACTATTGCAGCCATTGTTTTTTCACCTCCAGACAAGGATGTGGATTCTCTAGCAGGTTTATTGGGAAACTGTACCATTAATAAAATACCTCCAGAAAAAATGTTATCGGGATCCTCTAGTTCCAAATAGGCATTACCTCCGGTAATATCGGAGAATGTTTTTCTGATGTCATTATCAACCTTCTTAAAAGCATCAGTAAATAGATTTGCTTTTTCTTTACCTATTTCTTCTATGAAATTCACAATTGAATTTCTCTCTTCTTCAAGATGGTTTCTTTTATCTGATAAACCTCTGTATCCTTCTATTATTTCTAAATAGGTTTCATCTGCTCTAAAATTTACTTTATCTCTTATATTTTCATACTCTTCCTTTAGTTCGCGATATAAGTTGTCTACATCAAAACTTTCCAATAAGGTTTTGTGACCTAATCTAGCAAGATCGTTAGTTTGATTCATTTTTTGATATTCCAGATCTAGAATATCTTTTCTCAAAAATCCAGTATCTTTTTCTAATTGATTTGATTCTTTGCCAAGTTTTTTTTCCAATTCGGTTAACTTCTTGATCTCCGTTTCATACTCTTGTAATCTTGAGTAAGTGGTGCTCGTTGCTTGAATTATTTCATCTTCCTTTTCCCTCAGATTTCTTAATTCTGATTCTATATCTTTTCCATCTGATGTGGCTTTTTCTAGAATCCTATTTCTCTCGATCTTTTCTATCTTGATTTGATCATCTTCTTGTATGGATTTATTATGTGCTCGAGTAGTATTTTCTATATTATTCTTTACCATCGAATGTGTTAATTTCAATTGATTTAGTCGGGTGTTTATGATATCTAGTTCATAAACAATTTTGCGTCCATCTTCTTCAATTTTCATTATCTTTTGCATGTCAATTCTTTCATCCGTATTTTTCATTTCATTATTCATTCTACTATTGGTATTAGTAATAATTTTAAACCTCCTTTTAGAGTAGTTAAAATTGCGAAAAACATCGTCCAAATGCGTACTATGTTCCTTGTTCATAGTAAATAGTATATCCACATTTTTAGTATTTGTTACTAAAAGATTTTCTAACTCATTGATGTTTTTTGTGATATTGGACTTTTCTAAAGTAAATGTATCCAGTTTTTCTCCCAGGGATGTTCTCTCCTTGTTTATCATATCAAGTTCCGCAATCCTTATCCTTGTTAATTCTTGTAATTTTTCTATATTGTTTCTTAAATTTTCAATAGAGTCAGAAAGAAGTAAATCCTTCGTAACATCTGCAATTTTTGATCCATAATCAAATTGCATTAATGACAAGTTAGGGAAAAAAATTTCTCCACTCGTTGATACGGCTTTGAAACCATTATTGGATAATAAATATGCTGTCAACGGATTCTTCGTAAGAATCGTGTTTCCAAATAAAAATTCAGGTAAGTGTTTTACTTTGCTTGAGACAAAATCTGAGAGAACTCCCAAAATCGATGGATTGTCTTCAATGTCTTTTATCTTCTCTCCACTAAGTAATTCTAATGGAATTATCTTAAGAAAGTGTATCCCTTTATTTTTTGAGAATTCTGCAAGTGTAATCATACTTTTGATGTCTTTTACAATTACAGCTTTCATCCATTCGTTTCCGGATGCTACTACAGCTTTTTGATATTTCTCATTCCATGTTATTAAATTAAATACGTATCCTATTACATCTAAATTTTTAAAGTCTTTTAATAGGGTTGCAATCGAATAGTCCTCAGTTAGACTATTCTTTGCTAGCTTTATTTTCTCTTCGTATTTGATGATCACTTTTTCTGCATTTTCTATTACTCTTTTTGAGATATTGGTTTCGGTTGTAGCCTTGAAAAATTTATAATCAATTGTTTCTTTCTCGCCTTCCATCTTGCTCATCTCCGTATCGATCTCATTAATCTTTGATCTTGAACTGAGAATAGCACTTTGAATTTCCTGATTCTTTGCAAGGAACTTGTGGATTTGTGAGTCATTTTCTTTAATCTTTTCGGAATAATTTTTGATGTTTTCTTCAAATCTGGCTATGGTTATTTCAATTTTTCCTTTTATGGGGATTAATTTATTTATTCTATCTGTCAAGAAATTCTTGTATGTTATCTCGCCTGAGTTTATCTTGTTAATTTCATCTATTTCTTTGGTTATCTCCAATTTCTTCTTTCTCAACTCATTTTGGTTTTCTTCATCTATCTTGATCTTGGATTCAATATCTATTAATTGATTGTTTAATTCGATCTCTTTTTCTCTAAAAGTTTTTTGCTCGATCTCATTTGTTTTCTCCTTTTGATGTAATTGGTCAAAATAATGTTCTGCTTCTTTTATGGTAGCTCTATTTCTTTCGTATTCATAGGCTACCGTTGATAGTCTTTTCTCATTTTTTGTTCTTTCACTGCTTGCAGAATTAGCCTGAACCAAAAATTGCTTTTTCTCTTGGCTAATGTTTTCGATTTGAGTGGTTACTTCTCCTAGTTTTTTTGAAACCTCTTGACTTTTAATCTCTTTAATTTTTTGCTCTTCATTGAATTCGGATATTTTTCTTGTTAGATTATGTATGCTTGCGGACAGTTTTATCGCTTTTAGCCGGTTAATCTCTGATTCTATTTGCAAATATCTATGTTGATCATTTCTCTCCTCTTCTAACTCATCAATCCTGTTCCTTACTTCGTCCATTTTAGCCAATGCTATTTCAAGCCTTCTGTCTGATTCCTCGAGTTGTTTATAAGCCTGATCTTTCTTTTCATCAAAATATGAGAGTCCTACTATATCTTCGATTATTTTTCTCCTTTCTTCTGAATTCAGTTCTGATATTCTTGTAATCATCCCCTGTTGGACTATATTCAGTTTATTAGGAGACGCGACCACTATCTCTAATAGTTCCAAGATATTATTTCTCGATACTCTCTTTTTATTCAAATAGTATTGACTTTCTCCAGTATTGACTCCGGACATTTCTCTTGTTATGGTAACAAGATTGTCATCAATGGGAATTCCTCTATCTTCATTATCAAAAGTTACACTGACCTTAACTATTTTATGAGAATTATCGCTTGAACTACTATCATGAAAAAGTGATTGAAATTTGTCTACACGAAGGGCTTTTGGACTGTTCTCCCCTAAAGCGAATATTATTGCATCAAGAATATTGCTTTTGCCCGACCCATTTGGTCCAGTTACAGCTATTAGACCTTTTTGAAAATTTAGTGAAATGTTCTTTGATCCAAACGATTTAAATCCAAAAACATCTAATTTTTTGATGTAGACCAAAATTATATTATATTTGGATGTTTTCTTTCTTTATTATTTCTTTTTTTTATAGGGTCATTTTTACATATTATTGTTATTATTTTGTTGCTTTTGAATAGTTATTATTTTGACATTTTTAGTGTCATTGGTGTGTCTCGATTTATCTGGATTCAATGCTCCTAATGTAAATTTATCGAATGTGTTAATTATTTTAAAGTCATGTTCAGGTATTAATGACATTATTTTTCTAAAATCCTGTTCGTTTTCCGCAATAATTTGAATAGTCCCATCTTGGCTCAATTTAGACATATACGAATGAAGTAGATTTTTTAGTATCCTTTCTTTATTGATTCTTTTTTCAGAATTATAACAAAAAATAGTGATCATGAAATTATCAACGGATTTATCTTTTATGAAAGGTAGAATGTTGTCCGGGTTGCCTGGAAGAATCTCCAAATTCTCTATTTGAAGCCCTGATAATTTTGTTTGTGCCTTTATTATTTCGTCTTTATCTTTTACAATTCCTATATGATATTCGTTCTTATTATGAAGAGCAGTGTTAATTAAATAATCACAATTACTGACCAATACATCCATGTTAATTTTTTTATATTTTGTTTTAGCATCCAAGATTAGATTGTTTATTTTGTTTGATGGATTTCCCTCATGAAAAAACTGATATACGTTGTCCCATTTTTGTCTGAAAACATCTGGAAAGTTTTTTCTTGATATTATGTCCTTGAATAATGAACCTTCTGAAAACAATGATAAGAATCTGTCAGTTCTAGAAACAGCTTCTACCAACGGAAAATCTAGTTCTTCGTACAATTTTACTACTCTGTTCCATGCTAAGAGAGGATCAGAACTAAGATAGGTTACTGACAGATCAGCTAATGATAGAATTTCTGCAATTAGGTTGATTTTCTCTACGGAAAAATCTTGACCATCTATTTCCTTTAGTAACCGATTAAAGTTGTTATAGGCATTTTCATTAAAAGGATAGTCTGTTCTCCAGATTAATGCTTCAACTATTTTACCTTCAATTTTAACTTCTCTGCCATTTAACATTTCTGGATGAGTAGTAGCGAATTCCTGTGCCTCTACTAAAGGAGGAGACTCATATTTTCTAAAAAATCTAACTAGTTCTTCACTATTTAGCAAAAAATATGCATCATGAATTCTTTTTCTTTTTATTTCCGCTATGGTGCTTGCTACTGTGGGAACTCTTGAATACTTTAAATCATAATGCGAGGTGCCTTGCACCGGATCATAATCATGTAACAATGCTGCAACTAACATTATTTCATAGTCTTTTTTGGTAATCGTGTAACCATGAATTTCTTTTGGTAACATATTTAGGCTCATATATGCGACCTCTAGAGAATGATGTAGATTATGATATTCACCCGATCCTTCTCCTAAGCCTAGCTTGTCATATTCTTTTTTTAGATATTGGGTCAATAAATGCAATTTAGTCAACGATTCCTCATTGATGCCTGTGGATCTGGCTTTTAACAAAATAGATTCAATTAGATAATCTAGAGATACACTTGAAAGATTTTCATTCGTGTATTGTATTTGGCGCTCTTTAACACCCGGAAGTATTTCTATAATTTTACTATACACTATCCTTATGGGGAGACTCTTGTATAGGTACGTAGAGAGGGATGTCAGAATATTTCCAGAATCTTTCAGAAAAGGTTCTTCTTTGAAAATTATTTCATCAATTATTTTGGGTATATTTTTATTAACACCTGAAAGTATGTTTGTTACTGTATCTATTTCTGTTTGAGAAAAAATGTTAAATCTTTTATATTCTGTGTTAATTACTAGCCATTGCGGAATCATAATCCTGAATATTGCATTCTTATTATCAGTTAATTCATTTTTCTTATCGGCAGAGTCTACCTGATCGAATTTTTTTAATATAACTACTATGTTACCCTTTCCTCTTTTAAAAGGAAGATTTGTATCCTTTATCACTTCCAGCCTTACGTTTTTGTTTATTTTACGCAACTCCAATAATATCTTCCAGTATTTTCCCTTATCAAGCCAGTGGGGTACCTCGTTTTCCCTATCCCAAAAATCTACTAAACTATGATAGGCATATCCGTCTTCTAAACGATTTGTTTCCGGATTGAATGTTTTATAGTCGTATTCTCCTATAAATGGATCTAGTTTACGACATAAATGCCAGGTATTCCTTATCAATTTCGTAGTAATATCAAACTGTGAATGTGCCATAAGACCCCATATAAAACCCAGCGCGCTAGTTGTAGTGAATAGTATGTTAGTCCAATCTCTATTCCAATCGAGTTTCTTATCTGAAAAAAAATCTGATATTAGCGGGATGGCGAAAATACCTGTTGTGATCATCGAGACAAATGATAATGAAATGAAAAAGGAACTCGCATACTCGTAATAGGACAAATTAAAAGTCCATTTCTTTATCGACTCGCCTACATTCAAATCAATTTTCCACCCCAAATGGAAATTGGGTTCTGTTTAATTTTCCATTTATTAATATTTAACTTGAATTATCGCTCTTTCTATCTTATGAATGTTATTTTTGCATTACCTTATATTGATACTAAAAATTATTGTATCAACATGTACGTATGACAAAATACTATAAAAAATTAGGAAACCGCTTTGAAATTTTGAACTAGTATTCGAAATTGGTAGGAATACTTTGAAAAAATATTGTAGACGTCATTAGGAAATATTCATTTGTTTCGCTTTATTTACTATATTTCTTATAATGTTCTTCGATGCAGAAAGCTGACTTTGGGGATTAAATATCAGTTCTAATTCCTCTTTGCTTACAATGTTGATAATTTCTTCTTCTTTTATTAAAGCATCAAAAAAATGTTCTTGTTTTTCAGCTGCATTAAAGGCTATTGATTGAATATCTCTATATGCTTTGAACCTCGGAATACCTTTTAATACCAAAACTTGCAGGACAAATTCTGCAAATATTTGACCCTTGGTCAATTCTATGTTATTTACTATTTTTTCCGTGTTTATTTTCAAACCTTCTATGATCTTTATCATTGTGCTTATCATATCATCCACCAGGATGGATGACATTGGAATAATAAAACGTTCGTTAGCTGAATTTGATAAATCTCTTTCATGCCATAGTGCTATATTTTCTAAAGAAACGTTCAGATTTGATTTGACGATTCTGGCCAATGAAGAGATTCTTTCGCTCTTTATTGGATTTTTTTTTACTGGTACTGCACTACTTCCCATTTGTCCTTTCTTAAATGGTTCTTGAACCTCTCCGATCTCCGTACGCTGCAAGTTTCTAATTTCGATGGCTATTTTGTCTAATGTTAATGCTATTAGTGTAATTGTGAATAACATTTCTGAATATCTCTCCCTTGGAATCACTTGCGTTGCAGCTTCGGCGGGGAAGAGGTCTAGTTTCTTTGCAACTATTTTTTGAACCTCTAATGCATTCTCTCTCATCAAAGATCCTGTTCCCACGACCCCTAGGGTTTTGCAAAGTAGAAATCTTTTTCCCCCCTCGTCAATCCTTGTTAGATGGTCCAGTAATTCATTGGACCAAATAGCAAATTTAAGTCCGAAAGAAGTAATACTTGCATGTTGTCCATGAGTTCTGCCTACCGCAGGCAAATCTTGATATTCTGTTGATTTTTTTAATAATTCTTTGATAAGCTGGTGCAATTTTGATTCCACTATCTTAAATACGTCCCGCATCTGCATTGAAGTACTACTATCTACCACATCATTACTTGTCAAGCCATAATGAATCCAAGGTTTTGAACTTTCTGAACATAATTCGCTTATTGCTTCTACTATCGCAGCAGTATCATGATCGCTTATACTTTCTAACTCTTTTACTCTTTGTACTGTTATTTTATTAGATGAAACAACCTTTTCTATATTTTTAGAAGCTTCCATTGGAATTATCTGTAATTCCGCCTGTGCACTTGCAACTGCAGATTCAAAAATTAATTCATAATTTAGTTTTCTATCTTCTTCAAAAATGTCTTTCATTTCTTTCGTTCCATATCTTCCGCTATCTATAGGTAAAATAGGCATTAGTCTAAGGTCAGATATTGATTATCTAATTTATTATTTAGGATGATTAATATTTGACAAAATTAAAATATTTATCATAAAGGGAATAATGTCTGGTTCATTAGTAACAAAAAATGGGAAGCATTTGGTTAATAAAATTTCTGACTATCAATTTCAGATATATAAAGAAGATTCGCGCGGGATGAATGTTCCTGTAACAATATTTGCGAATGATCTATTGATATCTAAAATGACCCTTGATCGAACACTCGATCAAGCGGTTAATGTCACAACCCTGCCTGGGGTAAAAAAGCATGTAGTTGTACTTCCTGATGGTCATGAGGGATATGGATTTCCTGTGGGTGGCGTGGCTGCATCAGATTTAGAAGAGGGTATCATTAGTCCCGGTGGAGTAGGTTATGATATTAATTGTGGAGTCAGACTGATTAGAACTAATCTTGTTGAATCTGATGTTCATTCTAAACTCAAAATTCTAGTTGATTCTCTATTTTCCTCTATTCCCACAGGTGTTGGAAGTGAGGGGGCTATTAAGCTGACCAGCTCAGAGCTGGACGATCTACTCATTGACGGCGCAAAATGGTCTGTAGAGAATGGTTATGGAATAGATCCCGATCTTGAATCTTGTGAAGAGAATGGAAGAATGAAAGGGGCAGATCCTATAAATATTTCAACTAACGCCAGAAAACGCGGTTCAATGCAACTAGGAAGTTTGGGTTCCGGAAATCATTTTCTTGAGATCCAAAAAGTGGACAAGATATACGATGAAGAAGCGGCCAATACAATGGGAATTAGGAAAGAAGGAGAAATACAAATTTTAATACATTGTGGTTCCCGTGGATTTGGACATCAAGTTTGTAGTGACTACCTACGGTTGTCGGAACAAGCCATGAAAAAATATAATCTAAATGTTGTAGATAGAGAATTGGCGTGTGTTCCTAATACATCAGTGGAAGGCGAGAGTTATAGAAAATCCATGTTTTCTGCGCTAAATTTTGCTTGGGCGAATAGGCAAATGCTTACTCACTGGACGAGGAAGACATTTCAACGAGTTCTTCAACTAAGCGAACAAGATCTCGGTATGGAATTAGTATACGATGTATCTCATAATATTGCAAAGGTAGAACGTCATAGAGTTGATGGAGAAGGCTCCCGTGATTTAGTAGTACATAGGAAAGGCGCAACACGTGCTTTCCCTTCGGGAATGGAACAACTGCCCGATAAATTTCGATCTGTAGGACAACCTGTAATTATTCCAGGTTCCATGGGTACTGCAAGTTGGGTTCTTTTGGGCTCACCTAAATCAATGGATCTTAGCTTTGGATCAACTGCTCACGGGGCAGGAAGAACTATGTCGAGATCAGAAGCAAAAAGAACTCATACGTTAGATGAGGTAAAGAAAAAGTTAGAATCACGAGGCATATATGTTAAATCTTTAACTAAAAATGGATTGATCGAAGAATCTCCAGATGCATATAAGGATGTCGATATGGTCGCTGATGTGTCACATAAGGTGGGAATTGCCACAAAAGTTGTTAGATTGGTCCCACTAGGAGTTATTAAAGGTTAAATTGGACGCCGATAAAAAATCAGGCATGGATGATCCAGATCTTGAATTAATTAAGGCAAGAAAGATGAAAAAGCTACAAGAGCAATTAGCCTCCAAAGAAAAAGATAAGATCAATTTGGAACTCCAGAATAAAACAAATAAGGATAAACCAGAAGGAATCGATTCTGAAAGGAATTTCTTGTTGCGCTATCTGTACGATAGAGGTGACGAGGTTTTAAAACTTGCTGAACAGCAATTTCCTTTGCAAACTAAAATTATTATAAGGAGATTAAATGAATTGATTCGATTTGGGGAGATTTCTAAAATATCTGGTGGGGATCTGCTTGCGGTATATAGATCATTAGGTTTGAACATTCGAGTGGATACACAAATTTCCATATCTGATCATGGTAAAACGATAAGTTTCTCTGATAAACTGAAACAATCTACTGATGCGGATCAAGATTCTGATGGATTACTATAAAAGCACAACCTTGTTTATTTTAAGATACATTTCTTATAAAGAAAGATTGGACTTTTGGGAAATATTATATATTAACTATCGGTTTCCATCCTAATATGTCATTAAATAATTAACAGTACAAAATTAAACAACTAAAACTAAAACTAAAACTAAAACAAAAAAAAGATTATGGAACTGATCTGCTGTAGAGTTTTCCTTCTAATGCTAGTTTGTACATTTCTGCTACATAGGGGTTTCTTGCAGGAGTTTCGGCGCCAAGTTCCACCAAACGTGCGTATACCCTAACTACATAGGCCAAAGCACCCATGAAAGCTACTACTACACCCATGTTAAACATCCAGTGGTTAGGTACTGAAAATATTTCTTCAACAAACCAAAAGTGCCACATTTCATTGATACCAATAGTGAACATGGTAGCTAAATAACCGATAATGGTTATCTTTAGACCCGTATTCATTGAATTGTTTGGCCCTCTTAAAGCTGGTACTCTCCTGTCATACATCGCAACAAATCCCCAACCTAGTGGGAGTGCAATAAAGTGACTGTATAACCACCAATGAGCTGGTGTAAATGCACTGTCTCTGATGGCTGTTTGATGCAATGATCCGTCAACAAAGTTGTCTACTTCTACTGATGCAGCAATAGACCCTAGCATAATGACCATTATATAGATCTTTTTTAGCCTCTGGATTTCTACTTCCTTTGGAATTAATGCAGGCATTTGTGCCATTTTACTATCATTATGTCTTCGTCGATTAAATATATAAGATATGAACTAAAATATTTATAAATAATACTATAAATTGATGTAATATTATTAAGTTATTAGATTATTAGTTAATTAATTAACTAAATTCTTAATGTTTTATCATTATTGCCAAGCTTATCTGCATTGATTATCAATATTGATAAACAAGGGTCTCTTTTCTATGAAATAATTGGGTCAACTCTTTGAACAGTTAGTGCATGGTTATCTGTCAATGTATCTGAGATAATTTCTGTATCTTTAAGTAATATTTCAGAGCCATTAGTATCAATTTTCTGATTAGTATTATTCTCTGAAATCTTATTTTTGATCATTGACAATGGATCAACAATTTCATCGGGGTCAATATGGAAGACAGCCGTGAAATTACTTATTTTATTCTTATCTTTTGATAGAATTGAAAAGTCTGCTTTCAAATATACAACTTCTTTGTTTAAATCGTCCAAAGTATTCACTGTGTGAAGCACATCCACGTTAATTAGATTACCAATTTCGGATCCGTTTACAATAATATTCGCATTCTGATTATTTAGAAAGTTATTTACCAACAGTCCATTATCAACACTGATTTCTAGTTTTATAATACCCTCTGTGAATTTTTTAGATAAAGCAGGGATAGAATTAGTACCATTTTTATCTTGGATTGGAAGTATTTTTGCGCAATTAATGTTAGCAATGTTTTCTGACGGAATATTTAAGATGTTGAAATTATTCCTGACTTGTTGATCTATTGCAATAGCTTTCCAAATTACGGTTATTGGATAGCTTTTCTTGTTGAATATCGTAATATCCGAATCATATTTTCCGGGTCTCAATGGACCACTATCGTCACTGATTGGACCGCAATTAAATCTTGCATAGTAGTTTACTGTTTTGTAGCTTCCTAGATCGTTACTTGGTTGACTTGGTTGACTTGGTTGACTTGGTTGACTTGGTTGACTTGGTTGACTTGAGGCCAATTCCATAGTTAATGTTCCATTCGATCCTAAAACAATAGATTGAAGAATAAAAACGACTAATGTTACGGTAAATATCAATCGGATCATGATATAGACGAGATCATTTCGTCGATATAATTTTTTTTATTATCTTATCAATAATAATTATATAGTCAAAATTCCTACTTTATTTTATGAAGTTTCTACTGTCGATAATTTTGATTTTAATTTTGATATCTAGTCCTCTGTTAACTTTTTTTGTTTTTTCTAAGAGTGCATACGGTGACGGACTTTTCATGGAGCAATTATCAGCGTCATTTGGTGATAGAAACGCAGATCTGCTGATAAAAATGAATCCTCCTATAGTAACCACAGAAACAATCAAGGATCAAGCCCAAAAGCCCACCGTACAGTTTAAACTACTTGATTCAAAAACAAACCAAACTTTCAAAGAGGTTACTTATTTAATTACGATTGAAAAGGACGGGAAGCCTTTGCTGTCTGACTGGTTCTTTAATCCTGGTGGCGACTTGTTAATAGAGATGCAACCACGAAATCAAAATAAAATATCAGTATATGGGGAACTTGATCCTATACTTGAAGCTTATACCAGTAGAGAAGGGTCTCCAGTAGTTGCCTCTGGACCAATATTTTTAGATGGAGGTTTATATCACTTTATCGTCAGAATTGTGACCGTAGATTATTCTCGCACAATCTTGCCAGATGATCAACAACCAGTCTTTGATGGTTGGCTCAGTATTGGAGCAGCAAAGAATGCAAACTTGACTGTAGATGGTAAAACAATTCCAACCAAAGTTCTTTCCTATTATGATGAAATTGGAAATATAACATACAATCAACCATCTAATTCCATCAACTTTACAATGCCATTTAATTATGACCCTAAGAGACTAGATGACCCTAAGAACACAGTATTTATTCATCAAGAGGTAGAAGTCCCAAAGCCTAGTGTTCTATCTGCTGACGGTGCATACCAAGGTTACACTAATGGAAAAGATGTTACAAATGTTTTAATGGTCGATGGAAATAATCAGACAAAAGATATCATACATTTCATGCTTACTAAACCAGTTGTACAACAAATTTCCAACGAATACTTGAATAAAACAAATCAAACATCTGCAGACGGACTCATGACTTTCTCGCTGGTTCCATCTAAAAATGGATCTATGGCAATGGGAGGAGCCATGAATCACACAATGCCGATGATGACGCAATAAAAGCAGTTTTGTTTGAACTTCATACAGCAGGGGGCAATAAAGTTCGATTAACAATATGCAAAATTCAAAATTTTATTTCATATTAGCCGTTGAACATGTAGATTCAAGGTATTAATCAATTCAGTACAATAACAATTTATATTATGAATTTTATTAAGAAATAAATTTGGGTAATCGATTCTACTTTCTTCCTTTTTTGCTTGTATTATTTCCACTTACCTTGATTTTTACTTTTTTACTAATGTTTTTCTCTTCTGATCTGGGGTTAGTTGCACCATCTGCAAATCAGGAACCTAAATTCTGGAATTATGTGGGATTGGCACAAGGCTTGAATTATAACGATTTACTCTTATCCGTTGATACTCAAATAGCTGGGGGAGTTGATGAGGGATTACCACCGATCAACAATTCTAATACCTTTTATACAAAAGGATTATTGTCCACTGTACTATTCCCTGATAATAGTGAGATAAACCAAAATTTATCCGGACCTCCTCCTACATCTCTGAATCAAACTTCTGAATCCATTGTACTCTATAGTTTTCAAAAACTGGTTTCTGGAACTTGGTCTTTGAATGTATCAAGAGGTTTAGTTACAGATTTTCATGCCAATTTTAAATTGCTTACGGTAAATGGTATCGATAAACATTTTATAGAAATACTCAATTTTCAAAATAACAACGGCTCTTCTGTTACTTTTAATCAATTTTCAAATACTCCGATAAACGGATTTGCTGACATAAAAATTGACGATGAGCTATTCCAAAGTAAATTTCCTTTGACAATTCAAATATTTAATATTAATACTATTGTCTTGACTATCAAAGATGAAACAGTAGGCAATATTTTCTATAACAATAATTTGTTGGGCATTACTGATTCCTTTAAGAATTTCAAAGGCGATGAACTTTTGATTTTTGAGGAAGATGAAAAATAACAATAGTTTCAAAATTATCACATTGGTCGTAGTCATTGTCGTCAATTATTTAATATAACAGAAAGTACATATAGTAGAATATGGTCGAAAAAAGAAATAGTGAAAGAATAAAAGACGAGGATGTTGTAAGTGCTCTTTCCAGCGAAAGCCCTGAAATTTCTGAAATTTCTGATAACGATTTAGAATCAAAACCTATCCCTACTATTATTGATGATTTAGATATACAAGATATTCCAGGTATTGGTCCAACTACCGCAAAAAAATTACGTGATGCCGGTGTACTAACTGTGATGGACCTTGCAGTTACAAGTTCAGAAGAACTTTCTGTTGAGATCAACTCTTCAAAAGAAAGTGCAGCAGCGTTCATTATTGCTGCTCAACAACTTTTACGAGATTCTAATCTTTTAGACAAGGAATTTGTTACTGCAGATGTTGCATTAGAAAAAAGAAAATCATTGTTGCGATGTACAACTGGTTCAAATGCTTTGGATAAACTTCTTTTGGGGGGTATAGAGACCCAAGCTGTTACTGAATTTTATGGTGAATTTGGTTCTGGCAAGTCTCAAATCTGTCATACTCTGTGTGTGACGGCTAGTCAACCAGTCGAAAATGGTGGATTTGGAAGTGGATCCATATATATCGATACAGAAGGGACCTTCAGACCTGAAAGAGTAGATCAAATAGCTGTGTCTAGAGGACTTGATCCAACTAGCGTTTTAAAAAGCATTGCAGTTTGTAAAGTTTACAATAGTTCTCATCTTGAATTGATCATAAAAGATCTGGGAAAATATATCAATGATTTTAAGGCCCGACTTGTTATTATAGACAGCATTATATCTTTGCACAGGGCAGAATTTGCAGGAAGAGGCACGCTAGCCGATAGACAGCAGCGACTCAATTCTATGTTGCATAAAATCATTAGACTTGCTGAGATTTATAATATTTCTGTGGTTATAACCAATCAGGTTCAATCTTCACCAGATACCTTTTTTGGGGATCCCACAAAAGCTGCAGGCGGAAATGTATTAGGTCATGCCTCAACCTATAGAATTTATCTCAGAAAGTCAGGTGAAAATCGAACCGCTAAGATGATCGACTCTCCCTATCATCCGTATTCTGACACTAAATTTACTGTAACTGAGAAAGGTGCAGATGATTTGGAAGAAGAAACAAGTTCAAAGAGAGGGAAATTAAAGGAATAAATCTAATCTTTATCTTTATCTTTGTTATTATTTGAAGAATTAGTAGTATCACTCTTTGTGTCTTTTTTCTTTGCTATTCTGGCCTTCTTTTGGGGTATTATGAACTAAAATAATAATAGGCATTGATATCCGATTAACCACAATACTAACACCATTCTTTTTATGATAATGATCAAAAAATCCTTTATAATAGAAATAGTGGGTGTTTAACATATTGATTAGAATAATAGCATTTTGATATAGAATTGATAGATTCTGGACTTTTTCTATCAAATTGGTGTTTTCTTTCTTTATTTTATCCAGAAGATTACTTTGTTCTTTGATTGCAGCTTTGATACCGCCGTATCTTCTTATCTCTTCTATCAATAGTTTCCAACCCTTTTCTTTTTCTTTATTACTGTTAACATCTGCATTCTGTGAATCTCTTCATCATTCTAATTATTAATGGACAAGTTTTGTAAGAGTAGACTATCTTGAAATACCTGATTTATTTCAATTATATCTTGTTCATTGATACCTTTCTGAAAGAGAGAAAAAAGTGTAGATCCTATAAATGGTTGAGAGAGAGGTTTTGTCTACTCTATTTAGTTGCTGCAATTATCATGGCAATTCGTTTCTTTTTTCATTGACTTTGTCTTCAAATTTAAGTTTGTCGTAATAGTTATCTTCTACGTCTTTAATAAAAATAGCAACGGCATCTCTCTTGACATGTCTCTATTTCTTGCAATTTCTGAAACCGTTAACCATAGTTGTTGAAGTTCGTCAATTCCAAATTTCATTGCCTCTAATTTTTGGTATGTGTCCCAATTTTTTCTATGCGAGTCTAAAATCGATTCATGTGCTTTGATATTCTTCTGTAATTTTATTAATTGATTTTCATACGATTGCAAAAGAGACTTTTCTGAATTATATCCAATTTTAGATTTGTACCTTTGTTGTATTCTTCTATTATGCTTGTCATATCATAACCATTTTCCTTATACTCGTACAATAATTTGGTAAAAGGTCGAGGATCCTTTTTTAGATCAATACCATATTCTTCCATTAATGTTTTATTAAGTTTGGAAAATGTAATATGATACTTCTACAATCGATTCGTTTTTTTGTATCAAGTTTTGAATCCTTTGTATCAGTTCTTTCTTTTGTAATTTATATTGGTTGATTTCTTCTCCTATTTTTTTTCCCTTTTTTGACATATCTTCCAAGTTCTCTCTTCTTTTGTTCGATAAAATCTGAAATGACAGAAATAAATGTCAAGGGTTTTTTTTCACTAGTTTGATTTTTATTTAATGACACTTTAGTACCTTTTCTACTATTTTCATACAAGTATCCATAATTCTCAGTCGAGAAATTAAGTAGATCTCTATCCATGCAGTAACAACTGTTGGAGTTATTCCCACCTCTTTACATTTTTTATATATTTCATTAACAAAAAAGTTAAACTATCTAGATCAGAATCAATATCTTCATTTTCAATTGTTATTTCTAATCTTTTCAATAGTTGTAAAAATCTGAATCCCTTATGCACTGTTTTATAGTCATTCCTGACTTTCTCATGTTTACAGCAAATCGCCTTAATTCTTCAATGTCTGGAGCATCAATTCTTCTCTTCCACTCATTTACTTTATTAGATACCGATCCTGTGCTACGCCAGTTTCTGTGGCGATTTCATCTCTGGAGTGTCCATGTATATAATTCTGTATGATTAATCCTTCAACTTGACTACTAATCAATACTTTTATCCGAGATCATGAAATTTATATTTTCGTCATTTCCGTCAATTTTATCGTCATTTCCGTCAAAAATCCATCTATTGTCTCTTTGAAGAGGGATTTCTGATAGTGAAATTATGAATAATGCTGTAGAAGATTGGACAATTTATCTGCCACCGTCCATTATAGTTACCGAGTAAATCTCATGTTTGATGCTGAAAAATTGCAAACAGGAAGATTTATCCCCCTCGTGATCCAGAGAATATTCATGAATTCAAGAGAACCATTTTTGATGCATTTTTAGCCTTTTCGATCACTAAGGCAAAATACATTGTAAAGGATATGAAACATAGAGTTTTTAAAAATTGTCTAATCATAAGCATTATTGCCAGTATATCATCCCTTCTTAAACTTCACCAGCAGTATAAGGCTTCCCGAATATGGATATGTTGGAATTACAGATATCGAGAAAAATATAATCAATACAAGATATTTTCAACGCCTCCGAAGAATAAAACAAAGCTCCAATCTCTTTATGGCTTTTCCAGGGGCGTCTCATTCAAGATTTGAACACTCTTTGGGTGCCATGCATATTGCTGGTGAGGCTTCCACATATATTATCTTGAATTCCAATAACAAGATCAATTCTACATCCATAATCGACTTGATGGATTCAATTAACTGCAAAACTGAAATCAAAAAACAAATCCAACTAACAAGACTGGCAGCCCTATTGCATGACATAGGACATGCTCCATTTTCTCATACCTTTGAAGAATTTCTAAAACTAGTCAACCCATCTTTAGATTGGAAACACGAATACTTGAGTTTGGAAATAATATACAAGAAATTCACTAATTTAGTTAAAGAATCCTCTGAAAACAAAATCGAGTCTTATGAAATAATGGCATTATTATGTGATCTGTCCCCTAATTTTAGAATTATAGAAAATACAAAAAGGATTCTAGAAGGAATAGGTGTCAGTGAAGAGATTATTGCAAAGATGGATACCTTTTTAGAGTCAAATTGGTATTTGAATCATCTTATAAAAGAAGATCCGTACAATGTTGACAGATTTAACTACCTGATATTGGATTCTAATAGAACTGGGGCAAAAGAGTATGGTTTTGTAGATGTAGGGAGAATTGTTCAAAATTTATACTTCTTAAGAGAAGATAAAATTGTAACTGTTTCAACCCAAGCAAGAGAAGCAGCAATGAGATTCTTTGAGGCCTATGCCCAAATGCACAGGTCAATTTACTTGCATAAAATATCCCAAGGTGCTGATGTCCATTTGTCCTATATAATGAAGGAGGCTGCAAAAGAATCCAACTCGGCCTTTCAGAAACTATCTAATCCAGAGATGGAATCTATATTAGAATTATCTGATGATGTCTTGATACATGAATTAACAAAAGTAGAAAATGAAAAAACAAGGAAACTTGTAGATGATTACTTGAATAGAAATATTTTATCACTCGTTCACGAATTTGATCTGAGTGATAATAACAGGATTACAAGGATTATGGATTCAAAAGGATCAAAGGGATTACAAGATGAAATTAGAAAGGAAGCAGGGTTGCCTGATGATGGGGTCGTGCTGGTGATAAATATTACAAGTAAGAAGGTAACAAAACCACCTGTTGATGAGACTACATTGAAAAGGCTAATGTTTTATAATACTAAATCTAAAAAATTAGAACCATTGGATCTCGATTTTATAAGACAATTTTACCCTAACAAGAAGTATAGAATATTCGCCGAAAAAGGACACAAGGAAAAAATTAAGAGTATTATTTCAACATGGATAGATACAAACACGTGAGATTTTTATTGCGTAATTTAACAAATATTTTGGTAACTAAATAATTATGAGAAAGTCTATAGTAGAAACAACTATCAACAAACTATGACTAATTTTATTGAGGATTAGACAAATATTAGTAAAAAAATGAAATCTAAAATGAATTGATTAAAAGCAATAAATAATTACCGTTAATCAAAACTAAAGTTTATTCCGCTGTCTCTTATGGTGTCTTCTACAGAGTCCATTATACTGCCACCGTCACTACCATTGTCATCATTGTTGTTGTCATCATTATTTTCCTCGTCATTCCTGTTACTGTTGTCATCGCTATTATCCTCCTCAATTTCCTCGTCATTCCTGTTACTGTTGTCATCGCTATTATCCTCCTCAATTTCCTCGTCATCACTAGTGGTAGCAACATCTGTAGCATCAGTTGTTGGGACGTCTGTACCTGCGGTAGATGCACTCACCTGCCCTGGACTACTTCCTGCTATCTTGCAACAGATTGGGCCATTACCTGTATCTTGATTGAATTGTTGAATTTGTGCAAAAGGTTGTAATCCACCTGATGTCTGACTCATATTACCACTATTTGTTGAATTTGAAGACTCTAACATCATGTTATAGCTAGATAACTGTGCTTGTGTAAAGTTAGTAGCTGTAATGTTTACAGAGTAATAGGCTTGTAATGTTTGAGGACCATCTAAACAAAGGATTTTAGACGTTATTTTGTTATTTCCTTCATTGATGTTTGTATAATTGTTTGATACTGTGTATTGCCAGTTAGAATAATCATTGTCTCCTTGAATGCCTGCAGGTTTAACATTCTGATAGGGTTTTACATTATTTATGATAACTGAAACATCACAATCTGATGTTGCATTATCCTTTGAAACTCCTTGAATTACTAGTGATTTGTTTGAATTTAACGGGACTAGATCTCCTTTATCTGGGGAAATTATCTTTACTCCGCCTGTAAGCTTTGTAATATTTGATACCGTGTCAGAAGCTATGGGAACAGAAGTGTTTGTAGTACTTGCAGAAGTATTTTGCTGAGCTAATACTTGGATGTTTGCATTATAATTGATGTTTGATAATAATAACAGTATTAATAGTCCTGAAAAAATAATACCAAGCCTTTCTATCATGATTACTTTGATATTTATATATATATTAAAGTTTGAATAGATTTTTCTATATGATAAAACTAGTGATGTGTTCTTATTAAGGTAATCTTTTCTCTCCATCTCTCACAAGTGATCTGTTTAGTTTTTAAACCCAATAAACCATAAACTTTAACAATTCCGAAATAACATTATCGACGTGGAAGAAAATACTGACAGAAATCAAAAGACTCTGCTTACTTTCTCAAACATCCAATACTTAGTTGAGGGTTTAGACGTATTACTCCATACCAATCTAGATGGTGATAAAAGGACAAAAGTAATAAAATTAAGAGATGATCTTCGAGATTACATCAATAATTTCTTCAATGAATATTCTTAAAACATTGTTTAATTCATCCTTTAGAATGAGAAAATTAAGAATATGAGATAATGGTAATAGTATTTTGAAAATAGTACTTTCTGGAACACCTGGTGTTGGCAAACACACCATCGCTATCATCCTCTCATCTTTGTTTGATAAAATACCAATTGTTGATATAAATAAGATAATTTTATCTGAAAATCTTTTAATTTCTTCTCAAAGAGGAAATCATGATGTAGATATTCAAAAGTCATTTGACTTTTTGACTTTGTTGCTTTCTAAGAAAGAATATCAAGATAGTATCGTTGTTGGACATCTTGCACCTTATGTAATAGATCCGCTGTTAGTAGACCTTGCGGTAATATTAAGAAGGTCTCCATACGAGCTAAGAAAAATATATGAAGACAGATCATATTCACAAACTAAAATTAGTGACAATATGGTTGCTGAGATCTTGGGCATAATATCTTATGATGCATTAAAAAGATTTGAACTTTCTAAACTTTCTGAATTAGAGATCGCAAATAGTATTTTACCGTCCATATCGGCTCAAAAGATTGTCCATATGTATGGGGATAAGAAGGAAAGATCATTCGGAAACATCGATTGGCTGCCACTTATCCAAAATGATCCGGATATGTTGAAATTTTTGCAATAAATCTGATTTGAACTAATTTCATATATATATACCTTAAGACACTATCCTCTTGGATAATGGCTGCTTTAATTTCAAGAAGATTTGCTGAAGAAAGTGTACAATTTTTAGGAAAAAAAGTTTCAATTGAGACTTCAGACAATAAAACTTATTCTGGTGTTTTGACTGGTCTAAATGAAAAATTTGATTTAATATTGGACCATGTAGACTCTCAACAAATCCAAAAACTAATGATAAACGGTTTATTCGTAAAAGAGGTAAAGCTCTTAGAGAGGCCATTTGATTTGAAAGCTCTTGCTGAAAGGTTGTCAAGAGTATTCCCTGGATTAGTAAAGATTCGAGAGGACGTAGGCGCAATCATTGTGATGGATAAAATTAAAGTGACCGAATCTGGAATCGAAGAAGGATCTGGTTTGTCTGCTTCACGTGTAAAAGCGATTTACGATGAATTCCTTAGGGAGTCCAAGAATTAATCTTGGTATTTGAGGTGAAATGTACTGATTTAGCTGCTCGGATCGGTAAATTAACCACTCCTCATGGTTCTTTTGAAACTCCATCGTTTATACCTGTAATTCATCCAGTCAAACAACAAATCAGCCCAAGTTTTTTAAAAAGTCTTGGCTTTGAATGTATAATAACAAATGCCTATATCGCTTTCAAATTTTATGGTGAAAAGGCCGAAAAACAGGGAATTCATCAAATCGTTGATTTTGACGGACCTATCATGACAGATTCAGGAGGTTACCAAGTGCTAGAATATGGTAAAGTCAACGTAACACCTTCGATAATGGCCCAATTTGAACTTGATATTGGTAGTGATATTCCCGTTCCATTAGATAAACCAACAGGCTATGGTTTGCCTTATAATACTGCAAAATCCTATGTAAATGAAACTATTTCAAATATAGATGAAACAATCGATATCATAAGAAAAAATCGAACTGATCAGAATGATGGTAATAGCAATGATGATATTTTATCATCAAAAGGTGAAATATGGACTGGAACAATTCAGGGAGCTGAGCATTTTGATCTCGTACGGTATTCCGCCTCACTCTTAGATAAAAAGGGCTTTTCATTTTTTGCAATTGGTAGCCCAGTTGAACTGATGGAAGCTTATGAGTTTTCTACACTCGCTCGACTTATAGAAGCTACCAAATTATCCATACCAAACAAACCTATCCATTTATTTGGTGCAGGTCATCCATTAACAATACCTCTTGCTGTTGCATTAGGTTGTGATACATTTGATTCTGCATCGTATATCTTGTATGCAAAAGCTAATCGTTATATGAGTTCTTCAGGAACACTGAGGTTAGAAGATCTTTCATATTTACCGTGCTGCTGTCCTGTTTGCTCCGATCATTCAGTTAAAGAATTGCTTGATGAAATCCCTCAAACCAGAATTATTAATCTTGCTAAACATAATTTGTATGTTCTAAAACAGGAGATGTCTGCAGTAAAGCAATCAATTTACGATGGTAGGCTTTGGGAATACGTGCTGCAAAAAGCAAGATCTCATCCCAAATTAATGGATGCAATTCATACAATTAAGAATTTTGAATATATTCAACAAAATACTCCCGTCTTTAAGCAAAAAGCAATCTATTTGTTTGAACCAATAGATCAGTTTAGACCAGAGCTAAAAAATTATCGCAATATGCTAATTAATAACTACAAATCGCCCAATAATAATATCCTACTATTATATCCAGATCAGGGGATAAGACCATTCTATTCCTCCTCTGTATTACGAAAACTTTCCAGTACTTATCCTGACGCTTCAATTTGTCTTTATAATCCTTTTTTTGGCTTGATTCCGGTTGAAATATCGGATATCTATCCAACATCTCATAATATATTTACAAAACATTTTGACGAATATGATCCTAAAAGTTACACTGAATTCCTGAAATTAATAAACTCCTTCCTAAAAAATAATACTTTTAGATCAATTCATATAATTGCTAATAAGTTCATTAAAAAATTGCTCCCTATTATTGAACTCCCAAAGGAGACAGAAGTCATAATTGAAGATTTTATTGGTTATAAATTAGATTAAGTCAGAATAAATTTAATGATTTTTATTTTTATTTTTATTTTATGACTATATGATGATAAAAATGATTAAAATTTAGCGCCGACGCTATCTTTAATTTCTTTAGATAATTCTGTATATCCATTTTTATCTATTATTACTGCATTTATACTGTCTCCAGTACCTGCATTTCTTCTAATTGCTGCAGCAATGGCTTGAATTGCTACTTTATAAGCTTCATTTACACTCATTCCTTCCTTAAATTCCGACTCTAAATATCCATAAGCAACAGGGGACCCACTACCAGTTGAAATAAAACTTTCTGTGGTCATCGAACCAAATAAATCTATATTATAAATTTGTCCTTTTTGCTGACGAAAATCAAATCCTCCCATGATAATTTGAACATAAAATGGAAAATATCTTTGATTAAATAGAATGTTAGAACATAGCCTTGCAGCAGAACTGACTGGAATGGGCTCTTTTTTAGATAATCTGTATATATTTGAGTTGTATCTCATTGTATCAACTAGATTTTGGGCATCTGCAACACCACCTGCAATTGTCATACCTAAATGATTATCAACTTTTTGTATTTTCATTACATGCCTATCTGCAATAAATAATCCTGCACTTGCTCTTGTATCTGCAGCTAATACTACACCATCACTACAGGTAAGAGCACAAGTAGTTGTTCCTTTTTTAATTTGATCTAAAATTTGTTGAGGATAACGATCATCATTAACATGCATTTATATCAAATGATAAAAGACTACATTTAAGCATTGTTAATTCTCAATTAATTATAAAATAATTATTATTATAGTCGTTTTGTTATTATATATCATAGTTGGCACAAACTCTATACGACAAGATTTGGGATAATCACGTAGTATATTCTGATGAAAGTAGTAATTTGTCGCTTTTATACATTGATAGGCATTATGTGCATGAAGTAACTTCACCTCAAGCTTTTGATGGCCTTAGGATGAACGAGAGAAATGTTAGAAGACCAGATCTTACTTTTGCTACTGTAGATCATAACGTTCCTACTACTAACAGGTCCTTGCCTATTGTGGATCAAATCTCCTCATTACAGATAAAAACATTGGAAAATAATTGTAAAGAATTCGGAATAAAACTTTTTGATATTCATGATAAGTATCAAGGGATAGTTCATGTAATCGGTCCAGAATTGGGATTGACTCTTCCCGGTAGTACAATTGTTTGTGGTGATAGCCATACCTCCACTCACGGGGCATTCGGATCCTTGGCTTTCGGTATAGGTACCAGTGAAGTAGAACATGTATTGGCGACTCAATGTTTATGGATGAAAAAGTCAAAAAATTTTGAAATAGTTTTGAATGGCGGTTTAAAGCAAAACCAGGCCATAACATCTAAAGATGTTATATTAAACATTATTAGAAAAATAGGTACATCTGGAGGTTCAGGATCAGTGATTGAATATAAGGGAAACTACATTTCATCCCTCACAATGGAAAAACGCATGACTATTTGTAATATGTCTATCGAAGCAGGTGCTCGAGCAGGTCTTGTTGCTCCAGATGATATTACTTTTGAATATTTAAGGGGAAGAGTCTATTCTCCCAAAAATGAATTATTTGATCAACAAATAGATGATTGGAAGAATCTCCGATCTGATAACGGAGCGCAATACGATAAGACTTTCTCTATTGATATCGATAATCTTGCTCCTCAAGTTACCTGGGGCACTAATCCATCTATGACTATCGATGTGGATTCTGCAATTCCTTCTCCTGATGAATATTCTAAAGGAAATGATGATGAAAAAAAATCTGCTATTAAGGCCCTCGAATACATGAATTTGAAACCGGGTTTACCAATTACTGATATTTCAGTGGATCGGGTTTTTATCGGTTCTTGTACAAATGCAAGATTAGAAGATTTAATCGAAGCTTCTAATGCAGTGAAAGGAAAAAAAGTATCTTCTAGTGTTAAAGCAATGGTCGTTCCGGGATCACAGCAGGTAAAAATTGCTGCCGAAAAATTGGGATTGGATAAAATTTTTATTAATGCTGGTTTTGAATGGAGAGAGCCTGGCTGTAGTATGTGTTTAGGCATGAATCCTGACATACTTCAAGCAGGTGAAAGGTGTGCTAGCACTTCCAATAGAAATTTCGAAGGACGCCAAGGTACAGGGGGACGTACTCATCTTGTTAGTCCTTTGATGGCTGCGGCCGCTGCAATAGCCGGGAAGTTTGTTGATGTGAGAGAATGGGTTTAAGTTTGATTTATTACAGATAAAAATACAGGTGTATTTATGGAGCCTTTTAAGAATCTTACAAGTAAGGTAGTTCCGCTTGATATTGCAAATATCGATACAGATCAGATTATTCCAAAACAATTCTTAAAACTTTTGGGCAAAACTGGGTACGGTGAATATTTATTTTTTAATTGGCGTTATGATAAACAAGGTATACCATTAAAGGATTTTGTGTTGAACTCGCCCCTATTTAGTGGAAGACAGATTCTATTAACGCGTGAAAATTTTGGTATAGGAAGCTCAAGAGAACATGCGGTATGGGCACTTAAGGATTACGGCTTCAAAGTAATCATTGGGGTATCTTTTGCAGATATTTTTTACAATAATTGTTCTAAAAATGGTGTTTTGATCATCAAAATGGACAAGAATACAATCGAAGATTTCTTTTCCTCCAAAATAAACGAAAACTTTGAAATAGATTTGATACAACAACAAATTAAGATAAATTTTAAAGTCTTTGATTTTGATATTGACCCTACATTAAAAAATTATTTGGTAAATGGATTAGATGAAATTTCCAAAACTCTAGAACTGGGAAATCATATCAAGAAATATGAGGATAAGAATAAGGTTTCTGTAGAATCCGAAAATATGATATAAAAACATTCAGGTAAAATACTATGGAAAAAAAAATAGTTGATTTTACAAAGGGTAAATCTAATTAAATTTATTACTGTAACGATTGAAGAGTTTCTTATAAGATATATAACTACTATTTTTTAAGATATGAAAATAATTACATCAAAATTGACTCTGTTAATCATACTGTCGACAATTATTGTTGTTAGTAGTTTGACGATTTCACAGACTAGTATGGCTACTAATATTGATGAAAATTCTGTATCTTCACATCCTGTTTCTGCGCAAGATCTTGATACCACTTCTGATTCAAATCAATATTATACCTCTTTTGTTTGGTCAAATCCAGGTACTTCTAAAATGACTGATGTTTTGACTGCTAGTTTTACAAACATTCTTGATACACAAATTTATACCGGTTTAGACAAGATTACAAACTAGCAAAACACCCTTTTTTTAGATCTACAAATGAATGTTCATGAGCATTTTGTCAAAAATTAATGTGTATTTGTCAAATTCCTTTTGTTCGGCTAAAAGAGAAAAAATATAGATATTATTGTTTATAGTCAAAAAAATCTGTTTAGTTTTAAACAGAAGACCTGCATTTTCAAAGCTGTATGTTATGCTTTCAGCTGTTTTGTTTATGTTATCAATATGTATGGTGGATATGTTGTCAAATCTAAACCCCTGATTCTGGTTTACAAGTTTCTGAACTATATCTTGTGTATTGATGCTTTCGTTGATTGTAAAGTTATTTTTTGACATCAAAATATTCACGACAATGTTATCTTGAAAGAGATCTTCAGGATTTTCTTTTGGTGATAGAAATACTATTATATCATTGGTCTGATTTTCATCATTCTTTTTATCTTCAACGATCTCCCAATTTGTGGGGTATGTTATGCTTAGAGTGCTATCATCGGTTGTATAATTTGACCAAGTAGTTTCTTGAGCTAATGCTTTATTTACTGAAAACAAAGGGAGACCTTGTGTGGTGTATATCAGGCTACTGTAGCCAAACCAGCTAGACAAAAACAAGAGCAATACACATGGTAATGCGAAAATTATAATGTTGACTTTCCTAATAGACATACTAAATTCTATTACCATATTATAATTAGTATTTTTTACATTTCTATTTATTATTATATTATACTTTAATCAATAGGTTCATATGATAATCTATCTATGTTCTAAATTATTTGGGTATTTTCAGGTATGACTTGTATAAAAGTCCTAATGTAGGTATATTTGCAAAATCTAATGATAAAATAGTATTACTTCCACATGGTTATGCTGAGACGAAGTTAAAGAAAATAACGGATATTTTAGAAGTGGATCCAATTTTTGTTTCTATAGCAGGAAATAGAATAATCGGTCCTATGGTGGTCCTAAATAATAATGGTATGCTACTGCCTTCAACAGCGTCAGAGGATGAAGTGCAGCATCTAAAACATGTAACCGGATTGAATGTGTCCAAACTAGAATCAAAATTGACGGCTATAGGCAATCTAATATCCACTAATGATAAAGGAGCAATAGTGTCTCCGTTATTTAAGAATGAGTTTGATAAACAAATATGTGATGTTTTAGGAATAGAATCTCACACCATGTCTGTTGCTGATTTCAATCAAACTGGTTCGATGATTGTATCAACAAATGAAGGTGCTGCAGTACATCCAAAGGCCACAGAGAAAGAAGTTGAAACTATTTCATCAGTTTTAAAGGTAGACGTAGAGCCTTTAACTATCAATGGTGGTATTCCATATCTATCATCGGGCATTGTTTGGAATACAGGGTCTTTGATTGTAGGTAATCTAACTACTGGCCCAGAATTAATAATGTTAAGTAGGGCGTTTAAAATGTAATATTTTCAACGTCTGGTGATCTTGATCTCATAAATCAAATTTAAAGTAACTCATTTATTTGTAGATTTTGAAGATGATGGGTGGATATCCAAATCATCTTTAAATTTAGTTAATTACTGAATTTCTTTATACTTTTGAGGATGTTCTTGGATGCTTTTTTAATACCTTTTAATTCTTTTAGAACTTGTTTTTCGTAATATGAGAGCTGTTCTTCTTCTTTATTGTCTGATGCTGTTAAAATAGAACTTGATAGGCTTATGCTGTCCTTTTTTGTAGAATCAACTGCATCCTTATTTTCCTTTTTAGTTTTACTATTATCTACATTTTTTTTATTGTTTTTTGTAGAATCAACTGCATCCTTATTTTCCTTTTTAGTTTTACTATTATCTACATTTTTTTTATTATTATTACTATTAACTACCATATTTGTAATATAATCCACTCTCATAATAAATATCTTAATTATTTTAGTTTTTATTGAGTTTTACAAAGTTTATTCCAAAAACATATAATCTGAAAAAGGAAACTAAATTACTCTATTCTAAATAAAATTGTGATTTTAGTACAGATACTCAATCATACTAGTAGCATATTGGAGTAGTACGCATAAACTAGATTTACAAGAAGAGCTCCCCGGATTCCATGTGGATTTGTGCGCTAAAGAATAATTAAAACATTGAAACATTGACTAAAAGTTAACTACGCATAAGAAGGGTTGAATTTCTTAGATCTAAGTGTCAATAGATCAGATATGTAAAATATTGATATCGATATAGACTATATACAACATAACTATAAGAAATGGAAACTATGTTAGAACATGAATCCACAAATGTTCATGGACTTTGAACTTGATAAATTAAGAGAATTAAAAGATAATTACAAATGGATTTATTCCAATTATGAAGTTTTTAAGAGAAACTATAAGAATCAATTTATTGCAATAAAGGATGAAGAGCATCTAGACAATGACATTGATCTTGATAGATTATTACAAAGATTAAAACAGAATAATTTCAATGAGCCAATTGCGATTGAGTATATTTACGGTTAATTCCTTTACTTTACTTTTTAATAAAAATACAAAGTTATCTGATAAACAAACAATCTTACATGATTCTTAAGTTTTTATGACTGTAGGTATCATTTTATCTAATTATTCTCAAAGTATAATGTATCCATTGTCATATTCATTAACTATACAGATATGAAATCTTAAAAAGGACCTTACTGTTTATCGTAATTTCTCTTCATCGTTCAAATCTTGTCCGATTGATGATACAAGATTTATTCTCTCATAGACTAATTACAAATTTGCGTTTTACGTTTTTGGTCAATACTCGAGTAATAATTATCACTATATACTACGTCTTCTCTTGGAATAATAAGCTCCTTTACTGATACTGTAGCTGGTGACAAATCAATAATGTATTTTCTATTGCAATTAATGTTATATACGGATGTGTATTCAAATTTCCCTGTTTTCTCAAATGTTATTTCATGTCCATGAATGTCCACATAACTTTCATTCAGAATTTCGGATATCTTTAAATTTAATCCGTCAGTCATTTTTTTCATTTTTTTCTCTTCTAATTCCTATTTACTTCTGGCCTTAATATCATGTTTCAATACAATGTTTGTAGACAATAAAGATGGTACTTGATTTCATTTCAATTTACTTATATACATCTAGTTTTTTAGAAGGAATAGTATGGGTATTTTCTCCTGTTATACTAAGAATTCTCCTCATTTCCTTCTTTGGTCTGGTATTGGAGTAAATCTCTTCTACTATTTAGTAAATTGAGATCTGTTATATCATCAATGTGATTTACACTCTTCCTAAAGAGTAATTCAATACATTCTTAAAAACAACCTATATGAATATCATTTTTCTATAATAAATATATAGAATCATCTTTTATTCATTTATTCGCTTTGAAAGATTGATGAATTTTTCTTTTAGAAGAACTGATAGAGATGGTATGAAACATCCGATCTCTAAAAAAACAAATATAAATGAACCTAATATAAGAAACAAGATTTACTTTTTGAAAAGCTTATCGACTAAGTCAATAACAATGTTTTGTTTGGTACTTTTGATAACTACACCAGTTTTTTCTCTAAGCACATTTGCAACCAATAACAACGCCAGCAATTCTAACAACAATGGTAGCAGCAATGCAATTCTCAACTCTACAACATTGTCCTCGGATGCCTTTCTAAATGGTGTAGATAATGTAACTAATGAGGGAGTTGTTAGAAATGTAATTCTCTTGATTGGTGATGGAATGGGTGATTCAGAAATTACGATTGCTCGAAATTACGAAGTGGGTGCTAATGGACGCCTTGTAATGGATACTTTCCCCTTTACCGGAGCAGTAACTACATATGCAGTAGAAGAAAATAATTCTTCAATTCCAAACTATGTGACTGATTCTGCAGCATCTGGAACAGCCTGGTCCACTGGAGAAAAGACAAGTAACGGACGAATATCTACAACTCCTTCAACCGATCAGGACTTAAAGACTATCCTTGAACTAGCTCAAGAAAATGGATTTCATACGGGTATTGTCACTACAGCAGAATTAACAGATGCCACTCCAGCAGTTCTAGCCTCCCATGTATCTGACAGGGACTGCCAAGGTCCCTCGGATTCAGAAACCATTGAGTTGTGCCCACAAGACAGAAAAACAACAGGGGGACCCGGTTCTATTGCAGAACAAATGGTAGATCATCATGTTGATATGTTGCTAGGAGGAGGCGAACAAAGATTTGATCAAACTATTGATGCCGGAACATTTGCCAATCAAACTGTTATTGATTCAGCAAAATCCCAAGGATATTCAGTAATTACCACCGCATCAGAACTAGCCGATCTGCAATCACTAGAGAATAATACTACAAATGCGACAAAAGTGCTTGGTCTTTTTGCTCCTGGCAATATGAATATATCTTGGACTGGTGAACCAGCAGTTCCATATCCTGGAAGTGGTCCTCAATCCTGTATGGAAAATCAGAGACCACCTAACGAGCCAAGTTTATCAAATATGACTTCAAAGGCTATAGACCTATTAGATAAGGCATCCAATGGCCAAGAAAAAGGATTCTTTTTACAAGTAGAAGGTGCTTCTATTGATAAACGTGATCATGATGCTGAACCCTGTGAGCAAATAGGAGAAACAATTGCTTTTGACGACGCTATCCAAGATGCGTTAGATTATGCCTCATTTCATCCAGATACTTTGGTAATCATTACTGCAGATCACTCTCATACATCTCAGATAATTCCTACTCCTGAAGAACAAAATCATCCTGGATTTTATAGTACTTTGATAACCAAAGACGGGGCAAATATGACCATAAATTATTCCACCTCTCCATTTGGAGAATCCCAGGACCATACCGGTTCACAAGTAAGTATTGCGGCTCAAGGTCCTCATGCTGAAAATTTCACCGGACTAATTGATCAAACAGAGATCTTTGGTATCATGAAAGGAGCCTTGTTTGGTAACAATACCAAATAGGTGGACAACAACTCCTACAAATCAAATCAAATCTATATGTCTACAGGATCCTAACTAATACCTATTTTTTTATAGTAATTTACAGACATGTAGATGAAGAATATATATCAGATCATTAATTAGACATAATTCTAATCTAGTTCTTATTGCTATTTTATTTCGAGAACTTCTATGGTATAATGATGATCATCATGTTGTTGTCAGTGATGGATTTCACCACGACCAAACTTTAACAAATTATCAAAAATCAGTAAATCTTGGTTAAACAGAAAGAGAGTAAAAGAACGAGTTTACTCTCTTTCTGTAGTTGGTTGATCCTAATTTGTATACTTTTCTTTAGTAGCGGATTATACCTTGTTTCTAATTTTTCTGAATTGTGTTTCATGACGAATATGTAGATCGACCTTAATAGCTATGAGTTTACTTAGTGGCCAACAAAATCCTTTACCATACGATCAATTCATTTAGATCCTTAAAAAATTAGAATAATGAAAATCTGAATTGTTGCCGAATTAATCTGAAAAACTTTGAAATATATTATTTTGTTTTTAACCAAAAAACAATATAATCAACTTTTAATCCGTGCTGTCATATATTATTTCGTACAGTATGGGGTAGTTTTTGTGTGATGATATTTACACTTTGACCGTCTCTCCAGTTTTTCATTGCGGAGACTAAATTCATATGGATTTTCAAGGCTTCTTAATTGTATTTATATATACATGGTAAAGGAACTATATAGATCTATATAAACTATAATGTATAAATATAAGTATTGTTTTCATTAAAAAGATGGCAAAAAAATCTGCAGCATCATCCTTACAACTGATTCAACCTTATATGGAAAATTTTCAAAAGAACTTTGCCGATATAAAGAGTAAAAGTAGTTCATATTTAAAAACCAATACAGAGAAAGATTTTTTCGATTTAAATCACGATATAAAAAAATTGGAATATAACCAGTTGGTTTTTCCTAAAAAGATTAGAAATCAAAAAAGCCTTAAAACAATGAAACAGATCTCTAAATCATTATCAAAAATTGAAAGAGAGCTTAGAGCATATGATTTAATCGACAAAGAGATCTTAAATAAAAAGGGATCAGGCGGGGACCAAAATTATATAAAGAATTTTGATAACACGCTTAAAGTAAGAAAACAAAATCTATTATCAAAATCAACCAATATAATTCAAAAAATAGAATCTGTTAATTTACCCATAATTGATATACAGTTTGATGACAAATCTTTACATAAAAGAACAAAAAAGTTGTCTTCTAACGTAGATAAACTAACAAAAGGAATTGGAAAGAAAGTCATGAAATTTGATACAGATAATATCATTGTACCTAAAAATAATAATGTTTCAAAAAATATATTCAAACTACAAAAAAGATGCGAGAAATTAAAATTAACTCTGGACACTTTAACTCATCTTCCACAGCAATCTGATATAAGAGGTGGAGGCTATCAAAATACCGATAACGTCGTCATAAAGAATTGTAACAAGATTCACCGAATACTTCAAGACATCAATAGTATTAACTTTGCTACAAATTTACTAAAGCAAGCAGGATCGGAACACTATTTGATGAAGGCAGTTGATAAAATAAACGACGATTTGCAAGAGAAGCAAAGACAGTTTATCGATATGTGTAAGCACTTTTCGGATACCAAAACCGTACCTGTTAATGAAACAAAAGTAGATACCCAGCCAAAAAATGCTTAAATTTAGCCTTAAATTCAGCAATTCTTATTGGAACTTCTAAGGATTGAGAAAGTTTTGCAAGGATGTATGTCATCTTTACAAGGCCTACAAAGATGAGTATTCTAGAGGATATTATTCGGAGGGGCATAAAAGATGTATAGAGTGTAATTTATTTTTGAATTGGAGTGGAATGAGGTGTCCTTGTTGTGACCATGTTCTTAGGATAAAACCTCATAACAATCGGTGTAAATCACGTTTATTAAAACTTGCTACTAGAATGTGATTTGGTAAACAACCATGATGAACTAAGGCAATCCAATTTTAGTCAATTTTTTTTAATTAGAAATCTATTTCTCCATATTCAAAAATAGAACGCTTGTATAGAATCAACATGCTATAGTATTATTTGATATTTGATATCTGATAACTGATTGGCTAGTTTCTTTTTTCTGATTTGTCCTGTCATTGAAAATAGTTTATTTTTTCCAAAGTGACTTTGGATTTTATCGATTTAGCTGGCGAGCTTGCAACTATGTCCTCTTCTTCTACATCGTTTATTATATCTAATTCGGTAAACTATCGTAGGAAATTATTATTGAGATCTTAAAATGTACCTATAATTAAAGGAAGATATCAGTTATTTTCAAAACAAATACTAATTTAGTAAGATAGAAAGAAAAAGATATCAATGTTAAGAAACATTACATTTTATGCCCTGTAAAGGTAAATGCGCAAAAGAAAAACCTATAAAAGGATCTTATAAAGATACTACCGCTAATTCAAAATGTTCCATGTGTGGAATCAGATATTATTCCGATGCCCGTAGATGTTATTGTTGTAATTCATTATTAAGGAAGAGAAAATCCAGACATCATTCTTTAAGACTTAAGGAGGAGGCCAATTTGATAACGCGATATTGATTAATTTAATTTTTTATGACAAGTTTTTCAAGTTCCGTATAAATCTTGGATCAACTACGGATATTAGAAGTCCGCATTATTAAGATAAGATTCTATTTTTTCAAGACCCTTTCTAGTTAGAACATAATTTTTATCATAGTCTTTAAATATTTCAAATTCGTCTTTCTCGTAAAGGCGTTTTGCAGCTAATCCAGTTTCTAATTTATTATGCGACCATTGTCTAAAATTCTCATCTTTAACTATGTCATTGACAAATTGATTGATCTTGATTTGATTACCTTTATTTTTTGATTCTATTTCAAGTTCCAAGAAACTAATCCAATTTTTAGGTTTTACAAAAATTGAAACGTAATCGAATGCAAATTCAAATTCTATTTGGCTTGTTGTGACATTTGCTGCATTTATAATTGATCTTTTTGTATCCTTTTTTAAGATAATATTTAATCCCAAACTGTTAAAAGTCTGTTTTGGATCATCGTCATATTTATTTCTTGAATCATGAAACTGATTGCTAATTGACTCCATATTGTTAAGCAATTCTTCATAGAATGGGTAGGACCAGGATTTTTCTATCTCGATTCTATCAAAATATGATTTATTCTTTTCCTTTTCCTTTTCCTGTTTTAGTGTAATCTTGATATCTTTATTATTTGTAGATCTGATTCGTAAATTGGCTTTATTCTTTTTCAAAACATTGCTTTGTGTGTCATGGTATTCATCATGTATGATAACTGTTTCCGCTTCTGCTGTCTTATATCCACTTGAGCTAATCAATTTCTTAATTTTTTCTTTTATTAAATTAGTATCATTTAACAAAATTAAAATCGGAGTTTCAATTTCACTCACTAAATTAATAGTACCCGTAAACCCATATTTTCTTTTCCTTCATTTATGGTCATCCTTCCAAACACATTATTGTAATGTCACTAGGAATTGTGACTCGATGCATCATTCTTGTCAAAATAATACTGATCTAAATGCTATAAGTATTAGAATAAACGTTAGTCATGTAGGCGAAATATTAACAAAAGAAAGGCCAGGTTTGCAAGTAATATGTGAAATATACGGTCCCACCCTTTCTTCGTAATTGTCTCCATGAATACGTGTAAGATCATGTCTCTAGTCTCACTGAAGTATGTTGTGTATAGATTGTTGATAGATAATATAGCACTCTCTAATAAATGTCATAATTTTATCTATCTGGTATTTGGTATTTCCACATTTATCAAATTCCCTCGAGGTAGATAGAGTGACATCCATCTGAATTAAGGTTGTCAGATGTCTTCTTTTGTCACCATTTGATCTTCATGCCCCAATAATTAATCAATATTTAGTTTATTCCTAATTCATTTGAATGGTAGGTACAATGAACTCATCTTTGATGAGGCTCTAAAGTGATTTAATCCTTTTAGAACATAATGTGATTGTCATATGATTCTATTCTGGAGTATCGTTATTCATATCCTCATCAGAAGATCGGAAATTTATTATTTGAACATTAAATACCCTGAAAATCTAGCATTGAATTCCGGCTGAATTTAGTGTGATTTTAGTTCTAGCTGTTTAATGAGGTTATATAGCAAGGTTTACTAGGAGATACTATATCGACTCGAATCATATTTTATTAGTAAGAAAACCAGATGCTGCTAATCTAGTTCTGAACCGCATCTAAAACATTTAAGGTTTCCAACAATATATTCGCCCATCTTAAAACCACATTTAATGCAATCTATTTTATGTCTTCCGTGATTTTCCTTTTCCTCTGGTGAATCTTCGAGCTCTTCTAACCTGATATATTGAAACAACAAATTAGGAATGACAATAATTTTCATTCTATAATTACTACTGTTGAATGTCTTTTATTACTTGTCAATATATTTTAAATGATTCTATATAGTTATGGTATATATTGTTACCTCATTATGAGTTCTGGTTGAAAAGTCATGACCGGATTTAGTTGTAATTTATATATTATATAACTTTATTCAAGTACAATATTGGATAAAACATTCCCTTGAATTACATGCCTTCCCATAAAACGAACCGGTTTTGTTCTGAATCTTCACAATAAATGAAATATCCCATTTCTTTGACCTCTGTTTTTTGAACTAATATTTTCCCACCATTTTCATCTACTTTCTTGGCGTACTCCTCTACGGAAGGAACATCTACATATATCACAGTATGGTCTGCGGGTTCTCTTTTTTTAATCATGCCGCCTGAATATGATGATTCCCAGTGCGTATCATCATCCATCATCGTTCTTGGTATGTATGAAGTAATAATCAAATCCATCTGAAGTATTTTTTTCAATTTCCCATCCAAAGACCTTGGAATAGAACTTTGTCACTCTTTCGGCATCATCGAAAGGGATTTCAAAAAAATTTACTTTTGGCATAATAGAATCACAGGAAAAAGTAATATAAAATAATTTTCCATTCAAATGTCTTAATCTATTTAGAAAAGGTTTTTGTACCGCATCCTTGTGTAACTTCATACATTCTACAACATATTGACAATCAAAATATTTCCTT
The DNA here is from genome assembly GCA_963850055.1 of uncultured Nitrososphaeraceae archaeon. Taxonomy (GTDB): domain Archaea; phylum Thermoproteota; class Nitrososphaeria; order Nitrososphaerales; family Nitrososphaeraceae; genus Nitrosocosmicus. The sequence continues at coordinate 71,838 of CAWKJS010000020.1, read as the reverse complement.
CCAATGATTTAAAAAAACTTTGAGATATGATTATATCATAATATATCGAATTTGTCACAGTCTAGTTATTGTTATGATACCTTTAAACTAAATTATTTTTTCTGTGAATAAAGTTAAGAGCATCAATTTAGTCAAATTCTAATGATTGCTTGCGTCTATTGGATACTACCTAGATATCTTTGCCCTTTATGTTTGCGGCCATTAGTACAAGAAAAAAATCTTTATCTGCTCTTTTATTATCCCTATGTTCAAATAGGACTGAAAATATGTGTCTTAACTTTTTTTGGATCAAAAGATAATGATTTGATTTTTGCAAGAAATTCAAAGCGGGTTTTACTTCCTTATTGAGCTTACATGTACTCAAATTGCGATCGTATATTCAGGATGTCTTGTTTTCAATATTCTAATTGCTTACTTTCTCATGTTCGACCAAAAAAGAGACGAATTATTGTCAAAGCTTATTTTGTTCTATAATACATTCATGCTTAGCAATCTAAACGAGTATTTATACAACGGATTTTTCACAGGAAGTATTGGAAGTATTTAATTTCCAATAGACTAACATTATAAATATATGATTCACTTAGAAAAACTTTACAAAATATGTTCTATATATAATATTATCAATCACAATAAATATATCCGAAATTATGTTAAGTTGAGAAATGAAACTTTATGTATATTCTAATGTTTATCGATTTAATGAAATTGTACTTTCGTGGTGATTGTAGTGCAAGTAATTGGAAATAATAATCCTAATAATGTTAAGAATGACGAATCGGGAGTCCTTATTGTAGTTGAAGGTATTGATGGGTCAGGCAAATCTACCCAAATTCATTTGGTAGATAGATGGTTAAACTCTAAAGGATACGATGTTTTTTTTACAGAATGGAATTCTTCGGAGACCGTGAGAGAAATTACCTCGAAAGGGAAAAAAAAAGCAAGATTGACACCGATGACTTTTTCACTATTACATTCAACCGATTTTGCTGACCGATACGAAAAGAATATTTACCCATTGCTGAGAGCTGGGTATATCGTTCTTGCAGATAGGTATATCTACACTGCGTTAGCTAGGGATACAGTAAGAGGATGTGACAAATCTTGGGTGAGGAATATGTACAGTTATGCTCGAAAACCTGATCTAACATTCTATTTCAGGGTACCAATCGAAACTGCAGTAAATAGAATTATTTCTGGAAGACCAAAGCTGAAACACTATGAAGCTGGGATGGATCTTGGATTGAGTAAAGATGAATATGAAAGCTATAGGATCTTTCAGGGAAGAATTGTTGATGAATATGAATCGATGGTTGACGACGAAAATTTTATAGTAATTGATGGGACACAAGATATAGAAAAACAACAAAATAATGTAAGAAGACACGTATTGAGGACATTAAAATTGAAAAATCAAATTCAAGGACATATACTTGAATAATATTTGAAAGGGTTACTAGGGAATAGAAAATGGCCTCAAGAACATTAGTAAAGAAAAAATATTTGGCTAACGATAGCGAAGGCAGTAATAAAATTAAATTCATTAACCATTCGGGAATAAAATATCTCAAAGATATTGAAATACATGGATCGTTCATTGTAGTTGAAGGACCAGATGCTTCGGGAAGAAGTACTCAAATTCAAAAAATAACAGAGAAATTAGAGGCCGAAGGACATGCAGTAGTCAATGTCGGATTAAAAAGATCTGATCTCATATCAAAGGGAATAATTGAAGCAAAACGAAACTATCAGGTCGGGAGAAGGACTATGGCGCTTTATTATGCAGCAGATTTCGCAGATCAATTAGAAAATAAAATAATTCCTGCACTTAAAGCTGGTTTTGTAGTAATTTCTGATAGATATATCTACACACTTATTGCGAGAAGCTCGGTTAGAGGAATAAATAAAAATTGGTTACATCAATTACATAGTTTTGCGATCAAACCAGACCTTATTTTCTATCTGAATGTGGATCCATATAATCTGATACATAGAGTATTTAAAAAGAATAAATCCCTTGACTATTATGAATCAGGAGCGGATCTAGGTATATCTGCAGATATTTTTGATTCCTTTATTAAATATCAATATTTGTTGAAGAAAGAGTTTGCTATTATGCAAAAAAAATATGGACTTATTGATATCAATGGTGATAAGAACATTGAAGATATTTATAACCAAATTCAATCAAAAATTGATGACTTTCTTAATCAAAATGAGAATAATGGTAAAGTTTAATCGTAGAATTGAGAACATTTTGAGTGGCTGTTCTTTGCCGTGGATATAATTAAAATAATCAATTAATCTACAGATTTGTTAGATAATTTATGATATGGTTTTCCATGATGCTTATTAAACAATCGAATGGATAAAATGCCTTCAAATAAGATAACCTTGGTACAACGAAAAAGACGGATTTATCTGTATTGTGCTAATTTATATTATTAATTCGATACGATTTCGAAGAGATACGAAGTTGATACTTGTGATTGTTATTTTATCATATTCCTTTATTATGATATGTACCAATCAACGAAATTAATCATAATCTTTGAAATTCTAGAATGATTGTAGTTAATTCTATTTTCTCTTTATGTCCATGAAATTTACCGTAGTATTCTCGTGTCAAATCAACTTTCAACTTTCAAACTTTATTTCACAACTAAATATTTTGATTTCTAGTTAGCTGCAATAGTCTTATATACTCAGTTGTAAGCAAGCATATCTCTCTATAATGTACATGGTAACTATTAGGACAATTGTTAAATCCTTTATCGAGATAGCTTATTCATGGTGAACAAGAGCACAAATTTATATCCAGAGGAAGGAAAATTATGTATGGGTTGCTTTCATCAAAGATTTAATCATCGATATAACGTGGGAAAACAAAATAATAGTCTTTTATGTGATCACCCTAAATGCAATTGTATCCAGTTTGTAGAATGGATTTGATCTTCCTCAATCACAGTTTTTGATCGTACACTAATAGTCAGTATGTGAATGTGTATTTGTATCATGTTATTTATTTCCGAAACATAATTTCCTAAATATAATAAGAAAATATTAACCTACATCATCCTTACACATCGATCCAAAAATAAATAAATTCGATAAATTGTATATTACTTTATGATGCGAAAGACAAGTGATTCCTTTACCAAGGATCATGTTTGATTCTTGTCCAACTCATGTCATCCCCAGTAAGATTCACTACTCACTCGTAAGTTTAGATTAATTATAGAAAGATGACTTATACATTTATACATTTTATATAATATTATAGAAAGAATTAGTATCTTATCTTTCCATTTCTTCTTGCTATATTCATAATATTACTAAATTGTTTATGTTAGACTATATTATAAGCCCCCATTTACCACCAATGTTCTTGTAGATTTGCCATAATTAACGAAATCATTAAATTTTACCTTTCGTACCTTCGTAATATTTGCTAGTGTACTTGTAATTAGTGGATTATTGGATGCTTGATGTTGCCTCAAATAATCAAGGGCAATATCATAGTCGTGGATATCGCCAAGCATCCCTTGAATCTTTTCAAGATGTTCGAGGATCTTGTGATTATTATTGTCAATTAATACATTTGTGTCATCATTTGTATTCTCTTTACTAGTATCATTCTCCTCTTTATTTATTACAAGTTCGATTAAATAGCGCAATTTCTTTGAATCTTTTCTTAGTTCATGTAACTCTGTGATTTTACTATCGTCGCCGATTACGATTGGGATCCTCGTTTCTATTCTATTTTTTAATTTTCTGGAGATTTTTGCTAATCTTTTTATTGAATTCCCTTCAAAATTCTTATCAGTCATATTCTTGTCGTATAAACTGGGGACAACTATTTCTCTTAAACCTAAAGCAATTGTTCTAGCTTCTTCAAGTTGATTTTCTCTGTCCTGGACCAAGGGGTTCTCATAATATTCCAATTGCTGTTCAGGCATCTTGCCTTCCTTAGTCAACTTTTCGAGAATTATATCAATATCTCGTATATTACTATTGATTTTGAAAAGCCTTTTACCTACACTAGCAAACTTTTTGATTTTCTTTTTTTTTCGAATTTGTTTAGGGCTTGACTGGTAGGTCGCTTGGAGTCTGCGTAGTGATGTTCGCATATGGTGAATGTTATCTTCCGTTGGATTTTCTAAATACTTGTCTAATTTTGTATAAACCCTTTTAATATTTTGAGTACAGTTATCAGCATATGTATTTACATCAAAATGGATATAGTAGTATTCTAACATACAATACCATAATATTATTATACTATTTTAAGTATTATGTGCCTACTAAGAGACTTGTATCCCATCTGAAAGTTGATAAGTAGACTTCCATAAATATGCTAGTTATCAAAATGATAGGATAATGAATTGAGCATTCATTATCCATTTACTCTCAAAAGCGATATATAAACAAGACTAAAAATTCGCATAATTTCTATACTTTGTTTTCGATTTCGGCGTCTTGGCAAGAACCTAATATGCTTAAATCATTATTCATTTTTTTTAGGTCTCCAAATATCTACAAGTTCGGATCTAAAATTACCATGTAGATCTATAGATTTCCAATTTTCAATACTCAATTTCAATTGAACGAGTGTGCAGGTTGGTATCCTTATTTTTCTGTTGATTAGAATGCCTGCTAATTCTTCTAGATCGGGATTGTGTCCAACGATCAGTAATTTTTGTTTGTCATTTGATACAGTAGCTAGTGCATTTATGTAAGTGTCAATACCACCTCGGTGCAATGAAAAATTGACTTCAACGAGATTATTATAGCCAGAATATCTACACAGGTATTTAGTAGTTTCAATAGCTCTAAGCGCTGAAGAGGTTATGATAGTATCCGGAAATATGTTTATTTTTTTTATGTGTTCTCCCATTTTGATGGCCTCCCTTCTGCCTCTATTGTTAAGTGGTCTGTCGTGATCATCCACTTTTTTATCCTTCCAACTGGATTTTGCATGTCTGAGTATTAACAAAACTTTGTGAATATTCTCATCTCCACTGACATGCATGAACACATTATCTATAACATACTAAAAAACTATCCTATTATTTAAATCCACTAATTACTATGCGGGGAATCAATTATTCTCTATCTTTATTATTTCTTATTCATCTTTAAATTGCTGTTGTTTTGTTTCATTACAGTGAGTAATTTCCTAATATGTTTATGAATTGTGAAAAATTATTTCATTAAAATCCGATTATCAATGAGTAACACATTATCATGTAGTTATTTGTATCTCTTAGTTACCATGCAGATAAATGATTCATATGGCAAAATATTAAATAATATGGAATCACTCAGATATGATTAATTATAGAAACGTTATTTACAACAAAAGATTTCGTTCAATTAGCAAAAAGTATGTAGTGGAATTGCAATCAAAAAATATTTCAAGAAAAAGTATTCACAATAAATTATCTTTCCAACAATTTTAAAGAATGTACATGGCATAACTACCAACACTAAGTATTGAATATTTGTGAATTGTTGGATTGAAATAAACCAGTTATTTCTATCAAAGATAAAGGCATCAATTGGAAGTCCACCTGGTGTAACTTTCTCACGCTTTTGTGTATCATAATGTCGTAAACCGTCGTCAAGTTTATCGGAATGTTGGCTTTAACATCCCCACATTACTATTACACTTATGACATGATTGTAGCCTTTACTTTTCATGCGAAATCAAGTAAGCCTGTGTGTATAATCATGCCCAATTCAAATATAAGGTAGTTGTATGTTTTGGCAATAGATCATATATCTCAAACTTTTAGAGTATATGAATTTCCTCATGCATATTAGTGGATTTGCCTGGTGTCCGTTATGGAATAAGCATAATTTGTGCATGGGGTTTCACAATGATGCTCATGAGATGAAAATCTTGTATGCAAAAACTTGTTAAACCTTCGCGCCATGAAGTTACACGATTTCCGATCAGAGGTTTCTGTTATGACGACATTTTGATGTACAAGAATGATAAGAAAGTGTTTATAACAAATTTGAAAATATTCAAAATGAATAGCAGAATATGGAAGTTGTTTAGTTAAGGCGATAAGGTGTTTCTTGTTATAGGTTTCTAGATAACTGGAATTTCAAAAAAATGGCCACATTACATGATAATTTATAATGTATTTTAATATTATTTAAAATATCAATAAAAATTATGGGTAATTATAATTTTCATAGATAATGATAAATAATAATTATTATTTGTCTATAGATGATAATAAAATTGAAAGTAACTCCTCTATTTTGTGCTATATCGTCATCCAAAAATGTCTGTAGGTCATTTTCTTTTATTGTTATCCTTAGATTACTGACTTGCGCGTTAAATAGCCAAACAATAAGGAGAATGGAAATGGTTCTATGAGTAATAATCCAAAAGGACTTCCGCTAACTAGAGCTCATATAGAGCGAATATTTCCTAAATTAACCGATGAACAGATCAGTCGAATGCAAGAGCGAGGTCACGTGCGTGCAGTAAAACTCGGAGAAGTCCTGGTCGAGCAGGGAGATAGTAACGTTCCTTTCTTTGTAGTAATGTCAGGCGAAATTGAGATTCTTCGTCCTTCTGGTGACATTGAGACCCTTATTACCGTACATGGCCCAGGTCAGTTTACAGGAGAGATCAACATGCTTTCTGGACGTAGGGCTCTCTTTCGTGCCCGTGCAACAAAACCCGGTAACGTAATTGAAATGGATCGTCAAAACATGATGGCTTTGCTTCAAAGCGACGCTGAGATAGGCGATATCCTGATGCGGGCTTTCATTCTCCGTCGAGTGGAGTTGGTGGCGGCTGGAGTCGGAGACGTTGTGCTCATTGGTTCGTCCAATTCGGCCCGCACGTTTCAGATCAAAGAGTTCCTCATGCGCAACGGACATCCATACAACTACATCGACCTTGAAAGCGATTCAGAGGTACAACATCTTTTGGATAATTTCCATATTTTAGCCAACGACATACCTGTTTTGATATGCCAAGGTAAATTTGTGCTACGAAATCCCAATAACCAGCAAATCGCTAATTGCTTGGGCTTTAATGAATTAATTAACCAAACTGCACTGAGAGATCTAGTTATTATCGGTGCCGGTCCCTCTGGGTTAGCTGCGGCAGTATATGGAGCTTCTGAAGGACTAGATGTCTTAGTTATGGAAACTAGCTCGCCGGGCGGACAGGCAGGTTCAAGTTCAAGAATCGAAAATTACTTAGGATTTCCAACTGGTATTTCAGGTCAGGAGCTTGCAAGTAGAGCCTACACTCAAGCGCAAAAGTTTGGTGCAGAGATACTTATCACCAAAGGATTACGACTCTCCTGTGGTGGCAAACCTTACATAGTTGAAAATGAGGATGGATCCAAAATACCGACACGTACAGTCATAATTGCAACGGGGGCTGAGTATAGGAGGCTGCAATTAAAAAATCTACAACGTTTTGAAGGTATGGGTGTTTACTACGGAGCAACGTTTTTGGAATCACAATTCTGTAAAGGGGAGGAAGTAATTGTTGTTGGAGGAGGAAACTCGGCTGGCCAGGCTGCTGTCTTCTTGGCAGAGTCGGCAAAGTGTGTACACGTACTCATTAGGTCTGCTGGCTTGGCAGAAAGCATGTCACGCTATCTTATCCGCCGGATCGAAGATACACCCAAGATTGTACTACATACACACACTGAGATAATAACACTCGAAGGAGACATTCACCTCGAATCTGTACAGTGGCAAAACAGTATAACAAAGGAGATAGAGAAGCACCATATTGGTAATGTATTTGTCATGGCAGGCGCTGCTCCAAACACCTCATGGCTAGATGGCTGTATTGCTCTTGACTCTAAAGGCTTTATCAAAACTGGTGCTGATCTGTCATCAGAATATCTAAGCACTATTGGTTGGCCTGTTGCACGTCAACCATACTCATTTGAAACCAGTTTACCTGGAATTTTTGCTGTGGGTGATGTGCGTGCTGGCAGTATCAAGCGGGTTGCGTCTGCGGTGGGAGAAGGATCAGTTGCGATCTCATTTATTCATAAAGTACTTCAGGAATGAAAATAGGTTAGTCATTGTACTATGACGGAGAATTATTTTTTATTATTTCAAAATATACAAATTTTTCACAAAAGATGGATCGAATATCATATCGTTATGTCAAATAACAATATACCAATCAATCAAAATTAGAAATGGACCAAGAAAAGGGAAAAGAGGAGAAACGACATGTCAGCTGGTTAGAACTATTTTATGATCTGGTATATGCTGCTGCAATTGCTCAATTAGGTCAAAATCTAAGTCATGATTTATCCATACAAGGTTTTGTTGAATATGTAGTGCTATTTGTAATCGTATGCTGGGCTTGGACAGGGGCAACATTCTATGCCACGAGGTTTGATGTAGATGATCTCGTTCATAGGATATTAGTTCTCTTGCAGATGGCTGGAGCAGTATCTCTAGCCGTAAATTCAAATCAGGCCTTTGATGGAACTTCCATGGGTTTTGTAATTTCTTATGTAGCAATCAGGTCTTTTTTAATATTAGAATATATAAGAACAGGGAAAAAAATAACTGAGGCTCGTCCGCTTACAAGTAAATATGGCATTGGTTTTTCTTGTACTACCTTTTTGTGGTTAGTTTCTCTATTTATTCCTGAGCCATTGCGTTTCATAGTTTGGATATTAGCAGTAATTATAGATATTATAGTAACAATATTTATAACCAGAAAATATGTAAACCTGCCTCCTAATGCATTTCACTTATCTCAGCGAATGGGATTATTTGTTATAATAGTTCTAGGAGAAACAATATTTGGATTAGTTTTTAATTTGTCCCCACTAGAATGGTCTATCCCAACCGTATTAGGTATGGGAACAGGAATAACTATTGCATTTGGTCTTTGGTGGATCTACTTTGATACTGTAGATGGTTCTGCTGTACGAGCCCTTAGGGAAAATAACAGAATCGGTATCTATTTGTCCTGGCTTTACTTACACTTTCCATTGCTTATTGGTATTGCCGCTATGGGAGATGGCATAGCTCATGTAATTAAGGCCGATCAAAATCTTTCTATTCCATTTTCAGAATTATGGTTGATATGTGGTTCTGTTTCGCTATGTCTCTTTTCCATGGGGTTTCTTCATCTCGTAACCTTTGAAGCAAATTCTTCAAGAAAAATTGGTTTAAAATGGCTTTTCTATAGGTTTATCTCAGCTTTCATAGTAATTATGATCGCAGTTTTGGGAGTAAAGATATTACCCATTACCTTGTTACTCACTATATCTATTGTGTGCATTATTCAGGTAATTATTGATCTAAGATATCATCCTCATCACCGTATATTCAAAATATGAATGGATTAAATCAAAATTCTGTAATGCCAATCTTTCTAAATGACCAATATTATCCTTGGCAAAGTATGAATCTATATAAAATCCTGTCTTTTAAAAGTAGTAAATTCTGTAATACTCATTTAATACAAATACTGTGATGTTCTTACATATGATATCAAAATCTTGTCAGTAATCGTTTGAGTCAATGTAAATCAAAAAACTAAAAAAAAGGTGAGTAGAATTTTTAGTCTAGTGATTGATCAGTTACAGATGATAATAAAAATAACCCTTTACACGAAGAATGGGAGCTACTTAAGGTAAAACAGGATATCATAATTGAAGGTTCTGAAATAGTTACTTATAAAACTCTAATAGAAATATCCCAAAGAATACCCGATCTTGATGTTAATCTTATCGTTCCTTTATTAAAGCACAATCTAGAGGAGGAGATAAACATGCAAAAATGGTGTATGGATAACTTACCTGTGGTAGTAGATAGTTTACTGCCAAAGATCCTATCCGCAGTTGATAAATAAGTCGGAGAACAAACTTTTCATCTAGATTCTGAAGTAAGAGAAGTATCCATTAATTCTTCTAGATCTGGTGATATGTTTACTTCATAGATCACTTTTTCGCTTCTAGATTTGTGTAACAAATATTGACTTATAAAAGCTGGACTTAATGATTTGATATTGGAAAAATCAATACAAATCTCATCATAAGGAATCTTAAAAATCTCTCTTTCCAATATAGTATTTGTATCTGTTTCAAGCGTCAAACGAGTGGAAAGTAGGTCCTTGATGAATATCACATAAATAACAGACATGGCTGCCATTTCTATAATAATACAATTGTTTAGATTTGACTATTTCTATTGATTGTTATAAGTTGATTTCTTACTATCATTTTTAGATAATAAAGGATAAATAATGAAATTGAAATTCCTTTTCAACATCTTGTTCATTACTATTGCTCAATGAATCGTTAACATTATAGTTATCGTCCTCCTTATCTAATCCCTATTACTGGAACTATCGAGCCGGCTTCTTCACTTTCAATAGTTTAAATGACATGACAAAAACCATGAATATTACTGCAGCAGAAATAAGAAAAGTAGTTGGACCAATTAAATTATATAATAATCCACCCAAGATTAGCCCTATAATACTGGCTAAACTTCCCATGCTGCTTCCGACACCTTGAATTACTCCCTGGTGAACAGTTCCTGCACGCTTTGAAAGTATAGACATAAAAGATGGCCACATAAGACCATTACCGAGTGCAAACAGAACTAACGCCACATAAACTAATACGGTGCTATTAAACATAAACAGTGCAAAATTTACACCTAAAATTAAACTCCCAATTACCACTAGTTTTTCCTCAGAGAATTTTTGTAGAGCTTTCCTAAGCACCGGACCTTGTACTAGAATCATTACGCCACTCAACACAGAATAAAATATACCCATTTCTGTTACTGTCCATTTTAAACCTGATACTGCATGTATTGGAAAGGAGGTGTAATAGATATTAAATCCAAGAAAGATAAAAAAATACAATACTAACAAAAAGGATATATCTTTTAATCTAAAGACGTCTAAGAATGATAGATTTTTAGGATTAGGAATCTTGTAGCACTCCTTTGGTTCACAAGAAAAGACTTTTCTAATTGATTCTTTTTCTGAAATTTCGACCAGTGAAGCGGTGGTTGTAGTCGCTGTTGTCGCTGTTGTGGCTGTTGCCGTTACTTTCGATTCTTTTAGCATAAAGGCTATTACAATTAATGCGATTAAAGAAATAAAGACTGCCGCCAACACAGGTAGTATCTCTTTATAAACAGTAGAGCCTAAAATCCCTGCCAACGCTGGTCCAACAATAAAACCCAAATTAGATGATATTGCCATCTTGCCAAAATTCTTACTTCTACTTTTATCTGTTGAGATGTCTGCAAGATAAGCATTTGCGACAGAAATATTGCCGCCTGTTATTCCATCTAATGCTCTTGCAAAAAATAATATTATTAGAGGAAGAGTAATAACAAAAGTTCCAAGAATGACCGAATTAACACTGTAAATATTCCAAACAGGTACAAAAAGTGCGATAAGAAAAACTACCCAACCTACGAATGTTCCGCCATTACTTATCAGTAAGACTTTTTTTCTTCCGATAGTATCAGACCATCTTCCTAATAGTGGCGCTCCAATGAGTTGAAACGCAGGATAAATTGCCGCCAATATCCCATACACAAGAGAATTACCTCCAAAATCAATTACTAAAAATACCAAAAAAGGCAAAACTATACTAAAACCCATAGTTCCAATAAAATTCGATAATAATAATGGAAAAATTGAAACCTGTTTATTTACAGTGGCCATTTTGAGTTTAAGACGATAAGAAACTTGTTATACTTAAGGTTATGATAGAACCATGAGAAACTATGAGGTGTCGTTTGAATGATCATTATTTTACCATCATTGAGAAGATTTTTTATCCAAATGTAAATACATAAGCTTGAAATCCTTTTCCTTTAACATCTATTATTAATGAATGAAAGTCATCATCATATGATTGATGATTTACTATGTTGTACAACCTAGGGTAATCAATTATGAATTGAGAATCGTTTTTTGTATCTACACCTCTGGAATAATTTGATAACAAGGAATTATCCTCATTAACTATTCCTTGACCTTTACCTCCTGCTACCAAGTTTACAGACTTTGCAGAATAGAGTAAACCAATGCGGCCTGAGTCACTTTGTAATTCAACATTATCATGATTGATTTTCCATTTTCCTTCGAGATATATTGTATTAGGTTTGATTGATCCATTCAATGATGGTATTGTATAGGTTACAGTTTGTCCAGGATGAACTCCTTCGGAATTTCCTATTGCTGAATTTGACCCTTGATTTCCAAAATACAATTCTGGTGTTTTAATTTTTGAAAATTCAACAGGCTGTTTAAGAAAATTATTAATATTATTGGTAGAATTAAATTGAGATTTGTTCTCATAGAGGAAGGTTGTATTTAGATCGATATTTTCAATTTCTTTGTTACCATTTCTTTCAGCTAAGAGTGATTGAATTACCTTTTCTGTTTGGTTATAGTCACCCTCACCAATTTTGTTATACACTATATACCCTTGAGGATCGACAATATACATCCTGGGCCAATAATTATTCTCATAGGCATTCCAAATTTTATATTCATTGTCTTGTATTACTGGATATTTTATGCCGTATTTTTGTAATGAAGTATTTACATAATCAATATTTTTTTCAAATTCAAACTCTGGTGTGTGTACTCCAACTATTACCAGTCCTTTATCCGCATACTTTGCATTCCAATCTATAATATGCGGAACGGTTCTTAGTACATTAATACAACTATAAGTCCAAAAATTGACAAGTACCACTTTTCCTTTTAAACTAGCCATTGTTAGCGGCTTACCATCATTAATATTGATGATATCTACACCTTCACCAGATTTTTCAAATTCGGGTGCAATTTTATATTGCGATTTATTGCCTGATACTTTCTTTTCGTCAATTTGTGGGATTAATGACGCATACTCTGGAAAAATTTTTCCATCCGAGTTAGTACCTGCATTAACCGTGAATGGAAATGGGGAATATGTCAAATAACTAATAATTAAAGTAGATGCTATAGTTGCAGTTATTAAAATAATGATATTTTTTTTAAATTTTAATCACTTTTCCACATTGATTTCATAGTAGTATTTTTTCCAAAGGACTTAAACTCGTTTGTTCCTGTCTCAATATGGGGATACTTGCTGCTGACAAACATATTGGCTGATCTAAATCCTATAAATATTATAAAAAAAGTTTGTATAACAATTAAACGTGTTCTTTTCCCCACATAATTTTTCATGTATAATGACCCTTTTATCTAATATTTAAGACAGATTAATTCTGTAATCAAGAATTATTCGTTAGACTCTGAGTATGAACTTTTTTGATAAAATGACTATTGTTTTTAAGAAAATATGAAGCTTAGCTGGTAAATAATATCTTAATAAATGATATTTCATACTAATACATAAAGAATAGAATTTGATAAAAATCCATACTGGGGATTAGTATCAAACGCTAAAATTCTCTATCCTATATGTCCAATTAATTCTGAAATTCCATTACCCAAATACAAAAACTACACAAAATTAACATGATGGTCAAGAACTATAAAGAAAGAACTAGATTATAAAAAATCTTTTAAGGACAGAAATACAAATTCTTATTATGAGTCTTGAGGACAACACACAACCGAGTCAAGAAATACTTGATATATGCAATCAGTTACAGGCGAACTATAATCCTAAAAAGACCCATTGGACAATGGATGAATTATATAATAGAATATTTGACGATCCAAGGTTAAAAGGAACTAGGTTAAGTTCTGAACATTTTGTAAAGGATATGGATTGGATAATAAAACTTGGTTTGATCTCTTTTCATGACGGTATGGTGAATCTGGACGAATTTACTAGAAATAGACTTGTACAATATTTTGATGAACATACAGACACCGTGGAAGACTAAACTTTACAATACAAAGAGGCAATAGTCATAATCTTCTAATCTATTCTAACTTGTATTAAGAATACTATACAAAGCCATATTGTAGACACATTATTTTAGACGGTTTATCAAACCGTAATGGCATAACGCCTACATCACAGATATTATTACAATAATCAGCACAGAATACTTTACAAACAAGTCTTTCTTTACTCTTTTTCCATTCCACCTACTCATGGTATATCTATGTCATTATCCAAAGTAGAATACAGCTTCTCGATAGATGAAGGATCTTTTTTGGAAACATAGATAGACGATGATCTTTTGCAGAATAAAAGATATCTTTCTTCACGACAAACCATGGTAATAACAGTATTTGAAGTTTCTCACCAGTTTAACGTTCCTATAAATAGTAGAAAAGGTACTTCTAATATCATACTCAAACATCACTTCATTTGTGATTTTTCTGTTTACTACTTTCAATTTGGGTTGTTAATTCTATGGTCCCGTAAATTTTTTTTATATCATACTTATTCAAAATAAACTCGTGAATGCATGTCAACCTGCCCGTTTGATATCTCTTAATTTTTAGAACCCTAATAGTAATCCATTCAGATAATGACATACATTTTCTTCAACGTCACACTAGCCAGAAAATGATAAACAAAGGACAAGATTATTTTGAAGTTTGAATAACAAAAAATATGATACAGTATGTAAAATATAATAAAATTCTATTAAAACCGGGTAAACGAGATAATAGTACCAAGGCGATTTCAGAATTTTTCAAAAAGGTTCAAACACAAGAAAGTAAAATGAAGGGATTTATAGTAATGGATAGTCTAGAAGACCCAACTGAATCTATAATCCTTACTTTTTGGGAAACTAAAGAAGAGATGGATAATTTTTATCAGATAGATAATCGCCTTTTATCTGATTTGGTTAAAAAACTTAAACCTATTTTTGAAACATTACCCGAAAGAAGAGGTTATGAGGTATCTGATCTTCAAATTTAGTTGCCAAGACTTTTCGGAAATATTTTTAGCCGATGAAATAAGTATAAATTTCTTAACAGGTGCAGTAGTAAATCAAACATTAAGTAATAAGATTGTTGATTTTGATTTTCCCTAATTTAGCAGATATTTATACTATAACTGGAATACACTACTATGACTAGGGATAAGCGTCACCAAAGTATTCTTGGAATACACCATATCACGGCTATAGCAGGTAACCCCCAAAAAAATATTGACTTTTACACCGGTTTTTTAGGTTTGCGACTTGTAAAATTAACAGTTAACTTTGATGATCCACAAACATATCATTTCTATTATGGAGATGATATAGGAAGACCAGGCACAATCCTTACATTTTTCCCTTGGCAGAGCATGCCAAGAGGTTTTAGGGGAACGGGTCAAGTAATTACTACATCTTTTTTGATACCTGAAAATTCCATAGAATATTGGGTTAACAGACTAAAAAGTCAAGGGGTTACTTATACCGGTCCGACCAAGAGGTTCGAAGATGACACTGAACAAGTTATTACACTTTATGATCCAGATGGTATGGAAATAGAACTTGTTGCACATAAGGACGCTGAGACTAAAAAAGATCATGTTTGGAGAAAGGGTCCTATTCCAGTAGAACATGCTACTAGAGGATTTTATTCAGCAACTCTTTCCTTGGAAGGATATGAACGAACAGCAGATCTCTTGACTGAAAACATGGGTTTCTCAAAAACTAAGACTGAGGGAAGTAGATTCCGATTTGAAATTAAAGATAAAGAAAAAATAATAGATAATTTCTATGGTAACAAGCAAAAAAGGGAACTTGATCTCTTGAATTCTCCATCTACTGTGGACCTCGTATGCCTGCCCTATACTCAACGAGGTTCTATGGGAGTGGGTACTGTCCATCATATTGCATGGCGAACTCCAACTGATGAAAGCCAGTTAGATATGCGAAAAATAATAATCAATACAGGTTTGGATGCTACCCCTGTAATTGATAGAAGATATTTTCATTCAGTATATTTCAGAGAACCTGGCGGTATTCTATTTGAAATAGCAACCGATCCGCCTGGTTTTATGGTAGACCAAAAAAAGGAGGAGCTGGGACAAAAGCTTTTACTACCTGAATGGTTAGAACCTGACCGCAAATATCTTGAGAAAGTGCTTCCCAAAATTAGTACACCATCACTTGATAAATTTTCTTCTTCTACTTCTTCTAATCAAACTAGTAATACTCAAAGTGAAAGATAATGGGTAAACCTGATTTTAAATACCGTTTTATTCCTTCCCCATCACAGGAGCAGCATGCTGTAGACAATTCTGATCAAGCATATGGACCCAAAGATAGTAAATCAGAAACTTTGACTTTATTGCTGCTTCATGGTACAGGTGGAAATGAGGATGATTTGATACAAGTTGGTCAAATGATATCACCTATTGCATCATTATTAAGTCCTAGAGGAAAAGTGTTGGAAAATGGAATGCCTCGATTTTTTAAACGACTCGCTGAAGGTGTATTTGATTTAGAGGACTTGAAATTTAGGACAAGAGAATTGGCTGATTTTGTTAAGGAGGCATCAAACATTTACAGTTTTGATTTAGGCAAGACAATTGCAGTAGGTTTTTCTAATGGCGCAAATATAGCCGCAAGTCTTCTTCTTTCTTATCCGGGAACCCTTATGGGTGCGATCCTGTTTAGAGCGATGGTTCCTTTTATACCTGATTCTCCACTTGATCTATCTGATAAAAAGGTACTATTATCTGCAGGAGTGTTTGATCCTATAGTATCAGAACATCAGACACGAAGCCTCTTTGATATTCTAGAAAAAAGTAGAGCAAATGTGACTTTGAAATGGCAACAATCAGGCCATAATCTTACGGAGTCAGATATATTAGACGCAAAAGAATGGTTGTCTGAAAATATTCACTAGGTATGGTCCACTAACTAATTTATTTTCCACATTTTTTGTCTCATTAACCAAATTAACTTCATGATCAGCGATAGTCAATTTGTATTACTTCAACTTCTGGATGTCGTAATTTGCTTATATTTTCATTGAATTAATTGCTGCCCTAATATTGTTATCTGAGGTGTCTTTTAGAACTGCTTTACAACTTGACTTCCCAGAGTGGTGGTAGCCCATGTAACTAGAATCTTTTCACCCTTGTACAAATCGTTGTCAAAGAATTATTTATTTTTGGCGATAACGTATTGTGGATAATGTAAACATTTTATAGCAAATGAGTAATCACTATCACCCAGTAGATAGAAAATGACGGTGGATATCGTTCAATCTTTAATTTTGGGAATCGTGCAAGGAATAACGGAGTGGTTGCCAATATCTAGCTCAGGACATCTAGCACTAACCCAATTATTGCTTAATATTCATGTACCTGTTTTCTTTGATTTGATTCTTCATATAGGAACTCTAGCAGGTCTCATAGGGTTTTATCGAACTGATTTGTTAATGATTTTCAGGTCTGTTTTCTATTCTCGCTCCATGTCCTTGCAAGCTGTCAAAGAATATAGAAAACTATTGATGCTTATCATAATTGGAACCATTCCAACCGCAATTATCGCATTTGCACTAAAATCCTTCTTCGAATTTTCATTTTATGATTTCTTTCTATTATCTATAGGATTTCTGATAAGCGGTATATTCATTTATATCACTAAATATTTCAAGAAAGGTTCCAGAGATATCAATAAGATTGATGCTGTATTAATCGGAATAGCTCAGGGATTCTCTGTATTCTCAAGCATTTCTCGAAGCGGCATTACAATTTCTTTAGGAATGATAAGACAAATTGATCATACTCAATTGGTCAAGTTTTCATTCCTATTATCCATTCCATCCATTGTAGGTGGCTCTGTATTTGATTTTGTTCTAATGGATACTACACAGCTCATCTGCGATAGGGGAAATCCCCTTTTCTTCTTACATGGTTGGATTTTTATCATCCGCAATAATTGGGTATTTGACAATCAAACTGCTGATAAATATCATAAACAGAGGAAAACTTTACTATTTCGCATATTACTGTTTAGGACTAGGAGCAATATTATTAATATATTCATTCATCATAGTTTGAAATTCACCTGATGACTTTCAAGAATATTATAATATTTTGAGGTAATAATATGATCTTTACTAAAGGATCCTCATTAATCCAGTCTTAGTATTGAATTTTTTTAGCAACAATAATCGACTGACACCCTAAATATCGAATGGTAGTGATATAAAAGAAAGAAACCGTGAAGTTCACTTCGTCTTTGATTAGATCGAGACAAATTATGATTTATAGAGGGAATAGCCTCTTGAACTGATTTCATTTAGATACTATAGTATAAAAATAAAAACAGATTTGCAGAGAAGGTGATCTCTGGTTCAACCGGCTCATGCCTCCTCCAGTATTATGATAGGATATAGAGTGTTTGTTGTCTCGATCTGTCCCCCACTCTATTTACTATCCTATTTCTAATCCATGATTTCTATGATCTGATGTGTTTTATATTAGATTATTCCTTTTTATTCAAGGAATCTTGTATTATTTCTATTGATGTTATTTAATAATAAAATACCAACTTCATCATATAGTGATATGGTAACAATAATAAAATGTAGTATCTGGCAATATTTCATTTAATATAATAGATACAATTTCCTTACTAATCCATACATAAGTGCCTAAAAACAAACCCGAAAGGTAAATACATGCATATATGTGCAATTGCGTACCTAATTTGGGCACAACAACCTACATAATAAGAAAACGAGTTTTCGGTGTTAATATTTCATTTAGATAATATAGGATATGGATATATCCTATTCCTGGTATACTCCTCTCACTCAAACTACACGATGATTTTGTGGAAATAGGATAGGACCTCATCTCGCAAACGGGTCGTCAGACTATCCTATTTCCTTTTCAATTTAATTTATATTTTCAATTATACGAATATTGAAGATATAAAAAGAATCATGGACTCAAATACTATCTGATCAAATTTAAAATATTGATATTTTCTTTACTACTTGGAAGTAAGACCCTTAATGTTGGATATCGATTCATATATCCATGAGACTTTCGCTGGTTACCTATATTACAATAGCACTCACTCTATCATACTTCTAGAATTTAGGTTGCAGAAGAATCGTTTTTCAGCATTAAATCATGGATCCATATACTATAGTGAACATTTAGATAAATAATTAATATATTGTAGAACAAGATCGGATATGGAAGAAAGACAATTTCTCCATAGATTATGCACTACTGCGCTTCATGTTGATGCTTCTATAGAATTTGCTGGCATTATTGACTCTAATGGCAAATTGTTAATAGGGAAATCAAGAAATTTACGTCATAATACCCATTTCTCAAAAAGGAAAATTACTAGTTCTTCCCTTAGAAATTTCCATCATTATGGTAACCCACTTTTTAAAGATAAAACCTTATCATCAAATAATATAAAAAGTATAGTATCTCTCCAATCCAATTTGATTGATGATGATGATACAGAATTCAGACTAATTAATTTATATGAGGATGTTTTTTTGGCATATATTCCAATAAATGAACTAAACGATCGCTTCCTCTATATCTATTTTAGAACTGATGAATATTTGGAAGATGTTCTCTTAAAACTTGATACTACTTTTTCATAATATCTCATTTGTCACTATTAAATTACAAATACGAATTATTAACTATGTTATTATCACCGAGAACATATAATATATGTCAGTTGTAAAGTTATTGACTTGACCGGTTTTACAAAATGCAAAAAAAGTAGAAAGAGTTAAGTTACTAGTCAGTAGTATTTGTTACATGAGGGAAATATACCCATATTTATTTTCTTTTCTGATGAGTTCTAGAATTTTTCCGGCTCTGTTGCTCGTTCTCCTCAAATAATCGAATACTAGAGTACAGGATATTTTTTCCATAATTCTTATTATTGAATTGTAGACTCGTTTGATAATCTCGTCCTTCACTTTTGACCTTTTATTAAGTTGTTCTATTGTAGATTTTGAGTCGCTTCTAATAACTATTATTTTTCTTTTTCCTCTTTTTTTTAGCTTGGTTCTAAATATTTTGAGATTGTCTGAAATTGCAAAATATACTGCTAACATTTCCATTCTCTGGACGCCATATCTTTCGTTCTTCTTGTAAGGTTTTAGCGTTCTTATTTTGCTTTTGTTTTGAAAATGGTTATGCCAGGAAATGTATCCCGATGGTGATCCGTCTACATCAATTGCGATTTGTATCTTGCGCAACTACTTTTCTATAATCCGTGTCATGATATAACCATTATCTATATAGTTACCATAAAATGTATGAACTTTACCTCTTGATCTTCGAGGTGCTTGTTGATCGATGATGATCATAAACGGTTATGAATAGGGGTAACACCGACGAGAATCGATATTTATTATGCTCTGCTATCGAGGTTGATAAACAATGAATAATGAACAATTTATGGCATGTCAAAGACGAAGTAGAAATAGTGACCATTCGACGACATGGGGGAATGGTCACTAAGTGTGATTGCAGAAGGAAAAAGGTAATTTGATTATTAATGCAGTCAAACTTAAGACTTGTTATAGTTTTCTATATAGAGTTAGTTATTTAACGTTCACAAAATCTGTTATTGGGTGGCTGTTTCTTGTTTTCAAGACACAATTTACTGGAGGGTTCTCCGTAATGATTAGAAAAACTTGTTTTACGTAGAAATTATTTATGGATGTATTATCCTATGATGGCCTTTATTATATCAAAAGTGGAGGTATTTTATTATATAATATCTTACAAATATTTTTTATACTACATTAATCTATTCTATATAGTATATGAATAATATATAGACAATTGATTAATAATTATATAATTATACAAACTTGATGAATAAATTAATCAACTATAGGATATTAGGCATTTCACTTTTAGCCATATCACTATTAGTCCCGGTTTATGTGAATTCAGTACATGCACAAGTTTCTATAAACGGAGCTGGAGCAACCTTTCCATTTCCTTTAATAGATACTTGGAGAGTGGAATATCAAAAAGTAAATCCTGATGTTAACCTTAATTATGCTTCCATCGGGAGTGGTGGAGGAATTAAACAGTTCACTGAAAAAACAGTTGACTTTGGTGCTTCTGATGCTCCTCTTTCGGAAACCGAATTCCAAAAAGCAGGAAGTGCTGTTCACATTCCAGAAACCTTAGGTTCTGTTGTTCTTGCATATAATATTCCAGAAGTAAATACACCTATCAATCTTACAGGTCCCGTTATTGCAGACATATTTCTAGGAAAAATCACTAAATGGGATGATCCAAAGATAAAAGAACTTAATCCGGGCGTTACTTTGCCCTCTGAAAATATAGTTACAGTCCATCGTTCTGATGGTTCTGGTACAACATTTGTATTTACTGACTATCTATCAAAAGTAAGTCCTGAATGGAATCAAACTGTTGGTAAGGGCAAATCAGTACAATGGCCATCTGGTATAGGCGCACCAGGAAATGAAGGTGTGGCTGCATCAATTCAAGGAACACCTTATACCATTGGGTATATCGAATTAGCATATGCATTAACAACACAGATGAATTTTGCAGCAGTACAAAATCAAGAAGGTAATTTCATTTTGCCATCCGTTAATTCAACCATGGCAGCAGTAACTGAGGAAGCATCTACGTTACCTAGTGGCTCAGAATCTTGGTCTAATGTAACAATAACAGATCCACCAGGACCTGATTCCTACCCAATCTCTAGTTTCTCCTACCTTTTGCTCTATAAAGACTTGAGCACTAATCCAACGATAGATGAACAAAAAGCAAAAGCAATCGTTGATTTCGTGGAGTGGGCCGTAACTGACGGACAACAGTTCGCAGAATCATTGGGATATGTTCCATTACCTCAATCTGTCGTTGATGTCAATGAAGCAACATTGAAATCACTGACTTTTAACGGAAATCCAATACTCACCAACTAATTTTTATTTTTTTCTATATAGAATATACGTTCTATATTGATTATATATGTAAAATATATTATTGAATGGTTTTACTTTATTGATATACTTTGCCTCCAAAAGATTCTAAAAATACACATGCCGAGCTGGTAAAGAAGCTAGATTTACAAAACAGAAAATCATTTATTGGAGATAAATTTTTCAAAGGATTGGTAATTGGGGCATCTGTTTATACTCTGTTTATGGTTGCCCTTGTATTTTTTGCCTTGGCTGAAGGCTCTGTACCAATCTTTCTTAAAGAAGGCATTAACTTTGTAATAGGAACTGATTGGAATGCTGTTGAGGGGCGAGAGTCCTTTGGAGCCTTGCCTTACATAATAGGAACACTTGTTAGCTCCACAATTGCAATGGCTATTGCGGTTCCTATTAGCATAGGAATAGCCATATTTATTACAGAAATGATGAAAAACAAACTTGGAACCATTTTATCATTTATAGTTGAGCTCTTAGCGGCTGTCCCCAGTATTATTTATGGTCTGTGGGGATTATTTGTATTCAGATTCTGGATTAGAGACTACGTAGAGGAGCCTCTTCATAACACACTAGGAGATTTTTCTCTTTTTGCCCAAGCTCCT
Source organism: uncultured Nitrososphaeraceae archaeon (assembly GCA_963850055.1). GTDB lineage: Archaea > Thermoproteota > Nitrososphaeria > Nitrososphaerales > Nitrososphaeraceae > Nitrosocosmicus. The sequence continues at coordinate 49,341 of CAWKJS010000020.1, read as the reverse complement.
TTTGGTTTGGATGTTTTTACGGCAGGAATAATTCTTGCGATAATGATTATTCCTATCATTACAGCCGTATCGAGGGAGGTCATTAAGGCTATTCCTCATTCACAGAAAGAAGCCGCGTACGCACTGGGTGCAACACGATGGGAAATGGTCAAAACTGCTATTCTACCCTCTTCAAAAAGTGGTTTGATGGGAGCAACATTTTTGGGATTGGGAAGAGCTATTGGAGAAACCATGCTAGTGACACTGGTTATAGGAAATGCAATTGGTTTGGCTGCTATTCCGACATCTTTGTTTTCTCAAAGTCAAACTCTTTCTAGTATTATTGCCAATGAATTTAATGAAGCATCAAACGACCTCCATCTTTCAGCATTAATTGGTTTGGGGTTGGTACTTTTTGTAATTACCATTTTCATAAATGTTGCTGCTATCTATATAATTTCAAAGGTTTCCAAATCCTATTCTAACTTGAGGGAATAGTATGATCAAAGACAACAAAACTAAAGACTATACATCAATCATACAGGAACATATTGCGAAAAATTCCAGAAAAAGAAAGATCTTTAACAATTTTATGACCGTTTTGTTATTTGTTTTTGTAATAATTGCGATCATACCTTTAGCCTCCATTTTGTTTGAAGTGTTTAAGAATGGTGTTGGCGCTCTAAGCTTTGAGTTTCTATTCAGCCCTCCGGGTGCATTCGGTTCAGGCGATGGGGGTATTGGTCCAGCCATCCAAGGAACTTTGATAGTTGTAGGACTTGCCTCTTTAATTGGAGCCCCGGTTGGAGTTCTGGCAGGGGTATACTTATCCGAATATTCTAGCTCTAGCAGATCATTTGCATATTTCCTTAGACTCTTTAATGATGTATTGACTGGTATTCCTTCTATCGTAATAGGAATTACGGGATATATCGCACTTGTATTAACCCTAGGCTCATTTTCAATCCTAGCAGGGGCTTTTGTTTTATCTATAATTATGATCCCTATTGTTGCAAGGGTCTCTGAAGAAACATTGAAACTAGTACCAAACACTCTAAGGGAGGCAGCATATGGTCTAGGCCTTCCAAAGTGGAAGGTGGTATGGCATATTGTGATAAAGGGATCCAAAAGCGGTATATTAACAGGCATCGTACTTGCCGTATCTAGAGTCGCTGGTGAAACGGCACCATTAATAATGACTATTTTGGGAACAAGTCTATTTTTCAGCGGCTTTAATTCCCCTGTTGATGCGTTACCTTTAAGAATCTGGAGATTGGCCTCACAGCCATATCCAGCAGCTCATGAACAAGGTTGGGGTGCTGCATTGGTGCTTATATTGCTCATATTGGCGTTAAGTGTTGCCTTGAGGATGTTTGCACAAAAAAGGAGCATTACGACGTTTAAAGGAACTACGTGATAATTTATCTACGTTAACTATATAATACTATATATTTCGTATAGAAAACAAATATTATGATTTTTTGGTTAATGAAGATATCTCGTGGGTAACTTGGACAATTCCTTAAAGTCTTCTATTAAAGATGAAATTGATGCTATTTCAGAGTACACTAAAACCAAGGCCGAAACTGATATTACTACTACCACCACTGAAGATGGAATTTCATCTTCTATTAAAGCTAAAACCGAGCGCAATTTTGATTCAGAATTCAAAATAGAAAATCCTAAACTATCAATCCAATCTTTGAAAGCCTGGTTTAGTGGCAAACTAGCTTTAAAGGGTATTAATCTTGATGTTAAGGAAAACTGTATCACCGCATTAATCGGTCCATCTGGATGTGGTAAAACAACCCTGTTAAGATGCATTAATAGGATGCATGATTTGACTCCAAATGCTACAACTGACGGCAAAATTATTTTAGACGAGCTAAATATTTATGATAAACAATCAGATCCTGTCCTTATAAAGCGACGAATGGGGATGGTCTTTCAAAAACCAAATCCATTTCCTACTATGAGTATATATGATAATGTAGCAGCTGGCTTGAAACTCAATGGCATTAAGGATAAAAATTTGATAAAAGATATAGTTCACGATAGTTTGAAGGGAGCTGCATTATGGGAAGAAGTAAAAAATGATCTTGATAAACCAGGAATTAGTTTGTCTGGTGGCCAACAACAAAGACTTTGTATTGCCAGAGCCCTTGCAATGCAACCTGAAATTCTCTTGATGGATGAACCTACTTCTGCTTTAGATCCTATTGCATCTTCAAAAATTGAAGAGTTGATGAATGATCTTAAGAAAAATTTGACTGTGATAATTGTAACTCATAATATGCAACAAGCGGCCAGAGTTTCGGATTATACTGCATTTATGTATTTAGGAGAGTTAATCGAATTCGGTCCAACCGATCAAATATTTAAGTATCCAAAGAAAGAGTTAACTGAAAGATATATTTCCGGCAAATTCGGATAGGCTTATTTATTAAGTTTTTAACGTTTTAGTCAAATTGGTACGATTACTCGATTTGGGGCTGACTAAGGTTAACAGCATTATTTTTGATATGGCTGGTTTAGCCGAAAATACAGTGTCCAAGGCAATTACATCCTATAAGGATGATGATACCTCCACAAAAAATCAAATATTTGAGTCGTCTGCAAAACTACGTTTTCTTCAAGATGAAGTATCGGAATTATGCATAGAATTGATTGCTCGATTCCAGCCTGTGGCAACAGACTTGAGATACATAAAATCTTGCATGGAGCTATCTTACGTTTTTTCAAGATTTGGTAGATATGCTTTTGATATTATTACAGTATTAGAAATTCTAGGACCATTAGAATTGTGCGATAAGTCTTCAGTAATGCGCATGTCAAAACTTGTTTTAGAGATGATGGACCTTGGGATATCTGCATTACGATTACGGGATAATTCTATATTAGCAAAAATTTATGAAATGGAGGAAATGGTTGATATGTTATACAGAAAAAGTACGCGTGAATCATCTCAAATTGTCATCGCAAACAATTATTCAGATAACAGGTGCAATATCTCCACCGCTTTAATTCTAAAATATTTGGAACGCATTTCTGATCATGCATGCTATATTGCAGATTCAGTTAATTATATCGAAACTGGTATGGCTAGTCCAAGAAGATAGATAACTTTGCTTTTATGGTGATTTTTTTCTTTCAAACGTCTATTATATTCGTCTTCACATTAGATTTTATCATGTTTCCTCACTAAAAAAGTATGAATCACATCGTATTACGTCATACTCACATAAATTCAGACTTGGATTTTCTCCTAGTCAATTTATTTATTGTCAAATAAATTTAACTATCTTGATGAATTTGATATATTGAATAGGTTTGAATAAAAACAATAAGAAATGCATAATATGTGGATGCTCTGGTCATTCTCTTTTTGGCTGTTTTTCTCATTGGACGGGTCATAAGAAAAATAACGGTATGTGTAATAAACACTAATCACTAGTCTCTTACTTCAATTCATAAAGCGCTATCACTAGTTTTAACAAAATTTTTTCGTTAGTTGTCTCTGCTAATGGTACAAAATATTTCTGAGTTTCTTCCTTAATTCTTGCTATTTTGTCCTTCCTTCTCGAATTTTTCAAAGATCGAAGTTCATCTAGTCGTTCAGCCAGAATAATGTTTTTTATCATGTTGTCTGATTGCTTTATTCTATTAAACTGTTTTTCTATTTTTGATTCTTCATTTTTATTGGATTCTAAATTGGAATATTTGCTAAAAAATGATACTGTTGTAAATGTTTTTTCGCTAATTTCTTTTTTTATATAGTCTTTCGTCTCTTTAGATATTTCTTGTTTATTGAAAATATCATGAAGCAGTGCAGAACAAACCAGATCTGAACTATCTGAGTTCATCTCTTCGTTTAGAATTAATGCTACTCTTAGTGAATGATTAATTTGAGGTTCAATTTTATCATATTGATATTTTCTCGTCATGCTACTATAAATCCTCAATGCCAATCCGAAGGCTTTCGAAATTTTTTCTACTTCGTTCATTGAATCCTCAAAAGGTTTTAATAATTTGGTAAATCCTGTTTTAATGAAATTATTTTTATTATCATTATCCTTAGACATTTCTAGTAATTTGACCTAAGACCTTTGGCAATTCATCCATTAATGTACTTTTCATCTACTTTCTAAACTACTTTGATAAAAGTTCATAACAAGGGTAATAGATATACATTCATAAGTTTATAACATTTTATCAGTTTATTGAATATATTTACATGGTTTACGATGATCCAAACAAAAATAATATTGTAAATATCTCAATTCAATATAACGATATAAAAGTGCAATTTAGTGGGGAGCCTGAGAATGTTCTTTTATCTACCATTTCTTTTCTTACCAAAAATATTCCAGAGATACGCTTGGCTCAGAAAATTTCCTTAAATTACTCTGTGTCCGAATTAATCGAGATGTATTCATCTATAATCAAAATTACACCCGAGGGACCCAAAATATTGCCCAACCTTGGAGAAATTCATAATAAAAAATTTTCCGATAAGGAAATAGTCATGCTATTTTTGTTAGGGTCAAAAATAGCATTCGAATTGGGCAAGATTTCTGAAAAATCATCTCCTATATCCGAAATCCAATCTACAACAAACCTAAATCCAAAATCTATTAGTTCAAGATTGTCTGAATTAGTTAAAGTTGGATATGTTGTAAAAAGTGTAAATAAGGAAAATCAAGCAGAATCAGTAGTGTATGGGATTACCACTATCGGAATTAAATGGTTAAATGATATTATGGCAAAAAAACTACTCTAAAATAGTTACTTTTCAAACAATGGTTTTTTCTGAATATATCTGTAGTTCCTTAGGGTTCCTACACGACTTAATATCCCTTCTCTTACCATGTCACTTAAAGAATGTGATACTGCTGTTTTATCGTAATTATATCCAATTCTTGACAACTCCTGGTGAACCTCTATAAGTAGTCTCTCGTTTTCGAAAAATTTCTCATAAAAGATCTTTTCCATCAAACTTCTACACGTATTTCCATTCTTTGCAAGTTCCTTTAATGAAACATTGTTTCTTTTTTGATTCATATTTTGCGAATTACTGTCTCCATCAATTTTAGATTTTAATAAATCAATTTCAGTCTTTAATTTTTCAATTTCACTATTGGTATTTGTACTTGTACTTGAGAGCGAGGCGATATCTATTCCAGTAAGGACATTCTCCACTACATTCTTAACTTTATCCTCTACACATGTAATTTCGACTTCCCATTCTTTATATTTCAATTTTATCTTTGTCTCCAAAGATAATTTCGATACCGCTTCACTCATGTTTGATATTTGTATATACCTCCTCTCTGATAAAGGTGCTGTTGAACAACATGCACATCATGAACAACATTTATTAACATCTTGTTGCTGTTGAACAACATGCACAATCAACTAAATCTTCATGATCTGGAATCAAATATAGAGGATATGAAAAAATCTTTAATTAACAACTTTAGTAATTCCTACTTTTGTAAGGACTATAGAAATTTAATTGAAAATAAAAAGCTGGTTTTTGTAGACGATGACGAGGGCGTACCCATACAAAATTGGGGAATTCATTCAGAAAGGTATGCTAACCTGAAAATAAATGGAATCGAATTAGTGGAAAAGGAAAAGTTAGTTTTTGGTATTGATTCTAGTTGTATTAAGGTTGCAGAAGTCGAGGATGGTGGATTATATGCCGTAAAAGGATCCATCTGCATATCTTTTAAGGGCAAACCTGCTGCTCATTTAAAAATCGGACCGTTAATTTTTTATCTTAACGAAGAAGCTCTTCAGAATCTTCGATTTGAGCACAACGTATCCAAACTAATACTCTTTAATGACGATTATGCAAAAAAATTTTTGAGAGTAAACATAGAAAGGTATATTCAGTTTTGGTTATCAAAATTAGTTTCAAACTCTATAATACTCATTGATGGTTCATTGAAATCTTCAATATTTGAGAATCATTTTTATGATATTTCAAAAACCATAGAAAATTCTGTTATCAACAAGAATTCATTAATTGGAATAAGCAAAAATTCCAAAATAAAGATACTAAAGTATTTGTCATATCCTTTGATAAGATCTAAAGTTTGTTCCTATGTTGATATAAACCTGGTTATTCGAAGCTTGATTTCCAGGATACATGGGGAACATCTTCTAGTAAAGTTGTCTAACAATCAATACTCTAACATACTAAGGGCTGATGTAGTATCATTTAATAACGATGTGAGTAGCACTTTAGGAACATTACTTTATAACGAATTAATTCATTTTGGCTATCCAAGCACTCTCCAACTTTCCCATCACGTCTCTGTTTTTTCAAATACTGACTTGGCGAGTATAAAGAGTTTCATAAAGTCTAATTATTCTGTTAGAGAAATTTCTCATGAGAATGCTAGATCATCCGTTTTAGGGACAGCCTGGAGATGAAAATTCTATCAAAAACAGGCGATGAAATTCTCATACTCGCGGTAACAAATGATTTTGCAAATAAGGGTGACTACTTTGTTATTGAAGATTTTACCAATAATAAGAAATTACTTGTTCAATTCTATGACGAAGAGTATTTTTCATCATCGTCCCTTGTGGAGGAGATAATAAAGGATGAGGTGATTTCTAAATTTAGTACTGAAAATATTTTTGATCCCTTGGAGATTACCAATCTATCTCAAACAATTCGGGATGTCAGGATCTTTAAGACTAAAATAAGGGCTTCTATTGATAAAGACAATCAAATATCGACCGATGTAGACTGGGTACCATCAAGAGTAAACTCCAAGATTGTTAAAATTGGTCTAAACGAAATAAAGGCTTTATTAAAGAAAAACATGCAATATCCAATTTCTTTAGGTAGATGTGGATCTGATAATCAAAACTTTGAAATTTTTGCTGAAGATCTAGATGGTAAGTTAAACATAATCACAGGCAAGAAAGAAACCGGTAAATCTCATCTTTCAAAAATATTGATCAACTCTCTCATACAATATGGAGCCTATGTGATAGTATTTGATTTAAATAATGAGTATAGTGGACTGTCCTGTAATGTTGATGGGACACCATCATCTATCAGTGATAAGCTTCTTTTGTTAAATCCTGGAAGAGAATTGAAATTCAATTTGACATATTTTGGAAAACCTTCTATTTCTAATATGTTAAAAAATGCATTAGATATGCCTTCTGCTTCACTGAGAGAATTTTTTAGAATATGGGATTCGCTAGAAAATAAAAAGATACTTAGTCTATTTGAGCTTGGTAAAGCTTTTGGAACTTGGACTATTAATGAATTGGTGAGGGATGCGCTATTATCCCGATTCCACATGATTAATTCCTCTCGACTGTTTTCGTCCAATAGTGTTAACGAAAGAGGGTTTCAATTTGAGGATGTAATAAAAAAAAAACCAAAGGGAGCTGCCATGATAGTTAATATGAGCAGGATTTCTCCTGTAGTAAGACGAATGATTGTTGAGTTAGTGATGAATAAATTAATTGAATTATTAGAAAAATCCCTAATTCCACCAATTTTTATATTTGCTGAAGAAGCTCAGCTGTATATTCGTGATACATATTGGGAAGATCTAATAACTAGAATGAGACATTTTGGGATTTATTCTACATTTATTACAAACCAGCCAGATGCTATAAATGATACTATATATAGACAGGTAGATAATATTTTTTTATTCAATTTTACAAACGATTCTGATCTAGAAAAAATTTCAAAGGTGTCGTTAGTAGACTCCTCGACTATCAAGTCCTTGGTCAAGACACTTTCGCACAGAAATTGTTTGGCAATCGGAAAGGCCGTTTCAAATTTGCCAATGGTGATTAAAATAAATCCCGTTGATATGTTGACTCTGGGAGAAACAAAAAAATTTTTCAAATAATCGGATTACCCTCAATCGATAGTATGAATTCGTTTTCAGAAATTTTCTCAAAATGATATTCTATAGAATTGAGCATTCTAATCACTTCCAAATTTGTTAATAGGTGCGTCGTTATTCTTGATATTTTGTACCTGGATTTCCCATCAACAAAGCTTAATGGCAGGACTAACATATCCGCTAAATGTTGATCAATACATGCTCGAAATTCATAATCGTCTATGAATTTCTTTGCAGCTCTATTTCCTATTATTTCTGCTTTGACGCCCTTTTCGCCGATGGAATCAGCCCCCAAATATACACCCGATTCTGAAGTAGTGTATACTAGAATTGAAGATCCTGGACTCTCTGAATTTTCTAAGACAGATTTGTGTTTAGAGTATCTTATGCCTTTTTTCTCCAAAGTTGCTATTGCACTTCCAATTTGTCTCTCTGGAATGTGTTTTGGCAATCTTGCTGCTATACTTATTATGTTTGGTTCTACTTCTTTGAAATTACAAAACTCTATTGGATGAAGATCGGTGGCTTTTCTTATTTTGATTTCGACAACCCCTTGTCCTCTGGGGTAAAATCCTCTTTTTAGGACATTTATGTCAAATACGATTCCAATATTAGAATATGCATCTCTTAATACATATTTTATGTAATCTATGGTTGGACTAAATTTCACATCGGTTCCGCCTGACAATCTAATTACCAAGTCTTTTTGAGAAATTGCTATTGTTGGAATTAATGTCTGCAATAGTAGTGGTATACTGCCTGCAGTTCCAATGTCTGCAATTATGACATCATTTGCAGGGTTATCATATTCATTGAATCTACTATCTTTAGATGCGTCAAACCTGATCCATTCCGAACCCAAACTTACATTTTCGGTATGTATGTTAAATATTCTTGAAAGTAGCTGAATTGTTAAGACATGTTGATGCTTTAAACCAGGATCCTTTCTATTTGATCTTATATTTGTCACTTTTATTGGCTTCCCGATTATTGTTGAAATAGTTATTGCACTTCTAAGAATCTGTCCACCTCCTTCGCCGGTTGAACCATCTAATAACAACATTTATAGCTATTTCCTCAAAACTCTGACCAGTCTGACTTAATGATGATATTCTTTGGTGACCTGTGATTTTGTTAAGTTGTATAAATTCTTTACCCTGTCTACCCCCTCGATTTCATTGATCAGTTTTATCGTGGGAGTGGATACCAACTCTTCCCAGTTCTTGTCATTTGCAATCCTGTGCCGTACTTCTGTGGCAGACAAGAATTCTCTACTAATTAAGTCTGGATGTATAATTTCAACTCCCCTTTCTTTGTATAGCATACTAGTAAAGGGATCGTTCGTAAATACTGTATTATATCTGGGAACTAATAGATCCATGTTATATGTCCATAGTAAGTGTACTCCTACGTCTGGTACTGGGATAAGAATGATTTTATCACGTTTTTCTTTTATCTCAGTGGTTATATTTTCTCTAATTATTTCTATTCTTTCTCCAGCGGTGAAAGGATTTCTTAATTCAAAACTTTTGTCCGAGCTTCCCACAGCAATTATCAACTCATCTACCTTATCGCTGCACCATTTGAGCGAATATAAATGCCCTTTATGGAATGGTTGAAATCTCCCAATGTACAATCCTCTTTTCAATAATTTTTTTATATTCTTTTTGATTAAAAGTATATCTAAACTACTCGTATACTTGTAATACGATATTGTATTATTTTATCGATTTAAAAGTTATTATAATTTAACTGCTAAAAGATTCTAGTTTTGTCTTATAGTAGATTTGGACGCGAAGCAGAATATGCCGCGGGATCGTGTCTTACTAACTATGGTTGGGATGTATTTTTTTCAAAGGGTAGTAGAGGACCAGCTGACATAGTAGCCAGGAGGGACAATACCTTCTTGTTGATCCAAGTAAAATCTAGCACAAAAATACCAAAGATTCGTGGAGCTGAAATACAGAATCTTATACAAATGTCTGTAAAAATAAGTAACAGCTATCCATTGCTCTCGTTTGTTCATCCTCATATTGAATGTAATGTTAACAACAATTCAATTATTTTTGGAAACTATTTGATAAATTTCTTCATTTTACCTCAATGGGAAAGCGTAGATTTTCTAAAATAAAAATAAAATGGTTAACACTTTCAACTATTGATTAACAAATTAGCATAAATGTGACCGAAATCATTTATTACTAAAGCTTTTCCAAAACTCTTTAACCATTTTTTCATTCATTCTGATAGAAGTTATTGCAAACTCCTTCCAAAATTCAATTAAATTAGAGATATAATTTTGCCATAGATTTTCAAATTGACCTGGATCTGTTTGGACTTTTTCCCCTAGATGCTTAGACCCTGATTCATTTTGAAAACCTGTTACATTGTTAGAAACCAATTTCATTATCTCTTCATTACTAATCTCGCTATCGGTTCCGAAAATGACTGTTTCTTCGCCCAGAGGCAAATTATATAATTTCATTTTGTCATATTCAAATATTACAGACTCCAAATTTCCCAAGTCCGTAAACCTTTTTCCAGCTTCCAGTATAATAGGCGTTTGAATCATACTTAGTTTAACATCATTCTCATCAATTTTGTTATCTTGGCTAAAACTTATATCTTGGTTACCATTTTTTAATATTCCAATAAATTTTATTCTTGAATCACGCTGTAAAATTACATTAGAGTCTTCTCCCACGCTCATCGCTTTATTTTTTTTACAATTAGGACTATATTTAGATTCTTTTATTGAATGAATTATTGTTGGGTATGATTGAGGAATTTATCAATTCATATTAATTCCTCAATTTTTCCTGCTAATATTATATCATTTTTACTTATACTGTTTATATCATGCGTTGTTAGGTCGATATGAACATTATTATATGATATTGTAATGTCTGGATGATGATTCATCTTTTCAGATATTAACGCAATCCTTGTAACAAAACTAAAAGCTTCAATAAAATCTTTAAATTTAAAGTTCTTATTTAGTTTATTCTCTACTTTCTCCCATCCTGCTAAATCCTTTATCTCTTTTTCAAAATCTTCCATAAAACTTTAAGAGTACAAAAATTATTAAACATTATTGATCACTGAACTCTGAACCTTGGTAATCTTATATTTAATTTGGAATTAATCAAGTAAATAGATTAGTAATAGCCTGTACCTTTGATTCACGGAGTGAGGTATCTTAATACTATTTGTTGAAACGAAGGTAAATGATAACAGTAGCATGATTTTTCAATTCTTTGAGTGAATTTAGGTCAACTAATTCTATTCGCTGACAACTAATTTAATATTAAACTTCATTACACTTTTGTATGGTTATGGTAAGGGTTTCGATTGTCCAAATGAAGTCGTCACCAGATAAAGAAGAAAATCTGGCTTTCTCTTTGAAACAGATTGAACAATCTGCAAGAAAAGAAGCAAAGATTATTTGCTTCCCGGAATTCCAGATGTCTTTTTCTCCCCAATCACAATCTAGCAAAGAATTGTTTTCGATTTCCGAATCCCTGAATGGTAATTTTGTTAAGCAGTTGAAGAAAAGCGCCAGAGAAAACAATATCTTTCTTGTTGGTTCCATTTATGAACATACAAATCTAATATCAACCAATACAAAGCAGGAGAAGGAGAGCAAAATTAACAAAAATTCTTACCGTGTTTATGATACAGTGGTATTAATAAATGAACGGGGAAAATTAATCTCTTATTATAGGAAGCTACATCTTTATGATGCACTTGGTTTTAAGGAATCCACCAAGTTATTGGCTGGAAGTAAACTATTTTCTCCTGTTATTTCTCCTTTGGGTAAACTTGGAACTTTGGTTTGTTATGATTTGAGATTCCCAGAGCTTTCTCGAATCCTTGCCATTAAGGGCTCTGATGCCTTGATAGCTCCATCTGGTTGGGTGCAGGGAACAATGAAAGAAGATCATTGGTTAATAATGTGTAGAGCTAGAGCAATAGAGAACGGAGTTTATTTGATTGCTCCTAACCAAATTGGCAATATTTTCTGTGGTCGCAGTTTAGTTGTTGATCCTTTTGGCGTTGTTGTTGTGGATATGGGTAATTCGGAAGGATTTGAGATTATAGATCTGGATCTATCTAGGATTGGCGTGGTTAGAAAAAGCCTTCCATTGTTAAAGAATAGGCGAAAGGATCTGTACCACATACACTAGATAGTATAATTGAATTTGACCGTGTCAGAGACCTTCTGAATTAGTATTAATTGTATAAAGCGTTACTGAACTTGACCTCCATCATTTTCTCGTTTTTGAGTTACATGTAATGTGTGCAAGTAAATTTACATATGTTATCAAAAAAGGTCACTATAGTTGGCGTTTCCAATTAATACATTTGTAATGTTCAGATAAAAACAAAAACAGAATCAAATATATTCAGATTTTATGCATCCACTTTACATTTTTATTATGCTAGAGCCCTTTCTAAGGTATATGGGTGAAAAGGTCTATGTACTTGGTGCTGGCAGTACAAAGTATGGCAAATTAAATGAAAGTATTATTGAGATAGCCTTGAATGCTTCAAGAGATGCCATTGAATCAGCTGGTATAACTCCAAGAGATTTGAAAGCTGGATATATTTCAAACGTCTTTGGTGTGGCTGATAAACAGGTTCACATGGCTCCAGTAATTATGAGTAACCTTGGGATCCCTGATGTACCTGGTCTTACCATTGAATCTGCATGTGGTTCTGGCTCTGTAATGTTTAGAGAAGCATTTGCAAATGTATCTGCTGGATTTTATGATTGTGTTTTAGCACTGGGAGTTGAAAAAGTAACTCATACCAGTACAGTTGAAAGCACAACACTCTTTTCCTATTGTTCTGATTTTTTTTATGAGGGGGGTAACGGAGCATCATTTCCCGGTCTTTTTGGTTCTATGGCTAGAGCCTATTTGACTACTTATAAAGCGACAGAGGAGGATCTGGCCAGAGTTGCTGTTAAAAATCATGAAAATGGTTTTCTTAATCCAAAAGCCCATGTTAGGAAGAAGATTACTATAGAAGATGTGTTAAAATCTCCTGTGGTCGCTTCTCCACTAAAGTTATATGATTGCTGTCCTTTTTCTGACGGTGCCTCGGCTGTGATATTATGTAATGAGGAATTCGCAAAAAAAAGCGGAAATCCATATATGGAAGTAGTGGGCTCAGGCAGGGGTGCATCACCTGCTTCAGTCCAATCTAGAAAAGATATTACCACTATTCCAAGTACCGTTGAAGCGGCCCGTCAAGCTTATAAAATGGCAAATCTATCTCCAAAAGATATTGATTTTGTTGAAGTACACGATTGTTTTACCATAGCCGAATTAATAGACATCGAAGATCTAGGATTCTTTCCAAAGGGATCTGCTGCTCAGGCTGTTAGAGAGGGACGGACCAGATTAAATAGCGATATTACTGTTAACCCGTCTGGAGGTTTAAAATCTAAAGGTCATCCAATAGGAGCAACTGGTGTTGGTCAAGTTGTAGAAGTATTTGAGCAATTTACAAATAAAGCTGGAGAACGAACGGTTAAAGATGCTGAGATAGCCATGACTCATAATTTTGGTGCGACCGGGGCTAGCGCAGCTGTACATATATTCAAGAAAATAAAATAGACGGTGATATTGTAATTGACCCAATCAAAGCCAAAAAATCAAAGCTCCCGAGAACGGTTCATCGAATTTGCAAAGAACGGGAACATACTTCTTAATCAGTGCAATAAATGTAATAATATTATATTAGAAACCGTATATTATTGCGATAAATGTTTTTCCAGCTCTTTTAAACAAATATCATACACCGGTAAGGGCACAGTTGTAACATTTACAATTCAAGCAGTCGCCCCCGAAGGATTTGAAGATGTCAATTCGTATGCTTGGGTTATTTTTAAATTATATGATTGTGACATAAATGTTTCCGGGTTTCTGCCTGGAATATCTTCACCTTCTGATCTGCCATTGGGTTCTAAAATCAAAGTGATTGATTTCCATGAAAAACACGGTTTAATATTGCAAAAATATCAATAGTTTAATGTCGTAGCATCCTAGCTAAATTTAATCCTCCTTTTTGTTTACAGAGTTTAACATTTGTTTTTAACAAATGTCCTGATTACTGATGATTTGATGGAAAAAAGTGGCCAGTTCTATTATGATGTTAACAGCGCTATCTCTGTGATAAATACACAAATTTCGCAACTCAAACTAATGGATAAAAAATTTTCTAATATTGATGCTAATTTTAGCTCCAAAATAACTCAAAATATAAAATCAGGAAACAATGCACGTGCAAATATCATTGCAAATGAGTTATCTGCTATGAGAAGACTTAGAAAGAACACTCACAATGCAACAACGGCCTTAGAAGTAGTTGCAATCCGATTCACTACAATAACCGAATTCTCAACTATTATGGATACAATTAACCCGACAGTAGATATGCTCCAAGATATTCAGAAAGATCTTTCAAAGGCTGTTCCGTCTGCAACCGATGTTTTGAATGACATTCATACACTAACTGGTGATGTATTAATTAATTCTAGTATTAACACCGATGATGGTAAAATAGCATCTGTGATCGATAAAGATGCTTTGGCCATATTAAGTGATGTTCAAAATAGTTTGGAAGACGAGGCAAAAGAAAAACTACCCGAAGTTCCAGTTTCTGTCATTTCAAAGAGACCTAGAATTAATTTGAAGGATGATATACTAAATAGCGGACAAGTATTGTTAGAAAGCTAGTTTTCATCAAACTAGAGCATCTTATCCTTATCCTGATTGATAGTTTTATTTATATACTAATAATAAGACTGCTCTTTGTAGTTGAGGTATACATATCTGCCCCCATCCGAAACCAAACGCGGAGTTTTGGAATCCACATCCAAACGAGTAAGAATGATTTTTTCAGTAATGGCCAGTCCTAATCGAATTGATATCTTGCGCATTCTTAATAATAAAGGACCTCTAACCTACTCTGAATTAAAATCACTAGCAGGATTTAAATCAAAGAAAGAATCTGGGAAATTTGCATATCATTTAAGAAAACTATTGAGACAATCCTTGGTAGGTCTAAATAAGGGAGAAAGGCGGTATACCATTACTAATCTAGGTAAATTGGTATTAAACTTGGCCAGACAGATAGAAGAAAAGTCTATAGTTGAAAGTGGCAAGATGTATGTTCGAACCAGCCATCAGACCATCGAAGAATTCAATCCACACAAAATAATTCAATCCTTGGTTAGAGAAGCAAATATGTCATTAGAACAAGCTACAAAAATTACTGAAGAGGTGGAAAATAAAATATATAAGCTCTCAACCTCTTACTTGACATCTAGACTAATAAGAGATTGTGTAAATAATGTATTGTTAGAGCATGGTTTAGAGGAACAAATGAATAAGTTAATTAGAATCGGAGTTCCCATTTTTGACTTAAATAAAAAATTCCTCCATAATGATAATTCATTAAGAAATGGCATAAATGACCTGATTACAGATGTTTCGGAAAAAGTCTTTTCTGATTATTTTGCATATAATTTTCAAAAAGATATTATGGATATGCACTATAGTGGTGAGATTCATTTAGATGCATTAGGTCATTGGGGTATAGGCGCTGATACTATTTTTGTTGATATCGAACAAGTAAACAAGAACTTGAACCTAAAAAACCATTTTCTTTTTTTACCTAGGACTACACATGCGCATAAATTAAATATCACATTGCTCATCGTGGTCTCATTACTCCAAAGAGAGGTTTCCAGAGAGATAGTCATAGAAAACATCGATAAAATTTTTGGTGATTATGCTATTGATAAAATATCTGAATATTTTTCACTTTCACTGATATCATCTTCTGTTTCAATGCAATATGCAGGAACTCCCTTTATAACACTAGTTTTGAGTGGAAATGAAAATAGCGAGCGTTTACATCAAATGCTGAGCGGATATTTGTCCTATATAGAGCAAGTATCTCTGCCCAATTTTGGACTTTTTATAACTTTTGCAAATTCTTTGTCTAATGACTTGTTGTCCATTCTTACAAAGATCATAAAGTTAGGTGGTAGAATATCTCTCTCACAAAAATCGGTTCGTAGTAGTAAAGGTATTCATAAGATACATCAAGATATGGGGTTACCGATCGTCGCACTACATTCACTTTCTATAAATCTGCCACGTTTAGCTTATCAGTCAAATAAAGATGAAACCTATTTTAGGACTAAATTAGCCTTGTTAATCAGGCCCTCAGTAAGTACTTTATTGCTAAAGAAGGAGATATTATTAGAAAATATTCGGCAAGGTATATTACCTGCCCTATCCCATACCATGGGCTTTCCACAATTGGGTTCTACTTCTATAATCGTTAATTTGACCGGGTTAGATGAATCTATTTATGATATTTTGGGATTTTCTAAAGATGTGGGATTTGATATCGTAAAGAAAGTGGTTAAAACGGCTAACGACGTACTACTTGATTTTGGCCAGCATAACACAGACAAATTTGGCGTTTCCATTATAAATGATTCTAGTTCAACAAGATTTGTTGATCTTGATTCAGAGAAATTTGGTAAATTGACTCACGATTTTAGATCGTATTCACAAGGACTAGTTATTACCAAAAAAATGCTTGATGATGAAGATTCGTTATCTAAAAATCTACTTGAACTGGATAATCTTATGGCTGGAGGTTTGTACGTAAAACTACTCACTAGTGATGTTTCTCCTCAGGAAATGGTGGAATTGCTACAAAAATCCATTCATGTTATTCCCTACTTTGATATATTTGAGGAGAATCGTATTTGTTCTATATGTGGATCTCGAGTGGCTAGTAGCGATGTTTGTTCTATATGTGGATCTCGAAATATTGTCACCTTTAGCTAATCCATTATTCAGTATATGCTAAATAAACTCTATCCATTTAGAATCCTATAGTCATTTTTTTGAATACCTGTAAGATTATTCATAATTATTTAATACTAGTGCCATGGTAATATGAAAATCTATTACATAGGGTATACTTTCAGCCTGGATGTAAGTTCTTATTTGAAACTCACTAATTCATAAAATTAGCTATCGAAATTAATATAAACGATCTATAAATAATATATAAATGTTATATGGCTGAAACTGATCTTCATGACTCAAAAAATAAAACCATTGTACATATAAAAAAAAGAAATAGTACAATAGTGGATTTTGAGCAATCAAAAATATCGAATGCAATTTACAAAGCATTGGTTGCAGCTGGTAAACCCGATCATAAATTGGCTGAATTACTTGCATCAAAATTGGTAAATAAAATTATTAAAAATGGATACTTGGAGTCCATTCATAAAGATCATGTTTTGAGCGTCGAAGATGTTCAAGATATGGTTGAATCAATTTTAATTGAAGAAGGTCTGGCTGAGACCGCTAAAGCTTACATCCTATATCGTCATGAAAGAAGAAAATTAAGGGAAATGAAAATGAAGATCTTAAATAAAAAAGATCTTGACGAGGTGGATAAAACCCTGGATGTCAATTCACTGCGTGTTCTGTCTTCAAGATATTTATTGAGAGATAATAGTGGTGAAATTATCGAAGGTCCAAAGCAATTATTTGAACGAGTTGCAATATTGGTTGCTATATCGGATATTATTCATGACTCTCGAGTATACGATTTTCATGATAATCATACACAGACTTTATCTGAAGCAGAATTATATTATAAAAAATTAGATGATTTCGATAGCAAGTTAAAAATTGGAAGTTATTATTTTAATAAATATCATTTTGAAGCATTAATCAGATCATATGTTGATGAGGCCAAACTGGGAAGAATGAAGTTAAGCTTTAAAGAACTTTTGCGATTGATTGCAGAAGGAAAAATGAGCAATTATGGCAACAAAATAACGGAATATTATAATTTGATGGTTTCTAATGAGTTTCTTCCTAATACCCCAACTCTTATGAATGCTGGTGCCAGATTGGGGCAACTATCTGCCTGTTTTGTTCTTGATATGCCTGATGATATGTATTCTATTATGAAATCATCCACTGATGCCGCAATGATTTTTAAATCTGGAGGAGGTGTGGGAATAAATTATTCTGACTTAAGACCTGAAGGGGATATAGTTGCATCTACTAGTGGTGTTGCATCTGGACCAACATCTTTTATGCAAATTATCGATTCAATTACAGACGTAGTTAAACAAGGTGGAAAAAGGCGTGGTGCAAATATGGGTATTTTGGAATCTTGGCATCCTGATATTGAAAAATTCATTACAATGAAAACTAAACCAGGGATGTATGAAAATTTTAACGTAAGTGTAGGAATCTGGTCAGATTTTTGGAAATCATTGGTAAATAAAGAGGATCATAAATATTCTCTGAGAAATCCCAGAACGAAGGCTAATATGAAAAATATCGATTCTCATCAATTAATGGAACTAATAGCTTTGAGTGCATGGAAGAGCGCTGAACCTGGTGTCATATTTTTTGATAATATAAATAAATACAATCCTTGTATCGATGCCAAAGGGGGACCACTTAGAGCAACTAATCCATGTGGTGAACAGTCTTTGTATCCATGCGAGTCCTGTAATCTCGGATCCATTAATTTATCCAAATTTGTAAAGCGAAAAGCAGATGGAATGTTTGAATTTGATTGGCCCAAATATGAACAATCCATTAGAACTGCTACACGATTTTTGGATAATGTTATTGACGTTAATAAATATCCTGTAGAGGAAATTGATATCAATACAAAACTAACTAGGCGAATAGGATTAGGGATCATGGGTATAGCAGACTTATTATTTTTGTTACAGATCCCCTACGATTCAAAGGAAGGATATGAATTCATGAGTAAATTGGCTGAAACTTTGTCGTATTTTAGTATGGATGAAAGTGTCGTCATTTCAAAATCTCGAGGTGCTTTCCCGTTATTTGATCAGACTGAATATAAAAATGGAGATATTCCGCTGTCGGGTTATCATGAGATCCCTAAGGATTCACATTATTATGATTGGGACTCTTTAATAGAAAAAATTAAAAATTATGGAATCAGGAATTCATGGACTACTACTATCGCACCTACTGGTACTTTATCAATGATTTCAGATGTATCTAATGGTGTTGAACCTGTTTTTGCCTTAGTGTTTGAAAAACGTGTTACTGTTGGTAGGTTCTTTTATACAAACAAGATTTTTGAGAATGTTTTGAAAGAACATGGATTATACACTGATGAAATTTTGATAAAAATTGCAAATAATTATGGATCCGTGCGTGGCATAAATGAAATACCTGAATGGATACAAAAGCTATTTGTTACGGCTATAGATATTCATTGGACCGATCATATAATGGCTCAAGCTGTGTGGCAAAAATGGATTAGTAACGCGATTGCAAAAACAATCAATATGCCTGGAGATGTTACGGTTGAGGATGTAAAGTGTGCTTATCTACTTGCCCATGAATTTGGATTAAAAGGAGTGACTATCTACAGAGATGGCTCTAGGAATGAACAAGTTTTACACATTACTGGCAATGATCGTGAAAAAAGATTCCAAGTTAAACCAAGTATGTATTTACATGATTATATTTTAGCAAACATACATGAACCTTATGTTCTTGATCAGGTAAATCCAATTTTTAAGGATTATGGATCAAGTGATCAATATGCAGTAGCAACTAATACAATCGATAACAAACTGGAATCTAATAGTTTTGAATCCGATACTTTACCAATTAATACTAAACCTGATCCATACACTCTTACGAGAACAGAGAACGATAAAGAGGCGTGCCCGGTTTGTAAAAATTACTTAATTATTACGGAAGGTTGTAACATGTGCATTGAATGTGGATTTAGTAGCTGTGGCTCAGGATAATTTTTTTAACCTTGTTGTCTACTGAAAGATAGTATGTATGTATTAGCAAGTATTACTTACATGGTTATTCATGATTAAAAATAGATTTTTTGATCGAAATATAGTGTCCATTCGTGATTTCAACATAGATGATTTTACTTTTCTCTTTGATATTACTGATAAAATAAGAACTTTGAAATCTAGAGAGCGTGGGGAAATCGCAAAAGGCTTAATTCTTGGATATATTTTTTATGAGTATAGTACTCGAACCCGGTTAAGTTTCGAATCTGCTATGTCCTCCATTGGGGGCAGATCTTTGGGAATATCTGATGTAGAATCTTCATCTATCATGAAAGGAGAAAGTTATGCTGATACCATTAAGACCATCTCATTATACTCAGATATCATTTTAATACGTCATCCTTCCGATGGTTCGAGTAGATATGCTTGTGAAATATCCAAAAAACCTGTGATAAATGGGGGTAGTGGTAGCGAAGAACATCCTACTCAAGCTATGTTGGACATTTACACCATATTCAAAGAGAAAAAAAGAATTGATGGTCTATCGATTGGAATAATAGGAGATCTAAAGTATGGCCGTACAGTATATTCTCTAATCTATGCTTTATCTAATTATAATGTCGAAATTCATCTTGTTTCTCCATCTATACTAAAAGTTCGAAACGAATCAATATACGATATCTCAACTAAGGTAAAAATGTATCATCATATTGAATTATCTGATGATTTGTTAGCAAAATTAGATGTGATATATGTAACACGTATTCAAAGAGAACGATTTCCGGATCTTCAAGAATATAAAAAAATTCAAGGATTATATACTATTGATGAAAATATTTTGAAGAAGTCAAAACCTGATGTTTCTATTTTACATCCGTTACCTAGAGTTGATGAAATATCTCCATCAATTGATAATACTGTAAATGCTCTTTATTTTAAGCAAGCTGCTTACGGAAAAGAATTAAGGGCAGCTTTATTGTCCGCAATACTGCATGAAGAACCTTTCTGATCTAAAAAGTTGTTTCCAACTATTAATTTGGTATAATAATACCTTTTTTGTATCAAAGGATCAATCTCAAACAATAAATCCCTGACCTCTTTCATATATCATCGACTAGAGGTTTCGTTTATCGAGTTTAGTAGCACATGATTTCCGATATTCCTTTTACAGTAACTATTAGTGTGTTTTATAAATGCGATGAGTTTTAACTTTCTCACATTTAATGAAATCAAACTTCCATTAATCTTTTAATAATTAGTCTAAAAATTTACCAGTCGACCAAATTTTTGAGAACATTTCCCTGATGAGGGGAATATTGTAAATAGTTTGCTACTGAGTGATCTCTTTTAAAAACACTCTTGAATCTAACTTAGAAAATTCTTGTAAATTGATGTCTGCACCATCTTTCATCATATTTCTTAAATATTTTCCGGCTTCTTCTGATTCCCACCAATTTTCCCCGTATAATTCTCTAATTTTTTTTTCTAACTCTGCAGCTCTTACAGCAGCTAATAAGTAACTTGGTACGTACATTATTGATTCTGGCATTATATGGTGAAGCATCCAATACTGTCCCGGCATTTCTATATTTGTATATTTTTTAATCATTGATGTGTAAATTTTATTCGTATTTTCAATGGACCGGTTATTCGCCCAAAAATCCATTTTTGTTAAAGAGTTTGCAGAATAGAAAGTCACGAAAAATAATTCCATAAAACTGTTTAGTTCAATTATTTTATCCAGCTTTCCTCTATTTGATATCTTTAATTGTTTTTGTAAATATTTCCTATTTCTAGTTAGTCTTTCCAAAAAGATTGAGAATATTTCGTTAATTCCCATTGGAATATGGTATTTTTTTTCATATTCTAGACTGGGATTAATTGAAGTGGCATGCATTGCGTGTCCTGACTCGTGAAAGCATCCTTGAAAATCAAAATATGGACTTTCTTCTCTATAAAGAATTCTTATATCTGAAGGAATATGTATAAAAAAGCAGATGGGGGATGGATATTTATTTTTTCTATCCTCTGAATCAAAAGATATTTTTTTTACATTCATTTTTAAATCCCTTAGAGTCTTGATAACAGTTGAAATAGGATTTACTTTGGCAAATTCATCTGAGATATCTTTAAAAACTCTGTTCCTAAAATAGTAAAAATCATCATAATACTCTGGATTTCTATCAAAAATTTTATTAGATAGAGTGACTAGCCTTTCGTTAAATAGTTTGCTTGTTGCATTAGCTAAATTCTCTACAAATTCTTTTAACTTATCATATGATACTCCTTCACTTTCTAAATACCCTTGCAGAGGATTCATTCCTCCCTCATATTCGTAAATATTCCTAATTTTGTTGAACCTTTTTTCTATAACTGGTTTTATCAATTCTGTTTTCTCAATAAAACAATCAAAAACATTCTTTCTATAATTATGATTTGTTTCTATCGCGTTAAATTGTCTCCAGTTGCTCCAGTTTATATAGTTATCTTCAATTCTATATCTCTTGTCCACTAGTTTCTTATTTCTGATCTCATGTAATTCACGTTCTAAACTTTTTGTTTTATCTTCTGCAAGACTCTCTAAGGATGACAAAAACAATTCTCTAGGTGTATCAAACGATTTCAAAAATAACCGACAACCTTGAATCTTCAATTTTGATATTTCTTGAATTATGGTAGGATTATACTTTAGACCCGCATATTGGTAATATGTTTCCTCATTTTGAATTATATGAGCGTTTTCTAATATGTTCCTTATATTATCTATTTTCATGAATTGATTGTAAAAATTAGATTAGAGTGACCCTATTTATATTTGCATTTTTAGTCTATTTCATAAATTTCAAAATAAGTTTCCAGTTTCCAGGATGACCTTTTGCTGTTCAATGAATGGTGTCTGACCAAGTAAACTAATTCTTCATATGAATGGGCCTCTATTGTATACCAATAAATACAATTTAACTTATATAAAATAAATGAATGCGGATGCAAAAGATCAACAGTCCAGTTGTAATGGTGTGATTCTAATATCTACCTTCTCAGATGAGCAATCTTTAATCAATCTATCTAAAACACTTGTAGTGGAAAAGAAATTATGTGCATGCGTAAATTATACAAGAATAAATTCTTTGTATGTTTGGGAATCTGAATTAAAACAAGAAGAAGAAATAATCGCTTTTTTTAAGACCACCTCGAGTTGTATCCAAACATTGAAGGCCGAAATTCTATCTCATCATCCATATAAAGTACCTGAAATTGTCATTATTAAGATGGATGATGTTTCATCGGCGTATCTTTCATGGATTATTAATAATACACACAAGGATAGTCCTAATTTCTAATTTGGATTGATATTACTATTGAATTTTTTCTACGTCTCGACATTCAGAATCTAATGAATAAATTATTATTTTGTGAATTTTAAATAAATAATATATATATGCATATTGAAAGTCTCTTTTGAATTGGTTCATAATACTTCATTATGTTATATGATTCAAAATCAAACTTCAATTTATTCGATACCGCAATAATGCAATTATTCCACCTAGTGACGACACCCTTAACCCAATATCGGTAGTTGAATCAGTTGCATAAATTTTTACGTTATTATATTCCATATCGTTTAATAGTTTTATGAACTCGTCTTCTTTTATGTCTGAAAAAACCTTATCAGAATAAACCAGCGAATCAATGGCATTTAATGAATGCGCGTACTTTGTCTCTTTTATTCCCATTGTATATTTTTTTTCTCCGTTGTTTATTTGTTGCATCACTCTGTCCAGAATCGTAGAAACCATGGCAATTTTGCTACTGGACATAAGATCCTTCATTGCTTCTGATCTCAAAAATACATAAATACCGTCTTCACCAGCCGTTTCAATACCGTCCGCTATTACAAAATCTTTGTCTTGATAGGCTTCATTTTTTTCCCTTAGGTAGTTAAGGAATCTTCTCTTTGACTCTCCGGGACCAAATATTACTATTTTGATTCCTTGTTCTTCTAAATAAATATCTAAGGCAGTTCTTATATTCTCAAAATAGATCTTATTGCTTGCTTCATTTCTTTGATCAGTAACGTATCTTTTGCCACTCTTTCCGGAATGTATGTTGGGAGTTATTTTCAAATTTGTTCCAGTTAATTTTGCAATAGCGGTCTCTTGTGAGTCTATTGAGATAAATAAATATTTAAATTCAAGAGCCGACTTTGATAATATTTTTATATAGTTTTCATTCCAATTTGATTTTTCTAAGATGATCGTATCATTGATTTTTACGTTAATAGAATGGTGCAAACCTTTGGGTATATTTTCATTGTTTGAAGTAATTATTACTCCTGATATCTTTAATCTGTCGATTGCATCATCGAAACTAATTTTCTCTATTCTTAAAATTATCCTGATTTTAATTCTTTCTCCTCTATCTGGTCTGGCGTATTCATTATCCTGTTTGACTACTCTAGTAGTATCAGCAATAATGCTGTCTCCGATATCTATTACTCTTCTAAGACTAAAAAGATCATCTGGTTCTTCTAAGGTTAAGACTATTTTATTTTCTGAATCCTTTACTTTAGTGAATTTCATTTTTTAATTGTATCCTATTTAACCCATTCTTCATCTTGTTTTTGAGACTTCAAATGGTGTTCAAACCAGTGTTTGGTTAAAACTCCTGATTCCACTAAATTGGATAATGCGCTAGATGATGCTTCGCCTATAACTTTTCCATTCTTATTCTTTAATTGTCTCCATTTTAAAATGGTATTTCCAGTTTTCGATGAATAGATTATTCCAAATATTTCTTTTGTATTTACAAATGTAATTTCTCTTAATTTTTTTACTATGAGTTTATCTACTGCTTCAATATAAATATCGCCTGGTCCGGTATCTTTTTCGGGAAACATGTCTGGATCTCTATTATAATTACTAGGAATGAATGATTTGCAAGTGCTGAAAATCATAAATTTTCTAAAACTTTCCAATGATGATGTAGTTTCTATGTGGACCACTACTTTTCTACACTATGTGTTATTAATACAATGAATATATGTATTTGAAATCTCAATCTAAATTCAAATTTTTACAAACAAACACAAATTAAATAGGACAAACTCTTTACTCAAGATCTACTTCATCTAATCAGTAGGGCTTTTCACATCATTGTTTGTCCTACTATTTCTAAATTATTCTGTTATAAGGCTTTAGCTATTCTATCTATTTTTTGCATCTTGCCACAAATAATGGAAATAGTCTTTAGCAAAACTAGCTAATCCTGTATGCTCTGCCCATATGGCTATAGTGTCATAGCTGGAGGTTGTTGTTGTGTCGTTTTTTCCTTCTCCAAGTAGTATTAATACATGTCTGGAATCTCCTATAACTCCACCACCAAACATATCATTCTTGAGTCTTACTTCAGCTACTCTAGACATTGCTTTTACGGTATCATTATTAGTTTCATCTGATGCTAAAATAATAATTTTTACTCCTTTTTCGGCGAGTTCTCGGAGTACTGGCTGAATCGATTTTACGACATTTTCTGGAATTTTGGGGATGGCTATTAAGAGCTCTTCTTTTGTTGATTGAATTATTTCAGTAACTTTTATTGCTATATTGTATAATCCACTTACCACCCAGATATCTGGTTTTTCTTTTAATCCGGTTTTTTCATATATTGGCATTAATTCATTGATAATGACATTTTTATTACTCCTCAAATTGTTCTCCATTTCTATCATCATGGCTTCAACTGCATTTGATGGTGATTTAGGAAAAAAATTCTGTGGCCTTTGGTTATCCGAATATATCCATCCTCTTACATACAGACTATTTAGAACATCATAGATTTTTGAATATGGTACTCCTGATTTCTTACTGATTTCTGATGCTGTATTTGAACTGGCAAATAACAACGAAATATATACTCGAATTTCGTAATTTGTTAATCCAAGGCTTTCCATTGATTTCTTGGCCTTGTCGCTAATTTCCATCGTTTTATCTGACTAGTTTAAACTTGGATATTAAATCTTTCATCTATATTGTACTTTACTAACTAAACACCGTAGGATTTGTCAGATCATCTTTATAAAGTTAATCAAGCGCAGTATTAAAGGTCAACATTATGGATCTAATACAAATTTCCAATTTAACTAGTAAAACTATTGGTTCTAAACGCACCATTAGGTATACTCAAAGTATATGCCCAGATTGCAATATGATTCTAGACGCTGAGGTCTTTGAAAGAGAAGGCAAAGTTTTCATGACAAAAACTTGTCCTAGCCATGGTGAATGTGAGGAATTATACTTTGGCTCATATGAAATGTACAAGAAATTTAGTACCTATTGGATGGATGGAAAAGGTGCACAAGCTCCAAATGTGATGGTTGATAAATGCGCCTGTCCTACTAATTGTGGTTTATGTACTAACCATCTTTCACATTCTGGCTTAGCAAATATTATAGTCACTAACAGGTGTGATCTTACCTGCTGGTATTGCTTCTTTTATGTTAAAAAGGGATTAGAGGGCGCTTATCTCTATGAACCTTCACATGAACAAGTACGTGCGATGATGAAAACTCTAAAGGCTGAGAAGCCTATAGCAGGCAATTCTATTCAAATTACAGGTGGTGAGCCAATGTTAAGAGACGACATTACAGAACTAATCAAAATAATGAAAGAAGAGGGTGTAGATCATGTACAACTCAACACTAACGGCATAAAACTGGCTCTTTCACCAGAAACAATGAGACAAGTTAGAATGTCTGGCGTTAGTAATCTATATTTGTCATTTGATGGAGTAACGGCTAGAACTAATCCCAAAAACCATTGGGAAGTCCCATACACACTAGAATCTGCAAGGAAGTGTGGTATGACTGTTGTTTTTGTTCCAACTGTAATAAAATCTATTAATGATCATGAATTAGGTGGCATAATACGATTTGCTCAAAAAAATATGGATGTAGTTCATGCTGTAAATTTCCAGCCTGTTTCATTAACTGGTCGAATGAGTAAAAAAGAAAGAGAAAAGTATAGAATTACAATACCTGATTGCATTGAACGAATTGAAGAACAAACTAACGGTGAAATATCAAAAGATGGCTGGTTTCCGGTTCCATCCTGTATGCCTTTAACAAATGTGATAGAGGCATTTAGCAAGAAACCAAAATATGAATTATCTATCCACTTTGCATGTGGTGCTGGAACATACGTTTTTGAAGATGTTCAAACAAAGAAACTGACACCTTTAACGTCCTTTGTTGACATAAAAGGTCTCTTGGAGTATTTCGAAGAAAAAACTGAAGAGATTAAATCAGGATCAAATAGGTATTGGACTATGTTGGAAGTAATACGAAAGCTTAACCAGTTTGTAGATCGTAGTAAACAACCCTACGGACTTGATTTGGGACGCATGTTTTCAAGTATTCTTCTCAAACAGAATTTTGATTCTGTAGGTTCATGGCATGTAAGATCATTATTCTTAGGAATGATGCATTTCCAAGATAAGTATAATGAGGATCTAGAAAGATTACAGCGATGTGACATTCACTATTTGACTCCTGATTTGCGTATAGTACCATTCTGTGCATTTAATGTAATACCTGAATGGTACAGAGATAGAATACAGAAGAAATACAGTGTACCGGTTGAAGATTGGGAAAAAGAGCACGGACAGACTTTAGAAGCCGGGTTGTATCGTGGTATAATGAGAAAGGGCAAACCAGAGGCTCAAATGGGATGTGCAATGTCTGAGATGCATAAAGCAGCTGCAGAAGCAGAATCAAATGAGGAACATCGAGGAGTTGAGCTCCGAAATGGAATGGCTGGTGCATGAAAGCCAATCTTCATTTGAAAAGTTAATTTTTTATTTTAAATAATTCTTTTTAGATTTTTTAGATCTTCCTTTTCGCAACTTTAAATTGATTCTTATAGATGTTTTTGTAGATAATTTTAAATAGCTTGAAAGTGTAGTAATAAATGTAAAATGCCGTCGTCATCAATTAATGCAATCACTCGTATGAGTGCAACCTTAAAGGATCTTTTTATTTATATCTATGATTTGTCACCACTAGATATGGATTTATTGCTTACCTTAATAGCACATAATAATAAACAAATGACTTTAGAAGATTTGTCTAAGGCTGTAAATCGTGACAAGAGTACGGTATTTAGATCTTTACAAAAGTTAACAGGATTGGGAATATGTGTAAAAGAAAGCAGGACTTTGAAAGAAGGAGGGCATTTCCATGTATATTCTGCCATCTCTAGAGAAATATTTAAACTCGAAACGGAAAAACGTGTAAAGGAATTAGAACAGAGTTTAAGAAGAATATTGAAGAAGTTTGAAGATGATCTAGAAGTAATGTTGGATGATGTTTTTGACACAAAAAAGAAAATAATAAAGTAGACAAAAATAACCTCAAAATACATTGGATTTCAACTTAGATAAGGTATTCGAAGGGTCTGATCAACAACAAGTTGATATTTTTTTAAATTCTTATTATTCATTTCTTTTTTTAAAAAAGAATTCATTCTACGATTTTTTAAAAGCGAAAAGTGGTGCGAATTCATCTACAATACGACTGTTGATTTCATGCATGGATAACGATCAATATGATTCGATAGTGGATTTTTTCAAGCCTTTTAAGAATGTACAAGTAAAAAATGTCTTATCATCAGCTGAACCCACAGAACACATGATTACAATTATTATTAACCAAAATCAAGTTTCTTTTTTTAAAATCGATTACAATGCTGCTAAGCGAATGTTTACCTGTAAGTTATCCGATTCGCTTACTGGTGATATTGTTACTTTTTTCTATATTCTTTTTGTCAATACTTGGAGCACTATTGATAAGAATATCATCCTCGAAAAACGTAATATTTTTCAACAAGATTTTGTTGATATTGCTTCCCATCAATTAAGAAATCCTATATTACCTATCATAGGATTTTCTAAAACATTAAAATCGAAAATTGAAGATCCTGATATGTTGGATTATCTCAATATTATAA
The DNA here is from genome assembly GCA_963850055.1 of uncultured Nitrososphaeraceae archaeon. GTDB lineage: Archaea > Thermoproteota > Nitrososphaeria > Nitrososphaerales > Nitrososphaeraceae > Nitrosocosmicus. The sequence continues at coordinate 20,596 of CAWKJS010000020.1, read as the reverse complement.
TAAAGAATGCTGAAAAACTGAAAAATATTGCAAATGATATTTTGGATATTTCTAAAATTGAAGCAAATCCGCTGAAATTAGATTTTGAAATTTTTGATCTATGCGAACTTTTGGAGATTATTGCTAGAGACTATAATCAATTTTCAAACAAAGACTCTTCGGGCATTCGGATACTTTTTCAAGGACGTCCTAATGTGTTTATAGAGGCTGATAAGGAATACATCAAACAAGCATTTGAAAACATTCTAAATAATTCTTATTTCTTTACAAAAAAGAACGAAGGGAATAAGATTATTATCAGTGTCTATGAGAATGATGATGATTTCTATGCTAATGTATTAATAGAAGATGAAGGACCTGGTATTCCAGATGATGATCCAGAAAGAATCTTTACCAAATTCTATCCAAATTCTGGAGGGGCTGGACTTGGATTGTTCATTTCAAAAAAGATTGTGGAAATCCATGGGGGGAGTGTTGTTGTTGGAAATAGGATAGATGACATTGGAGCAAAATTTCTTATTAAAATCCCATTGAAAGGGACAAATGTGCCTGGTCAGCCTGACTACAATAAATCTACCGATGGTCTTAAACTCTTAATTATTGACGATTTTTCAGAAAATCTGGAAACGGTCAAAGAATCGATCGTAAGTTTGGGATACGATATTGATTATTTTGAAGATCCCTATAATGCTATAGAAAGATTTGTTCCAGGAAAATATTCATTGGTTTTTTTAGGTATTAATGTCAAAGGGCTAGACGGCTTTGACCTATATGATGATCTAAAAAAGAGGGATAAGAAAATTAAGGGTTATTTTATGTCCTCTAGTAAAATAAACAAGGAAGCTATGGAATTTTTGAATAATAATATGATGTATGATCACTTTATTTATAAACCACTTTCTCTCAATGCATTTGTAAAAATTCTACGAAATGAACAAGTGAATTAAAAACATTAATCGCATCATAGTAAAATTTTATTATCCGTTTGCTTTAATTGGGTTAGCATGAATGTTCTAATCATTGAGGATGATGATGATATTTGTCAATTGTATTCCATATGGTTAGAAGAAAATCGACATGATTACATTATTGCAAAAAACTATGAAGATGGGATATTAGAATACGTAAAGTCGATTCAACAGGGTGACGAAGATTATGAATCGGATAATAATATATTCGATTTAGTTGTCCTTGATTACGATTTACCATCAAAAGATATGTCTTCCAATCAAAATGGCTTACATATTGCAAAAGAAATCTTGGAATTAAAAGGCGATCAACGAATAATGTTCGCATCCGCTTGGCCCAAAAAAGCATTCGTTGAATACGTTTCTACTCTAAAAAGTGTACCTGAAGTTCTTCCAAAACCTTTCGAAAAAGAAGAATTCATTAATCTAGCCGAAAAAATTAACTTGTATGATATTGCCAAAAAATTTACTAAACAACTTCGAGAGATGAAAAATCCAAATAGTCCTGATGTTGATATCAAATCGCTAGAATCTTTGTTTAAACTCATGAATAATGCGAGAAGAGAATTTTTGCAAAAAGATAATGATAAAAACAATGATATTGATTTTATTGAATGAAATTTGATAAGATTTATTTTAAAGAACCATTGAAGTTTGTTTGTGTCTTCCATGAAATATATTCAAATAGATTTACTTAATGAAATTGCAATATTGAGGATAAATAGACCTGAAGCTTTGAATGCGATGAATCTTGATGTAATATTCGAACTGGCCAGAGCAATTGACATAATTTCTGCAGATGAGGGAATCAAGGTACTAGTAATTACCGGGGCAGGAGAACGATCTTTCTGTGCTGGTGCTGACATTTCATACATGGTAAATATTGACGCCATAACTGCTGAAAAATATGCTTCATCTGCACAATCTATGCTAAATAAAATTGAAAAGATGGAGAAACCTGTAATTGCCGCAATAAATGGTTTTGCACTTGGTGGTGGATGTGAACTATCTTTAGTTTGTGATATAAGGATCGCATCCGAAAATGCAAAGATTGGTCAACCAGAAGTAACTATTGGTATTCCTCCTGGATGGGGTGGTACTCAGCGACTACTTAGGGTAGTTGGACCCGCAAAAGCTAAAGAAATGATTTTTACCGGAAAAATGATTACCGCGCATGAAGCTGCCACTATTGGATTAGTTAACCAAATTATTTCTTTATCAGATGAGGAAAAGTCTAATTTAGATCCATCTATCGATCAAAATAATGAAAAGGAGAAAAGTATTGCACTCTCAAAGTTACTAAATAAAAAACTTTTGGAACATTGTATAACTTTTGCTAAGGAGATCGCTAAAAATAGTTTTAATGCTGTAAAAATCAGTAAAATGCTAATTAATAAAGGTATGGATGCGGATATTGATACTGGATTGCGGCTGGAAATTTATGGCTGGGCTTTGTGTTTTGCTCACGAAGATAGACAGAAAATGATGGGGGCATTCCTCAATAAAAATACTAAAAAATGATCTATTTTCCATCAAAGCACGGATTTTCATTTCAACGAAATTATTTTTGATCCATTACCGGATTTAGATATAAATGTTTTACATTTGATATTTATTTTATCATATTCCTCTTCCATGACTTCTGATATGCGCAGCGCCTTCTTGCTTGAATCTAAAAAAGCTACCGTAGAAGGACCAGCTCCACTAATGGTAAAAGCCATCGCTCCCTCTTCTAAGGACCTTTCCTTTATTTTTTCATATCCTGGGATCAATTTCTTTCTTGCAGGCTCTATGATACAATCATTTATACCATTACAAATCATTTCTACATCCTTGCAATAAAAGCCTGCAACTACGGAACATGCATTAGCTACATTGTGAACCATTTTTTCCAAAGGTACTTGTTGAGGAATAACTTTTCTTGAAAACTCTGTCTTCATTTTAGGAACTTGAATAAGTGGTACGCATATAACCATAGATAGATTATTTGGCGAATCTATCCTGATAAATTCTAATTTTGGATGAGTCTTAACGATTACAAAATTTCCAAAAAATGAGCCTGCGACATTATCAAAGTGCTTTACACCTGCACTTGCGAGTTCGCCTTCGGCAGAATAATCTAGTAGTTTGGTATCCTCAATATTCAGTCCAAATAATGCATTTAGTGAAACTGCAGTTGCTACTGCTGATGCGGCACTACTTCCCATCCCATAACCCGGTGGAATATTTTTTCTAATTTCTATTAAACAGTTGTAATTATATAAATCATAATCCGAGATAATTTTTTTTGCTACCTTGCCTGCAGAATTGGAGTCAGAGATCATTTGGAATACTTTTGCCCATATCACCATTCATTATTATTTTTACATTGTTTTTGTTTGCTATTGTTTTTCTCTCTATTTTGATGGATACTGTATCCCGTAATACATCCAGGCCTAATCCAAATACATCATATCCTGGACCCAAATTTGCAGTTGACGCAGATGCAGTAGCAGTGCATTCTAGATATTCAGCTACAATTTCATGCTTTTCTTTTTTCATTCGTGTTTCTGCTCCTCCTCACCTTGTGTTAATATTCTTGATAATGCTGCAGTTAAATTTATCATTCCATTCATAGTTAAGTTAGATACTGCAATGGGGCTCAACATATTTCCACTTTTATAAAGTGTTTTTATAATGTCCTTACCCAATAAAGATTGCTCTGAATCTTTTTCTAGATTTAGGGAGTCTTGAAGTGAAGTAATGGAGTTAGACCAATTCAAAATTTCTGCCAACTTCTCAATTATTTTATCTCGTTTCGTTAGGACGTTGATTTGTGGAATGTTTAGACGTAATCTGACTGATTGTGACAAGAACATCAAAGAAACAAAACTAATTGGAGATATTGCTAATGTCCCATCTATGGTAAATAGTGTTACTTTAGAATCTGAATAAAAATTTGAAACAAAATAAGGACCACTAGACCTGAAAGCAAACAGTTCTATTTGTCCGGGAGTATCGATTATTACATAATCGGGATTAAGTTCCTGAACCTGAGTTTGGATTTCATCTATTTTTGTTGATATCAAGTCATTAGCCAATATCAGTGACCCATTTGGTCCTAACTTGTAATCATCCATTATCGAATAAAAATCAATAAACTCTCTCACGTCTATATCTGGATCATACGGTAAACTGGATACTCCTGGGTCTAAATTAATTGAAATTGGTGAGACATCATTGTTGTGATACCATTCCAACAATCTCGAAGTCAATAGTGTTTTCCCTGAACCGGCCGTACCAGTCACGAATATAGTATGCATTTCAAAAATTTTTAATTGTTATTCTAATTTTATTGTTATATTTGTATGATTATTATATTCCTTCTTTTGAACTAGTTGATATACCTTGAATTGGCGAATAATTTTCATTCTTGTAAGTGTTATACCTATAATGCTTATTTTTCTATTTACTCCTGTTTCGCTAAATGATGTTTTATCTGTAGGTGTTATCCCTTTTTTACTTTCTTTTCTCGCAACAATGGTAAGAATTTTTCTTCAAGCAATTAGGTTTTATTATTTTGTTCGAAAATTTATTGGAAAGAATGTCAGTTCATTTTGGAAAATTATTTTTGCCAGGTTAGCTGGAGAATTTGTAACTCAAACTACTCCTTCTTATATTGGAGGCGAACTAGTTCGAATTGCTTTTTTAACTAAGAGTGGTGTGCCAGCGGGACGAGCAGCATGGGTTACTACCATGGAAATTATTGCCGATGTATTTGTTGGTACAATTTTAGCTTTTATCGCTGGATTTGTTGCAATAGCTAACGGCTCCATGTTTATTGGTCTGTTAATTAGTTGCGATCGCTGCCCCTACATTTGGATTCTGGTTTTTTATCTTGATATATTCAGCAAAAAAAAATATCCGATTACCTTCATTTTCTTTAAAATTGGCTAAAAAATTTATTTCAGAACAAAAAGCTCAACGGGGGATCAATTCTGTTAATAAAGCATTGGATGATTTGTGCATAATGAGCAGAGAAAACTTCAGTTCATTTAAATCTGTAAAAATATTTTCCGTGGGCATTGCAATTACAGTGGTCGCATTTATTTTCCAAGGTCTTTCATTTCTAGTTTTAACACATTCTGTAGATATTTACATAGGTCTATTTTTGTCATTTATGGCTACAGCTTCTTCCACAATTTTGGGTACCCTTCCCATCACAATAGGGGGTTCAGGCTTAGCTGAATGGGGATTGTGGGCATATATCAATCAACTGAATAACGTTTCTCAAATTGGTAACATAGTAAATGATATCGATCAATTAAACGTCATAATTGCATGGAGGATTGCTTCTTACTATTTGCCGTTAGTAATAATGTGGATTGCATTGATGAGGTTAGCATTGGGAACTAATTATTCAAAATCTAATCCCCCCTCTTCCATTACACCTGATAGTCGAGCTGATTGATAGTATTTTAAATAATGATTATTTCTTTTTTATATGGTGAAGATTTTAACCGATCTACTAAAAAACAAGATAGTCCTTATTACTGGTGCATCGAGTGGAATAGGTAGATGCGTTGCAAGTGATTTTTCACAATTTGGTTTGAAATCCTTGATTCTAATTGCCAGAAATATTGATAGACTGAATGATTCTATTGTATCTATGAAGGAAAGGGACTTTGAAATATTGCCTCTAAGTTGTGATGTGTCCAAAAAAGAAGAAGTTAAGCGCATTGGTGATCTGATACTCGAACGATATGGGTATATTGATGTTTTAATCAATAATGCAGGGATTGGTATATTTGGGAAGGTTGAAAAAACGTCCATTGAGGAAATCGAAAAAGTCAGTTTCACTAATTATTTTGGCATGATTTATTTTACAAAAATTTTTCTTGATTCAATGATTAGGAGAAATAGTGGTCATATAATTAATATTGCCTCTTTAGCTGCCAGTTTTGGTATACCTGGGATGGCCGCATACTGTGGATCAAAATTTGCCATGTTGGGTTTTTCTGAGTCCTTACGTCGTGAATTAAGAAAAACAGGCGTAAAGATATCTGTTATTAGTCCAATAGGTGTAAAGACCAATTTTTTTAATAATGAATATTTTAATAATAAAACCCCGATGAAATATATGTTAAATCCAGAAACGGTTTCCAAGGCGGTATTAAACTCATTTGCTTCTAATTCATTTCAAATTTTTGTACCCACCATAGCTGGATTATCGGTACCGTTCAAAGGTTGTTTTCCTGCGATAATTGATTCAATTATTGAGAGCCAATTTCGTAAAAACTCGGCTGAATTGAATTTATTATTCATCTTCACTCTTCATCCTTGTCCTTCTTATTTGGATCAAAATCTGATTCTACATCCATCATTTGTGCACTCTCCAAATCAAATTTAAAAATCTCATCCATATCGATTTGATACTTGGTTTTTAATAATTCACATAACTGATCACTTAGTTTGGCCTTTGATATTTTGATTTTATACTCATATACGAAACCTTTCATGAGTTCTGAAACCTTCAAATCATCTGCTAAATCAATTTCTTCAATTATTGTTCTACCGTCGGGTAGTGATTCGTAGAGCTGGATATCTGCTTTCTTGGTTTGTTCATTGATGTCTAGAAAATAACCTGTTCTATTAATCGTGTCTAATATTTGGAAATTTGCATTTTTCAGTTCATTGTCAGCCCATTCGGGAAGACCATTCTCCTCAGATTTTGCCTTTGCCGCTTTTCTTGCCATTTCTTGCCCGTTATGTATTCTAGTACTTTTTATTAAAAACTTTTTCAAATTTATCTTTGGGCTTCTAGAAAGCATTATCTATAGGATTATGTATACTTAGGTCCTTGAACACCGTTATAAATGGTGAATCTTTAATTGATTTACTTCAGGGTCAACCCTCTGATTTGATACTTGTTGATACCCGATCATTTGCTGAGTATGCTAAAGGTCATATTCCTGGTGCCATTAATATCGATTTGATGCATTTCCATTGGTTTGATACCTCTACAATGGGAATTTTGCAATTTGAAAAACAAATGGGTTTACTATTAAATTATCTAGGCATTAATCCATCAAATAGAGTTATTTTTTATGATCATATTTCAGGTCCTACCGCTTCCCGGGGTGTTTGGCTATTGAATTATTTCTCTCATCTTGATTCATTTATATTAGACGGTGGGTTTGAAAACTGGTCAAAACTTAAATATCCAGTTGAAATGAAGACAAATTTGATAAGATTTATTTTAAAGAACCATTGAAGTTTGTTTGTGTCTTCCATGAAATATATTCAAATAGATTTACTTAATGAAATTGCAATATTGAGGATAAATAGACCTGAAGCTTTGAATGCGATGAATCTTGATGTAATATTCGAACTGGCCAGAGCAATTGACATAATTTCTGCAGATGAGGGAATCAAGGTACCAGTAATTACCGGGGCAGGAGAACGATCTTTCTGTGCTGGTGCTGACATTTCATACATGGTAAATATTGACGCCATAACTGCTGAAAAATATGCTTCATCTGCACAATCTATGCTAAATAAAATTGAAAAGATGGAGAAACCTGTAATTGCCGCAATAAATGGTTTTGCACTTGGTGGTGGATGTGAACTATCTTTAGTTTGTGATATAAGGATCGCATCCGAAAATGCAAAGATTGGTCAACCAGAAGTAACTATTGGTATTCCTCCTGGATGGGGTGGTACTCAGCGACTACTCAGGGTAGTTGGACCCGCAAAAGCTAAAGAAATGATTTTTACCGGAAAAATGATTACCGCGCATGAAGCTGCCACTATTGGATTAGTTAACCAAATTATTTCTTTATCAGATGAGGAAAAGTCTAATTTAGATCCATCTATCGATCAAAATAATGAAAAGGAGAAAAGTATTGCACTCTCAAAGTTACTAAATAAAAAACTTTTGGAACATTGTATAACTTTTGCTAAGGAGATCGCTAAAAATAGTTTCAATGCTGTAAAAATCAGTAAAATGTTAATTAATAAAGGTATGGATGCTGATATTGATACTGGTTTGCGGCTGGAAATTTATGGTTGGGCTTTGTGTTTTGCTCACGAAGATAGACAGAAAATGATGGGGGCATTCCTCAATAAAAATACTAAAAAATGATCTATTTTCCATCAAAGCACGGATTTTCATTTCAACGAAACTATTCTTGATCCATTACCGGATTTAGATATAAATGTTTTACATTTGATATTTATTTTATCATATTCCTCTTCCATGACTTCTGATATGCGCAGCGCCTTCTTGCTTGAATCTAAAAAAGCTACCGTAGAAGGACCAGCTCCACTAATGGTAAAAGCCATCGCTCCCTCTTCTAAGGACCTTTCCTTTATTTTTTCATATCCTGGGATCAATTTCTTTCTTGCAGGCTCTATGATACAATCATTTATACCATTACAAATCATTTCTACATCCTTGCAATAAAAGCCTGCAACTACGGAACATGCATTAGCTACATTGTGAACCATTTTTTCCAAAGGTACTTGTTGAGGAATAACTTTTCTTGAAAACTCTGTCTTCATTTTAGGAACTTGAATAAGTGGTACGCATATAACCACAGATAGATTATTTGGCGAATCTATCCTGATACATTCTAATTTTGGATGAGTCTTAACGATTACAAAATTTCCAAAAAACGAGCCTGCGACATTATCGAAGTGCTTTACACCTGCACTTGCGAGTTCGCCTTCGGCAGAATAATCTAGTAGTTTGATATCCTCAATATTCAGTCCAAATAATGCATTTAGTGAAACTGCAGTTGCTACTGCTGATGCGGCACTACTTCCCATCCCATAACCCGGTGGAATATTTTTTCTAATTTCAATTAAACAGTTGTAATTATATAAATCATAATCCGAGATAATTTTTTTTGCTACCTTGCCTGCAGAATTGGAGTCAAGAATCATTTGGAATACTTTTGCCCATATCACCATTCATTATTATTTTTACATTGTTTTTGTTTGCTATTGTTTTTCTCTCTACGTTGATGGATACTGTATCCCATAATACATCTAGGCCTAGTCCAAATACATCATATCCGGGACCCAAATTTGCAGTTGATGCGGATGCAGTAGCAGTGCATTCTAGATGTTCAGCTACAATTTCATACTTTTCTTTTTTCATTCGTGTTTCTGCTCCTCCTCACCTTGTGTTAATATTCTTGATAATGCTGCAGTTAAATTTATCATTCCATTCATAGTTAAGTTAGATACCGCAATGGGGCTCAACATATTTCCACTTTTATAAAGTGTTTTTATAATGTCCTTACCCAATAAAGATTGCTCTGAATCTTTTTCTAGATTTAGGGAGTCTTGAAGTGAAGTAATGGAGTTAGACCAATTCAAAATTTCTGCCAACTTCTCAATTATTTTATCTCGTTTCGTTAGGACGTTGATTTGTGGAATGTTTAGACGTAATCTGACTGATTGTGACAAGAACATCAAAGAAACAAAACTAATTGGAGATATTGCTAATGTCCCATCTATGGTAAATAGTGTTACTTTAGAATCTGAATAAAAATTTGAAACAAAATAAGGACCGCTGGACCTGAAAGCAAACAGTTCTATTTGTCCGGGAGTATCGATTATTACATAATCGGGATTAAGTTCCTGAACCTGAGTTTGGATTTCATCTATTTTTGTTGATATCAAGTCATTAGCCAATATCAGTGATCCATTTGGTCCTAACTTGTAATCATCCATTATCGAATAAAAATCAATAAACTCTCTCACGTCTATATCTGGATCATACGGCAAACTAGATACTCCTGGATCCAAATTAATTGAAATTGGTGAGACATCATTGTTGTGATACCATTCCAACAGTCTCGAAGTCAATAGTGTTTTCCCTGAACCGGCCGTACCAGTCACGAATATAGTATGCATATCAAAAATTTTTAATTGCTATTCTAATTTTATTGTTATATTTGTATGATTATTATATTCCTTCTTTTGAACTAGTTGATATACCTTGAATTGGCGAATAATTTTCATTCTTGTAAGTGTTATACCTATAATGCTTATTTTTCTGTTTACTCCCGTTTCGCTAAATGATGTTTTATCTGTAGGTGTTATCCCTTTTTTACTTTCTTTTCTCGCAACAATGGTAAGAATTTTTCTTCAAGCAATTAGGTTTTATTATTTTGTTCGAAAATTTATTGGAAAGAATGTCAGTTCGTTTTGGAAAATTATTTTCGCCAGGTTAGCTGGAGAATTTGTAACTCAAACTACTCCTTCTTATATTGGAGGCGAACTAGTTCGAATTGCTTTTTTAACTAAGAGTGGTGTGCCAGCGGGACGAGCCGCATGGGTTACTACCATGGAAATTATTGCCGATGTATTTGTTGGTACAATTTTAGCTTTTATCGCTGGATTTGTTGCAATAGCTAACGGTTCCATGTTTATTGGTATGTTAATAGTTGCGATCGCTGCCCCTACATTTGGATTCTGGTTTTTTATCTTGATATATTCAGCAAAAAAAAATATCCGATTACCTTCATTTTCTTTAAGATTGGCTAAAAAATTTATTTCAGAACAAAAAGCTCAACGGGGGATCAATTCTGTTAATAAGGCATTGGATGATTTGTGCATAATGAGCAGAGAAAACTTCAGTTCATTTAAATCTGTAAAAATATTTTCAGTGGGCATTGCAATTACAGTGGTCGCATTTATTTTCCAAGGTCTTTCATTTCTAGTTTTAACACATTCTGTAGATATTTACATAGGTCTATTTTTGTCATTTATGGCTACGGCTTCTTCCACAATTTTGGGTACCCTTCCCATCACAATAGGAGGTTCCGGCTTAGCTGAATGGGGATTGTGGGCATATATCAATCAACTGAATAACGTTTCTCAAATTAGTAACATAATAAATGATATCGATCAATTAAACGTCATAATTGCATGGAGGATTGCTTCTTACTATTTGCCGTTAGTGATAATGTGGATTGCATTGATGAGGTTAGCATTGGGAACTAATTATTCAAAATCTACTCCCCCCTCTTCCGCTACACCTGATAGCCGAGCTGATTGATAGTATTTTAAATAACGATTATTTCATTTTTATATGATGAAGATTTTAAGCGACCTACTAAAAAACAAGATAGTCCTCATTACTGGTGCGTCAAGCGGAATAGGTAGATGCGTTGCAAGTGATTTTTCACAATTTGATTTGAAATCCTTGATTCTAATTGCCAGAAATATTGATAGACTGAACGATTCTGTTGCATCGATGAAGAAAAGGGGCTTTGAGATACTGACACTAAGCTGTGATGTGTCCAAAAAAGAAGAAGTTAAGCAAATTGGTGATCTGATACTCGAACGATACGGGTATATAGATGTTTTAATCAATAATGCAGGGATTGGCATATTTGGGAAGGTTGAAAAAACTTCCATTGAGGAAATCGAAAAAGTCAGTTTCACTAATTATTTTGGCATGATTTATTTTACAAAAATTTTTCTTGATTCCATGATTAGGAGAAATAGTGGTCATATAATTAATGTTGCCTCCTTAGCTTCCAGTTTTGGCATACCTGGGATGGCTGCATACTGTGGATCAAAATTTGCCATGTTGGGTTTTTCTGAGTCCTTACGTCGTGAATTAAGAAAAACAGGCGTAAAGATATCTGTTATAAGTCCAATAGGTGTAAAGACCAATTTTTTTAATAATGAATATTTTAATAATAAAACCCCGATGAAATATATGTTAAGCCCGGAAACTGTTTCCAAGGCGGTATTAAACTCGCTTGCTTCCGATTCTTTTCAGATTTTTGTACCCACCATAGCTGGATTATCCGTACCGTTCAAAGGTTGGTTTCCTGCGATAATTGATTCAATTATTGAGAGCCAAATTCGCAAAAATCTTGACTGAATTGAATTTATTATTCCTCTTCACCTTCATCCTTGTCCTTCTTATTTGGATCAAAATCTGATTCTACATCCATCATTTGAGCACTCTCCAAATCAAATTTAAAAATCTCATCCATATCAATTTGATACTTGGTTTTTAATAATTCACATAATTGATCACTTAGTTTGGCCTTTGATATTTTGATTTTATACTCATATACGAAACCTTTCATAAGATCTGAAACCTTCAAATCATCTGCTAAATCGATTTCTTCAATTATTGTTCTACCGTCGGGTAGTGATTCGTAGAGCTGGATATCTGCTTTTTTGGTTTGTTCATTGATGTCTAGAAAATAACCTGTTCTATTAATCGCGTCTAATATTTGAAAATTTGCATTTTTCAGTTCATTGTCGGCCCATTCGGGAAGACCATTCTCCTCTGATTTTGCCTTTGCCGCTTTTCTTGCCATTTCTTGCCCGTTATGTATTCTAGTACTTTTTATTAAAAACTTTTTCAAATTTATCTTTGAGCTTCTAGAAAGCATTATCTATAGGATTATGTATACTTAGGTTCTTGAACACCGTTATAAATGGTGAATCTTTACTTGATTTAATCCAGGGTCAACACTCTGATTTAATGCTTATTGATACCAGATCATTTGCTGAGTATACTAAGGGTCATATTCCTGGTGCCATTAACATCGATTTGATGCATTACCATTGGTTTGATACCTCTAAAATGGGAATTTTGCAATTTGAAAAACAAATGGGTTTACTATTAAATTATCTAGGCATTAATCCATCAAATAGAGTTATTTTTTATGACAATGTTTCAGGTCCTACCGCTTCCCGGGGTGTTTGGCTATTGAATTATTTCTCTCATCTTGATTCATTTATGTTAGACGGTGGATTTGAAAACTGGTCAAAACTTAAATATCCAGTTGAAATGAAGACAAACCAATATTCACATTCCGCATTCAATTTTTATACGAATAGGGCGATATTAGCTGATTTAGAATATGTGAAAAACTGTGTAGATAAAAATTCACAGGATGTGATAATTGTTGACTGCCGTTCCCAGGCTGAGTACAACGGATCTGTTGCTCGTGCTTTTCACCGGGGACATATACCTAAATCCGTTAATGTTGAGTGGTCAAACAATCTTAGAAATGAGAAATTCTTGAAATTTGACGCTTTGGTGAGTTTGTATTCCTTTATATCAAAAGAAACAGAAGTTATAACGTATTGTCAAGGTGGTTACCGAGCTGCAAATACTTATCTTGCTCTTAAACAACTTGGATATCCAAAAGTAAAAATGTACCTAGGTTCTTGGGGTGAATGGGGTAATAATCCTACACTTCCAGTTGAATTGAATTAATGCGTTAACTGACGTTTTAATTTCCAATGAACAAGCTAATGTTCTAAATAAAAAATGGAGATAATTATTTTTTATTTATTGGAAGATTGTTTAATTCTTGTAGTTGTCTATTTATTTCAGTTGTATTTTCCTTCCCATATGTTATCAATATTCTATCGTCATCGTTTAGTACATAGCTCATTATGTCTTTAGTTTTATTACCATTAACATAGAAATTTAGTTTATATTGTTCGTTATCGCAGAAGCGCTGGTTACTATCTGTAATGAAACACCCATTGGAAGCGTCCATTCTAATACTCTTGAGGAATTCACCGATTGGAACATTAGACGAGTGTTTATGGATTGTTGTTCCATCCAAAGTGCCATTGTAGTTTTCTACGTGAATATAGTTAGACCTTACCATGTATTTTTGTTGTGCTAGGTCCAAGTTTGTACCATTTAGGTTAATCAATAATGCTGCGTGTTCATGTGCTGATCCTAGAGCACCATATTTGGCTGCTACATTTTCACTAGGAAAAAATATTGCTAACACAATTGCAAGAGCTGCTAATCCAACAACAACAGGAACTATTATTTTTAAATATTGTTTTCTTTTCTTACGACCTCTTGCAAAATAACTACTATCGTTATTATCATCCTTGTTAGAGGCATTATTCTTGTTACTATCAACGTCTGAATTCTTTTTCTTCTTGCTCATTCTATCGTAATTCTACTGATATGCTCTCTAATTTAAAATTAATATTTGATATTCTACGTATTATTTGTCATTTCACTTATGATGCTTCTTAATTTTAAAGAAAATGGATGATTCGGATTGTTAATTACTGTCAAAAACTCTCTAGGACTAAATTGTATGTCGCAATAACATGGTAGTGGGGAAAGGGAGTTTGCACCCGTTACGGCATGAAGTTCTTCCAAAACTTTCTTATGATCTTGGTTTTCTTCAATATTTGAGTCGAGTGTAGTGGCCGGAATACAATATCCTGATATCCTATTTAGCAATATATAAGAAATAGCACCAAATCGTACAAATGTTGTATAAATTTCAAACAATAGTTTTTTGGTTCCTTCAATGTCTAAATCATCCATTTTCATAGTAAGTATTAATTTATCTGCTATTGATAGGGCATTAATGGACCAATGTCTTATTCCTGGACTCGTATCAATAATGATATAATCTGTATCGAGCTTGGTAATAATTTGTTCTCTAAGAAAAACTAATTTCCTAAACTGTTTTTTCCAATAGTCTGTTCCATTACCCATTTCAAATTTAAATATCGCGTCTCTGCTAGGATTAGAGAACCCAGTATAGAGTTTCCCTGTAAAATTGTTCGGCTTTTGATCATCTTTAAAAAGAATTTCAGTCATATCAATTATCGATTCATAAATATCTGCATTATTATCCAAAAAGTCGTTTATCCATTTTTTTGGATTTATCTTAAAATAATTATGTAAGCTGGGTGCGTAGACGTCCAAATCTAGTATGGCAACTTTTTTCCCCATTTTTACAAGTAATGCTGCGGTATTTGCAGCTATTGTGGTCTTACCAGTGCCTCCCTTATAGGAATGTATTGCTATACAGTGAGTCATACTAAGCTTGCCTACTACATTACTTCGAAGTTCAATATTAAATCTTTTGAAAATTTGTTATTGAAATAAAAATGTTATTATTAACTTCAGAACTGTCTATCTTACTTTGTGAATGATTGAATTCATAGATCACTACTTTCCTGCTATTAAATACAATAACATAGATTTGATAAGAACCAACCATACGACAGTTTATTAAAAACGTACCGTATCTGAATGTCGTATTCATACATCAGTGTCCTCTATATAGATCAGATAAAAAGACCGTTTGATGGCGTATATATGACATATAAACAAATTGTAATTAATGGCTAAGAAGGGTAAATTAGAAGAAATTATCAGTAAAGCACTCTATGCAGATGATGCGTCCTCGTATCTTGTAACATATAGGGATTACGAAGATTATAAACTAATGACCTTGTCAGATTTCATCTTAATTTCTGAAAATTTTCAAACAATCCCAGCTTCAAGGATAACAAAAATTGAACTAAAGGGACGACTACTATATGAAAAAAATTAAAATAATACATTGTTTAAACACCATTAATAATAAATCATGGAAAAATATGTTACCGAATTCAAAAACCTTTGCAATGAAATTGTACAAATCGATTCGAGAATACGATTCATTGGGGTTGCTGACAAGCATGGAATAATTATTACTACTGCAGAACGTACAGGAATAATTCCACTTTTAAGCGATGAAGAAACTGAGCAATATGCTATCACTGCCTCTACCAGACAATATACTAGGTTAAGGTGGCAAGATATACTTGGAAAACTGAATTATACATGCTCTCTTTATGAAAAAATTTTGCGGATTACGATACCAATAACAAATCAGAAAAATAGATTAGAGTATCTCTTGATCTTTACCTTAGATCCACATACAGATGATTTTGATAATTTAATCATGGAAAAAATAATGCCGTCGATTAGTGGTTTCTTTTCAAAGCTTTCAAAGTAAACTAGTCCAGCCTTAACAACCAATATACGAAAATAACGAGAATAAAAAACCAAGCTTAAGATTGGTCTGTGTAAAACAGACAAAAGCCATTCATTGCGATTTATGCTTTAAGGTAACATTCAAGCGGTTAATATTATGTTACTATTTGGATTTCATAAACTGTGATGTTTAAGCTGCATGAAAAAGAAATTGAATTAAATTAAATTAAATTAAATATTAACAATTGCTACCTATTCGATAATTGTATCTTTTTATCCAATCTAACAGTTTGTAGCCTGAATCAAAAACCCCGTTCTACCGGTGATACGCAATCTAAAAACTTAAACATTCACACTCTAGTGATGGTGATCTTGTTTAATCAATTCCGATAATTAGTTAATAGCAATAGTTAAACATATTATAGAAAATTCTTTTTATTTTCCTTTTTAAGCCTTCGCTAGTCTTTCAAAAAATTCTCTGAAATTTGTGATACCTGGTCTATATTTGATAATTATTTAATAGTCTAATAGATTTATCTGAATGTTTTTAAAAGAAAAAATCTATTTTTGTTTGTTGACAATTGTGGGTAATATTTCAGTCACTCCATATGGAAAGACTCGGATTATGGGTATCATGAATGTAAGTCCAGAATCATTTTACAAAGACTCGATAAAAAGTCAAGAAGACGAGATTCAAGATACAATCATTAGAATGCAGGATAATGGAGTTGATATAGTGGATGTTGGTGGTATGTCAACTGCTCCATACTTGAAAACACTGATTCCGAAGGATCTCGAATCAAAACGATTGCACAACGCTATCTCAGCTATTAGGCAAATTAGCAATATTCCTATATCTGTTGATACAGTTAGATCCGACGTAATCCGATCCTTATTGAAATTAGAGGTGAATGCGATTAACGACGTTACAGGTTTAAAATATGATAAAAATATGTCTAGCCTGGCTTATGAATATGATCTTCCTGTGATCCTTGGTACTTACTTGTCAGATAGAGAAAATCTCTATGGTGATGGGGACATACAGGATACTAGTTCTCTATTAGCTGAAAGTATTAGAATTGCCAAGAAATGTAAAATCGACGATGATAAACTGATCATCGATCCCTCGATTGGTTTTTTTAGAAAAGAAGGATTCAATCCATTTTATTCCAAAACTCTGGGAATGGATTGGTACGTACGTGATATCGATATAATTGCTAATATTAAATTACTTATGTCTTTGAAAAAACCAATATGTGTTTCAATTTCCAGAAAATCGTTTATAGGATCTTTATTTGGTTTATCTGTGGAAGAGAGACTAATTCCTTCAATTATTGCTGAGATGTATAGCGTGATGAATGGCGCCTCTCTGGTACGGACTCATAATGTCAAAGAAACTAGACAAGCTGTAGAAATGCTTGAAATGATCCACTAGATATCTGAGTTAATGTAACAATTATAACCATTAGAATACAAATATCGTTTGATTTGATTTGAATAAAACTCATGAAATTGATCATATTATTCCTGGAAAACCGTTGGCTATAATTGAGGAATTTGATGCGGGTAAAAACACCTATTTAGATGAGGGTGAGGTTAGATCTTCTGTTATTGGAAAATCTAGCGCCAATATGGTCGATCGTATTTTGAGTGTCAAACAAAAAAATCCACCTATGATACCTAAGATTGGTGATATTGTTGTTGGATATATCGATATGCTATTTGGAAATATGATATCGGTAAGGATTGTTTATATCAATGAAAAATATTCTAAATCTGGTTTTTCTGCGATAGCCTCCACTCGTATGTCTAATTCAGGGGGAAACTATGGTTCAGGCTGGCGTGAGAGAAGTTATAAAGGTAAATTTGTTTTTAAGGTAGGCGATATTATAAGGGGAAGGGTATTCAGCTTATTGAACTCTTCCATTCATTTGACATTAGAGGACAGAGACTTGGGAGTTGTGTATACAATTTGCTTTTCTTGTGGAAATGAATTTGTCAAAGTACCAGGAGGATTAAAATGCAATTCCTGTGGTAACTTTGAAGACAGGAAAGTTTCAATTGATTATGGAAAAGAATCCTTTACACTTTTGTATGATAAACAATTTCCTATGACATGAATGCCTTCAAGGTAGGTTTTCAAGGAGAATCTGGATCTTACAGTGAAGCATCTGCCCGTATTCAATATCCTGATCCAAATTATTCATTCATTCCATTTAGATCATTTCGTGAATTGTTTGATGGTGTTGAAAATTCTACCGTGGATCTGGCAGTAGTTCCCATTGAAAATTCTACAGAAGGAAGTGTAAATGAAACTTATGACTTACTAGTTGAAAAACCTCTTTACGCTATCGGGGAAATATATCAGAAAATACATCATTGTTTAATAATCGATAAGGATTCATCTCCAGATGAAATTTCTGTTGTTTACTCTCATCCACAGGCATTGGCTCAGTGTAGAAAATATATTCAAAAGAAACACTTAGAATCAATCCCTATGTACGATACTGCAGGATCTGTTAAATTTATTAAAGAAACCCATAATACTAGCGCAGCAGCAATAGCTAGCAAACATGCTGCCCAAATCTATGACATGAAGGTTCTAGAAGAAGATATCGAGGATAATTCTAATAATTTTACTAGATTTCTAATAATTTCTAAAAGTTATGAAAGGAAAGCCAATGACAGTAAGATATCAGTTATTTTTTCCATCCCTCATACCCCTGGATCATTATATTCTATACTCCAAGAGTTTGCATTAAGAAACATTAATTTAACAAGAATTGAATCAAGACCGACGAAAAATATACCTTGGGAGTATTATTTTTTTGTAGATTTAGAGGGAAACGTTAATGATGATAAAATTTCTGCCTCTCTTTTATCTGTCAAGTCCGCTACTATTTTCTTTAAGTTATTAGGTTCGTATAAGAAAGATGAAATAAGATAGTTATGACTGCATTCTGGTTCTAATTCCTAATCCTAATATCACAACACCTGTTATGATCAACATCATTTGGCCACTAAACGCAAGTGGACTGGCCTTCGAAAACGCCCCTAAATTCAAATTCAATGTATTTTCTCCTTCATTAATAACCTGAATTTTGTACTTACCATTTACTTCTGATGTAACAGTTTCATTTAGCACCCCAATATTTCCAGTTTTATTCATTATCAATTTGTTGTTGGGGTCTATTACTAGCACTGTAGATTCAGATCCATTGGTATAAATATTTGCGATGTTACCAGAATTCATATCTGGAGTAAATATTCCAGATTGATTTGGTTTTATCATCTCAGTAATTTCCACATATCTGGGGATGTTCGAATCAATAATTGAAACAATACCTATCCCAATAAAAATGAAACCTGCAATAAAAAATATTATCAGGGAAAGCCTTTTTGATATAACTACCATGAATTTGCTTATGATAACTGATGATTAAATATAATCTTTACAAATTCTACTGTAGCAATTATTCGAGATAATTATTACTGTTTGAAAAACCAAACAATGCTACTTGTGCTATGGTTTATTTTTTTTGTTAAACTCTACTGATTAGGAGATTGATTAGTAGTCTCTTAATAAAAATGTCAATCGTGCAGAAGAATTGTACATCTGATATGCTATCACAAGTTTAGTATCAAATGCTTCGGAATTGTGGTGTTATCTAAGTTTATCCTATAACCAATGCTGAATTTTGAAAAATTCCTCGATGGGTTCTTTCTTTAATAACTTTATCAAAGCTAATCCTTGTGGAACTGATAGTACTGGTTTGGAAAAATAATTATCAGTTCCTAGTCGTGGACATGCTACTTGAATAAAAGCATCAATTTCTCTAAAGTTTTCTAACTTCTCATTTGAAATCTCGGTCAAAGCTATCAATTGTATGTTAATTCCTAATTTGCCTAGTTCTTTCTTAAATTCTAAAGCTTTAATATTTGCAAATTGTCCTTCTTTTAATCCTATTATTATCCCCAACGTTCTTGCATCGAGTGCCTTGTACACAGAGAGTATTGCTCTCTTCTTGACAACTTCTGCTTCGTTATTGATTTGCAAAAATTCCTCAAAATATGGATCGAGCATAAATGTCGGTTTTTCTGTGGAAAGGGCTATCCCTATCGAATGGAATCTACTTTGGCCAAGAAAAATAAAAGCATCAATTTCACTTTTGATGTTGTGTAGGGGATGAAATTCACAACCAAAGACTTGTGCATCATTCAGTTGTCCTTTACCTTTCCCTTTTACCACGAGAAAACCGTTATCCTCAAAAATCTTTTTGACTATATCAATTTGATGCAAGTGTTGACTGTCTGTAACTAATGATATAGTTTTAAATCGTCCCTTTAGTTCCGTTGCACATTTTAATGCAACATTATCAAATCTTATGGTGTCAAAAGCATTTATCATGAATACTTTCTCTCCAAAATTTTCTATAGTTATAGTATGCCCTACGTTAAATAATATATCTGCACCCAGCATCTCTGCAGCATGTGCGTTAAGATCACAAGAACCCCAGCTCTTATCTCCTATTATATATGATATTATGTTGAATTCATTTTCAATTTTTTCAGAAACTTTTTGAATTTTTGGTAATAGGGGTTCAGGACCGTTCAAAGCTACGGAACGAGGCTTTCTCTCTCTAATGATATCAAAAATTCTGTCTTCATCTATCTGGATCAAATTAAACGCCTTTCTGAATCGTATTGGACTATACATTAATATTTTTATGTATTTTTATATCATCTTTCTATAACCAAACACTCACGGTCGTTCCTTTCTCCTATCAATATTGAATATTGAATATTTGATTCCTCAACTAGTTTGAAATTTACGAAAAAATTTTGTTGC